>NZ_JBFPKI010000001.1:0-1277851 GCF_040948675.1 Paraburkholderia sp. BR14312
GTGAACATCGACTCGGTATAGCCGTCCGCTCCGCGCATCGCTTCAGTCTCAGTGTTGTCCGAATCTTTGTTTCAACGTTTACCCCTCCCGCCCGGATGACGTATGCGGGAGGTATTTCAACAGCCTGCTAGACAACAAACATCCGTTGTCCCACACTCCAGCCGTTTCGGCCTCAACAGTTTACGAAGTCAGACCGACGCTGCCATCCCTAACGCGATAAACGGCGTCCCTCTCAACAGAAAAAAATATTACATTATGCGCTAGCATAGCGTCGGTATTTTAGAGTGAAAAAAAGGAGCTTTCCGCACTGAATTCGTGACCACACGCAACAAATATTATGTTTCCCTCACTAACATAAATATGCGCATGCTCCAGGAGAACCCGAACAGTTTCAAGCGAGTGCCCTTGCGCGACGAGTCGACTGGCAAATGTCCGTCTCCCTGAATGGCTGCTGTACCCTGCCCCGAGGCCTGCGGCGCGGTGCAGACTCGTCACGTAGCTCTGCAGGCTGTCGGCAGCCAGATACTCGACAGCTTCGCCCTCGAAATTGACACGACGCTTCACACTCAGCTCGAACGGGCCACCCCACTGCGTGAGGATGAGTCGTGTGTGAGGCATGAGGCCGCGATACTCGCACTTGTCCAGCAAGACGCCATCAGCACGTATGTACCTCCACTCAACATATCGATCGAAGGCCTCGAGCGCCCACTGATGTGAGAGGAAAATGCAGCGCGGCCGGCAGCCCTTGGTGATAGATCCCGGCAAGGCGATTTCTTCGCGACGCGCGCCCGAACGTGTGAGCACGTGATTAACCTCCAGCCGAGCGATCTCGATCACCCGCATACCACAGGTGACGCCGAGTAGCAGGATCAACGTGTCACGTTCGGGGAAGCGGCTCGTCGCTTCAGTGACGCGCAAAAGGTGGCGGAATTTCGCGGGGGTGAGCACTTTGGCGTGTCTGGGTTCCATGCTTTCCTTCCTCGTAATACGCTCGTTTTCGAACTCTGTTACGAGAGAAAAAGCGTTGGGCGCTCCTTTCAAGTGTAAACCGCAAAAAGCCCCACTTCCTCGGAAAAAGCCCGAACACTGACCATCGATGCGCAAGACGCCCTCGCCAGCCGGAGGCAAACGACCGTGCACGCCACCCACCCCGCCGGCTGAAGCAAGACGCCGGGAACCGGCGTCATTGGGTGCCGGCGGTGCAGGCCGTTAGTTGCACATTCAGGCGGAAGACAGGCCTTCGGTCATTCACGCGGCCGCCCCCCTCACAAAACGGACCTTTGTGCCGTGATCGCGTCAAACCCTTCATCGCCGTTGCCGATGCACGGATATCAGCGTCAGGCGCTGAGAATCCATTTCCCGACATTCGGGCGTCGATAGCCACGAATGTCAGCTATCACTTCTCGCGGATGCGTAGCCTCGACACGGAATTGTCATTGGGTTCATGCAGCCGCAACGACTGCTTCAGACACCATTCAGTCGTTCAATTGATCGCGGCCAGTCGAGGAAAAACCCAAGACCCAACGAGTCTACTGATGGCTGATCTCCACTTGAACTTCCAGATCCTGTGAGAGGATCTTAAAAAAGCGACTCACAACCAATTCCAGTTCTTCATCATTGATCACGTTAGCTAGTTTTACCCATTGCCTGCCCCCAGAATCTTTGGATAAGTAAGCAGTCTGCCCAAAACTTTGAACTGTGTCGATAGCAGTCTTTAGCAAATGAGCCGTGTCTCCATACAACACCAGTCCGTCGCTTTTTACTGTTGGGGTTACGACGGAAAAGCTTGGATGATGTTTTCCATAAGAATTTATTACCATCCGCAAGAAAATCGTACTATCGCTAACAATTATGAATGAATCGCGCTCAATTCCCTCTTTCATCGATCGCCTGACAAATACTACGCGCTTGTTTATCATTTAATATCGCTTTTTAGCCGATTTGAAAATTTATTACTATCTTGGTTAACGCTGAGCGAAAAATCCCTGGAGATTTCTAAATTATCGGAGAACTTCACAATTTGCCAAGTCGGCGTCAACCGAGGAAAAAGACAGAATTCGCGTTGCCGACCAATTATGCTTGTGCCCCACTTTGACAGGCTCCCACTTGATTGTTCATTTTCCTCGCGCCGGCCCTCCGTCAAGGTGGGAAAGCTGATCGCTTACCATGTCACACTCAATGAACAATTGTGGACAACCGGCGCGCGTGTCGTCTCCGCAAGCGCGCCAGCATGTGACTTACTGGAACTGTTTCGGTTTTGACAGGTGGCTGCTAACGGCATCAAGGTCGTCAATACGGCTCTGATAGGCTTGCGCCATACAGTCGACGGTGGAACAAGCGTCACGCTCCTTTTTGCGCCATTCAATCTGCTCAGCTTTGAGAGCTTTCGTGTCGTCAGTCAAGCTCATATTTCGCTTGTAGGCCTGAGCCAGCTGAACATCAAGCGCGGAAAGCTTTTGCGATCCGCACACCAATCGTTCGGGACCGGTCGAGACTTTCGCGCAATCGAAGCTCGGCGCGAAGGTTTCCGATTGTGCCGGCGCTGCTGCAGTCTGCGCAGCCGGCGCCACATTGTTGTCCGTTGAGGCGGAAGCAGGCACAGCAACCGTCGGTGCCGGGTCAATGGTGGGCGGCGTGGCAGATGCTGCAACCGCTACAGGCTGCGCTTGCTGTTGCTGGTCCGCATTGATAACCGGCGCAGCAGCAGCTGCGGTTTGTGCAGTGCTGTCTGTCTTGGGCTGTTGCGGCTCAAGGCTTGCAATGTGATTCAGGTCGTCTGTAGAGATTTTACGCACGAAACCGAAGTCCTCCTGCGTGCCGTCGTGCAATGTGAGTTGCAGATGAAAGGAAGATTTGTCTTCGTTCCAAATCTCCCGGACGGTCCAGACCGCAGGCTTGCCCGTTGCCGCTAGAATGACGTTGAAATTAACGGTTTTGTTGACGTCGTCGATGGCACCTACTGTGACGGGAATAAAGCCATCACCAAACAGCACGCGGACCTTGTGGTCCGCATACTGGATGGTCATCAAAGTGTTCTCACTCTGCGCGCGCCACACGCCGGATATTTCATCGAGCATCGTCGAAGTCGGAGCAGTCGTTACAGTCGACTCCTTCTTCTGATTATCGCAACCCGAGAGCGCAAACATGCCCATGGCGAGCAGAACGACCAACATTTTTTTAATCATGAACGTAAACCCCTTTTGATTGGCCTAGACGCGGCGGAATTATTTACTGTCGCCTGCGCGCGGCAAGATAGCATGAAAGAATCTCTTCGAGAAATCAAATTACCCGTAACAGCGCGAAGACTGAATATGGGATATCGACCGCCAGCCGCCGGATCTTCTGGGGTACCGGCGTCGGCCTTTATAGTCTGGCAACACCCAATCCGCTGGCGGAGCAGTAGGCTATATCGCAAACAAATCACTCGATTTCGCCAGCCTTGGTACACGTGGTCTGAATGCCTCCGCGCATCGAACAATACCCGCTCCAACTCGCGATCATGGATCGATCGAAGGAAATTTGTTCTTCGCCGCTTTCTGGCCAATAGCTAACTATGTATCCGCATTGCTGACTGAGGAACATGATCACCGGCTTGTAAGGGCCGGACTTTTGCGGCGTCTGTTGCAGCAACTTCGCATCTGGACACGAAGCGCTTATGGCATCGAGCTTTTGCTTCGCAAGGTCATAGGCCGCATCGGCGTTCGCGTGCTGTTCTGCCTCGGCGTGAGCCCATGACAGCGCTGTGTCTCGACCATTCTGCGAAGTCGACGATGCGTTGCTTGATGGGCGCAACGTAATAGCGAAGGTGGCAGGTGCCTCACCATTGACGTCTAATGGCATCGGATCTGATCGCTGGACCGCTCGCAAGGCTGCCTCGTCCCATTGCACATTGCCGCTCGAGCGCGAGACCGACGCGGACAGCAGAGTTCCGTCGCGATTGCAGCGAACATTAATGGTTGCCTCCACACCGTCGGTCTCACCAGACCATACTATGTTCGGACGCACTCGCCGCGCCACTCGTTCGAGATAGAGCGATGAAGGAGAAACGTCCGTTCTCGGCCCGGTTGTATCAGGCGCTGACCGTGACCGGTACTCTGCATTCCCCTCCGTTGAAGACAAACCAGCATCGTTGGCCGGCAGTTGTGAAGCGGCAATGGCCGGCACGGGCTCATTCAATATCGCAACGAGCCTGTCTCGCTGTGCGTTAAACCAAGTCACGAGGCATGTTTTGTCGAAGCAATTTGCATTGCGCCAGTTCCAATTCTGCCGCGCTGCCTCCGCAAATACGCGTATATCAGGGGCTACAGCCTTGGCCTGTGCAAACACCGTCGCTAAGTTGAGATCCAGGGCCGCCAGCTCCTCGTCGCTACAGATTAGCTTTTCTGACGGCGATCGAGCCTTCTTGCAGTCGAAGCTGGTAATAAGGGGCGCCTTATAGACGACAGGCGCTTCCGGAGTCACGGCTTGGGAAGAAGAATCACCTACGGAATTACTGCTAGAGTAGTTTGTCGTTTCTGACCGGGAGTAGGGCTCGTGATCTGATCCTTTCGTCCCCACTCGAATGAGAACGGCGATCGCAATGCCAATGGACCACAACCAGCCGTAGCGCTTCTTCTTAGGCGGCACCGTACTGCGGCGATCGTCCGCGGGTTCCGAATTAGCGTTCGTCGACGCTTGCGCGCTATGACGCTCGGGTTCCGGCGGTGGTTGCTCGGGCGGCTTGTTTTGGCGTTCATCCGAGGTTGGACGAGGAGGCTCTTCCACTTCCGCAGTGAGCGTAGCGTCGTAACGACGTCGACTATCCTCGTCGCTGAGCACCGCGTATGCCTCGTTGAGGATCTTCATGATCCTCGTAGCATCCGGACTGCTGTTCTTGTCTGGATGATAACGCTGACTTAACGCCTTATAAGCGGCTCGAATGACCTCTGGTGGCGCGTTGCGAGATACCTTGAGATTATCGTAGTGGGTATGCGGTCGGGCCATCCTTGAATGCAATCTTTTTTGTCTGTCTCTGGTTATCGGCGCACCGAGATGGTTGCTTTAGTCGGGAGCCGCCTATCGATGCAATGGTCCGTCCAACTGAAGAGGCCTTTTTTGAGCTCCAAGGTTACTCAGAGAGAGAACGGTGAACTACCGCTTGGGGCAGCCGTTGTAGCGCAGCTGTACTCCCAAAACAAATGCTGGCGGCACAATGGTGTAGCGGATAGCACCCGCTCGACAAGAAAACACCAACGCACGACAAGCCATTGTTCCAGCGCTCGGCGCATCGGACGAATATGGCAGACACGCTGGGGACTGAGCATGCGCCCAGGCGCTAGAAGCGATCTTGTCCGAACTCAGCGCGCGCCAGATCAAAGTGCTGCAAGCTCACTATCATGTCCCCGAGCGCACCATAGCTGCGATAGAGCTAGCAAAGTTCATCCGACGCATCCATTGTCGCCGTCTTTTTCATCTGGACTCTACTGCGCCTGCGCGGCGGCATGTTCCTCAGCTGCCCTCTTTGCCTTTTCTTTCGCCATATGGTGCCCGACTGCGCAACCTACAAGTGCGCCGGCAACTGCGTGATGGCCAGCTACGTGCCCGGCTACAGCACCGACTGCGGCGCCCTTGAGACACCCTGCTGCAACGGCCTGACCGGCGCCGAGGCTCAGAGTGAGTGCTATCACCATACAGCTTACCATCTTCATGATTCTTTCCCTTATTTTGTCGGAACGACAACTCTTCCACTGCCCCGCGCACCGCACTGGACGGCCCGGAGAGAAATACGTCAGCTGTCAAGCCGTACGAAGTCGTTTCAGTAAAGCGTGCGTCGAATGCTGCGCTATTCTTGACCCCCCCTCGAAATCAGCGAGATTGAGAGGTCGCGCACAGACCAAAACGACTTCAGCTTATCTGGCCTGCAAGCGCCACGTTATAGCGCCGTACAATGCCTGGCAGCATGAACGCATCGACCAATACCCAGATTCCAACAACAATCAGCAGGAAAAAACCGATGCCTGCCCACGTCGTCGCCGCGCCGACCAGCGTCAGGGCAATCTGTGCGATGGCAGTCAGCGCCCTTCCGGTGTAGAACCTGTGTGCCCCGAGGTAGCCAAGAAAAAACCAGAACAGAAACGCGACGCCTACACTCTTCTTCTGCGCGTCGTAAAGCATCATGTTGCGCGATGTGTCGTTCATATATTCTCCCAAGAGGAAATCAATCGATTGTCACGGGCATGCTTCTGCACCGCTTATCGATAGCGGGCGACGAGTGCCTGATAGCGCACATCCTGTCGCAATGCCTCGAATTCGGGCGTTGCATCCAGTGTCGCGAATTGTCGGTAGCCGTGTTTAAACGCCTGATTCAGATAATCGATAGCGCTATCTGCATCAGAACGTTTCGCCGCCAGAACTGCAAGATCGATGTCGACGAGCGGGTGCGCCGACGGCGCTACCTGGGCCTGGGACAGCAGTTTTTCGGCTTGCGCGTCTTCACCTGCCCGCAGCGCCGCCTCTGCCTGCTGCATGAGCCCCTGCGCCGTATCGTTGCTCGCAACGGGCGCCGCAGGGGCAACCTGCCTAACCTCAACAGACCGTGCTGCTGGCGTGACGACCGATGGTCCAGCTGGGACGACCGCCTGAACCGCATGTTGCGCTGTTGCGGTGGCGACATCGGTCGTCCCTACCGGCGAATCATCTACACGCCGGTAATACACCTTTCCGATAATCGGCACGTTCACGTACACGCGATCGGGACTCACGAAATAGAGCGATATCCCCATGCCGTAGGTCGTATCGAGCACCGCCTCATCGCCCTTGCGCTCAATGCCGTCGAGCGGGATTTTCGCGTCCATCCCCGGACTCGAGATCGCGTCCTTGCTGATCACGACATCCGGGCCGAGTGGTAACTTCACGCTGTAGACCTGCATGCGCTCCGCGCGCCAGTGCCCGAGCACCGACGCACCATCGCTCCTGGAGCAGCCCGCAGCCAGCGCGAGGGGAACCATGGCGGCGATGGCCACCAGCCGGATCGGCAGCATCACGTCGTGGCAGCGCGATACTTGCTGACGAGCGCGGTAAAGCGCGGATCGCGGCGAATATTATCCAGATCCGGGTCCTTGTCCATCTCGCCGAAGTACGCAAAGCCATTGAGGAAGCTCGCCTCGAACTGCTTCAGTGCGTCGTCGGTGCGGCCCTGCTTCAGGCGCAACACGCCCAGGTTGTAGTAGACGAGCGACTGCTTCGGGTCCCGCGTCGCCGCGTCTTTGAGTTCCTTGTCGGCATCATCGAGCTTGCCTTGCGCAATGTCCGCGATGGCAACCTTGATCATTTCCTTGGTCGCGGCGTCGTTGCTGGCCGCCTCGGCCCCAGCGGCGTCACCCTGTGCGAGCTTTGCGTCTCCCGACTTGCGCAGCGCGGCGATCTCGGCTGCGCTCGGCGCAATGCCGCTTGCGGCTTGCGTGGCCGGCGGCTGTGCGTCGCTTGCCGCCGCGACAGTCGCCGATGCAGGCGCGGCTGCCACTGCTGCGGGCGCAGACGCCTGCATTTGCGTTTGCGCCTGGGTTGCGCTATACGCGTCCTCAGCTGCCGCGCCGTGCGTCTTCTTGTAGTAGACCCCAGCTCCGCCGCCTGCGAGCGCCAGCGCGACAACGCCCGCCACTGCCGCAACGATCACCGGCTTGCGCGGGCCGCGCGCGGAGACGGGCTTGATCTGCTGCTCGAGCAAGGTTCCACAACCCGGGCAGCTCAGATCCTCCCCCGGCGCACGCTCGAAAAGCTCCCCGCTGTTTGCGCGCTCGCAGTCGCCGAGCGTCGGGCACTTGTAAATCGTCATGTTGGTCCTTGTGTTCTCTTTATCGTTCGGATCACCGCACTCAAGCGGGCTCGGCCGCCGCATTGGTCAAACCAACGATCTCGCGCACCAGCGGCTTCATCCGTACCAGCGCCCTGTACGCCGGGTCTTCGGTATCCTCGCCACTCTTTTCGAACTGCTCGCGAGCGAGCTTGTTGAACTGCTCAAGGAGCGCTTCCTTCTGCTCGCGATGCTTGTAGCCTGCGTCAAGACGGCGAGCGATCTCCTTCTCGATCAGCTCCTGAACTCCCGCTGCCTGGTCGCCCTCAAGCACGTCCTGCCAGGTCCGCCCCGCCAGCACCTTCGAGGTGGGCAGCCCGTCGCTCTCGTAGACGAAGACCCATTCCGGCTCGCCAGTGGTGCGGTTTTCGCGCAGCTTGATCATCTCGAGCAGGCGCCCGATGAGCCGGTACGGCTGCCGTTTGGCCTGGTTCGCAATTTCGGTTGCGGTACGCGCATAGAGCGGCGGCAGGTTCTTCCCGTTACCGGCGCCATGCAGCAGCCAGGATTCGTTGTAGTCACCGAGCAGGCCATCGTAATGACGCTTGAGCATCGCGAGCGGTTCAATGAACCGCACCGGCATCAGGGATGCAATCTTCATGATGACGATCTCGTTCGAGAGCTTGCCTGACGCGACGACCGTGTCGGACGCGGGGTCCTTCTGTGCCTCGAAGAGCGCAGTCAGGTTCGCGTGGAAGTCCTTCTGGCTTTCGCATTCGGGCAGGAACACGCCGACCGTCCTCGCTGTGCCGCGCGAGCCGCCCTCGTTGCCGGCCACCATCCGGTCGACCTCGGTCTTGTTGTACTGAAGCATCGTCCCCGAGGTCTCGTAGAGACCCGAGACGAAATTCTTCAGTCCGCTGGGATTCGCGTCATACTGCTTTTGCAGACGCTCAACGATATTGACGTGCAACACCGGTGGCAGATTCTTCGAGATCTCCGCATGCGCCGACTCAACGATGCTCGCCGACGCCTGGGTGATCGTCGAGAGGATCGCCCCGAGCGACAGGCTACGGGAAAGCTTGTCGAACGAGTCCGCGTCGGTGCCGGCGAGATCGATGATCGACTGACGCACACGCTGCGTGCGCGCGGCCTGCGCCTGCTCGTCGACGACGACAGCCTTCATCACATTGGTGATGGCGTTGCGATCGAAGATGCGCTGCTGGTAGATCGCATCCGCGCCCTCAAGACGCGCGGCCTGTTCCTGACGCACTCTCTCGGTCGCAGCGGCGAGATTCTGGTGCAACTCGTCGATGAGGCCGCGCAGCGTCGTGAGACCGTCCTTGACAAACGGCAGCAGGCTGCTCGCAAAGCGCCGCCCCTCGTGGAGCGTGCGAAGCGCGTACAGATCCTGATGCTGGTTCGCGATGTCCGCGAACAACGAGCTGCGCTTGTCGGTCAAATGCTGGCCAAAGAAGCCCACCTTGTTAAACTGCGTCGTCAGCTCGGCGATGCGCTGCAGGATGGCCTGCTCCGCCGCGGGCGCCTTTGCGATTTCTTCGTTGAACACGGCGAGGCGCTCGTCCAGCACCGCGAGCTGCGCATCCACGAACTGACGCAGCTGGATAAGCGAATGCGTGCCCACCTTCCACTGGCTGAACAGTTCCTTCTCGATCACCGAACAGATGTGGCGCGCCATTTCGGGACGCGCGTTGCCCTTGATCTCGTAGAACTTGCGCACGCCGCCCATGGTGCGGTACGTCTCGTCGAAAACCTTCGCGAGACGCATATTGAGCGCGTGCGTCCAGTTGGTCTGTTCGAGCGTCTGGTCGGCCTGGATCTCCGGTGCGAGGCGGCTCACGATCTGCTTCCAGTACTCGCGCGCCGGCTTCCACATCGAGTTCTTCGCATCGTCTTCCAGGATGCCGGTCTCGAGCATCAGATGCGCGTCGCTTAGCAGCAGCTGGCGTGCGACTTCGGGTTTGCGCACCTCGGAGCCCCAGTCCTTCTGCAGAGGCTCGTCGGCATAACCTTCGCCCTGGCGAAAGTTGTTGAACATGAGCTGGCGCGTGGCCTGTTCCGCGAACCCGTAGGCCAGAAACTCCTTGATCTCCTGCTCCGGCACCACGATGCGCTCGACGCCAAATGACAGAAACAGCTTCGCGCGTGCCTTGCCGATATCCGCTTCGCTTTCGAAGTTCTTGATATCGTTCTCGCCCTTTTCCGCGCGGCCGAGCCCTTCCCACTGCTTGTTGAGCGTCTTCTGGTAGATGAACTCAGCGACAACGCGCGGAATCTCCGTGTCGACCTCGAACTGCAGGTTGTGCTCGTTGAGATTGCTCACGAGATAGCAGCCGTTGAAGTAGACGTCGTGCTCCATCGGAGAGCCGTCGAGCACATTCGCGGGATGATATTGCCCGACCGCAATCGCGTTGAGCTCGGCGAGCGCCGCGTAGCCATTCGCGTAGTAGTTCGAAAAGCCCGCCACGTCACGCACGCGCTTCGAGTCCTTCTCCGGCAGCAGCGCGTAGATGAGGATGCGGTGAAGATCCGGATTGGGATACTTGTTGCGGATAAGCGCGACAGCGTCCACGACCGATCCGCTACCGGTGCCGCCCGCAAGCCCGCAGACAACGTGAATTGTCACGCCCGTGCGGCCCGGTCCGCTTTCGAGCAGGCGCATGCGGTCCTCGACGGCCTTCACGAATTGTGGGGCATTCTGCGCGAAGACGAGGCGACCGAGCTTGCGGCGCTGCGCTGCACCCGCGATTCCCGGCTTGACGAAGCCGAAGATGCTGCGCGGCTCGATCCAGTCGCGCAGGCCCGGGAACGAATCGGGATCGTCGAGCACGGGACGCACGCTGCTCGCTGTGTTGACGACGTACTGGCTGCGCGCAAGATCGATGTCCTTGCCGAGCACCTTCCATTCGTCGTGCTTGTCGAGCTCATCGGTCGACGTATCGACGTAGAGGTACTCGAAGCACGCATCCGAAGGACTGTTGCCCTGCGCATCGCGATTGCGTTCGATGGTCTTGCGCAGGTTGCGGATGATTTTTCCGCCCGAGCCGCCAAGGCCGATGATCAGATGGTTGTGTTCCATGGTCGAAGCTGTCCGTTCAGAGGTCCATGACGACGTGCGTCACTCGTGGGCGAGATTGATCTTCAGGTAGAGATTCGCGGCTTCGGGCTTCTTCGCCTGCTTGACAACGTAGGATGCGACCTGGCCACCTGCAGCAGGCGTGGCGTCGTCGCTAAAGGCGATTCCCTTGGCGGCAAACTCCTGAGTATCGTTCGCCGCTACCTTCGCGCCGCAGCCCGTATTCGTATCGGGCGCAAAGGCGATGCCCTTCGCGGCGTAACCGGTGCCAGCGTCCGCAAGACTCAGCGCCGCCGCGCCGCTCGCCCCGGTGTCCGCCGCAGCCGTCGCGGCTACAGGCGCTGCTGCGCACGAACCCGCGTCAGACGCAGTCTGCGTCAGGGGCGTCGAGACGAGATCCGGTGCGACGTGGCGCAGGCGGCGCGTGACATCACCGTGCTCGCGCTCGGGCGTGAGATAGACCATCAGCTTTTCCATGCCCGGATTGCTGTCGAAAACGAACGAGCCTTTGGCCGGGAAGAAAACGACGCCCATCGCGTCGACGAAGTTGTCCTGCGACGCCTGCGGGTAGATCTGTGTTACGGTGCCGTCCGGTGCTTCATTGAGAATGTAGACGTACGAAGGCCGGTTGACCTTCACACCGAGCTGGAAGTGCTCGCCGCTCTTGAACACGCGGCGCGCCAGAACGTCCTGCGTGGTGCCGTCGTTTTCCTTGAGGCGAATGAAGTAGCTTGCGCCGATCCGGGCGACCGTCTTCTTTTGCGAAACCTTCACGATCTTGCCAGCGCCGGCCGTTTGCTGGACGCCGTCGGTCGCTGGCGCAGACGCCGCCGCGACGGCGGTCGGCGATGCGCCGGTGCCCACGGCAACTACGGCGTTGTCTTGTGCGAAGAACAGCGATTTCGCCGTGAATTCGTCTTCCGCGAAGGCGTGGGATGCAAGCACGGCCAGCGAAAGCGCGACGAGGGGATACCGCATGTCGATTCTCCTATGGACTAACGTCTGCGAGCCGAGCCCGGCCGCTTACTGATAAAGATCGTTCTGCTGATCGGGAATGGTCGAGTACTGGCGCGGCGTTTGATGCTTCCCGCCGTTAAGCGCTTTTTGCGACGTGAAGGTCTGCGCGTCGCGGAACGCGGGGCCGAGTTGTCCCTTGTAGTGCGCAAGGTATGCGAACAGCGACTGGGTGAAGAACGATCCCGTGAGGGTCTGGTCGGGCGCGAGCGGACTCGTGAAGTGGCCTGACTTCGGGCCGAGCGATTCCTCGTCCGGGCTCGTTGCAGTAATGATGTTGTACCCACTGCGACTGCGATCGATCGTCGTTCTGACCGTGCCACCCTGCGTCGCACCGTTGCCCGCATCGTCGGCGAAGTGGATCCCCTTCGCGGCATAGGCCTCGCCCGTCCATGCAGCCAGCGAAATTCCCTCGTGCTCGCTTTTGCCGCCGTTGGCACGCAGAATGTAGGCCGTGCTGTCATCGGCGATATCGTCGAGCATGTCGCCGCTATAGCAGGTGTCGATCACAACGCGCATCGTGTGGCTAGGCTTGCGTGCGAGATTCTGAACCAGCGTATCGGGCACCGAATGCGCCTGGAAATGCAGCAGGACTTCGGTGCGGTCGTTCGAGCGGACCGTGCTCTGGTCGCCCGAGTCGTAGGTCATGATTGACATCTTGCGCAGATCCCGACCGCCCGGTGTCGGTACCGGCGCGTTGCCGTGACTCGAGATGTAAATGAAAACGTCATCGTTCGGCCCAATTTCCTGGTCGAGCTTCGCAATCGCAGCCGTGATGTTCGCCTGGGTCGCGCGTTCGTTGAGCAGCGCCGTGACCTGATAACCAGCCTGTCGCAGGTAGCCCTGGACGACGACGGCATCGTCAGCGCCCAGGATGTCTGGCAGGTGGTACGGATCCGCAAAATGATTGATACCGACGACAAGCGCCCGCCGCACGGGCGTTGCCGACGCGTGCTTCTGCGCCCGCGCGTAGTCCGCGAGTGCCTGACCGGCGGCGGCCTCCCAGCGCTTGTGGTCAATCCGTTCCGGATAGATTGGCGAAGTCGACTTCAGCCCCACGATGGACTGTGTAATAAGGAATGCGGTGTCGACTTCGTCTTCGTTGCGATATTCGCCGGCGAGCTGGATTCGGCCGGTGCTATCACGCACTACCGTTGCTCCCGCAAGGCCATGTTCGCGGAACTTGACCTTGATCCGATTGACGAGTGACGGCGGAACATCGTAGCTCTTATAGGCGTTCTGGAAACCCGGCAGGCTACTGGCTGCGCAGGCTGAAAGCAGCAGCGATCCGCCCAGGACCATCAGGCGCACTAGAAACGTTTTCATTGGTTGACACGTAGCAAGGCAGTCGAATGCGCGCCACCGAACCCGATGGCGCGCGCATCACCCCGTCCACAGGCGAACGCAAAACAGCGTGCAGGAACCGCGACGCTTATTCGGTGACGGTAAATTTCTGGGACGCGACGACCGGCGCTTTTTCGCCTGCAGCCACACTGAATTGCACGCGGTACACGCTGCCCGCCTTGGCATCGGGCGGAACAGGAATTCGCACAACGTCCGTCTGCTCGCCCGGCTCGAACGTGTGCTGCTCCGAAGTCTGGCCGGGGAACTTCAATTCCGTCTCCTTGCCATCGTCACCCACAACGAACAGCTTTCGCTCCACGGTAGCGGGCGTCTCAGCGCCGTCCGGCGTCATGACGATAAACGCGCTGTCGACCTCGGCCTGACCAGCGGCTTTGACCGGTCCGGCAATATTCACTGACTCAACACGCGTCACGATGCCCTGGCTGGGGCGATAGTGAATCTGCTTCTTGACGTTGTCGTAGTCCTTGGTGCGCTGGATATTCGACTCCGGCATCCAGGAGGGATTTTTTTTGTAGCAGGTATCGATCGCCGTGTAGTAGGCGGTTGCGAATCCCGCAATACCACCAGCCACACCACCAGCCACCGCGCCAATCAAGGCAGCCTTACCGGCATCCTGATTCTTGTGCGTCACAAGCATTGCAGTCAGCCCGGTGATCGCACCGATCCCCGCTCCCTTCGCCGTCGTCAGGACCTGCTCCTTCTTGACACACGAATTCAGCTCGTCGTTGGCTGATTCCTGTGCCTGAGCAACCCCGCTCGTGAACAGAACTGCCATCGCAACAGCAATACATGCCTTACCGGTCGTTTTCTCTTTTCTCATTTTTCTCTCGTTAACTTCATGACTTGATAGAGACAGGTTACCTGCTCCGCGCAGAGCCCCAGTGCGCATTTATCAATGCCGCGCACCGTGAATTACTTCGATAGCGCGGTTCTTATGCTCGTGATTGTCGGCAGAATCCGACGGAACTTTAGCACCCCGGATGCATCATTGTGAATGATCCCAGCAATGTTCAATCTATGCGTTTTGCAACCCGCCTGATGTGTCGAATAAAAAGCTTATGGCAAACGTTTTACATCCCCGATTTCTACAAACGATGTAAATATCGGCCCTTCGGATTAGCCCCCCTGTCATCTACTGAAAAACTGTCCGGGCGGTCGCGTTTTCCTGAGCAGGTTAAAAGCGCGACCTCCGACGCCACGTGTCGGCAATCAGAATCCCTCACACCTTTGAGACGACCCCATACAATCAGAGTCATGTGCTTATGCAGCGATGACGCGTGAAGGCACAACGACCTTCGATGTCGCCGGGACACAGCGCAAGACGGATTCCCGCGCGACGCCGTTCGTTGGCGCATACACCAACCGCGGTGACGTCACCACCTTGCCCGCCAACTGCCACACGCCCGGAGTTGGTTCCGTCTCGTGAAAGTCCCGGGCGGCCACCGTCTTTACGGAACGCAGCTGCACGTTGGCTGACCACTGCAACGTGAAGCGGCTAGCCAGCGACAGGTACGGAATGCCTTGTCCTCTTCGATACCTACCCTTAGGCCTTGTACAGATCGAGAGATCCTAACGGGCGAGTTAACTCAACCGCTTCCGCACCGAAGCTCTCTCCCGCTTCCAGGCTTCCATTTCTATCTTCGTCGTCGCGACATCGCGTTAATTTTGAATTCTTTACTGATGGTAGCCGCATAAACCGGAATTCCCGCCGCCGAGAGATCCCTTTTAACTAGAACCGGTCTGTCACATCATCAATCGCTACGCAGCAAAAGCGGGCTCCCGGTATCCGCATCGTTCCATCCGGATTTTCCAGAAACGCCTCCAGTTCCCGATATGCGTACAGATCCCGGTCGAAGGGTATGTCAATGTATATCTGTCCGCGATATCCCAAGCGCACATCCAGATGGGCGAATTCGCCACACGGATTCCATCCGATGCCCTCTGCATTCAGCCAGTCGATTATTTGCTGTCTTGCATGAAGCTCTCGCCACTCCGATACACCGACCAGCCTCCCTAAGGACCGGTCATGATTGATTCGGCGAAATTCGACAAACAAAACATCGCGTTGCTTCGATCGTGCAATCGCATCAATATGTTCAATTTCCAGTGCCATAGCGTCAATCACCTGTTCGACTTGCTGCTTACGCACATCCAACGGTCACGCGTTTGCAGGACTTGCAAACGAAATCATTGCCCGAGCACTATTGACATGCCGGAGCGTTGCTCATCCGAGAAGGCTCGTCTCGAACTGACTAGTAGAATTCAACTTCGGGGTCATCCGACGTACTCTCGGATCGCTCATTGAAATGAGCACCACCCTTATACGCAAAAAAATGCCACCACGAGAACCTCGACGATCTACAGCGTTTTCTTCGACTTGATATTTTCCGTAGGTGATCTGAATGACTTTCAATGGTCGGTCTGCCCTGCAACAGCACACAACTGATCACTTGCAGCGCGGGAGTGCCTCTGTGCTCCGCCAGATACTTCCCGCCTTGTCCACGAGACGCAGCTTTCCGCCTTCAAGCTTCAGGCTCAGTGCTGCCTTTCCCCCTACACCATCACCCTGACAATCAAACATCCCATCCAAATGAGACGCCTCGGCAGCCGACACTTTAGTCAGCGAACATTGCGCCTCGCCGTATGACACGCTGGTCGCATCAATTTGTACGACCGACATCGCAGCCTCGGTATCCTGCGGATTCTTTGCCTTCCTGCAATCTGAAGTCGGTGCCCACTTACCCTGAAATTGGGACGGGACTTTGGCATCCGCATAGGCATTAGTAATGCAGACTGATATGGCCGCAGCCAGCAAAATCTTCTTCATTCTTTTCCCGTACATAGAAAATTGGTAGCGACGTCGCTGCGACGCACACTGCTACACCGCCTCTGGAGGTGCGATTGATTCCGGTTCCCTGGCAACTTCCAACCGAATCGGGATCCGATAGGTGAAAGGCCACTATCGTCCCGATTCTATGGTTAGGCAACCGGGCAAATCAGTCAGGGAAATACGGGAAAAAATGCGGAAACTACGGTATCAAGTTTTGGCGGTCGTTGCCGATAAGCCGCAGTCGAACCAGATCGGCAACCGATGCCACTTCAAGCTTCTCGAAGAGAGAAGCGCGATACGCCTCCACTGTTCGCAGTGACAGATGCAAGCGGTCTGCAATCGACTTGTTCTGCAAGCCGTCGCAAACGAGATCGAAGACGGACCGTTCTCGCGGTGTCAAACGGCTAATCCGTTCACGGGCCTCGTTAATCTGCTGCCGCATGCCCTGCTGTTCCCGGCCGCGATGTATCGCCGTTTGCAGGCTTTCGATCAGTGCAGTCTCGTCAACCGGCTTCGTCAGGAAATCTACAGCACCGGCCCGAAACGCGCGCCGACATTGGGCCACGTCGCCATGCCCCGTAATCAAGATGATGGGCAGACTGCATCCCATCGCAATCAACCGCTCCTGAACAGCAAACCCGTTCAACGCAGGCATACGGATATCAAGGACGAGGCAACCTATCTCGTCGCCCTTAAGGTCGGCGAGGAACGCTGCCGGGTCTCCGTAGGTCTTGGATTTCAGGCCGATAGACCGAATAAGCAGCGCCAAGGCGTCACGCACCGCTGCATCATCATCGACCAGATAGACGACTGTTTCGTCGGTGGACGTCATGACAAATTCCTTGTTTCCCTGATCGGCAAGATCAATTGAAATTCAGCGCCGAACGACATTGACGGGTTTTCGATCACAGTTCCCCCGTAGGTTTCCGCAATGGACTGGCAAATAGTCAAGCCAAGTCCCATTCCGTCGGCCTTGCTGGTGTGGAAAGGGTGGAACAGCATCTTACGCACGTCTTCGGAGATGCCCGGCCCGGTATCGCGCACAAGTAAGGTTACCGCCCGCTCGTCATGCTTCAGCGCCAGCGACATGACGCGACCGCCTGCGGGCATAGAATCCATCGCCTCAACCGCATTGCGGATGAGGTTGAGCACTACCTGCTCTATCTGCACGCTATCTGCAAGCACATCCGGAATCTGCGCCGGCATATCGACGTTGACCACCACCGAGCCCTGCCTTAGCCACGGCTCGGCCAATGAGAGCGCACTCTCCACGACCTTCCGCACATCCAACGGAAGAACCTGAGCCGGGCGCTTGCTGACAAATGCTCGCAGTCGCACAATGATATCGGCCGCCCGCTTTGCCTGACCGGTCATTGATTTCATGGCACCTTCGATTGCCACGAGATCCGGGTTCGATTCATGCAGCATGCGAACACATGCCTGGTTGTAGCTGAGAATTGCTGCCAATGGCTGGTTTAGCTCATGGGCGATTCCCGAGGCCATTTCGCCCATCGTGTGCAAGCGGGCGACCTGCGCTTGCTCTTCCCGCAGATACATGTGTCGCTCAGTTTCTCGCGCGATCCGCCTGCTTACGATCTGCTGCTGATAGATGACGAGCGCGAGCAGGCTAATCACGAAGGTAACAATCAGCGCCAGCACGACCGGCAACACGGGAATGACCTCCGCCCCAAGCTGCCGCCGCGTTTCGAACACGAATGGCTGTGTCTGGCTCGGGAGTGTTTTTCGATACACGAATTCCGGCGTGAACCGCCTGATCCACGCGGGAACAGGTTTCGCGTCCACGCGATCGATGATCCCGTCCGGCTGGTCGTAGCCAAAGCCCTGTTCGTAGATACGCATCGAGACCAACGGCGACGGCACTTCGTTGCGGCTCAAAAATTTTCCGGTGTGGATCAACATCGACACCACCCGGCTCGCAAGACGCGGCCTCGATGCCAGATCATCGGGCACGTGGGCATAGACGGCTTTAAAGATCAGGTAGGCCCTTCCGCCCTCATACAGATCGAATGGCGCAGAGATTGACGGCTTTCCGGTACGGATGGCCTCGTCGATGGCTGCCCGGAATTTGTTGTCGGCATAGACATCGAGGCCGAGAACGGGAAGAGCCTCGTGGGCCTGCGGCTCCATGAATGTGATCGGGTAATAAGTCGGACGCCCTGACACTGGATGCCAATGTCGCTCTCCGCCGTATCCGTAGTCCTTGACGTAGAACTGCGGGTAAATCGCCTTTCTCGCCCATGCCTCGAACCGCGAAAGATCAGATTCTTCTACACGCGGCTGCAGTTCAATCATGTAGATGTGCGGATATCGCGCCAGCATTTGCCGTGAATAATCCCTCAGGCCCGCCGACTCAACGCCGGGAAACGTGTGCAGCATGGAGTCAATGCCGGCCAGTACTGCCTCGTTCTGATCGAGGCGCTGGCGAATGATTTCGTATGTGGCTTCGCTCTGAGCCGCGAAGTCCCGTCGTAGCCGGGAAGTCTCGGACAGAACCAACACACCGACGATCACAAGTGCACTCACGAGCCAAAGCACGAACGCGGCGAGTATCAAACGAACGGAACGGCTATGACGAGCGATTAGCAAGATGATGGCGAAGCGGAGAATGGGCTAAGGCGGCCATTCTAAGAGGAAGCGAAGCCGTGCGGAAAGCAATGGTTGGTGCGACCTCAATGTGCGGGTACTACGGTAGAGACGCACGGCAATCCACACTACCCAGTGGCGCCTCGGTGCGGTACTTTTTTGCATGCCATTCCGAGGCACAACAAGATGGTCGCGCTTGCACGAAGTCGATTTCGCTACGGGGACTTCACGCGTAGTCCACAGGCTCCTCCCGACGCCCTGGCGATCAGGTGCGCCGGGGGGACAACCTGACGCCGTCGACCTCGGATACAGTACGCCAGCGCGTTTACTGTGCTGTTCCGGCGACTGTTTGGCGCGTCACCACAGCGATGTATGTCGTCCAGTGGTGAATAGTCGCTTCGCAGATACCACCTATGTGGAGCAGTCCCTCGCCCCCCATCGCTGAACGTCCGCAAAGGCCGGGGACTGTCGTTGAATGACTTGTCGCCCTCACATACCCGCCCTTAGGCCAACCACGGCTCGAGGGATAGCAACGCGGCATAACTCACTCGCTTTCACACAGCCCCCTTCAGCCTTCTGCGCGTCCGATGCCTGGCTACACTATCGGCGCCCGGATCACCGACGCGCCCGACATGCATGAGACGCCAAGCGGTTCGGCACGCGAATCTTGACACTACAGATCAACTGTCACAGTCAGGTTAGCGGCACGCTGTACGTCAAGCCGGTATGCGCTTCGCCTCAGCGTGCGAAGACGCCGAAGTTCGGATGGCGAGGAGAGCCCTGCTTAAGCAGCATGCCGTACGCCTGACTGAACGTGGATCTTCAGGGCAAGCGGTCACGAATGGCGAGCAGCAGATCGAGGTGTCTTTCAACGAGCAGCGGAATGGCCGATTCACCGCGGGTCCATCGACCGATGGTCCGGCGGTCGTAGCCCGAATATTCAGCGAACGTCACCTGGGTCCAGCCAAGGCGTGCCAATGCGTACGAAAGGTCAGCGGATTTCATTGCGAAATAGACAAAATGTCCCACAAGATCGGAGGTTAAGTGACGCATTTTGTCACGAAAGGCGGCAACCTCAAACCTCGGCTCGCTGTCGGCGATGCGCGCGGTATGGGCGCCGACCCGACTGGCAAAGCGGACGCAGTTTCCTCTGCTGCCCCACTGCCCTCCTGACTGGCCTCCAGCGCCGTCTCTTCGTTGTTTTCCTATGCTTCGTCGTCCGGCCTTGCGGCACTGCGGCCCCGGTCGAATACCCATCGCCCCCGAGCACGGTCAATCGATGTAATCAGTCGCCGCGTCTTGAGCGTATGTAAGCGACGGCGGGAAGGCAGTCGCATAGCTCGCCCATGCCGCCCGCGCGTCTTGCGCGCTTGCGGCATTGGCAATATCGGCGATCCATGGCATCAATTCCGTCTCAAGCGCGACCCAATAGCCGCGGCCCACTTCTGCAAGGTGCGTAATCGCAGCCAGGGCTTGCAGGTGCGTCGGCAGCGCACTCAATGTGACGTTGTCCCCCTCATACCAGTCACGAAAAGTTTGCGCAGCTTGCCTCCCGCCGTCTTGCTGAGCCGACGCCCATGCGACTACATCGGCGTAGCGGTGGCTCCTGCCACCGACCCGAATTACTGGATCGTCAGGCTGCCATCCTCTACTTAGCCTTATCGGAAGCGGCACACCGGTGAAGATACCGTTGAGGTGTTGAATTAGCCCATCCCTTGCAACGTAATCGGTGCCGAGTTTCACTTGGGCGAACCAGACCCTCCCGTACCCAATCAGTTCCTCCGCCTCTGCTCTAGACATATGAATTTCGCTCCGTGTCTTCGATTCAACGCGATATTTTATTTTCCGAACTTTCAGTAGCCTTGGCCTGCGGCCCGTACTGTATCGTTGAATTTTCGAACGGCAGTGTCAGGGCGGCAACCTGGGTAACGACGGCAACTGAATTCAGCTGTAATTGTCGAATCGCCTTCGTCGGGGCTATGCCACACTTTCACCACGCCGTACATGCGGCCGTAGTCGGTTTCGCTGTAAGTTTCGATCCTGGTCGCCGTCACGAGTCGGATCTTCATTCCGCTCTCGCGCTCAACCGCATCCTCCGAAGCTGCCCACATGGCGTCGCACTGCTTTGACTTGTAGCAGTGCAGCGGATGAGCAAATGACTCTCCGGGCTCTTGCGGCGAATCATGGCTCGCGCAACCAGCCAGTGCCAACAGCAGCCCTGCCGAGACCCATCTCCGCGTTCGCTTCCCGTATCGTTTCTGTGTTCTCATTGTCACCCGACTACTTGCGTGCGGCGCGTGAGCCGCATTTGTTTTACTAGGCCCGCTTGATTCCGAACAGTCGTTCGAGCACCTCATCTAGCTTGCCAAGAATCTCGAACGCACCCTTCGCAAGTACGCGCTGATTCGGCCTCTCGGCCTTTACGCCTTGCGCGTTTGCCCGAGTATGACGCGCAAGCCCATAGTTGGTAAGGTCCGGCAGTCGGCAACCAGGCTCCGCGCCGAACCAACGGTACTCCTTTATCTCAAGATCGTCAGTGACTGTGAGCCAAATCACGCACCCGCTTCGCGCTTGCGCTAGCCGCTGGTTGATGGAGACGTCTCCGCGCGAGCCATCGACCAATGATGCCTTGAACTGGACGTGTCGCATCAACTCGCCGCAGCACATAACCAGGTCATAGCCGCTTCCGTCGAACTCCGCACGAAGCACCTCTACGTCCGTCACCCCGAGCTGCCAAAGGCGCCGCATAGCGTCGCCTATGAAGACATGTTCGACGATTCTCTCGCGGAGGACAGAATGTGTTGCATGCTTTGCCCTAACAACGTCACCGCTTAACGATTCGGCTTCCACTCTGCCCTCCGGTGTTCCGCTTTTTGTTACTTCAAACGCTCTACTTTTGCTCGACCTCAATCCGCTGACTGGGCTCAGCCCTCAATTCCGGGCGCTTGAGCATAGGATCGCCGGGCTGGAGACAATAGAACTCGATCTCTGCCTCACCGCAACCGCCATGCAGCGCGCATTCACTCGATTGCTCATGTTGGAGCAGTATCTCTCTGTTTTGCGTCGAGCAGAATGCGTTTGCTTCCTGCAGCGCTTGACCCTTTGCGGACGCCGGCCCACCAAGGGCACGCGCGTCGAGATGGCGTAAGTGTCCGGGCCAATTTTGATCGGCCCGGTGTCGGTGCAAGCCGTTAACGTCGATGCGAGGCTGCATAGCACGATCGATTTTGTTAGCACGTTCGGTTTCTTCTATGCGAATTGGATATTGAAATATGCTGCGGTGAACTACGCTGGGGAGTACGGTGTGGAAGCGCCGTCTGGCGTAAAAAATCCAACAGATCGCTTTCATCGCCTCGTATCTACCGATACAGGTCTACTGCACCGTTATCGGCCACCAGTCGCCGCATCTCTAATGATCCGTTCAATCCCCGAGATCAATTGCTCCGATAGCATCCCGCCGCTCGCGCGCTGTGACGTCCGGGTATGGCGCGACGTGATCAAGATGCGAATGCCCAAGGAGGAACTGAACGGTCTCAAGCGAGTGTCCCTGGGCGACGAGTCGGCTGGCGAATGTCCTTCTCCCTGAATGGCTGCTGTACCCTGCCCCGAGGCCTGCGGCGCGGTACAGACTCGTCACGTAGCTCTGCAGGCTGTCGGCCGCCAGATACTCGACAGCTTCGCCTTCAAAATTGACGCGGCGCTTCACACTCAGCTCGAACGGACCACCCTTCTGCGTGAGGATGAGTCGCGTGTGAGGCATGAGGCCGCGATACTCGCACTTGTCCAGCAAGACGCCATCAGCACGTATGTACCGCCACTCGACATATCGATCAAAGGCCTCGAGCGCCCTCGGATGTGAGAGGAAGACGCAACGTGGCCGGCACCCTTTGGTGATGGATCCCGGCAAGGCGATTTCTTCGCGACGCGCGCCCGAGCGTGTGTGCACGTGACTTACTCGATTCGGGCGATCTCGGTCACCCGCATGCCACACGTGACGCCAAGTAGCAGGATCAACGTATCACGTTCGGGGAAACGGCTCGTCGCGTCAGTGACGCGCAAAAGGTGACGAAATTTGGCGGGTGTGAGCACTTTGGCGTGTCTGTGATACATGCTTCCCTTCCTCGTAATACGCTCGTGTTCGCGCTGTGTTACGAGAGAGAAAGCGTCGGTCGCTCCTTTTCAGTCTAACCCGCGTAAAACCTTGCTTCCTCGGAAAAATCCAACGACGCGGACATCAATGCGGCAGGTGCCCCCGGCCAGCCGGAGGCAAACGACCGTGCACGCCACCTGTCCTGCCGGCTGACGGGACGTCCCGGGAACCCGCACTTACGGAGATGCCAATGGTTGAGACCGTTAGTTGCACAATTAAGCGGAAGCCTGGCCTTCGATTGCCGGCGCAACCACTCGTAAGCATTGCTATCGCCATGGCGAGGCGCGCGATTGCGATCAAAGGACTTTCCAGCGGAGCCGGACGCTGGCACGGCGCCGCGTCCAGCCTCCCCGGGCGTGATATCGTTACGTCATGGAAGCGCCAGCCATGCAAGCGGCGATCGGGTCGGGCAGCGTCAGTTCTGCCGTTCGCCTCGCGGCTTAGCCGGCCATTTACGCGCCCGCTCCCCTCACAAAACGGACCTTCGTGCCGTGATCGCGTCGGACCATTCATCTTGAGGCCTTTTCAACGCCTTCCCATGTCCGCTTGCCCGCTAGCGCACGACTGCGCTAGCGGGCAAGCGTTGATAATCCTCAAGAGAAAACGCCGTACAGGTCGCGCACAGTTGACGGACCGCAATGGGTTGATAGGACCGGTTCGCCTTCGCACCGAACTGCCGTGGGCGTGCTTTAGGGAGGGCAGCTCCAGACGTAAGTCCGATGAGCCCCCCGCCCAGCAGTGTCGAGACTCCAGCGAGGGCTGTTTGCTGCCCCGAATCGAGCGGTACTTCGCACGGGTCAATCCTCTTGATAAAGTCGGATGACAGCGCCACGCTAAGCTACGCGCAAGCCCTTTAGCAGACTCTCCCACTACCTCACGCGGTGAGCGGCCTCTTCAACAATTTGACCGGGCGCCCTGAGCCTCCCTGTGCATCGTTTCCGGCTCCCAGCGGCTCGGCATAGATGAACTGAATCATCAGGCAAACAATGACCCCCAATATCTGAATGATTCGCGTGGCCGAGAAAAAAGCGCCATTCCCAGGAATAAAATAACGAACTGCGCCAATGCGCGGAACCATGCCAACTCCATAACTTGACGCTGATGCCGGCCCGCGCAGTGCGGCGGGCGTCCCCATCACAAAAAGTGCGAACAACATCGCGCCCAGCAGCGCAGTTCCAATATGCAATTCGACGAGCCAATTTAGCTGAGCTGGCATAGGCGACGTACTGCTATGCGCGAGATTGATGTACGCAGACATGACCGCGCAGCCGGCACTGAAGCCTGCCGCGAAAAGCCAGGATTTCAATTTCGCCATTGTTTGTTTCTCCAACACATCCCAATTAACGCTTGTGAACTTAAATCTAGGGCTATCCCGCTACCAGGACCGGCTCGTCTCACTTTTGCGGACCGAGAAATATCAGGCACATGTTCGTCATACAACCTGAACGGAATTTTGACCTTTAGAAAAATCCAGATCACGTAAGGGCTCGCGGTTTCTTACGAGTCCCTGCTGCGGCGATCTCTTGTCGACACTTTGTGCGCGCCACGCGCCCCCCCTCTCGTCAATCTTAGCTCTTCATCGAGATGACGCAATGAGTTGCGAAGGATATTCCCCGAAATCCGTTCTTGATGGTTCCATCTAGCTCTTTTTTATCGGCAGATTTGTCCAAACCTGTATGTCCGAACCGGGAGTCTGGTAAAAAGCAACTATGCCAACTGCATTCAGCCTCGTAGGTTGATTGCCGCGACGACCTCCCGGAGTGTTCGCTGTGAAACATCGAGGCATGCCGGAATGTGACCGAGATGCGCGTGCCCCCCGTTGAACCTGAACCGGTTCAAGGAGTGCCCGACGCGTTGTTCAGGCTTTGCAATGGGATGATCGAGTTTGCGGTTGTGCCCACGTCACCAGCCACGATATCGTGGCCGGCGAGCAGGTCGCGTCCGAATTAGCAGCGACGCTACCTGCTCGCCGACACCATAAAAGCCGTCTCATTGCCAGCGCTTGGGAATTCCCGACATGTCCAGTCAAATGTTACCCAAGAGCTTTAATTGCACATGTTTCGCCAACCCCAGTAGATCGACATACGCCTTTTGCGATAGGTCAGGATATCTATCGCCGATGTAGTGCGCCACATCTCGAGCACCATTTTCCTCTGCCTCAGACTTCAATTCATCGACAAATGAAGGTCGAATCACCCAATTCTTACCGGGCAAGGTCAGCCGTTCCTGACCAAACATGTGCCATGGCACTAGGCCGCTGTATCCTTCTATGGCCGCCTTGAGTCTGGACACAGTCTCTGGATTCTCAGTTCTAAACCTTATGGTCGTGAACGGAGGCAGCCTTGAGTGGTCTTCGTGAATCGCTTCTCCGTTCTTCATAACAACATCAACGATCCGATGACGACATTTTTGCCACTCAAGGTCTGCGTACCCCATGATGACCAAGAGCAACTCATCACCTCGCCCCATCTGAAGCTCAGTCATTTCGCCCCCTTAACTACCGAGATAGAGATACCGCCGGGATTCGTATTTGTCATCGACTGGAGCCAATCACCTTTTGGTATGGGAGTCGCAGAAACCCGCGGGTCGTAAACGTACTGGCCATCAGTGTAGACCTGGTGATAGGACTGTCCACTTTCCAACGACCCGTTTTCGTAGACGTTCAGATTGTTCGGTGTCGTCGGCGAAACCTCGATGACTTGACCTTGTCCGCCAGCCGCGCGGTATAGATAGCTTGCAATATCAGAGCAGTCTCCGCAATCGGTGTCGGCAACCATAGCCCGCATTTGCGGGCTGTCCATAGCATTCACGACCGTCGAATTCGGCGGATAGTCCGGATTCGGTGCGCGCACCGGCCGATTCATTCCTGGCAAAGTCGATGAATCCCCCCCCGCATTGTTCGTGGCAGGCTCGTTAGCAGGCGTCGAGTTGCTCTCATCAGTTCCATTATTGCTCGCCAACGTCGCATTCGACGGCGCGCCACCGGATACCAGAGAAGTGGTCTGTCCGGTTCCGCTGCCAACAGCCACTGGCGCCAGATCCGGACCGGCCGGCGGCAAGCCGCCTCCAATACCCAAGACTGCACTCAACCCATTAGAGATGCCTTGGGCCGCGAGTGACCACCCGGACTGGGACACGGTCTGCTGTGCGCCCGACTGCACCAGCCCACCGAATTGTCCAACCCAGCGAGCAATGTCGCCAGCAGGATCAGCAAAGGTCCATTGCGCCCATTTCTTCAGTTGCTCAACCTTGTCGCTTAACGAGTTGTTCAGAACCTCGTTCTCAGCAGATGTCGCCCCCGCCTGTGCGTTGGTTCCCGCCAACCCTGCTACTAGGCCGCCCGACAACGTGGCAATCCCCGCAGTGAGTGCATTGAACGCGGAGTTGTTATAGCTCGTGGTCTGAGTCAGCGTACCGTCGCCGTTGTCCGTCGTGGTAACCGTCTGCGAGCCGTCGTACAAGCCGTCCCGCACAAGCGGCGCAATCAGCGCGCTCGTCGCCCCGCCGATCGCCCCCCCAGCACACCCTGTACCTTCCGCCGCGCTCGCGGCGCACCCCAATGCCGCATGAGCGAGTTCATAGCCAATCGTGCCCGACGGCACGTAGGTCCCAATCGCGTTCGCGCCAACCGCGGCAGTATCCTGCGCCAGGTTATTAGCCAGCGCGGTGCCGAAGCTGCCGCCCTCGATCGCCGTCTGTGCCGCTGCACCAATAAGTGCCTGGCTGCCGACGTTTTCCACTGTATTGCCGATACTCGCCAGCGTAATGCTTGAATCGGCCTGCGTGATAATGCCTCCTAGATTGGTGATCCCCGTCGTGCCAGCCAGACCTTGCGTCAGACCTGCCGTAAGCGCAGCAATACCGGCGCCCTTCAGGTCTTGCGACAGATCCAGATTCCCCGTCGAGATCAGCTGCTCCGCAGCGCCTGCAACGAGGGCCGTCGTCCCTGCGGCAAGCCCGGTCGCAGCCGCACCCACTGCCAGCGAAAGCATCGGGCTGAACGCCATGAAATAGATCGGATCAAGCAGTGCGTTGTACATCGCGAGCAGCTCCGGCCCGAGGAAATACGACGCCACCACGGCGGCGATCATTCCCACCAGTTGCCCGATCCCGAATCCGCCTTCGGCAGTGAAGCTGGTATTGAGGTTGTTGCTGAGCGTCGTCTGCGTGAAATCGCCGCCCAACTGCTGCTGCAACTGCGCAAGCAATTGCTGCGTTCCCGCCTGATCGACGGTGCCATCAGCATTGAGCTGCTGCAACGCTCCACCGATCTGGTTGAGCGTTGCAACGTTCAGGCTCATATCCGCTGCGCTCATGAAGCCGCCCGGCTGAACCTCGGTACCCGTGGTGTCGGTATAGCCGCCCTTCACCGAATTCCAGATCTGACCGACGTTGACCTGATTGGCCTCGTTAGTCAGCGTGCCGGTATTCACCGTGAGCGTGCCGCTGGAAGTGATGGTCCCCGTATTCGTAATGCTGCCACCGGTCGCTGCGCTGCCGAAATCCAGCGAAAGGCTCTGGCTCGCCTCGATATTGCCGCCCGCCGAAAGTGCGTTCCAGTTCTCAGGCAGATAAACTTGCGGCATCAGCGCGGTAATAGTCGGACAAGTAGCGCTACCTGTTGCCTGGCACGTCGGGTCAGGCACGGTCTGCTCCACGTACCAGAGCATCGGCTGCGTAAGCGCGTTGACCTGCGTTTGTGTAAGCGCTGTGCCGAGTTGCACGTTGTTCTGCTCGGCATAGGTAAGTGCGTTCTCGTACAGGATTCCCTTTTCCTGCTCCGTCATCGAGAGGTTGCTGGTGCTGTCGTACGAAAGCCCAGTGACGAAGCTCGCCTGCCCCGTCTGCTGCAGCGCGGCCTGCTGCAACATGAGGTCTTCTTCCTGCGGGTTGTAGTAGAAGAGCGTCGACGATGGCTGCAATGAAGCCGGCAGCGCGTTGATCAACTGCTGCGGCCCAAGCAGCGACGACTGGGAACCTAGCACCCCGTCGACATACGCGGCCGTACCCGCCACGGCAGTCGGCAACGGCGTTCCCACTGAGCGCGGCGTCGAGAGGTTCAACCCGGGCAATGTCTGCGGCGTCAACGAAATGACTTGCGAAGGCGCATTGACCGTTGGCGTATAGGTGTTGGCGGTCGTGATGCCATTGATGAGCTTCTGCCCGGTAAGCGACACATAGGTGCCCAGGACGTTGCCCACGTTCTGGATCTGACCTCCAGAGGAGATCGAGAGGTTCGGCGCCTGGATGGTGGCGGCGATGTTGCCCACGGGCGTAGGCGGATCGATCGCGCCGCCCACGCTCGTGTACGCGCTGCCATATAGCGCGGTACATTCCGCGGCCGAGCCGCACGCCCAGACGTTATGGCGCTTGTCGCTGCTGAACATGCCCGTTTCCTGGACCCATTCCGAGTGCCAGTAGGCATTGAGCGTCTGCGCTTCGTTGACGACCGGGCCCGCGACGTTGATTGTCGCGCTCGTGCCTGCCGAGATCAGGCTGCCGATATTGGTGAGGCTGCCAGCATTGATGCTGAGGCTGTTGCCCGCGCTAATCACCGAGGAACTGCCGGACTGCTGGTCGACATAGGCCTCGCAGTAGCTCTCCTTGTAGCCGCCTGCGGTCATGCAGCCCGTGTACTCTTCCTTCGTACCGTAGTTTTGATGCACCTGAACCGGCGGCGGCAACGAATTGGTGATTGCGCCCGATACGTTCAGCGTGATGTCGTTCCCAGCGACGATGTTACCCGACGTGTTGTTCAGGCTTTGGGCTGGCGTAGTCGAATTCGCGGTGGTTCCCACGCCACCGATCACGATATCGTGACCGGCGAGGAGGTTACCGTCGGTATTGTTGATCTGACCGGCGGCGATCACCAGGTCATGGCCTGCGTAGATCGATGCGTCGTTCTGCGTATAGCTGAACGTCGTCGTGTTCGGGTTGTTGCCGCGTGGCGACCCGCCGTTGTCACAGGCAGAATTCGGCACACCCGACGCACAACCAACCTGAGAGGAAAAGTTTTGCGAATTGCCTCCGGCATTATTGAGCGATACCGCGTTGACGATGACGTCGTTACCCGCATACAGGAAACCTGCATTCGTCAGCGCACCACCGCTGACAGTCAAGTTACTGCCCGCTGCGATCAAACCCGTCGGAAACGAGTTTGTCGTGTACCCCGTTGACGTCGGGGCCGAGCCAGGAGCAATGGTGAATTCGGTGGGCGGAAGCACATCGCCCACAGCGCAATAGTTCTGGGCGTCGCAGGTCATCCCCGTCGGGTTGCCAGTATTGGCGACGGCAATGGTTCCTAACGCCTTGAGCTGGTTAAAGAATGCCGTGTATTGCGACTGGTCGATCGTAACGGAAGTCTGGCTCAACGAAGCGGATGCAACCGCCCCATTGCTCAGCGACTGGACGTTCAGCGCGATGTTGCCCTGCGCCGAGATTTGTCCGCCCTGATTGGACAACGTCCCTGCCGTGAGCGATATCGAATTGCCCGCTGAGATGACCCCGGATGTCCCAGCCTGCTGCGTCGACGAAGTCGAATAGATCGTCGGCAGCGCGAGGGTAACCGAGCTTAGCGCGGTGGGGTCCACCGCTGTGCCGATGTACCAGAGGTTCTGATAAACGGGATAGCTTCCGTCGCCTGCCGACTGTTGGCCAACCATGACGTTGTACTCATTGAATACAACCGTCCCTGACCCGGCGACAGGCGACGATGCGTTCGCAGAGGACGCGTTGGTCCCCGATGCCTGCACTCCTGTTGGAGAAAGCAGATCCCCCAACGTCGCAGTGGACGTATACGAAACGGGCTGGAGAAAGCCGTTTTCCCCACCATAAGTCTCTTCACCCCATGCCGTCTGCGTGCCAGCGACCGCAGACCAGATCAATGACGGATCAGTAGTAGTCGTTGTGCTGGAGGCGGTCCCCGATGGCGCGGTCTGGTCGTTCACTACCGCCGCAGCACTGATATTGATATTGTTGCCGGCAAATATCGATCCGCCCGTATTCTGGAGCGTGCCGCCAAGATTGAACGTGATGTTGCCTTGCGACTGCGTCGTCGCTCCGGCGTTATCGTAATTCCCGCCGGTTACATTGATCGCCGTGCCCGCCTCGATCGTCCCGCGATTGGCCACATTGCCGTTGAGCGTCAGCACATCGCCCGCATGCACGAGCGCATTCGCCCCGTTGGCAAGCGTGCCGTTGATCGTCACGTCATTGCCGCTCACCTGATTGTTGTTCGTGAACGTGCCGTTGGTCGTGATGGTAAGCGGCGCGGTGCCGCTCATCTTGCCGTTGTTGACGACGCCATTGATGCCGTCAAGCGTGACGCCCGTGCCACTGTAGTTCCAGTCGCCGCCGATATTGATGGCCGACGCGGTAATCGAGAGCTGGCCACCCTGACTGATCGTCCCCTGCGAGGGATCGAAGGCCAGATTCACCGCGCTGATACCCAGATTCGCCTGAGCAAGGATGCTTCCGCTGGCGTTGCCAAACGAGCCATTGCCGCCGTTGATCCTGAGGGAAAGACTGCCCGTGGTGCCGCCTGTGGGATTGCCCGCAAAAATCAACCCACCCTGGTTATTGAGCGCCCCCGTATTGATCGTGAGCGCGTTCAGCCCCATCAACGAGCCGCCGCTGTTGGTCAGCGTGCCGCCCACGTTCACAACCGTGTTCGTGCCGTTCAGAAGGCCCGCGTTCGTGAAGTTCGATGCATTCACGGTCGTGGTGCCCACCGACACCAGAGAGGCGTTCGCCGCATTGACGACGTTCTGCCCGGAGACGTTCAGGTCGCCGCCTGCCAGCACGCTGCCCGCGTTATAGAAGCCACCCTGCGAGGCGAGCGTCGCGCCACCCACCACATCGACCGCGCCGCCAGTGAGGTTCAACTGGCTGGACGCCTGCGCATTGAGCGCCCCACCGACAATGGCCTGGCCAATGTCGACCGTAGCACCGGTGAGTTGCAGGTTCTGCGAGGTCACGAGCGACGCCTGGCTCGCGTCGAGCGTCCCCTGCGCGGTGGCGACGAGGTTCTTCGTCACGCTGGCCGATCCGCTCATCGTGACGTTGCCGCCGGTGAGCGTGAGGCCGCCCGCGACCACGCTGGTGCCCGAGAGCGTCAGTGTCTGCCCGGCCTTGAGCGTCGTATCGCCGTTGGACGACACGCCGTTCACGCTCACGTTGCCCTGTGTGCCCGTGACGTTGACGTTGCCCATCGACGACACGCCGCCCGCGAGCGTCGCACCATTCGCAGCCTGCACGCTCACGTTCCCGCCGCCTTGCACCGCGCCCGAAAACGCGACGCTGCCGCTGTGCGAAGTGGCGCTCACATTGCCTTCGGCCGTCGCCGCGCCGAACGACATGTCGCCGCCCGAGGTCGCCGTGAAAGCACCCGCGGTCTGTACGGCGCCAAGCGTGACCGCTCCGCCCGCGCTCACGCCGATGTCATTGACGAACGTGAGCGCGCCACCGCCGGCAATTGCGCCGCCGGCCGTAAACGTCCCCGCACCGAGGCCGAGAAATGCTCCGCTGAGCGTCATGCCGTTGCCAGCAGAGACGGTCGTGTCGCCGTTCACGAGCGCCCCTGCGAGCAGCGCGGCATTGCCGCCTGCGTTCGCGTTCAGATGCCCGCCCGCGGTGATCGCACCCGCTACGGTCAGATTGCCGGCAAGGTTGCCCGTACCCGCCTTGAGATCGACGTCGCCGTTGGCCGCAGCCGTGCCGCCGATGCTCGCGTTGCGTCCGGCAGTCACCGCAAGCGTTGCACCACTCGAGAGCGCGCCGCCCGTCTGCACGTCACGCGCCGCAGTCAGCGTCGTTGCCGCGCCGGAGGTCACGCCGTTCGTCACGACGATATCGCCCGTCCCGGAATTTCCGTTCGCCTTGACGGTGCCAGCGCCACCCGCCGTGGCCGAGCCCATCGCGACGCCGTTGCCCGCCGTCGCGGCAAGATCGCCGTTCGTCGTCACCGCGCCGCCGATGGCGATGTTATTGCCAGCGTTCAGCGTGGCCTGCTGGCCAAACGCAACGGACGCGCCGCCGATCGTCCCGCCCGCCTGCAGCGTGCCGGTGCCCTGCGCGGCGATACCGCCCGCAAGCGTCATGTCGCCGCCCGAGGTGAGCGCTGCGTTGCCACCGGCCTGCGTCTGTCCGGCGAAGGCAAGCGACTGCCCGGCGCTCGCGTTCAGGTTGCCCTGCGTCGTCACGTTCCCGGCACTCGCACTGCCGTTTGTGGCAGTGAGCGTGAGGTCGCCCGCTGAATTCACGTCGGTGGCGCTGATATTGCGCGCGGCACTCGCGTTCGTCGTACCGCCCGCGTTCAGCGCCCCGCCAATGCCGATGTCGCGCGCCGCCTGCAATGTCACATTGCCAAGCGCGGTGACCGGGCCCGTAAATGTCACGTCGCCCTCGCCCGCATTACCATTGGCAAGCACGCTGAGGTTGCCGCTCACAGCCTGAACACTGCCGAGGCCTGCGTTGTTGCCACCCGTTGCGCTGACCGAGGCGCCCTGCAGCGAACCGGTCAAGGCAAGATTGTTGGTCGCCGTCAACGTGGCCGCATTGGCAAACGCAGCGGAGCCGGCGCCGGTCATGTCACGTCCCGCGGTGAACGTGCCCGCCATCTGCCCGGCCACGGTACCTGTCAGCGCAACATCGCGCCCCGCCTGAACCGTCACATTGCCCGCTGCCGCGTCCTGGCCGCCGAGTGTCGCGTCCAGACCCGCCGTCACGCTGAACGCGCCAGAGGTGGTTGCCGTACCGCCCAGCGTCGCGCTGCCGGTTTGCGCACTGACGTCAAGATCGCCCACCGATTCGAGCGCGCCAGTCACCTGCGCGCTGCGCTGCGCATTGAGCGTGAGCGTCGCGCCGCTGCCGGCCGATCCGCTCACGAGCACGTCGCGCGCACCCCTGAGCGTGATCGCACCTTGCGAAGTGGCGGTGCCGGTGATCGCGGCATCTCCCGTCGTCGCGTTACCGCTGGTGCCGTTCGCCGTGAGCGCGAGCGTAGTCGCTGACGAGACATTGTTGAGCGTGGCGTTATCGCCACCCGTCGCCTGCACGCTGTTACCCTGCAGCGTGCCGGTCAGCGCAATGTTGCCCTGTGCGCCGAGGACCGCCGCGCCCGTGAACGCCTGTGTGCCGGCGCCAGTGATATCGCGGGCCGTCGAGACAGTGCCGTTGCTGGCGACGAGCGTGCCGTTGAGCACGGCGTCGCGGCCCGCGTTGAGTGTCGCGTCGCCCGTGGCGCTCGTGCTCGCGCCCAGCGAGAGATCCAGGCCCGTGGTGATGGCAAGATTGCCACCGCTGTTGATGCCGCCTGTCGCCGCGAGGCCGCCGTTCTGCGCGTTAAGCGCGACGTCGCTGTTGGCCTCAATAGCACCGGCCACCGCAATGCCACCAAGCGCGGTGACGCCGAGCGTCGTGCCCGAAGCAAGCTTGCCGCCTTGCGCGACCGTTACGTCGCCGTTCGCCGTCGCGCTGAACGCGCCAGCGGACGCCGCCGCCCCGTTCACCGTGAGGTTGCCGCTGCCGAGCACCCCGGCAGCCAGCGACAGCGTGCTGGCGGACTCCACGTTGTTCAGCGCCGCGTCGGCGCCCGCCGCCACCTGGACGGACTGCCCCTGCACGAGACCGCCCTGCGCGATGTTGCGCGTGGCGCTCAGGATCGCACTCTGGCCGAATGCGAGCGTGCCCGCACCGCCAATGTCGCGCCCCGCGCTCACGCTGCCATTACCCTGGCCGTTCACCGACCCGGCAACATTGACGTCGCGCGCGGCCTGGATCGTCGTGTCGAGCGCAGCCGTCGCCGAGCCGCTGACGTTCGCGTCAGTGCCCGCCGTGATGCCGAGCGCGCCACTACTGTTTAGCGCGCCGCTCACGTTCACGCTGCCGGTCTGCGCGGCGAGCGTCGTGTCGCCTGCCGATTGCAGCGTGCCGCTCACGTTCACGTCGTTGCCCGCGTTCAGGGCAACACCTGCACCGCCCGCGAGCGTGCCGCCGAGGTTGACGTCGTGCTGCGCAGACAGCGCGATGGTCGAGCCCGCTGAAACATTCGCGAAGCTGCCCGAGCCGCCCGCCGTGGTCTGCACGGTCGCGCCGCGCAGGGAGCCCGTGAGCGTCGTGTCGCCCCCTGACGCGAGATTCGCCGCAAGCCCGAACGCGAGCGTGCCCGCGCCGCCAATGGCGTTGCCGGCCGTCACCGTGCCGTTGCCCTGGGCGACGACCGAACCGTTCATCATCACGTTCTGCGCGGCCGTGAGCGTCATGTCGCCAAGCGACGCCGTGCTGCTCGTGCCAGGATCGCTGCCGAGCTCAATCGACTGGCCCGCATTCGCGCTGAGATTCGCACCGCTCTGGATGACGCCTGAGCTCACGAGCGAGCCCGCCGTATTCGCGAACGTGAGGTCGCCGTTGGACTGGACGGTGCCGCTCACGTGCGTGTCCGTGGCTGCGCTCACGCCAAGCGTCCCCGAAGCCTCGAGCGTGCCGGGCACCGATACCGAAGCCGCTGCCGTCACCGCCGCATTGCCAAGCGACGCGACCGTACCGTTGACCTGCACGTCGCCGCCGCCCGCATTGCCTTGCGCGTTGATCGCGAGCGCCGAGTTCGCCTGAATATCCGCAAGCGCAGCCGAATTGCCGGCATTAAGCGTGACGTGGTCGCCCTGCAGCGAACCGGTGGTCGTCAGGTTATTTGCGGCGCCAACGGAGACGTCCTTCGAAATGCCGATGCTGCCGCCCAGCACGGCATCCCGCCCGGCCGTGATCGTCGCGCCGCCCTGCCCCGCGAACGTGCCGCCGAGCGTCACGTCTCGGCCTGCTGCAAGAGCTGTGTCGCCTGTTACGCTGGTCGCGCCGGTCATGGCGACGTCCTGCCCCGCCTGCGCAGTGAGCGCGCCGCCGCTGTTGAGCGTGCCGCTGGCCGCTATATTGTTCACCGCGCTCATGGCGAGGTCGCCCACCGACTGAACCGTGCCTGCCGCCGCGACATTCACGTCGTGCTGCGCGGTGAGCGCCACGCCCGAACCGCCCGCGAGCGTGCCGTTCACGTCGATATCGGTACCGGCCTGCACGGTCGTCGCGCCAACCGCGGCAGCGTTGCCGTTGAAAGTCGCGTTGCCGGTTGCAGCCGTAACAGCGAATGCACCGCCTGCCTGCACGTCGTTGAGCGCGACATTGCGCCCGGCGTTCACCTGGAGTCCGTTCGCGAGCAGCTTGCCCGTGAGCGTAACGTCCCCGCCTGCCGTCAATGCGCCGCTCTGCCCGAACGCGACCGATCCCGTGCCCGTGATGCCGGCCGCTGCGTTGAACGCCCCGTTCTGCTGGACGATCGTCACGCCGTCCAGGCTCATGCTGCGCGCACTCACGTTTGCGTTGGTGCCGACGAGCAGGGAACCCGGCACGCTGAACGCACCTGACGTCGTCGCATTCAGCGTCGTGCCGCTTGCCAGTGAACCGGTGACGGCAATGCCGCCAGTGCCCGCCGTGAGAGTAACGGCACCCAGCGCCGTGGCCTGCGCACCGACCGTCGTCCCCGTGCCCGAAGACAGTGCTAGGCTGCCATTGCTGTTGACGTTGGCGGTCGTCACGAGATTTCCGCTAGCCGCATTCAGCGCAAGATCGCCGGACGTTTGCGTGGCCGCGTTGACGCTCACGTTGCGCTGGGCCGTCGCCTGCAGACTCCCGCTGCTCGTTGCGCTGTTGATCGTCACGTCGCGCGCAGCACTGAGCGTCGTCGCACCTGTCGCGACCGTCGTGCCGCTGAGCGTCACGTCGCCCGCGCCGTCGTGGCCCTGCGCCGTCACTGCGAGATTGCCGCCCGCCTGGATATCGCCCGTCGCCGCGTTCGCGCCCGCGTTCAGCGCGATGTCGCCCTGGGCCTGTACGTTCGCGACGTTGAGGTTGCCGCCCGCCGTCGCCGCGAGGGCGCCATTGGTCTGGATCGTGCCGCTCGACGTCACGTCGCCGTTCGCGGCAATCGAATAACCCGTGATCCCGATATGTGAGCCCGCGAGCGTCACGCTCCCGCCCGACTGCACGCTCACCTTCTGCTGCGCCGCCGTGCCCGCCATCGACACGTCCCCGTTCGCGGAAAGTGTGATGTCGCCCGTGTTCGCGGCAAGCTGCGCATCAGTGCGCACACCCATGCCCGCCGCGGTGCCAATCATCTGGATCTGGCCCGCCGTCATTGCGCCGTAGGCCGTCGCGTCTATGGCGAGGCCGCCATTCGCCCCGCCACTCGCAGCGTTGATCGCCGCAGCGGTGTTCGTTGCGCCGTTTGCGCTGGTGGACCAGGTCGTGCCGGTCGAATCGACCGCCGTTGGCGCAACGTTCTGAACGCCAGCAATCGCGTTGATACGCGTGCCGGCATAGAGCGGCGCATTCACGCCGATCGTCGCGCCAATGAGGTCGATGGTGCCGACCGTACCCTCGATGCCCGCACCCGGACCATTGACGCCCGGGTTACCTTCAATCTGGATGTGGCCGCCGGTCACGTTGTAGCCGATGGCCTGGGCATTATCGAACCCGACCTGCGAGCCGCCGATGCCCGAAAGGAATTGTGGCGTCCCGGTAGAAAGCGTGACGCCAACGGTATTCGTAAATCCCGTCCCACGTGTGGTAATGCCGTTCGGATTCGCGATGATGACGGTTGCGGGCGCGCCGAACACTTCGAGCGGCCCGTTGAGCAGGCTCGCGAACGCCGAGCCCGTGGACGTGACCTGATTGACGATGACGCTCGCCGTGCGCCCGTTCAGGTTCGGATTCGCGGCGACGTCGCCGCCCGTGAGTGACGTGCCCGACGCGAGGCTGTTGTTAAGAATCAGCCCAACGGGATCGATGTTGAACGTCTGGAACTGGTTCAGCGAGATGCCGGCCGCGTTGGGCGCGGTGATGTTGACCACGGGCACGCCGCCGCCCGTCCCGGTGGATTGCGTGATCTTCGGCTGGAACGTGATCGGCGCAGTGGGATCGACGATCGGCGTCGCCTCGGCGGCCTGCATCGCAAAACGCACACGCAGCGCGGCGAGATCGTTGATGACCTGCCACGCGTCGTCATCGAGACGATGGCTGCCAGCACCGAGCACGCCCGCCGCATCGCGCCCCTGCTCGAAGGTAAAGCTGATCGGACCGAGAAACGAAACGACGGCCACGAGAAGCGCGACCGCGCGCTGCCAGATGCGAAAGCGTGGCGGCGTGTGCACGATGAGCCACGCTGGCGCGTCATGACGCGCGCGCTGCGCATTGCGCTGCATCCGTGCGAATGCGAGCCGCTTGAGTGTTCCCCGTTGCGATGCGTACATGGTCGTCCCGATCTTTCTTGTTGACTGCTTTGCGATCGTGAGCCGTCCGTCTTCGGCAGACGGGCGGTCTCGAGGCTGGGCGGCAGCATGAACGTCGCCGCGCAGCCGGTGCTACTGCTATTACTTCTGCTGTTACCTTCTGCGGTTACTGCTCGATATGCGCCTGCTTCGTCAGGCCCAGCACGAGCTCGGCGGCTGCCTTCGTCTGTGCGGCCTGCTCCAGTTGCCTGCGCAGCATTTCCTTCGACTGGTCGAAGGTGGGAATCTGCGTGGCGCGCTTTTCGTCGGCGCGCACGATCCAGTAGGTCCCGTCGATCTGCACCGGCGCACTCGTCACGCCGCCCTGCGGCAACTTCACCAGCGCCTCGGCGAGCGGCTGCGGCCAGTTCTGCGTCTTGCCCGCCTCGATCGGCGTCTTGAACGAGATCCAGCCCATTTCACCGCCCTGTGCCGCATTCGGCCCTTGGCTGAACTGACGCGCGAGCTGCGCGAAATCCACGCCCTTCTTGAGCTGGTCGAGCACCTTCTGTGCGGTGTCGGCGTCGCGCGTGGCAATCACGCGCGGCTTGTATTCGGTGTCGCCCAGCGTTGCGACCACCTTGTCGTATTGCGCCTTCACGTCGGCGTCGCTGACCTGCACGGGCTTGAGCTGATCCTGCAGCCACGCCTGGGTGACCACGGTCGCTTTCACCTGATCAATCTCCGCCTGCACAGCAGGCCGGCTTTCGTAGTGCGCCTTTTCTGCCGCCTGGCGGAACAGTTCGCGCGCAATCAGCTGGTTCTTGAGCGTCGCACGCAGCGCTGGGGTGTCCGGCGCATGCGAAAGCTTCACTGCGGCATCGAGCCGGTCCTGTGGAATGGGCACGCCATTCACCCGTGCGATCACGCCCGGCGGCAGTCCGGTCTCCGGTGCGTTCGCGTTTGCCTTCGCGTCCGCATCCGCTTTCGCCTTCGCGCTCGAATCCGTTGCCTTTGCCTTCGCATGCACCGTCGCATACGCGTCGTTCGCGCCAACCACACCCATCGCGCCTGCGGTTGCTGCCACGAACGCCACGCGTACCGCGAACCGGCCTGCGCCCTGCATTGAAATTGACCTGCTCATGTCTGCTCCTTTATTCCGACCAGTTGATCGTTGCGAGTACGACGGTTGCCTTCTCGCCCATGGAAGCGGGCTGCAAAAGCGCCCGGCCCACGAGCACTTCCCCCGTCATCGTGTGGCTACCGAGACGACGCGCGGCGCGTACACCCACGCCTGCGCCCATCAACGTCGGCCAGCCGCCCTGAGCCACCAGGTGCGACTTGCCGCCATCGAGAAATACGTAGGGTTCGAGATGCGTGTCGAAGCACGCGGGCGCGTTCTGCCAGACGGTTTCATTGCGCAGGTAAAAGCCGCTATCGCCGGCGATGCCGCCTTCCGTGAAGCCGCGCACCGAGTCCATGCCGCCGAGAAAGATCTGCTCGTTGCCGAAGAGCGCCACTGCGCTGTACTGCGCGCGCAGCCTGCCCCGGTAGGCGAAGGAGAGCGCACCGAGCTGGCCCACCGTCGCCTGCAGCGTGAGTGTGGCGTCGCCCATGGTGAACTGGCTGTGCGCGTCGCTGCTGTCGATATCGGGGCCGTCATGGCTCGCGGAAAGCCACGGCAGACCCTGCGAAATGCCGAGATCCCATGTGGCCGCGGCCGGGTCGCCATGCGCCGCGAACCGGTACAGCCCGTTCAGACCGATGCGTGCCACCGTGAGGTCCTGCGGGGAGAGTTCGATGCCGTTGACGCTGCGCTCGGTGCGCAACTTGGTGAGCGTGGCGTCCAGACTGATACGGCCGCTCGCCGAGCGCGTGAGCACGTCGTTCCAGCCCAGTGTCTGGCTGAACGTGCGCCCGTCGAGCAGCGCCGTGTCGCCAATGGCCTGCTGATACTCCGAGAGCGCTGTCGTGTAGCTGAGCGTCTGGTAGCCGAAAGGCACCGCTGCGGAAAACACCAGCGCATTGCTGTTTTCGGAGCCCACATAACTGAGCCCGAGGGACTCCTGAAAACCGATCGCGTTGTCCGCCTCGAGTGAAGCGCGATAGCGCAACTTGCCCGTGCTGGAACTGCCATAGTTGTCGAGGCCCGCATCGACATAGAACGGGCCACCATAGTGATTTGTGACGGCGACGATCGAATCACCCGGCGCCTCACCTGGCAGGATCTGGATCTGCGCCTGGTTGCGGCGCAGCCGGTTGATCTGGTCGACGCCCTGCTCGAGGTCAGGCAGGCGCAACGCATCCCCCTGCGAAGCGCCAAATGCCCACGCTGTGCCGTCGTCGGAAAGAAAGCCGCCGCCAACGGGCGGCACACGCCCCGGTTGCGTGCTGCGCGGGCGCAGCGGCTGGCCATTGAGCGTAAACGCCGCGATGCGCCCCGCCACCACGTTGATCGTCAGCGTGCCCGAGGCGAGATTCTGCTGGCCGAGGTACGCGCGCGTGGTGATGTAGCCGTGCGCAATGAAGGCTTCAGTCAGCCGGCGAAGCAGCAGGTTGATACGGTTGCGCCCCAGCATCCTGCCAATGAATGGCTGCGCGACTTCATCGAGCACGCGACGCGAAACTGGCGAGTCGCCGGTGAATTCGATGTGGTCGATGCGGAACATCGGCGCGACATCCGGCAGCGACTCCACGTCCGCGCCGGCAGGCAGGTTCGGCACCGTGCCCTCCGGCACCGAGATCTGTGCGGGCGCCTGCTGAAGTTCGTCGTTGCGTTGCTGGTCGCGCTGCTGTTGCAGCAGGCGCTGCGCCGGGTCCTGCACCGCGCGGGCACCTTGCGGGAGGGCAGGTAGTTGCGACGGAGGCGGTGGAGGCGCAATCTGCGCGCGCGCATTCGACGCGAGCAGCATCGCCGCCAGCGCAGCCGCGCGCAGACCGGCCCGAACGAAGGGCGTGCTCACAGACCGAACCACGACACGAGCCCGATCGAGTTATGCGTGCCGATACCCACCGGCTGCTGCCAGCGCGGGCGCGTCGTGACAACCCCACCGCCCGCATGCACACCGTTGGGCGCGATGAAGGCGCCGCCGTCAATTTCGCCCGCCCCGGTGAGTTCCACGGCGCCCGAGCCGCCCTCGAACAGGCCACCCGTATCCGTTGCGTAAATCGACGCCCAGCCGTTGCCGAACCATGCCTTCAGGTCGTGCGTCTCGTTGATGGCGCTATAGCCCAGGACGGCTTGCGCGAGCGTACGCGGCGCGTCGAGGGAGAGCTTGCCCACGGCAAGCACAGTGCCACCCGTATTGGTGATCTGCGTGCCCGCCTTGAGGCTGATGTCCGTGCCCGCCTCGATCACACCGCCAAAAGCCTGCACGGAACTGTTCGCACTCGACCTGCAGAAAATGAAGCAGGACTGCCGGTACGCCGCCTGGCCGGTAAAAACGGCCTGCGTGTCGAGCGTGCCAAGCGCTGTCATCGAGACTGCGCCGTTATTCGACAGGATCGAGCCGCCTGTATTGGCGATATTGTTTGCGTTGATCGTCAAGTTGCCCGAGTCGGCAGTGACATACGCGAGTTCGTTGGCGTCCGCGATCTGTCCGTAATCGACGTTAAAGCCACTGTTGCGATGGCGGAAGAACAGGAAACCGCTGCTGCTCTGCGAGAAACCCACCGCGGCGCCGTTCGCGACACCCGTGCTGTGATCGACGATGTTGCGGAAATCGCCGCCTGCGACGATGTTCACGTTGTTGTTCGACAGCACGCGCGCGTTTTCATTGACGACATCGCCACCTGCGACGATCGAAACATCGCCCTGCACGCCGAAGAGAATGCCAAGGGCTCCCCCAGGATTGGACTGGTTGAGCACGTTGCCCGTTGCGGCGAGCGTCACGGCGCCCTTCGACGCACTGTCTCCGGAAGTTTGCTGCTGCCCCTGGATGAGCGATCCGACATTGACAATATCGCCGCTGCTCTGAAGCACGACGCCCGCACTCGCCGATGCGACAGTCGAGCCCTTCTGCGCGTTATCGAGTTCGAATGTCAGACTGTTCGCACCCAGATTCACTGCGCCGTTCGCGATGATGCTGCTACCCGTGAGCGTCATTGCGCCGGTAGAGGTGAGCGCGGCTGTGCCGTTGTTGGCGTTGACCTGGGTGTCGGCGAATGCGAGCGCATCCTTGACGTTGAAACTCACGTCCGTGGCCGCGTTGACCGAACTGTTGGAGAACTGCACCGCGCCGTTCGAGCTCAGCGAGAAGTTGCCGAGCGACGCATTCAGCGGACCCGCGCTGCGCACGCCCGGTCCCTGGTCTGTCACGATCAGCTCAATCCGCCCGCTCGCGATACTGCCTGCTGCCGTGATGTCGAGCGCAAAACTTTTTGCCTGCGCGTTGGCAGCACCGGATGTGATCGACATCCAGTCGTTCGCGTTGTCCGACGCGGAAAAGCCCGTGTTGAGCGTGACCGAACTCGTGCCAGCCAGGATGCGTGTGAGCGCCGTACCTGACGAGAACGTGTTGTTCAACGCTCCATTGACCTGGACATTCTTCGCGATCAGATCGAGATCGACGAGTGCACTCGACAGCCCGCCCGGACCAATCACGATCGTGCCGCCAGTCGTGCCGAGCACGACATTGCGCTGTACCACGCCCGGCGCAATCTGCACATCGCTGAAGCTGACCTGGCCGGTCGTGAGCGCAACGTGGCCGGCGTTGATGAACGAACCACCGTTGACCGTGATGCCGTTGGGATTGGCGAGAATGACGTTCGCGCGCGAGCCCGCCACGGTGATTGCGCCTTCGATCAGGCTCGGATTCGTGCTCGTCACCTGATTGACGATCGTACGCGCGTTGATCCCGACGTTATTGAGCGTCGCGCCCGCTGCACCCACATTGAACGTCGAATAGGTGTTCTGCGAAACGCCTGCGACAGCCGGCGCAATATTGACGGTTTGTGCCCCGCCCGCAGTGGTCGTGACCGTCGTTGTGGTTTTGCCATCCGGCAAGATACCGGCGGCGAGCGCGAACGGTGGCGCCAGGACCGCGCTGGTCAGGAAAGCGAATAACGCGCGCAGGCCATCGCTGCGCGCCTGGTCATACCATCGGCTTTGCATTGTTCTCTTCCCCGGCACGCGCGAGCGTGCGTGGGGAACCCCGGAGCGGTCGGTGTACCGCGTGTTTTAAGTTCGTTTCTGGCTGCTCATGCGAAGCTATCGGCAACCTTCAGACGAATCTTTAATAGAGGCGATGATTTTATGCTGGCTGAATTAAAGTAATACAAATGATTGGATTTTGAAATATAATTGAATGCTTTTGCTCCACTCGAGTTGAACTTCATCGATTGAGACGACGGTAACGAACCGGAATCCCCGCCGTAACTCAATAATCCCAGGCTTGCAGAAAGTTAATCGAAAACGTCAACGTCTATACCCTAGGTGACGTGGCGCACAACACGCTTCCCAGGACGCACTTCCGCCGCGCATCGCGCGAGGAGATGCACGATGACGTTTAACAGTGACCTTGAACGACTGATCCTTGCTCTCAATGAAGCGAGTCTCGATCCCCAAAACGTCCCGACGGCCCTCGGATCAATTGCGAAGGAAATCGGCGCCGAACATGTGAATTTGTGGATCCGGTCGCCAGATGAATCGCGTTCAGCACATGACTGGGACGGAATAGAGCCCGAGTACATCGACTCGTATGAGCGCTATTACAATCAACTCGATCCGATCGTTCCCCTGACGAGTTCATGGATGCCAGGTACGCTCTTCACAGACCAGATGCTGGTTTCCGCCACGGTTTTGAGTCGGAGTGAGTTCTATCAGGACTGGGTGCGACCACAAGGAATCGGTGGGATTGCTCTCGCAAACTTCATGCGCGACGGTGATCTTGTAGGTTTGTTCGGTGCCCCGCGTGCGTCCGTACGACCGTACCCGCAACGCAGTCTGGAAATGATAAGTGCGCTGCTTCCTCATCTCCGTCACGCAATACGTACGCTGCGTACCTTAGGGGATCTCAGCATAAGAGCGCGGGACTACGCGAATGCGTTGAATGCCCTTACGCAGAAGATATTCATCGTGGACGAGAACGCCCGGGTTCGCCACTGCAACCACACGGCCGAATTGCTGCTTTCTACGCACAGGGGGCTGCACATCGACCATCACGTACTAACCACGCCAACCCTATCGACTACAAGAGCGCTACACCGACTGATTGCTCAAGCGACCTGCACTGATCGACAGCAACAAAGGGGCGGCGCGATGCTCATCGACTGTGTTCCACCCGGTTGTGCGATCAGAATACTCGTCACACCCATCAATTCAGAAGCAACCATTGAATCCGGCCTATCCTTTGCTCCACGTACTGCCTTGATAGTGGTTGCCGAATCGGAAAACAGGCACGCGAACGCACACCAGCACCTCCAATCCCTATTCGGGCTAACGCATGGTGAAGCTCGGGTGGCTTGTGAAATCGGGAGGGGGTCAACACCGAAGGAGGTGGCTCAGACGCTAGGCGTAATGCCTTCCACAGTCCGTACTCATCTTCATCAAATTTATTCTAAAATGGGAGTGAGACGGCAGAGCGACCTGGTGCGAATCGTGACGCAGCTCGGCACTGTTGCGGAGCGCGGGATGAGTCATGAAGGTATGCATGTCGAACGTCATCCCAAGTGACAAAGGACCATTGCGCATCGCAGGATTTGACATTACAGGTCAACTGTCACAGTCAGGTTAGCGGCACGCTGGTACGTCAAGCCGGCATGCGCGTCGCCTCAGCGTGCGAAGACGCCGAAGTGCAGATGGCGAGGAGCGCCCTGCTTAACGCACTATGCCGAACGCCTGACTGAACGTGGACCTTCAGGGCAAGCGGTCACGAATGACGAGCAGCAGATCGAGGTGTCTTTCAACGAGCAGCGGAATGGCCGACTCACCGCGGGTCCATCGACCGATGGTCCGGCGGTCGTAGCCCGAATATTCAGCGAACGTCACCTGCGTCCAGCCGAGGCGCGCCAATGCGTATGAAAGGTCAGCGGGTTTCATTGCGAGATGGACAAAATGTCCCACGCGGCGGGGGCTAAGTGACGCATTTTGTTATGAAAGGCGGCAATCTGCAAACCTCGACCTGCTGGCGGTGATACGCGTGGCATCGGCGCTGACCCGGCTGGCAAAGCGGACGCCGTTTCCCCTGCGGCCCCACTGCCCTTCTGACTGGCCGCCAGCGCCGTCTCTTCGCTGTTTACCTATGTAGCACGTAAAACCATTGATCGCGTGGTGGTAGTGCTGCCCCGTCCCGGCAGTCCGGTCAGAGATCAAAGCCGTTACGCGATCGAGTCGAATGCACGGACCGGAAGTCCGGAGTGTCGACACCAACATCGCGCGCACGTGTACGCCTACCTTGACGGGAGCTGATCAAGTTCGTGATGGCCGTCGCCATCGAGCCAACGATGGCCATCACCGCAACCGCGTAATTGACGCCAGGCACGCGGCGGTTGATGTCGCCGCTCGTCGGCGTTAGCGCTGGCTGTCCCAAACATCGATCAGGCGCCGGAACCGGTAGCCTGACCGTATTCCCAGCCGTGGGGCCTACTCTTCAACCGTCCGCCCAAATCATGGCGACCCACAGGTTACCCGTACCCGCGAAGCGAAACTGCCGGTCGCACGTCAGATTCAAGCGAGGGTCATGTTCGCCGATCCGCTGGAATTTCGAGTCGCGCTCTACCTGCTTGTCGGAAGCGTCCGTCTCGATGCTACCGACCACGCGAAAGTGATCGTCGCGCAGATGTTCCAATGCCATGGCACTTACGCCGCAAAAGTATGGTCATTGCCCGAGCACCGAAAGCGTTCGCAGGCCCTCGATGTAATCTGAGTAAATAGACATCGGGACACGATGTGTCCGAATGCGGACTCATCATTTCGTCATCGCCACTACACAGGGGGAGCGGATGACCGCATCGACACCCAGCCGCCGGAGTCTCGCCGATACATCCGCGAAGGAACCTGTCGCAATCCGCATGCTCAACAGCGGCTTTTCGAAGGCCAAAACCGCGGCGTGTGAAACGCTCGCATCGGGCATTCCGAGCCCTTACACCATCCGGAATCTCGATGCCGCGATCGCCCACCTCGAACGGGTACTGTGCGCGGATACTCTGGCCATTTTCGGTCCTGGCTACTGGCGCCGGAAAATCCGCCAGGTTGAGGCGACGTCCGGCCTCATGCACTCGCAACTTCGCCGCCTGCAGGCTTTGCAGGAACGGCTCCCTCGTGTGCCGCCGCGTACTGTCGACATCAGAGAACGGACACAGCACCAAAGCACACGAGACTCTCATCGCAAAGGTGAATGGTTAGGATAACAAAACAACCTAGCCGCCGCCTCGTCACCGCTCCTTCGCACACACTCCGTGACACTCAAACACATCGTTCATCTTGACGCTTCGCTGTGCGAGAACATTGTTCTTCGGCTCATTCCACGAACTGCTGTCGAAAGATTTCCCCGAAGTCTTGGAAGCGCTGACCGACCGTGGCCCGCACTTCAAACGCATCGGGCAAATCGCCAGCCCCGAAGAACGCGAACAGTGGCTGGCGAGACTCGTCTGAAAGTTGAAGCTCAGTTTCCTCGTAAAGGTACAGCAGCCGTACCTCATCGTCGACGCCCACGGTTGCTTCGGCTATTCGCGGGAGCTTTTCCGCTCGCACTGGCTTTTCAGACGAGACTACGCCCATGCCGTCAATGCGGGCGAGGAATGGGCGGCACAAATTACGCAGACGGGTACGGTAGATTTCGGCGTTAGACGCGATGGCGATGCTCCCGGCATCGCGACACGACATCAGCTGAAGCGCTTGCGTACTCCGTACGTCCGTTGCTGACCGTACATTCGGGCAGGAAAAGGCGCCGGTTAGTCAATGTGCAGTCTCTGGAATATCGGCAACTCGTCCTGAATCCTGTGCGCTGCGCGACCGCGCCGCCACACTACCGCGCAGCCCAGAGCCGATCGAGCATCGCCAGGACGTCGCGCGCGCCACCGCGCAGGCCCACTCCACGCCCCGGGTCGATTTCGGGCTCGCGCGAGTTGATGCGGATGACACGCGGTCCATTGCGCTCGCTGAAGCGCCTGACCGTAGGAAGCGAAGTGCCTGCACCCAGTTCGACCACCACGCGACGCGTGCATCCTCGCAGCCAGGCATCGAGCCGCGCACGCTGGCGCTGCTCGCGCGAGTCGAGCCAACTCCAGTCGTAGAACATCAAGACGTTCGGCCGGGCCAGTGCAGCACAATGCGGACAGCGCGGCAGCGCATTGAGCAACCGGCACGCAACCGGGTCGACCTGCGGCTCGAATCTATCTGCTGGCCAGATAGCATGCGAGCACGGCTGAGTACACTGCAGGAAGTGAATGGAACCGTGACACTCGGCGACCACTTCCTCGGGAAATCCTGCTTTCTGGAACTGGCCGTCGACGTTGCTCGTGAAGACGAATGCACCATGCTCCATGCGCTGCGCCCATCGGCGCAAGATCGCAAAGCCGCCATGCGGTTCAATACGACGGTAGAGCGCGAGGCGGTGACCATAGAAGCCCCAGGCCAGCGTCGGATCCGTTTTGAACGCATCCGGATTGGCGATGGACTGGAACGGGATCTTCGCGTCGCCCAGAGCGGGATACGCAGCCCACATGCCCGTGTTCCCGCGAAAGTCGGGCAGGCCGGAATCCACTCCCATACCGGCGCCCGCCGTAATCAGCAAACCGTCCGCTTCGGACAGCCAGTCCACCGCGCGCTCATAGCATTCACTATTGGTCATTGAAAGAGAACCTCGCGATTCAGATGGGTATCGATAAACAAACCCATAGCGTAGATGGCGTTCGAGACATTTGGCGTCGCCTCTATCACCATCGCGCCTGTCGATCTTCGGAATGGATGAAGGCTTCGCACGATGAGGACATGATTTGTCCCAACGGCACCGGACAATGGAATTTCAAGCGATATTCGGGACGTTCCCGTCACCGGAGGAACTCATTGATCATCGAAGCGGGCAAGCTGGCCTGCGTTCGCTTGCAATTCGTTCGCCTCGCGCGGCACCGCTCACGTCACCAGGCCCGAAGCCACCGGGCACCGAACTACCTCGTCCGCTATCAGTTGGAAGGCGTGGCCGCTCGAGAGGCGTGGGCCGATCCTCCAACGAAACCGCAACTGATATGGCGCATCCGCTCGAGCCGTCCGCGGGATTGCGTGATGGTCGAGCTGACGTCGGATGGCAATGCGATTGTCGGATGGACCAATCGGACGCTCGACACGCTATTGAATGAACTCGGCGATACCTGGGGCGAAACGGACTGATGAGCTTGCTGCGCCCCGGGGGCGTCGATGAGCAGTCAGCGCCTTGCCGATCGTCGCGCGCAAGAGCCGGCACGCCGGAGGGCTGCTGACGCTTCAAGCGTCCTGCTCTCGCGATAGGTACCACTCAAGGAGCGGCCGTATATTGACGCAGCCGTTCTCGACGTCCACCTTGGAGGCAAGCCGCCACGCGAGGTGCGGCGTTTTCCGCACGCGTTCAAGGACGCCCACTTCTTCGAGGACGGCGACGAGTCTGCTGGTGTCAGGAGCATTTCCAGCCTCGTTTCGTGCCAGCCTGTAGGCTTTGCCCATGCCCCAGCGGCCGTTCGGGTCTCGGGTCTCCGTCGCGCTATTGTGCAGACCGAATGGCTTCTCGCCGTATTCCTCCGCGGAAACGAGAAGCGTCAGGGCCCTGTTGACAATCGCGTCGCTGAATTCGATTATCTGATCCGCGCCCTCGCCCACCGTTTCGATACTGGATGTGACTATTCGGTAACGGAAGGCCGTCCGCCTACCAAGGGTCTTGCAAGCAACCCAGCTCTCGCTCGGCTCATCGGAAACAGCGACCGGGCCGCCGCTCAGCTGATCGCCGCTGGGCGCGTCGTCGGCGGATACTGTGTCTCCCGTCGATGGCGAATTCAGGTCATATCCAATCATGAAAAGCGCCGATTCGAGCGCCCGAAGTCGCGTGCCCTCATCGGCGATCGCCCTGAAGCCGCTGTGAGGCGCGCCTTCCCGACGCAGGACTTCGGTCAGGATCCAGTTGGCTCGCATATTCCATTCGGCATGCATCGGCCCCGACTGCAAGCGAGGAAAGTTCCAACCTCCCTCACTCGGATTGCGCTGCTTCGGAGCGCGCGCGTTGGCCGCCTCATAGCCTGGAGCCCAAGGGAACCTCAGTCCATCCGGCACCGTCGAAATTCCGTGAATCCGGCAATACTTGACCACCGCCCATCCGAGCGCCGCAGCGACCCGGCTGTCGTAAATGATGAAATCGCTGCATACCAGCGAATAGACTTTTGTCATGCCGGCGTTGAACCGCAACGCGCGAGACGTTAGCGTGGAATGGGCCGTGTCGCCAGCTTCGAAAGCCAGCCGCGTTGCATTGATCAGCGCGGCTAGGCCCGGTTCGTTCTGAAGCAACCAGTTGACGTTCCCGCGTCGCACGCCACCCCAGATCATAACGTCGATAGCGGCGACCAGCGCGTCGCGGTCACTACGCGTCGAGTCAAGTGCAGCCAGGAGATCGGACCGCAGCGCAGCCAGCACTTTCGCATTCGACGTGAACGTGCTGCCCTCCAGTACTCCGAGCCGAGCGATTTCGTCGTGAGGCCAGGCATATTGAACGTAGGCATCGAAAAGGCTGCGACACTTCCATTGCATACCGTTTTTTCTGTTGCGATAAGCGTGCGCAAACGTTTCGCTATCGAGATGCTTGCTCATCCACACAACGAACTTATTCACTTCCCCGGTCAAATACTCGTCTTTTGTCATACGCGATTCTCAGCATTACGGATACCGTTCGATATCGGCATCCCGGTTAGCGACTTTAATTGCGGCGAGCGCCCGCGCAGGTGCGACCTGAATGTTTGCCCAACGGGCGCCACAGTCGATTATCCAGCATGATCTGGACACTCGATGTCCTGATCGCTCGTGTGTGGCCCCACCCACGACGCATCGCGAATCAGGACAGCATCTGTCCTGTTCAAGGTGGATGCTTAGGCCGTCATCAATCGACGGAGAAGCTGAATGAACGCCCATGAGATCCACCGTGCAGCCGACTTGGTAGCCGATGCGGACGCTTTGATCATCGCCGCAGGCGCGGGAATGAGCGTCGATTCCGGACTGCCGGATTTTCGTGGATCGCGCGGCGTCTGGACAGCGCTCGACACGCCTGGCGCGACAGAAGATGGCCTGCGCGAACTGTTGCAAGGACGCTGCTTTACGGCCAACCCGAGGAAAGCAATGCAGTTCTATGGTCATGCGCTTGACGTATGCCGACGAACGACGCCTCATCAGGGATATGGCCTGTTGCTCGAATGGGCCCGCAAGAAGACGCACGGCGCATTCGTCTACACGAGCAACGTCGACGGGCAATTCCAGGCTGCTGGATTTGCCGAGGCGCGGATTCTCGAATGCCATGGCTCAATCCATCATTTCCAGTGCGCCCGGCCGTGCTCGCCGCAAATCTGGCCAGCGACGGGATTCGATAAATCGATGCACGCCGCATATTCAACGCTACTGCCACGTTGTCCGCGCTGCGGCGGCCCCGCGCGCCCGAACTTCCTTTTGTTCTCGGATCCGGCGTGGCTAGTCTCGCGTACCAATGCGCAACGCCTGAGAATGGAGGTCTGGCGTGGCGCCCCCGAGCGTCCCTTGGTCATCGAAATCGGCGCGGGACTCGCGCTCCCGACGGTACGTATGTTTTCCGAAAGCCTGCGCATTCCCCTTGTCCGCATCAATACGCACGATGTGCAAGCGGCCAGAGCGAACACCGTGAGTCTGCAAGGGACGGCGCTCGAAGCGCTTCGGCACATCGAGCGCGAACTTTCCCGGCGGTTTGCGTGCCAACACGGTTGAGAACCCAACATGCCCCAGCTTATCGAACACATTGACGCGATTGCGCGTTCCAAAAAGCGCGATGTCCTGTTTTTGACGTTCACGCGCGAAGGCAAGCGTGATCCTGGCCGATTCACGTTGAACGAAAGTCGTATCGAGATACTGAGATGGCTCGATTCGATGGGTATAGGCTGGCAGCCGTGCGGCGAAATCGCCTCGGAGTATCGTTTCGCCTCTTACGACGGGGCGGTTTATATCGACGTACCGTTCGACGTCCTCGCTCCGGAATATCAGAAGCTGCAAACGTTTCTCGAATATCCAGATGGCACGATTCGCTTCCCGGACACAAGCTTCTTCGTTCTGGATCTCCAGACCGCTATGCAAAATGCCCACCACGACGAGCCGGGTTTTTGGGAGCGTATTGCTGACAATTTTTAGCCTCCTGGGTTCGCCGCGTCAAATGTACGGCGTGCAGGACGGAAAATGACGCGAAAACTAAAAAGGTTTCCGTTCAGAATCCTTTAAGCCATACTTTTGGGCAGCGAGTGGCACGGCTATGTGCCGAAAAGTAGGATAACCTCATCAATCGCAAGCAGAAATGGACCAGGACCAAACATACGAATATCGGGGATACCGCCTTGTCGCAAAACCAGCGGACAACGGGGCAAGATGCTGGGCCTGGCGCGACGGCGTGCCCGTCCACAAGTTGATTGGGTGCGACGTGCCTGACGCCATTCAGCGGACCCGCAATGCTATAGATTCCGATCTGGGCGTGGCCGCGCGTGACGGCGACGCCGGGGACGCGGCATATACGCGCGCGCTAGAGGCGGTCTTGCCGGAACTCAGCACGGGTCAGCTCAAAATGCTGCAGGCTCACTATCGCGCCCCCGATCGCATCATAACTGCAACGGAGCTGGCAAAGGCTGCTGGTTACTCGAACTACAGCGGAGCCAACCTCCAGTACGGCAACCTCGGCAAAGCCGTGCATGCGCATCACCCGGTTGATCTGCCCGTCCGTAGCAACGGGACGCTCGTCTACACCTGCGCCCTGGCTGACTCCCCGGATCTTGAACCCTCCGCGACCGAAGACGATTCGCACTGGCGCTGGCGCATGCTGCCGTCGTTGGCGTTCGCTTTATGCGCGCTCGGCCTGGTCGCGAAATAGGGCGAATCCACGCGCGCCTAAAGTCCTGCTCAACGGCGCCGATAAATCGTCCAGTACGAGCTCGTTTGGCGCGAGGATAGCCGCGACGCTGGGCGCTCGAATCGTCACATCAATCCACGGGAATGCAATGTCTATTGAGTATGCACGATACACCACCGACGAATTGACCAGCGAGAAGCTGGACAGTCTGATCGCGTCGAAGACGTCGTTTCAGATCGTCAGCATTCAACACATGAGCTCGGTAGTCGAAAAGGTCGAAAACCGCATCGAGAAGGCGGGATTAACCTGCCGGGTATATACGGAGTACCGTTCTGCAGCAATGGCGGGTTCGCTCTTGGGCGGCGTGACGGCGCTCGCCGGCGTCGCGTCGGCGGCGGCCATCGCGGCTCACAATCTGGCGACGTGGGACCCCGACTACGAACTTGGCAAGAATCAGGTAAAGGGCCAGCTCACGGTCGTGTACAAGAAGGAAAAATGATGCAAGGAGGTGACTCACGCTGCGTGGGTCACCTCCTTGCGCTTCATTCTTCAGACGACGCTGGCACCGAAGGCTTCAGCGCATACCGGCGCGCGGCCGCTTCCAGTTGCTGCGCGATTTGCTCGCGCATTCGTGAGGGCGCCAGCAACTCCACCGTCGACGCATGTTCGAGCAGCAGGTTGCGCAACGCCAGCGAGGGCGTCATCGTTGCCGTCAAGACGAAGCCGCCCGGCTCTTCCGTAATGACCTGATCGTGCGCGAGCCGCGCCGCACGAAACGAACTACGCACGCCGCCTGCCTCGGTAACGCGCAACATCACCTGTTCTGGCGGTTCCGGAAACCATTCAAAGATCTTTTCTCCGCGAATGAATGCCTCCAGATCGAACGACGCGTCCCGCTCCATGCCATAGCCGCGCGACGCCACGGACACAATACGGTCCATGCGCAGCAGGAACGGATCGCCTTGCGCCCCGCTCGACCGGCGCAGGCTCACCACCAGATACCAGAACGGCGCCTTCTCGACGATCGCATACGGCAACACCACGTATTCGCGCATGACGCCCAAGGGCGCATCGGCGGGGCAATAAGCGATATGCAAAGTCTCGTCGCGGTAAAGCGCGGCGCAGACAGTGTCGAACACGACGTCGTCGATCTCGGGCGCGAGCACGGGATAGCCCGGCTCGACACGAGCCGTCTTGCCGATCCATGCCTGCGCATTGCGAATCCGGGAGTCCGGCGGCGGAACGCCCAGCACGCGATTGGCACCCTCAAGATATTCCTGAAAATCGCCGATAACGCCGGGAGGCACATGGTGTCTCGCCAGCTGACGCAGTTTGAGTAACGCAAGTGAGAGATCGACCGGTGGGCGCATCGCGTCGCGCGGTCCGCGCGCGAGCAGCATCCACGTCGTGTTGCGGCCCTCGCCTTCGCGTTCGATCAGGCGTTCGTCCTGCAGTTTGAGGAGCAGACGGCGCACGGTCCTTTCGCCCAGCTCCGGCAGGCGAGCGAGCACGGCACGCTTGAGTTCGCCGGAAGGCCAGGCGCGTTGCGCCTGTGACGCCATGATGTCGAGTACGGTCTTTTCTTCCAGAGTGAGCATGGATGGTGTTGATTTTTTCGCTTGAGAAGTTATTGATTCCGGCCACAGGCGCCATGCTCTTCCGTCAATCGGACACGGTTTGTCCAGATGGACACCAATGATGACGGGGTCGCCAGAACACGCAGCGCGGGCTGCCGCGCAGGCACGAAGGCACACACCCGTCACTCACTTTTAAACGAAGCGAATATGTCACTCCTGACCCGCAACGATTCCAGTCCCGCCACGCCAGCAGCCTCTTCCACGGGTTTATCGGCGGCCACCCCCGTCGCCTTGAGCGACGCCGGCGATATCGCGGTGCACGACACCTCCCTTGATGACGGCGATGAGCAAGCAGGCCTGCCCGTCAACGAGCGTGGCGAGCCGCTCGATGCGGCAGCGGCACAAGCCGCGCACATCGTGAGTACGTTTCTGGGCGACTATGCGGCGAAGGATCGCGAGCAAACCGATGCACAATGGCTAACCGTCCAGTTCCGCAAGTACCCGGAACTGTGGAGCGATGAAGCGGAGATCGAGTCGGCGGCGCGCGAAGTCTCGGTGAGTGTGGCCGAGACCTTCGGACGCAGAGCGTCGCTCAACGACGCGTTGGCAAACGGCCAGAGCCGCGCGGGGTGGTTCGCGAGCGAGCTCGAACGCGTTGCGGCGACCAAGGGTGTCCACGATGTCGGTGCCTATGCGAACACCGTCGAAAATGCGCTCGAGCAGGCCACGCGCAACAGCGCCACGGTAATCCGCCGCGCAGACGGTGCGATCAGCGGCTGCCTGAATCTGGACGGCTTCATCGCCGAGCAGCACCACGTCGACACTTTCAACGTCGATGCCGTCACCCGCGGCAGCCCCTATCGCGCGAAAGTCATGGCGCCCGCCCCCGGCGAACGTTACGGCAAGAATTCGGTCGACATCGTGATCTGCGACGGCGATGGCAAGATCATGCGTCGGTATCAATCCAAGTACGGCGCCGACGCTGATGTCACCAGCGATCTGTTTGCCAAGGGTGACTATCGCGGTCAGCGCAAGCTCGTGCCCGAGGGCCACGGCGACGCGGTGTCACGCAGCACCGAAACGATTGAGATGGATGGTGTTTCGTCGAAGCCGCTCAGCAAGGAACAGGCGAAGCAGCAACAACACGACGCACAGGAAAATGGCGAGTCGGCGTTCTACGACTGGGAGCGGGTGAACCGGCGTGCCGTGGCGCGTCAGATTCTCAAAGGTGCCCTGCTCGCCGCTGTCGTGGCCGTAGGCTTCGAGGGTGCGCGCATTCTCGGCCGCCGCACATGGAATACGCTGCAGGGCAAGACCAACCCGACGATCGCGGAAGACCTCAAGGCATTCCTTCTCGGCTCCCTTGGCAGCGCGGCGAACGCGGGCTTTCACACCGCGTTTGCGGGGGCCATGGTCATCGCCGTCAAACGCGGCCTGCTCGGCGAGCTGCTCAAGCAGACCGCGCCAGGCCGTATCGCTTCGGCGGCGTTTATCGCGCTTGAAAATGTCAAGGTGCTCTGGCAACTCGGCCAGGGCCGCATCACCGCCGAAGAGGCGCTTGACACCATCGGCGAAACCACGACAGTCGCGATCATTTCGCTGGCCGTGATGACCGAAGGTGCTGCCCTCGGCGCCGCCGTCGGTGCGGTATTCGGACCCGTAGGCGTCGCCATCGGCGGCTTCACGGGCGGGCTCGTGGCCGGCATGGCAGGAGGCGTTGTGGGCAAAGCCATCTATGCCGGCTCGAAGACGCTCGGCAAAAAGGCCGTCCAGGTTGTGTCGCGCGTCGCCGACTCGATCACGGAAGGCGCGAGCCGCATGGTCGATTCCATGCTGTCGCTCTTCGGCATTTGATAGGGGAAGCCGGTCTATGCAAACACGACAGGCACTGCTCGCGGAACTCGACGACCAGATTCGGGCGGGCGCCACGGGTTTTTACATCCAGTCCACTGAGGAACGCAGGCTCGACGATCTTCTCTCCGATCTGTGCAAACAACGCTCGCTGCGGCCGCTCGAATGGAACCGGGCCTATGGCTGGACCCGCTTCGACAACAAGCAGCCGATGCGCGACGAAGGCGCGCGCGTCTACGACCTCGCAGCCGCGCTCGAAGGCATGCTCGACGAGCCGCTCGACGGCCGCCTGCTGATCGTGCGCCATGCGCAACTCGCCCTCGAAGGCAATGGCATCGCGCTCGCCCGGCTCAAGCTGCTGCTGGACCGCCTCTCGCGGCATCATGGCGGGCGCGCCGCCGTCGTGCTGATCTCCGAGCGCTTCGACGTTCCCATCGAACTCGAAGCGCTGCTGATGGTCTATGGGCTGGCTTTGCCAAGCGGCGACGAAATCGAGGCTCAAGTCCGCGCGCACTACGCGCTCGCGCCGGATCTTCTCAAGCGCCTTGCGGTGGCCTGCGGCGGCCTGAACCAGGCGGAAATCGCGCATGCGCTCTCGCTCGCCGACGCGCAAGGCACGCGGCGGCTCGACGAAACCGCGCTCGCCGTCGTCGCAAAACAAAAGGGGCAAGTCATCGCCAAGGGTGGCGTGCTCGGGATGGTCGAACCGGATGCCGGGGCCGACAAGGTCGGCGGCCTTACTAACCTGATAACGTGGCTCAAGAGCCGAGCCGACGTGATCCGTCGTCTCGCAGAGGCAAAGGCATTCGGCGTCCAGGCGCCCAAAGGGGTGCTGATTGCGGGCATGCCCGGCTGCGGCAAGTCGCTGACGGCCAAAGTGACGGCCACGATGTTCGAATTGCCCCTGCTGCGTCTCGACATCGGCTCGCTTCTCGGCAAATACGTGGGCGAGAGCGAACACAACATGCGCCGCGCGCTGCAGACCGCAGAGGCCATCAGCCCGTGCGTGCTGTGGATTGACGAGCTTGAAAAGGCCTTCGTCGGCATGGGCGGCGCCAACGCGTCAGAGGTCACCTCGCGTCTGCTCGGCTACTTTCTCACGTGGATGCAGGAGAAGTCCGGCGCTGTCTTTACGATCGCGACCGCCAACGACATCACAGCACTCCCGCCCGAGTTGCTTCGCAAGGGACGGTTCGACGAAATTTTCTATGTGGGATTTCCCGATGCACGAGAGCGGCGCGAGATTCTCAACATTCATCTGAGCCGGCGCTCCCAGGACCCCGCCAGGTTCGATCTCGCGGCGCTGACCGCGCAGTGTCGCGGCTTCACCGGCGCCGACATGGAAAACGCTGTCAACGAAGCGCTGGTGACGGCGTTCAACGAACACGAACCACTCACGCAATCGCGGCTCGAAGCCGCGATTGCGCAGACGAAGCCTCTGCGCGAAACCATGCAGAAGAAGGTTCGTGAATACGAGGAGGCCTTCGAGAAGCTCAAACTGAAATCCGCCTCGATCCATGAAGGCATGAGCGTCGCGGAAATGATTCGCCTGGCCGAGGGCGAGAATCCTGCCCGACGCATCGATGTGGCCACGGATGAAGAGGTGCCGGAAGATCTGCTCGAAAAGCTCGCGGACGATCCCGAGCTCGATGTGCGCCGCGCCGTGTTCGAACACCCTCGCTGCCCGGAATCAGCGCTTTCCGCTCGGATCAACAAAGGCGAAGGCAAAGGCGCCGATACCGAGATATTTGCGCTTGCGTGCGCACACAGACGCGCGCCGGTCGATCAGCTCGAGCGCGCAATCATGGCAAGCAACTTCCCCGAAGCCGTGTTTCTTCGCGTCATGCGTGTCACGTCCGCGCCTGAGCGCCTTTTGAGGGCCGCGGGCTACGTCGCCGACGGTGATAAACCGCTCGACCGGAAGAACGGCATAGATTATGGATATAGCTATAAGGCCGGCCCGCTGCAGGAGGCGTTGGCTACCAACCCAAACATTGGCATCGACCTTCAGCTATGGCTCGTGTCAAATTCGGCACCCGCCGAAATTCCCCGCGTGCTTGCATCGAACACGTCATTGCACCAGGCGGTTCAGGACTTGCTCGCCACGACCGGGGATCTCCGCGTGCGCGTTAATCTTGCGCACAACCGCATAGTTGAAGCGGTTCAGGAAAAGCTGGCCGTCGACACCTCAGTCACAGTCCGACAGGCGCTGGTGGACAATCCCGCATTGACCGATGCGGTCCAGCGCACCCTCGCGAACGACGCTGACAACAAGGTGCGATTCAAGCTCGCCGCAAGCGAGCACGAGACCGCCCTGCTCGCCCTGCTCGACAGCGAAGACAACGAGATCGTCAAAGCCGTCCTCGCGAACCCCAAGATGTCGGAACGCGTCATCCGCGACATCATGCTCCGGCCGCTTAGTGACACGCTGCGGCTTGTGAATATCATCCAGACCAGCTTCGGCGTCAATGAGCGTGTCCTGGAAGAATTGGTCATCCACCAGCATCATGCTGTCCGTCATGCGGTGTGCGAACAGTTGGCAGAGAAGCTCGACGACCAGAAAAGAATCCGGCTGCTCTACGACAACAGCATCGACGCCGATTCTCGCAAGAGCGTCGTTTCACGCCGTGTGTCCGAAGGTGTCGTGCGAGCGCTCCTCGAGAGTGAATCCAGCGTGCTGCGCACATACGGGTGCACGTTGATGGAAGCGAACGTCGGCCTGACTTTGAGTGAAGGCTTCTTCGAATTGCTGCAAGCAATGACGAACTGGAGAAGCGGTTTGATCCCCAACGAGCTACTCGCGGACCATAAAGTCACGAATGTGCGCATTCAGAGCGCGTTAGCTAGCCATTCCAGTGCGGAAATCAGAAGGCGCCTCGCCCGCTGGAACATCGACGAAAACGTTCGTCGACGGCTCGAATCTGATAGCGACGACAGCGTGAGATCTGCCGCCGCCGAGGGTCGGGCACTCTTCGGCATTCCGCCAGAACTCGCGCACACGCCGGAACTTTGAGTGCAGCGCGTGCGGCAATGGATGGATTCATTGCCGCACGCCTGTTTGCGCCGTGTTCATCGAGGTGATTCGACGGGCTGCAGCGAAGCGCGCCGTCCGGACAACGCGTGTCCAGTTAGCCGCATACGATGAATGCTATTGCGCCGGAATGACTGGCGCCGATCTTGTGAGAGGAGTCGATCACCATGCCGTACAACAACTCAGCACTCGAAACGCTTGCCGCGTTCGCGATCACTTTTGCGGCGGGCGTCGTGTCCACGTTTGCGATCGGAAAATACATCGAAAAGGTCCGGCGAGACGCAATTGACTCCGTTTCGCGCCCGGCGTGAGGACTTTGCCGCCGAACTCCCGGAAATGATACTTCTCGACTCTGGAAGGCTCGTAACGGGATCAGCCTTTATTCGGGAAGCTAACGGACCGGAACCCCGCACAACGATGAAGCTGCGTAGCGAACCGCATCAAAATTGACGGAGAGTGAAACAACAATCGGAACGGTTTTGCGGAGCGAGACCACCCCACTCTCTATGCGGCGTCGAGCGGCGAAGGCGCCTGCATCGCGGTGCACCTTATCGATCTATTTGCCAAATACGGTGGTAGACAAAACACCCGTGACGAACACAATAGCAACTGCAGCGAGCGTTTCAAGCGGAGAGTTGTTCGAGAACATTCGCCCCCTCCTTGCGCTGCCATTCAAACGCATTGCCGACGCGACGGTTCACGATGAACCCTGTTCAGTTCGCTTCAAGTCGCCGCTGAACTGTCTTGATGTGCACGACTTGAATGCCAAGCCGTCTGACCGCGCTTGGTCAATGCCCGTCCTGGCTGCATTCGGCGAATTTCAGTCACTCGACTGGGGATTCAGATCGCCGACAATTCCGCGTGCCGTGGTGAAGGAGCTGAGTCTAGCTTGTTTTAAGAATCTAATTCCAGGAATATTGAGGCTTTTCTTGTGCTTGGTCCAATTTTTAAAATCACGAAAACCTGTAAATCCTGCGTGTGGTCTACGACATATAGCGTCGGGCCCATGGATAAAAATTATCTCGATTGCCTCGTTTCGCCGCCCGCTAACAGGCTTCTGAATTTTTTCACAACAAAGGAAAAATTCGCTTGTCCGAAGTGTGGTGGGAAGAATTTTGAGGAAAAGAGGACGGTTGTGGCACTCAGCTGAATCGGGGCTTCCTAACCGTGATTAGCGGAAAGCCTTGGCGCTCGGTCATCGCATGCTTACTACTTTTTCATTAGCTTCGTGATTGCCGCGATCCGCGTCGCCATCCGCAGGGCCGACGTGTCATGTTCATCTCGAACTACCGGCTACGGGCACACCGCCACTGAACAACATCAAGAGACTCAGCTCGGAAGCCGCTATCGATGTTCTTCCACATTAAAGGGCTCGCGCGGATCGAGCAGCGACCGCCACGTCCGGCACAGAGCGGGTCAAACCCGGTCATTTACCTGCCGCCCTCGCCTCTCCGCCGAACACGTCTTTCGAGAGCGAACTGCGAACATAGTATGCATGCCACGCCCGCACGTTGTCCCGCTACTTTCGACACTACAGATCGACTGTCAACCGAAGGAGCATTAACGCGCCCCCAGCTCTTCCAAAACGCCGGAACCGTCTCGCGCTGCTGGCATATGTGCGCGCCCGGCAGCCTGTAAATTGAAGCGCAGGGATCGCCGCTTTCGCCACGCAGGTGATAGCCGGGAGACGGCGATGTGGTGTCGATCCGATGAATCCCGGCTGGGGCTCGTCATGCATGGGAATGTCGCCTCAAGCACTGACCGGCCTCGCCTTCAGCATGCCTGGATGCAGGCATCGCGCCGTCAGGTGACCGGTCCTGGTCAACGGCACGCAGGCGCGTGCGCGTACTGGGCGGCTGCCCTTTCCTGGACGCGAATGCTTCGACCGCAAAGCGAAGCGACGCTCCCCAGCAGAAGTGCCCCAGATCAGCAAAAAGACAGCTTGCAGGTCAAATGCGCTCCGATCTACCGCTTACCGGTTCGCGTCCGGGATGGGCCGGCAGTCATGCCTGGAGAATTCGGGCAGCCTCGCAATGCAGCTGGACGATGGCGTCGATCAATAGTGGTAGCGACACGAAATGATGTTGATCTGCGCGCGGTCTATTTCGTAGACCAGACGATTCGTCTCATCGATCCGGCGTGACCAGAAACCCGTCAGGTTTTCCTTCAATGGCTCGGGCTTGCCAATGCCCTCAAACGGGGAGCGCTGCGTATCCTTGATGAGTTGATTGATCCGCTTTAACGTCTTTCTATCCTGCCCCTGCCAGTAGACATAGTCGTCCCATGCCTCGGCGGTCCACATGATGTTCAAGGCGCCGCTCATTCGCTGTCTTCGACCAGCTTGCGGGACTTGACCTTGCCCGACCTTGCCTGCGCGATTGAGCGCTCCAAATGGGCTACGTTGGCCGGGGAGCGCAGCAGGTGGACCGTTTCCATCAAACTGTCGTAATGCTCCTGAGACATGACGATCGCGTTGGGTGCGTCCCGCCGGGTAATGAGCGTAACGTCTACGTCATCCACTACCTGGTCAATGACGCGCTTCAGATTCGCGCGGGCGTCCGAAAAGGGAATCGTGCGCATGCACCCTCCTTCGAGGCAGATTTGTACCAAATATCGTACAAGTCTACCACGCGCCTCATTCATGTACAAGTACTTGTACATATCCTGCTGCACGCATCGGCAGCTTCCTCCGACGAGTACATTGGAGCGCATGAGACGCAAAATCACGCGGCAACACCTGCCAACTGCACCTTCCTCGGAAAAATGCAAGGACGTCGACCATCGACGCTCGAGACGCCCATGACAGCCAGAGGCAAGCGACCGAGCGCGCCACCTGCCCTGCCGGCTGAAGTAATGCGCCGGGAACCGGCGGTTAGGGGGTGTCGGTGGAGGGGACCGTTAGTTGCACGGCGGGCGGAAGCAAGGCCTTCGATGGTTGGCGCCCATCAGCACTGCCGCGCGCGCCGGCAATCTGGGCGCTTGGGATCAGGGCCCGCCAGCGGAACCGGACGCTGGCACGGCGCCGTGTCGCTTCTCCCCGGGCGAGATGACGTTACGTCATGAAAGCGCCAGCCGTGCAAGCGGCAATCGGGTCGGGCAGGCTCATTTCTGCCGTTCGCCCCGCGGTTTAGCCGGCCATTCACGCGGCCGCGCGGGCGTCCTGACGCTGCGCCCACAGTTATCGAACTGTACGAGCCCACCAACAACTCACTCCCGTTCAGGCAAGTCGACAGGGAATGCGCCCTTTTTTTCGCTTCAAAAGCGCTTGCCGGTCTCTGATGCCAGATAGGTATAATCGCCGCCCGGGTGGCGCAAAAATCAAACAAGGGGACATGTCGTGCGCGCGACAATGGCAGTGGTAATGGCAGTTGCGGTAATGAGTGTGACGACGGCGGCCGCGGCCTCCGTCGAGTATCGCGAACAATCGATGCCGCCGGATGTGTGTCACGGCATCGTCGCGAAACGGACCGAGGCAACAGGTCAGATCTCGGTCGGTGCGGCTGCGGGCAACGCATGTGTTTGCCAGCCTGCGGGCGCCGTACCGCGCGCCGCGGCAGCCCGCCCTGCGCCGCCGTCGGGCGATCATAAAGACCAGGATGACGACGGAGCACTCAAGGCGGGGGCAGCGATGCTCGGGCTTTGGCCGAAAGACTCCGGGAACCATACAGGTCATGTCGTGACCGGGCAGATTGTCCGCAACGTTCGGCACGAGCCGGTTGCTGCCGCACACGCGCCGGAGGGTGGATCGCATCACGCGTTCAGCTATGGCCGTCACGCAAACGTTTGGCATGCGCCGAGTACTGTCGCGCGAACGACAACGGACGCGCCGCCGCATCGCGCTTCAACCGGCAACAGTAAGGACAACACCCGGCACAAGCCGGTCGCTGGCGCGCGCCTGGCGGCAAAGATACTGCCGCACAGTGACGGCTCGCGACGTTCGCTCGCAACTGCCGCCGCTCATCCGGTGCCGCATCATCGCCTCATCGTCGAGACGAAACCGATGCAACCGAAGGTCCTGCCAAACTCGCCACGACGGGAATTGCCACCCATTCTCAGTTGATACTGCATATAAACTGCGCAGAGATTCGCTCTCTGCGCTTCGTTTCGCGCAGCGGCACGTCATGCGACATTCCCGCCAATCGCTCGATCTGGTCACGGCATGACGCATCGAGAGATCACCTGGCGTTCTCCGCGCTGCGTGCAATCGAAACTGACGGGCCGTTAGTTGCATTGATTCATCGACCTCTTGCTGCTGCCGCTTGACATCTGCCCTCCGCGATTTTTTTGATGCGCCTTGTCCGTCAGCATGACGCGAGAGCGTCATTATGATGGCGGGACGATGGAATTCATCCGCCTCAACCCCATGACGGAGGCTCAAATGGAATACCTGTTGATGATCTATTCGGAAGAAAACAGCTGGAACCAGATGACCGACAGCGAGCGACAGCAAGGCGTCGCCGCCTATCACGCATACACGGAATCGCTCCAGAAAGCGGGGGCGCTGGTGGGTGCCAACCGGCTGCAGCACACGAATACGGCCACGACCGTGCGGCTGGTCGACGGCAAGCCGCAGGTGCTCGACGGTCCGTACTCCGATTCGAAGGAGCAGCTCGCGGGCTACTACCTGATCGACGTACCCAACCTGGACGCGGCAATGGCGTGGGCGTCGCGGTGTCCAGGCGCGGCGCACGGCATCATGGAAGTGCGCCCGGTCTGGACCGCTCCGTACGACGCGCCATCTGCTGCATGAGCCAGTCCGGCGGCGGCCGTCACGCTGACGCCGCCGCACATCCCATTGCCGAGGCCGTCGCGCGCCGCAGTTATGGCAAGCTCGTCGCGCTGTTGGCGATGCGCACGCGCGACGTCGCCGCGGCCGAGGACGCACTCGCCGACGCGTTTGCGGCGGCGCTCACGGACTGGCCGGAGCAGGGCTGCCCCGCGAGCCCCGAAGCCTGGCTGTTGACCGTTGCGCGCCGCCGGGCGATAGATGGCGCACGCCATCGCCATGTCGGCGACGCAGTGGTGAACCAGCTCGCGATCCTCGCGGAAGAGATCGACGAGTGTGAACCCGGCGCGTTGCCCGACCGGCGGCTCGCGCTGCTCTTCGCGTGCACTCACCCTGCACTCGAGGCCGCAATTCGCACGCCGCTGATGCTGCAGGTCGTGCTGGGCCTGGAAGCGAAGACGATTGCATCCGCGTTTCTGATGTCTCCCGCCGCCATGAGCAAGCGCCTCGTGCGCGCGAAGACCAAGATCCGCGAAGCGGGCATTCCGTTCAGCGTGCCCGAGCGTGAGGAACTGCCCGGGCGGCTCGACTCAGTGCTTGAGGCTGTCTATGCAGCGTATGCGGAAGGTTGGACGGACCCGGTCGGCGGTGATACCGAACGGCGCGATCTAGCCGACGAGGCGCTGTATCTTGCACAATTGCTCGTCGAACTGCTGCCCGAGGAACCGGAGACGCTGGGTCTGCTTGCGCTGATGCTGTTTGCGCAGGCGCGGCGAGATGCCCGACGCGATGCGGCCGGCGATTACGTGCCACTATCGGCTCAGGACCCGGCAACATGGAACGCACCGATGATCGACGCAGCCAACGTACTGCTGCGGCGCGCGAACGCGTTAAATTCAATCGGTCGCTTTCAACTCGAGGCCGCGCTGCAGTCGGCGCATGTGCATCGCTGCCGATCGCATTGCCCGAACTGGGACGAGATCGTGCAACTTTACGATGGGCTGCTCGCCATTGCAGCTTCGCCCGTCATCGCGGTGAACCGCGCACTGGCACTGGCGGAACGCGACGGCCCACAGGCGGCGCTCGACGCGCTCGCGCCGTATGCGGACGATCCGCGGCTGACTGACTACCAGCCATACTGGGCCGCACGTGCCAATCTGCTCTCGCGTGCCGGCGCTACGACCGAAGCGCTTGACGCCTACGATCTCGCCATCGGCCTCGAGCGCGATCCGGCCGTGCGCCGGTTCCTGCAGCGCAAGAAACTGGAACTTGCATCGGCGGGCAGCTAGGGACGCGTGGCGATGCGAACGTCCGCAATGGAACGTGCAGCCGCCCCACGGCCGCGGGTCACCGACCGTCCGCTATGGCCGAGCTGCTGCGTCTCGTTGTCCGTCGGAAGCGCGTCGATCACCCGTGAATCATCTTGCCAGGTCCGTGATGTTGCGGCTGAATGGCGGCGAAAACGTGCGCCTCCTTCTGTAGCGCCGTCAGAATCTCAACGGCCTGGGCATACAGCACGAGGCCAGCAACACGCACGAACGTCTCACGCGAGCGGGCGATCGACGCAATCTGCTCCGAGCACACAAATACAGTTTCGCGGGCATCTCCCGCAATGACCGTGTCCTGAAGGATCTGCAACTGATGAATGATCCGAGCGAGGAATATGACTCCCTCACTCTTATGGGGAAGCGTCGCTGATAAGCGTTCCAGGTCGTCAATAGTTTGACGCAGCCGCGATAAAGTCGCCCGATCCATTCTCGTCTTCTCCTTGTTTTCTTCCTCTTTCCGCGGTGGGTCGATACAAAAAGTACCACTGGCCAATCTCCGAACTCCGTTGCCATCTCTCGCCCGACCCTTCTTTATCGGCATCTACGCACGAGTCTGTAGATCCATACGACGAACCCAGTCTACGTTTATGCAAAACGCATTCACCGGGACAGGTTGAGCGCGGCGACGGCTTCGCAGTCCGTTTCATCGAGCGCCAGGGCGATGTTGTGCCGGCTCGATGGCGAGATCGTTCGCCGCAAGATAGTTCTCGATCGCGCGGCGCATCGGACCGGCCACATCCGAGCCTTTATCAACCGCCCGCGAGGCATGTCCCTTGCGCGGACCCAGACGAACAAGCATACATTCGTGGATGGTGGGCCATCCCGATCCAGGACCCTTATGTCCGATTTTATCGAATCCGAAATTCATCGGTCTCGCAGAGACCGCGTCACGACGCTGGTGCGAACGATAGTGCGCACGCTGACCATTCTTGCGGCAAGCTATTTGCCGTGCGCGGGGCTGTCTGCTCAGCCAGCTGACAATGCCACCAGCTTGCGCGCCACCTACGAGAGCCTGAAACCACAACTCGACCATGCCGCGTTTCATCGCAGGCTGTATCTCGATTCCCGCGAGTCCCCCTCAACCGTCACGGGCGAAATCTACGCTGTGCTGGACTACCCATTCGGGACCGTCAGTGATGTATTTAATGACCCGACGCAGAGCCCGAAAAACTGGTGCGATGTGTTGATCCTGCATCCCAATATCAAGTACTGCCACGCCTCTGCCAACAGCAGCGGCGACACGCTGACCGTATACGTCAGTCAGGAGGAAGTCGCTGAAGAACTCGCGTCCACCTACCGTCTGCAATTCGATTACGAACCGGCAACCACCAGCCCGGGATACTTCCGGCTAAAACTGCACTCCGATAGCGGGCCGCTGAACACCCGCGATTATCAGATCGTTCTGGAAGCGGTGTCGCTCGGGAGTGGTCGCACGTTCCTGCACCTGACCTATGCGTATAGTTACGGGGCAATCGGGCGTCTCGCCATGAAGGGCTATCTCGCGACTTTCGGTCATGGCAAGGTCGGCTTCACCAACCTCGCGGAACCGTCCGCGGCAGAGCCGAAATTCGTCGACGGGGTGCGCGGTCTGGTGGAACGCAATACCATGCGTTACTACCTGGCCATCGATGCCTATCTCGGCGAACCGACGAGCCTACCGGACAATCGCGTGCAGCAGCGCCTGAGCAACTGGTTCAGTGCCAGCGAGCAATATCCACGGCAACTGCACGAAATTGACCGGCAGCAGTACATGGAGATGAAACAGGAAGAATACCGGCGCCAACAGGCGCGACCGTAGGGGCTTGCCGCGCGCTGCTGCTGCGCCGCGACGTTCTGCCTGCATGCCTGGCACGTGGATCACTCGGCAGCCGCCTGCAATTGCTTAGGCGAAAGCGCCGTTACCAGGCGTCTTCGACTGTCCGTAGTCTTCGATGATGCCGATCAGAACGTTGAGATCGGCCGGCTTGACCAGGTAATGATCGATACCGGCATCGGAAGCGCGGTTTCGATGGTCCTCCTGGCTGTAGCCGCTTATGGCAATAATCAGGCTGCGCGGCAACGCTTCGTCGGCGCGAAGATGCTGCGCGACTTCGAAGCCTGACATACCAGGCAGTCCGATATCCAGGAGAATGACTTCCGGCAGAAATGCACGTGCTTGCAAGAGCGCTGTGGGGCCATCAGAGGCACGCTGAACCTGATGCCCATGTATGCGCAGAAATGCTTCAAGGCTTTCTGCTGTCGCGGTCATATCGTCGACGATCAGGACGCGCGCGCCTTGAGTGCGCCGTATCGGAACCACGTTCGTCTGTGTTTTGGTCAACTGCTGAACCGCGCGTGCCGGCAAGCGGACGGTAAACCGGCTTCCTTTTCCCTGGCCCTCACTCTCGCACTGAACCGTGCCTCCATGCATTTCCGTGAGATGGCGCACGAGCGTCAGGCCGATGCCGAGGCCTCCCTGGCTGCGGTCCAGCGAAGTCTGCCCCTGTGCAAAGAGTTCAAAAACGTGTGGCAAAAACGCGGGATCGATACCAACGCCTTCGTCGGAGACGACAATCGAGGCTGTCGCGCCGTCATATTTTGTCGAGATGTACACGCGCTCCCCGGGCGACGTAAATTTGGACGCGTTGTTGAGCAGGTTTGTCACGATCTGCGAGAGCCTGACGATGTCACCCTCGATCACGACGTCGACATCCGGAGTTTCGCGTATCAGGGTTTGCGAACGCCTGCTGTAGTGCGGTCCGCTCGCCTCGATTGCCCGGTCGATGACGCTCGACAGGAGCACGAATTCCGTACGAAGGGTGACCACGCCGCGCGCAATTCGCGAGACGTCGAGGAGGTCGTCCACAATGCGCACGAGATGCTCCGCCTGCGTTCCGATAATGTCGCTACCCCATCGCAGCACGTGGGGATCCGTCGACTTGGCACTTCGCATCACCGCCACGGCATTGACGATAGGCGCAAGCGGATTGCGCAGTTCGTGCGCAAGCATCGCCAGAAATTCATTTTTGCGCCGGTCGCCATCGCGGATCGCCGAGAAAAGCAAGGCGTTTTCGAGCGCGATTGCCGCACGGCTCACAAACTCGCGCGTCACGGGCCCTTCGTCGATGCGTTCGATCGAGTGGCGCACGCCCAGCACGATGACGCAGGGTTGGGCGGCGTCGACCAGTAACGGCCAGGCCGTCATTGCGTCCAGTTCGAGGGGCATCCCGGTAACGCTGCCGTCGTCGTGGCTGGACGCCAGCACCGGGCTCCCGTCGATCTGGCGCGTTGCCGGGAGGCCCTTCGAGAGGCACTCTTTGACCAGATCGTCGAGTGCCTGCAAAGGCAAAGTCCGCGGCAGCAGGACGCCAGCCGCCTCGGTTTGAGCGCCTGCGTGCGCAGCGTTCGAAATGTACGCAACGGTTTTCGGCGCCACTCCTTCCCCGGCGGTGAACACCAGAACCGCGAGGTCGGCGAGCGCGGGCACGGGCAGTTCAACGATCCTCGCAACGGTATCGTCGACCTCCAGCGAGCGGGTCAGCGCCTGACTCGCGCGGGCGAGAAAGTCGGCTCGGTATCGCGCCTGTTCGGCAGCCGCGCGCTGCGCCTCGACCTTTGCAAGTTCTTCGCGCTCGGCCGCGCGCGCGAGTAGCTGGTTGCGCATCCGGTACATGTCGACAAAAACGCGGACCTTCGCCCGCAGTATCTCCGGAACGACAGGCGAAGATATATAGTCGACAGCGCCCAGTGAATAGCCGCGCGACATTTCCTTTTCATCCACATAAGCGGTGACAAAGATAATGGGCGTTTGCCTGGTTCGCCGGTACGCGCGCATCATCGACGCCGTCTCCAGTCCGTCCATGCCTGGCATGTTCACATCCAGCAGGATGACTGCGAATTCCTGTTCGAGCACGGCCGCAAGTGCGGCCCGCCCGGATGAAACCTCCACGATGTTCTCGCGGAGTTCCTCGAGAACGCTGCGAAGAACGAGGTGCTGTTCAGGCACATCGTCGACAACAAGAATGTTGACCTGATCGCCCTCTTCCCGCGAATACGTTTCCATGGTAGTTCCTACGCATGAAGCCACGCGTTCAGGACGGCAAGCAGATCGGCGCGGTCCACGGGCTTTGAGAGGTAGTCCCACGCGCCTGCGGCGATGCACCGTTCGCGGTCGCCTTTCATTGCCTTGGCGGTTACGGCAACGATCGGCAAGGTTCGACCGGCAGACAGCTTGCGGATCTCGCGAATCGTCATGAGGCCATCCATCTCAGGCATCATGATATCCATCAGCACGGCGTCGATTGCAGGGTCTGTTGCGACCAGACGGATCGCGTCGCGTCCATTGTCGGCCCAGACGTGACGCATGCCGTAGTCTTCGACAACGGTCGCGAGAGCGAAGATGTTGCGCATGTCATCGTCGACGATCAGCACCTTCTTGCCTGCTAGCGCGAGTTCCGACTCCCGCAAGCTCCCCAGTTCCGCCTGCGCCTGCTTGCCGAGTCGACCGGAGCCGACATGCATCGCGGCGACTGTCGTATCGAGCAGATGCGCCGGTGTAGAGACCGGCATGACGACGTACCGCTCGGCCGCGCCCAACCAACGCGCCGGTAATGCTCCCCGTTCCCCGATCAGGACCACCGGCAGCGGCGAAAAAGCTGTGCGCCCGGGCAGCGCCTCGTGCAGTTCGTCGGGCGACATGCTACTCAATCCGTCGACGTCCATGACCAGCGCGTCCACCGACTGTGAAGCGAGGCACCTAAACGTTTCCTGACCGGGCACGGCCAACTGCAACGCGATGCGCTCGCCTGCCAGACGCTGAATAAGCGTTTCGCGCTGCGGCGTTGGCGCTAGCGCAACCAGTACCCGGCGAGCATCGGTTTCCACGTATTGCATCAGCCGGCCCAACGCTTCGTCCAATTGCTCGCGCGACTGGATCGGCTTGGGCAGAAAGCCGAAAGCGCCCGAACTGAACGCGCGCTCGCGTGACTCGTCCGTGGAGACCACGCAAACCGGTACATGACGCGTCGTCAGATCGTGCTTCAAGCGGGACAAAACGCGCCACCCTTCCATATCGGGCAGAAACAGGTCCAAGGTAACGGCAGCGGGCTTGAACTGGTCCGCAAGCGTCAACGCCACGGAACCCAATGACGTCACGAGCCCTTTGAAGCCCTTTTCACGCGCCGCGTCAAGCAGAAAGCCCGCAAACGGGCGATCGTTCTCGACGATCAGCAGCACACGATCGCCCCGCGCGATGTTGCTTCGATCGTCTTGCGCTTCGTCAGCGAAGCTTGCGACTTCTTCCACCACGGCGGTTACAGGTTCACGCACCGCGGGGCCAGTGACCGACTCCAACCGCGCTCGAGAATTCAATGCGACTACCGAACCGCGTGGCTCGTCATGGGTGGCCGTCCTGCGCAGCGCCTTGCCGGGTTCGTTCCCGTACGGGAGATACAGGGTGAAAGTGCTGCCCTTGTTTGGCGAACTGATGAGCCTGATTTCCCCTCCCAGCAGCTTGGACAGTTCGCGACTGATTGCAAGACCAAGGCCGGTACCCCCGTACTTGCGGCTCGTGCTGCCGTCGGCCTGCTGGAATGCCTCAAAGATAATTTGCTGTTTCTCCGCCGAGATACCAATGCCGGTGTCGGACACGGAAAACGCAATGACCTGGTGCGCACGATTCAGGCTCTCGTTATCCGCTGTCCAGCCGTCGAAGGCCTCTTCGATCGATAACGTGACATGCCCTTCGTGGGTGAACTTGAACGCGTTGGAAAGCAGGTTCTTGAGGATCTGCTGAAGGCGCTTCGGATCGGTATGGAGGGACGCGGGAAGTTGTGCTTCCGTGTGAATCATGAAGTCGACCTTGCGGGCTTCGGCCACATGACGGAACGTGCGTTCAACGTATACGGTGAGATCCTCAATTCGATGCTCGGTGATGTCCACGACTACCGTGCCCGACTCGATCTTCGAAAGATCGAGGATGTCGTTAATGAGCATCAACAGATCGTTACCCGACGAATGAATCGCTTTCGCGAAATCGACCTGTTTCGGCGAGAGGTTGCCGTCCGCGTTCTTGCACAGGTTGTCTGAGAGAATCAGCAGACTGTTCAGCGGTGTGCGCAGTTCGTGAGACATATTGGCGAGAAACTCGGACTTGTACTTCGAGGTCAACGCCAGTTGTGTTGCCTTTTCTTCGAGCGCCTGTCGCGCCTGCTCGACTTCGGCATTCTTGCGTTCGACCTCTTCGTTCTGGTGCGCAAGGAGGTGCGCTTTCTCCTGCAACTGCTGGTTGGTCTGCTCGAGTTCCTCCTGCCGGCTCTGCAACTCGTTGGCTAGCGTCTGGGACTGTTTCAACAGGTCCTCGGTGCGGGAATTTGCCTCGATCGTGTTGATCACGATGCCGATACTCTCCGTCAACTGATCGAGAAACGCCTGGTGCGTGGGATTGAGCCGCTCAACCGATGCGAGTTCGATAACACCCTTGACCTTCGCCTCGAACACGACGGGCAGAACGAGCACGTTGTGAGGCGTTGCGTCAAGGAGTCCGGACATGATACGGAAGGGCTCGGTTGCGGGCGACTCAAGCAGAATCTTGCGTCTTTCGACTGCGCACTGGCCGATCAATCCCTCACCGAGATGAATCTGCTTGCCGTGCGTAGCGTGCCCGCCCGAAGCGTAGCTCGCGGTAAGACGAAGGGATGCCGGGCTGGAAGCGGTATCCAGCACATAAAATTCGGCGCGTTGCACGCCGACTACCGGGGCGAGTTCGGAAAGAATCAGCTCGCCGACCGCAACCAGATCTTTCTGGCCCTGCAACATCCGGCTGAATTTGGCGAGATTGGTTTTCAGCCAGTCCTGCTCCGTATTGACCTGGGTAGTGTCCTTCAGGTTACGGATCATTTCGTTGATCGTGTCTTTGAGCGCTGCAACCTCACCCTGGGCCTCAACGGTGATGGAGCGAGTCAGATCGCCCTGGGTCACCGCGGTCGCGACTTCGGCAATCGCGCGCACCTGGGTGGTCAGGTTTGCGGCGAGCTGGTTCACGTTTTCGGTAAGCCCCTTCCACGTTCCCGAGGCGCCTGGCACCTTGGCCTGCCCACCCAGCTTGCCCTCGACGCCCACCTCGCGAGCCACCGTGGTCACCTGGTCCGCGAAGGTTGCCAGCGTGTCGGTCATGCTGTTGATGGTATCGGCGAGCGCTGCGATCTCGCCTTTTGCTTCGACGGTCAGCTTGCGATCGAGATCGCCGTCCGCGACAGCCGTCACGACCCTGGCAATGCCGCGCACCTGGCTCGTCAGATTGCCGGCCATGAAGTTCACGTTGTCGGTCAGATCCTTCCAGGTCCCGGCCACCCCTTGCACATCGGCCTGACCACCGAGCTTGCCTTCAGTGCCGACCTCCCGGGCTACACGGGTCACCTCGGAGGCAAACGAACGCAACTGGTCGACCATCGTATTGATGGTATTTTTGAGCTCGAGGATCTCGCCTTTCACATCGACCGTGATTTTCTTCGAGAGATCGCCGGCTGCCACTGCCTTGGTCACATCCGCGATATTGCGTACCTGGCTCGTGAGGTTGCCCGCCATGAAGTTCACGTTGTCGGTCAGGTCTTTCCACGTTCCTGCCACGCCCTGCACATCGGCCTGGCCGCCGAGCTTGCCGAGCGTGCCGACTTCGCGCGCCACCCGCGTGACTTCAGAGGCGAATGAGCCGAGCTGGTCGACCATGGTGTTGATGGTGTTTTTCAGTTCGAGGATTTCGCCCTTCACGTCCACCGTGATTTTCTTTGACAAGTCACCGGCAGCCACAGCCTTGGTCACGTCCGCAATGTTGCGCACCTGGCTCGTGAGATTCCCCGCCATGAAATTGACGTTGTCGGTCAGATCCTTCCAGGTGCCGGCAACGCCCTGCACGTCGGCCTGCCCGCCGAGCTTGCCTTCCGTGCCCACCTCGCGGGCCACGCGCGTAACCTCCGAGGCAAACGAGCGGAGCTGGTCCACCATAGTATTGATGGTGTCCTTCAGTTCCAGAATCTCGCCTTTTACGTCAACGGTGATCTTCTTTGACAAGTCACCCGCCGCGACTGCCGTCGTGACGTCCGCGATGTTGCGAACCTGTGCGGTCAGGTTGCTGCCCATCGAATTGACCGAGTCGGTCAGGTCCTTCCATGTGCCCGCTACGCCCTGCACATTCGCCTGGCCGCCGAGTTTGCCATCGGTGCCCACCTCGCGCGCCACCCGGGTGACTTCGGATGCGAAAGAGCCGAGCTGGTCCACCATGGTATTGATGGTGTTCTTGAGTTCCAGGATCTCGCCTTTCACGTCCACGGTAATCTTCTTTGAAAGATCCCCGGCCGCAACGGCTGTGGTCACTTCGGCGATATTGCGCACCTGCGCGGTGAGATTGCTGCCCATTGAATTGACCGAGTCGGTCAAATCCTTCCACGTACCGGCCACGCCCTGCACGTCCGCCTGGCCGCCGAGCTTGCCTTCCGTGCCGACTTCGCGGGCAACTCGCGTTACCTCGGAAGCAAACGAACGCAACTGATCCACCATCGTATTGATGGTGTTTTTCAGTTCCAGGATTTCGCCCTTTACGTCGACGGTGATCTTTTTCGACAGATCGCCCGCGGCGACGGCGGTGGTCACCCCGGCAATGTTGCGCACCTGCGCGGTGAGGTTGCTACCCATCGAATTGACCGAGTCGGTCAGATCCTTCCACGTGCCGGCCACGCCCTGCACGTCGGCCTGGCCACCGAGCTTGCCTTCGGTGCCCACTTCGCGGGCCACACGGGTCACCTCCGAGGCAAACGACCGCAACTGATCCACCATCGTGTTGATGGTGTTCTTCAGCTCGAGAATCTCCCCTTTCACATCAACCGTAATCTTCTTGGAAAGATCGCCGGCAGCGACGGCCTTCGTGACCTCCGCGATATTGCGAACCTGACTCGTCAGGTTGCCTGCCATGAAGTTGACATTGTCGGTGAGATCCTTCCATGTGCCGGCAACCCCCTGGACATCCGCCTGTCCACCGAGCCGGCCTTCCGTGCCGACTTCGCGGGCGACCCGTGTCACTTCCGAAGCGAATGAGCGAAGCTGGTCCACCATCGTGTTGATGGCGTTCTTCAGTTCGAGAATTTCGCCTTTCACGTCGACCGTGATTTTCTTCGAAAGATCGCCGGCGGCGACAGCCATGGTCACTTCCGCGATATTGCGCACCTGGCTGGTCAGGTTGCCGGCCATGGAGTTGACGGAGTCGGTCAAGTCCTTCCAGGTTCCTGCAACACCCTGGACGTCGGCCTGGCCACCGAGCTTGCCTTCGGTGCCCACTTCGCGCGCCACACGTGTGACTTCGGCCGCGAAGGTGCCCAGCTGATCAACCATGGTGTTGATCGTGCGTGCCGTGCGGAGAAATTCGCCCTGCAATGCGCGGCCATCGGCTTCGAACGCCATGTTTTTGGAGAGGTCGCCCTGGGCCACCGCGCCGATTACGCGGGCGACCTCACTCGTGGGGTGCACCAGATCGCCGATCAGCGAGTTAATGGCATCCACCGAGTCGCGCCAGAACCCGCGGGCAGCCGGCAACGCGGCACGTTCGTTGAGACGCCCTTCTTTCCCGACGACGCGGCTCAGACGCGCGAGCTCTTCCGACATGCGTACGTTCTGGTCGACGAGTTCATTGAACACCTGGGCCAGCCTGCCGTGCAGGCCCGACCAATCGGGCGGCAGTTCCGCCGTTTCGCCGTCCTTAAGCGCACTCAGCGCGAGAAGCACCGTTTTCGCACGGTCCGTGTCAGGTTCGCCTCGCAGGATAATTGCATTGATATTGGCGGCGTGATCGAGCCAGAAGCCTTCGAGTGCTTCGGCGGACAGGCGCCTTCCGATATCGCCGGGCGTGCGCACAGTCAGATCGCTCGCCACATCCCGCAGCTGGACAGACATCCTGCCGCATTGCGCGGCAAGCAGGTTGTATTCGGCCGCAACTTCACCGTACAGGCCCTCCCAGTCGTCCGGCAATCGCGCTGCGGCGTCGCCGCGCCGGAAAGCGCCCAACGTACGAGCGATTCGCCCAAGGTTGTTTTCCTCCGCCACCGTCGTCATAACCGTAGGAGCGTCCATTTTCACCTCGTGGCCGGGAAAGCCGAGCGGAACCCGATGCAGCCGAGTCATCTGTTTTGTTCTAGTCGATGCAATGCGCCGACGTGCTGAGGCGGTAGTCAGCCTGGCAAAAGTCGGAGAACCGGTATTGATGCTGCATGAAGCGCGGTGGATGGGGAGCAAGAAACGCGCCCGGAGCTTTCATTTAGCAAACACTGTAGATGGCAGTCGGCGCGGCGCCGGTCAGGGTATTGACCAGCGAACACCGCCTTTGCAAAAAAAATGGCACCGGCCGCTAAAAGCCGATGCCCCATTTGCCGCTCTGGAGGAAGTTTTACAGCAGCTCCGTTCAGGCTCACCCGTGGGACTATTCGTCCCACGGAGATCGGGTTGCTCTCACAAGTCCGTCGGGTTATTCATTCCGGGATCACGTCCCGGAAGCTCCCCAGTCGCCAGCCAGTACGGGCGGCGGTTGTAGTAGTCATGCAGTTGCGTCCCCCACGTCGAATCAGCCATCGATGGCCAGTGATCCTTATCGAATCCGGGATCGTCCTTGATTCGTTGAGCCTGGATGTCGACACGGAAGCACTTCTCATTGGTGTCCAGCGTCAGTGCGTTCCACGGAATGGCGTGAAGCGTATTACCCATGCCGAGGAATCCGCCCTCAGCCAGGACTGCGTACGCGACGCGCCCGCTACGTACATCGAGCATGATGTCGGAGATCTTGCCGACGTGTTCACCGTCAGCAGAAATCACCTTGTCGCCGTCGAGCGTGGCCGCGGCCATGATTTCGGGCCCCGGGCCTTCGCCGACGCCCCCGCCGACGATCTGTGCGCCAGTGCCCCCTGCCTGGGGATCAAGGATAGTCATGTTGCGCTCCTTTCGGTTAAGAGTTGCGCTCGCTCTAGCGCACGCCGCGTGCCACGCTGCCGTTCGCACATGAATTTAACCCGCGTCTCATTGTCGTGGCGCAATGGGTCGAGCTTCGCGTCGAGCAACACATGATCGTCGCCGAAGTGCGCTCCGCTCAGCGTGCAAGACGCAACCGGACATTGCGCACGATCCAGCCAGCCAGACCGGTGCGCATCACGACGGGCAAGACGCGTCTCGGGCCGATAAGCAGGGCGCCCAGCGTGAAGCATCCGAGCATGGCGAGGAGCGGCGCGGCGGACACCGGGCGGCCGACGCTCGCCAGGCTACGCGAATGTGCACGGGCGGCAGCGTGCCCGGCTGCCCGCGAGCGAACGTTGGCCGCAAGCAATCGCACGCGCGTCAATTCCATATGAGTAAGCAGGACGGCTTCAGATGCCTGACGATTCAATCGGGAGCGACGACTCATTTAAGCGCCTCGTTGAGCGTTTCAAGGTCCGCTTGCAATTCGCTCTTGAGTACCGCGAACGAACGCGCCGGCTTTTGTGCGCGGAATACCAGCAATGCGGTGATCGAGGCGAATAGCCAGAGCACCGCTATGCTCCACACGACAGTGAGGAAATAGCGTGTATTCCACGCGGATGCGATCAGCGCGACGCAAAAGAATGAGAGCGTGAATAACCCACTTACGGCGAGAGCCACGAGCGCGAGGATTTCGCGCGTCATGGATGTGCGTGCCTCGGACAGTTCGAGTGACAGCAGTTGCCCATAGTCCGTTGTGCGGACCGCGAGAAATCGCAACACGTTGTGCCAGCGGTCGAGCTTCGCGTGAATTGTCATGGTCCACCTCGCACATGCGGCGTGCCGGCAACATCCGTCCGGTTCAGGTCCGCTTATTCGCGGCTCGCTCCCCATAACGCTCCGAGCGCGAAGCCGATGCCCACGGCGATACCCACGGTCGCCAGGGGATTGTCCGCAATCGTCTCGCGCGTCACGACCGCCGCGTCGGTCGCCAGTTGTTGTGACTTGCCGCATAGCGCCTTTGCCTTGCCCGACAATCTGGTACTCGCGTCGCCCAGCAGTTCGCCGACCGCCTCTTGCGCGTCGCCCGCAAGTTCACGGACCCTGCCTTCGGTTTTCGTGGTTCCCATTTTCATGTCTCTCTCCCAGTCAGCCTGCCTGCACAATGCGCGAAACCGCGCAAATCGCTATCGACAAGAGCCCATGCGCAACGGGCGTGCCAACCACGCGAGCGCCGCTGCCGGGCTTCGCAGCCCTCCTGCCGACGCAGACGAGCACCTCTGCGCCATGCACAGCTAGGGAAGCTGAAGGACGACATGAGCGGCCAGGGCCGCGCAGGTAGTGATGGTTGCAAGCCAGCACAAGGTGCGCGTGAACCAGTGCGCTTTCATCTCGCCCACCGCTTCACGCCGGGCACTCAGGAGCACGAGCAGGATCAACACCGGAGACACTGTCATCCCGTTGGTCAGCGCACTCCAGTAGCAGGCCCGGAGCGGATCGACGCCGAATGCGCCAAACAGCAGTGCGACGATAGTGCTCACCGCCATAAGCAACACCAGGATTGCAGCTATCCGGCGATCCCGCTGCGTGCCCCGCTGCCACCCGAACGAACTGGCGGCGGCGTGCGCGGCTGAGCCGGCCAGCGGCGGGAGTGCGAGCAGCGCTGTGCCAAGCAGCGCGAGGCCGAGCAGCGGCTGCGCGTAGGCACCCGCGACCGGCGCGATCGCTTGCGCGGCCTCGCGAGTCGAGCCAGAGGGAGTGAGCGATGCATGGGTCGCGTGTAATGTCGCGGCCGCGGCGCAAAGGATGAGTGCTCCGCATACGTTGGACATCGAGGTACGCACCAGTATGTCGCTTCGTATTTTCTTTAGCTGCTGCCGGACGTCTTTCTGCTGTACGCGGCTGCTGTCCTGAGTGCCGTCGTGCGAGCCCTCTTCGACTTCCTGCTCGGCTTGCGAGAACAGCAGATACGGGCTGACCGTGGTACCGAGCACCGCGAGCAGCATCCCCAGATAGTCTTCCGACCAGCTGATGTGCGGCACGAAAGCGCGCCAGGCCAAAGTGCGCCACGGCACGTCCGCCACCAGCATGACGCCTGCATAACAGAACAGCGACAGAGCTAGCCACTTGAGGTAGTTTGCATAGCGCGCATAAGGCACCCACCACTGCAGCGCGAGCGACATGCCGGCAAAGAAAACCGTGAAGAGCGGGACCGATCCCCTGAATATCAACTGCGCGGCTTCGCCCATCGCCAGCATGTCGGCGGCCATGTTCACGGTATTGGCTCCGAGAAAACGGGCGACCGCCAGCAGAAACAACCAGCGGGAATAGTGTTCCCGCATGTTCTCGGTCAGGCCCTTGCCCGTGACGGCCGCGACGCGCGCAGACACCATCTGCAGTGCCACCATCGACGGCCAGGAAAGCACGCAGACCCACAGGAGATCGAAGCCATACTGCGCGCCTGCCAGCGAATACGTCAGGATGCCGCCGGGATCGTTGTCGGTTGCGATCGTACCCAGGCCCGGTCCGATGTCCGCCGCCCAGCCGTGCGCCGGATTTTCCCTGCTTCGATTGTTTCGGTTCACGAGAAAGCGTCGCGACCGGTCGCGCTCGCCGGCTTTCATACCTTCCTGACTAGAGTGAAGTGACTCGTGCGGGACGCACGCGCCTGCTCGCGCAGGCGGCATTCCCGCGTTCGTGGCGGACCTGCATGACGCGGCACCGCGTTTGCTGTATCGCCATGGCACGCAAGCAATTTTTCCGTCGGTGGTATATCGAGGCCTTCAGAACCGAGGAGTGAATCGCAATGGCAAGAGCGCCGAAGACACCAGGCAGCCGCGTCGCCGCCGGCAATGCCAGCATCGCGGTTGGCGCCCGCACCGCGCGCACGAATCCGGGGCTGTGATGGAGAGCGCGACTCCACGGCAGGTCCGTACGTTGTCTGGCGACGGCGTGTGCGGCCCGTTCGACTTTGCGGCACTGCTCGAAGGCTGCACGCTGCCACTCGACGCGCAGTCGCTCGCGGGCGCCGCACGCCAGCTCGTCGCCGTGGGCCCCGCGCTACCGCTGCCGGGAGGCGGAAGCACGCTCGCGCGCTGGCAATTTCTCGCCGGGCTCGCCGGACAGGATCTCTCGCTCCTCAAGATCTACGAGGCGCATGCCGACGCACTCGCCATTCAGTCAGAGCTTGAAATGCCGTGCCTGCCGCATGTAGCGGTGCCCCGCAGATTGGAACCAGAAATATGGGGTGTATGGGCAGCCCGTTCTCCGCGCAACGAGCTGCGTTACGCCTCAAGCCGCAGCGGGCAGATCCTGCTTTCAGGCGTCAAGCCGTGGTGTTCAGGTGCGGCATTCGTCACGCACGCGCTGGTGACCTGCATCGACAGCGACGATCGCGATTGGCTCGCCGCACTGCCCATGGACCAACCAGGCGTGACGGTCACGGCACGTGGCTGGGAAGCCGTCGGCATGGCGGCGACGCAAAGCGTCGAAATCGATGTGCTCAACGCACACGCCACGCTCGTCGGTCCAGTGGACGGCTACTTGCGGCGCCCTGGCTTCTGGCACGGCGGCGCGGGCATCGCCGCGTGCTGGTACGGCGCGGCCGCGGCGCTGGCCGTCCGCCTGCGCGACGCGGCGAGGCGCCGCGATGATCCGCACCTGAATGCGCATCTCGGAGCGGCCGACGCCGCGTTGAGCGCAGCGCGCGCCTTGCTGCGCGACGCCGCACATAAGATCGACTCCGCGCCACACGCCGACGCCATGGCGCTCGCGCTGCGTGCTCGCGCCGCTGCGGAAAGCGCCGTCGAGGCGACTCTGCATGCCTGTGCGCGCGGCCTGGGCGCCGGCCCGCTGTGCCGCGACCGCTGGTTCGCTCACATGGCAGCGGATCTGCCCGTGTTCGTCCGTCAGAGCCACGCGGAGCACGATCTCGCTGCGCTCGCGAAGCGAGCCGCGGCGGACGAAGACTGGACACTCTGAGCCTGCCTTGGCAACATGGAACGCCCTCTTTCGCACGCCGACCACTTCGATGCCCAGTTCGCCCATGATGCCGACCCGTGGCATCACCGCACGAGCCGGCACGAGGCGCGCAAACGCTGAAGGGGCCGCGCCGATGAACCTCGAACAAATCTACAACCGCATCTGGGATTGCCTCGCTGCCGCTGTCCGTGAAGATAAACATCCCTTCAAGGTCATGCAGGCAGCAACCGTTAGCCTCGATGGTGCACCTAACGTCCGCACCGTGCTGCTTCGGAGTGCCATTGAACCGCAGAACGTGCTTACTTTTCATACCGACCTGCGCTCGCCGAAGATTGCCGAACTCAGACGGGAGCCGCGAATCGCGCTCGTCGGCGTCGACCCTGTTCACAACCTGCAGGTCCGCGTGTCCGGCGAAACCCGAATACTTTGCGACGGGCAGGCCCGTCTCGATGCGTGGAGGTCCAGTCCCGACCATGACCTGGTCGTCTACCGGACGCGCTTGCCGCCCGGGACTCCCATGATCCACGCTGATGATGCGCTCGATGAGACGCACGTTCCTGGACCGGGCGAAGGTCTGCGGCATTTCGGCGTCGTTGAGGTGCGCCCCACACGCCTGGACTGGCTGGACCTCTCGGCAGCGGACCGTCACCGACGCGCGCTGTATGTCCGTCGAGGCGATACCTGGGTCCATTGCTGGGTCGCCCCCTGAACGCGCCTCCCCTGAACGCGCGATACCGCCGTCCTCGTGCCGCAGAATCGAAACAAGTGTAATCGTCTGTTAGCAGTACACCTGCAGAGCCATTTTTCTGCCGGAATACCGCCTGGGCTTTGGTACGATCCGGCGTTTCGTATATGGCTCAACCACCGTGAATCACCCCTATGTGTCGCTCTTTCGTGAACGCTGCGCACGCTGGGCGAAATCCGGTCGGGCCGCTGCTGCCAGCGCCGGTGCAATGACCGTGCGCCTTATCGCTGCGACGTGGCACAGCATGCGCCATCCGACACGTCGCGGCATTGCACTGACAATTGCCGCTGTGCCTGCGCTGTCGCTCGCGTATACGCTGGCCCTTGTTCCATTCACACCCCGCCTCGGTGACATCCGCAAGGCACGCGTCGACCGTCCCGCGCTAATCCTCTCCGCCGACGGCACCGTGCTCGCGGAATTCAAGCCGGTCAATCGCGAGTGGGTCACGCTAAGCCAGATCTCACCGCATGTGGTGGATGCCCTGATCGCGACCGAGGACCGCCGCTTCTATCAGCATCACGGTATTGACCTGAGGCGCATTCCGTCGGCGGCATTGCGCACGTTTGCCGGGGCACGGCAGGGTGGCTCCACCATCACGCAGCAACTGGCACGCAACCTGTATCCCGATGAAATCGGCCGCGCACCGACGTTGACCCGCAAACTCAAGGAAGCGATCACGGCGCTCAAGATCGAATCTGTCTACAGCAAGGACCAGATCCTCGAGACGTACCTCAACACCGTGCCGTTCCTCTACAACGCCTACGGCGTCGAGATGGCTGCGCGCACCTACTTCGGAAAGCGCGCAGCAGACCTCGATGTCCTCGAGAGTGCAACGCTCGTTGGCATGCTGAAGGCGAATAGCACGTACAACCCTGTGCTCAATCCTGAGCGCGCACTGGAACGCCGCAATACGGTACTTGCGCAGATGTTGAAATACGGCAAGCTCAGTCCTCCTGAGTATGCCCGGCTGAACCGGCAACCGCTCAATGTCGATTTCGAACCGCAGGCCGAGCCCATTGGCACTGCACCGCATTTCGCAGTACAGCTGCGCAGGTGGTTGACCGCGTGGGCTGATCGCAACGGCTATAACATCTATTCGGACGGGCTCGTGGTGCACACCACAATCGACTCCCGACTTCAGGCAATGGCGACACAGGCCGTTGCCTGGCAGGCCGGCCAGCTGCAGTGGATCGCGAGCGGCACATGGAACGAGCGCACAGGCTGCTGGCCGGGGAACGAACTGTTCCAGTCCTTCATCAGACAGACAGCGGAGTACCGGACCGCACGGGACACCGGCCTTTCCGACCAGGCCGCAATCAGGAAACTTGCGCAGGATGCGGCGTTTGTGGATGCGCTCTGCCACAGCAAAACCCAGATTCAGGCCGGATTCGTCGCCATCGATCCACGCAATGGAGACATCAAGGCATGGGTCGGCAGCCGGGACTATCGCGACGAGCCGTTCGATCACGTGCAGCAGGCGCGCCGGCAACCCGGCTCCACCTTCAAGGCTTTTGTGTACGGTGCGGCATTTGCCGATGGTGCACAACCGGGTGACACGATCGTCGACCGCAACGTTGCCATTGCATTGAAGGGCAATGCGGTATGGCGGCCGACTGACCCCGAGCCCCCTACCGGCCGCCCGATGACACTGCGCAATGCGCTTGCCTTCTCACGCAATCGCGTGACTGCACAGCTCATGCAGCGGGAGGGACCGACAAAGGTTGCGGCGCTCGCGCGTGAAATGGGCGTGCGCGAAAGTCCCCTTGATGCCGTGCCCTCGCTTGCCCTGGGCACGAGCCCGGTCACGCTCAAGGAGATGGTCTCGGCGTATTGCACGATCGCGAACCGGGGAGCCTATGTCGAACCGCGCATGGTGACACGTATCGAAGATCGCAACGGCAACATGCTCGCCGAATTCCCTGCTGCACGACCGGAGCAGGCGCTGCCGGCCGCTGCTGCGCTCAAGCTGGTCGATGCGATGCGTGACGTCGTCAACCGCGGCACTGGCTCCGACATCAGGACGCGTTTCGGCATTCACGCCGACGTGGCCGGCAAAACCGGAACGACGCAGGACAACACGGATAGCTGGTTCATCCTGATCCATCCGCAACTGGTCGCCGGCGCGTGGGTGGGCTTCGACGACGCACGCGTGACATTGCGCAACGACTACTGGGGCGAAGGTGCGCATGGTGCATTGCCGATGGTGGGGGCTTTCTATGACATGGCACTGCGCGCGCGTGTCGTTGATGCGCACGCACAGCTTGCGCCTGTGAGCAATCAGTCGCACGCAGGTCATGCGCGCCCGCGCCATCATTTCCTCTTCTGGCGATTCTGATGCTCGCGAGCTATTTGGTCGATTGCGGACTGGCCAAGGCGTCGCCGTTGCGCCAGAACGAATAGATTGGCACTCACGTCGCCACGATGATCAAAGGCCCGACAGGCATGGATCGACACGCCCGTCGCCCCATGAGACCAACTCACGCCATGTCGGTCGCTGTTACTGCGCGCTCGCGCGCCTGGCACTCTTCGACGCGGCATTGGCGACCAGGTTAAAGTTGCTTCGCGCGACTTCGACCGCCTGCTGCCCCGTATTCCCGAGCGTCTGGTAGAGCGTATTGGCCGCGGTAATCGCGGAGTTGAACGCAGCCACAGCCGCCTCTGAGCCCGCAGGCGCGTTTCTGGTCGCTTCCTCGACGAATGTCTGCGCCCGGCGCATACGTGCTTCGCCTTCCGCCCGTGCGACGCTGAGAAGTTCAGCGTGCGTCGACGACACGATCCCCAAAAGCTCGCGAGTGTAGGACTGAACCTTCTCAGCCATTGGCGCTCCGAGCGTGCCATGGAGCGCGATCCAGTCCTGTGGCTTTTCCACCGTGGTCTGCGACAACTCCGACGCCTCCTTGAGTGTCGCTCGTATGTATTGTGCGTTGAGTTCAGTGAGTTTGCCGATCCCATCGACCATCGTGCTGATCAGACCATAAACGGCGTCGAGATTGCCACGTTGAGCGCTTGCGACCAGTTCCTGGGTGTGCATGATCAATAGTCTCCTTAATGGGCGGAAATGCTGCGACCCCGCGCGTCGCCAGCGCGGAATGAAAAAAATGGGGTGTTGATCGACCGGTCATCCCGCGCCCGGCTCGAAGCGGGGCGACCGGGTGCCTGTCAACGTTTTCGCGTCATGGTCTGAAGCAGGGATTCGCCTTCATCCGTCACATGCGCGAAGCGTGCACCGGTTGCGAGGCTCTCGAGTGCTACGAGTTGTTGCTCGAGCAGCGTATCGAGTTCCTCGCGGCCCATGTCGATCTGGTCGGGCGATGACTTGACCAGCATGAGCGTCGCAAATTCGTGAGGGCTCAGCACTTGTGTCTCCTGGAATCCCGGACCGGCGGGTCTTTACCGCCGCATGTGTTGCCAGCCTGACCGACTTCAGATCGCGACCGCCTCCTTCGAGTCGCGTCTACCTGGCGAAGAAAAGCTTAAAGATGGCTTGTACGAGCATATTCAGGGCCGACCCGAAAGTACACGATGTATGGGTGTTCGTATGTGCATCTTTATGGACAGGCTTCCGAGGCGGGAGCGAGAGCGCCCCTCCGCTGCGGTCGGCGCCCTTCTCGTCAAAAGGAACATGCGTCGCATGCAAGGCGAAGTCACCTCCAACTCGCTGGGACGACTCGCGGCATGACATTTGCGCAGGCGCTTTTCATCACGCGACAAGCTACCGGAGCGAGCCATGCAATTCATGTTTCAGTCTTGCCTGATCAGCACGAGCGCAAGCATCGATGACGGGAGAATTGTGGCGAACGCGAGAATCTTCGTCCCGGCGTCAGACGGCTCATTCGAAGATGACGTCCATGACATCTGTCTGGACGACAACTTCATCGACGAGAACGAAGCGCTGAGCTATGCGCGCGAACGCGCAATGGGCTGGGTCGAAGAGCATTGCGTCAGTGAGATCTAGCGCCGCGGCTCAATCTTGCTGCCCGATGGCGTGACCCCACAACACGCAACCTTCGTATTCTTCTGCTGCATTGGCGGGTCACCCGTATGCCGCAGTACCGCCTGGAAGTTTAGCCACTTTTGGCCCCGGCAAGTCTGGCAATCTTATGCCTCGATGCACATGTCATTCGTGCACAAGCTGCAGCTTTCCCACCGAGCGCGGCGCGTCGCCTTACCGATCGCACGCGCAAACAACCGTCAGCCAGCTCTCGCTACGACCTGCATTTGCCAGTCACGCCGTCGCGCCTCAGCGGCTAAGGCGATCCATAAGTCGTGGATTCCGGACAGGCATGCATGCAAGGACCGGACCTATCATGTCTGTCTGCGCTGCGTCCACGGGATGGTCCATTTGATTGGCAGTTCCGCGCGCGTGGCTCATCAAGGGGACGATGATGCCGGAAAAACATCTATCCAGCGGTTTTGACGCTGACCTCACCCTCGCTTCGACGAGGCTCCTTGAGATGGGCGGCCTCGTAGAGTTGCAGATCGCTCGCGCCCTTTCGTTACTGCATGCGTTCGACCCCGACGTCGTCTACGCGGTGCTCGAAAGCGAGCAACGACTGAATCTGATGGAGCTGGAAATCGATGGAGAGGTGAGTAACGTCATCGCTCGCAGACAGCCTGCAGCCCGCGATCTTCGACTTCTGCTGGCCATCTCGAAGTGCACCACCAATCTCGAGCGCGCTGGCGATGAAGCACGGAAGGTGGCCAAGCGCATCCGTCGCATCCAGGCCAATAGTGAAGCTCCGGTCATCGGAATCGTCGAAATCAAAACCTCGGCAGAGATGGCCATGAGCCTCCTCCATGGAGCGCTGGATGCGTTCGCACGAATGGATAGTGCCGCAGCCGCGCATCTGGTGCGGGACGATGTGGCCATCGATAACGAGTTTCGGGCGTTTACGCGCGGACTGATTGCCGAAATGACGGCGGACCCGCGCGTCGTTTCGACTGGGCTCGATTACATGGTCATCGCCAAAGCCATAGAGCGCATTGGGGACCATGCTAAAAACATCGCCGAGTTCGTCGTCTATGTCGTCAAAGGTACCGACGTGCGGCATGTACCTGCGGCTCAACTCGAGCATGAGGCCAGCAGCTGAGCGGCTGCCAGGCCTTCTTGAACCGTGGACGACTTCACCACGGCGCATTTTTTCGGACACAATGGACCCTCAACGTTGCGCAACGCGGGCAAACATGGTCACAGACACATTTCTGCCTGATTCGATGGAACCGCAGGTACTTCTGGACGGCGCACCAGCGCAGGCAGACTACTTTCTGCTCTCGACGCTATGGGGCCCCGAGGGAACTCTTATCCCCGTATTTCAGGTACTCGGCTGGATGGAAATCCTGCGCCATCGCGGTGCCGATTTCGCATCGCATGCCGCCGTGTGTCAGTACTGGCTCTACGAACACGTGCCAGACGTACCCGCATTGCTGCACGCGTGGAAATGGGAGCGGCTCGCCCGCAACACGGTCGCCCGAAGCGCCGTCGCCCTCGCCAGGCAACAGACGCTCGTCAGCCAGCTCCGGCGTCACCGCATTCAAGAGTCCACAGCTGTTGCCACGCTCGATTCAATGCAGAAGGCTTTCGGGGTCTTCTGCGAAATCTGGGCGATGCACGCCAAAACCCTCGATGTTTTACTGGGGCGCCCTGACGAACGGGACCCGCCCTCGCAGCCCGGTGCCGTTCCTGTTCATGTGGCCGCTGAGTTCAACCCGGAATCGGCGCCCAGCGCCCGGCTGGAATATGGCGGTGGCCCGGAGACTAGCCCGGCGGGATGGATTTTCAATCCGTCATCGACTCCGAACCGTGACGATCGTTGCCCAGGGCATTGCGCGAGCGGCAGATAGCAACATTTCGTCTGCACAAATGCAACAAAGAACAATAATGAAAGGAATCTCCAACTCACGACGCCAGGTCTTCGTGTGTCATCGCGGTCGGGAGCCACTCGTGAAAGTCCGCAACGCGACGCCAACCCTCTCGTTGCTCACGAGGCACTCTTGCCATGCCGCACTGTTGCTCGGGTGTCTGACGAATCCGTGCACAGCGCAGCCGCCAGCAAGTCCACCCGGCACACCCACGGCTGACGCGCCGAGCTACAAGGTCGGTGATACGTGGACCTTTATATGGGGGCGAACCGACTCCACGCCCGGCGTTCCTCTTGTTGTGACGGTAGTCGCAGTAACAGAGACGCAGACGACGATGTCGTCCTCGTGGAACGGTGGGCGCCAAAAGGAAAACCACTACGACAGTCAGGGCAACCTGACGCGGGATGGCAACGGAACAACGTATGAGCCAAGCAATGGAACCCTGAGTTTCCCAATGACTGTGGGAAAGAACTGGGACTTTCATCATGTCCGGCGTTTCACGATCGGAACCATTGATGTCAGCGGCCACGACGAGATCGTTGCGTTCGAGAGGATACAGGTACCCGCTGGTTCATTTGACGCCTACAAGATAGTCAGCCATGGGGTGAACGCCAGGCAGCTTGATCGCTTGTACGATGCGCCGTTCACCGAAACCTACTGGTACGCGCCAAGCGTTAAAAAGGTCATCAAGTCGGATTACGTGTTGTATCTCGATCACCAGGCGCTGCTGTCCCGTACTTCCGAACTGAGTGCTTATTCACTTGCGCCGTGACAGCGCTTGACGCAAGCGTTGGCCGTTCCTTTGAATGGTGCAAGCACTACATAACTCGCTATCACGGCTTCGCGTTACGAGACAATGTTTGGGGGAGCGGCTGGGGTACGGCCCTGCTGCCCTGCCCTCGCAAACGCTTCATTTAGGCAACAGGAATAGACATACCATTGGGTCCCGTGAACGTGATCCCTGCTTCGAGCTCTGGCCGGAAGTGATCGCCGCGGTAACTTTCAGGGCGAATTCCGCCGCCTCGGCACTAGAATTCAGTGCATGGTCGCATTCCCGAAGGAGGCTGCCATGACTCAGTCAATGATCAGTTTTTGGGTTGGCCTTGTGGTTCTCGTTGTCGTTGCCATGGCCCTGTCCCGTCGCTACAGGCGCGAACACCAGGGAGAGAGCCTGAGCCAGTGGCTCGACACGCACCATATGAGCTGGATGCATCGCAAGCACTAGCTTGCGACCGGACCGACACCGGAGAGCGCGCCCATTTCCTGCACTGGAATGGGTTGTCGCCCGGTTTCTCGTTAGAGGAATACCATGCCGACTTACCAGTACCGGTGCGAGAAATGTGGTGAGATGTTCGAGCATGCCGAGCATCTTGCTGAACATCAATCCGCTCATCCGCCTTGCCCGAAGTGTGGCAGCGAGAAAGTTCAGCACATCCCCACACCATTCGTGGCGAAAACATCCAGAAAATCGTGAAATCTCTTCGGTTGCTCAGGTCTGCTCCGGATGCTCGCTGTCTCGATGGTGGTCCGCGGCGAGGAACATATACATCGCGGGCACGACGAACAGCGTAAACAGCGTGCCGATCGACATCCCCGTGAAGATCACGAGTCCCATTGCGTTGCGGCCGGCCGCACCCGCACCCGACGCGATCACGAGCGGCACGACGCCCAGCACCATCGCGGCTGTCGTCATCAGGATCGGCCGCAAGCGCACGCCAGCCGCTTCTTCGAGTGCCTCGCGCTTGCCGCGCCCCGCGCGTTGCAGTTCATTCGCGAACTGCACGATCAGAATGCCGTGCTTGCTCACGAGGCCCATCAGCGTGACGAGGCCCACCTGCGTGTAAATGTTGAGCGTGGTGAGTCCCACGTTGATGAAGATCAGCGCGCCGAACAGCGCCATCGGGACCGATACGAGAATCACGACCGGATCGCGAAAGCTCTCGAATTGAGCGGCGAGCGCGAGAAACACGATGATCGTCGCCAATAGCAGCGTGGTCACGAAGCCGCCGGACTCCTGCACGAACTGTCGCGACAGACCCGAATAATCGGCCGTGTATCCCGCCGGCGCGACGTCGGTCGTGGCCTTGCGCAGGAAGTCGAGCACTTCGCCCTGCGAGATGCCCGGCGCGAGCACGCCGGAAATCGTGGCCGAATTGAGCTGCTGGAAGTGATTGATCGACTCGGGCACGACGTTGCGCTGCAGATGCGTGACCGTCGATGCGGGTATCACGCTGCCATTGGCAGTGCGCAAGTAATAGTCGAGCACTTGCGACGGGTTCAGCCGGTCCGTTTGCAGCACCTGCGGAATCACCTTGTACGAGCGGCCAGCGATCGAAAAGTAGTTGACGAAGTTCCCGCCGAGCGCCGCGCCCAGCGTCTGCCCGACATCGCTTTGCGTCAGCCCGAGCGAAGCGACTTTGTCGCGGTCCACGAGCAACACGCTTTCGGGCTTGTCGATCTTCAGATCGCTGTCGACGAAGAAGAACATGCCACTTGCGCGCGCCTTTTGCAGCACGGCTTGCGACACTTCGTTGAGGTTCTCGAACGGCTCCGTCGTGCTGATGACGAATTGCACGGGCAATCCTTGCGCGCCCGGCAGGGGCGGAAACTGAAATGCGGCGACACGCGCGCCCGCGATGCCGTTCCACTTCTGCTGCAATTCCTGCTGTAATTGCGTTGCGCCCTTCTTGCGCTTGTCCCACGTCTTGAAGAGCACGCCGCCGATACCCTGGTTCAGCGTCGGCACGCCCGTGAGCTGGAACATCTGCGCGTATTCGGGCAACTGATTCGAGATGTCGAAGACCTGATCCGCGTAGGTCTGCATTTGCTGGATCGTCGCGTTCGGCGGCCCCTGGACCTGGGACAGAACGATGCCCTGGTCCTCCTGAGGTGCGAGCTCCGTTTGCGACGTCATGAAGAGATAGACGGTGCCGCACAGGAGCAGCGCGCCCATCACGACGAACACGGGCCACGTGTCGAGCATCGCATGCAACAGACGCCGGTAGCCGTGATGCACACGTTCGAACTGCCGGTCGACGAAGCGCGGGAAGCGCCCCGACTGCTGGTCCATGCGGAAAAAACGCGAGCACATCATCGGCGAAAGCGTCAGCGCGATCACGCCAGACACCGTGACGGCGCCCGCGAGCGTGAACGCGAACTCGGTGAACAGCGCGCCAGTCAGTCCGCCCTGAAAGCCGATGGGCACGTACACGGCGATCAGCACGACCGTCATCGCGAGAATCGGGCCGCCGAGTTCGCGCGCCGCGATCAGTGCGGCTTCGAAAGGCCGCCTGCCCTCCTCCTTCATATGCCGGTCGACGTTCTCGACCACGATGATCGCATCGTCGACGACGAGGCCGATGGCGAGCACGAGCGCAAGCAGTGTCAGCAGATTGATCGAATAGCCGAGCACCTGCATCACGAAGAACGTGCCGATCAGCGAGAGCGGCATCGCAATCACCGGCACGATCACCGCGCGCAAGCTGCCGAGGAAAAGGAAGATCACGACGGTGACGATCAGCAGCGCCTCGACGAGCGTCTTCACTACTTCCGTGATCGCCGTGTTGATGAAGTCGGTCGCGTCGTAGACGATGTCGCCCGTCATGCCCGTCGGGAACTGCCTCTGCAGATCCGGAAAGATCGTTTTCACGCGCTTCGCGACGTCGAGCACATTCGCATCGGGCGCCACTTTGATGCCGATGAACACCGATCGCTTGCCGCTGAACGCGACGTTGAAGTCGTAATTGTCAGCACCGAGCACGACGTTCCCCACGTCTTCAAGCCGCACGATCGCGCCGTTCTTCTGCGTGACGACGAGTTTCTTGAAGTCCTCGACGGAATGCAGGTCGGTGCCCGCGTTGAGATCGACGCTTATCATCTGGCCTTTCGTTGTGCCAAGCGTCGCCAGATAGTTGTTGTTGCCGAGCGCCGTGAATACGTCAGCGGCCGTCACGTTGTGCGCGGCGAGCCTGCTCGAGTCGAGCCATGCGCGCAGCGCGAACTGACGGCCGCCGAGCACTTCCGCCGTCTGCACGCCCTGGACCGAATCGAGCTTCGGCTTCACGACGCGCAGCAGATAATCCGTAACGTTGTTGCTCGGCAGCACGTTGCTGTAAAAACCCATGTACATCGCGTCGGTGGTTTGACCCACTTGCACGGTCAGCACGGGCTGTTGCGCCTGCGGCGGCAACTGGTTGCGCACCGATGCGATCTGCGTGTTGATCTCCGTGAGCGCGCGGTTGGAGTCGTAGTTGAGGCGCAGCGTCGCGGTGATCGTCGAGACACCCGTGGTGCTCGTCGACGACATGTAGTCGATACCCTGTGCCTGTGCGATCGCGGCTTCGAGAGGTTGCGTGATGAAGCCTGCCATCGTGTCGGCGCTCGCGCCGTAGTACGCGGTCGTGATCGTCACCACGCCGTTTTCGGTTTGCGGATACTCGCTGACCTTCAGCGCGGCAAGCGAGCGCAAGCCGAGCACGAGTATCAGCAGGCTCACCACCGATGCGAGGACCGGCCGTTCAATGAAGATGTCGGTGAATTTCATCGCGCGCTCTTCTATTGTTCCTGGGGCGTCGGGTTCGGGCTGTTCGCAGGCAGCACGCGGTTGTCGATCACGAGGGGCGTGCCGTTTTTCAGCTTCAACTGGCCGCTCGTCACGACCTGCGTACCTTCGCCGATGCCCTTGAGAATCGCGACCTGGTCGCCGCGCGTCGGCCCCGGCGTGACAAACACCTGCTGCGCGACGGGCATGATCTTGCCTTGTGCGTTCTTACGTTCGCCGGGCTTCACGATGAACACGGTCGCACCATATGGGTTATAGGTAATCGCCGTTTGCGGCAAGGTCAGATAGCGCTGCGCGCCACCCGCATCGATCTTCACGTTCGCGTACATGCCGGGCAGCAGCTTGCGCTCGCGATTGTCGACGGTCGCCTCGATCTGGACGTTGCGCGTGGTGCTGTCCACACGCGGATTGATCGAGCGGATCTTGCCGTCGAACGTGCGGTTGCCGAACGCATCCGTATCGACGACGATGGTCTGGCCAACCTGCAATTGGCCGAGCTGCTGCTGCGGCAGAAAGAAGTCGGCGTAGATCGGGTCGATGGCTTGCAGCGTGACGATGGCGTCACCCGGATTGAGGTACTGGCCGGGGTTGACCGTCGTGATGCCGACGCGTCCCGCGAACGGCGCGCGTATCGTCTTCTTTACGACGAGGGCGGCCTGTTGCTCGACCTGGGCTCTCTTACTCTTGAGGTCGGCGGCGTCGGCGTCGAGCTGCGCCCTGGCAATCGCCTGGATGTCGAACTGCGCCTTGTCGCGCTTGTAGACCGTTTGCGCAAGGTCCGCCGCTGCCTGCAACGACGCGAGCTGCGCGCGGTCCGAATCGTCGTTCAGGCGCACGAGCACCTGGCCCGTCTTCACCTCCTGCCCCGAGTTGAACGCGATCTCGCGCACAAGCCCGGCCACTTCCGTCGTCACGTCGACGCCGCGCACCGCGCGCAGGCTGCCCACGGCGACAAGCTGCGGCTGCCATGTTTGATAGCCTGCAATAGCGGCCGTGACGGTGGCGGGCGGTGCGGCGTTGCTCGCCATGAACTTCTGGATCATGTGCGCCCTGAACAGATTGAAGCCGACCAGCGCGGCGAGCAGTATGCCCACGCAGATCAGCATGATGATCATCCGCTTTGCCATCGGCTTCTTCGTCGTCATCGTCATGTCCTGGCCGGGGTGGCCACTGCAAAAGGATTCATTTCGGCGCAGCCGGACTCGGCTGGGCTGCCTGGCTCGTCGCCGTGTCGTTCCACCAGCCGCCGCCGAGCGCCTGAAACAGCGCTGCCGTGTCTGCATAGCGCGCGGCCCGCGCCTGCGCGAGTTTCACAACCGTCTGCTGGTATTGGCGCTGGGCATCGAGCAGCGCCAGATAGCTGACGCCGCCGATACGAAACTGACCGCGCGTCAGGTCTAGCGAATCGCTGGCAGCGCGCCATGCTTGCGTCTGCCCGCTCAGGCCGGTCGCATCGTGCTCCAGCGCGCGTAACGTATCGGCGACGTTCTGGAATGCGAGCAGCACCGTTTGGCGGTATTGCGCGTTGGCCTCGTCGAATGCCGCTTCTGCCGCGCGCTTTTGCGCACTCAACTGGCCGCCGTGAAAGATCGGCTGCGTGATGCCTGCGCCGATGCTCCAGATCATGTCGGCGTACTTAAGAAGGCCCGCGGGCGTCAGCGCCTCGGGGCCGTAACTCGCGGAGAGCGTGAGCTGCGGATACATGTTCGCCGTCGCCACGCCGACCTGGGCGCTCGCCTGATGCAGCGTGGCGTCGGCGGAGAGAATATCGGGGCGCTGCCGCACGAGCGAAGACGGCACGCTGACGGGCAACGTTTGCGGCAGCGTGAACATCGACATCCGGAACTCGGGCACGTCCGCATCGCTCGGCGGCTTGCCCGCCAGGACCGCGAGCTGGTGACGCGTCTGGTCGAGCGACTGATGCAACGGCGGCAATGTCGCGCGCGTCTGCGCCACCAGCGTTTCCTGTGCAAGCACCGTTGCGCGGCTCACGCCGCCCAGTTCGAGCTGCTTGCGCATGATGCCGAGCTGCGCGTCTTCGTCGTCGGCGATGCGCGCGGTCGCTTCGATCTGCTCCCGCAGCGACGCTTCCTTGATGGCCGCCGTCACGATGTTCGCGGACAACGCGAGATACGCCGCTTGTAACTGAAAGCCCTGGTAATCGACCTGCGAGCGCAACGACTCGAGCTCGCGCCTTCCGCCGCCGAACACATCGAGGTTGTACGACACGTTCACCGATGCGTTATAGAGGTTCAGCAGTTCCGTGAGCTGCGGCTCGCCGAACGTGACGCCGTTGAACTTCTCACGCGTGGCATTGGCCTTTGCATCGACTGACGGATAGAGCGTGGTGCCCATTTGCGCGCGAAGATTTTCGCCGGCCTGCCTGAGCGCCGCTTGCGCCGCGGCAACGTTGGGGCTGTTGGCGAGCGCCTCGCGTATCAGCGCGTCGAGCGGCTCGCAATGATAGAGCGTCCACCACTGTGCGGGAATGTCGAGGCCGGCCACGAACTGTTGCGGGACACCCGAAGCGCCCGGCGCCGAGGCCGTTTGATCGGGTAGCGGCGTGGACGTGTAGGTGCCGGTAGCGGGCGGCGCGGGCGTATGGTAATTGGGGCCAACCGTGCAGCCGGACAACGCGATCAGGACGATGCCCCATGCAGCACGCGTGAGCGTATCGCCGGCTGCATGGCGGAGAGACGCACTGCGAGAATGCCAGTGCGACCGGCTGCGACTGAAACCGTGGTTGACGTCATCGATCATCGCTCCACCTTGTTTCACTGCGCGGAAAACGAACGAAACGGCAGATGCAGAGTTTGAAATCATGCCACAACATGTTCACGCGACCCGCGAACGGTTTTCCCACGGGACCCACGCCTCACCGCAGATGCCAGCTGAAATCCGGAATCACGAAGCTTTCGGATGACTGAAAGAGTTCCGCAAGCGGATTGGTCTCTGGCAATGTCGGGTCCTGCCTGCGGCGGTGTTCTGATCAACGTGGACTAACATTGAAACTGGCGGCCTCTGCCGAGGACGCCGGTAGTGATTAGCTGGGTCACGTGCCCGTGGAGGTCGCCATGAGTGGTGAGGCATCGAATGAAAGCGGTCCTGATCTGGCAAAAGGCGTGCCCATCGAATCCCTCGGTGAAGCTGGCCTGTTGTCAGGGCACGTCGGTAATGATGCGGTGCTGATTGCGCGGCTCGGTGATGAATTCTTCGCTATCGACGCTGCCTGTACTCACTACCACGGCCCACTCGCCGAAGGCTTGACCGTCGGGGACACGGTACGGTGCCCGTGGCACCACGCGTGTTTCAGCCTGCGTACAGGGGAAGCGGTGCGAGCGCCTGCGCTCAGCCCTGTCGCGTGCTGGTCTACCGAGATCCGGGGCGACAAGGTTGTTGTACTGCACAAAAAAGCGCCGCCCGCGGGTTCCGGGCCCTCGCCGGCCGGAGCGCCACAGAAGATCGTGATCGTCGGTGCAGGGGCCGCAGGCTTTGCTGCGGCCGAGCGCCTGCGGGGCCTCGGCTACGCGGGCAGTCTCACGATGCTGAGCGACGACGCGGCGCCGCCGGTGGACCGGCCCAACCTCTCCAAAGACTATTTGGCCGGCAGCGCGCCTGAGGAGTGGGTGCCGCTTCGAGACGATGCTTTTTACACAGACCAACGCATCGATCTGCGGCTGAACACCGGTGTCTCGCGTCTTCACATCGCCGCGCAGGAAGTGGAGCTTGCGGATGGGAGCAAGGTCCCCTACGACCGTCTGCTCTTAGCCACCGGGGCCGAAGCGGTTCGCTTGCCTATTCCCGGCATGGATTTGCCGCATGTGCATACCCTTCGCACATTGGCCGATTCCCGCGCCATCATCGCTCGCGCGGAGAACTCGCGGCGCGCGGTTGTCATCGGAGCCAGCTTCATCGGACTGGAAGTGGCGGCGTCATTGCGCGCGCGTGGACTCGAAGTCCATGTCGTGGCGCCGGAGCAGCGTCCGATGGAACGTGTGCTGGGGCCACAGATGGGTGAATTCGTGCAGCGGTTGCATGAAGAACACGGCGTCGTCTTCCACCTCGGGAACACCGCCAGCGCGATCGACGCGCGGCAGGTATCGCTCAAAGCGGGCGGCAGCCTGGAGGCCGATCTGGTGGTGATCGGCGTCGGCGTGCGGCCGCGACTGGCATTGGCCGAGCAAGCCGGCCTCGCGATCGACCGCGGCGTGGTGGTCGATGCCTGCCTGCAGACCAGCGCGCCTGGCGTCTTCGCTGCCGGCGACATCGCACGCTGGCCCGACCCGCACAGTGGCACGGCAATTCGCGTGGAGCACTGGGTCGTCGCGCAGCGCCAGGGACAAACGGCGGCGATGAACTTGATTGGCGGACGTGAGACGTTCGACGCCGTGCCATTCTTCTGGAGCCAGCACTACGATGTCCCGATCAACTATCTCGGGCACGCGGACAGTTGGGACGAGATTTCAGTTGACGGCGATATTGCAGCGCGCGACTGCTTCCTGCGCTACAAGCGAGACGGACGCGTCGTCGCCGTAGCCTCTATTTATCGCGATACAGAGAGTCTGCGGGCAGAGGTCGAGATGGAGCACGATTTCCGTTGACGCGGGAGCGAATCGCAAACGGATGCCCCCTCAAGTGACTTGCCCTCCCGTCGTCTTCCTGGGACGGCATGGTTGACGAGTTCGCGGCACACGCCCGGGTGCGGCCTGTGCGATGATGCGCCACGGCAACCATGAGATAGGCGATGACATCTACATTCGACGAGGCAACAACGGCGGCGATCGCCGCGTTTGCCCAACTGGACTTCTACACGGCGGTGCAGGCGATGCGTGCCGAAGCCGACTACGACCGCGAGCGGGACCAGTGGATCTCGCGCTACATCGACGAGCACGGCGGCGGCGCGGACGATGCGGCATACGATGCCTTGCACGCGCAGGCCCAGGCAACTCCGGAATACGCGCAGTTCATCGATGCCGTTCGCCGGGAAATCCAGGAATACTTCGGCGTGGCCGACGAACAACTGGACTGGGTAGTCCTGCTTCGCAATGACGACAGCGATGAGCTTTGGGCGGAGGTCAACCGGCAGCGGAGCGAGTTGGGAACCGGTGAGGTCCGCGGAGATCTCTGAGCATTGCTTGCCAACGGGCTTGCAAGTCGTGCTGGATGCGCCCATGAAAGGGTCATGAGCGACCGCTCGTTCCCAGGCCCACCGCAACGTGTCGTTTTCTAATATTCGTTAATTAATCGAGCCAACGACTCGGCTTCTCGCGCAACGGCTTCGTCTGCTGATACGCCGTCACCTATCCATAGCTGGACGGTGTCGGCGAACGCTGTTTTTGCCGCGCCGCACAACTGAGCGATGCGAATTCTATACACACCGTCGAAGCTAAACACTTCCAGCCGCCCTTCATACTCACGCGCATAGAATTTCATCGCCAGCTCCTTGTGTCGCTGCCGTGCGTTTTTTCACCGCTCCGGATATCGCCGCCGCGCCAGGCGTGCTGCCTCCTGCGGTACGAGCACAGCCTCAAGCCGCGGTCACCCATCATGCGCTCAATCGGCCAGCGGTCGCAACCGTCGTCGCGACGAGCCACAACGGCCAATGATCTACACCGTTGCACGGACATTTGATCGTCGGTTTTCCAGCGATATATAGACCTTCGCAAACCAGCCAAATCAGCTTTCTATCCACGGTTTTCGAACTTTGGCTCCGCCATCATCTATATTTTCAACGCGCCCACGAAAATAATTAAATATCACCGCCGTTTTCGCATATGTGTCCTATTGTTGAGATCGTGATTTAAATCCCTTCCGCCCGGAAAGTTTGCCGACATCTTCGTCGCCAGCACGTCATTCCGCCATTCAGAGGTCGAAATGAGCCATATTACGATTTCATATCATTATGTTGATTGCAATCGTAAATTCGAACATTACGACGCTAATCGATCATTCTTTCAGGAGTACTACGCCACTCGTCTCGCAGCGGAGCCCGGAATATCCTGCCATGTACTCGACATCGGATGTGGTCACGGCACCAACCCAACCATCAGCAGGATCCAGCATGTCCTTGGGGAAGTTGATGGCGTCGATCCGTTCCCCGTTGTTCAACCCCATCCATTGATCAGGCAGCGGTGGACCTGTGCCATGGAGGAAATCCCCGTTCCGTCGAACACGTACGACCTCGCCTATTCCTATAACGTTGTAGAGCATGTCGTCAACGAGACTTCGTTTCTCGCCAAAACGATCGAGGTGCTCAAACCCGGCGGTGTGTATTGGTCAATGTCGCCTAATGCGAGACACCCGTTCACTGTCATCGTGCGGATCATGCAGGCGCTCGGGATAAAGTATCTCTACCGCCGGTCAATCGCTCCACAGGCAAACGATTATCCCGCCTATTACCGGCTTTGCAACGCTACGAAAGTCCTAAAAGCAATCGAAAAGCTTGATCTTCCAGTATCGAAAATCGACTTCTTCCTGATCCCGAACGTCCAGTGGGATACGTTTTTTCCGCGCCGACTTCGCTTCATTGCCCACTTGATAGACCGCGTTGTTGTCCTTAACGCGCCTTCGATGTCAAACATTTTCATGTTCCGCATGGAGAAAATGGATACCGGGCCACGCGACGGGGCGGCGACATGACCCATCCAGGCGATTCTTCATCGGCAAGCGTTGCCTGCGCGAGGCGTAGGGGTGACGTGAGTGGCTCCTCCGTCCCAGCAGGCTGCCGAACATTCGACTCGACGAGCGGGATCTCGAGCGTTGCGGGGCTGTTTTTTTATATTCGCCGCGCATTGTTCCGATTTATTTTTCGAAACCGACAGGCTGATTTCTGATAGAAAGGTATACGTAATGATTGAGCGAAGCCGCCACCTTCAACGGAGCCTCGACCCATGAATCTGCCGAAACGTATGCTCGTTGCCAACGTCGCCTGGGCACAGGAAATCGCCCGGCGCGATCCACAATTCTTCAGCACGCTTGCCACAGGGCAAAAGCCCCAGGTGCTGTGGATCGGCTGCTCCGACAGCCGCGTGCCCGCCGAAAGCGTCACGCACTGCGCGCCCGGAGACTTGTTCGTTCACCGCAATATCGCGAACCTTTTCCATCCCGACGATGACAACAACATGAGCGTGCTCGAATACGCGCTGCGTGTGCTGCGAGTCGCGCACATCATCGTTTGCGGGCACTACGGCTGCGGCGGCGTACGCGCCTCGCTGCTTCCGCCCGCCGACGGCCTGCCCCATGTGAACCGTCGCATCGAGCCGCTTTGCGCGCTCGCGCAAACGCACCGCTCGACGCTGGCGCGCCTGCCATCGGAAGAGGCACGCATCAACCGCCTTGCCGAACTGAACGTGATCGAACAGGTGCGCCTGCTGCGCGAGCATCCGCTCGTACGTGAGGGCGAACCTGCGCCGCTCGTGCACGGCTGGATCTTTTCGCTGAACGACGGCCAGCTGCGTGAACTCGCGTCGGGCTACGACGTTGAAACAGCGAAAGCAACCGCCGCGGCCTGTGCTAATCCATTGCGCATTGCACAGCCCACGCACGCTTGAGGCGCACGCCGCAAGTCGCGTCAGGACCGCCGCCGTCGAGTCCTCCACCCTTCTTTTCTACCCGTTTCCATCATGACTTCGAGAGCTTCCCTGTCCGCGCTTGCGCGTGACCTCGCCGCCGGCACCGTCGTCTTTCTCGTCGCCCTGCCGCTATGCCTCGGCATTGCAAGGGCTTCTGGGGCCGAGCCGTTGGCCGGCCTCGTTTCCGGTATTGTCGGCGGCATCGTCGTCGCCGCGCTCAGCGGCTCGCGCCTGAGCGTGAGCGGCCCCGCCGCTGGCCTCGTCGTGATCGTCGTGGATGGCATCGCGCGCCTCGGCAGTTTCTCTGCATTCCTGATTGCCGTGCTGCTCGCCGGTGTGCTGCAGTTCGGCTTTGGCATGCTCAAAGCCGGGCGGCTCGCCTCGTATGTGCCCACACCCGTCATCAAGGGCATGCTCGCCGCCATTGGCCTGATGCTGGTCATCAAGCAGATCCCGCTCGCGCTCGGACTGACGTCGGGCAACGAGACCGGTTCTCTCACTCACGCGCTCGAGTCGATCTCGCCCATCGTATGCATGGTCACTGTGATCTCGCTCGCCATTCTCGCGGGTTGGGAAACACGCGCCTTGCGACGCTTCACATTGGTGCGGCTCGTGCCCGCACCGCTCGTCGTCGTGCTTGCGGGCGTGAGCGCGACGCTGGTTTGTGGCTCGCTCGGCTCGGCATTCGCGTTGCCGGTCGAACAGCGCGTGGCACTGCCTGCCATCGAATCATTCGCGGCCCTCGGCGACGCTCTTCAGTTCGGTGAATTCGAGCTGAGCGTCGCGCGCTTTGCCGACCCGGAGATCTGGATCGTCGCCCTGACCCTCGCCGTCGTTGCAAGTCTCGAGACGCTGCTGAGCCTCGAAGCGGTCGAACAGATCGACCCGCAGCGGCGCGCTGCGCCGCCCAACCGTGAACTCAAGGCGCAAGGGGTCGGCAATATCGTCGCCGGGGCGATCGGCGGACTACCCATTACTTCGGTCATCGTGCGCAGCTCGGCCAACGTGCATGCCGGCGCGCAAAGCCGGCTCTCTGCGATCGTGCACGGCGTGCTGCTACTCGTCAGCGTGTTTGCACTCACCGACGTGATCAACATGATTCCGCTCGCGAGTCTTGCGGCCATCCTCATTCACACCGGCCTCAAGCTCGCCAAACCTTCGTTGTTCGTCGCGCTCGCGAAACAAGGCGCGGCGCCGTTCGCGCCATTCATCGTTACGATCGCCAGCGTGCTCGCCACCGACCTCCTCACGGGGATCATGCTCGGCGTGCTGTGCAGCGCGGGGCTCGCGCTGTGGGCGAATCTGCATCGGCCGATCGCGCTCGCGCGGCACGACGATCATTTCCTGGTCTCCTTTCGCAAGGACGTATCATTTTTAGGCAAGGTGCCGCTCAAGCAGATGCTCGCTCATATCCCGGATCGCGCGACAGTGATTGTCGACACCTCGCGCGCCGATTACATCGATTACGACGTGCGCGAACTGCTCGACCGTTTCATTGCCGAAGCTCCGTTGCGGTCGATCGCGGTGGAAGTCCGCCATGCGGCAGCCGTGCTACCGCCTGCGACTCGCTCGGGCATTTGAGCGCTCGCCCAGCGATGCCTGAGGGGTGCATGGCGGACAGCCCGGAACGCGCCATTGGGTTTTGGGTGCTTCCTCGGGAAGCCGACCGCTGCCGCCGAACTGCTTGCTGCCCAGCAGTGAGAGCGGCGCCATAACCGGCAGGTACGCGCACAGCCACCATGCGGCTATCAGATCCTGTGATCGCCCGATGCCGGGGAAATTCGCGATGGCGACGACTCACACTCAGGCGCGCACCTCGATCCGGTTGACCACACCTCCTACGGTGTCCAGACACCACGCATCCATCTCTGCCCGGCGCCTCTCAGCTTCGGTCGCTACACGCCCCGCAAGCGTAATCCGCTTGCTCTCCACGTTGATTGTGATTTGTTCAGCGTGAACGCGCGGATCGGATTCGAGCACGAGAGCGAGGGCCTCGTGAATCTCTTCGTCGCCGTCCGCTTCGGCCGGCACCAACTCCAGCAGATTCGTCACGTCCCGGCACCCGCCGACCCACCACGCGATCACGCTTGCGAGCCGTCGATGCGACAGGCTCATCACCTGGCCCGTCAACGGCACGAGGCCACCTTCCACGGTGACCTCCACAACGCCGCCGCCCTCCTCGCCGGCCTGGTCCATGGTGCCGCGCAGCATTTCGAGCTGGTCTTTCACGCGCGCACATATCACACAGTTGCGGAACTCCACCGTTCGCAAAATCCGTTCGCAGATCCGCGTGCGCAACTCGCCGTCGCCAATCGGCGGCTCAGCGCTGACGCGCAGTCGGTCAATGAGGGGTTCGCCGTCGCTGTAAGTCCGGGTCAACTGAATAAACCGCTTCTTGGACGCTATGTCCGGCACTTCGCCTGCAACCGTCAAGGCACCGCTATCGCGGCTGATGTGAATGGGGCAATTGTGGAGTTTCAGGTGCGATTCGTGTTCGAACGCCGCCATCACCTGCTTGAGGATCGCATCAGGGCGTTGCATGATTTGCCTCGCGCAAAGGGGAACGAAGCAGCCACCTCGATGCCCCGCAGTACAAAACGCGTCACGCGAGGCGGGCGCCGCCCAATTCATTATAGTTATTGCGCCCACCCTTCCCCTCAGCGTTGCAGTGTGATCAGACGTCGAAGTACAAATAAAACTCCCACGGATGCGGACGCAGCCTGATTGCGTCGATCTCATGCTTGCGCTTGTACTCAAGCCACGTATCGATGACATCTTCAGTGAAGACATCGCCTCTGCGCAAAAACTCGTTGTCGGCCTCGAGCGCATTCAGCGATTCGTCGAGCGAACCCGGCACCTGACGGACGTCCTTCGCTTTCTCGGGCGGCAGGTCGTAAATGTTGACGTCAAGCGGATCGCCTGGGTCTGTCCTGTTTTCGATGCCGTCGAGCCCGGCCATCAGCATCGCTGAGAAGGCGAGATACGCATTGGCCGACGGATCGGGACACCGGAACTCGACGCGCCGCGCGTTCGGCGAATCGGAGTACATCGGAATGCGCGCGGCCGCCGAGCGGTTGCGTTGTGACATCGCCAGATTCACCGGCGCTTCATATCCGGGCACGAGGCGCTTGTAGGAGTTCGTGGTCGGAGCGCAGAACGCCATCAGCGCTGGCGCATGCTTAAGCAGGCCGCCGATATACCATCGACACATGTCAGACGTAAGCGCCCAGCCATGCGCATCGTAGAACAGATTCTCGTCGTCCTTCCACAGGCTTTGATGGCAGTGCATGCCGCTCGCATTGTCGGCGAAGAGCGGCTTCGGCATAAACGTCGCCACCTTGCCGTTCTGGCGCGCGACGTTCTTGCAGATGTACTTGTAGATCATGACGTTGTCGGCCATCCGCGTAAGCGTGGAAAACCGCATGTCGATTTCGTTCTGCCCCGCTGTCGCCACCTCGTGGTGATGCACTTCCACCTGCACGCCGGCCTGTTGAAGCAACAACACGATCGTCGAGCGGATGTCCTGCAGTGTGTCGTGCGGCGGCGCCGGGAAATATCCTTCCTTGAAGCGAGGCTTGTAACCGAGGTTGCCGCCGCCATACGCGCCTTCGTCGCGGCCCGAATTCCAGTCCCCTTCGGCAGATTCGACAAAGAAGTAGCCGCTATGGGCATCCTGGCCAAAACGGATCGAATCGAATATGAAGAACTCGAGCTCGGGCCCGAAATAGCACGTCGTCGCCATGCCGGTCTGCTTCAGGTAGGCTTCGGCCTTCTTCGCGATGTAGCGCGGGTCGCGCGAGTACGGCTGATGCAACACCGGATCGATCACGTCGCAGATCATCGAGAGTGTGGGCGTTTCGCTCACGTGATCGATGAACGTGGTCGTGGGATCCGGCTTGAGAAGCATGTCGGATTCCTGAATTTCCTGAAATCCGCGGATCGACGAACCGTCGAAACCGATCCCGTTGGCAAAGAGGTCTTCGTGCACCTCGGGCAGCGTGATCGAAAAGTGCTGCCAGAGACCGGGTAGATCCGTGAATTTGAGGTCGACGATCTGAATCTTGTGTTCGCGCAGTAGTTCGATAACCTGTTGCGGGTTTTCAGGACGCGCGACACGATAACTGCCGGCGTCGACGGTTACATCGAACGCCGGTGCACCTCGTGGACTGGCCATGGGGACTCTCCCTGCGCAGCTACTGATCGTGTGCGAGCGCTTCGAGACGGGCGTAGCCCGCGTCTTTCGCTGCGCGCTCCGTCGCAAAGGGCTCTTCGGCGACGAGCGAGCGCCGCACTTCGCGCGCATCGAAATCGACGAGCGAGATAACCCACACCCAACCGCCGATCTGCTCGGCCGTCTGCACGAATGCGCGCACGTTGCCTTTGTCCTTGGTGCTCATTTGACCTCCTCACGAGATAAACACAAGGGGAACATGGGTGACGCCAGACTTGACGGGCAGTCTACGCCGGGACCAGGCCCCTTTGTTTCAACCAGTCCAGATTGAAAAGGCGGGAGCGGTACAACTCGCCGCCGTCGCACAGCAGTGTGACGATCGTATGCCCCGGCCCCATCTCCCGGGCAAGCCTGACAGCAGCCGCGACGTTGATGCCTGTCGAACCGCCGACATAGAGCCCTTCTTCGCGCAGCAATCGGTAGACCATGGTGACGCATGACTGGTCGTCGATCTGATAAGCGTCATCGATCGGCGTGCCGTCGAGGTTCGCGGTAAGGCGGCTGGAGCCGATCCCCTCGGTAATCGAGCTGCCTTCCGCGTGAATCTCGCCCGTCTTCACGTAACTGTACAAGCCGCTGCCGTACGGGTCGGCGAGAACGATCCACAGATCGCGGTTCTTCTCCTTCAGGAAGCGGGCCACCCCGGCGAGGGTGCCGCCAGTACCGGTCGCGCTGACGAACGCATCGACCGTGCCAGCGGTATCGCGCCAGATTTCTGGGCCGGTGCTCTCGTAGTGAGCCTTGCGATTGGCAAGGTTGTCGAACTGGTTCGCCCAGATCGCGTCGTCCAGTTCCTCCGCGAGCCTTCCGGCGATCTTCTGGTAGTTGTTCGGGTCCTTGTAGGGTGCGGCCGGTACCGGGTGGACTTCCGCACCCAGGACGCGCAACAGTTCCATTTTCGCGGGCGACTGCGTCTCGGGAATAACGATGACACAGCGATAGCCGCGAGCCGCGCAAATATGGGCAAGGCCGATGCCGGTATTGCCCGCAGTCCCTTCCACTACCGTGCCGCCGGGCCTAAGTTCGCCACGCTGCTCGGCGTCCAGAATAATGGACAGCGCCGCCCGGTCCTTCACCGAACCACCCGGGTTCATGAATTCGGCCTTACCGAGAATCTCGCAGCCGGTTTCGTCGCTGAGACGAGCGAGCCTGATCAGCGGCGTGTCGCCTACGCACCCGACAAAACCCGTCCGAACATGCATATCCTTCCCCCTGCAATCGCAAGCCTGGCATCAGGCCACTCTCACACTGGAAGGATAGGCAAAGATCCGGCGCACTTCCCGACGTTTGATGGGCAGTCGGTGAAGATGACCGGGAAGCGGATACGCCGACTCACTCGCAAAAAGCTTGCCAACGATCAGGGCACGCCGATCACCGCCCGGTCAGTAGCCGAAGGATCTTCTGCACGATGCGTTCGTGCAACTCGAGCGCCTCACCGAGCGTGCTTGCGCCAAAGCTCTCGTTGTCTTTTCGCGCTTGCATTCCGGCGATGCGCGTCACGAAGAGCGCGGGCTCGGCGGTCCGCGCGTCAGTCACACCGCGAAATCGCGTCGTGACCGTCACGCCGGACTCTTCGAGCAGCGTGCGGCGAAAGATCAATTCGTTTTCGGCCATCCAGCGCGACCACTCGCTGCGGTCGAACACCTCAACAGGCCTGTTCTTCGCGTCGAGGATGTAGAAGCGTTCGCACTGGGGCGGGATCGGGCGGGTTCTCATCCATTCCGATCCGGAAGGTTCGAGCAGGAAGCCGATCGCCTCCCGCCACCAGCTATCGTCGACGTGGCCAGGCCAGTCGTTATGCTCAGCCGCCTGGGAAAGTAGAGAAAACGTTCCTGCAACATGACGACGCCTGTCAAATGGATCGGCACGCGAAAGCGAGCCTCAGTTCGATTCACGTGAACAATGCGCCGGTCAGGATCTATCCGCAACCCGGACTGCCCGATCGTTCGTCTGGAGCACGTGGATCGGGCGAGCGATGCGCTGTGAAGCGTCCCCATGCGGCATACTCGAGTCCACGATACCCGAAGGCCCAAAGACATGGTTGCCGACCTCGCACACTCCTGGTTGACGTTCAGCGCGGCTGTAGCCGCTGCAAAGGCCGCCGGCCGCCCGCTTGTCGCGCTCGAGTCGAGCATCATCGCTCACGGCATGCCCTATCCGGAGAATATTCGCACTGCGCGCGAAGTGGAGGCCCTGGTCCGCGCGATGGGAGCCGAACCCGCGACGATTGCACTGATCGGGGGGCGAATTCACATCGGACTTGCTGACGACGAACTGGAACTGCTCGGCCGCTCGGAGCATGTACACAAGGTTAGCCGCCGCGACCTGCCGGCCGTGCTGGCCGCCGGCGGGGTCGGTGCCACGACAGTGGCTGGCACGATGATATGTGCCGCGCTGGCCGGCATCGAGGTCTTCGTCACGGGAGGCATTGGCGGCGTGCACCGGGGCGCGCAGGAAACCTTCGACATCTCGGCCGACCTGCAGGAATTGGCAAAGACCTCGGTGGCGGTGGTGTGTGCCGGTGCGAAGTCCGTCCTGGACATCGGGCTCACACTGGAATACCTGGAGACTTACGGCGTGCCGGTGCTCAGTTGCGGGCAGGATAATTTCGCGGCGTTCTACACGCGCGATAGCGGCTTTCGCGCGGACTTCCGGCTGGACGACGCAGCGGACCAGGCGCGCTTCATCCGCACCAAGTGGAACCTGGGCCTCGAGGGCGGCGTAGTGTTGAGCACGCCGGTGCCGGAGGCATCAGCGATGCCGTCTGCAGAGATCGACGCGCTGACTCAGCAGGCGCTGACTGAGGCCAGCGCACAAGGCATCACAGGGAAGGCCGTGACGCCCTTCCTTCTGTCTCGCATCACGGCACTCACGGGTGGACGCAGTCTGGCCACGAACATCGCGATCGTGAAACACAACGCCGAGGTCGGGGCACGACTGGCGCTGGCGTTGGCACACAGGTTGTGCACTGGATGTCGCGACGAGCGTTCCATCTCGCAGGGTCAATCGGGCTAGCGCTCGCTCGCGAGCCATGCACGCCATCCGCCGAATTCGGAGATATCGGTTCCCGACTTCACGCCATAGGGTTCGCACAAGAAGCCGGTCACCCACGAGCCGTCCGACAATTCGACCTTCCCCAGCACCAGCGGAGACGGCACGGTTGCCATGAACGAGCCTAACTCGACGCTCGGCATGTCCCAGACTTCGACCGCGATCTCGGAGCCGTTCCCGGCAACTCGCCACAATCCCGGGCGTCGGGTGCCGTCCGCGGAAGGCGGCAGCGCGGCCAGCCGATAATGGGCAGCCGTATGCGTTACCTGCATGCGTCGCGCGCCTCGCGAAACCAGGTCCTTGTTCAACGGCAGCCCTTGCATGTGAGCACCGCACACCGCGACGCGAATCCGGTCGTTGGCCGCGACTCGCCTGGCGGAAGGCTCCGGGCGGCTTCCGCCAACACATTCGATGCCACTCGCCGTCTGCAACACATCGGCGACCCCCAGCAGATACTGGTCGGTGAACGCGCGGCCAAAGACCGTCACGCCCCACGGGAGCCCGTTCTTCATGAACGCTGTCGGCGTGGCGACGGCCGCGTAATCCAGCAGATTCATGAAGTTCGTGTAGTAGCCGAGCAATGAGTTCGGCCCAATCGGGTCCTTCTCCAGTTCAGCGAGCGTCACAGGGCGCGGATACGTCGGCGTCAGCACGAAGTCCAATGAATCGAGCACCGCATCGCAGATCGCCTTCAACGCCTGCAGACGATACTGCGCGCGAAACAGTTCGACCGCCGTCGCGCCCGGTGCCTTGGCCAGCACGTTCCGAATAACGGGAAGCACGGCGTCTGGCGTCGCTGACATCAACTCGCCGGCCACGCTGTAGCGTTCCGCAACCCACGGGCCCTGATAAAGGAGATTCGCGGCCTCGACAAAGGGCTCGAAATCGATCTCCACTGCCTCGCCGCCTGCTGCTTCCAGACGCGCACGCGCGCTTGCGAACAATTCCGGACTCTCAGCGCATCCCGCGAATTCAAGACGCGCCGGAACCCCGAACCGGAACGACGTGGGCTTGCCGAACGCGCTTGCCGAGTTCCATTGCGGGTTTCTGCGACTGTATGCATCGCGAGCGTCGGTTTGTGCGGTCAATGAGAGAAGCTCACTGGCCTCGCCGGCCGTTGCCGTGAAGTAGGTCACGCAATCGAGTGTGCGGCAGGCCGGGACGACACCCGCCGTCGACAGGATGCCTTTGGTCGGCTTGAGTCCGATGAGATTGTTCAGGCCGGCAGGCACACGTCCCGACCCCGCCGTGTCGGTACCGAGCGCGAAACTCGCCACGCCCAATGCAACGGCAAGCGATGAACCCGCGCTGGAACCACCCGACGGGTAGTCAGGATGCACGCTGTTGCGGCATTTGCCGTATGGCGAACGCGTGCCGTTCAGACCCGTCGCGAACTGGTCGAGATTGGTCTTCCCGATCGGGATGGCGCCAAGCGAAATCAGCTGGCTGACGAGCGCCGCGGACTCCTTTGGCATGTACGCAAAGCCGGGGCACGCGGCGGTCGTTTGGACTCCTGCAAGATCGATGTTGTCCTTGATCGCGAACGGGACGCCGTACAACGGCAGACGCTCGAAGTCCTGCTTCTCGAGCCAGTCGAGGTATGGCGCGACTTCGCTTTCGGTCAGTAGATGAATGAAGAGATTGAACTCCGGATTCAGCGCGTTCGCTTTTCCGAGCAGTTCAGTCACGAGCGTGCGCGGCGTGAGGCGCCCGTCACGATACGCGCTGCGAAGCGTGGAAAGCCGCAGATCGAATGTCGGCATGGTTTTCTGTCCTTGTATTTAGTGGCGTTCAATGACTGCGACTCGCTGCCCCGCGCGCACGGGCGAGCCAGGGGCCACGTAAATATCGCCGACGGTCCCCGCACAGGAGGCGAACACCGAAATCTCCATCTTCATCGACTCCACAATGAGCAATACGTCGCCCGCGGCAACGACGTCTCCCGTCTTCACCTTCACCTGCCAGAGGCTGCCGGCGATTTCACAGTCCACGGCGACCTGCCCGTCTTCCAACGGAGCCACTTGGGCGTCCTCCGCGTCCGGTGCCTCGATTGCCTCTTCAGGGGTGCCCGCTTCGCGCCAACGCTCGCGCTCGGCCTGGAAGGCCGCCTGCTGTCGCGAACGAAACTTGCCGATGCTGTCGGCTTCGCTCTCGAGAAACGCTTGATAATCCGGCAGCGAGAGTTCCGACTCTTCGATCTTCAACGGATAACGCCCAAGCGGAAAATCGGCGCGGATGCGAAGCAATTCGTCGGCCGACACTTCGTAGAAGCGAATCTGGTCGAAGAAGCGCAGCAAATAGTGCTGACCGGCGAAATTCGCGACCTTGCGATAGCGATTCCACATCTGCAGCGTGCGCCCGACGAATTGATAGCCGCCGGGCCCTTCCATGCCGTACACGCACAGATACGCGCCGCCGATGCCGACCGAGTTCTCCGCGGTCCACGTACGGGCCGGGTTGTATTTGGTCGTCACGAGGCGATGACGCGGATCGAGCGGTGTCGCAACGGGTGCACCCAGGTAGACGTCACCGAGACCCATCACGAGATAGCTCGCGTCGAACACGATCTCTTTGACGGCATCGATGGATTCGAGGTCGTTGATCCGGCGAATGAACTCGAGGTTGCTCGGGCACCACGGCGCATCTTTGCGCACCGTGGTCATGTATTTTTCAATCGCAAGCTGGCACGCCGGGTCATCCCAGGAGAGCGGAATGTGCACGATCCGCGACGGCACGCGCAAATCCTTCTTCAGCAAGACCTGCTCCCACGCCTGACGTACGACATCCAGCAATTGCGCGAGCGCCAGTTGCTCCGGTCGATAGTGAATCTGGAGGGAACGGATGCCAGGCGTCAGATCGACGACGCCGGGAAGCGCCATGGCCTCGAGAGACTGCATGAGCGCGTGTCCACGAAAGCGCGAGACGAGGTCCAGCTCGGCGGGCCCAATCTCGAGCAGCAGATGCGTGTCACCGGACACGCGCGCAACGAGCCGCTCGCCGCCCGAACCCAGGTCGAGCACGATGGGCGAGGTCAGGGACGAGCGTCTGCTAGTCGGCGCGTTCGACTCGACCTCCAGGCTTTCCAGTTCGCGGGCGCGTTGACGTGCGGCTTCACGCGCCTCTTCTACCTCCACCGGAACGAAGCGGATCTTGTCGCCGGCCTTCAGTTGCCCGATGTGCCAGAGGTCGGCCTCGATGATGGTCACCGGACAGACGAAGCCGCCAAGACTCGGTCCATCGGGGCCGAGAATCACGGGCATGTCGCCCGTGAAATCGATGGCGCCGACCGCATAGGGATTATCGTGAATATTCGACGGGTGCAGCCCGGCCTCGCCGCCGTCTTCGCGAGCCCATTCCGGCTTCGGCCCGATCAGGCGCACACCGGTACGGCTCGAGTTGAAGTGAACTTCCCAATCCGTCTCCAGAAACCTTTCGATGTAGCGCGAGCTGAAGTACTCTGGCGCGCCGTGCGGACCATAGATCACGCGGAGGCTCCGCACGTCTTCGAGCTTCGGCACGGCATTCAGCGTCTTGCCAAACTGCGGATTCTCGAGCGGATAGAGGTGAAGTACGTCACCTGCGCGTATTGCGCGCCCGCCATGCCCGCCGAACTGACCGAGCGTGAAGGTGCTGCGGCTGCCGAGATACACGCCGACGTCCAGGCCGCCGCGTACGCACAGATAAGCGCGTGCGCCGGCGCCGCGAATGGTGCCGAGCGACAACGTCGAGCCTGCCGGGACAAAGAGGCTCGTATTCAACGGTTGCTTGACGTCGCCGAGCAGTACGGGAATGTCCGCCCCCGTGATGGCAACGACCGCGTCGGTATTGAAACGCAGCGTCGGGCCGCTCATCGTGATTTCGAGCGCGGCGGCATCGGGGGCGTTGCCAAGCAGGCGGTTGCCCAGCCGCATGGCGCGATCATCCATCGGCCCCGAAGGCGGAATGCCGACTGCCCAGTATCCGAGACGGCCGGGGAAATCCTGGACCGTCGTCTGCGTACCGCCGCTGACGACTTCGACCGTACTGGCCTCGTACTTGAGTCCCTCGAGGCACCGGGTCCATGGTTCGCCCGATGCAAACGGCTTGTCGTCCAGGATCTGACGCAGATAGTCGCGGTTCGTCTCCACGCCGTAAATGCACGTGTCCTGGAGCGCGTCCTTGAGCGCGCTGCGCGCCTCGTCGCGAGTCGGGGACCAGGCAATCACCTTGGCGAGCATGGGGTCGAAGTACGGCGGCACTTCGCAGCCGGCTTCGATCCACGTGTCGATACGTAGCGCGCGACCGTCGGCTGGCGGGAACGCGACGTCGGTCAGCAGGCCGGGGCTGGGCTTGAAGTCCCGGCCGGGGTCTTCTGCATAGAGCCGCGCCTGAATCGCATGGCCGCGCGGCGTCAGCTTCGCTGCGAGTTCATGCAACGGCTCGAGCGTGCCCGCTGCCAGCTCGATCATCCAGCGCACGAGGTCGACACCCCACACCTGCTCCGTTACGCCGTGCTCCACCTGCAGGCGCGTGTTGACTTCGAGGAAGTAGAACTGCTCGGCGGCGCTGTCGTACACGAACTCGACGGTGCCGGCGGAGCGATAGTCCACCGCCTTCGCGAGCTTCACGGCAGCCGCACAGAGTGCCTCGGAAATCCCGTCCGGCAAGCACGGCGCGGGCGTTTCCTCGAGCACTTTCTGGTTGCGCCGCTGCACAGAGCAGTCGCGCACGCCGAGTGCGATGGCATCGCCCGTGCCGTCTCCGAAGACCTGCACTTCAAGATGTCGCGCCCGCTCGATGTACTTTTCGAGGAAAACGCCGGAGTCGCTGAAATTGTTTTCACCGAGCCGCTTCACGGCATCGAAATGCGCACTGAGTTCGGCTGCATTCCAGCACACACGCATGCCGATACCACCGCCGCCGGCCGTGCTCTTCAACATCACCGGATAGCCGATGACTTCCGCCGCTTCCAGCCCCGCCATCAGGTCACCGAGCAAGCCGGTGCCCCTGAGCATCGGCACGCCCTCCTTCTCCGCGATTTCGCGCGCCGTGTGCTTCAGGCCGAAGGCGCGCAACTGCGCGGGCGTGGGCCCGATGAATGCAATCCCTGCCGCTTCGCAAGCCTCGCCAAAGGCGGCGTTCTCGGAGAGGAATCCATACCCGGGATGAATGGCCTGCACGCCCTCGCGGCGAGCGATCTCGAGGATTTTTTTCGTCTCGAGATAGGTCATTGCCGCGGGCCCGTCGCCCAGGCAGTGCGCGACGGGAGCCTCGCTTACATGACGGCTCGCTCTATCCGCCTCCGCAAAAACGGAGACTCCGGTGACATCGAGTTCGCGCAGCGTTCTGAGAATCCGGCACGCGATAGCGCCACGATTGGCGATAAGAATCTTCTCGAACATGGAAGGAATCTTGATTCAGAGGCGGGCCGTCCCGCCGTGGGAGATGCGAGCCGCGGTCGTCCACGGCCGTATTCGCGTCAGCGATCTGCCTGAGTCAGCGCTTCGCGCGTGAGCGTGAAATGACGTCCCGCGCGCACGAGCATGGCGAACGAGATCCAGCTGCGGAGATGCTTCAGTCCCATATCAGCAGCTCCGCGGGCGTCGGGTTGTAGGCGTTGCACGGATTGTTCAACTGGGGGCAGTTGGAAATCAGCACGATCACGTCCATCTCGGCACGCAGCTCGACGTACTTCCCCGGTGCGGAAATGCCGTCTTCGAAGGTGAGGCCCCCTTCCGCCGTCACGGGCACATTCATGAAGAAGTTGACGTTCGCGCCGATGTCCTGCTTCGAGAGGCGGCCGTCATGCGCGCAAGCGCGCAGGAAGTTGTCGCGGCAGCTGTGCATATAGCGCTTTCCCAGCGCATAGCGCACGGTGTTGCTCTCCTGTGCGCAGGCACCGCCGAGCGTATCGTGGCGTCCGCAGGTATCGGCAACGACGGTCAGCATCGGATTGCCGAGATTCGAGTACAACACCGAGCCGGCCGTCAGGTAGAGCCTCTTCTGCCGACGCAGCGTGCGTTGTGGGTCAAAGCGCTCGCGCGGATCAGCGAGGCTGTAGAACAGCGTATCGACCGCCTGGTTGCCCTCCAGATCGACGATGCGCAGTGTCTGGCCCGCCTTCACTTCGTGAAGCCAGGGCTCACCCGCGGCCACCGTCTCGCGGTAGACCGCGCTCTCGGGCTGTTTGTCGCTGACGACAAGCGTGCTCATCATGAAGTGGCCTCCGCTCAAAGAAAGAATCGCTCTGTGTTGATAAAGCCGCGCACGTTTTCCTCGCATGCGGTACGGCACACTTCAGCCACGCCAGGCTGCGCCTCGCTCAATTCGAGTTTCACCGCTTTGGGCGCATATTCAGGGTTCGGGTCGAGCGGGTGCTGAATCGCGGTGAGCACGACCAGCGTGTTCATCGGCGCATACAGTTCGACGTAGTCGCCGGCCTTCGAGTTGTGGCTCACGAAATTGAGCTCTCCTTCGCTCGTGACATCAACGCGGCTGAAAAGATTGAGCGTCATCAGCAGGTCTGAGATCTCGAGGCCCCACTTGCCCATCTCGACGAGCAAGTTGTCCGTGCCATTCCGGTAGAACGCGTTGCGCAGTTCCTGATAACGGCCAGCACCGTACCGCGCCGTGACCTCGTCGGCGTTCGTGACGCCACCGATGCTGTCGTGCCACCCGCATGTGTCGTCGACGATGGCAGCGAGAACACGCCCCATATCGGAGTACAGGCAGTGCCCCGTCGTGAGCTTTGCAGTGTGCTGGCACTTCAGCGAATCGGGGAGGTTCAGTCGCTCGCTCTTCTCCGTTGCATTGACCATCATCACGCTGACATTGGCGCCACCGTGCAGGTCGGTCACGCGCAGCGATTGCCCGCGCTTCACGATGAGCGAGGTATGGCCCCCGCCCGGTACGGTTTCTTCAAGCAATAACTTCATGTTCGAGTTCCCTTCATGAGACCGCTTCGATGCTGGACGCGCCTTGAACCGCCGCGCGCGCCAGATGCACGGCGGACACCGATTCGCGGCTGCGGTCGAGTGGAATGTTGTAGGTGACACGGGCTCCGTAGGCACCCGGCGCCTGGGGGTCCACGCGGACCTTGTCGAAAACCAGCACACGGCTTCCCAACGTGAAGCCCTCTTTGAGGTCATGCGTAACCATGAAAATGGTCAGCTTCGCTTCGCGCCACAGGTCCGAGAGCAGCGTGTGCATGTCCTTGCGGATACCGGGGTCGAGTGCGCCAAACGGCTCGTCGAGCAGCAGGACGCGTGGCTTCATCATCAAGGCCTGCGCAATGGCGAGGCGTTGTTGCATACCGCCGGAGAGTTGCTGCGGGTACTTGTTCAAGGCCGCACCGAGCCCCACCCGCTCGAGCATGGCGGCCGCCTCGTCTCGCGCGGCGCGCCGCTGCGCCCCGAAGAGTCTGCCCGTGAGCTTCGCTTTCGGAAGCTCCAGTCCCAGCATCACGTTGCGCAATACGCTCAGGTGCTCGAACACCGAGTAGCGTTGAAACACCACGCCACGATGGGCATCCGGCTCGCCCGGCAGCGGTTGACCGTCCAGCAGGATCTCGCCGCGCGTCACTTGCTCCTGACCCAGCAGCAGCCGCAAAAACGTCGACTTTCCGCAGCCGGAAGCGCCGACCATCGAACAGAACTCGCCCTCCTGGATCGTCAGATTCAAACGTTCCAGAACCACCTGGTCGCCGTACTCTTTCCATACATTACGGACTTCGATCATCGCCCACCTCCGCCGTACCAGGGGAAGGACCACTGCGTGATGCGGCGAAGCAGTTCATCGGTGAGCCACGCGAGCAGCGTGATCCAGGCGACGTACGGCAGAATCAGATCCATGGAGAGGTAGCGGCGCACGAGGAAGATGCGATAGCCCAGGCCGTCCGTCGATGCGATCGCTTCGGCGGCGATGAGAAAGAGCCATGCAGCTCCGAGCGAAAGCCGCATCGCCACCAGCAGGCGCGGCAGGAGTTGGGGCAAAACCAGACGCAGAATCACCGTCCAGCTCGTGGCCCCCAACGTCTGCGCCTTGACCCACAGCTCGGCGGGTATCTCGCGGGCACGGGCATGCAGGTCCCGAATGATCATCGGCGTGATGCCGAAAACGATGAGCACGACCTTCGATAGCTCATCGAGCCCGAAGACGATGAAAAGAATCGGCAGCACGGCCAGTGGAGGCACCATCGAGACGACGGTGATGAATGGCGAGAGCGTTGCGCTGACGAGCGGAAACGAGCCGGTTGCGATAGCGGCCACCAGCGCAATCACCGCGCTTACGACGAGACCGATACCCAGTCGTCGCAAGCTCGACAGCGTGTCGTCCCACAACAGATATTCACCCGTGCGCTTGTCTTCGGTGAATGCGACCAATCTCACGGCATCGCTCATTTGCGCCGCGCTCGGAAGCAGCTTGTCATCGGGATTGAGCTTGAGCCGCTGCGCAGATCCCGTGAAATACACGGCAAACAGCACGACGAACGGCAGCAGGAGCAGCATCATGCTGCCGATCCGGCTCGGATATCGATTGATGAGTCGCATGGTGACCGCCTGGTTGTGGCTTCGAAATCAGTCTCAGAGCTTGCCCGCGGCCGCCATCTCGACGTAGCTCGGGTCGAAACGCAGCTTGACGTTGTTCTTGTCGCCGACGATCACATTCTTGTCGAATGCCATGCCCACGGAATCCGCGCTCTTTGCATCCTGGCCGAGCAGACCGTGGTCAAAGGAGAACTTCGCGACGCGCGTCATGATCTTCGGCATGTCCGGGCTCGTGACGAAAGCGACTGCCGCCTGAGGTGTGTAAAAGAGCGCGGTGGTCGACAGCTGCCCCTTGAAGTTCTCAAGGTCGGTACCGGAGGCCTTCGCCATCGACGTCAGCGCGCTGGTGCTCGCCGCCGAATTGCTGTGCATCAGCGCAACCATTTCGAACCATGCGCCCGTCAGCGCCTTGCCGAGCACCGGGTTCTCTTGCAGCGTCTTCGTGTTGACGACCATCATGTCCATGATTTCGCCGGGAATCTTGCTCGAATCGAAGACTTCGGTAACGTTCGGCTGCGCCTTCAGATCGGCGAGCATCGGGTTCCACGTCACCGCGTTGTGAACAGTCGGCGTCGCGAATGCGCCCGAGATATCGGCGTCGGATGTGTTCACGACCTTGAGATCGCGCTCGCTCATATGGGCGCTTTCCAAAGCGCGCGCGAGCAGGTAGTGAGAGACCGAGAACTGCACGAGATTGACCTGCTGGCCTTTCAGGTCGGCGATCTGCCTGCCCTTGCCCTTCATGAGCACGCCGTCGTTGCCGTTCGAGTAATCGCTCACGATCAGCGCAGTCGAATCGACGCCGCCCGAAGCCGGGATGGTGAGCGCGTCCATGTTGGTCATTGCGCAGCCGTCGAACTTGCCAGCCGTGTACTGATTGATGGATTCGACGTAGTCGTTCAGCTGGACGACATCGATCTTGATGCCGTACTTCGTGGCCCACTTAGAGATGATGCCCTGGGTTTTTGCCTGGCCCCACGGCATCCAGCCGGCGTAGATGGTCCAGCAAACCTTGAAGTCGCTGCGGCCCGCAGCGAACACGGAACTTGAAGCGAAGGTGGCGAGGGAGACGGCGGCGATGCCAAGACAGCGAACGAGCTTGCGCATGAGGTTGACCTCGAAAGGGACGGTTAGCAACGGCAGGGAGCAGCGCAAACATCGCGTTCTCTCCCGGGCTTTTATCCCGCCGTGTAACCTCGCCTGAGGTCGCCAGCTCTCGGACCAGCACCTGCGAGAAGCAGGCCGGAACCCTAGCTGTCCATTTCCAGATTGTCTGAACCGGATGCTGCGCCGGCTCCTTGCCCACTCCTTAAAGCGAGAAGCGTGCCAATGAACCCAGGCACGGCTTTGTGGCGTGGAAGGCGTTTCTTCGCCCTGCGCCGGTAACAACGTGCACTAATATGCGTCGCGGCGCACCCGTTTCGGGCACTGCGACGGGCCATTCGTATCGCGGTTCGAACCCAAACCGCGCGAATTCTATGCGGCCGACGGCAGTACGGGCTTGCGCCACGGCCTTTCGTCGCCCGATGTGAAATGCCGTTTCGGGACTGGCGAAGCTCCCGGCCTTCGACCCGGTCACAGTGAACCTATGGCTTCAGCACGGCCCTGACGATTCCGCCGACGGCTTCTTTGGCACTGGCCGCCGCGTTCTCGTCGTATGCGATGGTTGTCCCGCGCTCGATACACGCATCGCTATAACTAAACGGTTGCTTCGTTGTGGCGTCGACGAGCAGTCCGTTTTCGACCTCGACCGTCCGGCAGTTTCGTGTGGTCTGTGCCTGCGATAGCTGCTGGGGTTGCCTGAGCGCTCGCGCGTCAAAGAAGTGACTGGCGCCGGCGTACTCGATCAACTGGACGTCATGCAGTTTCGTTCTCAGACGGCCCACATAGGCACGGCATGGCGCGACGGGATTGTAGTTGTCTGCAGTCCCCTGGAAAATACGCACAGGTTTGCCAACGACATCCTCGTCTTCGAGATACGTGGAGGTACAGTCGGGATAGAAAGCGACGAACGCCGCGAACTGGGTGCCGGGTTGGGCGTGCATCTTCTGGAACCGGCTCAGGCTTGCATAGAGCGCGTTTTGCCCTCCACGCGAGAAGCCCATGAGCATGATCCGGTTCGGGTCGATTCTCGGGTGCTTCGAAAGCGTCGCAATGGCGCGATAGGCATCCTCGGTCTGTGCCAGGCGGCCGAGTTGCGCTTGATCGTTGATCGTGTTGACGATACCTCGGCCGGAGAAGCTGTCGATTACGAAAGTCGCGACACCGAGCGATAGAAAATACTCCTCCCAGTCGGTGATGCTGCTGCCGATTCCGCCGGACGCATGCAGCAGGATGACGAGCGGAAGCCGGTCAGTACCGTTTCGGGGAAGCCGAAGTTCGCCAGCCACCGTAACAGGTTTGCCATCCTCGCGCCCGCTCAGAAATTCCTGGTCCGTGAGCGTCACGGACGGAATCGGGATGACCTCCATTCGCGTCACCTGCGCGCGTGAGGCGTTCGCGAGGCAGCTGCACACGCAGATCAATGCGATTCGGACGAGCAGAGTTTTGCTTGTTCTCGACATGACGCGCCTCTTCTTCAGTACTGGTTCGCGTGACTGACTTACGAAGTCCAGTATAGGCAGACGTAGTGCGAGAGCGGGAGATCAGTCAGGCAACGGCGGCAAGCCATCGAAGCGCGGGTCACGCCTGGCCTGCCAGCCTGCGATGGCTTCGGAGAGGTCCGCCGTATCGAATATGGCGCTCTGAAGCAGGGCCATGTGCTGCAGCGACTCCGCGGTTGCGTGGTCGCGGGCGAAGTTCATCGCCGTCTTGCTCCCCGCCACAGCCAGCGGCGATTTCGATGCGATGCTGCGGGCCAGCTCCATCGCATGGTGCTGGAGCGCATCGGCGTCGGGCAGCACGGCATTGACGAGCCCCACGGCGAGCGCCCGTTCGGCGCTCAAACGCTCGCTGGTGTACGCCATCTGGCGCGCGACGCCCGCAGGAATGAGTTTGGGCAGGCGTTGCAGCACGCCCAGATCGGCCACCATGCCGATCTGCGTTTCCTGCAGGCAGAAGAAGGCGTCCGCCGTGCAGACGCGAATGTCGCAAGCAGCGGCAAGGTCGAGGCCGCCTCCGATGCACCCGCCCTGCACGGCGCAGATAACGGGGAAACGTGCCTTGTCGAGCACGTCGAAGCAGTCCATCAGATCTGCGAGAGCGCGCTGAAAAGCGAGGCGTTTGCGTGGACTGCGGGTGTCGAAGTCGTTCGCTATGTTGGCGAACACCTCGAAATCCATACCGGCCGAAAAGTGCTTGCCCGTCGAACTGATGACGAGCACGCGGACCTCGCCACTCGCATCGAGTGCCTGCACCATTTCGCGCAGGCCCGTATAAAACGCGAGGTCCATTACATTGAGCCGGTCGGGACGGTTCAATTGAAGATGCGCGATGCCGGCTTCGTTACTGAGGCGAAAGTATTGATCGTTCATGGATGGCTCGCGGCTTTATACGCGGGGAGAACATGAGCCAGACGCGCGCCCATCTCGGCACCCAGTACCTGCAATGCATTGAACGGCCGGATCATCACTTCGAACTCGACGATGAGGCCCGCATCATCGAAGCGGATCATGTCGATGCCTTTGAGCTGCTTGTCCTGCACGGTCGCGCTGAACTCAAGCACGACGTTCAGCCCGTCGGCACTGCTGAACTGCCTATGATAGGTAAAGTCCCCGAAAATGGTGATCACCGTACGCAGCGCCATCAGCAAGGCGGGCGCGGGACCGTAGGGCTTGAACGCCATCGGCGAGCGAAAAACGGCCTCCGGATGCACGATGGACTCCAGCCGGCTGAGATCCTTGCTGTCCACGAGCTCATGCCAGATCGCGAGGGACCGCGCGACAGCGGGAGAAAGATTGAGTATGGCGTCAGTCATATCGGGTCCGTTTTCAGGTCCTGGGGAAAACGCAGCGCGCTCACAACGAAGCGGCAAGCGTGGTGCCCTCATGGATGGCCCGCTTGGCGTCGAGTTCGGCAGCCTCGGCAGCACCACCGATCACGTGCACCTTGCGGCCGGCGGCCAGCAACTGGTCCGCCAGCTCGCGCAGCGGCTCCTGTCCTGCGCAAACCACGACGTTCTCGACAGCGAGGATTTGCGGCACACCGTCGATGCTCACGTGCAGCCCATCGTCGTCGATGCGCTGATATTCCACCGAGGAGGACATGCCGACGCCGCGCGCCTTCAAGGCCGTCCGGTGAATCCATCCTGTCGTCTTGCCAAGGTTCTCGCCAACCTTCGAGCGCCTGCGTTGCAGCAGATGCACGCTGCGAGCCGCCGGACTCACGACCGCCCGACGCAATCCACCGCGTTCGGCATAGTTCGTATCGACGCCCCATTCGGCGAAGAATTTTTGCGGATCGAGACTCGCGGACTCGCCTTCATGCACGAGGTACTCGGCCACGTCGAAGCCGATTCCGCCAGCCCCCACAATGGCGACGTCAGATCCCACCGGCTTGCCGTCGCGCAGCACGTCCAGATACCCCAGCACCTTGGCGTGGCTGGCGCCTTCGATGCGCAGCTCGCGCGGCAGAACGCCGGTTGCCACGACCACCTCATCGAAGCCCTCCTGCATCAGCGCTTCGGCGCTCGCACGCGTGCCGAGGCGAAGCTCGACGCCCGTCAATTCGATCTGGCGGCGGAAGTAGCGCAGCGTTTCATTGAACTCTTCCTTGCCCGGCACTTTTTTGGCGATATTGAACTGGCCGCCGATCTCGGTGCTGGCCTCGAAGAGCGTAACGGCATGACCGCGGCTGGCCGCGGTCACCGCGCAGGCGAGACCGGCCGGACCCGCACCCACGATCGCCACACGCTTTGGCTGCGCGGCGGGCCGGATGACGATTTCCGTCTCGTGACAGGCCCGCGGATTGACGAGGCAGGACGTGACCTTGCCAGCAAAAGTATGGTCGAGACAAGCCTGATTGCAGCCGATGCAGGTATTGATCTCGTCGGCGCGGCCCTCGCGAGCCTTGCGCACGAATTCGGCATCGGCGAGGAATGGGCGCGCCATCGACACCATGTCGCACGCGCCGTCGGCGAGCAGCTGTTCGGCGAGCTCGGGCGTGTTGATGCGATTGGTGGCGACGAGCGGCACCGCGACCTTCCCCATTAGTTGCTGCGTGACCCAGGCCCAGGCGCCGCGCGGCACCTTGGTGGCGATGGTGGGAATGCGCGCCTCGTGCCAGCCGATGCCCGTATTGATGATGCTGGCGCCCGCCTGCTCGATAGCCTGTGCGAGCTGGATGACTTCCTCCAGCGTCGAGCCGCCCTCGACCAGATCGAGCATCGAAAGCCGGTAGATGATGATGAAATTGCGGCCGACGCGCTCGCGCACGCGGCGCACGATCTCCACCGCGAAACGTATGCGGTTCTCGTAACTGCCGCCCCAGCGGTCAGTGCGATGATTGGTGCGCATCGCGATGAATTCGTTGATGAGGTAGCCCTCGGAGCCCATGATCTCCACGCCGTCGTAGCCGGCATGTTGCGCGAGGGCTGCGCAGCGGACGAAATCGTCGATGGTTTCTTCAACCTCGTCGTCACTCAGCGCGTGAGGGGTGAACGGATTGATGGGGGCTTGCAGCGCACTGGGCGCGACCAGCATCGGCTGGTACGAGTAGCGGCCGAAATGCAGGATCTGCATCGCGATCTTGCCGCCTTCCGCGTGAACGGCGCGCGTAATCGTACGGTGCCGCTCGGCTTCCCCCTCTGTCGTCAACATCGCGCCGCCATGCATGGGGCGCGCGCGTTCGTTCGGCGCGATGCCGCCGGTCACGATCAACCCAACTTCGCCACGCGCGCGCTCCGCATAGAACGCGGCCATACGTTCGAAGCCGTTCGGCGCTTCCTCCAGACCGACGTGCATGGAGCCCATCAGCACGCGGTTCTTCAAGGTCGTGAAGCCCAGGTCGAGTGGGCGCAGAAGATGGGGATAGTGATTGGTCATGTTTATGCAACTGGTTGTATGACGGCGAGGTCGATAATGCAACCAGTTGCATAGAGAATCAAGCGAATGCGAGGATTTCGAAAACCTCCTCTATAACGTCTCTTTGATCAGACGTGACTTGCGCGCTGCTAGCGCGCCGCGATCCCCTGGGCTCCGGGCGGTACGCCGGTCACCGAACCAATCGGTTCGAGCGTGCCGTCGGGCATCACGCGAAAGCCGCTTACGGCGCCGTTGCCTTCCCGCACATAGAGGAATTTGCTCCGACTGCTGAGCGCCATGTCGAGCGGAGCGCTGAGCGTACCAGCAGCGGCATTGAGCAGGTTGATCTTCCCGTCCGCGGCAATGCGCAGACTGCTGATCGTGCCGCTACCGGCATTGGCAGTAAAGGCGAAACGTCCGTCGCCGGTCGTGACAAGCCAGCAAGGAGCGGCCTGGCCCAGCGGGATCGCCGCGCTGATCGACTCGAGATGTTTGCCGTCTTCGACTTCGTATGAGGAAACGGAACCGGACCCGGCCTCGGAGACGATTGCATATCCGCGTGTCGTGATGGAAAAGCCGAACGGCGTAACGCCGTTCGAGGCATGAGGGGTCGATGTCGAGGCGTAGCCGGTAAAGCCGACAGAATACGTGTCAATGAGTTGCGTGCCCTTTTCGGTCACCAGCAATTCATTGCCTTCCGGTGCGAACCTGACTTGCGCCGGCTGGGCGGCGGTTCCGCCGGCAAGCGGCCGTTGCGAGCCGGGTAACGCAACGAGGCGCTTGCCGAGTGCGTCGACAAAATAGCCGCTAATGTTCGGCGTGCCGCCGGCGTTGAGCACATACGCGATCGGCCCCTTGACCGTCACGCTGACGGGCATCTGACCGCCCGACGGCTTTCTGTCGAGCAGCGTCAGTTTGCTGCCATCGATTGCGAAAAGTGAAACATCATTGCTGCCGGCATTCACCGCAAGCAGAAAGCCCGAGTCCAACGTCAGCGCGCCCTGCGAGCCCAACGGATCGGCGCCCGTGCCCGCTCCTTTTCCGCCGGTTTGGTAGGTAGCCGCGTAGGTCAGTGTTCCGTTTGTGGCTCGAGCATAGACGAGAACCGAGTTTCCGGAAGGCTGGTTCGACATGACGTAGACGGCCCCGGGCGGATCGGCCTCGGAAGCGGCTTGCGCAAAGCTGCTTGAAGCGAATCCCAGCGCTGCGGCGAACGCGATGGTCCGCAAAGGAAACGATGAAGCGAACGTGACAAATGACATGACGAACTCCTTGCCTGGTAGACACGACTTCGTTAGGGGAACTGCCACTGCACTGCGCACTCCTTCTGCCCTCATAGCGTCGTTCGACGATATACAAAGCACACCTTAGTAATGGCGATGGAAAGACCTGTTAGCACCATTCCCGCCGGCTCAAGGCGCACCGTTGGTCACTCGCGCCGCGCCGATGATCGCACCATCCGTCGACTGGATCAGGATTGCCGCCTGCTCACCGGCCGGCGAAGGAGGCTCGAGTTTCAACGGCGCGCCGGTCCATTCGCCGACGGCCTGTATCGAGCGAACGACGTTGGCCTCCCTGAGCGTACGCCCCGTGTTTTCGCCTCGCCCGACCTCGGTGACATGCCCGGTGTCATAGCCAACCAGCAAGACCCGACCGTGGCCGGTGCCGCGTCCCACCATGACTGATAACGTCCCGCCGTGCCGCACACCACTCACATCCACCCCTGCTTCATCCGCTTTCTGCGCGATCGCGATCGCCGCCTCGGCTGCACGTCGATTCGAACCCACCAGTCCCTTCTGGCCGTCGATCACCATTTCGGGCGTGTAGGCGCTCTCACCAAAACGCGCGCTGTACTCGGCCTGGCGCTGCGTGGCGGCTTCCAGCGAGTAGGGGTCGCGCCAGCCCAGGCCGTCCCAGTACGTCACATGAAATGCGAGGGGAAGCACCTCCCGGCGCTCGCGAGATAGCTCAGACAGGTAGGCATCCGCGGGCGGACACGAGGAGCACCCTTCCGAGGTGAACAGCTCGACCACGACCGGCCTGGCTGAGGCCACGACGGGCGCGACGAGAAAAAAGAACGCAATAGCAACGAGCCGAACGGACATGATCTGTCTCCAGAACGACAGGACTGCCTCTTAGTTCGCTCGGTCGCGCATCCCGGTTACAGCTGGAAGGAATTTATTTCGTCGGCCTCGCACGCCCTTACGGATTGACCGTGTACGCAGCGCCTGGATCGAGATGGCGCGGAAGCGATGCAATGGCAGGCTTTGGCAGCGGCACGCTGTAGAGAAAGCCCTGCGCAATCTCGCATCCATGGGCATCGAGAAAGGCGGCCTGCTCTATGGTTTCGACGCCTTCGGCAACGACCCGCTGCCCGAGGCAACGTGCGATGGAAAGGATCGCTTTCACGAGTTCGGCATGGCGCCGATCCGTCGTGACTCGCTGCACGAACGTACGATCGATCTTGAGCGTATCAATCGGGAATCGGGTCAAATAGCTGAGTGCGGAATAGCCGGTGCCAAAATCATCGATCGCAATCGATAGACCCATGCTTTCAAATTCGCGAAGCGCGTTCAGAACCGAGTCGTCCTCTTCCAGCAGCAGACTTTCCGTAATCTCGAACTCCAGCCATTCCGGTCGACAGCCGGTTTCATCGAGGACATCCTTGACCGTCAGTGCGAGGTCGCGCGACTGAAACTGTCGCGCGGAAAGATTGATCGACACCCTGTGGCGCGGGCCACGCCCGGTATTCCATTCGACGGCCGAGCAACAAGCCTCGCGAAGCACCCACCGCCCAAGATCGACGATAAGACCGGTTTCCTCCGCAAGCGGCACGAACTGATCCGGGCGAATGAAGCCTTCTCCGGGGCGATTCCATCTCAACAACGCTTCCGAGCCGATGACTTGCGCACCGCGAAGCGTCACCTGAGGCTGGTAATACAACTCGAACTCGCCCTGATCGACTGCGCGCCGCAGCTCGGATTCGAGCGAAAGACGTGCCGTGGCCTCGACGGTCAGGTCCTTTGTGTAAAAGCGAAAGCCGCGGCGCCCTGAGCGCTTCGCAAGGTACATCGCGGAGTCTGCGTATCTCAACAAATCTTTCGCGTCGGTGCTGTCGAGCGGATGCAGCGCGATTCCGACGCTGCACGAAATGAAGACTTCTCTGCCGTCGAGCAGGAAAGGTTCGTCGAGCCGCCGGATGATCCTCGCGGAAATTTCCTCGAGGATGCAGCGATCGGCAGTCTCCGGCAGCAGAACGGCGAACTCGTCACCACCAAAGCGGGCCACCGTGTCCCCCACACGCACGCAGGCAACCAGCCGACGCGCGGCCTCACGCAGCAACTCGTCACCGACCGCATGACCCATCGTGTCGTTGACACCCTTGAAGCGGTCCATGTCGATCATCATGACGGCCGTATAGTGGCCGTGCTTGCTGTTCGAGATTGCCTGACGCAATTGCTCGTTGAACAGGACGCGATTCGGCAGCGCCGTTAGCGCATCGAAATACGCCATCCGATGGATCTTTCCTCTGGAAGCGTGCAGTTCCGAGATATCCCGCCCTACGGCAAGGACAGTTTCCACCTTGCCGTCCGCACCCAGTTCCGCTGTCAAGCGGATCAGCTGGCACAGTTCCTTGTTTTCGTCAGGCCCCCAGACCAATTCGAATTCCCTGTCGCTTGCCGTGGCGAATACTTCCCTGAGCTGCTGCTCATAGAGGACGGACCCTGGCCCGCCTGGGTATTCAGCCGGTGTCCTGCCCAGCAGCGCTTGCGCTCCTCCAGTGGCGAGCGCTGCGAACGTTGGATTGACGTAGAGGCGTCGGCAATCCCGTCCGTAACGGGCGACCGTATCGGGCGAGTTTTCAACGAGGGTTCGAAACTCGCGTTCCCGGCGGGCCAGCTTTTCTTCGAAACGGCGCCGCTCACTCATGTCGCGTGCCACGCCGAGGACACCCGCCACCGTCCCCCCTGCACCGAACACCGGCAGACGCCGAGTTTCGAGCAAGGTCCGTTCGCGGGTCGACGGAGCGACCACCCAATCGTCGTTCACGCAAACATGCAGCGCATCGATTGCTGCCTTGTCGCGTTCCCGGAAGTAGTCCGCCAGCTCGGCATCGAAAATGTCGTAATCGGTTTTCCCGAGAATTTCAGCTTTCGGCCTGCCGACAAACTGCTCGAAGCTGTAATTGCAAAGCAGAAAGTTGCCGGCGGTGTCCTTCAGCCACACCAGATCCGGAATGGTATGGAGCACGGTCATCAACTGGGCGCGCGCGTCGGACAGTTCACGCGCCTTGTCTTCGAGGCGGCCGTTGAGTTGAAGGATCTTCTCGTATTGAGCCCGCTGCTCGGACTCCGCCCGCTTGCGTTCGGTGATGTCCAGAATCGCACCGATCAAGCCGGCCTGGTGGCCCTCATCGTCGTGGAAGACCGCCTTGCTGAATTCCACGTCGCGCACGGCTTTCGTGGCGTTCTGGACCTTGAATTCGTAGCGCTGGATGCCGCCTTTCGCGAACAGCTCCTCGTCCATGGCGAAATAGGTTTGCGCCAGCTCGTGCGGACTCGTCTCAAAGACGGTCTTGCCGATGAATCGCTCCTTGGGGACACCAAGAAATTCTTCGAACGCCCGATTGAGATGAAGGTACCGCCCTTCCCTGTCTTTCGAAAAGACAGGAATGGGCATCGTATCGAGCAACGATTCGAGAAACGACTCGCGTTCACGGAGCTTTGCCTCCGCACGTTTGCGCGCCGTGATGTTGAAATAGATCGCGAGTACCGCAGGAGCCGAGTCCGGTGTCGGATGGCTCACGAACTGCACGAGGTAATGCTCGCCATGCGTCTGCGGCAGGCCGGCGAATGGGAGTTCCAGTTCGCGCGCAACGCCGGTGATTGCGACTTCGCGAATGGTATCGAGGTACTGCTGCAATGCCTCGGACGAAAACATCCGGGCTTCGGCATTCGTCGCGCAGGCGCCTTCGGATGCAGCCCCCATCATCGCCACGGCTGCGCCATTCATGTAGCGCCGTTGGCCCTGCGCGTCGTAACGGATGACCGGCATAGGCAGGTTGCTGAGCGGCTCGCCGTACTCGCTTTCTGCGTCCATTCCAGGGTTTCTCATGCTGTCAAAGAGAATGTGTGCTCGTACAACGCCATCTACGCACGCGTTCCCGGAACCGGCAACTTCAACAACGCGCAACACGGCATGCCATCCATGCGGTAACGGCAGGATACGGAAATTCTGAAGGGCGTAAAAATGGGAGCCGAGGAATTTCCGGCACGCGCATGACGGGCATTGTCCGCGAATTTATGCAACGCTTGCGTGTGTTATCGATCACGCCTCACTCTGGCATCGCGCTCGACGACATCGATATGTTATATAGGCGCAGTGCCTACTCTCGCCGAACCCGCATGCCGCTCTTCGATCTGCGCACGGTCATCCTGATGTCTTCGGTCATGCCGGGACTCATGGCAATCGCGCTGTTCTCGCTGGCCCGAAGCTTTCCTCAGAACATACGCGGCGTCCGTCATTGGGCATCGGGTGCGCTGGTGGTCAGCGTATCGGTACTCCTCCTCGCGTTTCGTGGCAGCGTGCCGGACTGGCTTTCGATTCTGGTTGCGAACTGCGGAATCGTTTTTGGCGCGGGGCTGGGACTCGTTGGCACCCAGCTCCTCTATGGGTGCCAGCCCAGCTGGCGCTTCGTCTCGTTGCTCGTTTCCGTTGCCGCGGCCGGCATGACCTGGCTGTGGTTGGTCCATCCATCGATTGCGGGCCGCATGATCGTGATCACCGGGGTGCTCGCGGTGCTCTACGGCACGCACGGCGTGGTGATGCTGCGCCTTGGCCGCCCCAGCCGCACGGCGCTTGCCGTTGGCGCACTGCTTCTTGCCGAATGCGCAGTCGCAGCCGCACGCTGCATCTCCATCGGTCTTGCTACGAAGGGCCTACCCGATCTCTTCCATCCTGAATGGATGCAGACGTTCTATCTCACCGCGGGCGCCGCGTTTTCCCTGCTCGTGACAGTGGGTCTTCTGCTGATTGCCATGGAGCGCTTACGTATCCAGCTCGAGCGGCAGTCTTACCGCGATCCGCTGACAGGTTTGCTGAACCGCCGCGCGCTCGCGCTCGCATTCGAAGAGGAACGTGAACTGGCGAAGCGCAACGGGGCCGTGCTCTCCATGCTCCTGATCGACCTCGACCACTTCAAGCGGGTCAACGACGAGCATGGGCACGATATGGGAGACAACGTCCTGATCGACTTCGCAGAACGCGCCAGTGCGGCAATACCGGCGTCAGCCTGTCTCGCGCGCTGGGGAGGCGAAGAGTTCGCCGTGTTGCTGCCCGCACTCTCCCTGCAACAGGCTCACGAACTGGCCGAAGTGGTGCGCACGCGAATCGCTGAGCCCGGCTTCACCGCGCCCGTCATTCGATACACATGCAGCATCGGCGTGGCCTGTCTCGCCGCTGCCGAAGCAACGATCCAGCAGCTGGCGCGCGATGCCGACACGGCGCTCTATCACGCCAAGCATCTCGGCCGTAACCGCGTCGAGATCTGCGACCGCGCATTTGCTGCCTGAAACCGACAGGCAGCGTGGTACGCGACGAAATCAGTTCTTCACCGGGAAATACCAGAGATTGCGGTCGGTATAGCCGAACTGCCTGATGATCGATCCCAGCGTTCCGTCGGCGCGAAGTTCGTCGAGCGTTCGCGACACCGCGTTATTCAGATCGATGTCGCCCTTGCGCAACGCGTAGCGCGCGTATCCATACTCCTGCGGCAGCGGCCTGTAATCAGCCACCATTTGCATTGCGGCAGCTGGATGCTGCTTCAGGAATTGCCCGATCTTGATGTCGTCTTCCATTGCAACGTCGATGCGCCCAGCGATCAGATCGGAGAACTCCGCCTCGCTGCTCGTGTAGAGCTTGAGCTCCTTGAGGTCCTTGCGCCCTTCGAGCAACTGGTGATTGAAGCTCCCGCGCACCGTGCCGACGGTATGGCTTGCAAAGTCGTCCCAGCCATGAATCTTCGACGGATTGCCACGCTGCACCGCGATGCCCGATCCGTACCAGTATGCCGGGCTCGTGAATGCGACGACGCGCAGCCGCTGCTCGTTCTCGTGCAGGTTGTCGACGATGACGTCGGCGCGGCCGGCGAGCAGTGCCGGAATCATCGCGTCGAACGGCACGATGTCCCACGTGACCTTCGTGATCTTGAGCCGCTTCGTGATTTCGCGGAAGATGCGCACGTCCGCGCCGTCGAACGTGTGTGTTTTCTCGTCGCGGAAGGTCGACGGCGGGTCGGCGGCGATCACGAGCGTGATGCCGTTCCTGATTGCGCGCGCGTACGAGCCGTCTCCGCCTTCGAAGCGCACATCGCTGATTGCGCCGCTATCAGTCGCATGGGCATTGGACAGCGACGTTGCAACGCCTATCAATATCGATGCAAAAACCTGCGTAGCCTTGCGCATGAAGCACCCCGAATGAGTTAGTTATCCACATGTGGCGAATCGATCGCGTCAATCGCGTTGCTGCCTCTCGCTCGAGGGCGCCGGTCATCGCGCACGCACTGCGGCGTTCGCCGGCCGCGTGGTGCCCATCTTGCGCTCGAGCCAATGCACGGCCAGGGCACTCGGCCAGGAAAACGCCAGGTAAAGCGCGCCGACCAGCGTGAATATCGTGACGTACTGGAAGTTCGTCGACGAGATGATCTGGCCGGTGAACATCAGCTCCTTGACCGTCACGATCGACACGAGCGAGGTGTCCTTGAAGAGCGAAATCGCATAGTTGCCGAGCGGCGGCACGACGATACGGATGGCCTGGGGAAGCACGATCAGGCGCATCGTCTGGCGGCCGGACATGCCGAGCGCCTTCGCGGCTTGCGTCTGGCTCTTCGGCACGGCTTCGATGCCCGCGCGATACACCTCGGCGAGATACGCTGAGTAGTTGATCGACAGCCCGATGACACCCGCCGTGAACGGAGCGAAGCGAATCCCGAACGAAGGCAGCACGAAGTAGATGTAGAACAGTTGCAGCAGCGCGGGCGTGCCGCGAATGACCTCGATATAGACCGACGCAATGGCTCTCGGCAGCCGCGCGCGGCTGATTCTGGCGATGGCGAGCAGCAGGCCGAACGGCAGGCTGAGCGCCAGGATGCTGAAGGTCAGCTCGATGCTCGTGAGCGCCCCTTTGAGCAGATCGGGCAGATAGCTGTTCGCGTCGTGCAGATCGAACAGATCGAAAAAGGTGGTCAGCATGAGGTCCTCGCCCCGTCGCGGGGGCACCGGTGATCCGCCAGGGAGATAGATGCGCGCTAGCTCGCCGCGCCGCGTTGCGGGACAATCTGCGCGCCGAGCATCCGGCTGATGCGCTCGGCATGAGCGCGCAGCGTGCGCCCCAGCGCGTGCAGGTCGTCGTCATCCAGCCCGTTCTTGAGCGTCGTCACGCTGATCGCAGCCACGCCTTCGCCGTCCCGGTTCGTGATTGCCGCGCCGACGCAAACCACGCCCAGATTGTCTTCTTCGTCATCGAATGCGTAGCCGCGCTCGGCGACGAGAATCAGATCCTTCATCAGTTCAGCGGGTGTCAGGCGGGTGTACTCGGTGCGGCGGGGCATGCCGGTATGCGCGAGCAGCTTGACAACGCGCGCCGGCGGCAATAACGCAAGCAGGGATTTGCCGAGCGCCGAGCAATGCGGGAGTTCGCGTTGTCCGAGCGCGGACGCGATCCGCACGATGCCGGGCGCCTCCACCCGGTTGATTGCGACGGCATAGCCGTTGTCGTCGAGCACCGCGAGCCGCGACGTGAGACCGGTCGTGTCGGTCAGCTCGCGCAGAACCGGCATCGCAAGCTGGGAGATGCCGACGTCTGCCGCCGCCCGGTCGCCGAGGTGCACGAGCGCAAAGCCGAGCCGATAGCGCCGTGAGCCGCCAAGGCGTACATCGGTGACGTAATGACGGGCGAGCAAGGTCTGCAATAACTCGAACGCCGTGCTCTTCGACACGCCGATAGCCATCGCAATTTCGGCAACGGTAAGCCCCTCGTTATCGCTGGCCCCCAGTGTCTCCAGGACATCGAGCGCCCGGCTGACGCTGCGAAGCGCGTTGCGCTCGCCAATGGTTTGGTCCGTTTGTGTCATTTGTATTTCGTCTTTTATCCGCTAGCGGGCGGTCGAGCGTTTCAGCCAGCTTAGCGCTGCCAATATTGACAGTCATCAAGGTGGAAACTACCATAAATAACGCGCCGAACGACGTTCGGCCTGGCCGAACAAAATATCTATTCGGCATACAGGACGCCTGATTCGTGGCGTGCCTCACCCAGGTAAATGACAACAGGAGGCCGTAGGGCCGGTGACGCGCTCGGGGCATGTATGCGCGGCGCCATATTCCGACGGCAAATAAAGATGGGAACAGTGTCAGAAAGGGGTTTGGACGGTGGCGGCCAACCGAGAAAGTCGGGTACCTGGTCGTCGCAAGCCGCTCACAGCGATATCCTCCACATCAAATCCGTGATTCAGCGATTGTCTGCAGAGGACCTGAACGAGTCGCGTTTGCCGCCGGCTTATTGGCGAAAGCGCTTGCAGGAAATCATGCAAAGCCATCAATTGTCGAAAAGCCAGTTCGACGAAATCGACCGGCTACTCGCGACATTGAAGGAGTAATGGCACACGGCATCGGCGATGGCTCACAGAGCCGTCTTGCCAACGACTAGCAGGCAAAAAGCGAATTCGCGGCGCGCACCGATTTACGGTCAACGGCCTGCAAGCGCCACTGCCAAGCTGTTTCTCTGCGCGCGCTGTTGTCCGGCCAGCTCGCATCGCCATGGCCCGAGTGAACTTCCTGCCGTTCGTTCAGGCTCAGACCGCGCATGATGCAAAGGGGTGCATCGGTTTGCGGAGCGCATAAGACCGTCTCCTCGCCGCCGGCGCGGACGTCGCCCCACGAAGGCAGGTCGACGCCTTCATGTGACTCGCGCGACCAGCGTTTCTGGTCGAGATCGATCCACACAAGGGCGAATTCGTGATTGACTGCCGGGTCAGAACCATTGATCAGGATGGTCAGTCGCATGGACACTCCGTGCAGTGCGGCTAGTGAGTGGGATCGCGGCTCGAATCGCAAGATGTCAGTCTAGGAGTTCCGCGATGGAACGCAAGCGGATTTTCCATATATTGGGAAAACTCCGTGGTGCGGATACGCACATAACGCGAAGGCCAGGCCGGGACCCGAAGATGTCGGCGCAGCTGCGGTTCGCCCAGGGGTCGGAATCAGTTCTCCGCATCCCGGAGTCCGATCTGGTCTATGCTCACGAAATCATATGATTTGAATCGGGGAGACGACGTGCTTACGTCCGCCAGGGGCGACAAGTTCTGGACCGCCGGCATTTTGCGCCGCATTTATGTTCTCAGGGTCCTCGGCTACGCGATCGGCTCCATACCCGTCCTGGCGTTGCTGCACGTGCAACGTGCGCCGGCGCTGCTCTTCGTTGGCGTCCTTGTCATCTGTCTCGTCTGGCCGCATGTCGCTTATTCGCGGGTACGCAACAACACTGACGACGCACTCCGCAAAGAGAAATGGAACCTGCTGTTCGATTCGGCGTTCGGCGGCTGGCTGGCCGCGGCGGTTCATTTCGAACCGGTTGCAACCGTCGTCATCCTGCTGATGTTTGCGCTCGACACCATGGCCGTGGGTGGTTGGCCGCTCTTCGTGGCCGGTGTGGGTGCGAGTGCGGCGGGCCTGATCGCCGGGGCCGCAATCTTCGGTATCGCCACCACGCCGCTGGACGTACGGATCGCGCCGGTGTGGCTGCCCATCATCTTCATCTATCCACTCCTGTTCGCCAAAACGACCCATGACGTGTCGACCAGGCTTCTCGATCGTTCGCGCCGTTTGCGCGAACTCAGCGAGTGCGACAGCCTGACCCGGCTCGCGAATCGTTCGGCGCTCAGCGCACGATTGCAGGCAGTCCTGACTGACCCCGCCCGCCACGGCGAATCCGTATACGTTGTTTTCCTCGACCTGGACACGTTCAAGACCGTCAATGATGCGCTCGGGCACAGCGTCGGCGATCAGCTGCTCGTCGAAGTCGCCGGTCGTCTGCGGGCCTGCGCCCAACCGGGCGACATGCTTGGTCGTTACGGCGGCGACGAGTTCATGATCGTTGCGCCGCGCGGGCGGGACGACGCGCGCTTCGATCTTCCCGATGCCGTACTCGCGGCAATTGCGAAACCAATGCTCGTCGGCGGGAACGAGCTCGTGGTGAGCGCCAGCGTCGGCATCAGCGTGTTTCCCGCGGACGGAGACAATGTGGAAACGCTGATCTCGTGCGCGGACATGGCGATGTACGCGGCCAAGAGTCATGGCCGCAATTGCTGGGATCGCTATCGGCCTGAAATGGGCGAGAACGCCGACGCAAAGCTCATCCTTTCGGCACGTCTCAGAAAGGCGATCGAAACAGGAACGCTGCGCGTGTACTACCAGCCACAGGTCGACATGCGCAACGGCCGCGTGCTCGGCGTCGAAGCACTGGTACGTTGGCACGATGAGATATACGGCGACGTCGCCCCGGCCGAATTCGTCTCGATGGCGGAAGCATCGGGATTTGTCGCGATACTCGGCGAGTGGGTGCTGCATGAGGCCTGTCGGCAGTCGGCGCTTTGGAGGCACATGGGGATTGCGCCCGTGCGCCTGTCGGTCAATCTGTCGCCGCTTCAGTTGCAACGCACGGACATGGTCGAGACTTTTCAAACCATTCTGCAGGAGACAGGCGTCGATCCGACGATGCTCGAGCTCGAGGTCACCGAGACTGCATTGATGAAGCAACCGGAGATCGCCGCGCGCCGCCTTCACGAATTTCGCCGCGCGGGTATCCGTATTGCCATCGACGATTTCGGCATGGGCTACTCGAGCCTGAGTCAGTTGCGCGCGCTGCCGGTCGATCGCATCAAGATCGACCGTGCGTTCGTGCAAGGCATCGGGGAAACGGACACGGGTGCGATCGTGAAGGCGATGGTTACGCTTGCGCAAGCGCTCGGTTTATCCGTCATCGCAGAAGGTGTGGAGACGCTCGCGCAACAGGAGTTTCTGCTCGCGCTCGGTTGCGTGGAGGCGCAGGGATTCCGCTTCAGCAGGCCGCTCGATGCAGAAAGCATCACGCGTGTACTCGCCGACGGCAGCCCGCTACCGCGGCCATCGCTTGCCACGCTCGGCGAAAACGTCATCGTCTGAGCGACGCGACGCGGACGAAGCCATCGAGATACTCGAGGAGCACGGCGCGGACATCGCAGTCCTGGTGACCGACTTCCGCATGCCGGTCAGCAACGGCGATCAACTGCTGCGCGAAACCGCCCAACGCTATCCCCGGATCGTGCGGATGCTGGTGACCGCTTACGCCGACAAGGACATGCTGTTGCGGACCGTGAATACGGGAGGCGTATTTCGCATCATCGAAAAGCCGCTGCGGATCGACACGGTACGCGAGACGCTGCGCGAGGCGATTGCGCAGTGGACCGAGCGTGAAACGCGTCAGCATGAATTGCTGGCGATGGATGAAACGCTCGCGTTCCTCGCGCACGAGTTGAACACGCCTTTGGCGACGATCGCACTGATTGCGCAAACCACGACCGTCACCATGCATTTCGGCACCCGCAAGGAACGCGCGAAAGCCACTGACACGCAACGGCCGCTAGAACCTCAGTCCTCGCTCGATACACCCGGCTGATCGGCCGGGCTGATCGCAGCCACAAAATATCGATGCAGCGCGTCGGCCGAGCGGTTTCCCAGCGCGGTGGTCTGTTCGAACCAGTCGGTCTCGTCCGGCCATTGGCCATCGAGGACCCGCGGATAGATCTGCTTCGCATACAGGTGCAGCGCTTTCGCGCCGATATTCCCGCTGATACCTAGCAGAACGTGCAGCGTCGCGTGCACCGCCCGGATGTCACCGGCCTCCACGCTAGTTGCAAGCTGCGCGAGAAGCGAGCGGATTTGCGCAATGCCCTTGAGGAAGGTCTGATCCAGCATGTCGAGCGAAGCCAGTTCGTCGAGATGCGCCTCATCGAGCAGGTCGCTTTCCGCGATCGCTGCCCGAGTTGCGGCCCGAGTTGCAGCTCGATTGGCAACCTGCATGACCGGCACCGCCGGCCGCTCGCGTTTCTCCGGGGCGCTCGCCACGCGCGAGTGTGCGAACTGTCGCGCGAGACACGCATAGAGCACGCCGACCTGCACCGGTTTCGTCATGACCTCATTCATGCCCGCTGCGAGACAGGTCCTGACTGCCGCCATATCGGACTGGCCGGTCAGGGCCACGATAGGCATCTCGCCATACTCGTCCACGCGGGCGCGAATCCACCCCGCCGCCTCCACGCCATTCATGCCGGGCATGTTCATGTCCATCACGATGGCGTCGACATTGTCACCGCCCTGCAGACGCGCGATCACGCCCTGTCCGTTTTCCGCCTCCACGACGCTGGCGCCACATCGCTCCAGATAGCTCTTCGCGACCATCCGGCTGTAGGTGTCGTCGTCCGCGACGAGAATCGTCTTGCCCGCGAATCCATCGAAGCGCGGGTGGCGCAAATGGCGATCGCCGCTTTCCATGAGCTTTTGCAGCGTACTCACCAGTTCCACCATGCGTATGGACTTGCTGATCGTTGCGTCCATGCCGGCGCCCTTCGCGAGCACGCGAGCCAGGTTGTGAGCTTCGGCCGTATAACCGACCACAAGAAGGCCGCCGCCAGCCAGGTCGGCATCGGAACGGATCTTCTCCGTGGTCGTGTAGCCGTCGAGACCCGGCATATTGATGTCCATCAGCACGAGATCGTAGGCGGAACGCTCTCGAAGGAGCGTCAGCGCGCGTTCACCGCTCTGCGCTTCGACCACCCGGGCGCCCACCCCTGAAAACGCATGGCAGACTTTCTCGCGTATCACCGCGTCATCATCGACAAACAGTATCGTCTTCCCGCTGAAGAACGCCGTGGCGCGCGCGAGAAGCGTCTGCCGGTAAGCCGCGATTTCGCTCTCCGGTATAGCCGGAAACTCGAGCGTAAACTGGGTGAATTTGCCGGGTTCCGAACGGCACTCGATCGTGCCGCCGAACGAGCGCATCGCACGCTGGCAGTAAGCAAGCCCCAAACCCGTGCCGGCAGAGTTTCCCTGGGTGCGGAAAGGCTCGAACAGATGGGACATCATCTCGGCTGCAATGCCCGGTCCCGTGTCGTGAACGATCACCTTGTTCCGGTCGACAGTCAGTGTGAGCGTTGCCGTGGGATGCGCCGCCATGTGATGGAGCGCATTCTTGATCAGATTGAACAAGGTAAACAGATAGACGGTCTCGTCCACCTTGAAGGTGAAGTCTTCGAGGACCATCAGTTTGACGCGGCTGCGCTCTTTTCTGCCGCCAAAACCGTACTCGTCGATCGCCTTGCGTGTCGCCTCCGCCGCGCTCGCATAGTTGAGATTGTCCGACGGCATGGGCTTGGCGCTGACTTCATCGAGCGTCATCGCAATGATTCTGAGCCCGCGGTCGATCGCCAGCTGTCCGTGCGCGACGTGCTGCGAAAGCGAAGCCACTGCGTCGACGGGCAACGCCGGCGAGGGCTTCGACTCGGCCATCGCGGGCAGCGCCTCCTCGACGCGATCGAGCACGTACCTGAGCTGGCTGAGCGGATTCCTCATTTCATGGGCGATCGTGCCCGCAAGCGCCCGAAGTGCGCCGTTCTTGGCCTGCGCCGTGATCCCCCGCATGTTGCTGTAGCTGAACGTCAGGCCCGCGCAGATGCCGAACGCGAAAACCGGCAGGTAGGTGTAGAGCAGCAAGTGGCCGTCGACGTGGAGGGACTCCGGAGTGACGATCCACGCGCAGAGGATGGCGAGGCCAACCCCGAGCGCGAGGTTCAGCGCCAGCGCGACGAACGACGGAAAAATCGCGATCAGGAAAAACATCATCCCGACTTCCGCCATCGACCAGATCATCGAATAGTGGCCGGTGATCAGGTAGTAGGTGAAAAAGAACGGTAGCGTATAAGCTACCGTCAGGAAGTAATACCACGGCAGGAAAGGCACTGCTGCTGCGGGCCAGAAGCGGCGCAGCAGCAACAGCAGACAGGCGAGCGCGCCGATAACGCGCATCAGCGTGCTTTCATTGGGCTGGGGGTCGATGTACGTCCACCACAACCAGTACAGCGGATGCCCGATGGTCCCGATGACGCCCACCGCCAGCACGCTAAGGTCCGACAATCCATACGCGTCGCGGACCCGCTGCATCAGATAGCGAACGCCTCCTGCCATGCCTTTCATATCGTTCTCGTTAGACTGATACCGAGCCTCAGAACAGGAAGCTGCTCACGTTGAACGACATGCCGGCGCTGCCGACCCAGCACAACGCCCTGTCTCCCCGCTTCAGCTTCCCCGTCTCCTTGGCCATTGAAATCGCAGCCGGAATCGACGCGGAAACGAGATTCCCGGTATCCGGATAGATGTGATACATCTTATCGTCGATGCCTGCCTTCACGCCGTAACCGTGCCACGCGGCCTTGGAGGAGGCATGCGTAAACACGATGTCGATGTCTTTTTTGGGAACAGAGAGTCTGGAGAAGACTTCGGTAAGCTCATCTGAATTTTTGTGCAGTTCGTGGCCGAACGAGGTAAACCGCATTTCGCCGTTCTTGCCGATACGGTCGGTGGGGTGGCAATACCCCTCGTAACCAGGAATCGGAATCGTGCACAGGTCCGAAACATCCGGCTTGCCGCGAAACGCAAAGCTGAAGTTATCCGGCTCCTTCGCCACCACCAGCGTGGCCGTCGCCGCTTCGCCTATCGTAAACGACGGCAAGGTATATTCGACCTGGGCGTGATGCTTGAGCGCAAAATTCGAAGGATAGAGCGGCCCCCCAGCGAGCATATTGAATTCGGCATTCACGATCATCGCGTTCTTATACTGGCCAGTCTTGAAGAGACTGTCGACGATCGACATGGCCCGCGTCCAGCTCATGCAGGCATCGACCACATCGAAGCATTCGGCGTTTCCAAAGCCGAGCGTGCTCGCCATCATGTGGCTGTTGCCCGGCTCGAGAAACCCGCGACCGATGCCGACGAAGATGAACAGCTCGATGTGCTCCGGCCTCAGATAGGTTTCCGATAACACCTTGCGCGTCGCCATCGCAACGTGATCGATGGGCGACTCATGGCTGTCGCACCAGCGACGATGGACCAGACCGCTGCGGTCAAGCAGCGTCTTGATGGTTCGCGCGGTCCTGTCGATGTCGCCATCGAAAGCGGTCGAGTGGGACCGGATCATATCGACGACTTCTTCGTTCGTGACGACCCTCGAAGGGAGACTGACTGCGACGTTCTTGATAAGCATAGAGAATCCGTGAATCGCGAAAAGATGGATGGGTAAAGGTCTCGCGCGTGTGGCACGCGGATACCTGGACACCAGATATCCGGCCGGACGGCGCCCGTACGTTAGCGCCCCCACCGTTTATCACGAATTCCCCCCTTCCCTACGCGTTGACTTTCAGCGGCCGGGTCTCGATTGCCTGGGGCTTGTACCCATACGTTCAGGAGCGTGCCCGCCGCTCTCCAATCCTTTCAATCCATCTTCCAACTGCCGGCGCCATTCGGCCATGGCTCAGGCTTCGCAGATCATGTTCGATGCTTACTTTGCGGGAGTCACCCCGGACGGATTATCGGCAACAGTGAGTGAAACTTGAGAGTCGAGATCCTGCAAGCGGAGGAGAACTGCGCGCCCACCCGCTGTCTTTCAAAATCTGAATGTGTTTCCGGAAATGCCGCAGGACAAGTGACAGACCGACATTGACATTCCGCTCGTGTAACTGGAGGCGATCGAGCGCGGCGACTATCTGGTCGCCGCGGTCCGGGTGGCTATCGGTCCAACGCGTGCTTTAGCCGAATCGCGCGGGCAAATACGGCGTGGGATCGATGAACGGCGTTTCGCCGACGATCTGCTCGGCGACGAGGCGCGCCGTGACGGGCCCGAGCGTAAGCCCATGATGATTGTGACCGAATGCGAACCACAGTCCCGCATGGCGCGGGGCAGGCCCAAGCAGCGGGCGCATGTCGGGCGTGCAGGGGCGCAGGCCCATCCACGGCGTTTCGTCCAGCCGCGCGCCGAGGCCGAACACGGGGCGCGCCTCGCGCTCGGCGGCGTCGAGCTGCGCGTAGTTGGGCGGACGCTCGCGCGTGGCAAGCTCTACGCCCGTGGTCAGACGCAGGCCGCGGCGCATCGGCGCGACCACATAACCGCCTTCGATATCCACCACCGGACGCACGAGCGGCGCACGCGCCTCGCTCGCGTAGTGCATGTGATAGCCGCGCTTGACCATGAGCGGCACGCGGTAGCCGAGCGGCTGCGTCACGAGATCCGACCAGGGGCCGAGCGCCACGACCGCAAGCTCGGCGCTCACCGGTCCTGCGTCGGTCTGCACTCGCCAGCCCTTGCCGTCGGGCATCAGCGTGCGCGCGTCGCCCTGTGCAAAGGCACCGCCTTCACGCAGGAACAGTTGCGCATAACCCTTCGTCAGCGCGCCAGGATCAGCCACGCTCGCGGGATCGATCCAGTGAATCGCGCCCGCATAGCCCGCGCTCAGAGAAGGCTCCAGTGCGATGAGGCCCGGCGCGTCGAACATCTGCACATGCAGGCCGTGTGCGTCGGCCACGCCCTGCGCCGCGCGCATTTCGCGCTCGAAGCCGGCGGGCGAGCGCCACGCTTCGAGCCAGCCGATGGGCCGCACGATATCGCGCAAGCCCGCGCGCGCGATCAGCGCGTCGTGCTCGGCCACGCTGCGCTCGATGAGCGGCAGCATGTCCCGCGCAGCGTGCGCGAGGCGCGCCGGCGAAGACTCGCGCCAGAACGACGCGAGCCAGCGCGCGTAGGCGGGCAACGAGCGCACGTCGTAGCGCAGCACAGTCGAGTCGTTGCGCACGAGGCGCAGCAGCGTGCGCCAGTCGCGTGGAAAGCCATACGGCACCACCGACGACGACTCGATCAACCCCGCATTGCCATGGCTCGTTTCCTCGCCGGGCCCGCGCCGGTCGACGAGCGTGACCTGCACGCCGCGCGCCTGCAGATGCAGCGCGACGCTCACGCCGACGATGCCCGCACCGAGAACGATCGCGCTCTGGCTCATGAATCGGCTCTGGATTCCAAAGTGATCGACATCACTTCGCGACGATATCGCGGCCGAAATACTTCATCGACAGCTTCGTGAGCGTACCGTCCTGGCGCAGCGAATCGATCGCGGCCGCCACCTTCGCCTTGAGCGCCGCGTCGTCCTTGCGCATGCCGAAGCCCGTGCCTTCGCCGAGCGTGGCCGGGTCCTTGAGCGGCGCGCCCGCAAATTCGAAGCCCTTGCCCTGCGGTTTCGAGAGGAAGCCGTCCGTGGCAGTCTGCACTTCCTGCACCGCGCCGTCCAGGCGCCCGGCCGCGAGGTCCGCGAAAATCTGGTCCTGGTTCTCGTAGGTGACGACGTTCACACCCTGCGTGCCCCAGTGCTTGCGGACATAGTCTTCCTGCGTCGAGCCTTGCAGCACGCCAACCGACTTGCCCTTCAGGCTCGCGGGCGTGGGCTGCAGACCCGAGCCGCTCTTTGCGACCATCTGGATCGGCATCACGTAGATGGCGGGCGTGAAGGCGATCTGCTGACGCCGCTTCTCGGTGATGTTCATGGCCGAATTGATGACGTCGAACTTGCGCGCCTCGAGCGCGGCGATCAGGCCGTCGAAGCTGTTCTCCACCCATACGCACTTCATCTGCAGTTTCTGGCACACCGCGTTGCCGATATCGATGTCGAAGCCTTGCAGATCGCCCGAAGGCGTCTTGCTCTCGAACGGCGGATAGGCGGCCTCCACGCCGAAGCGCAGCGTTTTCGGGTCCTGCGCGTGCGCCGCGCCCGCCGTCATGCCCGCGAGGCACGCAAGGCTGGCCGCAGCCGCAAAGCGAATCATCTTCCTGTTCATCGTCGTCACCCAATTCGTAATAAGTGTCTGTTCAAGTGTGCTGCGCTTCGTGCGGCGCCCTTTCACGAGGGCCGCGGCCGCAGGAGGAATATAGACGAAAAATAAAAATAAAGTCTAGAATGGACAAAAATGTCTACACCGCGACTCCGGAGCCCCACCATGAACGAGATGTCCCCAGCCTTCGCCGCGCCGCTCGTCGTCGACGCCGCCCAGGTGCGCGCCGCCCTGCCGAGCCTCGACGTGCGAGGCGAACTCGCCCGCCTGTTCGCCTCGCTCGGCCGCGGCGATGCCGTGCAGCCGCCGCAAACCCTGACGCTGTTCCCGAAGCAGGCCGGCGACTTCATCACCTATCTCGGCGTGCTCGCCGAAGCGGGCGTGTTCGGCGCGAAGCTCTCGCCGTACATCGTGGGCGCCGAGGGCCAGCCGCCCATCATTACGGCTTGGACCGCGCTGATGTCGATGAAAACGGGCCAGCCGCTCATGTGGTGCGACTCGGCGCTGCTCACTACCGAGCGCACCGCGGGCACCACGGCGCTCGCCGTCGACCACCTTGCGCCGCGCGAGGCGAAGCGCCTGGCCGTAATCGGCTCGGGCGCGGTCGCGCTGGCGCATCTTCGTCACGTTGCGCCGCTGCGCGCGTGGGAGAGCATTCGCGTGTTTTCGCCGAAGCTCGCCGGCGACGCACAACGCCAGGCCGAACTGCGTGCGCTGGACGCACGGGCAAGCGTGGCGCAAACGCCCGATGCCTGCGTGCACGACGCCGACGTAGTGATGCTGTGCACCTCGTCCGGCAAGCCCGTGCTCGCGCTGGACACGCTCACGAAACCCGCGCTCATCACCTCGATCAGCACGAACGTCGCCCACGCGCATGAAATCGATCCGGCCGCGCTGCCCTCGCTCGACGTGTACTGCGACTATCGCCACACCACGCCGCAAAGCGCGGGCGAAATGGTGCTGGCCGCGCGCGAGCACGGCTGGTCGCCCGATGCGATCGCGGGCGATCTCGCGGAACTCGTCAACGACACCTGCCCGCGACCGGCGTACGCGCGCCACGCGTTCTTCCGCTCGATCGGCCTTGGCCTCGAAGACATGGCCGTCGCGAACGCGCTGTACGAGCATCTGCAAAGCGCACGCTGATGCCCGTTGATGCGCGGCGTCGAGCGAACGCAGTATCATCGATGTCCTTTCTGCCGCAACCCGGTTCCACACCGATGCCGAAACGAGAAGACGAGAAAACCCGCGTGAAGAAGACCGCCAGCCCGAAGACCGCGCGCGACCTGCTGCTCGCGCGCTACGCGCACGTGGCGGACAGCATCACCACGCTGTTCTTTCCGTTCGCGGAGGTCGTGATTCACGACCTCTCGGACCAGACCGTGGCGTATCTCTCGAACAATCTCTCGAAGCGCGAGGTCGGCGACGACTCCGCGCTCGAAGACGTCGAGGAAACCACGCGCAACAAGCTGCTCGGGCCCTACGAGAAGGTGAACTGGGACGGGCGGCGCATGCGTTGCGTGAGCACGGCGCTGTTCGACGATGAAGGGCACGCGGCGGGTGTCATGTGCATCAACTTCAACATCGCCGCGTTCGACGACATGCAGGCCACGCTCAACCTCTTCCTGCGCGGCGCAGGCGTAATCGCACAGCCCGAGGAGTTGTTCAGGGACGACTGGCAGGAGCGCATCAACACCTTTCTGCACGGCTGGCTGCGCGAGCGGCAGATCGCGCTCAACTCGCTCACGCGCGAACACCGCCGCGAACTGGTCGAGGCGCTGCACGCCGAAGGCGCGTTCAAGGGCAAGAGTTCCGCCAACTATGTGGCGAAGGTGCTGGGCATGGGGCGCGCGACGGTCTACAAGCATCTGCGCGAAATGAAGGCGGACGCCGAATAGCGCCCCAACCCATGCCTGACTAGAAGCGCCAGTACAACGGCGCAATGAACACAACCACCGCCATCGACCACAACACGATCAGCGCACCGATCTTCCAGTAGTCGCCGAACGCGTAGGCACCCGGCCCGTACGTGACGATGTTCACCGGCGTGCTCATTGGCGTGAGGTGGGCTGCGCCCGCGCCCAGCGCGACCGCGATCAGGAACGGCGTCGCGGACACCCCGAGTTCCCGCGCTGTGGCAACCGCAATCGGCACGGTCACGAGCGCGGAAGAGTTGTTGGAGATGACCTGGGTCAGCACCGCAGCGACGACGAAGAGTCCCGCCATCACGGCGCGCGGGCCGCCGGAGCCGACGATCTGGATCACATAGTCGCCAAGCAGATACGCGAGCCCGGTCTTCGACATCGCAGTGGCGAGCGGGATCAGTGCACCGACCAGCACGCAGGTGTTCCAGTCGATGGAATACAGCTGGCTCAGCTTGATCACGCGTGTCAGCACCATCGCCGTCACGCAGATCAGCGTGGCCACGGCGGCCGGCACGACATTGGTCGCAAGCAGCACGACCAGCACGGCGAGAATGACGAGCGCCTCGCGAGCGCCGCGACTGAGCGCGACAGTCTGGCGCCGGACGGCCTGCGGCGCATCGACCATCAGGATCTGCGGGTCGGAGAAGTGCTTGTCCAGCGCCTCCCATGTGCCCCGGAACAGCAGATGGTCGCCGGCGAGCAGATGCGTGGAGGGTCCCGGCACGTCTTCCCCACTGCGCTGGACGGCAAGCACGATCAGGTCTCCTTCGTGCGTCGCCATACCCGGAAACACGGCTTGACCGATCAACGCGGAGCGCTGCGGGATCACCACTTCGGCAAGGCCTGACGTACGGTTGAACAACGCGTTGGTCACGGCCTGCGATTCCCGGTACGGCTCGCGAATGGCGAGGTGCAGGTCGTTTGCCAGCCGGGCGACAACCTGCGCGTCGCCGCGCACGAGCAGGTGCTGTCCCTCGAGCGCAGCTTGCCCGCCCAGCTCCGCATCCTCTTCGTCCATGAGCCCGAGGACGCTGAGGCCCGGGTATTGCGACAGATCGATGTCGGCCACCGTCTTGCCGATAAACGGCGACCCGGCACGCACGCGCAGCCGGCACACGTCCTCGGCCATGCGGTACTGTTCGACGAGCGTATGCGCATGCTGGCTGAAATCGGCTGGCAGCGATCCCGAACTGCGTTTGGGCAGCAAGAGCGGCCCCAGCACCAGAATGATGACGAGGCTGCCCGCGAAAAGCGGCAGGCCGACAATCGACCATTCGAAGAAACGGATCGGCGCGCCGCCTGCCGCATCGGCCGCGCTCGCCGCGATGACATTCACAGGACTGCCTAGCAGTGTGAGCTTGGCGCCGGTCAGGCACGCAATCGACACCGGCATCATCAGTTGGGAAGGCTCGAGCCGGGTGCGTACGCAGACGATGACCGCGATCGGCAACATCGCGACAACGGCGCCGTTCATGCCGATCAGCGCGGTCGAGATCGCGGACAGGATCAGCAGCGAAGCGATGAGCCGTTTCTGGCTCTGGCCGGCATGACGAATGAGCCACTGGCCCGCCCACGTGCCCACGCCGGTCGTCTCGAGGCCGATCCCGACGCCGAGCAGCGCGGCGATGAAGACGATGAGCGGATCGCCGAAACCGCCCAACGCCTCGTGCATCGTCAGCACGCCGGTAAGGTAGAGCGCGAGCAGCGACATGACGGCGACCACCGCCGCCGGCAGCTTGTTCCAGATGAACAGCACCATCGTTACAGCGAGGATGAGCGAGGTAACGATCATCGGGTTCATGTGTTCGACCCTTCGTGCGACTTCACAGTGCACTAGTCCGCCGTCAGCAGCCGCGAAAGCTAGTAGCCCAGCGCCGCGCCGTCTCCGCGCGGATCGGCGCCGCCTTCATAAAAGCCCTGTTCGCGATCGACCCGGATCGCGTGCGCATGTCCCATGTTGTCGTTCCAGTGCGTGACCATCTGCACGGGCTGACCCCGGCGTTTCAGTTCGCGCACGACTTCGTCGGAGATGCGTCCCTCGAGCGACATGTTGCGCGATTTGGTGCCCCAGGTGCGGCCCATCAGCCAGCGCGGCGCTTCGATGGCCTGCTGCACGTCGTAGCCGAAGTCCACGATCCGCGTGACGAGCGCTGCCTGCGTCTGCGGCTGCCCTTCGCCGCCCATCGAACCGAACGCGAGGCAAGGCTTGCCGTCGCACGACATCAGCGCCGGGATCAACGTATGGAAGGTTCGCTTGCCCGGCTGCAGACTGTTCGGATGATGCTCGTCCAGCGAGAAGAACGCGCCGCGGTTCTGCATGATGATGCCGGTGTCGCCACCCATCACCGCGCTGCCGAAGTCGTGATAAATCGACTGGATCAGCGACACGACCATCCCGTCCTTGTCCGAGGCGCAGAAGTAGCAGGTGTCGCCGTCCGGCGCGCGGCGCTCGTGCGGATGCTGATACGCAATGCCCGCGGGCACGGTTGCGATGTCGAGCGCGCGTTCGGGGTCGAGCAGTTTGCGGCGCTCGTCGCAATACGCCTTGGAGATGAGTTCGTCCACCGGTATCGCGACGAAATCCGGGTCGGTCAGCCACTCCTCGCGGTCGGCAAACGCGATCTTCACCGCTTCGGCGAGGTGGTGATAGTAGTCTGCCGTGCCGTCGCCCCACGCGGTGACGTCGTAGCCTTCGATCAGATTCAGGATTTGCAGCGGCGTGAAGCCTTGGGTGTTCGGGGGCAGCTCATACACCGTATTGCCCCGGTACGTCGTGCTGATCGGCGTCACCCACTGCGCGTGATACGCGGCGAAGTCGTCCGCCTGCAGCGGCGAGCCCGCCTGACCGATCGCGCCGCAGATCCGTGCAGCAAGATCGCCTTCGTAAAATCCCGCCCGCGCGCCGTGATCGGCGAGATGCTGCAGCGAGCGTGCGAGTGCACTTTGCACGAGCCGTTCGCCGTCCGCCGGCACGCGGCCGCCCGGCAGGAACACCGCCGCGGTTTCGGGATATTTCGTGAGGATCGGCACGTCCTGCGCCGTCCAGTCCGCGAGCGAGCGGCTCACCGGCACGCCGTCGCGAGCGTAGCCGATCGCCGGCCCAAACAGGTCCGCCCATGTCAACCGCCCGAAGCGCTCGTGGGCAAGACGCCAGCCGTCAATCGCGCCCGGCACGGTGAGCACGGCCTGTGGCCCGCGCGCCGCGATTTCGTCGGCGCCGGCGCTGCCTCGATAGCGGGCCAGTGTGGCTTGCTGCGCAGCGGGTCCGCTCGCATTGATGGCGTACACCTGCTCGCTCTTGCCGTCGGCGATCAGCCAGAATCCGTCGCCGCCCAGTCCCGCCATGTGCGGGTACGCGACGCACAGCACAGCGTTCGCGGCAATCGCGGCATCGACTGCCGTGCCGCCGCGTTGCAGCATGGTAAGGCCAGCCTGGCTGGCGAGATAGTGAGGAGTCGACACCATCCCTTGCGGTGCGCGGGTGGGCGGCCGACCGGTGCGAGGGCCGTTTGGATGACTCATGATGAATGCGCTCCCGTGATGTTGATCCGGCAAAGCGACACGCTCCAACGCGCGAAAGCGGCGAGTCGATCAGGAAGCTCGATCGTCGAACTCGACGCCCGCGTCCCTGACCTTGTCTTTGGAGTGATCCATGAACCGCGTGATGATCGGCAGCGCGCCGCCGGCAATCACGCATAGCAGGCCGAGGCTCAGCAGCAGCGTGTTACCGGTGGTCGCGCCCCTGCTGGTGAGCGGAAAGGCGAGGAACATCAGGATCAGCGCCACCGTTTCTGCCACGAGCTTGTCCATGCCGATCACCTCACGCGAGCATGACGAGAACAATCGTGCCTATCCCGGTGAGGATGGCCACGATGATCGTCCACGGGATGGCGAGTTTCATGACCGCGCCTTCCTGCCCCTTGATACCGGTGATGCTGGTGCCGAGCACGATATTCGCGGGGCCGATGGCGTTGCCGTAGGCGCTGCCTGCGGCCTGCGCCGCCACGATCGCCTCCACGGGCAGCGAATGCAAATGCGCGACGTCGCTCTGCAAGCCGCCGAACAGGACGTTCGATGCGGTGCTGCTCGACGTCATGAACGCGCCAAGCGCGCCAATCACACTGGCGATGCCCGCGTAGACGAGCGGGGGCGAGGCGTCGGCAATACCGTGCGCGAGCACCATGGTCTGTCCGCTGTGATCGAGAACCCGGCTCGTCACGAGGAACGCGATGACCGGCAGCGACGCGGGCACGCCATCCACGATGAGCGAGCGCCCGAGGTTTTCCTTGCCATGACGCGACTGCCACGCCCCGTAGTAGCCATTCGCGCGATACACGATCCACACGATGATGGCCGATATCAGCAGCATCGTGCCCGGATGGGTGAACGGCGCAAACGGCGCATAACGTGTGACCGCCGCGTTCGTCACACCGAACCCTGTGGTCACTTCGGGAAACGGCAGACCGATACGGAATTGCCGCAAGGCGTTATTCAGCGGATCGATCAGCAAAATACCGAGCGTGACGACCGTGAGCACGACATACGGCAGAAAAGCCATGCCGATGCTCATCACCGGCTCGCTCACCTCCGACTCGGTACGGACCGCCGTTTCGTCCATTGCGGGCCGCTCCGGCACATCGGCTTGCGGAACCGGCTCGCTGAAACGGCGCCAGCGAGAGAGCGGGTACAGTGCGATCATCGCAATGGCCGCCGCGAGGAACGTCGAGAGTTCCGGGCTCAGGAACGCAAAAATCAGCTGCCCAAAGCCGAGTATCGTGCCAAGAATCAGGACAAGCGGCCATGCATGACGCACTGCGGCCCAGCGTCCGTACAACCATACGATCAGCAGTCCACCAAAATAGGTGGGAATCAACAGCAGTAGCGAGGATTCGAATGCGGCCCGCGTCACGTCCTGTACATCCGCCACCTGCAAGGTCGCCAGCCAGCCGACGCCAAGCGTGCCGAAGAACCGGGCCCATGCATGCGCAATGATCGAAATGGCGGCTGCATAAACCGGCCTGACGCCAATTGCGAGCAGAAGCGGAGCCACAACGGCAATCGGCGCGCCGAAGCCCGCGATACCCTGAAGAAACGATGAAAAGACCCAGCCGAGCCCGAGAATGACGAACAATTCATTCCGGCTAAAGCGGGAAATCCCTTGCCGCAGGGCGTCGTATCCGCCAGCCTGTTTGGTGATCTGATAGAGCAACAATGCCGGCCACATAACGTAGAGGATGAATATGGCGTCCCATACGCCCTTGGCGCTTGCGACAGTCAATGTCCCAAGTGGAGTGCGGAATGCGAAAAAGGCGATCAAACCCGCCACGAACATTGCACCCGGACCGGCCTCAGGCGCGCGCCAGCGAAGCGGCACGAGAAAGACGAGCAGCGCGACGATCGAAAGTGTTGCCAGAATCCAGTGAATCAGATCGACCGGAATTGATGTGTCAGTCATCTCCTTCCCTCATACCGACACAGTCTCCGCTGACGTTGGGAGATTCGGCTCGGAAATCGATTTAACTGATGATAGTCGCTTTTGTTTAAGCCGCAAGCTAAAAATCCAGTGACTTATTTCGTTGTGCAACATTTTTCCGATTTGAGTGGCTTATCCCTTCTTCGAAAATTATTTTGTTATTTAACGTCGTTCTCAATCGATTACCGACATTCGAATAAAGCGAAAAACTATCTCGTGAACGAATCGCAGGTTTCCCTCGATTTCTGTCAACAATGATTGCGTGCGCAATGAAACATCGGCATTTCGGCAGGCGAGACGTCCCGCGTGCTTTGACGCCGTTCGCGCGCCACCAGGCCAGGTTTGCTAACGCAATCGACCGTTGCGCGATACATCGACCCTGAAAGCGAATGGCAGCCGAAAAACACAGCTTTCGGACACGTCCCCGATTCGCGGCTCATGTCAGGCGCTTGCCAGCACTGACGCAGGAATGACTGTTCAGCTCACCGGCCACCGTGCGCGCCCATCGCATGAAAGCCTGCGCTGATGCTCGACCTCGCGTCTGAGCAGTTCGCGGTGCAGCGTCATGGTCTGTATGATGTCGCGCATCACGCAAAGCAAGTCTTCTCCTGCCACGCTGGCGGTGCCGCATTCCCGCTGACGCTGGACGCACACCGTGAGCGCCGCCAGCCGCCGTCGAGCTTCCGCGAGGTGAAGGTCTGCGGTCAGAAGCTCGAGTTCCTCGGTCGATGGGTCGTTCATGATGCCCCTCTCCGGATTCGCCGCAATCGGCCGCAACGAATGGCAAGGCTGGCACCGCGACCAGCCCAGTATATGCCTCGCAGCTGGGATGTTACTGCACCTGACGCAGACGCGTTCAGGATCGCTGTTGTCGACCTACGATCCGCGACGCAATGGCCTGCTCTCGACGCGCACGCGGGTCCGGAACGCGTGAGGATGCCGGTCGAAACTATCGCTGTACAAATGAAGGCGGCGGCGTAGTATGAAAACATCCGTCGACTGCGACCGATCCCGCCGCTCCTCCTGCTGCCACTTCTCAGGGATCGCGCCGCTCCCCTCCATCGCAGACCACGAATACCGCCGGCCGAAGATTCGGACGGCTTGCGGATTCCTCACTGGGATTCAGGGAGAGACCTATGCGTTCAGATCCAGACCGCTTTCATATCGACCCAACGCCACGCCGGGCGGATGGGGAATACATGGCGCACGTGCGCATCAGCACCAGGCGAATCGATGGAAGCGAGTGCGAAGTCCACTCCAGCGGCGATCTCGCGGGATTCGACGCGCGCGAGGATGCGATTGCCTACGCAGAAAATTGGGCGAAGCGATGGCTGGATGCCCGCTTTGGCTAGGGTGTCCCATCGGTTGCTCCGCGCAATTGCCGCGCCGCGGCCTGCTCGGGATGGGGCCATGCCAGGCTAAAGGAAATCGCAGCCGTGTCGTTATACCGGGGGCGAATCCAAATGTTCCTGAATGGTGATGGTCGCTGGCATGCCGTACGCGGGAAGAACCCGGTTTCTCGAGAAACGACGCAGTTTTCGGGACGCCACAGAGCTGCGTCTTTTCCTGGAGAGTGCGGCGGAAAGTTCGCGCCTTCTCGCTGTGGCGGTCCAACTCTTCGGGCTGGTGTCGTGGCTCATGTCCCGGGCATTCGCGAATCCCCATGCGCACTTCGATGTGCCGGGCACGCTGGTAGCCGCCAGCGGCATCCTCCTCGCGATGGGCATGACGTACGCCTCACGGGGACTGCGAATGGACGCGCTGGGCCGGTTCGCATGCGCAGCGTTCGTGGCACTGGCGTTTCACTCCAATATGCCCGGCACCGGCAATCCTGCGTTCTGGGTCCTGCCGATCGGCGTGGCGATCAACGTGGGCATGGCCCCGGTGATCTCCGGGTATTTCAACTATCTCGCAAGTGCACTGACTGTCTGGCTGATCATCTCCCACGGCGAGGTGGTCGCGCTGATGTCCTCACAGGACCGCAACTGGATTTTGCTGTTTGCGCTCGCCGCCCTTGCGCTCGGTCTCCTGCTCAATCTCCTGTTTACACAGGAGCGGAAAAAGACATTTCTGGTACAGCGCGAACTGGCACGACTCGCATTCAGGGACACACTCACCGGCATTGCGAATCGCCGTAGCTTCATGCTGGAGGTCAATGAATGCCAGGACCGCCGGTCCAGTGAGGAATTCTGGCTGTTGCTCATCGATGTCGACGACTTCAAGCAAATCAACGACACCGCGGGGCACGACGCCGGCGACGAGGTCCTGGCCGCCGTGGCGCGCACCATCGAGGAAAGCGCCAGCCCGCACCTTTGCGGTCGCCTTGGCGGCGAAGAGTTCGGCGTGATCTTCCCGGGCAACCAGCAAAGCGCCAAAACCCTCGCACGTGAAATCTGCGGCACCGTAGCGGCGGCGCGAATTTCCGGACACAGGGTAACGGTCAGTATTGGGGTCTCGAGCATCTCGGAGCTAATCGGTGTACCCGAAACGTTTCGGCTCGCCGACCGTGCGCTCTACGAAGCGAAACGGCAAGGCAAAAACCGATGCGTGGTCGCCGAACCGGCGTCGTGGTGACGTGTATCGCGGCACGGCGCGATGCTGTGTCACTATGGCCCGAAGATGCCCTGACACCCGAAGCGGAAGCCGGCCCCGTCAAGGAACTCACCAACGTTCTGATCCACGCGGAAGGCTACGATCCCGGCAACCGGATTGCGCAGGGCGTGACTGTGCTCTATCTGCACCGGCCGGCCGCCGTCTATGTCGCCGGGGAGCCCTCGGCGCTGCCGCGCTACCGCATCGTTACTTCGGCGCCGGAAGGTCAGTACACCGATACATCCCGCGTTAATGCGCGTAGACCGGACCGAGCCCGGGCGTGTCCTGCCGGGACGAAACCGTAGCCGCACCGGCGCCTGCCGCCGACGAGCCGTCCGCCACGCCGCCATACCCTGAAGCCACCGCGCCGTTCGGGCGGGCGCGCCTGTCCCAATCGTCTGAATGTTGCGGATGCCGGGCTAGTGCGTGTGGCACGCCGTTCCTGGCCGCCCCGCACCGCTTTTGTATCGCCATGTATCTGGCCGCCGCGTGGAAACATGGACATACACAAAGCCGGCCCTCCCGACACGTTCGGGATACATCGGCACGCTTCAATACGTCAACCGGGCAAACCGCCCCGCACGAACCCTGGAGTCGCGAAACATGTCCTGCACCGAAACCGTTCCGCATACCACTGAAGCATCGGGCGACGTGAGCGCGCAGATCGCCCGCTACTGCCTGCTGACGCGCACCCGGCAGATCGCACGCGTACTGACCGGCCTTTACGACGACGCGCTACGCCCGCTCGGCATCAGCTCATCCCAGCTTTCGCTGCTCGTGCTCGTCGCGGAGTACGGCCCCTTGAGCCGCGCCGCGCTCGGGCGCAAGAATCATCACGACCGCACGACGCTCACGCGCAACCTGCAGCCGCTCATCGCGCACGGCTGGGTCGCCGATGGCGAGCCCGGTGGCGATGGCCGCAGCCGTGCGCTCTCGGTGACGCAAGCGGGCCGCGCCCTGCTTCAGACCGCAGGATCTGCGTGGTCGACCGCGCAACAGCGCGCCGCCAGCGTGCTTGGCCTCGAGGGCGCGAGCGCGCTCATGAACATCGCGGCGGATCTCCCGTCAGCCACCCTCTAATCTTTCTTCATCGTCAATGTTGCATATGCAACACCATCAGGAGCCTGCAATGAAAGTCGTCAAAGCCGCCGCCGTCCAGATCAGCCCCGTGCTCTACAGCCGCGAGGCAACGGTTGCCAAGGTCGTGCAGAAGATTCTCGAACTCGGCCGCAAAGGCGTGCAGTTCGCCACGTTCCCCGAGACCGTGGTGCCGTATTACCCGTACTTTTCCGCGGTGCAAACGCCCATGCAATTGCTAGCGGGCACCGAGCATCTGCGCCTGCTCGAACAGTCCGTGACGGTGCCCTCGCCCGCCACCGACGCGATCGGCGAGGCCGCACGGCAAGCGGGCATGGTGGTCTCGATCGGCGTGAACGAGCGCGACGGCGGCACCATCTACAACACGCAACTGCTCTTCGACGCCGACGGCACGCTGATCCAGCGCCGCCGCAAGATCACGCCCACGCATTTCGAGCGCATGATCTGGGGCCAGGGCGACGGATCGGGCCTGCGCGCCGTGGACAGCAAGGTGGGCCGCATTGGCCAGCTCGCCTGCTTCGAGCACAACAACCCGCTCGCGCGCTACGCAATGATCGCCGACGGCGAGCAGATCCATTCGGCCATGTATCCCGGCTCGGCTTTCGGCGAAGGCTTCGCGCAACGCATGGAAATCAATATCCGCCAGCACGCGCTGGAATCCGGCGCCTTCGTCGTGAACGCAACCGCGTGGCTCGACGCCGACCAGCAGGCGCAGATCATGAACGACACGGGCTGCGCGATCGGGCCGATCTCGGGCGGCTGCTTCACCACCATCGTCGCGCCGGACGGCACGCTGATCGGCGAACCGCTGCGCGAGGGCGAAGGCGAAGTCATCGCCGATCTCGACTTCTCGCTGATCGACCGTCGCAAGATGCTGATGGATGCGGCCGGCCACTACAACCGCCCGGAGCTGCTCAGTCTGCAGATCGACCGCACACCGGCGGCGAACGTTCATGAACGTGTGCAACACGCCGCTACGGCGACCGCAAACGAAGGCGAGGAGCCGCGCACGATCGTTGCCTGAGCGCGCACTGATGCGCAGGCTTCTTTCTTTTCTAAATGTGTATATACACTCTTTAGTGTTACGAAACAGGTAAGCGAAATGACCACTCAAACCCGGCATGACCGTCCGATTCTCGTCACGGGTGCGGCAGGCGCAATCGGCGCCGTCGGCCGCAGCATCACCGAAAACCTGCTTGCGAAGGGACATCGCGTGCGTGCCTTGGTGCGCCGCGAGGACGCACGCGCCGACGAACTGCGCCGTCTCGGCGCGCAGGTCGTGCTCGGCGATCTAACCGATCTCGATTCGATGCACCGCGCCATGGAAGGCGTCTCGCGCCTGTACTTCGGCATGTCGGTGTCGCCTGCGTATCTCGAAGCGACGATCAACACAGCGGCCGTTGCACGCCATCACGGCGTGGAAGCGTTCGTGAACATGTCGCAGATGACCGTCTCGCAGATGAGCATCACCGAAACCACCGACAGCGTGCAGCAAAAGCAGCACTGGCTCGCCGAGCAGGCGCTCGCCTGGTCGGGCCTGCCCGTCGTCACCGTGCGGCCCACGGTGTTTCTGGAGAGCTTCTTCCTGCTTCTAGCGGCAGAGGGCGTGCGCAAGCACGACGAACTCGTGCTGCCGCTCGGCCAAGGCCGGACCTCGCCGATCTCGTCGCTCGACGTGGCGCGTGCCGTCGCGGAGATCCTCGACAATCCGGCGCCGCATATCGGCCAGGTCTATCACCTCACGGGCCTCGAGTCCCGCGATATGGAGCACTATGCCCGCCTCTTCTCCGAGGTCCTGGGCCGCACGATCCGCTACCGCGACGTGCCCGTCGAGGCATGGGCTGCGAAGCTGGGCGAGCTCGGGATAACCGCGCACGTCGTCAAGCATCTCGCGGTCATGGCCGAACTGCATGCGCAAGGCCGCTACGACCGCATGACCGACGACCTGCGCAAGCTCACGGGTCAGGCGCCGATCGGCATGCGCGAGTTCGTGACGCACCACGCCGCTGCATTTTCGGGCGGCACGACATCGGCCTGATGCGATGTGCGTTTGCGTGCCGGGACATCCGGCGCGAATTCCGTTGGCGAGCGATGCAAAACTGCAGCACATACGCGCGCCAGCACAACTACGCCTGGTATTGCGAAGCATGCCCATGCGCTCTGCCTCCAATATCAGAAAAACGGAGGACCTATGTCTGACGATTTTCTCATCCCGTCGCCATCGCGCCGCCGCTTCATGGGCGCGACCGCGGCCGCCGTGGCCGCAGCCTCGCTGAGCCAGCTGGCGTTCTCGCAAACCCTGCAAGGCATCACCGAAGTCAAGTCCGCACCGAACGGCGACAAGACCGCGATTCGCCCGCTGCGCGTGCATGTGCCCGAAGCGCAGCTCGTCGATCTGCGACGCCGCATCAAGGCCACGCGCTGGCCCGACAAGGAAACTGTGAACGACGATTCGCAAGGCGTGCCGCTCGCAATGATGCAGGAGGTCGCCCGCCACTGGTCGACCGACTATGACTGGCGCCGCTGTGAAGCGAAGCTGAACGCGCTGCCGAATTACGTGACCGAAATCGACGGACTCGATATTCACTTCATTCATGTGCGCTCGAAGCACGAGAATGCCATGCCGCTCATCGTCACGCACGGTTGGCCTGGCTCGGTCATCGAGCAGTTCAAGATCATCGATCCACTGACCAATCCCACGGCTTACGGCGCGAGCGCCTCAGACGCCTTTCATCTGGTGATTCCGTCGCTGCCGGGCTATGGCTTCTCGGCCAGGCCGACCGAAGTGGGCTGGGGCCCCGAGCGGACCGCGCGCGCGTGGGTCGTGCTGATGAAGCGCCTTGGCTACGACAAGTTCGCGGCGCAAGGCGGCGACCTGGGCGGTATCGTCGCGAACGTGATGGCCAAGCAGGCGCCGCCTGAACTGCTCGGCATTCACGTGAATTTCCCGGCGACGATTCCGCCCGAAATCGCCAAGGCGCTGCAAGCCGGCTCGCCCCCGCCAGCCAATCTCGGCGACGACGAAAAGCACGCCTACGAGCAGCTCGCGAGCGCAGCCAAATCGCGGCGCGCCTACGCGCTCGAACAGGGCACGCGCCCGCAAACGCTCTATGGGCTCTCGGATTCGCCGATCGCGCTGGCCAGCTGGCTGCTCGATCACGGCGACGGCTATATCCAGCCGGCCGCGGCGCTCACCTCGGCCGTATACGGGCGCGACGTCAACGGCGAATCGGCGGGCGCGATGACGCGCGACGACGTCCTCGACGACATCACGCTCTACTGGCTGACGAACACGGGCATCTCGGCCGCTCGCTTCTACTGGGAGTCGCACTTCAATTTCCTGGCCGCCGCCGATGTATCGGTGCCGGCCGCGGTGAGCGTCTTCCCACGCGAGAACTATCAGGCGCCGCGCAGCTGGACCGAGCGCGCCTACCACGACCTCATCTATTACAACCGGCCCGACAAGGGCGGCCACTTTGCGGCGTGGGAACAGCCGCAACTGTTCGCGCAAGAGGTGCGAGCGGGCTTGCGGCCGCTGCGGCAGCAATAACGCGCTGCCGTCTCTCCGAGGCGCCGGGACGCGACTTCCGGCGCCGACCTGAAACCGAAGGAACATCCGACATGAAATTCAACGACACTGCGCCTGTATTGGCGCCCGAAAACACGCCGCCGCTCTGGCTGGCGAGACTGGCAAACAATGCAACGCTGGAAGCGACCGTCCTGAAGCGTCCGATAGAGGGCCGCGCGGACATCCTTTCCGTGATCAGACATGCCGTTTCTCTCTATGAGTTCCAGCATCACAGCTACAAGGGGGAAATCGGCAACAACCTGTATATGGAGTCCTACCGATCGCAGATCCAGGGAGAACCCATCGAAACCGTCGTCGTCGCGCATCTGAACCAGAATGGCGAAACGGACTCGGTCGTCATCAACCACCGGCCGCTCGAGGCAGCGATGTTATTTTCGACCCTGATGTGGGAACGGGTAGACGAACGATTCCGCGACTACTATTTGAGCGGACCGGAAGCGGCGGCCATGAAAACGGCGTAGTTCGGCAAGCGGCGTCGAGCCGCCTGCGGCCGTCAACGCATGAAAGCAAAAGCCTGCTCGGCAAACAGAATGACCGCAACCACGATCATCGTCGCGCCGGACAGCTGGCTCACCCTGCGGGCAGCCGTTGGCCGGGTCGTCAGAATGGCCTTCGATCCCACGCCGACGACGGAGTACACCGACGCGCAATTGATCATGTGCAGCAGACCCAGCGCCACGATCTGCGTGGAGACCGGCCACAAGGCATCGCGCCGCGTGAACTGCGGCAGGAGCGCGACGAACAACAGAATGGCCTTCGGATTGAGACCGCTGATCGCGAAGCCGCGCAACGTCCATCGCCACCGGCTTCTCTCGTCCTGCGCCCGTCCAGCCGGGAGTTCCGAAGGCCGCATCAATGTCCTGATACCGAGCCAAACCAGGTAGGCCCCGCCAACGGCAGTCAGTACGGGAAGCACGCCGGGGACGCTCATCACCAGCGTTCCCACACCTGCTGCCACGATCAGCGTGATCGCGAGATAGCCGGCCAGCATGCCGCCAACGGCGGGTGCGACCGCGCCGCCGCGCAGTCCCGCCGAAATCACGTACGCCCAATCCGCGCCGGGGACCATCACCAGTGAGATCGATACGATCCAGAACGCCGTCAACAAACTGGCTTCCACTTCTACACTCGCTTCCTGTCAGGCGGGCGCCACCGCCCGAAGGCGCAAATGGTAGGCCCTGGGACGCGAAAAGTGCTCCCTATGTCTTGCGTGTTGCGGGCGCTGAACGCTAATATTTAGCGCATGGACGCGATCGATCGAAAAATTCTTGCTGAGATCCAGCAGGATGGACGAATTTCCCTCACCGAGCTGAGCGAGCGGGTTGGCTTGAGCGTCTCCCCATGCCAGCGGCGGCTGCGCGCGCTGGAGAGCGAGCAGGTGATCAGCGGTTACCGCGCCACGATCGACGCTTCGGCAGTCGGCCTGAATTTTTCCGCGATCGTCTTCGCGACCTTGCGCGAAGGCAGCAGTGAGAACGTGCAATCGTTCGAGGACGCGCTCATCGACATTCCCGAAATCACGCGCGCGGAGCGTCTGTTCGGCGAACCCGACTACATGCTGCATGTCGTCACGCGGGATCTGAAGGCGTTCCAAACCCTCTATGATCGCCGGCTTCTGCCGCTGCCGTCGGTACTGCGGCTGACGTCGACGCTCGTGATGAAGAGCATCTTTCAGGACCGGCCGCTTCCGTTGTGATCGTGACTTGACGTTAGCGTCAAGGAACCTCCTTTTTCACGCTGCTTGCACTCCTGGCTGGATTTGCGCGAACTGCGCATTGAGTACGACACAACCTCCCCGACGACCGGTCCGCAGCACCCCCTTCGCCCGGCGAGGCACTCCGCACGACCGGCAACGCATCAGGAACCGCACATGAATTCAGGCAAATCAACCAGACGCGGGCTGCCAGGCAAGCGCGAACTCGAAGCGATGTCGGCGTTCCGGTATGACCTGCGCAAGTTTCTGCGGGCGTCCGAAGAAATTGCCAACGCCGCGGGCATCACGACGCTCCAGTACCAGTTGCTGCTGCACGTATGCGGCTTTCCCGATCGCAACTGGGCGACCGTCGGCGAACTCGCGGAGCGGTTACAGGCGGCCCCGAATGGCACTGCAGCGCTCGTCTCGCGCTGCGAATCGGCCGGGCTCGTGACGCGCAAACCCGATCCCGCCGACCGGCGCCAGGTGCAGGTCCATCTCACGGCGAAGGGCGAGATGTTCCTGCTCGAACTCGCGGCCGAGCACAAGGCGGTCTATGGCGCGTTCGGCTGGGTGTTCGACGAGGCCGGCAGCTAGCCCTTCCCGCAGCGGATCTATTGGTCTGGCGCGGGGGAAAAGGCAATTTATGTCACAATGTGCCTTAAATGCCATTTTCTCCGGCCATCCATGCGATTTTCGAACATTTTTGATCGGCGCACGATTGTGCGAAGCCATCGGCGCTGGCGCTATTTCGGCGTCTTCTGGGCCGGCGCCATCGCGACAGGGCTCATCGCAGTCATGTACGCGCGGCTCATCGACTTCGGCTTCGACGTCTTTGTGAAGATGACCGCCCATAACGGGTGGTTGCCGCTTGTCATCACGCCGGCCATCGCCGCGTTCAGCGTCTGGGCCACGCGCCGCTGGTTTCCGGGTTCGGAGGGCAGCGGCATCCCGCAGGTCATCGCGACGTTGCACGATGTGCGCGGACTCGGCCCGCGCCTTCTTACGCTGCGCATCCTGATCGGCAAGATCGCCCTGTCGTTTCTCGCGATTGTCGGCGGATTCACGATTGGCCGCGAAGGGCCGACCATCCACGTGGGCGCGGCGCTCATGTACAGTCTGCGGCGCTTCTACCCGGCGCGCCTGCGCAGCATGTACGGCGTCGGCCTCGAATACAAGCTCGCGCTCGCGGGCGCGGCCGCCGGACTTTCCGCTGCGTTCAATGCGCCGCTCGCGGGCGTGGTCTTCGCCATCGAGGAACTCACACGCAGCTTCGAGGCGAAAACCAGCGGCGTGATCATCACGGCCATCATCTTTGCGGGCGTCGTCTCACTCGCGCTGCAAGGCAACTATGTGTATTTCGGCACCATCGCCATCGGCGGCCATTTTCCCGATCTGCTCGCCGTCGCCGTCATTCTCGTCGGCGTGATCACGGGCGTCGCGGGCGGCGTGTTCTGCTGGCTGCTGCTCAATACCGAGCGATGGATGCCCGCACGCTTGTTCATTCTCCGAAAGGACAGCCCCATAGCGTTCGGCGCGCTGTGCGGTTTGTTCATCGCCGTGATCGGCGTGGCGAGCGGCGGCCACCTGTTCGGCAGCGGCTATTCGGAAGCGCGCGGCATGCTCGAAGGCCACTCGCAGCTCGGCGCCGCTTATCCCGTGCTGAAAATGGCCTCGATGGTGGGCTCGTACCTGCCGGGCACGCCGGGCGGCCTTTTTGCGCCGTCGCTGGCGATCGGCGCCGGCATCGGCAATGCGCTGCACATGGTGTTCGGGCAGATGCAGCTGCCGATGCTGATCGCGCTCGGCATGGTCGGCTATCTGGCCGCCGTCACGCAAAGCCCGATCACGGCATTCGTCATCGTCATCGAAATGATCGACGGGCACGCACTCGTGATCTCGTTGATGGCAACGGCGCTCGTGTCGAGCCAGGTCTCGAAGCTGTTCGCGCCGCCGCTGTATGAAGCCCTGGCGCATCGCTATCTGAAGCAGTGACGCGCGCTGAGACGTCCGTTCGTGAGAACGGACGTCTACCCAAACCCCCGCCTCTCTTTGCTCGAGCCATCCGCGCTCGCCCGCCCCGGCCACCGAAAGCGCACTTCACATCGTGAAATTCAGCTTGAATTCCCGAAGCGGCGCCGTTTCGCTTTGTGAAAACATGTTCTACAGCGCAAAAATTGTTCGCTATCTCTTTGATAAATAACGAATAAATAACTCATATGTCTTATATAAGACTTTGCTGCGACGCATCAGGAAGCCCCTACAATTGAGCCATGCAGTTCGCTTCGACGTACGTGGCGGCACGCTGAACCCCTTTCATTCAATCGCGCTTTGCTCTTCGGAGACTTAGGAGATACACATGGCTCAATATCAGGACGACATCAAGGCAGTGGCTGCTTTGAAGGAGAAACAAGGCAGCGCCTGGAATGCCATCAACCCCGAATCCGCCGCACGCATGCGGGCCCAGAACAAGTTCAAGACGGGCCTCGACATCGCGAAGTACACGGCGAAGATCATGCGCGCCGATATGGCTGCCTACGACGCCGATCCATCGAAGTACACGCAGTCGCTGGGTTGCTGGCACGGCTTCATTGGCCAGCAGAAGATGATCTCCATTAAGAAGCACTTCAACAGCACCGAGCGCCGCTACCTTTACCTGTCGGGCTGGATGGTGGCCGCGCTGCGCTCCGAGTTCGGCCCGCTGCCGGACCAGTCGATGCACGAGAAGACCTCCGTCAGCGCGCTGATCCGCGAGCTGTACACCTTCCTGCGCCAGGCCGACGCCCGCGAGCTGGGCGGCCTGTTCCGTCAGCTGGACGCCGCTGTTGGCCCGGCCAAGGCGGCCATCCAGGAGAAGATCGACAACCACGTCACCCACGTCGTGCCGATCATCGCCGACATCGACGCGGGCTTCGGCAACGCGGAAGCCACCTACCTGCTGGCCAGGCAGTTCATCGAAGCGGGCGCATGCTGCATCCAGATCGAAAATCAGGTGTCCGACGAGAAGCAGTGCGGCCACCAGGACGGCAAGGTCACCGTGCCGCACGAGGACTTCCTGGCCAAGGTCCGCGCGATCCGCTACGCCTTCCTCGAACTGGGCGTGGACGACGGCATCATCGTGTGCCGTACCGACTCGCTGGGCGCCGGCCTGACCAAGCAGATCGCCGTGACCCACACGCCGGGCGACCTGGGCGACCAATACAATTCGTTCCTCGACTGTGACGAAATCGCGGCCGACGCGCTGGGCAACGGTGACGTCGTCATCAAGCGCGAGGGCAAGCTGTTGCGTCCGAAGCGCCTGCCGAGCAACCTGTTCCAGTTCCGCGCCGGCACGGGCGAAGCACGCTGCGTCCTCGATTGCATCACCTCGCTGCAAAACGGTGCCGACCTGCTGTGGATCGAAACCGAAAAGCCGCATATCGCCCAGATCGCCGGCATGGTCAACGAGATTCGCAAGGTCATCCCGAACGCCAAGCTGGTGTACAACAACAGCCCGTCGTTCAACTGGACGCTGAACTTCCGCCAGCAGGCGTATGACGCGATGAAGGCCGCGGGCAAGGACGTGTCGGCATACGACCGCGCCCAGCTGATGAGCGCGGAGTACGACGAGAGCGAACTGGCGAAGGCCGCGGACGAAAAGATCCGCACCTTCCAGGCCGACGCGTCGCGCGAAGCCGGTATCTTCCATCATCTCATCACACTGCCGACGTATCACACCGCTGCGCTGTCGACCGACAACCTCGCCCGCGAATACTTCGGCGACCAGGGCATGCTGGGTTATGTCGCTGGCGTGCAGCGCAAGGAAATCCGTCAGGGCATCGCCTGCGTCAAGCACCAGAACATGTCCGGCTCGGATATCGGCGACGACCACAAGGACTATTTCAGCGGCGAAGCGGCGCTGAAGGCGGCGGGTAAAGACAACACGATGAATCAGTTCTGACACCTGTCATTCCCGACGTAAAAACGCCAACTCAATCGGGTTGGCGTTTTTTTATGCGTCGAGATCGCTCGCCGGGACCTCAGCCGCAGGAACGAAGAATGCGACTCCGGAGGGGGATTCAACCACCGGAGCGCACAATCATGTCCCATCGACTCAAAACAGGCGATCGCGTCACGTGGAACACCCCGGAAGGCATGACGACGGGCACGGTCGTCCGCCGTATCATCAGGGATACGGAACTGGAAGGCCACACTGTCGCCGCGTCGAAGGACGACCCGTATTACGAGGTCGAAAGCGAAAAAGACGGTCAGCACGCGGTGCAACCCGCCGATGGACTGGAAAAGGTGCACAAGCACTGACCTGCGCGGAATTACATAGTCGAATTCGTCGGCCAGTAGTTCGACCTCATTGAGGGACAGGCTCTCAGTTCCCTGATACAACTCGAAACGTTCTGTGCACGATGAGTCGGTAAACTTCTCGTGCGGGCGTGCCGATGGCTTGCCGAAACGCACCTGCTGTTACCCCTCATCACCCTTTCCCCGGCACGCGGCGGTACGCCCGCGCCGGGGAATATGACCTGGAACGTATTGTGGACGACCGATTCGACCGGCGCGAACTGTTGCTGCACCTTGGAGATGTTCTGGAAGCGATGCGCAACGTCGGCGCGACTCAAGCCTTCTCGCCCGTTGCGCTCCTTGCTTCGCGCGAGCCTTCCTTGCAGGCGTTGCCCTTTCTGCAGCACATGTCGCCTCGCTTGCGCGCAAGAGATTTTCTTGAACGGGCCGCAAGCGCCTACGCGCGCTGGCCAAGGGCGCTTCTGGAGACCGAACTCGATCGCGCCGAGCTTGCCTCGACGGTGCAGCGCGAACTCTTCGCGGACGATCCGCTAGCTTGGGCATCGTACGCCGCCTACGTCAGGCAGAAGGTCAGCTGGTTCGGACTCGAACTCGATAAGTCGACGCACGCCTCGACAGCGGTGAACGATGATGACGAGGAGAACGGCGGAACTTCACCTACGCCTGCGATGAAGACGGGCTGGCCATGGAAGCCGATCGAGTAAGCTACTCTCCCCCGCTTCGCTAATGTGATCGCCCGCGAGACCCAACCACCGAGGAGTTACCCATGCCGCTCGCTACCGCTACTGCCAGCCTCGCCGCCGACGCGCCCAACTACGTCGTCGCCATCGAGGCTGGCCGCCACCCGCTGACCGGCGACGAAGGCCCGCACGAAGGCGGCCAGGACCGCGGCCCCGCGCCATTCGCGTTCGTGCTGTCCGGGCTTGCCGCATGCACGGCCGCCACGCTGCGCATGTACATGCAGCGCAAGACCTGGCCCGCCGCCGCGATCGCCGTCGAGGTCAGCCTGCATGCGGATCACGACGGGACCCAGTACATCCGGCGCGGCGTCGCAGTCGACGGACCGCTTGAAGAAGCGCAGCGCGCGCGCCTGGCCGAAATTTGCGAAAAGACGCCCGTCACGCTCTTCATCAAGCGCGGCACGCGCATCGACACGACCTTGCGCATTGGATGAACGTCATGGATCGAACCGGCGACTTCATCGTACGCACCATGTCGACCGACGAGGTGGCACTGGCGGTCGAATGGGCAGCCGCTGAGGGCTGGAACCCCGGGTGGCACGACCCGCGCTGCTTCCGTGAAGCGGACCCGGACGGCTTCCTCGTCGGCGTTTTGCGCGGTGAGCCCGTCGCGAGCCTCTGTGCCGTTGCGTACGACGACAGCTTTGGCTTCATCGGCCTCTACATCGTGAAACCCGGATTTCGCGGCAAGGGCTTCGGCATGCGCATCTGGCAGCACGGCATGCGTTACCTGGGAGACCGTAACATCGGTCTCGATGGCGTCGTCGCCCAACAGGCGAACTACGGGAAGTCCGGATTCCGGCTCGCGTACCGCAACATCCGCTATCAGGGGCGCGTGAGCGGCATCGGGTGCGCGTGTGTCGTGCCAGCCGCCGACGTGCCGTTCGAGCAGTTGCTTGCCTACGATCGCGCCTGTTTTCCCGCGGGGCGCGAGCGTTTCCTCCGCGCCTGGGTTGCGCAGCCGGATGCCGTTGCGCTCGCAACGGTCGAGGCGGGCCGCGTTGCCGGATACGGCGTCGTGCGTCGCTGCGAGGCGGGCTGCAAGATCGGGCCGCTCTTCGCCGACGATGCGGACGTCGCCACGGGCCTCTTTCGCGCGCTGGCGGCGAGCATGCCGGGCGAGGTCATCGTGCTCGACGTGCCGGAGACGAACCCTGCGGCCGTCGCGCTGGCAGAACGGCACGGTATGACGAGCGTCTTCGAAACCGCGCGGATGTACACGAAAAACGCGCCCGCGATTGCGATCGATCGCGTCTTCGGCGTGACGTCGTTCGAGCTGGGTTGACAGATCTAAAGCTGGAGCCGCTGAACATAGCCCGTGAGTTCGAGATAGCCGCGTCCCAGCGGTCTTCCTGCGGGTTTCGTCGCGGTTTTCTCAGCATCGGTGCTCGCCGCGTCCGCCTGAAACGCCGTCACCGCCCCCTCCCAATACACCGCGCCGGTGCTCGCGCGGCTGTCGAACTCCTGATCGTCCATGAGCGGCGCGAGCGTCAGATGCACGTCCTGCGCATCGACGCGCATCGCCACCGGATACTGTGCGCCGGTATGCGGCGAACGCCACTGGCGCAGCGGCGTGAAGCGGATGCTATCGGGCGATAGCGTATGCGTGCTGCCATCGGCGGCGCGCAGCGTGCCGCCGGCCCAGAACTTGTGGCCTGCCTTGTCGCGAATCTGCAAAGCCATGAGCGCGCCGCCGTCGTCGAAGTTGATGCCGATCCAGTCCCAGCCGACCGCGCCGTCTGCGAGCGGCGCCGACGACCATTCGTGATCGAGCCACGCCTGCCCTCGCACGTGCCCGGCATGGCCAGTCGATTGACCACCGCGCTTGAGCATGCCGTCGACTTGCAGCCACGGCACACTGTAGTAGTAGCTCGCTTCGTCCGGCAGCGGGCCTTTGCGGCTGTACCCGCCCTGCCCGTTGACGAGCACCGGCTGCGTCGGCGCCAGAGTCAAGGCGAACGTGAAGTCGGGCGTAGCGACGTTCAGGCGGTAGCGGCCATCCGTGTTGCGCTCGATCAACCAGTCGTCGATATGGACTGCCGTGTCCGTCTCGCTCGCTTGCGCGAGACCGAAGCCGCGGCGCGCAATCCGCTGGTCGTGCTGCAGCTTGCCCGCGTGCGGATCGCTCAGCGCCACGTTGGCGAACAGCAACTGATTCGGCGCGAAGCGGCTCGGATTCGCTTCGTCGAGCGCGGGGCGCGAGCGGAAGAATGTCGCTTCGAAGCCCAGCGATGCATCGGCAGCCGCGTCGGCGTCCGGTTGCAGCCAGCCGGTCACGTACCACCATTCGGTGCGGTAGCTCGAATGCGCGCCATAGTCGCGCGGGAATACGAGCGGCTGTCCGCTCGTCACCGCCGGAAAATCCGGCATGCGCGCCCATGCAACGCCTTGCGACAGCGCGGCGAGCGACGATAAGAGAAACGTGCGCCGTCTCATCGCGTCACCAATCGTCGCGCACAGCGCGCACCGCATCGACCGACATCGCGGCGCGCGAACTCAGGAGCGCCGTGAGCGCGGCGGCCACGACGACCGCCGAGGCCAGCGCCGCCAGCAATCCCCATGGCATATGCACACTCATCGTCCAGTGAAACGATTGCGGGTTGACGACATGCACGAGCACCATCGCGAGACTCAGGCCCAGCGTCAAGCCGGCAAGCACGCCGAGCAGCGCAACGAGCGCACCCTCCATCGCGAGCATGAGCCCGATCTGGCGACGCGTCACGCCGATATGCCGCAGCATGCCGAACTCGCGCGTGCGGGCGAGCGCTTGCGACCCGAAGCTCGCGCCGACGCCGAACAAGCCGATGATCACCGCCACCGCTTCCAGCAGATACGTCACGGCGAAGCTGCGGTCGAAGATCCGCAGGCTCGCCGCGCGGATCTCGCCGGGCTGCGCGAACTCGAGACGCTGCCCGCCATGCACGCTCTCGCGCAAGCGTGCGATCGCTTGCGCCGGCGCCACGCCCGCGTCGAGCCACAAGGCGGCATCGGTTACGCGCGTGTCGCGGGTCAGCCGTCGATAGACGCTCGCGTCGATCACGATGGCCCCGAACTGGCGTGCATAGTCGCGCCAGATGCCGGCCACCGTAAACGGCAAGCGCTGGCCCGCCAGCGGCAGCGTGATGCGTTGGCCTGTGTGCATCCCGTACAGATCGGCGGCCGCCTCGCTGATCCACACCGGCGGCGGCTCGCCCGCTTGCGGTACGCGAGGCGCAGTCGTCAGCGGCAGGCGCGCGGCGGGGTTGCGCGCATCGATGGGTCGCGCGAGCAGGCTCACGGGCGGCAGGCGAGTATCGAGCGAGATTTGCGTCGCGCGCAGAAACTCGGCGCGCGCGATACCGGGTGTCGCTGCGATGACTGCCTGATCGCCCGGCGAAAGGAATGCGCTGTCGCCGCCCGGCGAAGCGCGCAGATAGAGCGGCGCGGGCAGCAGCAACTGCAGCCAGTCGTCGACGGCGACGCGAAAACTCGACACCATGATCGCCATCGCCGTCATCAGGCTGAAGCTCGTGACGATGCCCGCGAGCCCGATCGTCGCGCGGCCGGGGGCATTGGCGAGCTGCGCCAGCACGAGCTGCGGCAAGACATGATTCGAGCGCGGCAGCACGGCGAACACGGCGCGCGCGAGCGCCGGCATCGCCAGCACGCCGCCCAGCAACAACAGCGCGATGGACAGATAGCCGAACACCGGCAAGCCCGCCACGGGCGGCAATAGCGCGGTGACGAGCCCGGCGGCGATCGCGAGCAGCGCCGCCGTGACCGTGCGCTTGGTACGCAGCCGGGCGGCCGGCGCTTCCTCGTCGCCCGCCTTCAGCGCCCGCGCGGGTCGCGCCCTCGCGGCTTCGAGCGCCGGCGCGAGACTGCCGAGCACCGACGCGGCCATCCCCAGCGCAAAAAATATTGCCGCCGGCATGGCATCGAAATGCACGCGCGGCTGCACGCCTTCGAAATAGCCGCCGCCCAGATCGCCGCCCGCATAGCGGAGCACGGCCGCCGCGAGCGCGAAGCCGATGGCGAGCCCCGCCGCCGCGCCGAGCACGCCGAGGATCGCGCCCTCGGTGACGACGAGCCACAGCACGCCACGCTGCGTCACGCCGATCGCGCGCAACAGCGCAAACTGCGCACGACGCCGCAGTACGGCCAGGGCCTGCATCGTGAAGACGAGGAACGCCCCGGTGAACAGCGCAACGAGCGCGAGCACGTTGAGATTCGCGCGATACGCACGCGAGAGCATCGAGGTGCGCCGGGCGTTGTCACCCGGTGTGAAGGCGGCGACACCCGCGGGCAAGCGCGGCGCGAGCGAATGCGCGAACACTTCGGCATCGACGCCCGGCTTGAGCTTGATGTCGATGCGCTCGAGTGTGCCGAGCCGCTGCAGGCGCCATTGCGCGGCGCCGATGTCCATCACGCCGACACGCACCGCATCGCCCGAGGCGGGCAACACACCCGCGACGCGCAGGGCGACCGAAGCGAGCCCGACCTGCACCATGAGCGAATCGCCAGGCTTGAGCGCGAGCCAGCTCAGCGCGGCTGGCGAAAGAAATACGGTGTCCGGGTCGAGCAGATCGAGCGTGCTGGCCTTCGTACCGTTCGTGCCATGCGTGCCATGCGTGCCATTCGTACGATCGGCCAGTTCCACGCGTCCGACGAGATTCGGCGTGACATACCCTGCGCGAAACACATCGACGCCGAGAAGTTTCAGCGACTCGTCGCGTCCCGCGACGCGCGCATCGACCTCCACCACCGGGCTGACCGCGGCGACCTCGGGCAAGCTGGCAATGCGCGGGTACAGCGCTTCATCGAAACCGGCACGCGGCCCGCGCAGCTCGATATCCGCATTGCCCATCAGCGAGTTGACAGTGGCCGACAGCTCGTTGAGCGCCGCGCGATTGATCAACTGTACCGCGTAGCCCATCGCGACGCCCGCGGCAATCGCGAGAATGCCGATCAGCGTGCGCAGCGGATGCGCGCGCATTTCCCCGGCGATGAGCGCCGCGCCGACGCCGCCAGCAGGCGTGCGATCGCCCCGGCAACGCGATGCGGCAGCGTCGCGCGATGAACCCACGGCACCGAACCAGCGCATCGCCTACGCGCCGCCTGGGCCGGGCGAGTACGGCTCGAGCCCGGCGGGCGTGAGCCGCAGCACGCGGTCGGCGGCAGCCGCCACGGCGACCGAATGCGTCGCGAGCAGCACGCCCGCGCCGTTCTTTTGCGCCAGTTCGCGCAGCAGCGCGAGGATGCGCATCGCCGTGTCGTGATCGAGATTGCCGGTGGGCTCGTCGGCCAGCACGAGACGCGGCTGATGCACGAGCGCGCGCGCGATCGCTACCCGCTGCAACTCGCCGCCCGACAATTCACGCGGCAGCGCGCGCTCGCGCCCGCCGAGCCCGACTGCATGCAGCACGGACGAGACGCGCACCGGCACGTCTTTCGCCCGCATGCCGTTCAGGAGCAGCGGCAGCGCGATGTTCTGCGCCGCCGAGAGGTTCGGCAGCACATGGAAGGCCTGGAACACGAAGCCCATCTTCTGTCGGCGCTGCAGGGTGGCCGCGTCGTCGTCGAGTGCACCGAGGTCGTGTCCGTCGAAGACGATCTGTCCCGCGTCCGGCCGGTCGAGACCGGCCGCGAGATTGAGCAGCGTCGATTTTCCGGCGCCCGATTCGCCCATGATGGCGACGCATTCACCCGAGCGCAATTCGAGATTCACGCCGCGCAGCACGTTGCGCGGCGTGGTGCCGTCATAGTGCTTCGATACGTTGGCGAGCGTCAGCATCATGTCGAACCTAACGCAGCGCCTGTCAGGCGGGCCCCATGTCCTGCCGCGGCGACGTCGCGGTCGTGCCCGGCCGGCGCAGCATCTTGTCGACCTCGCCCGCGTGCAGCTCCTCGACCTGGATCATCTGGCGCGCGTACTCTTCGAGCGCAACCGAGCGGTCTGCCACGAGCGAAAGCAGCTCGCGGTAAAGACCGAGCGCGATCTGCTCGGCCTCGAGCGATTCGCGCAGGATGGCCCCGATATCGAAGGTATGGGAATCGAGCAGCGGACCGATGGCGAGCGACGGATACGCGCCGAGCGTCGTGATCCATTCGCCGGCCTGCTGCGCATGCAGGAGCGACTCGTCCGCCTGCTGCCGCAGCCACGAGACGATCGGAATGCGGCCGAAGCCGAAGACCAGGAACGAATAGTGCGTGTACCGCACAACGCCCGCCAGCTCGGATTCGAGGATCTTGTTCAGCACGGCGACGACGGGCTCCTTCTCGATCTCAGTCATGTTGCCTCCCATGCACGGCAAGTAAGCGGTGGGCAATGTTCATAACACCTCCGTCTCGCGGAAATCTCGCAGAAAGCGTGTGCAAACGCACTGACGAATTCGATTGTTGCACTTATCGCGGTTCGCCGCTGCAATCGATCAAACGAGCCTCGAGCAGGCGCGCAAGCGCCAGGCCGCCTTCGCGCATGATCGAATCGTGATTCCAGCGGAATATCAACCGTACGAGGGGCGCGAATGCGAGCGCGCTCATCCACGCACTGGCCGTCCTGACATGCCAATCGTAGCGCACCATCGTGCGGCTGCCGTCGGCCGCGAAATGCCAGCGCCCCACGCCCTCCAGCGCGCCGCTGGCCTCTCCCTCGAGCGCGAGGAGCGGCGCGACGCGCGTGACGCGAACGTCGATGATCACGCGATAAGGCAGCACGCCTTTCCACGTGTAACGATGCACCGCCCCCAGCCCGTCGGTCTCGCCCGCCCGCAACTCGCGTACCGCTTCGACGTTCTTCCACCAGCTCGGCCAGTTCATCGAATCGTGGATCGCGTCCCATACCGGCTGCACCGGCGCCTCGATGCACCACGAGGTCGTCAGACGGAATTCCGCCATCGTTCGTTTCCTCCTTGTCTGCGCCAGGGCCAGGTGTGCGTTGCGCGATGCGAAGCCGTGCTCCAGAATGACCCATCTTCCACCTTCGAGTATAGGAGGGGCCAATGACGCTCACAGACCGGGATTTCGTGGCCGTCGCACAGGCGCGCTTCGATGCGCTCGCAAACTACGAGGTCACGTTGAAATCGACATCGGCGCGAGCGGAAACGGTCGAGGTCCTCTATGGCTACCGAAAGCCCGGCTTCGTGCGGATGGACTTCATCCGGCCGCATGGCGGCGCGACGCTCACCTTCAACCCGGAATCGGGCAAGGTCAAGCTCTGGCCGTTCGGTATCGACACGTTTCCGCAGCTCACGCTGGCTCCCGACAATCACATGATTCAGAGCCCGCAGGGTCATCGCGTCGACGAGTCCGATCTCGGCGCACTGCTAGTCAATGTCCGTGCGCTGCAGGAGCATGGCGACACCCAGGTCGTCGGCACCGAAGCGATCGGCACGCACGAGGCGGCGCACGTGATCGTGACGTGCCTGCCCGGACACTTCGTGAGCGGCGTGTTCCGCTATGAGTTATGGTTCGACTCGAGCCATGGTTTGCCCATCAAGGTCGTGAGCGAGGGCGAGTCATGCGAGCCGATCGAAACGGTGCTGATGGAAAACCTGCGCATCGACGTGCCGGATTCGCAGCTCAGGCCGTTCGGCTAGTCGCGCAAGCGATCACTGGCATCGGGGATGTCACTGAATCCTCAGGTTAATCAAGGCGTAAACATGACATCCTAAAATGCCTCAACCGCTTAGGATGCCAAATAACCAGCCAGCCCAAGCGTGCGCGACGAGCCAGCTATCGTCGGAAATATACGTCTGATCCCCCAATCGTTGCTAACGCAGTTAATCGCGATTCCCTCGACGGAACCTACCGTGAGCGGCCCGCTCGCCTGCGAACAGGAAGCGGTGTCGCTCTGCCCGAAAGGTATTCCCCGTTCGCTGGATCGAAGGGACATGGCATGTTCAGAAACCTTATCGAGTTCGCAAGACAGGTGCGGCGCAGCGAAGACTTCAAGAATGCGCTCAATACGCCGGCCCGCCTGTCCCTGCATGCGAAGCAACGCCTCAACCGCGGCCACTTCGTCATAGAGATTCGCGCAAATTCCGGCTTCTTTTCCGTCATGCAGATCGTCCTGTGCATCCTCCTGTATTGCGACGAGAAGCGTCTGACGCCCGTTATCTCGGCGCGCGGTGGAAGCTATGGCGACGCGCAAGGCAAAATCGACTGGCTAGCCGAATACTTCGAAGACCTCGCACCGTCCGCCTTGCCGGATGCCGCGAGGGCTGGTTTGCGAACGTCGATCGTACGCGATCTCGGCGATCTGGGCTTTCGCCGTTACGAAGCCGGCCTCCGGCTGGAACGGGCGAGTGCGCTATTCCTGTCGAACTATCGGCCACGCGAATCGATCCGGCAGGAAGTCGCGCGCATCGGCGAGCGGCTCGATATCGGCGCTTCGACGCTGGGCGTCCATTTTCGTGGCACAGATAAAAAGTTCGAAGCCCATACGATCGACCGGAGTGCGTTTTGCCGCATGGTCGAGAAAACCCTTGCAGACGATCACCGGCTCACGAACATCTTCGTCTCCAGCGACGAGCAGGCGTTCCTCGACTTCTTCCGGAAGTGGGGCTTCACTGTGCCCGTCAACGTCGCGCCTGCGACGCTGCTCGCGAGCGGCGAGAAGCCCGTGCACTTCAGCGGACATTCCGGACTCGCAATTGGCCGCGAAGCACTCGTCGCGAGCCTGCTACTCGCAAACTGCGGCCATTTGATCAAGACGCCCTCCTATCTCTCGGGATGGTCGAAGATCTTCAATCCGTCGCTGCGGGTGAGGCTCGTCGTGCCTCCCCGCAACAACGCATTCTGGTTTCCCGATAGCCAGATCTGGACCGAACAGGCCAGGCGCGACCACGACCTGGTGATGCCTGAAATCGAAGACGCGCCTTTCGACTCGCCGTTCACGGCAACCGCGACGACGCCAAACGCGGGAGCCCTCCCCCGACCCATCGATCTTTGAAGACGTATCATCGAAGCCAGAACGCAGGGCGAGGGCAATTGCGAGCATCGTCATGAACTGGCTGGCCAATATCGTTCTCGTGCTGCATGCACTGGTCGTACTCTTCATCGTCGGCGGCTTGCTCGCGATCTGGGTGGGCGCCTGGCTCGGGCGCGCCTGGGTACGCAACCGCGTGTTCCGTCTCACGCATCTGCTTGCGATCGGTGTCGTCGCCCTTCTTGCGGTCCTCGACCTCCCGTGTCCGCTCACGGTGCTCGAGGACTGGCTGCGTACCGGGCACGCCGGACCGCAGGGCTTCATCCAGTACTGGGTCAGCGACTTGCTGTACTACGACTTGCCCGGCTGGGTGTTCGCGACGGCCTATGCAGGATTCCTGCTGGTCGTGGCAGCCACCTGGTTTCGTGTCCCGCCGCGTTCGTGACGGCAATCGCGCATCGATCTTCAGCCCGTAACGACACTGGCGGCACACCGCTTGCTCTCGCCCCACAAACGCTAATCTCGGCGTCGACGCAAATCAACGCCTGCAAAAAGGGGATGACGCACATGTCCAGCAAAAAGAGCCGCGACAAACTGCCGAAAGGGACAAAGCCGACAGTTTCGAAAGGCGCGGGGCCGACAAAGGCGCTGCCCAAGCCCGGCGAGCGAGCGGCCATCCTGACCGGACAGCGCCGCCTGAAAATGGCGCGCTCGCCTCATGCCTACGTGCGCGGCAATACGGCCCGCTTCTACGAATGGATCGTCGAGACGAACGGCGACTCGCTGCCACGCGGCCCGGCGATCTGGATTTGCGGCGATTGCCATACCGGCAACCTCGGCCCCGTCGCGAATCAGGAAGGCAAGGTCGAAGTCCATATCCGCGACCTCGATCAGACCGTGATCGGCAACCCCGCGCACGACCTCATCCGCCTTGGCCTCTCGCTGGCGACCGCGGCACGCGGCTCCTCGCTTTCCGGTCTCACCATCGTGCACATGATGGAGGCGCTCGCAGCGGGCTACGAATCGGCGTTCGGGCCAAAGCGCGCGAAGGTCCAGATGTCCGGGCGCCCCGAGCCCGTGCATCTGGCGATGAAAGCGGCCGTACGCCGCTCATGGCAGCATCTGGCCGAGGAGCGCATTGAGGATCTCGAACCCACCATTCCACTTGGCAAGCGTTTCTGGCCGCTCACGCGCGCCGAGCGCAGGGCAATCGACACGCTCTTTCTCGACGATGCCATCGCGAGTCTGCCCACGGGCCTGCGCGGCCGCAACGATGCCGGCAAGGTCGAGGTGATCGACGCGGCGTATTGGGTCAAGGGCTGCAGTTCGCTCGGCAGGCTTCGCTATGCAGTCCTGCTCGATGTCGACGGCGGCATGATCGATGGCGACGATCTGTGTCTCATGGACATCAAGGAGGGTGTGAAAGCCGCTGCACCGCGTTACGAAGACGCATCGATGCCGCGCGACAACGCCGAGCGCGTGGTGGAAGGCGCGCGCCATCTCTCGCCCTTTCTCGGCGAGCGCATGCGGGCGTCCCGCCTGCTCGATCGCGCCGTGGTGATTCGCGAATTGCTGCCGCAGGATCTCAAGCTCGAAATCGATGAGCTCGAAGAGAGCGAGGCGCGCAAGGTCGCGTTCTATCTCGCGGCGGTGGTCGGCAACGCGCACGCACGCCAGATGGACCCGCCGACACGGCGCAGCTGGCTCGCCGAACTCCGGCGCGCTCGCTCGAAGACGATCGATGCGCCCCTGTGGCTCTGGACGAGCATCGTGCAACTGGCGAGCAGCCACGAAGCCGGCTATCTCGAACATTGCCGCCGCTATGCCACCGGCGTGAATTGAGGCAGCCTCCCGACGCTCGACCTCGTCGTCCAGATGCTTCGCATCCCGACCATCGAATCTTGCCTCCACAGCGTATGCCAGTCGCATAATAGCGCTATCCGCACGCCTCGCGGCACGCACGCTCAAGCGCCTCATGCGCCGTCGGTTTGCTGACGTCCGGGTTCGCGTCGCCGCCATGGCATGGAGGTTTTCAAATGACTCAGGGCAGCTACGACATCGTGATCGCGGGCGGCGGTCTTGGCGGCGCAACGCTTGGCCGTGCACTCGCAGGCGCCGGCGTGCGCACGCTCATCGTCGAACGCGAGACGTCGTTCAGGGACCGCGTGCGCGGCGAGGGCATGATGCCCTGGGGTGTCGTCGAAGCCCGCGCGCTCGGCATCGATCGGCTGCTCCGTGATGACGGGGCGCACGTGGTTCCGTTCTGGAGGCGATACAGCGGACTGGTGCCAGCCGAATCGCGCAACCTCGCGGATACCACTCCCGGGCACACCCCGTGTCTGGACTTTTATCATCCGTCGATGCAGCGCACGCTGCTCGACGCGGCCGAGTCATCGGGGGCCATCGTGCTGCGCGGCGCCGAGGTCGTGCGCGTCGATCAGGGCGATGCGCCAGGCAAGCCGCCTGTCGCCGAGATTCGCACGGATGGCGGCACACATCGGGTAAAAGCCCGGCTCGTGGTGGGCGCGGACGGACGCAGGTCGACGGTGCGCAGAATCGCCGGCTTCACGCTCAACCAGGATCCCGGGCGGCTGATCGTGGCGGGTGTGCTCTACGAAGGGCTCGACACGCCGGAAGATTCGGTACACCACTTCCAGTGCCCAGCGCTGGGACAGGCCGCATTGGTTTTTCCCATCGGGCATCAGCGGTTCAGGACGTACTTCGTCTCATGGGTCGGGCAGCGCGCGCACCCCATCAGCGGCAGCGGGCATACCCGCGAGTTCCTCGACGCCTGTGTCGACACGGGCGTGCCGCGCGACTGGTTCGAACGCGCGAGTGTGGTTGGCCCGCTCGCGGCTTATCCCGGCGCGGACATCTGGGTCGAGCATCCCTGCAACGGCAGCGTGGTGCTGATCGGCGACGCGGCGGCGGCCAGCGACCCGTCATGGGGATGCGGGTTGTCGTTGACGCTGCGCGACGTCAGGGTGCTGCTCGACCGTCTGCTCGCAAACGACGACTGGGAAGCCGCCGCGCATGCGTATGCCTTCGAGCACGACCGCTATTACGGCGCCCTGCACCGCGTACTGGACTGGCTCACCCAGTTGCTGTACGAACGCGGCGCGAGCGCTGACGAGCGCCGCGCCCGCATCCTGCCGTGTTTCGCCATGGAGCCCGATCGCGCGCCCGATCTGCCGGGGCTCGGCCCGGAGACGCCATCGGATGAAGAGGCTCGCCGACGGTTCTTCGTCGAGGATCGTTTTCTGCCTCCGGGCTGATCGCGCGGCGCATGTTCAACGCCACGGGCGTGAGCGGCCTGGCACGCCTACGCGGCACTCTTCGCGATCGTCGCCCTCAGTGCTTCGATGACCGCCCGCACCTTGCCCGACGGATAGCTCGTCGGTGCAAACACGGCCTGCACATTCAAAGGTACGCCGGACCATTCGGGCAGCAAGCGCACGAGCGCGCCGGACGCAAGATCCGCGCGCGTCGAGAAGTCGGTCAGCGCGGCAAACCCGCCACCCGCGAGGACCGCCGCGCGCGCCGACGTCGCCGTATTCACGCTCAGCGCATTCGCGCAGCGCACGCGGCGCACGGCTTTGTCGTGGCTGACGCGGCCCACCGCGGGCCGCCGGGCATCGCGCGTCAACTCGAGCGTCGACGGATGCCGCAGCACGCTCATCGCGATATGCGGCAAGGACGCCAATGCGTTCAGCGACTTCGGCATGCCGTGGCGCTCAACGAACGCGGGGCTCGCGACCAGCCAACGCACGTAGCTTCCTAGCTTCACCGAGCGGTAGTTCGAGTCGGGCAGATTGCCCAGCCGCACAGCCAGATCGATCCCCTCGCCGATCAGGTCGACATAGTGATCGGCGCAAACCAGTTCGATGTCGAGTTCCGGATACACGTCACGCAGATCGACGAGCGCGGGCGCGACGATCTGCGCGCCGTAGTCGACAGGCGCGCTCACTCGCAGCGTGCCGCGAGGGGGCGCGGCTTCCTCCGAGACGGCCGATAGTGCCTCTTCCGTCATCTGCAGGATGCGGCAACTGGCGTCGTAAAACGCACGGCCTGTATCGGTCACGGATAGCTGCCGCGTGGTGCGCGTGATCAGGCTCGCGCCGATCTCGCGTTCGAGGCGCTGCATATGCGCACTGACCATCGTCTTGGCGATGCCGAGCCGCTCGGCCGCCGCCGTAAGCGATCCCGCTTCGACCACGGCGACGAACACCGCCAGCCGGTTCAGATTCACGTCGCGTACATCCGTCATAGGAGATTGTCCACTTTCGATAGAAAATGAATGCAAGCTTAGCAGTCTTCTCGCGCGCGCAGCCATTGTCTACTCTGAACACTCCCTGTCGCTTCATCCCGAAGCGCTTTCGTTGTGGAGAACAAGATGCCAACCGCCCGTCCCGCCACGCCGATTCGCCTGTATACGGCCTTGCTCTCCGGCCACGGACACCGCGTCCGGCTGTTCCTTTCGATGCTGGATGTGCCGTTCGAGATCGTGCCGGTGGATCTCGCCGCGGGCGAGCACCGTCAGCCCGAGTATTTGAAGCTGAACCCCTTCGGCCAGGTGCCGACCATCGTCGATGGCGATACGGTGTTGTTCGATTCGAACGCGATCCTCGTCTATCTGGCGAAGCGCTACGGCGAGCCGTCGTGGCTGCCGGACGATCCGCCTGGCGCGGCAGCCGTGCAACGCTGGTTGTCGCTCGCAGCCGGTCCGATCGCGTTCGGCCCGTGCGCCGCGCGTCTCGTCAACGTATTCAAGCGCGATCTCGATCTGGCGCACGCCCAGCAAATCGCGCAAACGCTGCTGCCGTTGCTCGATGCCGAACTCGCGCACAAGCCGTTCGCCGCGGGCGATCACGTGACGATCGCCGATATTGCCGCGCATACCTACATTGCGCATGCACCTGAAGGCGGCGTGTCGCTGGAGCCGTATCCGCATCTGCGCGCATGGCTCTCGCGCGTCGCCGCGTTGCCGGGCTTCGTGCCGATGCCATCGACGAAAGCGGGCCTGCTCGCCGCCTGAACGAAACTCGCACGCCGTCACCCCGAGGCCGTCATGACCGCTCTCCCCGACCTGAATCCGTACCGCACTGCGGGGCCGTTTCACGACGGCGAGCGCGAGGCGCAATTGCGCGCGGGCGTAGCCGACGTTGCGCTCGAAAACGGCTCGCGCGGCATCCGCGATTACATGCCGGACCAGCATCGCGCGTTCTTCGCGATGCTGCCGTTCATGGTGTTCGGCGGCGTCGATGCAGCCGGTCAGCCGTGGGCGACGCTGCGTGCGAACACGGCGGGCTTCGTGTCGACGCCGGACAGCCGCACGCTGCGCATCGACGGCGGCGCGCTGCCAGGCGATCCGCTCGAAGGGAGCTGGGTGCCGGGCGCGCGTATCGGCGGGCTCGGCATCCAGCCGCACACACGGCGGCGCAACCGCGTGAATGGCGTGATCGAAGCGGTCGATGGCGGCGTGGTGACGCTCGCCGTCGAGCAGAGTTTCGGCAACTGCGCGAAGTACATCAATGGACGGGAACCGGCTTTCGTCGGCGATACGCCGGCGCGCGCCACAGTCGAACATGCGCAGGCACTCTCGGAAGAAGACCGCGCACTGATCGCGCGCGCGGACGTATTTTTCATCGCCACCGCCAATCTCGATGATGCAGCGGGAACGGCGGGCGGCGCCGATGTTTCGCATCGCGGCGGCATGCCCGGCTTCGTGCGGATCGACGACGCGCGAACGCTGACTGCGCCCGACTTCAGCGGCAACAAGTTTTTCAACACGATCGGCAACCTGCTGCACGATCCGCGCGCGGGCTTGCTGTTCGTCGACTTTGCGCGTGGGGATCTGTTGTATCTGGCCGTGCGCGCCGAGGTGATCTGGGACGGCCCCGAAATCGCGCAATTCCCGCTGGCACAGCGGCTGGTGCGCTTTCACCTGGCAGAAGTGCGCCGTGTGCGGGAAGCCTTGCCGTTGCGGTGGTCGGCGGTCGACTATGCGCCGCAGTTCGCGCAGGCTTCGACAGAGAGTTCGCCGGCGGCTGCGCCGAAGAAAGCCGACGCGCGCGCGTGGCGCACGCTGCGCGTGGCCGAGGTACGCGACGAATCCCCGACGATCCGCTCGTTCCACTTCGAAGCAATCGACGGCGAGCCACTCGCGCCTTTCGAAGCTGGGCAGTACCTTCCGCTGCGCGTCGTCATGCCCGGAGCGGACAAGCCGCTCATGCGCACCTATACGCTCTCCGCTGCGCACGACGCCGCACGTCCGGCACGCTACCGGATCAGCGTGAAACGCGACGGCGCGGTGTCGCGCTGGCTGCATGAACACGCACGCATGGGCTCGCTGATCGAGACCCTGGCGCCGCGCGGCTCGTTCACGCTCGATGCACGCAGCCCGCGCGCGATCGTGCTGGCGGCGGCAGGCATTGGCATTACGCCGATGCTCGCGATGCTCGACGCGGCACTCACGCTCGAGCCTCAACGCCGCATCCACGTGTTCCACGGGACGCGCGGCGAGCACGAAAGGCCGTTCGCAGCGGTGCTGCGGAAGATCGAACGCGCGCATCCGAACGTCTCGGTGCATCTGTACGACAGCGCCGCGCCACACGACTCGCCCGACGGCGACCGGCTCGCGGGCCGCGTGAACATCGATGCGCTGCGTCGCTTCCTGCCGTTCGACGACTACGACTTCTATCTGTGCGGCCCCGAAGCGTTCATGCGCGATCTGTACGACGGGCTGCGCGCACTGAATATTGCGGACGAGCGGATCCGTTTCGAGGCGTTCGGGCCATCGAGCCTGAAGCGTGCGCCCGATCACGCTGCCGTTGCGAGCGAGGCAACGCCAGCCAGACCGGTGACCTTCGCCCGCACGGCGAAAACGGTGCAATGGCAGCCGCGGCAGGGCTCGCTGCTCGAAACCGCAGAGCGCTGCGGCACCGACGCGGTGTCCAGCTGCCGCTCGGGCATGTGCGGGACGTGCGCCACGCGCGTACTCGATGGCAGCGTGGAATACGGCGAACCGCCGGAGTTCGACGCCGAGCCGGGGTTCGCGCTGATCTGCGTCGGGCATCCGGCGGCGGGCGGCGTGACGCTCGATCTCTAGCCGCCTTGCTTGCTTCATGCGTGTCCAGCGTCAGCTCGGCGCGCGCAGAAATCGCACGACTTCGTCGTTGAATCTCTCGGGAAACTCGATGTTGGAGAGGTGCACCGCCGGGAGCATCAGCAGCCTCGCGCCCGCAATCGTCTTCGCCATTTGCACGCTATAACTCGCTGCCGTCACCGTATCGTGCTCTCCCGCAATCACCAGTGTCGGCCGTGCGATGCCCGCAAGCGACTCCCGCATATCCGCTTCCTGCACGGCGCCCCACGAACCGGCGAGGCCATGCCGGTTCGTCGTGGTCAACATCGCACGGAACGCGTCGACCACCGGATCTGCTGCCTCGAGCATGTGCGCCGGGAACCAGTTGCGCAGGAAGGTTTCGGCGGTGTCGATCATGTCTTCGGCCTGCAGGACCGCCGCAATCGGTGCATCCCACCTGGCCGCCGGCCCGAGCCATGGCGCAGTATTGCTCAGCACCAGCCTGTCGATCCGGTCCGGCGCATGCACGCCCAGCCATTGGCCGACAATTCCGCCCAGCGAGAGTCCAAGAAAATGCGCGCGCGTCAGGTCGAGCGCGTCCATCAGTTCGAGGACGTCCTGCCCCAGACGCGCGAGCGGATACGGCCCCGCGGGAACGCTCGACGCGCCGTGCCCGCGCGCATCGTAGCGCAGCACGCGAAAGTGCTGCGTCAATGCGGAGATCTGCCCGTCCCACATGCGCAGCGTGGTGCCGATCGAGTTCGACAGCACGATTGTGGGATTGTCGTCACGACCGTCGAGCCGATACGCGATACGCGCGCCGTCGGTCGTCGTGAGGAAGGAAAAGCGCGCCATGACATCTCCTGCAAAGAAGGCGCTGTCGGGCGCGGCGCCGTTCGCCGAACACCTTGTGCAACGCCAGTTGGCAGGCCGAGTATGGGTCGCTCAGAATTCAAATAAAATTACAAAGATTGGACAAAAATTGTCATATAAATCGACATGGCAGATTTCACGCTTCACGACGTGCAATGCTTCGACGCCGTCATCCGGACCGGGAGCTTCCAGGCTGCCGCGAGCGCACTCCATCGATCCCATCCTGCCGTCTTTGCCGCGGTGGCTCGGCTCGAAAGCCAAACGGGGCTCGCCTTGCTCGACCGCAGTGGCTATCGCGTGAAACTGAGCGCCATGGGCCGTTCGTTTTACGAGCGCATGCAGCCACTCCTGAGCGAAGCGGAAGGCTTGCGTCAGCACGCAGCGCAACTGGCCGGCGGTGAAGAAAGCGAACTGAACGTGGTTCTTGGCGATCTGTGTCCGCGCCCGGTTGCGCTGAATCTGCTCGCGCGCTTTTTCGTCACGTGTCCGCGCACGCGGCTGAATCTGCATTTCGAATCGGTTGGCGGGCCCGTAGAGCGGCTAAAGGCCAGCCAAGCCGATCTGATCCTGCATCGTGTCGATACGACCGACCTGTCACTGGAGTGGCTCGTGCTCGGCAAAGTGCGCCTGGTTCCGGTGGCGGCGCCTGGCCTGCTACCGGCGCATCAAACCGGGACGCTGCGTGCGAAGCACTTGCGCGACTACGCGCAATGCGTGATGCGCGATTCCGCCCAGCAGCCCGGCGACTCGAACTTTCTGGTCGTCGAGGGTGCGAGGCAGATCACGGTGCCCGACCAGGGCATGAAAAAGGACGTCATCATGCAGGCCCTCGCGTGGGGGCATCTGCCGGACTTCCTGATCGAAGCGGAGCTGCGTAGTGGCGCCTTGAAATCCCTTGCGAGCCGGTCGCTCCCGGGACATACGGAAACGCTGGTTGCAGCGAGGCGCCGCGACGTCTCGCATGGCCCGGTTGCACAGCGATTGTGGGCCTGCCTGCAGGAGAACGCGCCGATGATCTAGTCAGGCGACACGCCACCTGCGCCGGTGCATCAAGACGTTCTGGCCATCTTGCTTCGCAGTTGGCCAGCCGAAAGCCACAGGGCAGAGATCAGAAAGTAGACGGCGCCGACCGCTGCATAGCCCGCCACCTTCTCGATCGCAGAGGCCATCGGCGCACCGCCCTGCACGATGAAAAACACCCCGGCCAAAGCCGATTGAGCACCGCTAAGTATCATCGCCCATTGCGCACCGAAGCGCTTCCAGCGACGCACGGCGGTGCCGAGCTGAAGCAGCCCGGACAGGATGGCCCACACGCCAAACACGCCCAGCACGCCCAGCACGCCATGCGCGCCCAGCTTCAACGCCACGATCACGGCGACCGTCGTCAAGATACTGATGCCGACGTTGACGACTTGCGTACGGTTTTCATCCGCCCCGCCGCTGCGCGACATGTCGAGGTAGTTGGCCAGGGCATCCCATGCCGGATAGACGACGAGCAGTGCAGCGATTCTGGCCGGCGAGTGCTGCGCGAGCGAAAAAGCCAGTGCGACCCAGGCCGCGGAAAACGCGGTCCGCACAAAGTAATACTGCCTGAGCCAGCTCTCTTCGCGAGTGAGCGTGATATCTGCGTGTCGATCAGCCATGGCAACTCCTGAACAGTTCGTGACAACGGTGCAAAGGATCGCACTCGCCTCACTTCCGCGGCATCGGTCGAATGACCGACCCTCGCGGGGTCGAATGGCGTTGTGACGTATAGTGATCGAACGCCTGACGTGCGCTCTGCCTCCCATGCCGATGACCGACGACAAAGCTGGCCTTTTCCCGCTGCGCGTGTTCGATGCCGTGAAAGCCCTCGCCTTCATCGGCGATCTGAGCATGGGCCAGCCCACCGATCATTCGCCGCGCACCGCATGGCTCGCGGCTCGCCTCGCGCAAGCCGCCCGGCTCGACGCGTCGACGATCGATACCGTGCGGGAGACGTCGCTGTTGCGTTGGTCGGGATGCACGGCAAACGCGGCGGGCTTCGCCGACGTTTTCGGCGACGACATCCAAAGCCGCGTCTCGATGCTCGACGGCCGCACAGACTGGTTCGCGCCACTTGAATCGCGTGGCGGTGCCGCCGCGGTGCTCACGCCGCTCGCGCAGACGCACTGCGAAGTGGCGGGCGAAGTGGCGCGCATGCTGGGCCTCCCCCTCGCAACCGAAACGGCGTTGCGTCATATCTTCGAAATGTGGGACGGCAGCGGTATGCCCGCGCATCTTGCACGCGACGCCGTGCCGGTGCCCGTGTTCGTCGTCGCGCTTGCCGGAGATCTGGAGATTTTCAGTCGCACGTATGGTGTCGAGCAGGCGCTCGGTCTCATTGCGCAACGCGCCGACACGCGCTATCCATTGCAGCTGGTCGAGACCGCGCAGCGCGGTGCGCCCGTTTGGCTCGCGGAACTGGAACGTGCGTCGGCCGCCGATCTCGACGCCGCGTTGACGACATCGCGTATGCAGCAGGCAACGTCGGCGGAGCTGATCGCCGACGTCATCGACCTCAAACTGCCCTGGATGACCGGCTTCTCGCGCGCGGTCGCGGCGACGGCCGCCCGCTGTTGCGAACGTCTCACGACGGACAAGGCCGCGCACGAACGCGTCTATCGCGCAGGATTGATTCACGGAATTGGTCGGGCGGCGGTGCCCAACGGCATCTGGAATCTGAGCGCGCGTTTGCCCGAAAGCGCCTGGGAGAAAGTGCGCCTCGTGCCTTACTGGACGTCGCGCGCAGGCAGGCAAGCCGGCGCGCTCGGCGATGCGGCCGAACTCGCATCGTATGCCTATGAGCGGCTGGACGGCTCGGGTTATTTTCGCGGCGCACGCGGCGAGGCCATGACGCTGGAGGCGCGCGTACTGGCTGCGTCGGTCGCGTGGGTCGCGTTGCGCTCGGTGCGTCCGTGGCGAGCCGCGCTCTCCGACGACGCCGCCGCGCAACAGCTGCGCGACGAGGTCATGAGCGGCCGCCTGAGCGGCGAAGCGGTCGATGCGCTGCTGGCCGAAGGTGCGGTTGCGGTCAGGCGCCCCGCGAGCCCCACGGCGCAGCGCGCGCCTCTCACGCCGCGCGAAATCGACGTGCTGCGTGCCATCTCGCGCGGCGCGAGCAACAAGGAAGCCGCGCGAGAACTGGCGCTGAGTCCGAGCACTGTGCGCACGCATGTCGAAAGCGTGTTTCGCAAGTTCGAGTGCTCCACCCGCGCGGCGGCGACACTCAAGGCATCGGCAATGGGCCTGCTTTAGCGACCATCCCGATGCATTCTGGAAGAGAACGCCGCGCGTTGCCGGGTCCGGTTTCAGCCACGCGTTGCGGCTAGTGCAAATTAACAGCGTCTTTATCACTGATATTTTGGTGGTCTCTCACGCTACCCTACTTGTTTGATCTCCTCTGCTCCCCCGAATCAGGCATGACTCAGTCTATTTCGCGTCCCCCGGCTCTGGCCGCGAACCGATCCAGCAAACACTGCAGCCGACGCTCCTGAATGTGCAGAATCCCCGGTGTGGAACGGAGCTCGAGCACGCGGGAGTGCCAATAGCTCGCGCTGAATATCGCCATCGCCTTGTCCGCGCTGATCGCACTTTCGAGGTGCGCAATCGCCGTGTCGAGCGTGTGGACAGTGTAGGGACTCTGCGGCCGCCTTTCTGTCTCTGGCTTTATCTGAATCGTTTTCTCGCGCCCTGCCCGCTTGCCTCCCGCCTGGCTATCGCACTCCTGCGCAAGCAGGGACTGCAGGCGCTGCTCATCGAGCCCGTCATACCGGATGGAGTTGTCTCGCATCGCACCGTCTCCTCGTCGACGATCGCTCACCAATTACCGTCGAGCCTGTTCCGACGCTCGCTGACGATGACCGTCGGGCCCGGATTGTCGTGATTAACCAGGGTTGCATCAGTGCAAACGGTGCGGGCCGCTTTGGCGCCACGGCGGTGGCGTGCGACCGACTCCAGCAGGCTCAACGTGATGCAGAAACTGCGGTCGATCTGCTCAGTCCAGCACTTCTGGTCATAGGCGGCCAGGGCCTGCACGAAGACGTCGTAGATCTGGTCGGGAAAAGTCACACCGCTCGACTCGATGCGGACCATGAGCGCCCTTGCCCGAAGCAGCTCGGCCAGGATCGTCGCGTCCGGCTGGGTCGCCGGTTCAGGCTCCGGCTTGCAAGGGCGTACGCGGGTTTCGTCGTCCGACGCAAAGCGGAAGATATTCAACAGGCTTTTGAAGTCGGGATGCGGCGTATGCATGATGGTGTCCCTCATCGTCCGAACTGCAGCGACTCCATCGTGCGCGTGCCGGGATTCTGGCAAAACCGGCCATGGCGGGGGAAAAGCGCCTCCAGAAGGCGGCCCCACGAGCGTCCCCCGCTTTGGGGGGATCGCAGCCTGCAGGATTGCGGGTACAGTGGGGACGACTAGAGAGGCGCTCGATGGACAACCTGTATTTCCGGCACGTACTGCTCGTCGAAGACGAGGGCTTGACGCGTATTGCGATGAAGAGCCTGATCCTGACTTCGGAGCCGACGCTCGACATCGACGAGGCCGGCTCGTACGACGCTGCTGTCGAACGGCTGCAGAACAAGGCTTACGACCTGGTCTTTCTCGACTACCAGATCGGCGACAATCACACCGGACTTGATTTGCTACGCTGGCTGCAGGAGAACGAGCGCGCGGCGCATGTGGTCATGCTGTCCGCGCAGGACGACCGCGAAACCGTGCTGGACTGCATCAAGAATGGCGCCGGCGGCTTCATCTCGAAGGCCAGCGAGGAAGGCGGCGCGGTGTTCCGGGAAGCCCTGCAGACCATCCTGAACGGACGGGTCTATCTGCCCAACAGTGTGCTCGGCAAGGGCGGCCATACCCCGCAGTCCCCGGGGCCGAGCAAGGCCATTCCGATCGATTCGCTGAACCTGCCGCCGCGTCTCGCGCAAACCCTGGGTTTTCTGCTGCAGGGCATGTCGAACAAGGCCATCGCGCGAAAGATGAATATCTCGGAGAACACCGCGAAGGAGTACATCAGCGATCTGCTGAGCCGGTTCAACGTGTCGCGGCGCACTTTCCTGATTGTCGAAATGGCACGCCGCGGCATCGAGATTCCCACCGTTGCGCACGCCCCGGCGGTCTAGGTCGCCCGGGCCGATGCCTCCGTCAATTCGAGCATGCGCGCAATCAGCAGGTCGGGAGCCAATGGCTTGCTGAGCACGCAGCGCTCCGGCAACACGCCCTGCGTGCTTGCCACGGCTTCCCCCGTCACCACGAGACACGGCACGGGCCGCGCAACGTGCTCGCCGAGGAGCCGGATGACGTCGTGTGCGGTCGAATTCTCCGGCAACCGGTAGTCGCTGATCACCAGGTCAGGGACGCGCTCGATCGACTGCAACAGTTCGTCGAGTTCGGCTACGGAACGCACCGAATCGGACAACACCCCCCATCGCGCGAACAGCGCCTCCATCGACGCGCGCACAAGGCTGTCGTCCTCGACCAGCAACACGTAGAGACCACGAAGCGACGACGGTGACAGCGACGAGGCCGCATCGGCGGGCGATATCGCGGCATCCTCATGCGCGAATGGATCCGCCACCGGCATGCGCACCGAGAAGCGCGACCCGTGACCCTCGATCGACTTGAGTTCGAGACGATGTCCCTCGAGCAGGGACACCACCGCATTCACGATCGACAAACCGAGCCCGAGCCCTTTCTCGCGGTCCCGCTCCGGATTGCCGAGCTGGACGAACGGCTGGAAAATCGCGTCCCAATGCTCCGACGCGATACCGATGCCGTTATCCAGCACATCGAGGCGAACATAATTAGGCATACGGACCAAACCCACGAGCACCGTGGAGCGCCCCGCTTTCGCGGGATCCGAATATTTGATGCCGTTCGCAATGAGGTTGCTCAGCACGCGGGGAATCCAGTCGGCGTCGGTGCGTACCCATGCGGGCTTTTGCAGCGCCTTGGCATAGCGCAGCACGACGCCGCGGCTCGCCGCGAACGACGCGAGCTGCTCGACCGTCTCCTCGGTCACGCGGCTGAGGTCGACGCTCGTATAGGTCGGGTTGACGTGCCCCGATTCGAGCTTCGACAAGTCGAGCACAGCATTGAAAAGACGCGCCGTCAATACCGACGCCTTGCGCGCTTCGCCGATCAGCTTGCCCGATGCTTCGATGTCGCGCGCTTCCAGCGCTTCGTCTGCCGCCGCAAGAAACAGGTTCAGCGCATGCATGGGCTGGCGCAGGTCGTGCGCGGCCGCGGCCAGAAAGCGCGACTTCGCCCGGCTCGCCTGCTCTGCCGCTTCGCGCTGCTGCTCGCGCAAGGCGATCAGGGCTTCCGACTTGGTCTGCTGGTCGCGCCGTGCGCGCTCGAGGTCATGATGCTTTTGCGCGAGTTCGGCGTTGGCGCTCTGCAGCGCAGCGTTGCTCTGCGCAAGTGCCTGGACGGCAACATACCGGTCGCGCACGTGCCGCTCGGCATTCACGTTGACGCTGTGCCCGAGCACGGCGACGTTCAACAGATAGAACATGCCCGCGGCGAAGTTGTCCGGCTCGACCGCCTGAGTGACCAGTTGCGCCATCACGATCACGGCGATCACGCATGCGGTCAGCATGAGCGTCGCCTTGGCCCGCAGGCGCAGAAAGCCGAACAGATAAAAGAGAATTAAATAGAAGCCGACAAAAAAATGGGTGAAATTGAATGGGCGTGGAGCAAGGACGGTTTGCATCAACAGGCAAAAGCACATGAACGCCAGGCCCGAAAGCAGGATCCAGTGCGCAACCTTGTCTCGATGAAATTCGAGCCTGAAAGCCAGCACGATGCCGACGCTCGCGCCAATCGCACCGGCGCAACGGAACGCGAAAACCTCCGGGAAGTACGGCCGGAACACCGGACTGGTCTGCGCAAGGCTGATTTCCCAAAAGCCGAAGCACACCCAGATCAGCGTTCCGAGCACCAGCGCCGCACGGCGAAAGTCGGCGAAGCGCCGGCCATACTCCTCCGTAAATTCGCGTTCGACCTGTGGATCCTCGAACCGGCCGGGCCAGCACAGCATATCGACCAGCCATGCGCGAACCGCGCTGGGCGCATGCGAGCGTTTGAGGAATGCCGATTCGGTCGCCGATTGAAACCTGAATATGCTCATCGCATCTCGCCGGTATGCTCGCTGGCTGACGAAGCAGGAAGCACGTCTCGTGCTTAGGCGTGCCAATCCATTCTAGTCGGTCACAGACTGCCCTGCCGCTTCCCCGCTGGAAGCGAGGATATCTTACGCCAGCGGACCACAAGAGATGTCATATAACATGGTGTTCGGCGCGCGACGATCCGGTATCGCGGCGGATCACTTCAGGCTGCCAATATACTTCGTATTCCTTCTGAATTTATACGAAACACCCTGATGCCGGACCCGTTCCTTCACTGTGCGAAGTGGCCGGCCGTCTCTCCCAATCCACGCACTAATCTATTTCCTGTTTTGATCAGCATTCGTCATATGTTTCCTTCGCAACGAACCTAATACCATGATTAGGCTGAAAAAATCGGCATACGCGAAGTCGAACCAATCACACGAAAATGACGCCGGGATGGCCAATAAACTTTCAATTTCCTTTTTATTTAACGAAACTGAAACGGTGTTTTATCGCCATCAATGCGATCGTGTCATGTTTTCCATCTAACATCTGTCGCGACGTTTTCACGCAGCCTAGCCTGGAGAACAGTATGGATCTGGCAAGAATCCGCCGCGATGCATTCGCGATGCCCATGCACAACCCCGCGTATCCGCGGCCGCCGTTTCGCTTCGTCAACCGCGAATATTTCATCATCACGTACGAGACCGATCCCGATGCGCTGCGCGCCATCGTGCCGGAGCCGCTCAAGCCGGAAAACAATCTCGTTCATTACGAATTCATCCGCATGCCCGACTCGTCCGGATTTGGCGATTACACGGAAAGCGGCCAGGTGATCTCCGTACGCGATCCGCAAGGCCGCCTCGCGAATTACACGCATTCGATGTATCTCGACGACGAAGGCCCGATTGCCGGCGGTCGTGAAATCTGGGGCTTCCCGAAGAAACTCGCGCGCCCCGTGCTCGCCGTCGATGGCAACGACACGCTGCTCGGCACGCTCGATTACGGCACGCAGCGCATCGCGACCGGCACGATGGGCTACAAGCACCACGTGCTCAACAGCGAAGACGAGCGCCGCAAGCTCGCCGACACGCCCAACTATCTCCTCAAGATCATTCCGCATGTGGACGGCACGGCGCGCATCTGCGAACTCGTGCGCTTCTATCTGCGCGACGTGACGGTGCGCGGCGCATGGAGCGGCCCGGCCGCGATCGAGCTGCATCCGCACGCGCTCGCTCCCGTTGCCGATCTGCCGGTGAGCCGCGTGGTGGGTGCACGCCACGTCATTGCGGATCTCACGCTCGATATCGGCGAGGTCGCCTTCGACTATCTCGCCGCGACGTCGAGCCAGGACGCCGCCTTGGGCGAACCCGAAGTCGAGCTCGCCTGATCTGTTTATCTATCGCTTTTTAGTAAGGAATACAGATGTCGTTGAAAGACAAGGTTGCAGTCATCACGGGCGCCGCAAGCGGTATTGGCGAACATTGCGCGCGCACGTTCGCGAGCCAGGGTGCGGCGGTCGTGATCGCCGACCTCAATCTCGCGAACGCCGGCAAGGTGGCGGACAGCATCGTGGCAGCGGGCGGCAAGGCCCTCGCCGTGGCGATGGATGTCACCAACGAAGAAGCCGTGAATGCCGGGATCGACGAAGCAGCGAAAGCCTTCGGCGGGATCGACGTGCTCGTGTCGAACGCGGGCATCCAGATCATCAGCCCGGTAGACGAGTTCCCGTTTGCCGACTGGAAGAAGATGCTCGCGATCCATCTCGACGGCGCGTTTCTCACCACCAAGGCCGCGCTCAAGCATATGTACGGCAGCGGCAAAGGCGGCTCGATCGTCTACATGGGTTCGGTGCACTCGCACGAGGCGTCGAAGCTCAAGGCGGCCTATGTCACGGCGAAGCATGGTTTGCTCGGCCTTGCCCGCGTCGTGGCGAAGGAAGGCGGTCCGCGCGGCGTGCGCGCCAACGTCGTATGCCCGGGTTTCGTGCGTACGCCGCTCGTCGACAAGCAAATTCCCGAGCAGGCCAGGGCGCTCGGCATTTCGGAAGCGGACGTCGTCAAGAACGTGATGCTCAAGGACACCGTGGACGGCGAGTTCACCTCGCTCGACGACGTGGCCAACACGGTCGCGTTCCTCGCGGGCTTCGGGTCGCAGGCGCTGACGGGCCAGTCGGTGCTCGTCACGCACGGCTGGTCGATGCACTGAACAACCAACGAAAAAAGGGAGAACGTATGCGCAGCAGCAATCTAACCGCCCGCAGGGAGCGCAAGCCGTTTGAGCTGCCGCGCTACGACGAAATCGCCCTTGTTTTGCAGGGCGGCGGCGCGCTCGGGTCCTATCAGGCCGGCGTGTTCGAAGGGCTCGCGCAGGCCGGCGTCGAACCGCATCGCATTGCGGGCGTGTCGATCGGCGCGCTCAACACGGCGATTATTGCGGGCAACGAACCCGCGCGGCGCGTCGAAGCGCTGCGTGGGTTCTGGGAGTCGATCTGCCATCCGCTCGACTGGTTCGGCAACCTCGGCGCGCTCGCCATGCCGATGTTCAGCCAGCAGGATTTTTCGCGCCGCTGGGCCAGCATGTGGGCCGCGGGTCGCGCGCTCACTGAAGGCCAGCCCGGCTTTTTCGCGCCGCGCCGCCCGTTGCCCGTCGCGGGCTGGCAGAAGGCGACGCCGAATGCGGTGAGCTACTACGACACGGCCGCACTGAAGTCGACGCTGCAACGCTTCGCCGATTTCGACCGTATCAACGACGGCCCGATCCGCGTGTCCGTGGGCGCGGTGAACGTGCGCAGCGGTAATCTCGTCTATTTCGACAACGCCAAAATGCGGCTCGAGCCGGAGCACTTCATGGCATCGGGCGCGCTGCCGCCGGGTTTTCCGGCCGTGGAAATCGACGGCGAGTATTACTGGGACGGCGGCCTCGTGTCGAACACACCGCTCACGGAGGTGCTGCGTGACGCCGACCACAAGGACACGCTCGTATTCCAGGTCGATCTATGGAGCGCGAGCGGCAACGTACCCGCCGATTTCCTGGACGTGGCCGAACGCGCCAAGGACATTCAATATTCGAGCCGCACGCGCGCCATCACCAACATGCTTGCCGATCGGCAAAAGCACGCGCGCTTTATCAAGGAACTCCTCGAGCACGTACCCGCCGAGGCGCGGCGCAACGATCCCCTCTTTCGGCTCGCCGAGCAGGTGGCCGATGGGTCGTCGATCAACGTGGTCCATCTGATCTACAAGAACAAGCCTTACGAAGGGCATTACAAGGACTACGAATTCAGTGCCGACACTATGCAAGAGCACTGGTCGAGTGGCGTCGAAGACATTCGCGCGTCGTTTGCGCATCCCGACTGGTTCGCGATCCCGAGCCGGGAGCAAGGCTTCGTCACGCACGATATCCACCGGCGCGCGGGCGAAGTGCCCGAATCGGATCGCGCCGAGCTGAGCGCGGGCGCCTCGGGACAGGTAGATCTGACTCGCAGGGTCGCGTAGACGCAGCACAAGAGCCGACCCGGCGTCGGGCCCGTGCTTGAGGGTTTTCCTTGACGCCGGGCCGGCAACATCGCCAATGGTTGACCGACGGAGGACGTGCTAGGCTCCCTTCAAACAACTTCGGAGACTGCGATGCCGTTCATCTGCGAAAACGTTGAATGCCGTGCCGTGCTGGCTCGCGGTCAGGTCAGAGCCAGTCACGAGGACGACGGGTGGTGCTTCTACTGCCCGGACTGCAACGCCCGGAACGAGTTGAAGGATGTCGGCATACCCGGCGGTCCTGCCCAGTTGGTTCAACCGGAACGATCCGGCCCCCCGCACAGGATCATCGCGACGGCTCGCCCCCTCGAGGACGGCGGGTACGCAGCGCAATTGCGCGTGCAGAGGGCGCTCGCGATAAAAGGCACCTACGCGGTCGAGGAACGCTGGGAGCAGCTCGGCGTGTTCCCGAATGCGCACGAGGCCGTAGCGCATGCGAATACCTTCGCGTCCGAACTGCTGAAGGCCTGATCGCAGGCACCCGCAGGATTGATTACCCGGACCGAAAGCCTCAACGCGAAGCCATCGTGCCGAACGGATGGGCTTTCGGCACGACCACGTCGTCTTCCGCTTCGAGCGGCGCCTGCAAATCCCGTTCGTCCAGTTCCCGCGATGCCGGTCTGCCGAGTATCGCGATCATCGGCACCTCGTATTCGACGACGTCCGATTTCGTGCCGGAAAGAGGGCTGAAGCGTCATCTCCACGCATTAGCTCGATTGCAAACGTTCGCAATTCATTTCCGCGGCTGTATGGCTGCCGCCGCAATAGCCGCTCCAGCGAACGCGCACGCGGCGGACACAACGGCGACGGCACGCAGCGCGTCTAGCATGGCCTCCGCTTGCGCACGCGCCACCAACGTTGCGTGCGGCGTGCCGGCGCCGTCCGATGCGGGCCTATCTTGTCCGTCCGGCTCCAGCAGTTGTCCGATCTGGCGTGCGTCCACCGTCACGTGCGATGCGTCGAGGCGCGCGGCTAGCGCGGCGTGATGCGACCACACGAACACGATGCCGAGCACCGCTACCGCCAGCAGGCTCGCCACGCGCGCAACGGCGTTGTTGATGCCGGAGGCGACGCCGGTGCGCTCGCTCGATACCGCGCCCATCACGGTCGTGGTGAGCGGCGCGACGGTGATCGTCATGCCGAGGCCGAGCACCGCGAGCGCAGGGAAGAATCCGCTCCAGTAGCTGCCGTGCACGAGCGGCAGCGCCAATAGCGTGAACCCTAGCCCGGCGACGCCCGGGCCAACGGTCAACAGCGCGCGCGAGCCAAAGCGGCTCGTCAGTCCACCGGTGAAGCGCGACAGCAAACCGATGATGACGGGCACCGGCAACAGCGCCGCGCCGGCTTCGGTCGCGGTAAAACCATGCGCGCGGATCAACGTGAACGGCAGGAAGAAGAACGCGCCGCCGAGCCCGAAGTAAACCAGCAGTGTGACGAGATTCGCGCCCGTGAAGTCGCGCGAACGGAACACATCGAGCGGCATCATGGGATTGGCGCTGCGCGCTTCGATCATCACGAACGCGGCGAGCACGAGCACACCGGCGCCGATTGCAACCAGCACGAAAGGATGCTGGAAGCCTCGCGCCGACGCCTGGGTCAGCCCGAAAGTCAGACTGGCGAGGCCTGCCGCCGCGGCCAGCGCGCCCGGCCAGTCGAGTTGCCCGGGCGCATCGAGCCTTTGGCTGTTGGGCACCGATGACATGGCGAGCGCGATCGTGAGCGCGGCGAGCGGGACATTCAGGAAGAAGATCGCGCGCCAGGAAAATGCATCGACGAGCCAGCCGCCCGCCACGGGCCCCACCGCCGACGTGATCGCGCCGACGCCCGCCCAGGTGCCGATCGCCCGGCCACGCGCTTCGCCGTCGAACACCGCGCCGATGATCGCGAGGCTGCCGGGTACGAGCAGCGCCGCGCCGATGCCCTGAACCGCGCGTGCGGCGATCAGCGCAGCCGCATTCGGCGCGAGGCCACAGGCCGCCGACGCCAGCGTAAACAGCGCAATGCCCGCGATGAACACCGTGCGGCGGCCAAGCTTGTCCCCCATCGACCCGCCGACCAGCACGAGCGAGCCGAGAAACAGCAGATACGCGTTGACGACCCATTGGATCGCCGCGACGCTCGCACCGAGTTCGCTCTGAATGGACGGCAGTGCGACGTTGACGACCGAGCCGTCGATGAACGCCATGCTCGACCCCAGGATCGTCGCCGCGAGCGCGAGACGCTTGCGCCGGCACGGACGGTCGACTGAGGTGGGCTGCGCGCAGATCACGAGCGCGTCGCACGGGCTCGCCTGCGCGGCGACGACATGCGCGCCCTGCGGCTCGCTTGCAACAAGATCCGGGTTGGCCAAGTTCGCTCCCGTCAGGATCGGTGATGACTAGAGTCTGTTGATGCCAGCGGCGCGAGTCAACCCGGGAGAGCGCATGGGCGTCGGCCGCGGATCACCGTGCGAACGCGATCCAGATCAGGCTGGTATACATCGGTCTGCCGGCCACCGCGCTGCGCCGTCCCTCATTTGCCACACGCACGTGCGGGACTGCGCGAATGGCCTGGATCCTTCATGACGCGCAATTACCCATCCCGCATGCCGCGTTGCCCGCCGTTAGCCCATGTGTTGGCCAATCTGTCGGCCCTCCTCGCTGCCGCGCTGCTCTGCGGCTGCGCGATGGTGCGCGTGAACTCGCTCGGCCCGCAGCAGTACTTTGCCATGCGTCGCGGAGACATTCTCTCGACCGGCCAGCTGAGCGCGGCGACACAGGCCACGTTGCGGGTCGCGGCCCTCGACGAAAGTTCGTGCCAGAGCGCGCCGCAAGCGTGTATCGATACGATCGCAACCGTCGGCGGACTCAGTACCGGACAGCGCCTCGCCTGCCTCGCCGAGTTATCGCTGCAGATGGCGCTCGAGCAGACGCCGCCTGCCGGCACCCCCTGGACCGACACTCAATTCGATTCGTGGCTCAAGACAGCGCGATACGCGTACGCGTTTCTGTTCCTCGGCCAGCGCACGGCTGGCGAACGGGCCTTCGAGGACCGCCAGACGCAGGTTCGCGACTACTACAACTATGCGGTCCAGGAGCTTGCCGGCGCGCTGTTTCTGCGCGGCACCGCTGAAACGACCAACGGCCATCGCGATCCGGCAAATCAATTCATCGCAGGCTGGACCATTCATATCGACCTGAGAGAGGTCCGGCTGCCCGAGGGCGTACGCGAACTCAGCGAAGTCATTCCCGCCACGGGCCTGTCGTTCGCGGGACTCCACAATACCTATCGCCGTGACGGCCTCGGCGCGGATCTGGTTGCGGTCACACAGCCCGCCCAGCCCGACCCGGATAGCGCCACGACCAACAGCGCAGCGACAACGGCTGAAGACGATGCGAATGCGAATGCGAACGCAGGCTCAACCTTCTGGTTCGCGCCCGGCTCGCGTCCGTTCAATGAAATGCCTTCACCGAACGTCACCGCACTGCTGCTGTTTGGCAATGGCACGCTCGAGCAACTGCTCGCTTCGCACGAGGTGGTGTTCTCCGCCTACGATCCGTTTCGCGTAAAAAGCGTAGAGATCAATGGCGAGACCGTGCCGCTCGCGGCCAACTTCAGCGCGGGCTATGGCATCTGGCTCGCCCGCTCCGGATTTGCCAGGCAGTCCTTGCGTTCGCTGCTCGGCCGCACGAGGGGCATCGATCGTCCGCGCATTTACATGATGCAACCGTTCGATCCGGACCGGCGCATCGTTCTGATGCTGCACGGCCTGGCCAGCAGCCCCGAGGCATGGGTCAACGTCGCCAACGACATTCAGGGCGACGACATGCTGCGCCAGCATTTCCAGGTCTGGCAGGTCTATTACCCGACCAACGTGCCCATTCTCGTGAACCTTGCGAGGATAAGGCAGGCGGTGCAACTGACGCTCGCGCATTTCGATCCCGCAGGCAAGCTGCCGGCTTCGAACGGCATGGTGCTGATCGGGCACAGCATGGGCGGCGTCCTCGCGCGGTTGCTCGTCTCTTCCTCCGACGACGTTCTGTGGGTAACCGTCCAGAACAAGTACCTGCCCGAAGGGGTCGACATCATCCGCGAGGATGAGCGACTCAATCGCCTGCTGCGCTTTACGCCGATGCCGCAGGTCGAGCGCGCGATCTTCATCGCCACGCCACACCGCGGCACGCCGTTCGCGAGCAATCGCCTGTCTCGCTGGGTTGCAAACCTCGTGCGCTTGCCGATTGCGCTGCTGAAGGAGATCGACGAGATGCTGCAGAGCGCCACTAATGCGGATAGCACCCAGCGCGCGGGAAAGACCATTATGGTTCCCAACAGCATTGAGCAGCTGCGCGAGACCGATCCGATCATCCAGTCGATTTCACGCCTGCCGATCAGCCCCGATGTGTGCTTTCACTCGATCGTTGCGCGACGCCGCGAGACGGGCCCGCTCGAAGATTCCGATGACGGGGTCGTCCCCTATCGCAGCGCGCATCTCGACGGCGCTCTCTCCGAAAAAGTGATCGTTTCGGGGCATAGTGTTCAGGAAACCCCCGAGGCGATTTTTGAAATCCGGCGCATTCTGCACGAGGATATCGAGGTGTTCGATAACCAGGGCGCACATGAAGGCGCTTGCGGCGGGCCCGTCGCGGTACATGAGACGACGCAGTGAATGGCGCCCTGATCTAGTCCGCCGCCATGCGCTTTCGCGCGCTCATAAAAGGGCCGGTCGGCTGGCGTGCCGGCGCAAAGCGATCGAAGCCCACGGGGCCGGGCATGTCGATATAAACCGCCTCCATTCCCTGACGGCTATAGCTTTCATGCCAGAAGCCCGCGCCGCCGCTGTCGCGCAGAAACTCGCCCCACCAGCGCGAATGCGGCGCGCTACGGGTAAACGCTTCGAGGCTTTCGAGGTCGCGCCAATACTGGCGGATACCGACATGGTTGAGGGCGAACAGGAACTGCTCGCTGGAGAGCAATCCGTCTGGGGGATTCAAATCGATTTGCCGCAAGCCTTTGCCGATGCCGAACAACGTCGCGATCCCCCGCATCCGGCGCACGCGAAAGCCCAGGATGATGACAACGAGATTCGGGTACGTGCTGAGGTCGACGGACCTGCGGGTAGCAGAGGCTTGCATGGCGGCTCCCGTTTGTTTACGCTGTAAGCATAGTCCCGATTGATTACAGTGTAAACAACCAATGAGCGATTCGAATTTGTCCCTGCGCGACCGTCTGGTGGATTGCGCGCTGGCCTTGCTCGAACAGGGCGAAAGCGACGTCAGCCTGCGTGCCGTGGCGCGGGCCGCCGGCGTCTCGGCGATGGCGCCCTATCGCCATTTCGAGGACAAGGCGGCGCTGATGGGCGCCGTCGCGCTCAAGGGCTTTGCCATGCTGGAGGCAGGCGCCGCGCGCGCGAACGAGGCCCACGACGCGCGCGAAGCGCTCGAGGCGCAGGGCGTGGCCTACGTTGGCTTCGCCCGCGCGCATCCTGCACTGTTCCGGCTGATGTTCGCGGACGGGGCAGGACTCGCCTTGCCCCATGAGGATTGCCGGGGCGCCTATACGCTGATGGCACGCAACGTGGCGGAGCTCGCGCCGCATTGCGTCGAGGCGGGGGTGCTCGCCTGCTGGGGGCTGGTTCACGGTCTGGCGACGCTTGCGCTCGACGGAAGAATTCCGGCCGATCCGGCCGGTGAGCGTGCGGCGATCGCGCTGATAACCCACGCGCTCAAGGCCGCGCCGCCCGCCCTCGCCGGTTCCTGAGGCGGCATTTGCAGCACGCGCATTCCCCCTCGCGCGTACGATTGCCGGCAACGCGATGACGACGAGAGAGGAGCCATGGCGACAGCGGAATCCACGAGCGGCGTGCAGCAGTCCGGCCCCAAAGTCGCGCTTGCCCTGCAAGGCGGCGGCTCGCATGGCGCCTTCACGTGGGGCGTGCTCGATCGATTGCTGGAATCGACATCGCAAGGCACGCCGTTCAGTGTCGAGGCGATCAGCGGCGCGAGCGCGGGCGGAATCAACGCGACGCTCTGCGCGGCGGGCCTGGCCAGCGGGGGAGTCACGCAAGCGCGCGAGAAACTGCGTACTTTCTGGGAAGCGGTGTCGCGCGCCGGGGAGCAGGCCGGCAATGCGCTCTTCGGCTTTTCCGAGCCGGGGCCGTTTGGCGGCTGGAATATCGACTGGAGTCCTGGCGCCATCTTCTCGGAGATCGTGGGACTCGTTGCTTCGCCTTACAACAATCCCTTCTATCGCGATCCGCTCGGCCCGGTGATCCGCTCCTCGCTCACGGAAACGGATCTCTCCACGCTCAACGCGAAGAACGGGAGCCCGCAGGTTTTCATCTGCGCGACGAACGTGCGAACCAACGAGCGCACCCTCTTTACGCAACCCGAAATTTCCGTCGACGTGCTGCGCGCTTCCGCATGCCTGCCAAGCGAATTCCGCACCGTGAACCTCCACGGTGTACCGTACTGGGACGGCGGCTATCTGGGCAATCCGCCTTTGGCGCCGTTGATCGCCCATGCCCAGGACCTGATCCTGATCCTTGTGAATCCGTTCAGGCGCCACGACATGCCGCCGAAAAATGCGCGCGGCATTCTGAACCGGCTCAACGAAATCGGGTTCAACGCTTCCGTGGTGCTGGAGATCAACGCGATCGAAGCCGTCAACCGCGTGCTCGATTCGGTTGGCGAGGAAGCCGCGAGCCAAAGCCGCTTCAAGACCGTCCGGTTTCACCTGATTCGCGACGACGACTTTCTCGCGCAGTTCGGCTTCGTCTCCAAGAGCAGCACGTCCTGGTCGCTGTTCAAAACGCTGTTCGATCGTGGACGCGAGGTAGCGGACGTGTGGCTCAAAACGAACTATGCGAATCTCGGGCAAACGTCTTCGCTCGACGTCAAGGCTGCGCTGCTCGATCCGACGCTCAAGCAGGTCAGCGGATCGCACACGCAGTAAAGCGCCTGGCGTAACACTGTAGGTGAAAGGAACGAAATCAGGTGAACACAGAATTTGCCCGACTTCCCGTCTACTTCTATGGCTACGACGACATAGAGACCTTTTGCCTGTCCAAAAGAGAGCAACTGGTTCGGGAAAACATCGGTTTGATACTCGGCATCCTGCGCGGAGGCGCCATCCCGGCCCTGATGCTTTCGCAGATGTTGGGCCTGCCCGTCGACTTCGTACACTACGATCGTGGGGAAGCGAAAGCTGAAATCAACAACAAGAAAGTGTTTGATCTTGTCGATGCCTGCGTCAAGGAAGGCAAGAGAATCCTGCTGGTGGACGATGTTGCCGGCGTTGGATATACGCTGGCCAACTGCTATGAGTATTTGCTTTCGTTTGTTAAAGACGAGTCTTTGATCAAAGTGCTGACGCTGGTGCACCACGTCGATAGTCGAACGGATGCGGACCACTACAAAGATTGCTCTTCGGTGCGCGCAGTATTGCCATGGGAGCGGTATGTCACCAGCCGCCAATGCCTCGATGATTTCGTGAAGGAAGAAGCGGCGCTACTGGAAGATCAACGCTACAAGAAGACGTTGGCCATCGACGATCTCGCCTACCCGTTGAACCTGAAACAGGAATGGAAGGTGGATTGCCACGTGGAATTCAAGGGCGATCAACACTCACTATTGGATACCATCCAGGCCGTCGGGCCAGAGGAGGTCTACTGCAACAACGAATTTCTGATAGGCCTCATTCTGAGTAAATTTCCGTTTTCCATTGTGTATAAAACAATTAACAACAAGCGATACAGAATCAGCGCTTTTGATTAGCGGTTGCACACGGAGGTGCACATGTGCTCTATCCCCTACGACCCATCACGCGACGCGCTCAACTCACCGCAGCTCAGGCCTCCAGTGTTCACTGCCGGTAGCAACTACGAAATCGACGGGCTGTGCGCGGAGTTCGCGCGGCTTGCCTATATACGCTACGAACAAGGCGGCGCTGAACTTCAGCGGCTCGAACAAGCGCTCGCCCTCGTGGGTTTCGAAAGCGCTGTTCCCTTCAACAATGCCGATGACGACACGCATGGCTTCGGCGCCGTGAGGCGCTCCGATGGCCTCGCCGTGCTCGCGTTCCGGGGAACGGAACCGCAGTCACTCACCGATATCGCAACAGACCTGGAAATCAGCATGACAAAGTGGACGGAAAGCGCCGGTCAGGTTCATGCTGGATTTGCAGGCGCCGCCCGCGGCTTGCGCGAAGCAGTCGGCAACTGGTTGAACGAGACCGCGCCGACGAGAAAACAGCTCATCTTGACAGGTCATAGCCTCGGTGCGGCCATCGCCACGCTCTTTGCCAGCCTTTGCACGCCCAACGCCCTCGTGACATTCGGTTCGCCACGCGTAGGCGACGCGACGTTTATCGCCACCCTTGGCCCGGTCGGCATCAGGCGCTATGTCGACTGCTGCGATCTCGTCACCGACTTGCCACCGCCCATTGGAGGATACGTTCACGCGGGAGCGTCGAACTACATCACGCGCGAAGGCAAACTGGCTCCGCACGCCGACGATGCTTTCGTGCAAGCGGACCGCGCCGCCGCCCGGGAGGACTATCTGCTCCAATACGCGTGGCGCATCGGTGACGTCATGGTGCGTGACCTCGCGGATCACGCCCCGATCAACTACGTGAGAATTCTGGTCCCTTGAAACGGCACGCTGCCGTCGATCAGACTAACCGAGCCCTCTCGCCTAACTGGTCGCATCCCCCTCCCGATGCACCGGCTGCGTCTCCTTCAAGCTCTTCGCAAGCCGCGACGCCTGCAGATAGCCGGGATTCGCAGGCCGCTTCAGGTAACGCCCGGCACCGCGCCGCGCCCGCAGATCGCCGTTGGCCCACGCGAGTTCGCCCTGCGAGACCGTATGCGTAGGGACGCCCCGCACCGTCATGCCTTCGAAGACGTTGAAGTCGACGTTCTGATGATGCGTCTTCACCGAGATCGTGCGCGTGGCCTGCGGGTCCCACACGACGAGGTCGGCATCGGCGCCGACAGCCACCGTGCCCTTGCGCGGATACAGATTGAAGATCTGCGCGGCGTTCGTGGAGGTCACCCGCACGAACTCGTTCGGCGTGAGCCGGCCCGTATTCACGCCCTGGTCCCACAGCACCGCCATGCGATCCTCCACGCCGCCGCATCCGTTCGGAATCCTCGTGAAATCGTTGCGGCCCATTGCCTTCTGCGATGCACAGAACACGCAGTGGTCGGTCGCCGTGGTGTGCAGCAGTCCGCCTTGCAGCCCGCGCCAGAGCGCGTCGCGATGCTCTTTCGTGCGGAACGGCGGGCTCATCACATGGGCAGCGGCACGCGTCCAGTCTGGGTCGCGATATACGGACTCGTCGATCACCAGATGCCCGGCGAGCACCTCGCCGAACACGCGTTGCCCTTCGCTGCGCGCGCGGGCGATGGCTTCGAGCGCGTCTTTCGCTGAAACATGCACGATATACACGGGCACACCCAGCACCTGCGCAATGCGAATTGCGCGGTTCGCCGCCTCGCCTTCGACTTCGGGCGGCCTTGAGAGCGGATGCGCCTCGGGCCCCGTGAAGCCACGCGCGAGCAGTTGCCGCTGCAACTGAAAGACGAGTTCGCCATTCTCGGCATGCACAGTAGGCAGCGCGCCCAGTTCGAGCGAACGCGCAAAGCTGTTCACGAGAATCTCGTCGTCGGCCATGATGGCGTTCTTGTACGCCATGAAGTGCTTGAAGCTCGACACGCCGTGTTCGTTCACGAGCAGGCCCATGTCGCGATGCACGCTGTCGTCCCACCACGTGACCGCCACGTGGAAGCCATAGTCGGCGGCGGCTTTTTCGGCCCAGCCGCGCCACTCGCGAAACGCGTCCATGAGCGGCTGCTTCGGGTTGGGAATCACGAAATCGATGATCGACGTCGTGCCGCCCGCGAGGCCCGCCGCCGTGCCCGTGTAGAAGTCGTCGCTCGCCGTCGTGCCCATGAACGGCAGCTCCATGTGCGTATGCGGGTCGATGCCGCCCGGCATCACATACTGGCCGCCTGCGTCGACCACGGTCGCGCCCGCGGGCGCGTCGAGGTTTTCGCCGACGGTCTGGATCACGCCGTTTTCGCAGAGCACGTCCGCCCGCCAGCTCTTGTCCGCATTGACGACGGTGCCGCCTCGAATCAGGATCGCCATGATGCCCAGTCTCCTTCAGTTGAACGAATTCACGCTGCCACGACTCACGCGCTCGCCACGCTCGGTCGCCGGCTCTTGCCGAGCTTCATCATCACGCCGTAGACGAGCGCCGCAATTGCGAGCCCCACGAACCATGCATAGGTGTAAATGCTTTTGAACGCGTCGGGCACGGACGGAAACACACTCGGAAATGCGGTGTTGAGAAAGCCCGGCAGATTGGGCAGCACACCCAGGACCAGCGCGATGACGGCCGCCATATTCCAGCCGTTCGAGTAGGCGTATTCGCCGTTCTCTTCGAATAGCTCAGCCGTATTCAGGCGCGTGCCGCGAACGAGGAAGTAATCGACGATGAGAATGCCCGCCACCGGTCCGAGCAGCGCCGAATAGCCAACGAGCCAGGTGAAAATGTAGCCCTGCGTGGTGGCGAGAATCTTCCACGGCATCATCACGATGGCAATACCCGCGGTGATGAGCCCACCCGCCTTGTACGAGATGGCCTTGGGCCAGAGGCTCGAAAAATCGTAGGCCGGGCCGACGAGATTCGCGGCGAGATTGCAGCACATCGTGTCGAGCGTGAGAATGACGAGCGCGATGCCCACGCCCACGCCTTCCATGCGGCTCGTGAGATCGATGGGGTCCCAGATCGCCTTGCCGTAGATCACCACCGTGGCCGAAGTCACGACGACCGAGACCACCGAAAGCAGCGCCATCGGAATGGGCAGACCGATGGCCTGCCCCACGAACTGGTCCTTTTGCGTTTTCGCGAAGCGCGTGAAGTCGGGAATGTTGAGCGCGAGCGTGGCCCAGAAGCCCACCATGGCCGTGAGGCTCGGCCAGAACGTCGCCCAGAAGAGACCTGCCTTCTTGCCGCCAGCGGCAAACTGGGAAGGCTGCGAGAGCATCGAACCCACGCCGCCCGCCTTCGAGCAGGCCCACCACACGAGCACCACGCACATCACGACCTTGATGGGCGCGGACCAGCTTTCGAGCCAGCGGATCGAGTCGGTGCCGTGCAGGATGAAATAGAGTTGCAGCACCCAGAACACGAGGAAGCACGCGCCCTGGCCGATCGAGATGCCGAGAAACGGCAGCGCGTCGCCCACCAGTGCGTTGTGCGTGAGGATATTGGCGAGCGTATAGATGGCACTGCCGCCGAGCCACGACTGGATACCGTACCAGCCGCACGCCACGATGGCGCGCAGCATGGCGGGCAGTTTCGCGCCCTGCGTGCCGAACGAGGAACGCACCAGCACCGCGTAGGGGATGCCGTATTTCGTGCCTGCGTGGCCGATCAGCAGCATCGGCACGAGCACGATGAGATTGCCGAGCAGCACCGTGAGCACGGACTGCCATGGCGACATGCCCTGCTCGGTGAGTCCGGCCGCGAGCATGTACGAGGCGATGTTCATCACCATGCCCACCCAGAGCGCCCCGAAGTGATACCAGCGCCACGTGCGCTGCGCTGCGCCGGTTGGCGCGAGATCGTCGTTGTATAACTCGCTTTCGGCGCGGCGCGCGCTGGCGTCGCCTGTCAATGGCTGACTCATGGTTGCAGTTCTCCGTGACTTGTCGTTGGTCTGGTTCGGTTCAGTTCTGTTTCAATGGGTCAGGCGGCTTTCGGATCGGCCACGCGCGCCGGGTTGTTGGGATGCGTGGTCCAGTTCGCGTAGCGGCCCGAGTCGACGCGCTCCATCGTGATGCATTGGTCGACCGGGCAGACGTGCATGCATAAATTGCACCCGACGCAGTTGGCGTCGACCACCTCGAAGTGACGCTTGCCGTCGCGCATTGCGGTGATGGCCTGATGCGAGGTGTCCTCGCAGGCGATATGGCAGAGACCGCACTGGATGCAGCGGTCCTGATCGATGCGCGCCTTGATGTCGTAGTTCAGGTTCAGGTACTGCCAGTCGGTGACGTTGGGCACGGCGCGGCCGCGAATGGCGTCGAGATTCGCGTAGCCCTTGTCGTCCATCCAGTTGGAGAGGCCGTCGATCATATCGCTGACGATTCGGAATCCGTAGTGCATCGCGGCGGTGCAAACCTGCACGCTCCCCGCGCCCAGAACGATGAATTCGGCGGCGTCGCGCCAGTCGGAAATGCCGCCGATGCCGGAGATGGGCAAGCCGTGCGTTTGCGGGTCGCGCGCGATTTCCGCGACCATGTGCAGCGCAATGGGCTTCGCCGCGGGGCCGCAGTAGCCGCCGTGCGTGCCTTTTCCATCCACAGTCGGCAGCGGCGCCATCACGTCGAGATCGACACCCACGATCGAGTTGATCGTATTGATGAGCGAGACGCCGTCCGCGCCGCCCTTCATCGCCGCGCGCGCGCCGTGGCGTATGTCGGTCACGTTGGGCGTGAGTTTCACGAGGCAAGGCAGGCGCGTGCCCTCCTTCACCCAGCGCGTGACCATTTCGATGTATTCGGGCACCTGCCCCACGGCCGCGCCCATGCCGCGCTCGCTCATGCCATGCGGGCAGCCGAAATTGAGCTCCACCGCATCGGCGCCGGTATCTTCCACCTGCGGCAAGATCCACTTCCAGTCCTGCTCGGTGCACGGCACCATCAGCGAGACGATGAGCGCCCGGTCTGGCCAGTCGCGTTTCACCTGCGCGATTTCCTTAAGGTTCACGTCGAGCGGGCGGTCGGTAATGAGCTCGATGTTGTTCAACCCCGCAATGCGCTGGCCGCGCCACGTGGTGGCGCCATAGCGCGAGCTCACGTTCACCACGTGCGGGTCGAGCCCGAGTGTCTTCCAGACCACGCCGCCCCAACCCGCCTCGAAGGCGCGGTTGACGTTATAGGCCTTGTCGGTCGGCGGCGCGGAGGCGAGCCAGAATGGGTTCGGCGATTCAATGCCGGCAATCGTGCAGCCCAGGTCGGCCATGATGCGACTCCTTCGTATTGTCTGGATTCGGTGTGTCGTTCGGCTCGATCGAACTGCGTAGTTCAAGCGGCTCTGGCGGACTGATTCGCGAGATAGCGGTCGATTGCACGCGCGGCGAGCTTGCCGTCCTGCACGGCCTGCACGGTGAGATCGGTTGCGCCATGGCCCGCACAGTCGCCGCCCGCGAAGACGCCTTCGATGGAGGTCGCACCGTCTGCATCCACGGCAATACGCGCGCCGCCTGCAGTAAGTTGCAGGGCGTCGAGGCCAACCAGGCCTTCGGGCAAGAGCTTTTGGCCAATGGCTTTCAGGACCATGTCGGCTTCCACACGCACGATTTCGCCGGTGCCGCGCAACGCGCCGCCCGCATCGAGCGCCGTGCGCTCGAACTCCACAGCCTGCACGCGGGTGTCGCCAGTGATGCGCAGCGGCTTCATCCATTCGACCAGCACCACACCCTGTGCGCGTGCGAATTCCTGCTCGGCCCAGGTGGCGCTCATCTGCGCCGCGCCGCGGCGATACGCAAGCATCACTTGCTCCGCGCCCAGCTTGCGGCTTTGCACAGCGGCGTCGATGGCCGTATTACCGCCGCCGATCACCACCACCTTGCGGCCCACCGCAAGCGTGGAAAGATCGTCGGCTTCGCGCAGGCGTGCGATAAATTCCACAGCGTCGCGCACGCCGTCGAGCGCTTCGCCTTCACTGGCAAGCGCTTGCGTGCCGCCGAGTCCCACGCCGATGAACACGGCGTCATACGCGGCTCGCAATTCCGTAAGCGTGATGTCGCGGCCAAGCCGCTGGCCCTGACGTATTTCGATCCCACCGATGGAAAGCAGCCATTGCACCTCGCGCTGCGCGAAATCGTCGACGACCTTGTACGCCGCGATGCCGTATTCGTTGAGGCCGCCCGGCTTCTCGCCCGCGTCGAACACGCTCACGCGATGCCCCGCGAGCGCAAGCGTATGCGCGCAGGCGAGCCCCGCCGGTCCGGCCCCGACCACGGCAACGCGCCGTCCCGTCTCACTCGCGCGTTTGAAGAGCGGCGGCGCACCAGCGGCTTCGCGCGCCATCTGAAAGTCGGTGGCATGGCGCTGAAGAGCGCCGATCCTAACCGGTTCGCCATCCTGATGATTCCGGACGCACGCGCCTTCGCAGAGAATTTCAGTCGGGCACACGCGCGCACACGTGCCGCCTAGAGGATTCGCGCTCAATATGTCGCGCGCCGCGCCCTTGAGGTTGCCGTTGCCGATCCTGCGGATAAAGCCCGGAATGTCGATGCCAGTCGGGCAAGCCGCCACACACGGCGCGTCGTAACAATAGTGGCAGCGGTCGGCGGCAATGACGGCCGCATTGGGGGACAGTGGCGGCGCGACATCGGCAAAGTTGCAGCCGAGTTGCTCGGCCGTGAGGCGGCCAGGCGCGATGCCGTCGGCGGCATTCGAGTTGGACTGGGACATCCGGATGCTCCTTGCGAGGCAAAACACGGGTCCGCCGGCTGTGCATGGCTCGCGCAGCCGGTACGTGGGGAAAGCGTGAAAGACAGCGCGGCTCTCAGGCCGCTTGCTTTGGCGTCAACGGCGTCAGCCGGGTTCGCTCGCGCGTTCGAGCATGGCGTGCAACAGCACGTTCGCGCCCGCCTCGATCCATTCGATCGTCGCGTCCTCGACCTCGTTGTGACTGATGCCGTCGATGCATGGCACGAACACCATCGAAGTCGGCGCGACCGTCGCGAGATAGCACGCGTCGTGGCCCGCGCCCGAAACGATCTCGCGGTTCGAGTACCCAAAGCGCTCCGCCGCCGCGCGCACGGAGTTCACGCAGGCCTTGTCGAACGGCACCGGCGCGTAATAGAAAATCTGCTCGAGCTGCGTTTCGAGCTTGCCTTGTTCTGCAATCCTTTCGATTCCTTCGCGCAGCTCGGCGTCCATCTGCGCGAGCACGTCGTCCTGGGGATGGCGGAAATCGATGGTAAAGAACACGCGGCCCGGAATTACGTTGCGCGAATTCGGATGCACCTGCATCATGCCGACCGTCGCGCAGGCCAGCGGCGCGTGGCGCAGGCCAATTTCGTTCACGAGTTGCACGACACGCGAGGCGCCCAGCAGTGCGTCGCGGCGGCGCGGCATGGGCGTCGGACCCGCGTGCGCCTCCTGCCCCGTGAGCACGACCTCGTACCAGCGCTGGCCCTGCGCGTCCGTGACGACGCCGATCGTTTTATTTTCGGCTTCGAGTATCGGCCCCTGTTCGATATGCAGTTCGAACGCCGCGTGTATCTTGCGGCCGCCGCACGGCAGTTCACCTGCATAGCCGATGCGCTGCAGCTCCTCGCCGATGGTCTTGCCATCGATATCCTTGCGTGAGAGGCCGTAGTCGAGCGTAAAGACGCCCGCGAACACGCCGGAGGCGACCATGGCCGGCGCGAAACGCGAGCCTTCCTCGTTGGTCCAGATCACGGTTTCGACGGGGCGCTCGGTTTGAATGCCGTGATCGTTGAGCGAGCGGATTACCTCGAGGCCGCCCAGCACGCCGTAGATGCCGTCGAAGCGCCCGCCCGTGGGCTGGGAGTCGGCGTGCGAACCGGTCATCACCGGCGGCAGGTCGTTGTTGCGCCCCGCCCGGCGCATGAACACGTTGCCCATCTGGTCGACGCTCACCGTGCAGCCGGCCTCTTTCGCCCATTGGACGATGAGATCGCGCCCTGTCTTGTCGAGATCGGTGAGCGCGAGACGGCACACGCCGCCCTTGGGCGTGGCACCGATTTTCGCCATCTCCATCAGGCTGTCCCACAAACGCTGGCCGTTCACGTGAATCGCGGTCGTCAGCGCGGCTTCGCTTACTGCGTTCATGCGTGTCCTCCTGTCCGTGTTCGTCAAACGTGCATTCTTGCCACCTTCTGGGGCGAGAAGCGCCATGGCGGTGCACGCTCGATTGGCGCATCGCGACTCCCAAAACCTCGCCCCGCGAATCCTGTCCGATTGGACAGGTTGTAGACGATAAACTTCGCGAATTCAATGCGGTGTTACCAGCGAGAAGCGTGCCATCGATGCTGCAGTGCGCGAAAAACGCGCCAGCACTCCGCGCGTTTTCCCCGAGAGCGGTGAATGCACGAGGCGCTTACATCGTGACTACAATGAAGCCGACATGGGCGCGGCAGCCGTGCGCCGCCTCTTCCCTACTGAACGGACTGACCATCATGCGCGACGACGAACCCACCACGCAAGCCGCGACTCACGCGATGCGCGGCACGGCTCACGAACGGGAAGCCGCTGACGCAACGCACAAGCCGCGCCGACGCAAAGCCGCCATTCGCGAGTCGAACGAAGCGCATCTGCTCGCCTGCGCGGAGGCCGTGTTCGCCGAGCGAGGCTTCGAAGGCGCAAGCACGGCGCTGATCGCGGAGCGCGCGGGCCTGCCGAAGGCGAATCTGCACTACTACTTCCCCACCAAGCTCGCGCTCTACTGGCGCGTGCTCGATGATCTGTTCGAGGAATGGAACGCGGCCGCCAACACGTTCGATGCGAGCGACGATCCGGTGGAGGCCATTGGCGGCTATGTACGCGCGAAGATGGAACTCTCGCGGCGCAGACCGCTCGGGTCGAAAGTGTGGGCGAACGAGATCATCAGCGGCGCGACGCATATGCAGGACATCCTGCTCAAACGTGTGAAGCCGTGGATGGAAACGCGCGTGAAGCTGATCGATCGCTGGATTGCCGAAGGCTTGCTCGCCCCCGTCGATCCGAAGACGCTGCTTTTCATGATCTGGGCGACCACGCAGCACTATGCCGATTTCGAGGCCCAAATTCGCGCGCTCTCGGGCAAGCGCGCGCTGTCATCGGCTGGGTTCGAAGCGAGTACCGAGGAAGTGGTGCGGTTGATTTTGCGCGCGAGCGGCGCGCGCTCGCCTGGGCATTGAGCGAAGCGGCAACGGTGTGCCGTTGCGTGGCTCCGATGACCCGAGCGCCAGAAAGAGCCGCGCATGCCGGCGCCAACGCCTGAGCGTCATGCCGGTCTCGCGCTGGAACGCGCGGTGTAGCGTGCGCTCCGCCATGCCCAGCCTGTGCGCCCAATCTGCGACTTCGCGCGGCGCACGCGGCGCAGCGATGATCGCGTCGCAGAGCATGGAATCACGACATGACGCAAAGGGTCCTTTGCTGATCGTGCCGCCTTGCAACAAGTACACGCGCTCACACAGCACGACCTCCCGATTGCGGCGTAGCTTCTACATCGGTCACTTTATGCGCCGCGATTCACGCCATCGCGGCGCGATGTCTATGGGAAGCCCAGCGCATGTTCAACAACCGGATTCGCGCAGCATTGCTGGGTCTTTTCGTCGCCGCCATTGCGCCCGCCAGTCATGCGCAATACACGACCGACTGGCTCGCCAACAGCTTTGGCACGCTCGTCGCACACGTCGGTAACGGCGCGCGCTCGATGTGGGTCGCGCCCGAGGGTGTCATCTATACGTCATCGCGCTGGGACGAAAACGCGGGCGGGGTCGCGCGCTATCAGAACGGCGCAACGCTCGGCACCATCGGCGCGCACGACGAGTTCCAGGGCAGTGCGATCACGGGCAACGCGACGTCGATCTTCGTCGCGCTCGGTTATAGCCGGGCGTACGGCAGCGGATCGGTAGGCCGCTACAACCGAAGCTCGAACACGCGCGACCTTCGCATTGCCGTGAGCACCTGGACCGGCATCCAGAACGCGGATGTGATTACCGGTCTTGCGACAGCGGGCACACTCCTTTACGCCAGCGACTACTACGGCAAGCGCGTGCGGGTCTATACGACCGACGGCGTCTGGCAGCGCGACATCGGCGTCCAGCAACCCGGCGCACTCGCAATCGACGGTGCAGGCAACGTCTGGGTCGCGCGCGAAAACGCAGGTGTAGTCGCACAGTTCAGCCCGGCCGGCACGCCGATGAGCACGATCCAGATGGCCGCTGGCGCCCGGCCCTCTGCACTCTATTTCGACGCACCGACGAACCGGCTACTGGTTGGCGACGAGGGGCCCGACATGAACATCAAGTGTTATGCCCTGACCGGCATGCCGGCGCTGGTCGGCACGCTCGGCGTGCAGGGCGGCTATCTGGACACCACGACGGGCATCAAGGGGCAGGTCGGCGACAAGCGCTTCACGCGCGTTGTCGGTATCGGCAAGGATGCAGCGGGCAATCTGTATGTGCTCAATAACGCATGGGGCGGCGACTGGGACCTCGGCCGCAACGGCAGCACCGACATTCATTCGTACAACTCATTGGGCACGCTGCAGTGGACTTTGCAAGCGCTCAATTTCGAGGCGATCGCGGCGCCCGACCCGGCAACCGATGGCGCGGACTTCTACAGCGGGAACACCATCTACACGGGTACAGCAGGCGGCGCGTTCGTAGCGAATACGATCGATCCGTTCAGCTGGCCGGCCGACCCGCGCCTGAACATGAACGACTATCAGCGCGGCCAGTTGTTCGGGCAACTCGTGGTGGTGGGCGGCAACCGCATTCTCGTCGCCTCCGGGCAGAATCCCGACACCTTCAACTTCTTTCATTTCCAGCCGTCGAGCGGGTACATTGCCATTCCCGACGGGTCCATTCCCGGCAAGGCGTTCAATACGTATACGAAGGTGACGGGCGGCTTCGCGATCGACGGCAATGGCGACGTCTGGGCCGGGCTCGACCGAACCAACCAGATCTACCATTACCCGCTGACCGGCTTCGACGCGAACGGCAAGCCATCATGGGGCGCCGCCAGCACGATCCAGATCCCGCGAACCGTGCGCCCGCTCACACGCATCATCTACCAGTCGGACAGCGACACGATGATCCTCGCGCAGGGCATTGCGGGAAGCTGGGACTGGACAGCCATGAACGGGCACATCGAGATCTATCACGGCTGGAAAGCGGGCAACACGAGCGCGCCGAGCCCGGTGATCGATCTCACGAGCGCGAATCCGAAATCGATCGCGGCAGCGGGCCACTACCTGTTCGTCGGCTACGTGCATACGGTGCCGAATATCGACGTGTTCGACCTGAACACCGGCAGTCTCGTCACGACATTGACGAACTCGAACCCGACGGCGATGGATGTCGGCAACGACGTGGATTCGATGTATGGCATTCGCGCGTACCTGCGCTCGACCGGCGAGTACGTCGTCACGAAAGACAACTACAACGGATCGAGCGTCGTGGTCTATCGCTGGCACCCGTAACGCCTGTTCTGGAACGCAATTAGCGTGGTTGCACGGTCTCACGACCCCGCTCTGATCCGCGCGCAGCCGACTTCTCGCTTAATTGAAAGCGTTTATTGAAAGCGCTTTGTTTGGCCGAACCAACGCCATTCGCTAGCATTTCTTCGCCAACCTGGCCCATCCCAGCTGCCAGCCCGGACAATCCACCTACAGGCTACGTCGTTTACAGAGTCTTCAAGGCATATGAATGGTATTGATTCGTCATGCGAATCAAGTCAGCGAAGGCGTAGCCTTCTGATCGCCGTATTCTGCAGCGATACGTCATTGCGTTCCGCTAATGAGAAGCGAAGTCGCAATGAAGATAGTTCTTCTGAACCATGCCGACGACACGCACCGGGGGAGCGCGTCGAGGTACATCGCTTGCGCGCCTATTGAACAACGCGCGGAGCGGTTTTGCGCGGGCAAGTCGGGCGTTCTAAGTGGCTTGCACGAGAAATAGGGGGAACGATGAACCGATCAACGAAGCAGACCGTGGTATGGGTGCTCGCTTTGGCCCTGTCGGGTGCGGCTTATGGTGCGGCCGGCGGTAATGGCGGGGGAAACGGCGGCGGTAATGGTGGAGGCAACGGCGGCGGCAATGGCGGCGGCAACGGCGGTGGCGCAGGAGCCGGTGCTGGTGCGGGCGGTGGCCACGGCTCTGGGTCCGGGTCCGGGTCCGGGTCCGGGTCAGGTTCGGGCTCGGGCTCGGGCTCTGGGTCAAGTTCAGGCTCTGGTTCGAGTTCGGGCTCAGGCAGCTCCGGTGCAGGTGGTTCCGGTGCAGGTGGTTCCGGTGCAGGCAGCTCCGGTGCAGGCAGTTCCGGCGCAGGCAGTTCCGGCGCAGGCAGTTCCGGTGCAGGCAGTTCCGGTGCAGGCAGCTCCGGCGCAAGCAGTTCTGGCGCAGGCAGTTCCGGTGGCAGTAGTTCCGGTGGCAGTAGCGCCGGCGGAAGTAGCGCCGGTGCAGGCGGCGGTAGCTCGAGTGCGGGTAGCTCTTCAGGTAGCGCAAGCGCAGGCGGCCCGGGTGGACCTTTGGGCCGCGGCTCACCACACATGAGTGCGGCGACGGCCACGGTCGAAATCGTGCCGCCTCCTCCGCCGGCGCCGATCGTAAACGCGCCGGTTACCAATGCATATAACCCACCGCCGCACGCGCCCTATTCGGATTATCGTCCGAATGCGTTGGTGATACCCACTCCAGCCAGGACCGACAATGCCCCGCCACCGAGTGTGACTACGTCGATCCGAGGCACAACCACCCCGGCACCCAGTGCGCCGGTTGCGAACTACGCGCCGCCGCAGAGCGTACCGCGTCCACCTCCGGTTTCCGTCGCAAGGCCGGCTGCCGAGCCGGTTGCGAACGATTACGGTCCGCCAGGCGTGTCCGGCACGGGCAGCGGCGCGCGCCACGGCGCCGGTCCTGCTGGGGCTGCGAACCACTCTGGCTCGCCGGGCGTAGGCGGCACGACCAAAGCGGGCTTCGCGGTAGACACAGGCGGGTACGAACCACCGATCCTGACGCCGACGAGCACGCCTTGATCGTATTCATGCTCTGCCGGGACAGTTCGCATGGGTATCGGCACGGTGACGAATCGCCGTGCCGTGGTCGACGGCATGGCGTCCGGCTTCGGCCCAAGCAGCGCGATGCTGCTGCGGGCGATGCCCTACTACATCAACGAATTCCCCGAGCAGGTACGGCTACGCCGACTTCTACGCCGGTCACCGGCACCTGGAAGCGTCGGTCATCCTGCCAGGCGCGCAACGTTATTTGACCGTATGGGACGGGGTGGAGATCGACGAGGCGTTCGGCGCGAACCGCGATCCGGTTCGAGAGTCTGGAGACCGAGGACAATTTCAACGATCTTTACAGATTGATCGTCCAGACGATGCCCAAAGCGCAAACCTGAACGACCTCACCGGCCTGCGCACCGTGGATTGCCGCCCGTTCGACCTTGCCGACGCTCGATCGAGACCCGGGGCTCGCGCAAAAAAGGCCTATGCAAGCGGATTACACGAATTCATGACAACGTGGCGAGCCCTGCGGCAAACGACCGCACCCCAAACGCCAGATGGCGTTGGGCCGTGCAATCGGTCCGCGTCGTACACTGTGCGTTTCGACGCTCGTAGCCCGGAACGCCGTCGTGCCCATTCACTATCTGCGCAGTTTCACCTCTGTCGAACGCACCGAGCAGGCCAACCTGCGGCTTGGCCGTGCACTGGCCTGGGTCGCAGGCGCCATCAATGCCGGCGGGTTCCTCGCCGTTGGGCAATACACGTCGCATATGTCGGGCATCGTCTCGTCGCTTGCCGACAGCACCGCGCTTGGCGATAGCGGCATCGCGTTGTCCGCCATCAGTTCCATCCTTGCCTTTGCGAGTGGCGCCGCGACGTCCGCCATTCTGATCAACTGGGGGCGCCGCCGTTGCGCGCGCAGCGTCTACGCGCTGCCGCTCCTGCTCGAAGCCGCCCTGCTCCTTTGCTTCGCCGCGCTCGGCGCGAATCTCGGCATCCATCGCGTTCTCTTCGTGCCGCTGACGGTGGCCGTGCTCTGTTACATCATGGGCGTGCAGAACGCCATGATCACGAAAATCTCGCACGCCGAAATCCGCACGACGCATGTGACCGGCATCGTGACAGATCTGGGAATCGAACTTGGGAAGGCGCTCTATTGGAACTGGGGCGTGCCGTCCTCGGCGTCGCATCACGTGGCGGCGGACATGCAGCGGGTACGCGTACTCGGCTCCCTGCTCGGCATGTTTTTGCTTGGCGGAACGCTGGGCGCAGTGGCTTTCCGGTATTTTGGATTTGCCGCGGGCGTTCCCTTGTCGATGGTGCTGGTGATTCTCGCGAGCGTCCCGGTTACCGACGATTTGCGCCGCCTGCCACTGCGCGACCTTTTTTGAGGAATACGTCGGTCGCCGGCGGCAGATACCGGGCAATTCATTCGCTTATCAGAAACCTGTCGCGATTCTTCGCGTCCTTGATCCAGTTCGGCGCGCGTCCTCTGCCGGACCAGGTCGCACCGCTTGCGGGATCGCGATATTTCGGGGGCGCCGCGCTATGCGAAAGCCCCGACCTGCCGCGACGACTACCAAATATGTCTTGCTGCGTGTACCCGAATTCGGCCACCTTTGCGCGGATATCGGCGAGAACCGTCTCGAACTCCTGCTGACGGGCGACGGTCGCCTGACGCTCGAGTTCCGCGAGTTGCGCCTTCAGTTCCTTGTACGTTGCCACGAATCGTCTCCTGCGCGTGGACACCATTCGCTAATCATAGTGGCTTTCGCTCACACCGCCTTCCAACGTGATCGCAAGGCATTCGCGGCGGCAGCAAACTCACGCAGCAGATCGCTCAGGCCGTGACGAAGACAATTGCCCCCGCATCGGCAACCTGGGCGAACAACCGCACGAAACGATAGCTTTGCGCCTGGATAGTCAGTTCGTTGAGCCCGGAGCGCGTGCCTTCCAGTATCGCGCGAGCCACCGGCTCCGGAATCGCGCCGAGGTGTGCCCAGTCTTCCGGCAGCAGCGCGGGATCGCCCAGATAGACCTCGCTTTTCCCGCCAGGCGTTCGAACGAGAATCAGGCTTCCTCCCTTGTCGAGTGCAATTTCCAGGTACTCGGACAAGGTTGCCAATGCCTCTGTGTCGACATCGCGGGCGGCATGTGAATTCGAAGTCATAGGGTGGCCACGCTGAGTAGTATGTCGATCACTATCGTACCCCCGCTCCTGCCTGTTCGGCGCATTTTGACAGCGGCACACGTTCAGGGATGTAACCCGAACATACCGTGCCAGATCGCACTAAAGAGGTTCGCGTGACGACGATCGTCGGACTTTTGCGATTCCTCGTCGCCTGCGCCGTGCGATGAAGACGGCGGCACGGCTTCTTCCGGCGCGCCGGCATTGCGCGGCGCGGCGCTGTCCGCCTGACGCGACAGGTGCAGTGCGATAGCGCCGTCGGCAATGCGCCCGGCGAGTCGGGAATCGCAATCGCTGGCGAGCAGTGCGCCGAATACGACGTCGCGGTTGTAGCCCTGCTCCGCGAAGCGCATGGCCACGCTCACGTGCCGCGCATAGGCCTCCTGACGCGCCGCCTCCTGCAAGCGCGCCTCTTCTTCCCGCTCGCGGGCCATACGCCCCATCTCCTTGGCATAGACTGCGTCATAGACGCTGCGCTGCGCCGGATCGGAAAGAATCGCGTAAGCCTCCTTGATCTCCTGGAACTGCGCATGCGCAGCGGCTTCGCGTCCCATATTATGGTCGGGATGCGCTTTCATCGCGGCCCTGCGGTAGGCCCGCTTGATTTCCGCGTCGCTCGCGTCGTCGCTTACGCCCAGCAAGTCATACAACGTCGCCATGGCTCGCACAAATGGAAGTGAGATGCGGTCGATCGTAGCATGTCGTCCGCGGACGCACCGCGCGTGCGATGACGATCGCCAGCCGGCAACCGATCAATTGTCCTAAGCAAACGAGCCGCGGATATCGAAATCCGCCCGCGCCGCCGGCGCGCAGCACCCGGGTTCTCAGCGTCGAACCCGGGTCCAGCGACACCACTCGTGGTGATCGAGATTGCGCAGCAAATCGGCCCTGCGCCGTTCGCGCCGATAGTGAGCGGCGACACCAACTGCAGCTATTACGAGCACGATCGTGCCGGCAGCCATACCCAGCCAGGACTGGTCCACGTCAGCCTCCTCGGATCCATGCGGATCGCAACCCAATTGTGAGCAACGCACTCTGAATATAGCCCGTCCGTGTGACAGACTATGCGGTCTCGACCGCCAATCAGCGCACTCGGGCGACCGCTCTCAGGAGCGCATCGCCTTGAGGCGTCACGCGGGGCGTAGGGAAGCCGGATTCGGGCGTATCGACGATGACGAGGTGCAGATCGCGAAGCGCACCGAGTTCCTCCCGGTCGGGCTCGATCCGCCCTGGTGCATTCTTTATCAGCATCAACGTGGCAAGTTCGTGGGGGCTCAACATGTTATTTCCCTCCCGCTTGATCCTGTTTTGATCACGCTTCTTCGCGACTGCGAGCTACCGCAGTTTCGCCGCAGTCTCCGAAGCGATGTCCATGCATGCGCGCGTGTACCCGGCCGCCTGTGAAGCAACCCACGGCAATAGCTCGACCTGGTTGCGGACGAATTGCTCGGGCGTCTGGACGGACAACATGCCTTCGAAGTGCTGTTGCGAACCAGCGAATATCGACCTGCAAGTCGCGAGATTCAGGCGTGAGAGTTCACAAACACCATCGAATAGATGACCGGTCAACGTAGTCAACTTTACGGCCCACGATTCGCTTCCCGCCGCCGCGAATTTTTGATTAGACATACTAATTTAACCTCTGTGCATTTCGTTAATCGTTATGTCTGCATCGACCGCGTTTGATGTATGGCTTTTCAACGCAATTGGCATTGCCCATGCGGAAGTGAATGCCGGAGTCGAACTAGAGCCTTGATTCTAACTTTGTTAAATCCGTCTCATGAATGCTAGTTGAGTCAGGAGTTTCCCCAATTCATTACGCAGATGCGCTGAACCGCAGTATGGCGGCGGCAAGTGTCCAACAGGCTTGCAAACCGTTGACTTGTCAGCCTGGATCTCGGCCGGTCAGACAAGAACAGACGAACCACGGGTTTCGCGCAGTCAGATGACGCAAGACGTCAAACAAGATACGGCTTGCGATGAGGATTCGTCGCAAGCGCGATTGCGAGTGCGGCGCTGTTGCGCCCTCAAACAACGGGAGCGGGAATATCAATGCGCGGCGACTTTCACCGCATTGCGTTGCGCAAGCAGTTCGCGTATGCGCGCCAGATGCAGATCGCCAACGGCCGTATGAACCGGCTCGACCTTGCGGGCACGACGCGCAGCAGGTGGCCATGCACCGAGGTATCGGCACAGCGCGGAAACGAACGGCCGCTTCCCCCCGCCAGCAAGTCGCCGCGTCGCAGCGGCGACCCGATCCGCCCCTACATTTGCCACCAGCCATTCAAACGCCTGACGGTCTTCGTCATTCACAATGCGAATTAGCGATTCCATGCGACGCTCCTACTGGACGTAAACACATACTGTGAATTTATACAGTATTTTGCGTCAGCGCAAGGCAAGTTTGAACTGGCTCCGGGGAGCGTTCCCATGGGGAAGGACAGATCGGGAGTCGCCTTCCAAGGGCGTTGCCTCGGGTGGAAGCGCGGGCGGGGCACTACTCGCTGGCCGCGGCGTCCCCCTTCTGGGCCGTCAACCGGTTCCTCACGGCCGTCACGCCCAGCACCGGCCTCGCCGCATTGCCCGCGCGCGAGATCTGCCAGGTCTCCGGGACTGTGCCCGAGAGCGTGACGACGCCATGGCTGACCCGAATGTGAATGTCTGAATCGTCGAGATCCGGCACGCGCCTGATGGCACGGCGAACGTCACGCACCACTGAGGTATCCGGCCGGCTTCCGGGCGTCGATGCCGAGACTCTTTGCACGGCCGCACCGGCCGGCTCGCTCACGCCGGTTTGCGCGTTCGCATTGGCAGCGTAGCTCGCGATAGCCACGAACACCATCGCGCCGATCGTTCCATTCGCACCGTTTCTGTTCATGCTGCCTCCATCGGGTCGAGTCAACCGAGGAAAAGCGCCACCTCTGAGCGTATGTTCGCACAGGAAGTCATGCGTCGCGTTCACGATGGCCTGGCCCGCCCCGATGCCTGCCCGAGCGCACACGCTGATGCAGCGGATGACTTCGGCGCCGCACTGCGCTACCCTAGCAACTCCGATACAAAAAGTCGTCGTATAACCATGTCACACATCAGCACGGGCGTCGAATACGGGCTGCATTGCCTGCTCTACCTTGCCGGCACGTCCGCCGGCGTGCGCGAGGCGAGCGTACGCGACCTGGCGGAAATGCAGGGCGTGCCCGTCGATTACGCGGCCAAGCTCTTCACGCGCCTCGCCAAAGCCGGCATCGTCGAGTCGACCGAAGGCATACGCGGCGGCTTCAGACTCGCGAAACCCGCGCGCAATATTTCGGTGCTGGATGTCGTCGACGCCATCGACGGCGACAAGGCGCTCTTCGACTGTCGCGAAGTACGCCGGCAATGTGCCGTTTTCGACGACGAGCCGCCCGCATGGGCCACACGCGGCACCTGCTCGATCCATGCCGTGATGCAGGGCGCCGAGCGCGCCATGCGCGCGGAGCTCAAGCAACACTCGCTTGCCGATCTCGCCACCCGCGCGTATTCCAAGGCGCCTGCCAGCTACCACCATCACGTGGTCGACTGGTTCACCGAGCGCGCTGCCAATCGGCGCGGGTAACGACCGTCGCGTTGCGAGCCCTTCCAGCATGCAAAAAAACGCGGAGCCTCCATCGAGGCTTCCGCGTCCAATCAGATCCGTCGTTATCCTGAAGGGTCAGGCAACCACGATGCGCAACGGATCTGCGGCGGCGAGCGCTTGCTCGCGGTCCGCGCGAGGCGGATAGATCCATTCGGAGTTGATCTGGTGCTTGAGCTTCTTCGCCTCGGCGCCCTGCAACTTCACTTCGCGCTCCCAACCTTCCGTGTAGACCGCGCCCCACGGGCCCAGATCCAGACAGGTCACGTACTTCGGCTGGCTATACGGAATCAGAGCGAGGCCGAGCAGATCGGCGGCCACGTTGTGGCCTGCCGAGCGCCCCAGGTTCATCGCATGCTGGCACGACATCATCGTGTGATTGCCTTCGTGGTCCGTGGCTGCGCGGGCGACGTCGCCCGTCGCGTAGACACCGGGCACGCCCTCCACCGCTAGATTGCGATCGACATACAGACGCCCCAAGGCGTCGAGGCGGCCCGGAATCTGCGCGGTCAACGCGCTCGCGCGCAGCCCGGCCGTCCAGATCACCGTGTGCGATTCGATACGCTGGCCGTCCGTTGTCGTGACGCCGCCGGCATCCACTGAAGCCACACCCGAACCGAGCTTCGAGGTCACGCCGAGCGAACCCAGCGCCTCTTCGATAACGGGACGCGGGCCCGCGCCCAGGTCGGGGCCGATCGCATCGTTACGCTCGACGATGATCACCTTCACGTTCACCTGCTCGCCCAGCGCCGCGCGCAGGCGTGCCGGCATTTCCGCGGCCGTCTCGATGCCGGTGAATCCGCCGCCCGCCACCACCACGGTATTGCGCGCGGGCGTGTCCGGCTGGCTGGCCAGACTGCGGATGTGCGCTTGCAGTTCGACCGCCTCGTCGGTCTGATCCACGCTGAAGGTGTGATCGGCCAGGCCCGGGATCGACGGGCGGAACAGCCGGCTGCCAGTAGCCAGCACGAGGCGGTCGTAGCCGAGCGTAGAGGACCGGCCATCGACATCGGTCAGATCCACGGCGCGGCGCTCCACGTGAACGCGCTCCACCGTTCCATGGATGAACTTGACGCCAGTCGCATCGAAGATCTCTGTGAGCGGCGCCCGGAAGTTCGCGGGGCCTTCTTCGTACAGGCGTGGACGGACATGCAGATGCGGGTCTGGAGCGACCAGCGTGATCTCCACGTCCGTACGCCCCTGCTGATCGAGCAGCCGCGCCGCGCTCAGCGCGCTCCACATGCCGGCGAAGCCGGCCCCAATAACAAGAATACGCTTCGACATGTGTGGCTCTCCAATGCAGGGATACGTGATATCGGTGGACTCGCGCCGCGCCCGCGCTACGCATAACTCGGATTCTATGAGTCGTAGTTTAATCGCGCAAGCCCCCTTTTGGGGACGCACTGTTGACGAATCAGACAACGATGCCGTGTGGCCGGGCGCTACATGCCCATGCCCGTCCCTGCTCCCGTGCTTGTGCCGGTACCCGTGCCCGTGGTCGTGGCTGGGTTCGAAGTCGCATTCAGATCGATTCTTCCATACACGCCATCGGCTTCGTCATTCGGCCCCGCCGCGAAAAACAGCGTATTGGAAGGCTGATTGCCGAGGTCGTTGCCGAACGCAATGCCCCACACGCCTGGCTCAACAAGTGCATTGCCGTTCGAACCGTTGAGCGGCCCCATCGACTGGCCGTTCGATGCATTGAACGCGTTGATCGCGCCATTACCGAAATTGCCGATCAGAATCGCGCCGCTCATCGAGCCGAAGTTCGCGGGCGCTTGTGCAATGCCCCATGGCGCGTCGAGCGGACTGCCCGTCGCGAAGCGCTGCTTCAGGTTACCGGCCGTGTCGTACATGTCGACCATGCCGAGCCCCGCGCCTGCGACATCGTCGTGCTTCGCCGCGTCCTGCATCGCATAGGTGACGAACAGATTCGAGCCGATCGCCTGGATGCCGAACGGCGCGAAGCCGGCCGGCATCGCCGGGTCCGTGAAGCCGCCCGGCATCGTCACCTTGTTGAATGAGGTATTGAAGACGTCGATCTTGTTGTTATGGAAGTCGGTCGCGTAGAGGAAGTTCGCGTTGTTCATCGTCGCGAGCGCGAGCCCCTTGTACAATGCGCCGCCCGTGCCGTCGTCGTACATGACGAATGCGTTGGTTGGCCCGACCGCCGGCGCCCACGCGGTGATGGTGCCGCCCTCGCCCGCGAAGATGAACGCCGCGAGGCCTGACTTGCCGTTTTCCGTCACGGTAAAGCTTTGTGTGCCGTTGAAGACGATGCCCGTGGGTGATGCCGTGCCGTTCTTGCCGTTGGGTATCGCGACGATCAGCGATTGCGGCACGCCGTTGCCGTCATAGAGCGTTGCGACATTGGTGCCGTTGTCCGCGACCCAGGCAAAGCCATTCGGATTGAAGGCGACACCCCACGGATTCTTCAGATTCCCGTCGATGTGCGCGGCCGCCACCGCACCATCGGAAACGAGCGCCGTCGCCGTGAACGTCGACGGGACGGGCACGCTCGCACTGCTGGAGCCCGAGCTGGAACCGGAACTGCCGCCACACGACACGAGCGTCGCGATGGCCGCGCCACATGCTACGACGCCGAATACGGCGAGTAGAGACTTCATGACCGCACTCCTCGTTCAGTCCAAAGGGCTAACGGACAAAGAACGAGGAGGATGCGGCGTTTATTCCAGCGAAGAAACGGGGCTTGTTCCGCGGGCGATCGTAATGACTGAACTAGCTAGCGAAAAATCCGCGGCGGGCAACGAGCGCTATGCGTGACGATCCGGTGCCTGCAAACTTGCCGATACCGGCGGCAATCTGCGCGGCGTACCGAGCATGGCAAGTTGCTTCTCGTGCGGCGTCAGCGCGCCGCTGTCGCGCTTGTCCGCTTCGGCATACTTTTGCGCGGCATGAGAGAAATCGCCTTCGCCTTCCAGCGCCTGCCCCCACAGTTCATACGAGGGCGCGAAATCGGGACGAAGTTCCACCGCGTGCGCCAGTTTGACGATCGCCGCATCGTATTGTCCGTTGTCGATGAGCGCCTCGCCCCAGTCGTGCAGGATGTTCACATCGTCGCGGTGCATTTCATCTGCGCGATGGAACGCGCTGAGGGCTTCGGCATACCGGTGCGCGTGCAACAGGACGTCGCCGAGCAAGCGCTGGTTCTCTGCGGTACTCCACCGCTCGTGAGCGCCTGCACGAAGCTCCTCGATCGCGGCGTCGATTCTCCGCTCCTGCTCGAGCGCAATGCCGAGATTCGCCCGCAAGACGGCCGAGTGCGGATACAGCAACAGCGCGTCGCGCGACTGCTGCTCCGCCTCCTCGGAGCGGTTTTGCCGCAGCAGCAGCCAGCCTTTTCCAGCGAGCGCCCACTGGTGTTGCATGGAGCCCGGCCGGCCGAGGACATCGTCATAGATGGCTTCGACCTCGCTGTAGTCACATTGGCCCGGCGAACACCGTGTCTTTTGCACCGCTGCGAAGACATGGCTCGCGAGCGTATTCGGTTCGACGAGCCGCATGACCTCGATCGCGATGTCCCGCATCGACTGGTTGAAATCAGTACCGGTGAACGCAACGTCATCGTGCATGGCGTTGAATGGCCCGTTTTCGATCTGAATATGCGCGACATAGGCATCCGCGCTGCCGTTCACGTGTGTAATGCCGATATGGACGACCACGTCCTGCTTGTTCCTGAACAGCGTCGATTTCAGAAAGCCGACGATCGAAGCATAGGACATGTCCTCACCCGGCAGCTTGATGTCGGGGCTGTCGTTATCGGCCAGCGATACATCGTGCGGAACCGCGTCGCTGTCGCTGCTGATTCCGCGCATCGCCGCAAGAATTCGTTCTGCCAGGAATTCCGGGGTATAGCCGGTGTCGGCCAGTGCTTTCGGTGTTTCCACCGGCGGCACCAGCACATGTTGCGTGAGCGCGCCGGAGATGACGAGCCAGCAAAAGGGACCGGCCAGGACCAGGATGATCCACGGAGCACAAAAGGCCACGCCACTCCTGGCAAGCGGCTGATCAACCCGATCAGAAACAACACTTGCGATAGACCCGCAGGTCTGCGATCCGGAAGGCTCGACATGTTGCACCTCGATTCGGCTGCAGTTGGCTGGGCCCAACTGGCGATCGGCGTGAACGCATCGACTATGCCAGCGCTCGCAAACGCTTTACTGCCGGGCGTTTTGGCGATGTTTGCGAATTTCGCGCGTCGCAGGTGTTATCGCCGGGCCAACGCTCCGACAGGGGGAGTGCCGGTTCGCACCGGACACCTGCGAACGCGCGCTTACTTCACCGCCTCCGCGTCTTCGACCTCGCCCGCCACGGGCACGTTGCCCGAGGGGCTCATCATGCGCGGCTGCAGCATCAGCGCGACGAGGCCTGTCCAGCCGGTCTGGTGCGATGCGCCGACGCCGCGCCCGTTGTCGCCGTGGAAGTACTCGTGAAACAGCACGAGATCCCGGCAGCGCGGATCGGCCTGCAGCAGCGGGTACGCGCCCATCACCGGGCGCTCGTTGTTGCGGTCGAGCAGAAAGAGCGTCGTGACGCGACGCGCCAGCTCGTCGGCGATCTGTGCGAGCGAAAGCTTCTTGCCCGAGCCGGTCGGATACTCGACGCGAAAATCGTCGCCGTAGTAGCGGTGAAATTCATACAGCGACTCGATCAGCAGATAGTTGACCGGCATCCACACCGGGCCGCGCCAGTTCGAATTGCCGCCGAATACGCGCGAGTCCGATTCGGCGGGCAGGTATCTGACGCGGAAGTCGCAGCTGTTGTGCCGGTAAACAAAAGGCTCGTCGAGATGGGCGCGAGAGAGCGCACGCACGCCGTGATCCGAGAGAAATTCGGCTTCGTCGAGCATACGCCGAAGCAGCGCTTTCATCCGGTGCCCGCGCAATAGCGAGAGCAGCAAGGAATTGCCCTTGCCGGGTTCGTTCCAGCGCGACACGAGGCGGGCAAGGTCGGGCCGGTGCTGGAGGAAAAAGACCAGGCGCTCGCGTAGCCCCGGCAGGCCGCCGTGTACCCGCTCCTCCAGCACGCGCACCGCGAAGAAGGGAATCAGCCCGACGATCGAGCGCATCCGCAGCGGCACGCTGGTGCCGTCGGGCAGCCTCAGCTTGTCGTAGAAGAACTCGTCCACGCTGTCCCACAGGCCCGTCTCGCAGCCGTCGTCGCAACTCACCGCGCCCGCGATATACAGGAAGTGCTCGAAGAACTTCACGCCGATATCGACGAACACATGGTTCGCGAACGCGAGTTCGAGCGCGATGCGCATCAGGTCCAGGGCGTAGGCCGCCATCCATGCGGTGCCGTCCGCCTGATCCAGATGTCCGCCTGTCGGCAGCGGCGACGAACGGTCGAAGATGCCGACGTTGTCGAGTCCCAGGAAGCCGCCCTGGAAGATGTTGTGGCCGTCTGCATCCTTGCGGTTCACCCACCAGGAAAAATTCAGCAGCAGCTTGTGGAAGACAAGTTCGAGGAAATCCCGGTCAGCCTTGCCGGTGATCGCGCGATCTATCTCGTACACGCGCCATGCCGCCCATGCATGCACGGGCGGATTCGCGTCGCCGAATGCCCATTCGTAGGCCGGCAACTGGCCGTTGGGATGCTGGTAGCGGTCCTTCACGAGCAGCAGCATCTGCTTCTTTGCAAACATCGGATCGACCAGGGCGAACGCGACCGCCTGAAACGCGAGGTCCCACGATGCGTACCACGGGTACTCCCATTTGTCCGGCATCGAGAGGATGTCCGCGTTGCATAGATGCCGCCAGTCCGCGTTGCGCCCGCGCTGGCGCGCGGCGGGCGGTGTCGGCTGCAGCGGGTCACCTGTCATCCAGCGGTTCACGTCGTATTGGTAATACTGCTTCGACCACAGCATGCCCGCCAGCGCCTGGCGCTGCACGAGCCGCGCGTCGGCACTTTCGATGTCGCGCTGCAGCGCGTCGTAGAACGCATCCGCCTCGGCAATGCGCTGCGCGAACAGGCTGTCGATGTCGAGCGCCACGTCCTCTTTCGGCGCGGACAGCGGACGCCAGCGGAACGTGACGACCGCGCGGCCGTGCGCCGCGATCTCGAGATGCACGCGCGCGGCCGCCTTCGTGCCCGCGTCGCGCCGGATCGCATCGTTATTGCCGTGCACGACATAGTCGTCGAAGCCGTCCTTGAATGGACCGGCGCCGTCCATGCCGAACAGGCGCTTCACGTTGGTCTCGTTCTCGCAAAACAGCCACTCGACGCGCTCGCCTCTTTGTGCGGCAGCCGTCACGACGAGCGGCTCGTGCGTGCCGCAGTGCGCGACGACATGCTCGCCCTCGGCGGACGAAACGAGCGCGAGCGACGGCTTGCTGCCTGTGGCCTTCCACGACCACGTGTTGCGCGCCCAGAACTGCGGCAACACGTCGATCGATGCGTGCTGCCCGGCGCGGTTCTCGACTGTCACGCGCATAACGATGTCTTCCGGCGTGTGCTTGGCATATTCGATCTGCACATCGAAATAACGCTGATCATCGAATGCGCCCGTGTCGAGGATTTCGTATTCGGGCAAGCCGGCGCCGCGCCGCGCGTTTTCGTCGACCAGGTCCTGGTAGGGAAACGCCGCCTGCGGGTACTTGTAGAGCATGCGCATGTACGAATGCGTCGGCGTGCTGTCGAGGTAGAAGTACAGCTCCTTCACGTCCTCGCCATGATTGCCTTCCTGATTCGTAAGACCGAACAGACGCTCCTTCAAAATCGGGTCGAGGCCGTTCCACAGCGCGAGCGAACAACACCAGTCCAGCCGCTCGTCCCCGAATCCGGCCAGGCCGTCTTCGCCCCAGCGATAGGCGCGCATGCGCGCGTGGTCATGCGGGAAATAATCCCACGCGGTGCCGTGCTCGCTGTAATCCTCGCGCACGGTGCCCCACTGGCGCTCGCTGAGGTACGGTCCCCAGCGCTGCCAGCGGGCGTAATCGGCCGAGTACAGGCGTTGACCTTCAACCGTGTGGATGAGGCCGGCGGCGCGCTGCAGCATGGGCATCTCCTTGAATTGGGGCCGCCACGGTGGAGCGTGGCGCGGCGAATCTCCCATGCTAGCGCGGTTTGCCCGCCGGGCGCATGCGCCGCGCTACGGGTAGGCGCTAGCCGCCATCGCCGAGCCGTTTGAGGATGCGCAGCAATTCGCCGAGCGACCATGCCTGGAACGGTGCGCCGCCAGGCTGGTGCGGCGCATCGCCATCGGCGACCTCGGAAACATGGTCGAGCCCGGCGCGGTCGAGATGCGCGAGCAGCGGCGCGACGAACCGCTCGCGAGCGAGCGCGCACTGCGCCGCGGTATCGCCGTTCACGCGCAGCCAGGCATCCACGAAGGGGCCGAGCAACCAGGGCCAGACGGTGCCCTGATGATAGGCGCCGTCGCGCTGCAGCACCTCGCCACGGTACTGCCCGCGATACGCGCGGTCAGACGGCGCGAGCGTGCGCAGCCCCATGGGCGTGAGCAGGTTGGCTTCGACCTGCGCCACGACCGCGCGCGCCGCATCGCCTTCGAGCAGCGCGAACGGCAGACCGCCTGCCGCGAAGATCTGGTTCGGCCGAATCGAGCAATCGACCGTACCGTCCACGTGATCGAGATCGACCACGTCGAACAGCGCGCCCGTCGACGGATCGACAAAGCGCCCGGCAAACGAGGCGCTTGCGCGCGCTTCCAATTCGCGCCAGCGCGTATCCCACGCCGCGGCGATGCGCAGCGCATTGATCCACAGCGCCTGAATTTCGACCGGCTTGCCGATGCGCGGCGTGACCACCCAGTCGCCCGCCTTCGCATCCATCCAGGTGAGCTGCACGCCCGGCACGCCCGCTCGCAGCAGGCCGTCGCGCGGATCGGCTGCGATCCCGTAGCGCGTGCCGCGCGCATAGCCTTCGAGGATGGCGTCGACGGCGCCCTGGAGCGCATGCCGCGCTTCGTGCGGCACGTTCCCGGCCGCAAAGTAGTCGTGCACCGCCACGACGAACCACAGCGATGCGTCGACGGAGTTGTATTCGGGCGCGCCGCCTGCGTCGGGAAAACGGTTTGGCAGCATGCCCTCAGAAACGGTCGCCGCCCATTCGAGCAGGATCGCGCCCGCCTCCTCGCAGCGCTCGTTCGCGAGCAGCAGGCCACGCATGGCGATGAACGTGTCGCGGCCCCAGTCGGTGAACCACGGATAGCCCGCGACGATCGTACGGCCCTCGCCGCGTGCAACGGCATAGGCATTGGCCGAACGCTGCAGACGCGAGCCGAGCGACGCCCGGCGCGCTTCTTCGATGCCGGCGAGCAGCTGCGCGCGGCTCGCGGCGCTATCGTTGCTGTCGAGCGAGGCATCCGGCACACCCGAAGATGGTTGCGCGTGCAACAGTATCACCGCATCGCCTATGCCCAGGTCAAACGTGAATACGCCTGGCGTCGCGAGATCCTCGATGTAGTCGAGCCCTCGCTCGCGTTCGCGCGGGTAGCAAAAGTTGCGGTACCAGTCCGGCGCATGCGTATAGCAGCCGTTGGAGCGCGCGACGATGGCGGGCAGATCGCCGTACGGTTGCCAGCGCACGTGCTCGCCGTCGATCTGGGCGTTGAAGTCGAACGCGGGGTTCTCGTGGTGCAGCCCGTGATAGTCGCGGCCCGAGATCAGCAGGCGGACTTTCAGCACGGCAACGCCAGCCCCGGAGGGTGCATCGAGCCGCCAGCGCAGCACGGTTTCGCGGATCGCCTTCGACACGAAAACTTCTGCCGTGAGCACGGCGCCGCCGTCCAGCCGGTAGCGCCACGTGGGCCACGGCGAGGTGTCGAAGCTCGCGATGCGCCCCGAGGTATCGGGATAGAGCAGATCGGGGGCGTAGCGCTGCATCGTCAGCGCGGTCTTGCGCTCCCCGTCCTCGAGCCAGGCTTCGATGCCGTTGACGAGCACCACGCGGTTCGTGGGCGGCTGCATAGCCGTGAGCAGCAGCGCGTGGTAGCGGCGCGTACGCGCGGTGCCGACTGTGCCGGATGCAAATCCGCCGGCGCCGTCCGCTTCGAGCCATTCGTCGTCGACGCGCTGCGCATCGATGGGGCTGTGAAGACGCGTCATCGGTTGTCCTACCCTCGTGGATCATCTGCGCAACGATACTCCCGTCGGCGCGGAGCAGCCAGAAAGCGAGTCGAAAGACGCGGGCGACGTGAACATCGCGAAATTGTTTACGTGCGTGCAGGGTTAGCGGGGCTCGGGCCGCCCGCGCCGCTGCCGGTAATGGATCTGCGCGGGCACCTGAATGGACTCGGGCGCGCCTTCGCCTTCGAGCAGTGAAAACACGCAACGCAGGCTATGTTCCGCGAGTTGCGCGCTGTCCTGCACGATGGCGTCGATGCGAAGCGGCAGGCAGTCGAGCAGTTGATGATCGTCGAAGGTCATCACGCGACCCGGCGCCTGGGCCAGTTGATGCGCTTCGTTCACGAACTCCAGCAAGCCTTCGAGCAGCGTGATCGAACCGGCGAACAGCGCCTCGGGGTAGCGCCCATGGGCTTCGAACCAGGCCTTCATCAGCGCATAGCCCGACTCTCGCTGGTAATCGCGCTGATACACCCAGTCGGCCTGCTCCGCAATGCCGTGCCGCTCTAGCGCGAGCCGATAGCCCGCAAGGCGGTCGCGGCTCGGGGAAAGTTCCGGCTGGCCACCGAAGAACACTACTTCCCGTGCGCCCTGTTCGATCGTCTCGCCCACCAGAGCCGCCACCGTTTCAGCGGCGTCGGTAATTACATAGGGAATCGCGCTCGTCGCCACGCGGCGGTCGGCGAACACGATCGGCAGACGCTTGACCCACTTGTCGTAGCGCGGCGCTTCGGCCGTGCACGGCACGACCACCACGCCATCCACCTGCTGCGCGACCAGATGCGCAAGACCCTCGGTCTCGCGCACCGGATCTTCGTCGCTCGTCACGATCACGAGCTGATAACGGTAGCGCTCGCGGCATTGCCATTCCATGGCCTGGGCGAGCGCGGCGTGCGCCGAGTTGGTCAGATCGGGAATCACGAGGCCGATCGTGTTGCTGCGCCGCGAGCGCAGCGCGCGCGCCGATTGCGACGGCGTGAAATGATGGTCCCTCGCCACCTGCAGCACACGCTCGACCGTGGCCGCCGAGATGCGGTAGCGCTCGGCATTGCCGTTGAGCACCATGCTGGCCGTGGTGCGCGAAACCTCCGCGAGGCGGGCAATGTCGTCGATAGTCAGACGCTCGAACTGGGACACGCGGCGTTCCTGCTGGATGTGGGTTGGGGATCGGGTGAACGCGGGAGCGAAGAGCGGGCGACGCGGCTGCGAGCCAGGGCAAGGCCCAAAACGAAGCGCCCCGTGTGGCACGGGGCGCGCAGTCACTCTCAAGTGCGCGCGGTCGCGAAGTCTTCGCGTCCGATGGTACTACGCTCGCGCGCGCCTGAAAACGTGCTTACTGCTTGTACAGGTTCAGCGGCACCGGGATGAACTTGTCGACCGGCTGACCGTCGACCACCTTCTTCGCGGCCTGCACGCCATACTGGCCGATCAGTTCGGGCTGCTGCTGCACGGTCGCGGCCATCTGGCCGGACTTGACCGCGGCGATCGCATCGTCGGTGGCATCGAAGCCGACCACGGCCACGTTCTTCAGGCCCGCAGCCTGCAGCGCCTTGACCGCGCCCAGCGCCATTTCGTCGTTCTGCGCGAACACGCCCTGAATGTCCTTGTTGCTCTGGATGATGTTTTCCATCACCGAAAGGCCCTTGGCGCGATCGAAGTCGGCGGGCTGCTTCGTGACGATCTTCACGCCGCCCTTTGCCGCGATTTCATCGTCGAAACCGGCGCCGCGCTCGTTGGCCGCCGACGAACCCGGAATGCCTTGCAGCTCGACGATGTTGCCCTTGCCGCCCAACTTGTCGGCGAGAAAACCGGCAGCCATCTTGCCACCTGCCTTGTTGTCCGAAGCGATATGCGAGCTGACTTCCGCGCCGTTCACGCTGCGGTCGAGCGAAATCACCTTGATGCCCTTGCTCGTCGCTTCCTTCACGACGTTGGCCACGGCCGAAGAATCGGTCGGGTTGATGAGGATGACGTTGACCTTCTTCTCGATCAGGTCCTCTACGCTCGCCTGCTGCTTCGCCGGATCGTTCTGCGCGTCGACGGTGATGAGCGTCACGCCATCCTTCTTCGCTTCGTCTTCGGCGCCTTTCTTGAGCGAGACGAAGAACGGATTGTTGAGCGTCGAGATCGACAGGCCGACTGTGACCGCGCCGCCCGAAGCCGGCGCCGCCGACGCGCCAGCATCGGCCGTGCTGCCCGGACCTTCCTTCGAGCAGGCCGCGAGGCCCAGCACGAGCGAACCGGCGGCGAACGCCGCAAAGAGTTTCGAAATCGACGGCGAATTGTGCTTATGCATAGTCTTCCTCCTCGTTATATGTGGAGTGTGTGGAGATAAAATCTCAGGATACCTATTGATGCCAAACTGCCGCGCCAGGCGAATGAAGCGTGGCGCAGCCTGGGGATTACGACGACTTCTTGTTGCCGCGATCGATCAGCACGGCGAGCAGGATCACGATGCCCTTGATGACCTGCTGATAGAACGACGACACGTCGAGCAGGTTCAGGCCGTTGTTGAGCACGCCGATCAGCAGCGCGCCCACGAGCGTGCCGAAGATCCAGCCGCGACCGCCCGTGAGGCTCGTGCCGCCCAGCACGACCGCTGCGATGGCGTCGAGCTCGTAGCCCGTGCCCGCGGTCGGCTGCGCGGAGTTCAGGCGCGAAGTCAGCACCACGCCCGCGAGCGCCGACATGACGCCCGCGATCGTGTACACCCACAGCTGGATGCGATCGACCTTCACGCCCGAAAGCTTCGCCGATTCCGCATTGCCGCCCGTTGCGTAAATATGGCGGCCGAACACGGTCTTGCGCAGCAGGACCCAGAACACGCCGAACATCGCGAGCATCAGCACGACGGGAATCGGCACGAGGCGCGCGACATAGCCGCCGCCCAGCAGCGAGAAGAAGTCGCTGTTGAAGCTGCTGATCGGGCTGCCGTTCGACACGACGAGCGCGAGGCCGCGCAGCACCGTCATCGAACCGAGCGTGGCGATGAACGGCGCGACCTTGCCCTTGCTGATGACGAGTCCGTTGGCGAAGCCCATCAGGCCGCCAGCCACGAGGCCGGCGAGCGTCGCGACGATAGCGGGCGTGCCCGTGCTCAGCAGCGTCGCGATGATCACCGAGGAAAGCGCGAGCACGGAGCCCGCCGAGAGATCGATGCCGCCGAGCAGAATCACGAGCGTCATGCCGAACGCGATCAGCGCATTGATCGACGCCTGGCGCATCACGTTGAGCAGGTTGTCGAGCGTGAGGAAATCGCGGCTCACGATCGAGAGCGCCACTGAGATGATCAGCAGTGCTACGAAGGGTCCGAGCTTTTGCAGCGTCGCCCGGCTGCCGGGGGTAAGGGTCACTTGCGACATGTCATGTCTCGCTGGTTTGCAGTGTATGAGTAAGCGCCTTCGCTCAGGCTGCCACGGCTTGCGCAGCGCTCGCCTGGCCGCCGGCTGCCGCCGTCATGATCAGTTCCTGAGTGGCCGTGGCCGCCTCGAAGATGCCGTTCTGGCGTCCCTGATGCATGACGAGAATGCGGTCGCTCATAGCCAGCACTTCGGGCAACTCGGACGACACCATCACGATGGCGACGCCCTGCGCCGCGAGCTGATTGATGATCGTGTAGATCTCGGCTTTGCCGCCCACGTCCACGCCGCGCGTGGGCTCGTCGAGCAGCAGCACCTTCGGCGGCTGCGCCAGCCACTTCGCGAACACGACCTTCTGCTGATTGCCGCCCGAAAGCGCTTTGACGTCGAGTTCGGCGTCGCGCGTGCGCACACGCAACTGCTCGATGAGACCGTCGACGGCGCTGCGCTCCGCGGGCTCGTTGACGAAGCCGAGGGTCGCGTACTGGTCCAGATGTACGAGCGTCGCGTTTTCGCGCACCGACATGCCGAGCACGAGCCCCTGTCGCTTGCGGTCTTCCGTAACGAAGCCAATGCCCGCCGCAATCGCGCTGGACGCGTCGCGCACCTCGAGCAGCTTGCCGTCGAGCGTGACCGTGCCCGCGCACTTGCGGTTCGCGCCGAACAGCGTGCGCAGGATCTCGCTGCGCCCGGCGCCCATGAGTCCGGCGATACCGAGCACCTCGCCCGCGCGCACGTCGAACGTAATGCCTTCGATATGGCCTTCATCCGCCAGACCGGCCACGCGCATGCGCACGTCGCCCGGTGCATGGCTGCGTTTCGGAAAACGCTCGCCGATCTCGCGGCCCACCATCAGGCGCACGATCTCGTCGAAACCGGTGTCGCGAATCGCGCGTTCGCCGACGAAATGGCCGTCACGGAGCACGCTGATCTTGTCGCACACGCGGAATATCTCTTCCATGCGGTGCGAAACGTAGACGATCGCCACGCCGCTCGCCTTGAGCGACTGCATGATCTCGAAGAGCGTTTCGATTTCGCGGTTCGTGAGCGCGGCGGTCGGCTCGTCCATCACGAGGACTTGCGCGTTCAGCGACAGCGCCTTGGCAATTTCCACGAGTTGCTGCTGACCGATGGAGAGCAGCCCTGCTTCGGTCTGCGGATCGATACGCTGCGCGCCGACCTTGTCGAGCCACTTGCGCGCCTCTTTACGCATCGTCGCGACATCGACCATGCCGAAGCGGCTCGGCTCGCGGCCAAGGAACAGATTCTCCATCACCGTCAACTGCGCGATGAGGTTCAATTCCTGGTGAATGATGGCAATGCCCGCGCGTTCGGCCTCGACGGTGCTGCGGATCTGCACCGCGCGCCCATCGACGAGGATCTCGCCTGCATCGGCTTGATACACGCCGCTCAGGATCTTCATGAGTGTCGATTTGCCGGCGCCGTTCTCGCCCATCAGCGCGTGGATCTCACCCGCCTCGATGTGGAAATCGACGCCTTCGAGCACCCGAACCGGACCGAACGCCTTGCCGATCCCCTGCATCATCACTTGCATCCTGGACCTCTCAGAAGATCACGCCCGAATGCAAAATCACATTCGCGTAGGGGCTGCACTCGCCGGTGCGGATCACCGCCTTCGCCTCGCGGCAGCGGCGCTTGAATTCTTCGTGCGGCACGGTTTCCACGGCGATGTGCGTGGCGGCCATCTCGCGGCTGCGCGCCACCACGGCCGCGTTATGCGTCTGCGCCTCGCTCGCGAACACCGCGCGCTCGGCCTTGAAGTCGGCGAGCACGCTGTCGAGCACGGCGAAGAAGTCGGGCACGCCCACCGCGAGCGAAACGTCGATGCATTCCACACCGTCGGGAATGGGCAGGCCGCAGTCGGCGATCACGAGGCTATCGGTGTGGCCCATGCGCGCGAGCACGCGTGCGATGTCGCGATTCAGATGTCCGTGTTTTTTCACTGCGAATCTCGGGCTTGCGTGTTCAGAAAGGCTTCGAGTTCGGCGAACGTGGGCATGCCGCCCTGCGCACCGGCGCGCGTCACCGAGAGCGCGCCTGCCGCGTTCGCGCGCCGCACGGCCTCGCCAATGCCGAGATGCCAGAACGCCGCGAGTGCGCCGTTGAAGGTGTCGCCGGCGCCGGTCGTATCGACGGCTTCGACGGCGAATCCCGGCTGATGCACGAGCGCGCCATTGGCATCGGCGTAGTACGCGCCGTCTTTGCCGTGGGTCATGGCGATGCGCATGGGCGAGCGCGCGATGACCTCGGCCCACGCGCCTTCCGGCGTTTGCAGCGCGGTGGCGAGTTCATGCTCGTTGGGCGTCAGCAGCGTAGTCAGTTCGAGCAGTTCGCCGCTCAGTTCGACTGCGGGCGCGGGATTGAGAAAGAATGGCTTGCCGTGTTCGCGAGCGCGCCGCGCGGCATGCAGCACCGTTGCGTAGGGCACTTCGAGTTGGGCGAGCACGACGTCGGCCTGCGCGATCGCGGCGCTTGCACGGTCGATGTCTTCGGGCGAAAGCTCGTGGTTCGCGCCGGGCACGACGATGATCGCGTTATCGCCGCCCGAGAGTGTGATCGACGCGATGCCGGTCGCCTCGCGCCCCGTGCTCACATGCGCGATATCGACGCCTTCGCGCGCCAGCGTCGCTTTCATCTCGCCCCCGAACGCATCGGCGCCGACGCAGCCGATCATCGTCACCTCGGCGCCAAGGCGCGCCGCCGCGACCGCCTGGTTCGCGCCCTTGCCGCCCGGATGGGTCGAAAAATGCGTGCCGAACAGCGTCTCGCCGAGCCGGGGAAACGTGTCGGTCGTGACGACCATGTCCATGTTGATGCTGCCCACCACCACTACGCGCGCCATTGCACTCCCTTTCGACGGCTTGCCGCGCCTGCGGTTTTTTGCCGTGCTAAAACGTAATCAGCTTGGGAGCGCAGTTATACCAGAGTGCTCACGCGTGTGAAATAGACCCAGGGTATAACCGGATGCGCAGGACAATATGTCCCCGATTACTGGTGGGCCGGCCGTAGTGGGGCACCGGCTCTATACGAATCCGGCGCGGTGGTGGCCCGCGACGCGATTCTTGCGCATCACACCTCGATACCTAGCGCGACGATCCGCCGGTACAGCGTCGCGCGCGCCATGCCGATCTGCGCGGCGGCTTTCGTCACCTGGCCGCCGGCCGCGCGTAACGCGTCGGTCAGGAAGCGGCGTTCGTAATCGCGCATTGCTTCGTCGTACTGCTGATACTGCGGCACGCCGGTGTCGTCCTGCGTATCGTGCTGAGTGCCCGTCTCTTCGTCGCGGCGCTGCCCGCGCCCATCGCCGATGAAGCGCGCGAGCGAGCGCGCATCGATGCGCTCGCTGTCCGATAGCAGCACCGCGCGCTCGAGCGTATTGCGCAGCTCACGCACGTTGCCTGGCCAGCCATACGCACACAGCACCGCGAGCGCGTCTTTGTCGAGTTCGAGATGCCCCGCGCCGCTCTCCACCGCGAGCTTGTCGAGAATCGAATACGCCATCGCCTCGATGTCCGCCAGGCGCTCGCGCAGCGGCGGCACACGAATCATTAGTACGTTGAGGCGATAGTAGAGGTCCGCACGAAACCGGCCCTGCGCCACGAGTGCGGGCAGATCCGCCGAGGTCGCCGCGATGATGCGCACGTCGGTGCGCACGATGCGATTCGAGCCGAGCGGCTCGAACTCCTGCTCCTGCAAGACCCGCAGCAATTTGCCCTGCAGCGCGAGCGGCATGTCGCCGATCTCGTCGAGAAAGAGTGTGCCGCCCTGAGCCAGCTCGAACTTGCCGATGCGCCCCTTGCGCTCCGCGCCCGTGTACGCGCCCGCCTCCGCGCCGAAGAATTCCAGTTCCAGCAGCGTGTCGGGAATCGCCGCGACGTTCACCGTCACGAGCGGACTGTCCGCGCGTCCGGACGCGCCGTGGATGGCGTGCGCGAGCAGCTCCTTCCCCGTGCCGGTTTCGCCAAGCAACAGCACCGGCGAGGCGAGACGCGCGGCCCGGCGCGCCTGGCGCTTCACTTCGAGGCTTGCGGCGCTCGTGCCGATCAAGCTCGAAAAGCTGTACTTCGCGCGACGCACCTGCGCGAGCGACTGACGCGTGCTGATCAGTTCGGCTCGCAGCCGTGCGTACTGGCTAAAGAGCGGCGACAGTCCCTTGAGTTCGTTGAACAGCACGAAGCCGACAGCACCGATCGTCTCGCCGTTGTCGTCCTTGATCGGCAAACGCGTGACGACGATCGGATCGCGATCGGTCTCGAGAATGTCGAGCAGAATGGGCTCGCCCCCCTTCACGACGTCGCGCATCATGCTGTTCGGAATGACGGCTTCGCAATCGAGACCGATCACGGCTGTGGGGTCGTCAAAGCCGAAGCGCGCCGCGTAGTCCCGGTTGATCCACACCACGCGCGCGTTGCGATCGACGATCACGGTGCCTTCGCTGAACTTGTCGAGTGATCGAAAGAGCGATTGCATCGCCAGCTTGCGCACGTGGTCGTAGTCGGCCAGCAGCGCGGTCGTTTCGATTTCCATTCGGTGCTTTTCCTGGATCGCGGCCCTGACGTAGCCCGTCACGACCAGTGGATTCTCATTTGCGGGACGCATTATCCCAGAAATGAGATTGCGCCACGTCCCCTGAAATTTCCCGGCTTGGCGCGCGGGGATGGCAAGCGGCGCCGCGCTTTCTTCGCCTAACTCGTCTCAGTTTTGCGACTCGCAGCCGCCGCAAGCATCCCGGCGCACCCCTGCGCCCCGCGCAGCGGGTTCGCCCGCCGCTTCGCGCAAGGCTCTCCGCCCGCTGGCACACATCGTGCTCTATTGCGCGGTCGCGCCGGCTTCGGCGCGCGCGAACAACAAACAGACCTGCACGAATAAACCAACTGGAGACAAGATGTCCTTTGTGATTGTGATCGCCGCTTTGGCGTTCCTGATGTTCGTGGCCTACCGCGGCTACAGCGTCATTCTCTTTGCGCCCATCGCCGCACTGGGCGCCGTGCTGCTGATCGATCCCTCCGCCGTCGCCCCCGTGTTTTCCGGCATCTTCATGGAAAAGATGGTCGGCTTCGTCAAGCTCTACTTCCCCGTCTTCCTGCTCGGCGCCGTGTTCGGTAAGGTCATCGAACTATCCGGCTTCTCCGAGGCGATCGTGGCCGCCGCGATCCGCTACATTGGCCGCTCGCGCGCCAATGCCGTGATCGTCGCGGTCTGCGCGCTGCTCACGTATGGCGGCGTCTCGCTCTTCGTCGTGGTGTTCGCGGTGTATCCCTTCGCCGCCGAACTCTATCGCCAGAGCAACATTCCGAAGCGCCTCATGCCCGGTGCGATCGCGCTCGGCGCGTTCACGTTCACGATGGATTCGCTGCCCGGTACGCCGCAGATCCAGAACATCATTCCCACCACGTTCTTCAAGACCACCGCGTGGGCCGCGCCCTGGCTCGGCGTGATCGGCTCGATCTTCATCATCGTGGTCGGTCTCACGTACCTCGAATGGCGCCGCCGCAGCGCCATGGCGAAGGGCGAAGGCTATGGCACGTCGCTCGTGAACGAACCGGAGCGCGTCGAGACCGGCAATCTGCCGCATCCGGCGCTGGCCATCGCGCCGCTCGTGCTCGTTGGCGTCGCCAACTTCCTGCTGACGAAGTGGATTCCGCAGTGGTACGGCGACAGCTTCACCGTCGCGCCCGACGTGCTGCCCGGCATGCACGCGCCCGTGACGGTGGCCGTGAAGAGCGTCGTCGCCATCTGGGCCGTGCAGGGCGCACTGCTGCTCGGCATTCTGCTCGTCATCGTGACGGCGTTCGGCCGCGTGAAGGAACGCTTCGCGACCGGCACGAAGACCGCAGTGAGCGGCGCGCTGCTCGCCACGCTCAATACGGCATCCGAGTACGGCTTCGGCGGCGTGATCTCGGCGCTGCCCGGCTTCCTCGTGGTCGGCAATGCGCTCAAGGCCATTCCGAATCCGCTCGTGAATGCGGCCGTGTCGGTTTCGGCGCTCGCGGGTATCACGGGTTCCGCATCGGGCGGCATGAGCATCGCGCTCGCCGCCATGTCGGACACCTTCATCAAGACCGCGCAGGCCATGCACATCCCGATGGAAGTGCTGCACCGCGTGGTGGCAATGGCGAGCGGCGGCATGGATACGCTGCCGCACAACGGCGCGGTCATCACGCTGCTCGCGGTTACGGGCCTCACGCACCGCGAGTCGTATCGCGACATTTTCGCGGTGACGATCATCAAAACGCTCGCGGTCTTCTTCGTCATCGCCGTGTTCTACCTGACCGGCATCGTCTAACCGGCAACTACACCAGGCCCACCCATGCATCTCCCCAACACGCTCTCCCTCGCCGGAAAGACCGCCGTCGTCACCGGTTCGACCAGCGGCATCGGTCTCGGCATTGCGACGGCGCTGGCTCGCGCTGGCGCCAATATCGTCCTGAACGGTTTCGGCGATCCGGCGGCCGCGCTCGCGCAAATCGAAGCGACCGGCGTGCACGCCGTGCATCACAACGCGGACATGAGCCGTCCTGCCGAGATCAAAGCCCTCGTGACTTTCGCGGCAAGCACGTTCGGCGGGCTCGATATTCTCGTCAACAACGCGGGCATTCAGTACGTCGAAACGATCGAGAACTTCCCGGTGGATCGCTGGGACCAGATCATCGCGATCAATCTGAGCGCGACGTTTCACGCGACGCGCGCAGCGCTTCCCATCATGCGCGCAACGGGTTGGGGACGCGTGATCAATATCGCGTCGGTACATGGGCTCGTGGGCTCGGTCGGCAAGTCGGCCTATGTCGCGGCCAAGCATGGCGTGATCGGGCTCACCAAGGTCGCCGCACTGGAAACCGCGCGCAGCGGCGTGACCGTCAACGCGATCTGTCCGGGCTGGGTGCTCACGCCGCTCGTACAGAAGCAGATCGATGACCTGGCTCACCGCGAGGCCATCTCCGTCGAAGACGCCACGCTGAAACTGCTCGGCGAAAAGCAACCGTCGGCAAGCTTTGCGACGGTCGAGCAAATCGGTGGCGTAGCGGCCTTCCTGTGCTCGGAAGCGGCGAACGAGATGCGCGGCGCCGAACTCAAGGTGGATGGCGGCTGGCTCGCGCAGTAAAAACGGCAGCGGCGCGCGAACGACGTACGACGCGTCAATCGCGCGCCATGCGCCGCAGTTTCATGGCGTGCGTATTCCGTACGTTTTCGTACAGAACACCTGAGCGCGCCGATTTATATGCTGGCTGATTATTTCGTATCGTTCCGCAGTGAGTCGATACGATGCTGCCGTATCGATTCATTTGCGATTGCTTCGCTCCTGCCCGGCCGCCGCGCCTTCCGCGATCAATGGCCAAACCACCTGTTCGAACTGCTCGGGCTCGATCGGCTTCGAGTACAAATAGCCCTGCGCGAAATCACAGCCCATCGACTTGAGAAAATCCCGTTGCTCGACGGTTTCCACGCCTTCGGCGATGACCTGGATTCCCAGCTTGTGTGCGAGCACCACCATCGCCTCGCAGAGCACCTGATTGTTTTCGTCCACGCTGAGGTTCTGGACAAACGACCGATCGATTTTCAGGTAATCGATGTCGAAGCGCTTGAGATAGGCCAGCGAGGAATAGCCGGTGCCGAAGTCGTCGATCGAAATGCCTATGCCCGCCAGACGGAAATCGAGCAACCGCTCGTCGATATTCGATTCGGCCTGCAGCAGCAGCCCCTCGGTGATTTCCACCACCACGCTTTGCCCCGGCATGCCCTCGCGATCGAGATAGTCGTGCCACCGCACGCCGACCGTGCTGTCCTGGCGGACCTGCACCGGCGACATGTTCACGCTGATCTGGAACGACGGATCGTATTGCTCACGCCAGATGCGCGCTTGCTGCACGGCTTGCCTGAACACCCAGTCGCCGATGGGAATGATCAGGCCGGTATCTTCGGCCAGCGGAATGAATTCCAGCGGACTGATCATGCCGCGCTCCGGATGCAGCCAGCGTAACAGGGCTTCCGCCTTGCAGACCCGGCCCGTTGCCAGGTCGACGACCGGCTGATAAACCAGCCGAAGCTGATTGCGAGGCAACGCTGAACGCAGGTCGCTGGTCAGGCGCAAGCGCGTTTCCGCCTCCAGCTGCATGTCGGGCGTGAAGTAGCTGAAGCGGTTGCGTCCGGCATTCTTGGCCGCGTACATGGCCTGGTCTGCGTTCTTGAACAAGGCGTCGAGTTCAACCGTGTCGTCGGGGAAAACGGTGACGCCAATGCTCGCCGAGATGTAGACCTCGTCCGCGCCGAGTTTGAACGGTTCAGTCAGTTTGCGATTGATATTGCGCACGGTCTGCTCGACCGCGTCCATGTCTTCGAGATCGGGCAAGATCACCGTGAACTCGTCGCCGCCCAGTCGCGCGACGGTATCCAGATTGCGCACGCACGCGCTGATGCGGCGACCAGCCTCGATCAACAGCACGTCGCCGCGGTCGTGCCCCAGCGAGTCGTTGACCTCCTTGAAGCGGTCGAGGTCGATCAACATCAGGGCCACGCGCCTTTGCGAACGGCGCGCGAGCGCGGCCTCCTCGGTAAGACGATCGTGAAAGAGCTGCCGGTTAGGCAGACCCGTCAGCGCATCGAAATTGGCCTGCTTCCAGATGGTCGCCTCGAACGCCATCCGGTCGGAGAGGTCGCGACCGACTGCCAGCACCGAAGTGACATGGCCGGAACGATCGATCTCAGGCGTGATGCGAATGTGAGTGCATTGCTCCTGCCCGTCCTTTCCTGCCCACCGCAGTTCGAACTGCGCGCTTTTTCCCGTCGCGATGACTTCGCCGATCTTCCTTTCGTAGACCAGCGCATTGGCGCCGCCGGGAAGCTCCGAAGGCCGCTTGCCGAGCACGCTGGCGAGATCGCATCCCGCCGACGTGCAAAAGGCCGGATTGGCGAAGATGCGGCGCAGCTCGCGGTCATATCGCGTGATCGTATCGGGCGAATTCTCGATCAGCGTGCGCGACTCCCGTTCGCGGGCGACGAGTTCCGCCGTCCGGTCGACGACAGTCTGTTCGAGCGACGCATTGATTTCGTTGATCTTGTGAATCTTCTGCCTGATCGCCGTGCGCATCCGCTCGAAGCGCTGCGCCAGCCGGGCCAGTTCGTCCGGTCCGCCAGGCGGGCCTTCCCCGTCCTTGCCATCGTCCTCGACGGCGCCGGCATCCTCGCCAGTGTCGTGCATGCGGCGCACCAGATCCTGGAGCGGCGCCGAAATGCTGTACGAAATAAAGTAGGCAAGGAAAATGGAAAGCAGAAACCCGGAAATGCCGACCACCACGATCTGGTTGCGTACGGCCTGCGCCTCCGCGGTGAGATTCCGTTCGGCGATCGTGCTGACCACGAACCAGCTCGTGCCGGGAATGCGCGCGTAGGCGGCAAGATAATGCCCGCCGCGCTTTGCCGCGAAATTGACGAACCGGCTCGACTCGCCCGATACGCGGTGGCGCGCGATATCCTCGATCAGGCCGGGCTCGGGTGCGGCGCCCGGGTTGGGCGACGAGGCGTGATTCGGAACCACGATGATCTTGTTGTCGCTCGCATCGAATACGTAAATCTCTGTTCCGCTGCCCGTCGCGACGTCGTTGAAAATCGTCGAGAAGTATTCGGGGCGAACGACCAGAACCAGACTGCCGATCTTCGCGTTGTCGCTCTTGTTGTAGATGGCGCGCACCATTCCCAGGTTCTGCTGGCCCACGCCATCGTCGTAGCTGCCCCAGTAGGTGCGTTCATGCGATTCTTCCGCAATGCCGACGAGCGCCGTCACACCCGAAGTCAACTGCGCAAATGCCTGCGTATCCAGAATCCGGTCTTTCTGGTCGAGCAAATATTTCTGGTTGATGAAATCGACCGACCCATAATGCTCGAGCAGCAAACGCGTCATGTCCTCGCGCGCCTCGCTCTGCTCCATCGCACTGCCGCTCGCCGCTCTCGCCAGTGCGCCCTGGACCCGGTCCGAAAGCACGAGAAGATTGCTTTCCGTTTCGATCTCGTGCATGCGCAGCTCGACATTTCTCGAAACCTGCCTCACCACCTCTTTCGAAAATATCTCCGCATTTTCCTTGATCGCCGCGATCGACTTCACATAGGAAATGCAGCCCGAAATGATAATGGGCAACAGCGCCAACAGAATGAAAGCGGCAATCAGTCGATAGCGAATCTCGACGCGTCGAAGCAAATCCTGGCAGAGGTAGTCGAAAGCGCGTCGCAGCAGTGCGGAGATTGCATTCATTTGTAGTGCATCTTCGCTTCAGTCTTGACCGAGTTATCCAGGCGCTGCGCAGCCTGCCTGGGTGTAATTTTCCTGAGCAGCACATCCTGCATCAATTCATGCACCAGCTCAATCGTATTGGAAGGAAGCGACGAATAATAGGGGCTTGCCGTGACGGGATAACGGCTGAGCGCGTTCGTGTAGTCGACGATCTCCACGTCGCTCACCACGGTCCCCATGCCTTTCTGGAACGGCGAAATGTTGTGGCGTTTCCGCTGAAGAATCGGAAACCCCTTGCCGGCGATGAATTCCAGAAAACGCATGGCCGCGGCCTTGTTGGGCGTTTCGCAAACGGCAAAGCCCGTTTCGCTGCCGAGCACCGGCACGACGCGTTCGCCGCGCGCGTTCCAGGGCGGCACGAACACGCCCACCGAGAAATCGTTTCCATGCAGCATGAGTCCGGCTGACCAGCTGCCCTGGAACGCCATCGCCACCTTGCCTTCCTTGAAAAGGCGAATGCCCTCGTCGTACCCCGTCGTCATGAACGACGGCTGCGCGTAACCGCGCTCCGGGATCAATGCGATTTTGGCGAAGATATCGGCCGCCTCCGGCGTATCGAGGTTCAGCGTGCCGTCCGCCATTTTCTCTTTCCAGTTGGGCTCGCGCGCGACCACATCATTGGCAAAGCCTGAAGCGAATGGCCCGTTGCCGAGCATGTTCGGAAAGCCGCCGCTCCACATCACCGGAATCATGCCCGCCTGCTTGAGCCTCGCGCACACCGCCAGGAACTCATCGAAATTCGTCGGCAGCGTGTCGATGCCGGCCTTAGCGAACATGGCGCGGTTGTAATAGATCATCGTCGTCGCCACGCCGCCCGATATGCCGAACCCCTTGCCTTCGCGACTGGTCCAGTCAGCCTTGAGTGGATCGAGCATGTTCTTCCATGCGGCGCTCTGGCGGACATCGGTCAGGACGCCCTGGTCGGCCAGCTCGGCGGCATAGGCGTTCGGATTGATGCTGACGAGGTCGGGCAGCGTGCCCGCCGCCACGCGCGGCTTGATGTTCTCCTCGATCGAGTTGCCGACCATGAACTGCACGTTCACGTGCAGATCGGGATTGAGCTTGTCGAACCCGGCGGCGATCTGGAGCATCTCCTCCGGCCAGTCCGGCGCCCAGATCAGCGCGGTGATGGTGGTCCGTGCCGGCGCGGCCTTGCTGCTCTGGGCGCCGTTCTGCTGATCGCAACCCAGGAGCAAAAGCATGCCGATCAGACCGGACCACAGCCAGGCAAACTTGATTCCGTGCACGTAACGCTCGCTTTCAGTTCGGGAATGGCGGACCCCGCGGAACGCAGGGGAACCACATTGCATATCGGCCGAAACCGGGCGTCACTTGAGGGGGTTACGCGTGAGCGTGGCACGCGACAATTGGCGAGCCTTGCGGACGAACGATCATGCCCGTTCGCAAACGTTAGCGCGGCGCGATGCGCTAACGTGGTGCAATGGCAGCGGGTCTCTTTGCGCAGACCCGGAGCGCGGCGCGGCGAGGTCGATGGCTCGCCGCCTTGCGTCGCTTTCGAATCAATCGTTGCGATCGTTTCAATCGAGCGACGGGCTGCATTCGCATTCGAGCGCCGCGACCCGCGCCGGCCGCTCCATTGCCGCAAGCCGATGCAGCGTCACGAGTCCGAACACGGCGAGCGCGCAGCCGAGCACCAGATCGGCACGTATGCCCGCGCGGTCCACGATCGTGCCGCCCACTGACGAGCCAAGCGCAATCGCCACCTGGATCACGCTCACGAACATCGCCGAGCCCGCTTCGGCAAGATCGGCCGTGCCGCGCTGAATCCACACGGAGAAGCACAGCGGAATCGCGCCGAACGCCACGCCCCACATCAGCATCGCCGCGATCTCGCCAATTCGCACGTGGTCGAGCAGAATCATCGCTGCGAGCGCGCACAACAGCAGCGCCGTCATCGTCGCCACGGCGAGCTTCAGGCGCGTGGCAACGACCGCCGAAGTCAGCGCGTTCGAGAAAAAGCCGATCACGCCGAACGCGAGCAGCAGCAGCGTGATGGCGCTCATCGAGAAGTCCTGCTGGAGCAGCGGCGCGATGAACGTGTACGTCGAGAAATGCGCGCCGAACACGAGCGCCACCATCAGCATGCTCAGACGCACATGCGGGCGACGCAGCAGCGTGGCGAAATCGGCAAGACGCAATGCGGCGGCGGAAGGAAGCGTTGGCACCAGCAGCGCCTGCGCAACGAGCGCGAGCGCGACGAGGCCGCCCGTCACGAAGAACGACATGCGCCACGACGCGAAACCCGCGATAAAGGTGCCGAGCGGCACGCCGATCACCGTCGCGAAGGTCACGCCGGTCAGGATGATGGCCGTTGCGCGCGGGGCGTCGCTCGTATGCACGAGGCGTCCCGCCGCTGCAGTCGCAAGCGTCCAGAATCCGCCGAGCGCCGCGCCGAGCATCGCGCGGCCAACCAGCATGAACGCGAAATTCGTCGCAAGCGCGGAGACGATATTCGACGCGAGCAGCATGGCCGTGAGCAGGAGAAAGACTTGACGCCGGTCCATGCGGCCGGCAAACATCATCAGGCCCGGCGCGAAGATCGCCGCCATTACGCCCGGCGTGGTCACCATGAGTCCGGCAGTACCCGGCGTCACGCCGACGTCGCGGGCGATCTCGGTGAGCAAACCGACCGGCAAAAATTCGGACGTCACGAACGCAAATGCGCTGATCGCCACGGCCAAGACTGACAGCCACTGGCGCAGTGTCGTCTCTTCGAGCGGCGCGGGCGCGAGATTGGGAGAACGGTCGTTCATGTTTCGATGACTGTTTTGTGTGTGGCGAATAATAAAAGCCATTGTTCGGCAATTTCGCACCAAAAATGGGGGAAATCGCCGCTTAAATGGTCAATCGGGAATGGCGTTTAAATTAACATCAAATAAAGAATCGCGTGCGGCCCTGCGATTAGCGGGGTCGACAAAAGGGTTATGAATGGAATGTGACGCGGCCTGCCCCGCGCGGGCCGGCGGGGCGGTGATTATGTCATTTCAGAGCCGGAAAAATAAACGATATTTTTCTGGGGACAATATAGGCATCGAATAGATGCTTTGCTGGTCACTGGACAGGAGACTAAGGGCGCCGGGAAAGCGCCCCGTGAGGAATTGCCGGAAAACCGGTCCATCAAGTCAAGCGAGGCGCTCGCAGGCGCCTGGGTTCAAAACCGCGTCTGCACGCCAACGCGGGCGATGAACTGGTTAGGACCGCTCGACGTACCGTTGGGGTCGAGCACGCCGCTGATCAGCGCCTGAGCCCCGGCGTTCGTGCGCTGATACACGGTCTCCACATACACGACCGTCCGTTTGGACAGGAAGTGATCGACGATGGCCGTGATCTGGTGCGCGTGATTGTTGTCGAGATACGCGTTGCCCTTCATGTACATGTAGTCGGCGGCAATCGCCCAGTCTGGCGCGAGCAGCCAGTTCGCGCCGGCCTCGGCCTGGGCAATGGCGCCGCCGTTGAAGGTGTTGCGCACGGTCGTCACCAGCAGCGTCGCCATGACCTTGCCGAAGTCGTAGTGCGCGCCCACGCCCCAGTTGCGAATGCCGACATCGGGTTCGCCGGTCTCCACATATTTGGCTTCCGTGTACGCGGCCGCCATGCCGAACGCGCCGTTGGTGTAATTCGCGCCGGCACTGACTGTATTGCCGCGTCCGAATGCGCCCGGAATGCCACCAAAGCCGTACAGGCCGCCGAAGCTGAATCCGGCAAACTTCGGCGATTGATACTTGACCGAGCTCTCGACCGTGGCGCCGGCCATGCGGTCCCAGTCGAACTGCTGCGCGAAGGGCGGGTTGCCGGGAATCGCGATCTTCGCAAACGGGCCCGCGCGGAAATTGTAGAGGCCCCCGACTTCCATCGCTGCGTCGTCGTGGCCGAAAAACAGCGAATCGGTCATGAAGTCGTATTGATTGCCCAACGTGAGCCTGCCGTACTGGTCGCTGTCGAGGCCAACGTACGCGTTGCGCCCGAAGATCCCTTGACCCGAGATGATCGAACCGGTTCCCATCGAAAATTGATCGACGAGATCGAACACCGCGTGCAAGCCGCCGCCCAGATCTTCGCGCCCGCGTATCCCAAGCAGGTTCGGCGTGAAAATGCCGTCGTCGAACTTCACCACCGAGTGGCCGCCCTGGTTGCTGACCCACGACACGCCCGCGTCCACCATGCCGTACAGCAACACGCTGTCGCCCGCCGGGCCGCCTTCCGCATGTGCCTGGGCGCAAGCCATCACCGATACCGCCGTGCACCACAGTGCGAGGCTCTTCATTGACGTCTCCTTTACCTTGATCTCTTTGTCGGCATTCTTTTATTACGGATGCCTTATTAATTGAAATAATCGTCGAACTTCGGGAAGCCGTAACGGCGCCGGGGCGCCGTCACTGCAACATCAGTCGGATTGCAGTGCGACCGGAGCCGACCGGCGTGCCAGCGCGCGCGGTGCGGTTTCGATCAAGAACATCGAAACGAAGATGCCGCAAATGAGCCCGCCGAGCGCGAACTGCAGCGTGAACTGAATGCCGTCGTGCTGCGCGACATAACCGGCAATGGCCGGCGCGATGCCGCCGCCAAAAATCTCGCCGGCACCCGAAGTAATGCCGATGGCCGAGGCGACGAGACCCGCCGGCGCCGCTTCAGTCGCGATCGGCCCGGTGAGGACGCCCAGCATGCCAAGCGCGAAGAACGAAACGACGAACAGGACGGCAAAGAGCATCCACGGATTCGCGCCGATGCGGGCGAACACATACAGCGAAATCGCCGCGCCCGCGAACGACGCGACCGAGGTCAGCCGCCGCCCCGCAACGTCGGAGAGACTGGCAAGGCCGAACTCGCCGAGAAAGCCGCCGAAGCCGATCGCCGACACGACAAAGCCCATCTGCGCGGTGTCGAGATGCAGATAGTCCACGAGATAGTTGGGCACCATCGCGCCGATCACGAAGATGCCCGCCATCGCGCACAGCGTGGCCAGCATGGCTAGCACGACATTGCGGCTGGCGAAGAGCGCGCTCCAGCGCGGGCCGCCCGTTGCGTGCGCAACCGCCGCGTGCACCGGCTTGATTTGCGGCGCGTCACGCAACATCGTCGCGATCAGCACGGCCACGATGAGGCCCGGCACCGCGGAAACCGCGAACACCCAGTGCCACGACGGCACGACGCGCAGCAACTGCGTCGCGATGATCGGCGCGAGGCCGAGGCCCATCAGCGCGAACATGCTGAGCTGCAGCCCCTGGTTGCGCCCGCGGCGCGACGGATGCGAGGCCTCGCCCACGGAGGCCACGCTGGTGGGCGTGAATGCGCCCTCCGCGACGCCCATCAGCGCGCGAATGAGCAGCAGGCTTGCGAAGCCGGTCGCGAAACCCGAGAAGCTGGAGAGCAGCGAGAACATCACCATCGCCGCGATCATGATCTTGCGCCGGCCGATGCGGTCGGACAGGCGGCCCATGAGGATCGAGAACACGCCCCACGCAATGCTGAGAATGCCGATCAACTGGCCGAGCTGCTGGTAGCTCAGGTTGAGGTCTTTCTTCATGTGGGGAAAGAGCGGCGCGATCATCCAGCGATCGAGCCCGACCAGACCGAAGCCGATGGCGAGCAGGACCAGCGTCCTGCGTTCGTTTTTCAGATCGTGTGGTTCGTGCGGATGATGTGATTGGGCCTGCCTCGTCACGTTTGTCTCCTTGGTTGTCTTGCGTGTTCGTATTACGAACTCCGCTTCGTTTATCGAACTTCGAGCGAGATCGTAGGAAACCTGACCTAGTGATGTCAATCAAAGAAGACCCTCGTTGTACACAATTTCTCTTTACTTTCCGCTTACTTTTCCACGTTTACCCTGTATTTCGCGACAGTTGTATTGAATAGATCGATTCGCTGTATACAATCTGTACACATCGTGGTGCAGTCTCTGGCCGCTCCTCCATTCGCTTTTCACCACTTCCTTACGCATGAACGGCATCGACGACACCCCCGCCAGCACGCGCGCCGGCTCCGCCGCTTCGCAAACCGTCAAGGCCCAGCTCGGGCTGCGAGAACTGATACTCGGCGGCGAACTCGCGCCGGGCGAGCGCATTTCCGAACTGGCCGTGGTCGAGCGCCTTGGCGTCTCGCGCACGCCGGTGCGCGCGGCGCTCATGCGCCTGCAGGAAGAAGGGCTGCTCGAACCGATTCCGAGCGGCGGCTATGCCGTACGCTCGTTTTCGGAAAATGAAATACGCGACTCGATCGAACTGCGCGGCACGCTCGAAGGGCTGGCTGCGCGCCTTGCCGCCGAGCGCGGCATCACCCATTCGATGTTCCGCGACCTGCACGACTGCATCGACGAGATCGACGAACTGCTCGTGGGCGAGTTGAGCGAAGAAACCTTCTCCCGCTATGTCGAAGCGAATGGCCGCTTTCACCGGCTGCTGGCCGCGGCTTCCGACAGCGAAGTGGTGGCGCGGCAGATCGAGAAAGTCGCCACCTTGCCGTTTGCATCCGCCAGCGCGTTCGTCGTCGTGCAGTCGCTCGACCCGCGTGCGCGCGAAACGCTGATCGTCGCGCAAGCCCAGCATCGCGCCGTGCTCGAAGCGATCGAAAGCCGTGAAGGCGCGCGCGCCGAAGCGCTGATGCGCGAGCATTCGCATATCGCCCATCAAAACCTCAAGCGCGTGCTCGACAACCAGCGCGCCATGACGAGGCTGATTGGCGGCAACCTCATTCGCCGCAATCCGCGCTAGTGGCGCGCGGTATACACGCTCGCTAAACGGCTTGATTCGAACGGCGGCATGCGTGCCGCCCCTCACCCTGAACGAAGGCGCAGCCAGGCGCCCTGGAGGAGACATATGTTCCTGAAAAACGCATGGTATGTCGCATGCACCCCCGATGAAATCGACGGCAAGCCGCTGGGGCGGCAAATCTGCGGCGAGCGCATGGTGTTCTGGCGCACGGCCGAAGGCGGCGTCGCCGCGCTCGAAGACTTCTGCCCGCATCGCGGCGCGCCGCTCTCGCTCGGCAGCGTACGCGAGGGGCACTTGGTGTGCGGCTATCACGGCCTCACCGTGGGCGCCAGCGGCAAATGCGTGAGCATGCCGTGCCAGCGCGTGGGCGGCATTCCGTCCGTGCGCAGCTATCCCGCGGTCGAGCGCTACGGTTTCATTTGGGTATGGCCCGGCGATGCGGCGCAAGCCGACCCGGCGAAGATCCATCACCTCGACTGGGCCGACAATCCCGCGTGGGCGTATGGCGGCGGCCTGTATCACATCCAGTGCGACTATCGCCTGATGGTCGACAACCTCATGGACCTCACGCACGAGACCTACGTGCACGCCTCGAGCATCGGCCAGCCCGAGATCGAGGAAGCACCGCCCAAGACCACGGTCAACGGCGACGTGGTCACCACCAGCCGCTACATGCAGAACATCATGCCGCCGCCGTTCTGGGCCGCAGCGCTGCGCGGCAACGGCCTCGCCGACAACGTGCCCTGCGACCGCTGGCAAATTTGCCACTTCTCGCCGCCCAGCCACGTGATGATCGAAGTGGGCGTGGCGCACGCAGGCAAAGGCGGATATGACGCCGATACGCGCGACAAGGCATCGAGCATCGTCGTCGACTTCATTACGCCGGAAACCGAAACGTCGATCTGGTACTTCTGGGGCATGGCGCGCAGCTTCGCCGTGCACGATCACGCGCTCACCGAAACGATCCGCACGGGCCAGGGCAAGATCTTCTCGGAGGATCTCGAGATGCTCGAATCGCAGCAGCGCAATCTGCTCACGTGGCCCGAACGCCGCATTCTGAGCCTCAACATCGACGCCGGCGGCGTGCAGTCGCGCCGCGTGCTCGACCGGCTGATCGCGGCAGAACGCAACGCAACGGCCACTGCTGCAGCGGACTGATTCGACCAAAGCCACGGTCGCGCGGGCACGCGCGGCCGCTCTCCTTCCCTTGCCCCAACGCATCATGAAAGTCACCCTTCTGCGCAAGATTCCCGTCGCCACCGACATCTGCGAGTTCGAACTGGCGAGCACCGATGGCGCACCGCTTCCGGCATTCGCGGCGGGCGCGCACATCGACGTCCATGTGGATGGATTCGTGCGCCAGTACTCGCTTTGCAACCGCCCCTCCGATCACGGCGCCTACCGCATCGGCGTGTTGCGCGACCCGGCTTCGCGCGGCGGCTCCGTTGCGATGCACGCGCTCGACGCCGGTACGAACCTGGAAATCAGCATCCCGAAGAATCATTTCCCGCTGGACGAACAAGCCACGCATACCATCCTGCTCGCGGGCGGCATCGGCATCACGCCGCTCATCGCCATGGCCGAGCAGTTGCGTGAGGAAGGCCGCCCGTTCGAACTGCACTACTGCACGCGCGACCCACAGCGCGCCGCCTTTCGCGAGCGTCTTGCCGAAGCGGGTTTTGCCGAGCACACGCACTTCTATTTCGACAGCGAAGGCGCCGATGCACGCATCGACCTCGCGCGCGTGCTTGGCGCTCCGCACGACGGTAAGCACGCCTACGTATGTGGCCCTGCGGGCTTCATCGACGCCGTGCTCGCAGCCGCAACCAGCGCGGGGTGGCCCGCGCAGAACGTGCACCGCGAGTACTTCGGCGCGGCCCAAGCAGGCGCGAGCGCGAACGCGGACACGAACGGCGCCTTCCAGGTCACCCTCGCGAGCTGCCAGCGCGTGATCGACATCCCGGCCGGCACGACCATCGTCGAAGCGTTGCGCGCGGGCGGCGTCGAGGTGCCGGTCTCATGCGAGCAAGGCGTATGCGGCACCTGCATCACGCGCGTGCTGTCCGGCGAGCCGGACCATCGCGATCTCTACCTGACCGACGAGGAGCGCGCCGCCAACGACCAGCTGCTGCCGTGCTGCTCGCGCTCGCGCTCGCCCATGCTCGTGCTCGACCTCTGATACGGCGCGGCGGCGCCCATCAGGATTCGCGCGCTCGCTTCACCGCGAGCAGCGCGGCGAGCGCCGCCACCACCGTAACCGGGACGCTTGCGCCTATCACCGTCGTGGCGCTCGCGCCGCCCGCCAGCAACTGCCCTGCCGCGAGCGGACCGACGATCGACCCTACGCGGCCCACCGCCACTGCCGCGCCCACGCCGGTGCCGCGCATGACGGTCGCGTAGCTCGCCGCGGAAAGCGCATAGAGCATCGACTGCGCGCCCACCACGCCCATGCCCGCGAGCAGCACCGACACCGAGATCCAGAACAGGTTGCCCGCGCCCGCGAGCATGAAAAGCGAAATCGCGATGCCGGCATAGACAGCCGCGACGACTCGCCCGGGCCTGACGCGGTCCATCAGCATGCCGATGCCGAGCACGCCGATCACGCTGCCCACGTTGAAGAAGATCTGCGTGAGGCCGGCCTGGCTGCGCGAGAGGCCCCGGCTCACGATCAGCGAGGGCAGCCAGTTGAGCAGGAAGTACAGCACGATGAGCGTGCAGAAAAAGCTGATCCAGATCTGTGCGGTCACCGCGGCGCGGCCGTCGCCGAACAGCACGCGCCACGTGGGCGGCGGGCCGCTCTGCGTGGACTGCGCGCGGCTCGAGGCCGCTTCATAGGCCGCGGATTCGGGCAGGCAGGCGAGGATCAGCGGCGCGACCACGAGCGGTCCGACGCCGCCCGCATAGAAGATATGCCGCCATTCGGTGTCGCCCGCACTGAGGACGCCGATCAGCGCCGCGAGCGCGCCGCCGAGCGGCATGCCGCAATACATGATGCTGACCGCCGTATTGCGCAGCCGCGGCGCCACGGCTTCGGCCGAGAGCGCGATCAGGTTCGGCATGGCGCCGCCAAGGCCGACGCCGGTCAAGACGCGCGCCACCAGCAGCGTGGCAAAGCTCCACACATGGGCGGTGAAGATCGAGAACACGCCGAACGCCACCATCGAGAGCAGCAGCACGCGCTTGCGCCCGATGCGGTCGGCGAGGCGTCCGCCGATCATCGCCCCGGGCAGGAGCCCGAGCATGCCCGCACTGAACGCGAGCCCCATCTGGCTCACCGAAAGACCGAACTCGCGCGCCATGCGCGGCGCGGCCACGCCCGTCGACTGAAGATCGACGCCCTCCAGCACCGCCACGATCAGACACAAACCCAACACCCATGCGGTGCCCGCCGCCGTGCGCGCGCTCACCTGCGTAGTCGATGACGACACGTTGCCTCCTCGTTTTGTAATGGAATGTCGCGGCCTTTCACCGCACCGTCACTAGTTAGTTAACCTAACCTACGTGCTAAAAAAATTTCATGCATGGGGCAGCGGAGTGCGGCAGCCCGCTTCGATGAGCCGCAGCCGGTGATCGAACGCCATGAGCGGGTAAGCGAAGAAGTAGTGCGCCGTGACGCGCTTTTCGGCATAGAACGGATCGTCGGCCGAGGCATCCATCGCGATGCGCAGCGTGCGCGCCCAGGCGAATGCAAGCAGCAGCCAGCCGATAAGCGCGAGATAGTCGTCGGCCACGCGGTAGGGCAACTCGCGATCGTCTGCGCTGCCCTGCCTGATTTCGCCCGTGATGCGCTGCACGTCCGCCACCAACGCATCGAGCCGTGCGCCTGCACGGTGAAGCGCAGGATCGTGGGAAGCGATACAGCGTGTGGCGTCCGCTGTGACATGCGCAAGCAACGCGCGCACCGTCTGCTCCACGCCGTATTCGTGGATATAGCCGTAGCCGCCGAACACCTGCAGCGCACTCGATGCCGCCGCAAAGCCATTGGCGGTGAAGAACGCCTTGGCGACAGGCGTGAGCAGCGAGGCGAGCTGCCCCGCCGCCTGGCGCTCGTTCGCATCGGGGTGGCGCGCGGCCACGTCGAGCCAGTAACCGATCCAGTAGCCGATGGCCCGCTGGCCCTCCACCGTCGCGCGCAAGTCGAGCAGGATGCGCCGCATGGCCGGATGAAACGCGATCGGCGCGGCCTGCGCCGGCTCGCCCTCGTATTGCGCAGGCGCACTCACGGCGCGCATTTGCACGCGTTCGTGCGCGTAGGCGTGCGCGCGCTGCCAGGCAAGCTGCGCGTGGCCCACACCCTGCATCGCCACCTGCAGGCGCGCCGCGTTCATCATGACGAACATCGAAGCGAGGCCGCGATGCGGCTCGCCCACCAGCCAGCCCAGCGCGTGCTCGAAACGCATCGAACACGTCGGGCTCGCCTTGAGGCCCATCTTCTTTTCGATGCCCTCGCAATGCACGCCGTTGCGCACGCGCTCGCCGGTCTCGCCGAAGGTCCATTTCGGCACCACGAAGAGCGAGAGGCCCTTCGTGCCCGCCGGCGCATCGGGCAGACGCGCGAGCACGAGGTGCACGATGTTGTCGGTCAGATCGTGCTCGCCGCCCGTGATGAAGATCTTGCTGCCGTCGATGCGCCAGGCGCCGTGCGCCGCGTCGGGCGTCGCTCGCGCGCGCAGCAGCGCGAGATCGCTGCCCGCCTGCGGCTCGGTCAGGCACATCGTGGCAAGCCACTCGCCACTCGCGATCTTCGGCAGCCAGTCGCGCTTCAGCGCATCACTGCCGTGCGCCATCAGACACGCCGTCGCCCCATGCGTGAGGCCGGGCGACATCAGCCATGCGTGGTTGGCCGCCGCGAGCATTTCCTGCAGTGCGACTTCGAGCAGTTGCGGCAGGCCCTGGCCGCCCGCGTCGGCGTCGAGCGCGAGCGTCGGCCAGCCTGCCGCGACGAAATCCGCATACGCCTCGCGAAAGCCCGTGGGCATCGAGACCTCGCCGCCCTCGAAGCGGCACCCTTCGAGGTCGCCCGCCGGATTCAGCGGCGCGACGCGTTCCATCACGAAACGTGCGGCTTCTTCGAGCACCTGCTGCGCCGTCGCGCTGTCGAGGTCCGCCCATGCGGGAACGCTGCGCCACCATGCGGGTGCTTCGATCCATTCGTCGATCACGAAGCGCATGTCGCACAGCGGGACCTGATAGTCGAGACTCATCGTGACCGTTCCTCAAACGTGCTGCAGATGACGAGCGAAAATCACGCGCGTTTGCGTGCCCCGCGCGGCGTACAACGCGTCTACGAGCGCCGCGCGCTGGCTCAGCACGACGCGCTGATTGATCGACCCTTTATCCGTGATCTCGCCCAGATCGAGCGACGGCGGCGCGTCCATCAGGTGCAGTCGCGTGACGAGGGTCGCGCTGCCCGTCGCCTCGCGGTTCAGCCGCTCCATCAGGTCAGCAAAGAAGTCGCGCACGGCGCTCGCGTCGAGAACGTCGCGCGCGGGCGCACTCGCATCGAGCCCCGCGAGCCGGCGGCATTCGTCGAGGCGCGGAAAGATCAGCACGCCGATGTCGTCGCGGTCCATGCCCGCGATCACCGCGTCCTGCACGTAAGGTGCGCCGCCCGAGACGATGCGCGCGCGCATGGGCCCCACGCTCACGAACGTGCCGGAGCTGAGCTTGAAATCCTCAGCAATGCGTCCGTCGAACAGCAGGCCGAGTTCGGGCCGCCCGGCATCGACGAAGCGCACGGCGTCGCCGGTGCGGTAGTAGCCCTCTTCGTCGAACACGTCGTGACGGTCCGCCTCGTGCGCGCGCCAGTAGCCGCCCATCACGTTCGGGCCGCGAAAGCGCGCTTCGAGCTTGCCGTCCACGGGTACGAGACGCGTCTCGCAGCCCGGCGCGGGCAGGCCGATATAGCCCGCGCCCATCACCGGGCCGGTCGTGAAGAGGCACGACGGCGCGGTCTCGGTCATACCAAGGCCCGCCATGATGCGGATGCGCTCGCCGCAATGGGCCTGCGTCACGCGTTCGAGCCGGTCCCACGCCGCCTGCGAGAGCCCCGCGCCCGCGAAGAAATACATCTTCACGCGCGAGAAAAACGTCTCGCGCAGCTGCGCGTCGGTTTCGAGCGCGGCAGTCAGTTCTTCCCAACCCTTCGGGACGTTGAAGTAGAGCGTGGGGGCGATTTCGCGCAAATTGCGCAGCGTCTCTTCGAAGCGGCCGGCCACGGGTTTGCCGTCGTCGATATAGAGCGTGCCGCCGTTGTAGAGCGCGATACCCACGTTGTGGCTGCCGCCGAAGGTGTGATTCCACGGCAGCCAGTCCACCAGCACCGGCGGCTCGATGCCGAACTGCGGGAACGTCTGCAGCAGCATCTGCTGATTGCTGCACAGCATGCGATGCGTGGTGGGCACGGCCTTCGGCAGGCGCGTCGAGCCGGAGGTGAAGAGGAACTTCGCGATGGTGTCGCCGCTCACGCGCGTCTGCGCGGCTTCGAAGCTGCCCGCCTGCGTCTCGAGCAACGTCGAAAACGGCGTCTCGCGGCGGCCGCCGCCAGCCGGCGTCACGACCACGCGCTCGATATCGGCGGGCACCGCGGCGTCGAGCGCCGCGGCAAAAGCGGGGCCGTCCGCCGCGAATACGAGGCCGGGATTGAGCAGACCCAGCGTGTGCCGCAGCTTGTTGTAATCGCTGGAGACGAGCGAATAAGCGGGAGAAATGGGCGCATAGGGCACGCCGGCCCATAGCGCGCCGAACGCCATCTGCAGATGTTCGAGATCGTTGCCCGAAAGCAGCGCGACCGGGCGCTCCGCCGACAAGCCTCGCTCGATCAAGGCTTGCCCGATCGCACGGGCGCGTTCGAGCATCTGCGCGTAGCTGATGCCCTGCCATTGGCCGTCGGCGCCGCGGCGCGCCACGAGCCAGCGCTCCGGATGCTCGCGCGCGCCGCTCACGAGCCGGTCGGTCACGCGTTCGGGGAAGTCGTCGAGCGCCTCGCTCGAGCGCAAATACCAGCAGTCGCCGCGCCGTTCGATCTGCGGCGCGGCCGAGCCGATCGCGACGGCGCGATAACCGGCGAAGTCCGGTTGCACGACGGCGCGAGCATGCGTTTGGGTCGGCTCCGAATCCAAAGCCTGTCTCCTTTGCTTGACCGGTGCCAGGCTGCGCGGTGGATCGGCGCAGACGGCCCGGTGGTTCATGTCGTGATGCGCGCGTTCAGATCGGATAGTGGCGCGGGCCGGTCTGCACGGTAATCCAGCGCAGGTCCGTGAATTCGGCGATCGAAGCCTTGCTGCCGAAGCGGCCATAGCCGCTCGCCTTCACGCCGCCGAACGGCATTTGCGCTTCGTCGTGCACCGTCGGCCCGTTGATGTGGCAGATGCCCGATTCGATGCGCTTCGCCACGTTCATGGCGCGCGCGATATCGCGGCTGAACACCGCCGCCGAAAGCCCGTACTCGCTGTCGTTGGCGACCTTCACCGCTTCTTCGTCGCTGTCCACACGCTGTACCGTCACCACGGGGCCGAACGATTCGTCGGCGTAGAGCTTCATCTCGCGCGTGACGTTTTCGACGATCACAGGCTGCATGATCGCGCCGTTCACCTCGCAGCCCAGCGGCAGTTTCGCACCCTTCTCGCGCGCGTCTTCCACGAGCGCGAGTATGCGTCGCGCCGATGCTTCGCTCTCCAGAGTCCCCAGCACCGAGCCCGGCTGCGTGGGGTCGCCGGCCTTCAGCGTGCGTGCCTTCGCAACGAGCTTGTCGACGAACGCATCGGCAATCTTGCGGTCGACGATCACGCGTTCGGTCGACATGCAGATCTGCCCTTGATTGAAGAACGCGCCGAACGCTATGCCTTCCACTGCCGCGTCGAGATCGGCATCGTCGAGCACGAGCACGGGCGCCTTGCCGCCCAGTTCGAGCAGTGCGGGCTTCAAATGCCGAGCAGAAAGTTCGGCGACGATGCGCCCCACGCGCGTCGAGCCCGTGAAGTTCACGCGTTTGACGGCGGGATTGGCGATCAGGCGCTCGACAATGGCCGGCGCATCTTCCGGTGCATGCGTGAGCACGTTGACGACGCCCTCGCCCAGCCCCGCCTCGTTAAGCACTTCGCCGATCAGCGCATGTACGCCGGGACACCCTTCGGATGCCTTCAGGACCACTGTATTGCCGCACGCGAGCGGCATGGCGAGCGCACGCGTGGCGAGAATCACCGGTGCGTTCCAGGGCGCCATGCCGAGCACCACGCCGCACGGCTGGCGCACGGCCATCGCGAGGCTGCCGGGCACGTCGGATGGGATCACCGCGCCGTCGATCTGCGTGGTCATGGCGGCCGCTTCGCGCAGCATGTTGGCGGCGAGCATCACATTGAAACCGTACCAGTTCGCCATTGCGCCCGTTTCCGCCGCGCCGATGGCGATGAAGTCCGCCGTGCGCGCATCCATGCGCTCGGCGGCGGCCAGCAGGCGCTTGCGGCGCTCCGTGGGCGTGAGCGCGGCCCAGGCCGGGAAGGCGTGCGCGGCGGCGGCAACGGCCGCGTCCGCATCTTCCACCGTGGCGGCGGCGGCGCGCGTGGCCACCGCGCGCGTGGCCGGATCGATGCGCTCGAAGGTCTTGCCGTTCGACGCACGGCGCTTCTCGCCGCCGATCAGAAGCCGGGTTTCATGCATGTCGTTGTCTCCTCTGTCTGGTGCGCCGCTATCGATTAGCGCTTGTATGCCTGCAGGCCCGGCTTGATGCTCTTGTCGTCGAGGAACTGCTTGAGGCCCTGCTCGCGGCCGCCTTCCTTGTCGCGATGGTTGGCCTGGTCCAGCTTCGCGTAGAGATAGTCCTCGTTCTGCTCCCACGTCAGTTCACGCGAACGCTTGAAGCCGTGCTTCGCGTTGCGCAGCACGACCGGGTTCTTGTCGAGCAGTTTCGCGGCAAGCGCGAGCACTTCCTCGCGCAGCTGCGCGAGCGGCACGCTCTTGTTGACGAGGCCCATTTTCGCGGCCTGCTGGCCCGTGAACGTATCGCCCGTCATGATGTAGTAAAGCGCCTCGCGGTGGCCCACCGTATCTGCCATCGCCTTGCTCACGAGGTTGCCCGGTGGAATGCCCCAGTTGATTTCCGAAAGACCGAACGTGGCTTCGTCCGCAGCAATCGCGAGGTCGCACGCCACGAGCGGCGAGAAGCCGCCACCGAAACACCAGCCGTTCACCATCGCGATGGTCGGCTTCGAATACATGCGCAGCAGCTGCCATTGCCAGCGGCTCGCGTCGCGGCGAATGCGCTCCTGCAGCACGTCGGGGCCCGCATCGACCTCGCGGAAGTATTCCTTCAGGTCCATGCCGGCCGTCCATGCCGAGCCTTCGCCGGTCAGCACGAGCACTTGCGCCTCGGCGTCGAGCTCGAGCGTTTCGAGGACGTCGATCATCTCCTTGTTGAGCGTCGGGCTCATGGCGTTGCGCTTTTCCGGCCGGTTGAACGTCACCCAGCCGATGCCGCCCTCGACCGCAACCTTGACCGTTTTCCAGCGACCTTCGTAACTCATTCTCTCTCTCCGTAGACACTGCCGCACTCGCGGCTTGAAATCAATTTACTATCAGGCTCCCTGATATGTAAAGTAGAATATGATCTCGTCGGTACAAACCCGTAAAACGCGATGAACCAGAAAACTTCACCCACTGCGCCGCGCGCCCGAATCGCGCAGCCAGCCGCCGAGGGCAGCCCGCACGCCGTGCCGCCCATGCGCCTGAGCTACCTGATCGGCCAGCTCGACCGCGTCGTGTCGCGCCGCCTGACCGAAGCGCTCGCGCGCCACGGGCTCACGCTGCCGCAGTACACCGCGCTTTCCGTGCTGCGTGCGCGCGGCCGCTCGTCCAATGCGCAACTCGCCGAGCGCTCGTTCATCACGCCGCAGGCCGCCAACGAAGTCGTGAAGACGATGGAGGCGAACGGCTGGGTCATGCGTGAAGCCGACCCGATGAACCGCCGCGTGGTGCTGCTTTCGCTCACGGAAGCCGGCAACGCGCTGCTGGGCGAATGCGACGCCGCCGCCGACCACGTCGAAGGCGCAATGCTCGACGATATGGACACCGAAACAGCGGAAAAACTCCACGCGCTGCTGCATGCCTGCGTGCGCAATCTGCGCGCTGCTTAAGCGCTCGTGCGGCGAGTGACAATAAGGAGGAGACGCCTTTGAACATCGACCAGCTCGTTGCGATCGACACGCACGTCCACGCCGAAGTGTCGTGCTGCCAGCCGCCCGACCTCTTCGCGAAGGAGTTCGACGACGCCGCCGACAAGTATTTTGGCACCGTATTGAAGCAAGGCCGCCGCCCGACGATTCCGGAAACGATCGAGCACTACCGCGAGCGCAACATCGGTTTCGTGATGTTCACGGTGGATTGCGAGGCGAATATCGGGCGTCGCCGCATCGACAACGAAGAGATCGCCGACTTCGCGCAGCGGAACGCCGACATCATGATCGCGTTCGCCAGCATCGACCCGCACAAGGGCGAGTTCGGCGCGCGCGAGGCGCGGCGGCTGATCGAGGCGCATGGCGTGCGCGGCTTCAAGTTTCATCCCACCATGCAGGGCTTTTTCGCCAACGACCGGCTGGCTTACCCGCTCTACGAAGTGATTGCCGAATATGGCCTGCCCGCGGTGTTTCATAGCGGCCACTCGGGCATGGGTTCGGGCATGCGCGGCGGCGGCGGGTTGCGTCTGAAGTACTCGGAGCCGATCTATCTCGACGACGTGGCCGCCGATTTCCCCGACATGAAGATCGTGATCGCGCATCCCTCCTGGCCGTGGCAGGAGCAGGCGCTTTCCATCGCGCTGCACAAGCCCAACGTGTATATCGACCTGTCGGGCTGGTCGCCGAAATACTTCTCGCCGGAACTGGTGAAGTACGCGAATACGCTGTTGCGCGAGCGAGTGCTGTTCGCTTCCGACTTTCCCTTGATCCGTCCGGATCGCTGGCTCGCGGATTTCGATACGCTCGACATCAAGCCGGAAGTGCGCCCGTTGATCCTCAAGGAGAATGCGGTACGGCTGCTGGATCTCGGCGCGAAAACCTGAAGAAAGCGGCGCGCCCGGCGAGACACGGCCACGGTATTCGATACGCTGCGCCCATGCAATTTACATCAAGCGGAGCACGATTCTATGGAGAAGCGCTTGCAGGTCGCGTCGCGTGTCGATCACGAGGTGAATAAAAACGGTGTCGTCGCGGACCTGATAGATGATCCGGTTCTTGCCCGAAAACATCTGTCGAAAAGTGTCGTCGACAAAGCCATCGAGTTCGGCAGGCGCATGGCCGCTCTCCGGGAACTCGCGGGTCTGCGCAATGGTGTCCTGGAGTTGAGCCGACGTCTGACGCCAGGTCTCCCATCCGGATGCGCGGACGATGTAGCTTCTCAGCTCATCGATACCGATCCGCGCGGTCGGCAGGACGCGGTACGTCAGCAGCGGGGCCTGCACTAGCGAAGCGTTTCCGCGTGATGATGAGCGGCTCCCCTGAATCGGTCAGATCCTTGACGATTTGCGCGGCTTCACTCTTGAGGTAGCTGATTGGCTTCACGTGATCGGCGAGAATTATCGGTCCGATTGCACGCACCACCTTTTAGGGCCGGAAGAAACGGGCGCCCCCCACAGCGTATCCGCTAACGGGCGACGATGATCGTCATCTCGGATTCGTACTTGATCCGCACGTGGCTATGGTGCTTGAGGGACTGCATCACTTCGATCAGATCCGGGCGGCTGACCCGAATGGAACGGGCCGTGCCGGACTTGTCGACGACGGTCAGGAGGTTGAGCTTGCGGTCGACGCCGGTGACCTGCGCCACGCCGCTGAAGACCCGGAGTACCTGGAAGTTTTCCTGGTCGGCGCCGGAGGAGTGCTGGGTCACCTTTGCCGTGTGGGTCAGGCGCGTCACCGCCGCGCCCTCGGCCGGCGTCAATCCGGTGACGTACGGCTCCATGTAGTGGGTCGTCAGCTTGTCGCCGACCCGGATGACCTTAAGCACATCGGGGTGATCTTTCACATTGAAGCTCAGGTCGTCGTGACCCGGCACGGTCACGACGATGAGTGCATTCTTCTGATCGATCAAACTGATGGTGCCGCTTTCCGTGTCGACGGAGGCCCCGGCTGGCATGGCCTCCGAGGCAGCAGAGGCGTCCTCGTCAGCCGCGCGGCACAGGGGTACCGAGGCCGCAAAGAAGCCGCATGCTGCGACTGAGAGCGCCAGGCAGCGCGCGAACGCAATGCGCGTATTCGATCGGTAGAGCATGGTAGTCCCCTTGAAACGATCAGGTGCCACGCTTGCTGCGCCGGTCCGGGACCATGGCGTGTGTTCTCGGAGCCTAACACTGCAGGACGCCCCGACCATCGGACTTTGGTCCTATAGGGTCGAGGCTCCCTACCGTGCGAAGGCCGCCGCACAGCTTCCCGGCGCCTGCCCCGGCACCGGCGAGCGGAACGTGAACAGGCCGCCCGCCAGCGGCTGCTTCTCGCGCTCGGCTGCCGTGAGCCCCTTCCACGCGGTGGAAACGTACACGGTCTGCAGATCGTCCCCGCCGAACGCGAGTTTCGTGATATTTGCGCACGGAAACGCGATCTGGCCGGCCAGTTCGCCTTCGGGCGAATAACGGTCGATGCGCCAGCCGCCGAACAGTGCGACCCACACGTAGCCCTCTGCGTCCACGGCCATGCCGTCCGGGTACCCGTCGCCGGCAATGGCGGTGAAGACGCGCTTGCCCGACAGCGTGCCGTCAATGGCAACATCGAACGCATACACGACGCGACGCATCGTGTCGTTGTGATAGAGCGTGCGGCCGTCCGGACTCATGGCCGGGCCGTTGGTGATCACGTAGCCGCTGTCCTGCGTGCTCACCACCGCGCCTGCGTCCACGCGATACAGCGTGCCGCTCGGCGCTTGCTCGGCGTCGTCCATCGAGCCGAACCATAGGCGCCCGCGCGCATCGGCGAAACCGTCGTTGAGGCGATTGCCCGGCAGATGCGGCTCGACATCGACCAGCTTGTCGAATTCCCCGCTCACGGCGTCGAAACGATACAGGCCGTCAGGCAGGCCGCACACGAAAGCCCGGTCGCCCAGCGGCGCGATGAAGCCGACCTGGTCGGGCGCGTACCACGTCGTGCGCTCCCCGGTCGTGACCACGAAGCGATGAATCCGGCGGCCCTTGATATCGACGAAATAGACCGCGTTTTCCGCGGCCTGCCAGAGCGGTCCCTCGGCCAGCTCCGCGCCGATCGGCCATACGCATACGGGAGCCGGCATCGTCATTCTCCGTACCATCCCGCGTCGACGAAGTAATCGCGCCCGGAGCAGCGCGAGGCGTCGTCGGATGCGAGGAACAAGGCCATGCGGGCCACGTGCTCGGGCTCGATGCGCAGCTGCAGACACTGCCCCGCGACGACTTTCGCCTCGCTCTCCGGCGTTTGCCACAGGTTCATCTGCCGCGGCGTCTTCACGGCGCCCGGGATAATGCAGTTCACGCGAATACCCGCGCCGCCCAGGTCGCGCGCGAGGCCGCGCGTCAAACCTTCGATGCCGGCCTTGGCGGTCAGGTAGATCGGCAGGTTCGGCAACGCGACGTGCCACGACACCGAACCGAAGTTCAGGATCACGCCGCGCCCCGCCTGGCGCATGCCCCGCGCCGCGGCCTGCGCGCAGAAGAACTGATGGCGCAGGTTGACGGCGATGCGCCCGTCCCAGTAACTCGCGGTCAACTCGCCAACATCATGGCGGTCGTCGTTGCCCGCGTTGTTCACGAGCACGTCGATCGGGCCCGCGGCATCGACGATCGACGCGAACACGCTTTCGATCGCGTCCACGCTGCACAGGTCGCAGCGCTTGAACAGCGGCGGATGCTTCGCACCGCGAAGCTTTTCCTGAAGAGCGAGCGAATCGTCTTCGGCCACATCGAGGAAAAACACGCGCGCGCCCTGCTGCGCGAATGCCTCCACGACCGCGGCTCCGATCCCGCTGCCGCCGCCGGTGATAACGACGGTTTTGTCCGCCAGGCTCGGATAGATTGCGTACGACATCAAATATTCCAGTGTTGACTTGTCAGAACCCAAACAGGGCGGCGAGCCGCAAATGGCTCGCCGCCCTGACCTGCCGCTTCCCTTTCGCTTACGAGACGACTTCGACGGCGCTCAGCATGCGCCAGTCGCGCGGGAGCGTGCGCGCGGCATTGCCCACCACCGTGACCGTGCCGCTCAGATGGATATCGCGGCTCGAACTGCCCACCATCAGATCGAATTTGCCCGGCTCGACGATGCGCTCACCGCGTGCGTCGGTGAAATTGAACATATCGACGGGCAGCTTCACGTTCACGCGAGTGAGCGCGCCTGCCGCGAGCGGCACACGAGCGAACGCCTTGAGTTCGCGTACCGGCCGCGCCGTCGAAGCATGCTGGTCGCGCACGTAGATCTGCACGATCTCCGTGCCGTCGCGCGAGCCGGTGTTCTCGACCGTGAAGCTCAGTTCGACGGTGCCGTCTTCGAGCGGGACTTCGTGTTGCGCCACCGCGAGATCGCCGTAACGGAACTGCGTGTAGCCGAGGCCGAAACCAAACGGATAGCGGCTGCCGAAGTGGTAGGCGATCGGCGTGCCCGCGCTCTTGAGGCGATGGTTGTACACATACGGCACCGCCCCTGCGCTCTTCGGCACGGAGAGCGGCAGACGGCCGCTGAACCCGGCGCGACCCGCCAGCAGATCGGCAAGCGCCTCGGCGCCGCGCTCGCCCGGCGCAAACGCCATGATCTGCGCGGCGATGCGATCTTCGAGGCCGCCGAGGTTGTACGGGCGGCCGCCCGTCATCACGACGACCGTAGGCGTGCCGCTCTCGACCACGGCCTCGAGCATCTGCAACTGCACGCCCGGGAGTTCCAGGCTGTCCGTATCGGAGCCTTCGCCCACCGTACCGGACTGGAACAAGCCCGCCAGATCGCCGACGAATACGACGGCCACGTCCGCTTTTCCCGCAGCATCGACCGCGTCGGGAATCGCATCGGTGTCCTTGCTGATCAGTTCGTCGCGGTTGGCGGCGGCGCTCAGGTCGAGCGACACGTCGCCCGGGAAAACCGGCGCACCCGCACGGCGGGTCTTGATGATGTCGCAACCCTTGGCATGCAGCACGCGCGACTCGCCCAGCAGCGCGCGCAGTGCGCCCAGCGGCGTGGCGATCGACGCGACAGACTGCTCGCCCGAGTTGATGAGGTGCACCGGAAAGCTGTAGCCGGCGAGCAGCGCGAGCGGGTCGTCGGCGGTCGGGCCGATCACCGCGATTGTTTGCGCGCCATTGGCGTTCAACGGCAGCACGCCGCCTTCATTGCGCAGCAGCACCGCCGATTCGAGCGCGACCTGATAAGCCGTATCGGCCGCCGCCGTGCCCTTCACATCCACGCGCTCGGCATCCACATACGGATTCTCGAACAGGCCAAGGCGGAACTTGGTGCTCAGCACGCGCGACACCGCGGTGTCGATCGTCGCTTCGGTGATCTCGCCGCGATCGAGCGCTTCTTTCAGATGGACCGCACACTCGTGCCCCGGCAACTCGACGTCGAGTCCCGAATTGAACGCGAGCGCCGCCGCCGACGCGCTGTCGTGCGCCACCGCGTGATGGCTGTAGAGCAGGTCGACGGCAGCATAGTCCGCAACGACGAGCCCCTCGAAACCCCACTTTTCGCGCAGCGTATCGTGCAGCAGCGTGCGGTCCGCATGGCAGGGCACGCCGTCGATATCGTGGTACGCCGGCATGATCGAGCCCGCGTGCGCGAGTTTGACCGCCATTTCGAACGGCAGCAGAAACACGTCGTTCAACTCGCGCGGTCCGACGTGCACGGGCGCATGATTGCGGGCGCCTTCGCTCGCGGAGTGGCCGACGAAATGCTTGAGCGTGGCGAGCACGTCGCGGCGCTCGCCTTGCAGACCGTTCACGTAGTGACACGCGAGCACGCCCACCAGATACGGATCTTCGCCGAGCGTTTCTTCGGTGCGGCCCCAGCGCGGATCGCGCGACACGTCGAGTACGGGCGCCAGGCCCTGGTGGCAGCCGATCGAGCGTGCCTGCTCGCCGATGACGCGCCCCACTTCGCCCACGAGATCCGGGTTCCACGTCGCCGCGTAGTTCAGCGGCGAGGGAAACAGCGTGGCGTCCTTGATCATCAGGCCCACGAGACATTCCTCGTGCGACATGACGGGAATACCCAGGCGCGTATCTTCGACCATCTTGCGCTGCAGTTCGTTGAGCGCGCGCACGCCCTCTTTGGGATCGACCGTGTGGGTGCCGAGCGGACGCGTGATCTGTCCAAGACCGTGTTCGAGAATCTGGTTCACCGTGAGGCTGTTGGCGCTTTGCGCGAAGTCGATACTGCGCGCCTTGTGCTCGCCGTCGGCCGAAAGCACCAGCCACGCGGCGTGAAGCTGGGCAATTTTTTCATCGAGCGTCATGCGCGCGAGCAGATCCGCCACGCGCTGCGCGGTCGGTGCGTCGGAGCGGCGGTAAAGCGGAATCTCTGTGGTGTGTTCAAGCGACATTGCTTCACTCCCTGGTATTGCACGAGACGGCGCTGATGTTTCGCCGTCCGTTTAGTTGTGCTTTTGAAAATGGCGTTGCGCGGGCGCGCGGCGAAAGCGGCGCCCGGCTTAGATGAGACGACGCAGCGCCATATCGTGATCGTCGAACACGTGGCATGCCTCGGCGGGCAACGCAAGCTTGACCACTTCATCGTGCGTCAACGCGCTGTCGCCGGGCACCTTGGCGATCAGTGTCGCCGCGCCCGAGCCGGTCTGCGTTGCGTGGATGTAGCTGTGCTCGCCCATGTGCTCGACGAGCTTCACGCGGCACGCCAGCGTCTGTTCGTTGCGTGCATCGCCGGCCACACGCAGATGCTCCGGACGCACACCGAGCGTCACCTTCATGCCGGCGCGCGCACGCGAGCCGTCCACGCGCGCACGCACGCGCTCGCCGCTTTGCAGGTCGATGTCCACGCCGCCATCGTCGCCACCCACCACCGTGCCTGCGAAGAAGTTCATTTTCGGCGAGCCGATGAAGCCCGCGACGAACCGGCTCTTCGGATGGTGATACAGATCGAGGGGCGCCCCCACCTGCGCGACGCTGCCGTGGCGCTCCATGTGATCGCCGGCCTGCAGGAGCACGATGCGATCGGCCAGCGCCATGGCTTCCACCTGATCGTGCGTCACATACACGGCGCTCGCCTCGCTGAACTCGCGATGCAGACGCGCGATTTCGGTACGCGTCTGCACGCGCAGCGCCGCATCGAGGTTCGAAAGCGGCTCGTCGAACAGGAACACGCCCGGCTCGCGCACGATCGCGCGCCCGATCGCCACGCGCTGGCGCTGGCCGCCCGAAAGCGCTGCGGGGCGGCGTTCGAGATAGCTATCGAGCTGCAGTGCGGCAGCCGCGCTGCGCACCTTCTTGTCGATGACGGCCTTGTCGATTTTCGCCTGACGCAGACCGAATGCCATGTTCTCGTACACGCTCATATGCGGATAAAGCGCGTAGTTCTGGAACACCATCGCGACCTTGCGCTTCGCGGGTTCGACCTCGTTCATGCGTTCACCGTCGATGCGCAGTTCGCCGTCGGTGATCGATTCGAGTCCGGCGATCATGCGCAGCAGCGTGGACTTGCCGCAGCCCGACGGGCCGAGGAACACGCAGAACTCGTTCTTGCCGACTTCGAGGTTGGCGTCGCGGATCACCGCGTTGCCGCTCGCGTAGGCCTTCTGTACGTTGTTGAGGGAAATGCTTGCCATATCGTTTTATGCGAAGTTCGGTTAGCGGTGCGAATCAGACCTGAATCAGCCCTTGAGCGAGCCGGCCATCATCCCCTTGATCACGCGCTCCTGACCGAACGCGTAAGCGACGATCAACGGCAACGACGTGAGCACGAGAACGGAAAGCATCGAGGGTATGTTCGACGCGTATTGCCCCATGAAGTCCCAGATCGCGAGGGGCAGCGTACGGTGCTCAGACGTCGACGTGAGCATGTACGCGAAGATGAACTCGTTCCAGAGACCAATGCCGTTGAAGATCGCCACCGTGGCGAGCCCCGGTCCCGAAAGCGGGAAGAAAATGCGCCAGAAAATGCGGAACGGGCTACAGCCGTCGAGCTGCGCGGCTTCTTCGAGCTCGCGCGGAATCTGCCGCATGAACTCGGTCAGGATGAAGATCGACACCGGCAGGCTGAGCGCCACGTAGGGGCCGAGCAGCGCGAACTGCGTATCGTAAAGACCGAGGTTGCGCGTAAGCAGGTAGATCGGCACCAGCGTCGCATGCAGCGGCACGATCATGCCCGCCACCACGAGACCGAAGAGCAGCTTGTTCAGCCTGAAGCGCATGCGCGCAAACACATAGGCCGCCATCGCGCTGATGACGACGATCAGCGCGACCGACACGCCCACCGTGAACAGGCTGTTGCGGAAATATGTGAAGAACGGCCCCTTCAGCACGGCCGCGTAATTGCCCCAATAAAGGTGGCTCGGCGGCGCCCACACGGAAGTCGTGAAGGTCTCTTCCTGGCTCTTGACGCTCGACACCACCATGAAGATGAACGGCACCGTGGTGACGGCCAGCCAGATCAGCGCGAGGATCGGAATCGTCACACGGGGAAAGCGGAATTTCTTGATCATGCTTCAGACCTCGGTTGCATAGCGGCGCGTGAAGTACATCGACACCGCCGCCACTGCGATGACGATCAGGAACATCGCCGAGCCGATGGTGCTGCCGTAGCCGAGCTGGAACGAACTGAACACCGTGCGATACATGTAGGTGGCCATCACCTCGGACGAGCCCTCGGGGCCGCCGCCGGTCATGACGAAGACGAGATCGAAGTAACGCAGCGAGCCGAGCACGGAAAGGATCACGGCCGTGCGCACCGTGCCCTGCAGGTGCGGCAGCTTGATGCGCCAGAAGATGGTCCACTCGGAAGCCCCGTCGAGCAGCGCTGCCTCGTTAACCTCGGCCGGCATCGACGAGAGGCCGGCGAGGAACAGAATCATGTAGAAAGGCGCGTTCTGCCAGATGATCACGGCGATGGTCGCGCCCAGCGAGAAGTGCGGGTCGCCCAGCCAGTCCTTCGCGAGACCATCGAGCCCGAATGCCTGCAGCGCGACGTTCAGGGGTCCGAAATTCGGATCGTAGATCTGCTTGAACAGCACGCCGATCGCCACGCTCGACATGAGCAGCGGCAGAAAATAGAGAACCTTGAGCACGCGCGAGCCACGGCCGGCCTTTTCCAGCAGCACGGCGAGCGCCAGCGCGACAGGAAGCTGAATGACAATCGAGGCGAGCGCGAGAATCACGTTGTTCTTGAGCGATTGCCAGAACACCGTGTCATGTGCGAGCCGCGCCCAGTTCGCGAGCCCCGTATAGCGGGCCGTATTGCCGAGACCATTCCAGTCGAGCAGCGACAGCCGCAAGCTGGAAACGAGCGGATAAAGCAGGAACACGGCCAGCAGCAGCAGCGCCGGCGCGAGAAACACGACCGTGACGAGCGTTTGCGAGGAGAGCTTCAGCCGGCGTTCGGGTGTAGCGGAAAGTGCAATATTCACGAGCTTTTCAGCCGGCCGGCGCCTTGCGGCGCCAGCCGGACTTTTCCTGAGTGCTGGAGATCAACCGCCCTTCTTCGAAGCGGCTTCCATTTGCTGCGCGGCCGCCTCAGGCGTCACCGACAGACCGAACAGCGCCTGCGTCGTGTCCTTGTGCAGTTCGCCCAACGCCGGCGGCAGAGCCTGGTCGTACCAGAGCTGCACGCTCGGCGCCGCGGCAAGCAGTTGCTGCAGACGCTGCGTGAACGGATCGTCGATCTTGACGTTGTTGACCGGCGGAAGCTTGTGGTCATCCGACGCGCGCGCCTGCATCGCCTGGTCGTCGGTCAGCGACTGGATCAGCTTGAATGCGGCTTCCGGCGTCTTGCACTCGGTCGAGATGCTCAGGAAGCCATCGCCCACCGTGCCGATCAGGTCGCGCGGGTCGCCCTTGCCGCCCGGCACGCTCGGGAACGGGAAGAAGTCGAGATCCTTCGAGAACGTCGGATTTTCGTTGGCGATCGTCGAAGCTTCCCAGGCGCCCATCAGCTCCATCGCGGCCTTGCCCGTATACAGCAGACGGCGCGATGCACCCGAGTCATAGTCGAGGCCGTTGATGCCCGGCGCAAACGCGCCCGCCTTCACGAGCTCCTGAATGCGCTTGCCGGCTTCGATGAACGCCGGATCTTCGAAGCCCTTGCCCTTTCCTGCGATCGCGTCGCTCACGACTTGCGGACCGCCGATACGGTCGACGAGGTACATGTAGTACATCGAGCCCGTCCACTTGTTCTTGTTCGCAAGCGAGAACGCTGCCACGTTGTGCTGCTTCAGCACATCCACGACGTGCATCAGTTCATCCCACGTCTTGGGCGGCGTAATGCCGTACTTCTTGAAGACTTCCTTGTTGTAGAAGATCACGGCGGCCGCGGCGTTTTCGGCAGCGACACCGTAGGTCTTGCCGCCGAACGTCGTGACGCTCCACGACGACTGCATGAAGCGGTTGCGATACGCCGGGTCCTTGTTCAGGTACGGCGTGAGGTCGACGATCTGACCGGATTTCACATATTCCTGCAGGCCGCCGCCGCCCCAGTTCTCGAACACGCACGGCGGCTGGTTCGCACCGAACGCCACCTTCAGCTTCGTCTTGTACGCCTCGTTCAGGACGTGCGAATTCTCGACCTTGTAGCCCGGATCGGCCTTTTCGAAGCGGTCCGACGCGTCACGGATGATCTTGCTCGACGACGCATTGGTCTGCTGATCCCATACCGTGATGGTTTTGGATTCCGCCGCAACGGCGTTCGAAACGACTGCAGACAGTGAAAACAGCAGTGCCGTGGCGCCGGCAATGGCCCGCGCCGTGGAGAAACCTGGGTACGCCATGTTTGTGTCCCCTCTTTAGGAATTTTGAGAGCTACCTGAGTTATCTGCGGGTTTAACGTTAGCCTTAACGTTAGTGGATGTTAAGCCGAGACTCAAACTACGGCTATGCGGGATTTTCCTGGTGAGCCCCCGTGGGAGCTTGCGCCCTGCGCAAGGGTGGTACGCACGGGGACGGTTGCACAAGCGCGCATCTGATAGAATAACCAGCACACAAACGGTATCGCTAACGTGACGAGCGGCCCATCCGCGGAGTAACCAGCGAGTCACGAGCGAGTCTTCGCAGACATGACCTCTCGTAAGCCCACACCACGCATGGCAAGGCAAACTCCAACGCTTGAGCACGTCGCCAAGCTTGCCGGGGTGTCGCAGATGACCGCGTCGCGCGCGCTCAATGGACGCCCGGGCGTGTCGCGCGAAACGCGCGACGAAGTACTGAGAATCGCTTCGGACATCGGCTATGTCGTGAACCGCACCGCCCAGAAACTCTCGGGCGGGCGCAACGGCATCATCGGCATCATTACGCCCACGCTCGACACGCAGTTCTCGAGCGAACTGGTGCTCGGCGCGGGCCGCGCGGCACGCGGCGCGGGCATGGAAATGCTCGTGTACACCGTGTTCGACGAAGACCGCCATACGCATCACGACCTGCTCGGGTTGATCCAGCAATTTTCCGACGGCATTCTCGCCATCCTGCCACGCGAATCGCTCTGCCTCGAAGCCCTCGCCACGGCCAAAGTGCCCGTAGTGGTGGTCGATCAGCGCGGCACGCTCACGGGCTTTCCTTCGGTGTCCGTCGACAATTACGGCGGCGCCTGTCTCGCGGTCGAGCATCTCGCGGAACTCGGCCACAAGCGCATTGCGTTTCTCGCCGGCGACGAAACCATCGAAGGCGTGCGCGACCGCCAGCGCGGCTATCGCGACACCCTCGCCAAGCTCGGCCTGCCACGTGAAGACGCGCTGGTCGCCGCGGGCGACCTCTCGCAAATGATGGCGTTCGACGTCACGTTCGACCTGCTCAATCTCCCCGATCCACCCACCGCGATCTTCACGGCCAACGACCAGAGCGCGTTCGGCGTGATCGCCGCAGTCAGGGAAGCAGGCCTGCGCGTGCCCGACGACATTTCCGTGATCGGGTTCGACGATATCCCCATGTCCGAGCAGTTTCATCCTGCCCTCACTACGATTCGCCAGCCGTTTCAGCAAATGGCGCGTTCGGCGGTCAATACGCTGCTCGCGCAGATCGCCGGCATCGACGCCGCTTCGCAGCGCATCACGCTGCCTGCCGAGCTGGTGGTGCGCGACTCGACCGGACCGGTGCGAGCGCGCCACCGCCGCTCGCGTCACCAGATCGTTTCGACGTAAGTCGAGGCGCGCACCTTCGCATCGGAGGTCACGAGCGCGCCGCCATGCGTGCGGGCGGTCGCAACGATCAGCCTCTGATGCGAAGTGAGCGCGGGCGGCAGCGTCGCCGCCCGGAACGCAATTTCCGAATCGACCGGAATCAGGCGCACGCCATCCAGCTTCAGAAACGTCGAGAGCCAGCTACGGGCATCCATGGAAAGTCCCAGGCTGCCCGCCTTCACGAACTCCGCGATTTCCAGCGCGCTGATGGCTGAAATGAGGATCTCGCCGCCGTCGAGTTCACGGTCGATCGCATCGTGCGCGGCCTGACTCAGCGCTTTCTGTTTGCCGAGCCAGCACACGAGCGCAAGCGTGTCGAGCGTGATCATTACTCTTCCTGCTCGGCGGGAACCGGTGCAAGCGCGTGCTTGAGATTGAAATGCGTGATCGACGCGCGCAGCAGCTCGAGCGGATTCTCCGTCTTGCTGCGATACGGCCGGATTTCAATGGTGGGTTGTCCCCGGTCCGTCACGACGACGGTTTCGCCCAGCGTTTCGACCTGGCGGAACAGCTCGCAGGCGCGGGACTTGAAAATGGCTTTGGATACTCGCTTTTCCATGACGCTCTCCACCCATCAAAATTCTATCGGATTTTTATTGCATCGGGTCGTTGCGCACGCAACGAAATTGCGCTTCGCACCCCAATGGCTCTTTATCGGCGTCGCCCAACCGTTTCCTGCCTGAACTACGCCCTGCACCGGTATATCTCGCACCAACGAACTGCGGGTTTTTACCGGTAACATGTTTCGCCCGAATCCGCCCCGCGGCCCTTTCGCTTTCATATAATCGGTCTGTCTGATGGATGCCCGTCAAGCAGCCCGAGTTGTGATCGAGCGACCCGCGAGGCACGACAACAGGGTGTGTTGCTTGCCGGCGGATATGCGCGAGTAGCGGTGTACGCTTCGCTTGCCGATACGGACGCTGCCGCAGGAAAGCGGAGCGTTGGGGGAGGTGATTACCTTTGCTGCAGACCATCGATTAAGCAGAAACATAATAACGTTACCCTTAACGTTAATTCATGTTAAATGCCCGTTTCCGGCGCCGCCATGCGTGGTTTACCTAGGCTTGGCGAATCGACGCGGAGTCCGCGTAAACCGCGCCGGATCCCAGCCCAGTAAGCAAAGAGCGCCTGGAAAGCTGGCCACAGGGTACTGCAAAAAAGTACCGTTCCGGCTAACGTTAAATGGGCGGTAAGAAAAGTCGTAACGCCGATTCGCGACACTCATAATTATCCCTGCCCCCATATCGTCACACTCGCTGGTCCGGCTCATCCGGCGGCGGCTTCGTCGCAGGCTCCGCATCGAAATGAACGATAAACGCATGCAGCGGCTCGCGCCGTTTCTCCTGGCGGTCGCGTTGCGACTCGCGCTCCCTCTCCGTCACATCGCGCGTTTCATCGGACGTCGCGGCCTGCCCGCTGCGCGCATTGACAGCGGACGCGAAATCGTCCTTCTTGTTCGTCATGGCACTCTTCCCCGACCAAACCGGCACGTCAAACGACGGCTTGAACGTGCTCTCCCACCTGGGGACGCTCGAACGCCACCGCGTCGCCTTTCGCATCGAACAGCGTGACCGCGGACGAGGCCACCTTGATGGCCACGCGCGCGCCCGGCTCGTATTGCGCGTCCTTCTTGTCGAGCTTGAGCGCGACGGCGTGCGCCATGCCGTCGAGACGCGCGTGCAGGATCGAGACATCGCCCAGATGTTCGACCAGCTCCACGCGAGCGGCGATGCCTTCGTCCGCGAAGCCGATGCTCAAGTGTTCGGCGCGCACGCCCAGGGTCAATTCGCCATTGAGTGCGCGATCCGGGCGGCCCGACAACGCGATACGGTGGCTCGCTCCCGCAAGCGCGAGGACGGTCTGCACGCCGTTTTGCGACACGACCGTCGCGCCGAGCATGTTCATCTGCGGCGAACCGATGAAGCCGCCGACAAAACGGTTCGCAGGCCGGTCGTACAGATCGAGCGGCGCGCCCGTCTGCTCGATGTTCCCCTTGTTGAACACCACGATCTGCTCGCCGAGCGTCATCGCCTCGACCTGATCGTGCGTGACGTAAATCATCGTCGTGCCGAGTTCCCGATGCAGCTTCGCGAGTTCGATGCGCATCTGCACGCGCAGCGCCGCGTCGAGATTCGACAGCGGCTCGTCGAACAGAAAGACGCGCGGCTTGCGCACGATCGCGCGGCCAATCGCGACGCGCTGCCGCTGGCCGCCCGAGAGCGCCTTCGGCTTGCGCTCGAGCAGGTGCGTGATCTGCAGGATTTCGGCAGCGCGGCCCACGACCTCGCGTACTTCGCGCTTCGATTTGCCCGAGAGCTTCAGCGAAAAGCCCATGTTCTCCGCAACCGTCATATGCGGGTAGAGCGCGTAGCTCTGGAACACCATCGACACGCCGCGGTCCACAGGCTGCAGATCGTTCACGCGTAGGCCGTCGATCAGAATGTCGCCGCCGCTCACTTCCTCGAGCCCGGCGATCATGCGCAGCATGGTCGACTTCCCGCAACCCGACGGCCCGACGAATACCGTGAACTGTCCATCGGGAATACGAAGATCGATGCCCTGAATGATCTGCGGACCTTCGCCATACGTCTTCACGACGTTGCGCAATACGAGTTCGCCCATTGTTATGTCCTCCTTAGTACGCTTGATCGGCGGCGGCATGTTCCGCGATGACCTTGCCATACCAGTGCGCGCTGTCCTTCAGCGTCCGCTTCTGGGTCTCGTAGTCGACGTACACCATGCCGAAGCGCTTGTCGTAACCGCACGCCCATTCGAAGTTGTCCAGCATGCTCCATGCAAAATAGCCGGCCACGTCCACGCCTTGTCGTGCGGCTTCGGACAATGCGGCGAGGTGCAGATCGAGGAAACGGATGCGGTCGGTGTCCTGCACGCGGCCGTTTTCGAGCACGTCTTTCGACGCGCAGCCGTTCTCGGTGATGAAGATCGGCGGCAGCTTGTACTCGGCATTGAGCTTCGTGAGCAGTTCGGTCAGACCTTCCGGGTAGACTTCCCAGTCCATGTCCGTGAAGCCGTGCACGCCCGGTGGACGCTTGTTGCCCGAAGCGCTCGCGAAGATACGCGTGTAGTAGTTGATGCCGAGGAAGTCGAGCGGCGTGCCGATGATGTCGAAGTCGCCTTCGCGGATCACCTCTTGCGGGCCGTTCGCGCCATACCATTGCAGCGCTTCGGCCGGATATTCGCCCTTGAAGATCGGGTCCATGTACCAGCGGACGAACTTCGCGTATTCGAGCGATGCGGCTGCGAGGTCTTCAGGCGCGTCGGTCGCGCCGTGTGCCGGCGACTGGTTGAGCACGATGCCGAGCGGCGCCTTCACACCATCGGCGCGCATGGCCTGAACGGCCAGGCCGTGCGAAAGCAGCAGATGATGCGCCACGTGCGCAGCCTTCTTCAGGTCGGCATTGCCCGGCGCGAAGTAGCCCGTTGCGTTGCCGAGCCATGCGGTACACCAGGGCTCGTTGTGCGTGGCGATCGACGCCACGCGGTCGCCCAGCACACTGCCGATCTTGCGGGCGTAGTCGGCGAAACGATAAGCCGTATCGCGGCTTTCCCAGCCGTTTTGCTCCGTCTGCAATGCTTGCGGCAAGTCCCAGTGATACAGCGTCGCGAACGGCTGGATGCCGCGCTCGAGCAAGCCGTCGACCAGACGCTCGTAGAACGCGAGGCCCTTTTCGTTGTACGCGCCGCGGCCATCCGGCTGCACGCGCGGCCATGCAATCGAAAAGCGATAGGCGTTGACGCCCATTTGCGCCATCAGATCGAGATCTTCCTCGAGGCGATGGTAGTGATCGCAGGCCACGTCGCCGCTTTCGCCTTTCACGACCTTGCCGGGCACCCGGCAGAACGTGTCCCAGATCGATTCGCCACGGCCGTCCTCACGGGCTGCGCCTTCTATCTGATACGAGCTGGTGGCCACACCCCAGACGAAATTTTCCTTGAATTGAAACGTCGACATAACGGTAGGTATCCTGAATAGTCGTGTCCGCTCTTGCTTGAGCGGCATGAAATGAACGAAGCGAAACTCAGGCCTTGACCGCGCCGGTCGTCAAACCGTCGATCAAGCGCCGCGAGGTGAAAGCGAACAGCACCAGCAACGGCACCACGGCGACCGCCGAGCCTGCCATTACCGCGCCCCAGTCCGAATTGGTCGGGCTTTGCAAAATGCGCAGCGCGAGGGGCAGCGTGTACATCGAGGGCGAACGCAGCACCACGAGCGCCGAGAGGAAGTTATTCCAGGCCTGAATGAAGCTGATGAGCCCGAGCGTGCCCAGTGCCGGCCCAAGCAGCGGCAGCACGATGCTCCAGTAGATGCGGAACTCGCCGCAGCCGTCGATGCGCGCCGCCTCGATCAGGTCGGACGGAATGGCCGACGCGATGTACTGGCGCATGAGGAACACGCCGAGCGCGGCAGCCGCGCCGGGCACGTAGAGCGCGCGCGGCTGATTGATCCAGCCGAGCAGATTCATCGTCATGAAGGTCGGAATCATGCTGAGGAACGGCGGCACCAGCATGGCCGTGAGCGCGACGGCAAAGAGCGTCTTCTTGAAGCGGAATTCATACATCGCAAACGCGTAACCGGCCATCGAGGTGACGAGCAGGGTCAGCACGGTCTGGATCGTGGCCGTATAAAAACTCCAGCCCAGATTGCGCCAGAACGGAATGTGACGCATGAGCGACGCCATGTTGTCGAGAAACGCGTTGCCGAACCACAGCGGCGGCGGCATCGAGAAAATTTCGGAACTCGTATGTGTAGCGAAGACGAACATGAACCAGAACGGCGAGAACATCAGCACCGCGCCCGCCAGCACGACGGCGTAGCCCGTATAACGCGCCTTGTTTTTCGACAGTTTCATCGCTGTGCCTCTTCTTTCATGCCGCTGCGGTGGAAAATGCGCGTGTTGAGCCACATCAGCGCGGAAATCGTGATAAAGAGCAGCCACGCAATCGAACTGGCCGTGCCGAAGTCGCCGTCGTGGAATGCCGTGCGATACATGTAGACCGCCGTCGTCAGGCCGGACTGGCTTGTGCCCATGCCTTCGTTCGGGAGCAGGATGAACGGCTCTTCGAACAGTTGCAGCCCACCGATGATCGAAAGCGTGACCGCGAAGAAGATCATCGGCTTGAGAAGCGGAATCGTGATGCGCGTGAACTGTTGCCAGCCATTGGCGCCGTCGATGCGCGCCGCTTCGTAGAGATCCTTCGGAATGGTTTGCAGCGCGGACAGATAAAGCACCGTATTCCAGCCCACGTAGCGCCAGAAGACGACGACGGAAACCGCCGGCTTCACGTTCGCGGGGTTATACAGCCACTCGATCGGTTTCGAAGGCACGATCCAGTGCAGCCCCGGAATCTTGCCGATCTCGGCGATCGCGAGATTGATCATGCCGAAGTCGGTCGAATACAGCGACGAGAAGATCAGCGCGATCGCCACGCTCGACGTGATGAAAGGCAGGAAATACAGCCCGACCACGAAATTGCGCCAGCGGCGAAATGCGGTTTGCAGAAAGAACGCCAGCGGCAGCGCAATGAGGTGCTGCGGCACGCCGGACATGACCGCCATCGAAGCCGTGTTGTAGAGCGATTTCCAGTACCACGGGTCCGTCAGCGTGAAGGTGAAGTTCGACAGGCCCACCCACTTCATGCTCGCCAGCCCCGCTGTCGCGTCCCAACTCTGGAACGAGAGATACAGCGAAAACAGCAGCGGAAAGGCCAGGAACACGGCGAACAGCAGAAAAAACGGCGCGAGAAAGAGGTACGGTGCAATCTTGACCGGATTGAACCGCGGCTTGCCACGAGCGTGGGCGAGCGGCGCGTGCGTATCGGGCACGAGCCCTTCCCGGGAAACCTGTTCAGTTGTGGGCAGAGGAGAGTTCATCAATAATTCCGTCCATTCGGGCGTGGCCGGCCGGGGCGACCGGCCACGCTGTTGCAGCGGGCTTCAAAGCGCGGCAATGCGTGCCGCGCCGTTTCATCAGAGCCGCTTAACGGCGGACACGATGCGTGATTTCAGCCTGTGCTTCCTGCAGCGCCTGGTGGATGTCCTCGTTGCTGTCGACCACCTTGTCGAGCGCCGAGTGGACCGCCTCTTCGGCAACCTGGTCATACTTGCTGCGCTGGATCGCCGGGATATGCGCGGCCGCATCGCGCCAGATCAGGCGTGCCTTCTCGTTGCCGAGGAACGCCACCGGCTGCGCGAAGAAGTCGTCGTGCTGCGCCGAAAGCAGCGCCGGGAAGGCGTCGATCGAGCGGAGCGAAGCGAGCTGCTCGTCCGGGCGCGTCGTCAGGAACTTGATGAATTCCCACGACAGCTGCTTTTGCGTGGCCTTCACCGGAATCGACCAGAACGTGCCGCCGAACGATGCATAAGCGCCGTCGGGCAGATTCGTTGCGCGCCACAGGCCCTTCGTATCCGGCGCGATCCACGAGGAGAGGTGGCCGCCGAGCCATGCGCCCATCATTTGCGTGGCGACCGTGCCGCGCTTGAAGCTTTCGGCCCATTCGTTCGACCACGGCGTGATCTTCGCGTCGAGGCCGAGATCACGCGCCTTCTTCGCCAGCTCGAATGCCTTCACGAAACGCGGCGAGGTCACGACCGGATTACCGGCCTTGTCGAAGTAGACGCCATCGCCTTCCTTCAGGTCGGCGCGAATATAGATGTCTTCGATATCGCGCGACGACGCCATCAGGTACGCGCCGGTCGCCTTCTTGATCTTCTGCCCGGCCGCCAGATACGACTCCCACGACTTGGTCAAGTCGGCTTCGGTCACGCCTGCCTTGTCGAGAATGTCCTTGCGGTAGAACAGTGTGCCCGGGCCGATATCGCCCGGCATGCCGACGATCTGTCCGTCCTGCGTCGTAGCCTGCGCGAACGTGTAGTTGATGAACTGGCTCTTGTACTGGCCTGCGTTATAGGGCGGCTTCGCCAGGTTCTCGAGACCGCCGCCCGCTGCGAAACGGCCAATGAAGCCGACTTCGACGGCCATCACGTCGGGCAGGTCCGAGCTCGTTGCGAGCGCGGTGGTCATGGCGTTGTGGTGATCGGCGATCGCAAGCGACGACACCTTGATGTCGACGTCCGGATGCAGCTTATTCCACGCGGGAATCGCGTCCTTGATTTCCTGGTCGAGCTTCGGAAACACCGCGACGGTCAGCGTGGTGCTGGCATGCGCAGCCACGGTAGCCAGGCTGAGCAAAACTGCAGCGGCAGTGCCTGAAAAACGGAAATTCATTACATGTCTCCTGGTGAAACGTTTGTGAGTGACGTTCAATTGCTCCCCTGCTGCTACGAACTACTTCCCCTGTTGTATTCATTCGCAGTGCCTGACGCCCTGCTTGCCGCGCTCATCTGTTTGAAAGCGCTTTCACCGCAAAACTAAAAAAACGGCCCGATCTGGATTCGAACCTTATGCACCCGTCTCTCCCGGGCTCGGCGACGGCCCGATGCGACGCGTCGTCTCGCGCGTCACCAGCGTGAGCGGAATGGGGCTCAGTGCGATGGGCTGCTTGCGGATCATCTGCACGATGCCTTGCGCGGCGAGACGGCCGATTTCATAGGTCGGCTGGCGCACCGTCGTCAGAGGCGGCGTCATGTACGAAGAAGTCGGCAGATCGTCGAAGCCGACCAGCGACACATCTTCGGGCACGCGTACGCCGCGGCGGAACATCGCGAGACGCGCGCCGTACGCGGTCTGGTCGTTCGCGCAGAACACCGCGCTCAACGACGGCCGGCGCATCAGCAGCCGCTCCATGGCGGCGAGCCCGCCCGTTTCGAGGTAATCGCCCTGCTCGACCAGATCGGCGTCGAAGCCGATACCCGCTTCTTCCAGGGCGATGCGGTAACCGTCGAGACGCTCGATCGCGTCCTCGTGACTGCTCGGGCCGGCAATGAACGCGATCTCGCGGTGGCCCTGCTCGATCAGATGGCGGGTCGCGTCGCGTGCGCCCTGCAGGTTGTCGATCGGCAGGCCAGCGAGCGCCGTCCCGTTTTGCACCGAGCGCCCAAGTACGAGCATGGGCGCGTAGCGCGAGTATTCGGTGAGCGTCGATTCGTCGAGTTGCGCATGCAACAGAATGATGCCGTCCACGCGGCGCGCGATGAATTCTTCGAGGCGCGCCTTTTCGTCGACGACATTCCAGCGGCTGCTCACGAAAATCGGCGTGAAGCCCGGCTCGGAAAGCGCCTCTTCGATACCGCGCAGCCACTCGGCGTAAAACGGGCTCGACACGGCCTGTGTCAGGACACCGATAGTTTCGGTGCGACCGCTCGCAAGACTGCGCGCCAGCACATTCGGACGATAGTTAAACCGCGCGATCGCCTCTTCCACCGCGCGCTGCTTTTCGGGGAGAACACGCGCGGTGCCGTTCAGGATGCGCGACACCGTGCTCGGAGACACGCCGGCTGCGCGCGCAATTTCTTCCAGCGTCACGTTGGGACCCGGAGTGGGTCCGCTCTGGACACTGGGCGCGCCGGGTGCTTCGTTGGTGCCGTCGGTCATGAGTTCCGCCTGAACATTTTCATGAAAGCGCTTTCAAACACTGAAAAAAGCGCTCCCGGATACGAATTCGAAGGGGCTAAAAGAACGCAGAAAAAGCAGCCGGCGCGACCAGGGTGGAGGAGAGATCGCACCGGCCTCTCTATGTAGAGAATTAAGCAGTACCTAACACAAAGAGATCACAACAACTACAGGTCAAACGAAGTCAAATCAGAACATGTGCATGATGCCCGCGAACACGCCGGTCTGGCTGTGGCCGTAGTTCGGGTTGTCGTTCGAAGACGTGCCCGTCGTCGCGTCGAAGTTGTTGTTGCCGTACGAACCGTTGCCAAGGTTGATGTTCGACGTCGAGCTGTTGTGCACGTAGCCGGCTTCCGCATACAGGAACGTACGCTTCGACAGGTTGTACGTCGTTCCGAGCGTGAACAGCGTGGCGTTGCCGTTGCCGTTGTTCGCGTTCGCGTGGAACACCGCAGCCGTGATCGCCGAAGCGTCGTTCACCTGCCAGCCAGCGCCGATCCACTCGTGGTCCACCGTCGTCGGTGCGCGCACGCCAGCCGGCTGCGACGCGTCGGTCACGCCCATGCTTGCGTTGGTGGCGCTCGGTGCGCTCAAATGCTGGTAGCCAGCGTAGATCTTCACCGGACCGATCACGTACGTGCCGCCAGCGAGAATCGAGCGCGAAGCCGAATACACGTTGTTGAACGAACCGTCCGCGCCGCGGACTTCGTCATAGATCACACGGAAATCGCCACTGCCCCAGGTATAGATGCCTTCGATCGCGTTCGTACGGCCCTGGCCCGTCGGGACGCCCTTGGCGTTGACCGGTGCCGAGTTCCAGCTCGTGTTGTTGGTCAGCGAATACTGGCCCTTGAACACGAGACCGCCGAACAGCGTGGGCGAATCATATTCCGCGCCGTTGCTCGTGCTCGCCCAGTTGCGGCCGCGCACCAGCGTCGAAATCGCGTAACGCTGCATCAACTGCGGGTCCGCACCCCAGCTGTCCTGCGAAAGTTCGCCGGCGCCGAGATTACCCATCTTGAACAGACCGAAACGGTCGTTGCTGAAGCCCACCGTGGCGTGACGACCGAACAGGTTGCCTGCCGAGGCGCCCGTCATCGTATTGAGCTGGCCTTCCAACTGGAACACCGCCTTCGTGCCGCCGCCGAGATCTTCCGAACCCAGCAAGCCGAACCAGGAGCAACCCCAGTCGCCGCTCTGTGCCGAGAACCTGTTACCGCCCGGCAGGCTGGTTTCGTACTGCACGCCGTTGTCGATACGGCCATACAGTGTGACGCTGCTTTGCGCGTGCGCCATCGTCGTCGCAGCTGCCATCACCGACAATGCAATAAGCTTCTTTTTCATTAGCTATCCTATATATATTTTGGCGTCTCCAAACCGCGCAGGTCGCGTGCGCTCTACACGTTCCCTACCAGGCTGCCTCACTGAAATGTTCCGAATCACATTTCGAGGCGATTATAGGGACGCCCCTGCCCCGTGTATCGAACCGGCGGGCTAGGGAAAACTCTGTTACCGATAACAGTTGCGCGACGCGCGGCCCCGGAGTAGGCCCCTGCTTTGTGACCATTCCGTTATGGTCATAAAGCTCGCAACTCCGTTTGCGGTCGTGAGGGAAAATATGCGCAGCGAGGGAAATGTACCGAACAGCTGTGCTACTTCGGCCAAATCGCGCTTGACAGCGCTTTCAAAAGCGACGCTCTGACGTTGTGAAGTTGCAACGGCGACACGAGAGTTTCTTGCCTGTTGCGTCCGCAGCGTTGCAAATCTGCTGATAGCGCTGTCACCAGCAGGCCTGGGCAATAGCGACTATGATCAAGGTATACCCTGCCGGGCAACGAGTCGAGATTCTCCGGTAAGCACATTCAGCGCGGGCGTTGAATCAATCCCGCGGGCTTTCCGGCTTTAGACCATCGCGCCACGCAATTCCCCGCGCCTCGACTCCCGCTGTTCCCCGCCACGTCGCGCGCGACGTCCCGTCCGAACGCAATGCACCAGCACGCACCAGCGCAACTTTCGCCGGGCGACGGCGCTGCCGTTCCATGCCCGGCTGGCGGAACCCCTGACGCGTCCTTGCGGTGACCATTGCACCGCGCACTGCGCGGGCTGGTTTGCCCTCTGACTTCCGCGGCCCTGCGTTGAAGAAGGACCGGAAGACTTGCTGCCGGATGTGACCGGCATTTTTGCCACACTGCAAGGAGGTATCGTGAAAGCCATCATCACTTCCACGCTCGCATTGCTGATTTCCAGCGCCATGGTGCCGGCCGCACAGGCTCAAACCGACTCAGGCGCGAGCAACCCGCAACTCGCGCACAACGTCCGGGTCGCTTTTGCGCGTAATGGCGTCAACACTTCTCATATCTTTGTCTTTGCTCGCGGGGGCACCGTCACGCTGCTCGGATGGGTCGACGCGCACGAACAGGTCGCGCTGGCCGAGCGCAGCGCGGCTTCGGTCGAGGGCGTGCAATCGGTGGACAGTTGGCTTGCGCGTGGACGCTGAGGTCAATGCGATCGAATGCATCGCCGCGCGCGGACGGCGCGCTTCTCGTCCGCGCGCCGTTCTTTATCGATCGCGCTGCGCGATGCCGTGTCTGATCCGTTTGATCCAGCCGCCGCGCCCATAGTCGGTCTGCTGCAGAAACACGGCAATCACGATGATCAGGCCTTTGAGGACTAGCTGGGTGTTGCTGTCGATATCGTTGAGCAACAGGATGTTGCCGAGGAAGCCGAATATGAGGACGCCCGCCACGGTGCCCGATATCCGTCCGACTCCGCCGGCCAGGCTCGTGCCGCCAATCACAACGGCCGCAATCGCATCGAGTTCCCAGCCGGTTCCGGCATCGGCCTTCCCCTGGCGGTACTGCGCCGCATAGAGCACACCAACGAGCGCCGAGAGCAGGCCGGAAATGGCGTAGGCCATCAGCTTGTAGCGGTTGACGTCGAGCCCTGAAACCACGGCGCATTTCTCGTTGCCGCCTATCGCGTACAGATATTTGCCGAACACCGTGCGGTTCATCACGAAGCTGAAGACGAGCGCGATCACGAGAAAGAAAAGCGCTGGCACGGGAATCAGATTGAACAGCAGCGCGCGCAGATTCTCGATTTCGGCGGTCGCATTCGTTCCGCTATAAATCGAATAGACGGCGGTGTCCTGCCCGGCGATCAGCCGCGCGGCGCCGAGCACGCCGACCATCGCCGCGAGCGTGACGATGAACGGTTGCATGCGCCCGCGCGTGATGATCCAGCCGTTGATGCTGCCTACCGTGAAGCCCGCAAGCGGCACGATCCAGAGCACGCCGGCGAGCGGCATGCGGTGCGCGGCGTGCAACGCGATATACAGGCACGCCAGCGCCGCGCACAGCAGCGCAATGCCGCCGCGCACCGCGCGTGCGGCGCCCATATGCGCGCGATGCGAACGCAGCGGCCTGCGCCATGCACCGAGCACGATGAACACGATCGAGAACACGGCAATCGCATTGAGCACGACCGAGGCGTAAGTCGCCCGGTTCCATCCTTCGGTAGTCAGCAGCATGGCGGTCAGCACGCTGCCGAGGCCCATGATCGCGCCGACGGAAAGATCGATACCCGCGGTGATGATCACGAGCGTCATGCCGATCGACATCACCCCGACGTTGGCGACCTCGCGAAACACGTCGGAGATATTGGCGCTGGAAAGAAAGATGTTGCTGCCATCGGTCGAGTGAGGCGAAGTGAACGCGCCCACCACGAGCAACAGGATCAGCCCCAGATAGTACTTCAGGTGCGTCATGAGCGTGCTGATTTGACGCCTGCGCGTGGGCGCGTCCGGCTCGGCGACATGGTCCTGCACATGCAGCATGGTCAGTCTCCAGTCAGTATCGATTCAAGGCGAAGCAAGATTGATCAGCAGGTCGCCGGAAAAATCGCTGCGCGGTACGATCTGTTTGGCGCGCCCTTCGCACAGCACGAGAATGCGGTCGCACAACAAGGTCAATTCGTCGATTTCCGAACTGGCGATCAGCACCGTCACGCCCGAGCGCGCCGCGTCGAGTATCTGGCGGTAGATCTCCGCTTTGGCGGCGACGTCGACGCCGCGCGTCGGTTCGTCGAGCAGCAGGATGCGCGGCTTCGTCATCAGCCATTTGCCGATAATGAGCTTCTGCTGATTGCCGCCCGACAAGCTACTGGCGCTTTGCGCGAGGCTGCGATGCTTGACCCGCGAGGCCCGCGCCTGTTCGGCGGCCCAGCCGCACAGCCTGCGCCGCCGGTAGAACGGAAAGCCGGGCACGCGCGGCAACGACGGCAGCACGAAATTCGCTTCGAGCGACTGGTCGAGCACGAGGCCATCCTTCTTGCGGTCTTCGGTCACGAAGGCAAGACCCGATTCTGCGGCTTCGTTCGGCGACCTGAATGACCGGTTCCGCCCGGCAATGGCAATGGCGCCCTCCTGCTGGTAGGCCGAAATCCCGTAGATGGCTTCGAGCACTTCGGTCTTGCCCGCGCCGAGCAGACCCGAGAGGCCGAACACTTCGCCCTCGCGCACCGCGAACGACACGTCGCGCACCATCGCGCGCGCCGGTCCCCACAGCGACAGATTGCGCACTTCCACACTCGTGCTGCGAGCGCGTGGCGCCTCGTCCGCGCCGCGCTCTGGCGGCGCGAAGTCCTTGCCGATCATCATCGAGACGAGTGCCGTCGAGGACTCCACCTGCGCGACCGGCAGCGTCGAGATGCGCCGGCCGTCACGCAGCACGGTCACGCGGTCGGCCACGGCGAAGACTTCGCCCAGCCGGTGGCTGATCAGCACGATGCCCATGCCGCGTTCGCGCAGTTGCCGCGTGAGCGTGAGGAGTGCGGAGGTCTCCGCGTCGGAGAGCGCCGAGGTCGGCTCGTCCATGATCAGCACCCGAGCTTCGGCCACCAGCGACTTGGCAATTTCCACGAGTTGTTTTTCGCCCACCCGCAGCGCGCCGACCAGCGTATCGGGACTCGCGCGAAAGCCCAGTTGGCCGAGTACGCTGCGCGCTGCCGCGCGCATGGCGCGCCGGTCGGGAAAGCCCCAGCGCGTGCGCGGTTCCTTGCCAAGGAATATGTTGTCGACGGCGGAAAGCGTATCGACGAGATTCAACTCCTGATGAATGACCGCGATCCCCGCATCGATCGCGTCGTTGACGCTCGCGAGGCGCGTGGGCACGCCCCGCACGCGTATCGTGCCGCTGTCGGGCGTATAGAGCCCGCCCAGCATCTTCATCAGGCTCGACTTGCCCGCGCCGTTCTCGCCGACGAGCGCATGCACCTCGCCCGCTACGACATCGAAGTCGACGCTCGACAACACGGCGCTGCCGTTGAACGAAATCGACAGGCCAGCCGCCTCGATGAGCGGCGCGGTGGCGGTGGCATTCATTCAGGAGTGGCTAGCAATATACGCCTTGGCGTTGTCCGCAAAGATACCCTGGGTCGGCAACGTCACCTTCTTCGGGATCTTTTCGCCGTGCAGGAGCTTGAGCGCCTGGCGTATGCCTTCGGCGCCGGGCGTGGGGTACATGAACGTGCCGGCAAGCAGGCCTTGCGAGACCCACGTCGCGCCCTCCTGCGGCAACCCGTCGATGCCCACGAACTTGATGCTCTTGTCGCGCCCCGCGTCCTTGGCCGCGAGATAGGCGCCGTAGGCCATCGGATCGTTGTGCCCGTACACCACATCGATTTTCGGATTCACGCGCAACACCGTCTTCATGTACTCGTACGCCTTGTCCTGCTTCCAGTCGCAGTCCACGCGTTCGCCCACGAGCTTGATGCCTGACTCCTTGCCGATCACGCTCGCCGCGCCGTCGTGGCGGTCGTGCGCCGGCTGCGCGCCGAAGCCGCCCCAGACCTCGACGAGATTGCCCTGCGCGTGACCCGGGCCGCCCATCAGCTTGACGATGAATGCGCCGGCTTCGCGGCCGATCTGCACGTTGTCGCCGCCGATGAACTGCGTATAGGATTCGCCGTTCACCTCGCGGTCGAGCACGAACACAGGAATGCCCGCCTTATAGGCCTTTTCCACCACGCCGGTCAGCCCGGCCGACTCCTTTGGCGAAATGAAGATCGCATCCATTTTCTGGGCAATGAAATTCTCCATGTCCGCATTCTGCTTGTCGGTGCGGTCGCCGGCGTCGGCAATGATCAGATCGACCTCGGGATGCTTCGCGGCTTCGGCTTTCATGTCCTTGTTGAACTGCACTCGCCAGGGCTCGACCGTGGTCACCTGCGAGAAGCCGAAGCGGTATTTCTTCTGCTGCCCGAACGCGGGCGCACTGAGCGTCCCGAGAAGACCCGCTGCGCCGGCAAGCGGCACGGCGACCAGACCCGCAACCAGAATGCGTCGTTGACTGTCCATTGCCCTGTCTCCTTTGTTGTCTGAACCGGGCGGCGCGTGCGGCCGGCCTCGGGTGCTGCGAAAAATAAAACGTTATAGCGGCGGCGCGGCGGAGGCGCGCGCCGCTTCGCCCCATTCGTCATACCGCACCGGGCCCGTGCTGTCGCGCACGCGCAAGTCGGCACGCATGCGCAAGTGCACGATCTCCGGGCTCTCGCCCAGCAACTGCTTGTGCAGGAGATGCCAGATGCCGCGGGCAATCGCTTCGGCGGGCTGACGAATCGAACTGATGCCGGGGCGCAGTACCGACATCCACGGCGCGTCGTCGAAGGAAAGCAGCGAGATGTCGTCCGGCAGCTGCAGGCCCGCATCGCGGATCGCCCGCAGCGCGCCGAGCGTCGCGACGTTCGCGCCTGTGAAGAGCGCAGTGGGGCGTTCGCGCGCGGCGAGCACGCCGAGCGTCGTCGCGTGGCTTTCGGTATCGCTCATGCCGCACACCACGACGTTGGCGTGCTGCGCCAACCCGGCGCGCTGCATTGCGTCCTGGTAGCCCTGGGCCCGCTCGCGGCTGTTCACGAGATCGAGCGCATTGACGATGAACGTGATGCGGCGGTGACCGAGCGCGATCAGATGCGCGGTACCGTCCATCGCCGCACGATGACTGTCGGTCGTGACCGTGTTGGCGGGAAAACTGTTGTCCACGCGATCGGCCATCACGAGCGGCACGTCGCATTCCCGCAGTTCGCTGATTGCGTGCTCGTAGCCGTGGCACGGAATGATGATCATGCCCGCGACCTGGCGCGAGAGGACGAAGCGGATGCGCTCCGCTTCGCGCTCCGGGTCCTCCTGGGCGTGCGCGAGGATGAGCCGGTAACCGGATTCGAGCGCGTGGTCTTCGAGCGCGCAGACGAGTTCGATGAAGAACGAATTGGTCAGGTCGGGCACGACAAAACCAATCGACGTGGAGCGGCAACTGCGCAGTTCGGCGGCCAGACTATTGCGCCGGTAGCCGAGCTTGCGAGCCGCCTCCCAGACCTGGCGCTGGCGCGCTTCGCTCACGTTTGCGGCACCCGCGAGCACCTTCGACGCCGTGCCCAGCGAGACTCCCGCCGCATTCGCGACGTCCTTGAGCGTACTGGCACTTTTCTTGCGGTCGTCCATGCTGGTCTTTCCGCCCGAGGTGATGCGCCGGCGTTATCCGTCCGTTACCCGTCCGAACTGAAACGTTTCATAGAGTAGGAAATGGATTTTCAGGCTTCAAGGGAGGGTTTTTCCGGGTCGCCGGGGAGAGCGCGCGAGGACTAGCGGTAATTCACGAAGTTGATGATGTCGTTGAGAAAGCTCAGAGGTCGCCTATAAATAAGTAGCGAGACGGCGCCAAAGCCTTGTCTGGCAAGGGTTTTCGCCCGACGCCCGTGCGGGTGTAGCGCGGTCTTGTAACGCATCCAGTGTGAAACCGAAAGACCGGCGGGCTCAAAGCTGCCCACCCCACTTCTCCCATCTCAACGCGCATGCGCGTGGTAGGGCTCCTCATCGGAAGCGGAAATTCGATCAAAACGGACCGAGTTCATTGCGGTCGGTCGTCAGATCGCGGTCCCTTTGTCGCTTCTTGAGGTACTGCGGTCATCCGACGGCCGGTCTTGTTGGTCGGGCATCGGCCAACACAGTCAACAGCGCCGCAGACCTTATCGACTTGGCGTACGCCGAGTTCCGAGTCATTGGATTTGAGGAAGCCGCGTCAGAGAGAGATTGCGCCGGAAGCTGCTTGTATTGCCGCAGCAATCTCGTCTTCGCTGCGCCCCCCATTGATTGCAATGCTTCCCCCAAAGACAAAGTGAGGAACCGAACGGACACCGGCATTGGCCGACTTGGCCGCTTCCTGCTCGACGCGGCGGTGCTGTTTGGGATCAAGTGCAATGGCACGCGCCTGATCGCGGTCGAAACCGTAGTCGGCTGCGATGTCGGCCAGCACGTCCGCATCGGCGATGTTCTTCGCTGCGATGAAATAAGCATGGGTGATTGCAACTGCGAGCCTGTGCTGCGTGCTACGCCCAGCGGCCGCCAGAATCACCGCATGAGCAGCTTGAGTCGGATAGGTCCAGAGTTGGCGGCCAAGATCCAGGTCGAAGCCCGAAGCGCGAGCTTCTCCTTCAGGGCGAGTAAAGGCAATTGTTGGATCGGTTATGCCATAGCGCGAGCGCAGCAAATCAGGAATGTAGAGGCCGCCTGCCGGCGCATCTGGCAGTAGCAGGACTGGATGCTGCCGAATATCAACGGCCAGGTTGGGGAAACGCTCCGCCAGCACTTTGTCGAGACGGTGATGTCCGACGATGCACCACGGACATGTGATTTCAGTATAGAGATCTATTTGCATAACCATCCTCTCGTGATCTGGTCTTCGCGCTATGAATTTGAAGGTAGTTCGGCATCGATTCCGCTCAGTTGAACCGATACGTCCCACAGTCGTCTTGCGAGTTCTGGATTCCGCGCGTCCTGAGACGGAGTGCATTCACCAGAGGGGCCTCGCAATTCAGAAGTTCTCGTCGGCCCGTAATAGCCGCCGGACTTTATTTGTCCGGTCGCCGCCTGCAATGCACCCCACGCGCCCTGAGCCGGCGTATTGAAGAACAGGCCGATCAATGACATTGCGATGTTGCCCCACCAGCTATCGCGCGCAAGGTTGGTTCCAGCAAGGCCCGGATGGCAGGCCACTGCCGTAACAGGTATACCCGCCGCTCGCAGTCGCCGATCCAACTCAAAGATAAAAAGCAGATTCGCAAGCTTGCTGGCTGCATAGCGAGGCATCCACTTGTAACTCTTCTCCGCATCAAGATCGTCCCACTCGATCTTCGCGTCCTTGTGCAGGCCGCTGCTCGTGACAACGATGCGCGTCCCGGATGTTTCCGTGAGCTTGGGCAGCATGAGCGCAGTGAACGCAAAGCAACCAAGATGATTGACGCCGAATGTCAGCTCGAAGCCTTGCACCGTATGCTTTAGCTTCGGCCCTTGCACGCCCGCATTATTGATGAGCGCGTCGATGCGCGGTTCCTTTTCGGCCAGTTTTGCTGCGTTCCGCACGCTCGTCAGATCTGCGAGGTCAAGCGGCAGGAATGCGAGATTCGCTCCAGGGGTCTTCAGACGAATCCGGCTGATAGCCGCTTCCGCTTTCGACTCGTCACGGCACGCGAGAAGCACCCTGGCTCGCCGTGCCGCCAACGTACTCGCTATTTCAAAGCCTATGCCGGTGTTGGCGCCGGTGACGACAAAAGTCTTTCCCGATTGATCGAGTACATCAGCATGGGTGAATCCGCTCATGGAGTGAACCTTGTCGAGACGTTATTGCGTTAATGGTTAGCGATGCCTGGCGCGGCACGCACGAACTTCCTGTCGGTCACCTGGTCAACCAGGAACTTCGCAAGATTGCCTCTGGAGAGCTTCATGCTGAGTTTGGTTTTTCCATACCAACCTACATCCACGCTGCCATCCGCGGGACCATCCTTGAGGTTCGGGATGCGTACCAGTGTCCAGTCCAGGTCCGAATTGGCGATCAATTCGCCAGTCGCCTCGATGTCCTCATACCCTTTGCGCGCGATAACCTTGAACAACAGCGCGAACGCATGGGTTTTGAAGGCAAAGCTATCCTTGGGATCACGATAGGCAGCCGTAGAAATCTGGATAAGACGGCGCACGCCTGCGTGCTTCATCGCGGCGATGATGTTGGTCAAGCCGTGCATGATCGGCTTATCGCCTTGCACCTTGAGACTGTTGGGACCAAGGGCACTGATGACTGCATCGGCACCTTGAACGCTCCTCGCAATGGCACTCTGGTCTTGCAGGTCGCCGACAACGATTTCTACCCTTCCCGCGAACGACGCGAGTTTCTTTGCGTCGCGCGTATAGACCGACAGGTTGTAGCCCTGCTTCAAGGCTTCCTCGATGATGTGCCTTCCGGTCGGCCCGGTCGCACCGAACAGCGCGATGGTTTTTTTCCCGGCCATGAGGTCACGCAGCCTTCGCCAACAAGGCTTTGATGGCCGTTTCGGTGTTGGCGATTGCGGCCTTCGCCGCATCGGGGCCGAAAACCGTGCCTTCGACACGCACCACTTCAACGTCGGTCAGACCGATGAAACCGAGCAGGTGTAGCAAATAGTTGGTCTGAAAGTCGAACGGTGCCCAGGCACCTTCCGAGAACACGCCGCCGGTAGCGGTAACTAGATAGACCTTTTTGCCGGTCAGCAGCCCCTTCGGCCCAGCATCGCCGTAGCCGAAGGTGACGCCCGGCCAGGTGACGTGATCGAACCACGCCTTGAGCTGCGAGGGCAGACCGAAGTTGATCATGCCCGAACCGAGCACGATCACATCGGCGACCTTTAACTCATCGACCAACTCTTGCGCGACCTTCACCGCCTCGACCTGTTCCGGTGTGCGATCTTCGGGCGACGTGCTCCGGCCTTGGATGTAGGCCGGTGCGATGTGCGGCGGTGGATTCGCGGCGAGGTCGCGCACGGTCAGCGGGCCGCCCGAGCGGGCCTGGACGCCTTCAGCAATTTCGGCGGCGAAGCGGGTGGAAAGGCTGTCAGCCCCGCGCGGACTGGAAGTGACAAGTAGGGTGTGGCTCATGACGGCTCCTAGGTATAAAATGAGAACTAAGTTAGATATTGACTCTGACTTACCAATTCATACAAAGGATGGTATGGTTCCCGCCGTTTCCCCACAAGAAGGCACACGCATGTCACTTAGTCACACCGAGCTACCTGCCGATATGCCTGCACCTGACGCGGGCGGCTGCCTGGCAACCCGTGAAATCCTGGATCGCATCGGCGACAAGTGGAGCCTCTACATTGTCGCCATGCTGGCTAATGGCCCGCGGCGCTTCAACGAATTGAAACGCGGCATCGACGGCATTTCCCAGCGGATGCTTACGCTGACCTTGCGCGGGCTGGAACGCGACGGACTGGTAACGCGAACGATGTATCCAACGATTCCGCCGCGCGTCGATTACGAACTCACTGACATGGGAAGAACGCTGTTGAAGCCTGTCATGGCGCTGGTCAACTGGGCGAGCGAGAATCAAGTCGCCATTGCCGAGGCGCATAAACGTTTTGACGAGGAGCCGGAGCCAGATCAGGTCTTGGTTCAGGGCGTTGTCTACCAGCGTCGATAAACGAGCCCAGGCTGTAGGCTTGTGCAAACACAGCGACGAAATCCAACTGACGGCTCGCGGCGGGACCTGTCCCAACGCGGATCTTTTGTGGGGTGAGAGTCGGCCACGGCCGATCAAAAAATCGCATAGCCTGACTTGGGTGTCCGTTCCCTGAGCCAAACGGGACGCCTCAACGTCTCGCCGTCGACGCAAACCAATGACGCTTCATGGCCGACCGGCGCCCGACGACCGAGCGACACTACGTGTTTTGGAATGAGGCTAGCGATAGTTCACGAAGTTGATGATGTCATTGAGAAACCACGGGAGAATCAGTTGCGTGTCGGGATCGCTAACGCCCACGGTGAGCCTCGGCGGCTTCGAGGTGGGTGAACCGGGCTTCGCGCCATCGGGGGTGTGCAGCATGTAGGTGGTCGTGTCGGCGGCGGGCGGCGACGGCGAAGCACAACCGGCAACGAGTAAGGCAAGGAACGCTGCGCAGCACAAGCGCTTCATGATAGGCAATCTCCAGCCACGTGATCTCGAGAAGCCCAAGCGTACCATCGGCCCCGCTGCTGCCGCGCAAAGCTGTGCATGCGCCGGATATGCCGAATTAATTCGATGCCGTGGCTTTCGCGCTTATTCGGCGCGAAATTTCACGTCTGAATATCGCCATACAAAGGGGAAAGGAACGAAGCATTGCGGCAATGGAAAGACCACGTTGCGCGAAACGAATACGTGCAACGCGGCCGTCCCGAAAATGAGAGGCGTGCTTAACGGAAGCCGTAAACGAGAACCTTCTTTCCTTCGAATTGTTCCTGCACACCTTGTTCGCAGTTCGGCGGACACGTCGTGCCGTCGGCGGTGGGACCGGACGCGGGCGAATACGCCCTGTAGACAACGGATTCGATGAGTGTCCCGTCGTCGGAAACCACGATCTGCAGGTCGGTCTCGACGCCGGCCAGCACCGGTCCGCCGCTGCCATAGACCTGTTTCATGATCCCCGTGCAATCGGAGTTCACCGTGTAGGTGCCGCTCTGGTACGGGTTGAAGGCGGTCTGCCCGCCTTTCGGCAAGCCATTGATCATGCCGAAGTCGGTGCGGGTGAATTTACCCGAACCGTCGAACGTCACGATGGCGACGTCATCGAGTGTCGAAGGTGAGGCAAACGGGTGCAGCTTGTTGTTGCTATCCAGCAAGCCAAGGATCTCACCATGTCCGTGAAATCCATAAGCTCCCCTTAGCGTTGCGTTCGAGCAAAGGCGCCCGTCGGCCTGCGCGACGCCACTGAGCGAGAGCAGTGCAAAGGCTGTTGCCGACAAAATGCTTGAATGCTTGATCTTCATGGTCATCTCCTTGTCACCATAGCAGGCGTCTGGCTTCATAACGCGCAGCGGGCCAAAAGCAGCCGTCGAGCGAGGCGCCGGCTCGTGCCGGTGTGCGCTCCGCTTCCTAAGCCTATGGAACCGCGCACGCTTGCGCCTCCATCATTTGATGGAGAGAGCGAGGCAACAGGAGATTTCGTGTGCAGACAAACTCGATGGGAACGGCGTTACGGCTTCACTGCATTACGGCTTCACTGCGTAGTGCACCAGTTCGATTGCGTTCGTTGCGGGTGCGCCTCTTCCGGCCAGACGGCCCTGAAATTCTTCGCGCACTACCCGCTTGACGCTCGGGGCATACCAGAGCGTCTCCTCCATCGGGACGCCGCCCGGGCCGTACTGCGGCTGCCAGACGCCGCTCATCGTGATCTTGATCGCGGAGAAAACGCCCGCCTTCGTCTTGACCGTCTCCACGCCGTCCACTTCGCATTAGGCCCGGCGCTGCACCCTCATGCCCGAAGGGGCGGTGGCCATGCAGTCCGCTTCATAGCGCGCGCCGGCTCGCAAGTTGTCTCCCACCCTGTAGTGCGGCGCATCCTGAGGCAGCGCGATGGCAGCGGCGTCGTGCGCGAAGCTGGCCGGGGCGCCCGGGCCGCCAGCACGCTCACGACGCCGATCAATGCAGTGCGACAGACTTGCGGCCTCATTGGCCCTGTTTCTGCAGATATTGCCGCACGTCGCTCATCGACACCCTGCCTGTATGCGCCGTGTCGATCTGATCGAAATGCTGCGAGATATACCCCAGCCCGCTACTTTGCGCCTGCGCTTTCGTGATCGAAGCGCCGTTGTTCAATGCAGTATTCGCACCCAGGCGAGCCTCAACCCGCTGTTGCGCCTGCTGCTGCAATTGCGTACCGGTGGAAGGTGTGAGCGGCGCTGGCCGGCTCGTCGGGAAAAATGGGCCATCCACACCGTGGCCGCCCTTCGGCAGTTGAACGGGCGCCACCGCTTGCGTTGCCGCCTGGGCAATGCCTGTTGTGACCACAGCAACCGCGCCAAGCATGAACGGCGCAATGCACCACAGCTTTTTGAATGTAGACATGATCGCTCGCCTTCAATGTGTGAGGAGCGGGCCTCAATCGGCTATCGATGATCGACGCTCGAGGAAAGGCCCCGGCCTGTCAGGTTATTGGCCCGCTGCGGCGACTGCCGTGGAAGTCGGCGTACCCGCGGGACTCTCGTCGGGCCACGGCTGCGGAAGCGTCCAGAGCGAAAGCGCCAATGGTATGGGTTGACCACCATAGTAGCTCACGAGATCGGCCTTCATCTTCGGGCGCGCCACGTCGTCCAGATAGATCATGTGTCCACCCTGGAAGAAGTTGACCTGCAGGTTCGGGCTCAAACCGGCCACCGTTTGCAGACGCGCAAGCTGCTTCTCCGTATTGAAGAACGGCGTAGCAAGATCGTGATAGCCGTTCTCCGCAAGCACCTTCAATTGCGGATTGAGCTGGATCGCGCCGAGCAGGTCGGGCAGCGTATCGGGCAACGGCTGACCGTCGTGCGAGAAGTCCCAGACTCCGATGATGTTGTCGTTCAGAGGCATGTACGTCGCATTCGGCGCCGTATAGCCGAGATAGTCCGGCATTTGCGTAGCGAGTGCTGTCGTGAACGGCTGCGAGATGAGGATGTCCGACGGGTCGCCGTCGCTCTGCAAGCGCGGATCCGAATTCGGCAGCGATACGCGTCCGTCGTAACGACCGATCGTCGTGCCCGGGATCAGTTCGTTACTGAACGGATTCACGTTGAAATAGCCATTGAGCGCCTGCAATGTGAGGCTCGAGGGCCAACGCCACGAATCCAGCGTTTTCTCGGGCGGAAAGACCGGCTTGCCGAGCGCGTCGGGAATGCCGAGTTGACTCAGCACCCACGATTGCGCGTATTTGCGGAAATGCTGGTACTGGCCCGTCGCAAAAATCTCCGACTGCAACGCGAAGAGGCCTTGATCGATCAATGGCGGCGAAACCAGGTTGAAGTAGGCGGCCACCTCGGCATAGCCGGGGTAATAGCCCGCGAGTGTGTCGGTATCGAGCACCAGGCCAGCCGTCGAATTCGTGATGGCCGTCGCCTCGATCGCATCGGCAAAGTAGTTCAGGATGGACGACTGAAGCACGATGCCAGTCAACTGCACGCCCGCCGCTTCGAGCGCAAGCGCAAGCATGTCGGTGCGCGGCGTGCCATACGATTCGCCGTAGAGATAGATCGGCGAACTGCTACGATTATTCACGGCCAGATAGCGCTTGATGAAATCGCGCATCACGTCCACGTCCGTATCGCAGCCCCAGAACTTCTGGTTCGTGTTCGGCAGAATGGCCTCCGAGAGCCCCGTGCCCGGTGGGTCGATGAACACCATGTCCGTCGTATCGATCAGGCTCTCCGCATTGTTGACGAGCGGAAAGTTCGGCCAGTTGGTGAGCAGCGGATCGGGCGTCGCGACACGCGTTGGCGCAAACGAGCCGAGACGCAGCCAGATCGACGAAGAACCCGGCCCGCCGTTATAGATGAACGTCACGGGCCGCGGCGAACCGTTCGTGCTCGGCGCGGTATAGGCGACATACGACATCGTCGCCTCCGGATTGCCGTTTGCGTCCGAAGCCGTCAAATGGCCCGTTGTCGTCGTGTAGTTGATGGTCGTTTTTCCCGAGGTCCACTGGTAATGCATGATCGCGGCCTTTTCGGCGACCTGCGACGCGGCAAGGCCATCGGTAGCGTTCGGCGAATAGGCGACCGGGTCGGTATAAGGCTGGTTGGCATTTGGCGAATTTGAATTTTGCACGGCGGCTTTAGCGCTTGCCGAAACCTGGTTCATGGCGCTCGCGGCCGACGAGGTCGGGCTATCGCCACCGCCGCAAGCCGCTAGCATCAACACGCCGATAGCGATTGCGCCTGCATGGCGCAGCTCGCACCAACTGCGGCTGAACTCCACACTGGGTTTACTGTCCGGATGCATTGTTATACCCCTTCGAATGATGACTTCACACTACGCGGGGGCCGCGTTCGCCGGTAATAACGCCTTGAAAAAGGCACCGAAATTCAAACACAATTACCTGCGCGAGGCGGCTGACATTTAACTTTCCATTCCTGACAAAGTCGATTCAATTTAAGCGACATCTATTTACTATGGATGCCTAAATAATCCATAAAGCATCGGGAGAAACCACTGAGTTTCGCCGACGGAATTTCGCTGGAAATATTTGGTAATGAAAGATAGCAGAGGAAAAATAGGAGGCGCCGCAGTACTTTGTCAAGGGATAGTTCTTTAACCTATGCGCGCTGATTCGTTGCGCACGCAGCAATTGCGTCGAGCACGAAACGGCCGCGTGCATGCGGGTCGGCGATGCGAGATCTCGGTGCCACGCGAGCGCGAACGAAGAGCGAAATGGATGCTCGACAATGCCCACGGATTGTATAAATGAATGCAATCCATCGCTTGCGCGCCTGTCACCCATTCAATTGGGGCCATACTTCCAGGTTAAGTGCGTGACGGTCAAGAAGCCGTCCGCTCATTTAGCTATTCTTATAAATAAAACGCCACCATGGTAAAAAATTCCGCAAGGCAATCCTTACCAGCACGCAGCCAGCACGCATATGTGCGCCGGGCAACAACGGAGATTGACGCGCTGTGCGAAATCAACCATATTTTGACCAGACGGCTGCGCTCGGTCGGGCCCCGTCGCTTTCCTGCGCATGCAGATCGTGAGTTCCGCGACGCCTTGCCGATCGCTTCAACGACGATTCTGAGCATGCCGAAATGGCATCGCCATAACGGTGGGACGACATCATGTCCGCTCAGATTGGTCGCGACCAGAATTTCCCCGCAGCGTGCAAGCATTGCGGCGGACTGCTGTACGAAAACTTCGAATTCTGCCCTTACTGCGGCACAGATCTTCCACTCGACACCGTTTCGCTCGGCACCCATCCGAAGGCCACATTGACACCGCTCGGCGCCACGGCCGCGGCGCCCCCCGCACCCGCTGCCGCGAAGCTCGCGCAGGCGCGCTTACCCGCATCCGACGGGCCGTCGCTGGAGACCGGCTACCCGCATGCCGCGCAGCACGCCTTGGCGCTTCCACACGGGTTGCGGTTTTCGCAGATGGGGCAATGGATCTTCCCCAGGGGTCTATTCGTATTCGCACTGATTCTTGCGTTCGCGTACGGCACGTATCTGCTGCTCGGTGCGAACCGCCAGCGGGAGGCCACCGCCAGCGAAGAGACCCTGCACTCATCGGGCGGATCGGTTTCGACTGATGCGTCCGGGCAACAGGCCAACGAGACGCCCCCTGCCGCCGGCACGCAGACCAGCGAGCATCCGCAATCCCCCCCGCGCAACGCGCCGCAATTCGCCGACACGGCCGAAGCTCTGCGTGCCGCGCGCAACAGCCTTGCGGAAAACAACCTGTTCGACGCGAAGACTGCGGCCAACGCCGTGCTCGCGCGCGGCGGGGACAACGAGGAGGCACGCGCGCTACAAAACGATATCGCCGCGCGCGAGCAACGGCGCGATAGCGCGTTGCAAAACGCAGACCGCTGTGTCGCGCAGCGTGCCTGGGCCTGCGTGCAACATCAGGCTTCGGAAGCGCTCGCGATCGATTCGAGCAGTCAAGTCGCGCAATCGTTGATGGAGCGCGCCATCGTATCGACCGCCTGGAAGCCACTCAGCCCACCTAATGGCGCCCCGCAAACGAACGCGGCAGCGGCGTTGCCGCACGGCGCGAACACCGTACGGCTGCCCTCGTCGCAGGACTGGAATACGGGCGCATCGCCGCCTCCGCTGCCCGGCGCGACGAACACGGCGAACGCGACGAATGCCCCGACCGCGGCGAATGTCGCGACGGCCGCCAGTCCCGCCGGCGGCAACAACAGCGTCGACGCACAGGAGCGGGCGATCCTGCAAAACGGCTGGAAGCACGCCGCGCCATCTGGCGCCGCACATTGAACAGGATTCCATAACATATCGAAGTCTGCCGTAGATCGCAAACAAGGCGGGAGAGAGAGACCATGCTGAAAACGACTCTAGCGGGAGTGGCGGCGCTGATCGCCCTGCTTTTCTCTGTGCTCGCCGTCGCCTCCGAGGTCGACGCGCACTACCGCATCGTGACCGGCCCGGAGCGCGGGACGTACATTCAGATCGGCCAGGACCTGGCGAAATGGGTCGCGCAGCCGGCGGGCATCGACCTCGAAGTGATCCCATCGAAAGGCTCGGCCGAAAACGTGCAGCGCATGCGTTTCGAGCCCGGCGTGAAGCTCGCGCTCGTGCAGTCCGACGTCTACCAGGCCTACGTCGACATGGCCAATTCCGGCAACGAAGAGGCCGGCACGCTGATACGGCCGCTGCGGCTCATCATGCCGCTCTACGACGAAGAGATTTACTTCGTGGTGCGTAACGACTCGCCGATGAAGACGATCAACGAGATCAAGGACAAGGTAATGAGCGTCGGGCTGATCGGCAGCGGCACCGCGCAGTCGGCGACGACGCTGTACCGCCTCATGTTCGGCCAGCCGATTCCGGAGCAGAACGCGCAGCACCTGAGCAACGAGGACGCACTCGCCGCGCTCATCGTCAAGAAGATCGACGTTGCGATCATCGTCGCCGGGCAACCCGCCAAGCTCTTTACCGACATGAACCCCGAACTGCTGCAGCAGATCCGCTTCCTGCGCGTCGATGCGAACGCGCCGGAAACGGCGCGCGCGAAGCAGACCTACTATCCCGCGACGATTCACGTGTCGAGCTACCCGAACTGGCTCAAGGAAGACGTGCCGACATGGACGGTCAAGGCCTTTCTCGTCACCTATGACTACAACCTGCGCGATACGGTCGGCAACCTGAAGCGCTTTGCCGATTCGCTCTGCGCGAACTTCGACAACCTGCAGGAGCACGGCCATCCGAAATGGAAGCAGGTCAAGCTCGATCTACCGGGCCTCGGCAAAGGCTGGCAATACTATCCGCCCGTTGAGCGACGCCTGAAGGCGTGTTTCGCGCATCGCGCCGCGATGCAGGCCGCCACGGGTTCGACCGCGGCGCAAGGCGCTCCCGCCGCACAAAAAGTCGACGGGCGGCCATGCCCGGATCAGGAGCGCCTGCTCCTGCTCTGCAAATAATCCCCCGACGAATCCGCCAGCCGAACGCGGCCCCCGACGCGCGTGAACAGCAAACAAGTGGACCCTTCAAACGCCAGCACGGCGTGGAAAGCGATCCCCTTGTGCCACATGCATTCTCTCCTGGTATCTGCTTTCAGGATGTCCTAATGTCCATGAGTGCCGTGATGCCGGCACGTCGAAACGGTCTTCCCGATGCAGTGCGTCCTAGCCTAACAACAAACAAGGAGACACCCATGAGAGATACCCCGTTCACAGTCCGGCGTAAAACGGCGCACCTGCGTGCCGCGATCGCCATCGCAGGTGCGGCGCTCGTTCCCGGCGCACACGCTGCCGAAAACGACGCCCATCACCCGGAATTCAACCGGCTGCCGTCGTTCGTGGTGGCGAGCAGTCTGCAAACCACGAGCTACGATGGCGTCAGCGACGATCTGTTGACCGCCGGTCTCGGCAAAACCGGCCTCGCCGGGGCGCAGCCTGCCATCGCCGACCACTTGGCGCCGACGGCAGCGGAACTGCGCCGGCTCGCGATCTGGTCGAACTATCGGGCGCTCGTCGATATGAGCGCGAACGGCGGTTATGGCCGCTTCTGGGGGCCCAATGTCGATGTGTACGGCAACGACACACTGGGCGAAGGCAAAATCGCCGGCACCGAATATCTCGCGTTTGCCGACGACGGCAGCGGCCGCCGGAACGTCAGCCTGCTCGTGCAGGTGCCGACCAGCTTCGATCCGGCGAACCCGTGCATCGTGACCGCCACGTCGTCGGGCTCGCGCGGCGTGTACGGCGCGATCTCCGCGGCCGGCGAGTGGGGACTCAAGCGAGGCTGCGCGGTCGCCTATACCGACAAGGGCACGGGCAACGGCGCAGAAGAACTGATGAGCGGCCTCGTGACGTTGATCGATGGCGTCACGGCCAACGCAGCAACGGCTGGGCGCACGAGTATTTTCACCGCGGACGTGCCGGCGGGCGCGCTCGCCGCCTACAACCAGAAGTTTCCGAGCCGTTATGCGTTCAAGCACGCGCATTCGCAGTTGAACCCCGAAGCGAACTGGGGCCGCGACACACTCGAGGCGGTCCAGTTCGCGTACTGGGTGCTCAACCAGCAGTTTGCGCCGCGCGTCGACGCATCGAATCGCGGCGTGCGCTATGCGCCCGGCGACATTACGACGATCGCGGCTTCCGTGAGCAACGGCGGCGGCGCATCGCTCGCGGCAGCCGAAGAGGACACGGGCAAGTGGATCACGGCGGTCGTGGTCGGCGAACCGCAGATCAATGTGCGCATGCCCGGTGACGCGCAAGTCAGGGAAGGTGGGCAGCGCATTGCCGCGGCCGGCAAACCGCTGGCCGACTACATGACGCTCGCGAACCTGCTGCAACCCTGCGCCGCGCTCGCGGACGCCGCCGCCGGCGCGCCCTATCTCACCGCGCTGCCCGTGGCGACCACGACAGCCATTCGCCAGGCGCGCTGCACGTCGCTCGCGGCGGCAGGCTACGTCCACGGCGGCGATACGCAGGCGCAGGCGAACGACGCGCTCCAACGCCTGCATGAAGCCGGCTATGAAGCGGACTCCGATCTGCTGCAGGCGCCGATGTGGGATTCACAGGCCGTGCCGGCTGTTGCGGTGACCTACGCCGATGCCTACACGCGCTCGAGCGTGCTCGACAACCTGTGCGGATTCAGCTTCGGCACGACGAACGCATCGACGGGTGCCGCGGGCGTTGCGCCCGCCGTCTCGCCAATGCTGACCATCTTTGGCGTGGGCAATGGCGTGCCGCCGACCAATGGCGTCAATCTCGTCTACAACGTCACGCCGCCTGGCGGCGCCGACCATCGGCTGGCCACGCCCGACGCCAGCTTCGCGGGCGCGGCATGTCTGCGCGCGTTGTGGACGAACGGTGATCCGCGCATGCGCCAGAGCGTCCAGGCGATCAGCGTACATGCGAACCTGCATGGCAAGCCCGCAATCATCGTACAAGGCCGCAGCGACGCGCTCGTGCCGATCAATCATGCGTCGCGCGCGTATCTCGCGGCAAACAGCGAACGGGAAGGTTCGCACAGCCACCTGTCGCTGTACGAGGTGACGAACGGGCAGCACTTCGATGCATTCCTCGCCGTGCCGGGCTTCGATACGCACTTCGTGCCGGTGCACTACTACAACATCGCGGCGCTCAATCTGATGTGGAATCACCTGAAGAATGGCACGCCGCTGCCGCCTTCCCAGGTCATCCGCACGATCCCGCGCGGCGGCAACCCGGGCGCCGCGCCGCCGTTGGGTCTCGCGAACCTGCCGGCCATCGTGGAGAATCCGGGCAGCAACGCGATTCGCGCGAACGACGGCGTCGTGAACGTGCCGCATTGAGTCGCGAAGCACGCCGGCGCGGCGAGCGCATCACACCAGCAGTTGCCGCGCCAGCACTTCTCTCGCTTGTGTCACGGTGTCCCCTTCGCCGGGATGCGGTGGCAGGAGCGAGAACACGGCGTCGGGCAAGGCCGGCAGCCGGTGCTTCGGGCCGAGCCGCGTGAGACCCTCCCCGATTGCCGAAGCGCACAGGCATCCCACGCCCAGACCGGCTGCCAGCATGGACTGCAGCCCGGCCACGCCCGACGCGCTGTGAACGAGCACGTACGGGATGTCGTTTTCTTCGAGCGAGCGCACCGCGACCTGGTGCATCATGCAGTCGCCCGGCAGCAGCACGAGCGGCAAGGCTTGCGGCAACTGCTCGGCGAGCGTCGGCGACGCAACCCAATAGAGCGGTTCGCGCAGCAACTCCCAGCGCGCGTCCGCGTCGGTGGCGGCGGGTCGGAACGGGCCGCGCGACAGATGCATGACCACGCCGAGATCGATTTGCCGCTTCGCATACGCGAGCTCGATATCGGCGCTCTTCATCGCGCTCACGTGCAAGCTCAGCTGCGGATAGCAGTCGCGCAGCCGCACGAGCAGACCGGCCACCTCGTTCGTGCGGAAGTACTCGGTGATCGCGACGCGCAACTCGCCCTTGATGGCCTGGCCGCGCACGTCGTCGAAAGCGGCTTCGTTGAGCGCCACGAGACGCCGCGCATGGTCGAGCAATCGTGTGCCCGCGGGCGTGAGCTCCACACCGCGCTTGCTACGCACGAAAAGCGGCATGCCCGCGCGCGCTTCGAGCTTGCGCACCTGCTCGCTGATCGTGGATTGCGAAAGGTGCAGCAACGGCGAGGCCGCCGAAAGGCTGCCCACGTTCGCCACAGCCGCGAACGTCTTCAACTGGTCGAATTCGAAGCCACGCATGACATTCAACATCCATCGAATAACTCGATGGATAGTACCACCTATTCCCGCTTTTCCGTCAGATCGAGGTGGATCAGAATGTCGACTGGACGCTCACGCCTGCGCGCGTGCTGAATAGCGCAGCCTGACGAAATCCGGCCCTTTATCGCTGAGCACACTCATGTCTGACAATACGTACGCCGCCTGTGCCGTGGCGCCTCGCGCCGCCGCAGCCGATACCAGCCACGGCCATCACGGCTGGGCGCTGGTCGTTTTGCTGGTGGGCGCGATTCTGCCGCCGCTCGACTATTTCATCGTGAACCTCGCGCTGCCCGCCATCCGCGACGGACTCGGCGCGAACGCGTCCGAACTCCAGCTGGTCGTCTCGGCCTATGCGTGCGCGAATGCCGTCATGCTGATCACGGGCGGGCGCCTCGGCGACCTGTACGGCCGCAAGCGCATCTTCATGGTGGGCATGGCGGGCTTCGTCGTCGCCTCCACATTCTGCGGCCTGGCCACCAGCGGCACGGCACTGGTCGCCGGACGCATCCTGCAAGGCCTGTTCGCCGCGACCCTCGCGCCGCAAGTGCTCGCCACGATCCGCAGCGTTTTCACGCCGCACGAACAGGTGCGCGTGATGGGGCTTTACGCGTTCGTTTTCGGCGTGGCCGCGGTGATCGGCCAGCTTGGCGGCGGCGCGCTCATCAGCCTGCATCCGTTCGGTCTGGGATGGCGCGCGATCTTTCTCGTCAACCTGCCTATCGGCGTGTTCGCGCTCATCGGCAGCTGGCGCTTCATCCCGGAAAGCCGGCCGCCGCGCGGCAAGCGCATCGATGTCCCGGGCACCCTGCTGCTGTCGCTGTTTCTGCTGATGCTCGTCTATCCGCTCACGCGCGGACGCGAGTCGGGCTGGCCGCTGTGGATGCTCGCCTGCCTCGCCGGCTCGCTGCCCATGCTCGGTCTGCTGCTGCGCGTCGAGTGGCGCAGCCTCGTCAACGGCAAGGATCCCCTGCTCGATGTGCGCCTCTTCCGCAATCCGGTCATCGCGCTCGGTCTCGTGCTGGCGTTCCTCTTCTATACGATGAGCGCGTTCTTCCTGACCTACGGTATTTATCTGCAAGGCGGCCTGCATTGGACGCCGCTCGCTTCGGGACTCGCGATCCTGCCGTTCGGCATCGGCTTTCTTTCCAGCCCGCTGCTGATGCCGCGCCTCGTGCACCGGTTCGGCGGCTATCGCGTGCTGACGCTGGGCTTCGTGATGCTCGCGGGCGGACTCGCGATTGCGGCTGCGCTCGCGGGGGCGGTACAGCCCGGCGCCGGTTTCTATCTCGGACTCGCGGCGATCGGCATCGGCCAAGGGCTCGTTTTGCCCTCCGTCGTGCGCATCGTGCTGGCCGAAGTGGAGCCCGAGCGCGCGGGCATCGCCTCGGGCATGGTCACGGCAACGCTGCAGATCGGCGCCGCCGTCGGCGCGGCCACACTAGGCGGCCTGTTCTTCTCGACGCTCGGCGCGGCGCCCGGTATGATCGACTACGCACATGCGTTCAAGACGACGATGTTCGCACTCGTCGCGATCCTGCTGCCCTGCGCGCTGCTCTCCACCGCGCTGGGACCGTTGCATCGGCGCACGCATGCAAACGGTCCCGGCACACAAACCGGCACACAAACCAATACGCAGTGATTTGCTCCGGAGTCCTCGCTATCAGAAGTCGATCTGCGCGGAGCACGGTGCGGAGCGCGCAGATCGTGAGGCAGGTGCCCTGCTGGAGCCAGTAGCAGGCGATGCAGTGAAACGCTTTCGCTTATATTGGATGTCTGATTATATTTTCTTCCTTGCAGCGGCTATTCACCCACGGGAGGAAATACATTCCAGTAACCGTCGTCGTGCTGAAAGAAGAACAGCGCGTGAAAACCCGTTGTCTGGCGCGTCTCCACGCACACATAGCGTGCCCTGCCGGAAGGGGTATGGCCAAACGCGGTGACATGCACCGGCGAAGTCGGTGCGAGCCATTTTTCGACCTGATAACGCAGTGACTGCGTCTTCGTGCGTCTCATCTGGTCCTCCCAGAGATCGGTTGGTTTTGCAGCCTTTTCGCCGGAAACCGCGAAAACGCCCTGCGCAAACCGAACGCTCTTGATGCAAGGCGCAATTCTTACCGCGTCGCATCAAGTGTTTGAGAAAGCACTTTAACTATAGCCAGAAAAGCCTTTCGCAACATCGATTTCAGCAAGATAGCAACAAAACAACAGAAACCCGGAAACCAGCGTCCGGCAGCATGGGACGACCCCGGCTGATGCGCCGCACCAGGCTGTGAAACGAATGAAAACGTATGCGATTGTGAGGCGCGCGGTCCCGGCGTATCCTGACTTCTGGCAGTTGGCCACCGGGACCTTTTGACTGGCCATTGAAACGATGAGAAACGTGTACGTTGCGATTTACATCTTGTTGTTGATAGCCGTTATCGTCGGCGTGGATGTGGTTTTCCTGAAAAATCTCTTCTGGCTACGGCTGGCCGTGAACATCGGCATCGTCTTGGTATTCGCCGCCGTCTACTACGCATTATTAAAGAATCTGTAAGTCAGGGATCGCGCGTAAAGGACGCAAACCCTGCACCGCGCCCCACACACCCGCGGCACACACGACCGCACCCACGAAAACCACAAGCCACAAATAAAGCCCGCGAGGCCGATACCGTTGAGGGAGCGCGGTGAGGCTCAGGGCGACGAGCAACCCCAACACGAGCGGCAACATCAACGTGTTGACCACTTGCGCGGCAACGTTCAGGGAAACGAGGTCGGGTGCGAGCCAGACAGCCCAGGCACTGCCTGCAACGGCTAGCGCATACGCGCCGTAGAACCAGGGCGCGCGGCCGGGACGGTCATCGAGCGAGGCCCGGTACCCGAATACATCGCCGAGCCCCCATGCCAGCGCGAGTGAACTCACGATGGCGGCCACCAGCGCCGCACCGAGCACGCCTGCGCCAAAGAGCAGGCGCCCCGCAAACGGGCCCGTTACCGCAACGAGCGCATTGCTGATTTCGCCGATACTGCCGAGGGAGCGCGGCTCGCCATGCGCCGACAACGTAGCCGCCGCAGCGACGAGCACCGCTGCCGTCAGCAATTGCGTGAGGACGGCGCCAACCGCCGTCTCGACTCTGGCCGACGTGAAGTCCTTCGCCGTGAGGCTGTCCGCGACCGCCGCCTGCTGATAGAACACCATCCACGGATTGAACGTCGCGCCAATGAGCGCCGCCGCCAGGTAGCCGGCTTCGCGGCCGCCCGCTGCCAGATGAGTCATTTGCGGGACCATGACCTGAAGTTTGTGACGCGCACTCCATGCGACGGCAAAGAACGTCAGGTCGAACGCGCCGATGGCAATCGCGATCCGGTCTACGCGCTTGTGCGAGCCCGTAACGACGATACCGGTCAACAGAATGACGGCGAGCGGCAGCGTGACGGCACGCGATACGCCATACATTTCCCCCACGCCGGCAACGCCCGTGAACTCCGTCACGAGCGACCCCAGCACGGCCACGACCAGTCCGGCCGCGGCGAGCGCGGCCCAAACCGGTCCGAAGCGCGAGCGGATGAGTTCGCCATAACCGCGCCCGGTGAAAATGCCCAGGCGCACGGTCAGCTCCTGAACCATGTAGAGCAGCGGGACCAGCGCAAGCAGCACGGGCAAGAGCCGCAGCCCCGTTTGCGCGCCGGCCTGCGCGGCCGTCACGACGTTGCCGGCGTCGCAGTCGGCCAGCATCACGAGCAGACCTGGGCCCCACAGGGCGAGCCCCCGCAGTCCACGCGAAACGGTTTGCTTGAGCGTCGGGAGACGAGTCATGCGTTCTGAAAGGATGCGCCTGTAGTATCTGTCGGGCGATTGTAGCGTGCGAGTCGGGAGCCGCCAGGCCTGACGTTTGTGCTCCGCAGCCTGTCCCGAGGGACGTCGATTTTCATTTACCTTACCCATGGCCTCTATATCCGCGCGTTCATCCAGTCAAACTACTGACGCCCCCGCCGCCCTGATTCTGGGCGCCATAGGGGTGGTTTTCGGCGACATCGGAACCAGCCCGCTCTACACACTGCGCGAATGCCTGAAAGCCGCAGGCGGAATTAGCCAGACCAACGTATTCGGGATCGTTTCGCTGATCCTCTGGTCGATCATCATTGTCGTGACGCTCAAATACGTGAGCTTCGTCATGCGGGCGGACAATGACCGCGAAGGCGGCATTCTGGCGCTCACGGCGCTGGCCGCTCGTGTGGCGCCCGTGCGCCTGCGCACCGTGCTGCTGACGCTCGGCGTATTCGGCGCCGCGATGTTTTACGGCGACTCGATGATCACGCCGGCGATTTCGGTCATCTCGGCAGTGGAAGGCGTCGAACTCGTGGATCCTCATCTGGCCGCGTGGGTCGTGCCGATCTCGCTCGTGATCCTGACCGGCCTGTTCAAGCTTCAAAAACACGGCACGGCCACGGTCGGAAAAGTCTTCGGGCCGGTCATGATCGTCTGGTTCCTGACGCTTGCCGTACTCGGCGTCGCTCATATCGCACACAACCCCGGCATTTTGCGCGGCGCATCGCCGTCTTACGCCCTGAGCTTCATCGCACATGCACCCGGCACGGCATTCGTCGTCCTCGGCTCTGTGTTCCTTGCGTTGACGGGCGGCGAAGCGCTTTACGCGGACATGGGACACTTCGGCAAGACGCCGATCCGGCTCGCGTGGCTGCTGCTCGTGCTGCCGAGCCTCATCCTCAACTACTTTGGCCAGGCCGCGCTCGTGCTGTCGAAGCCTTCGGCGCTCACGCAGCCATTCTTCTCCCAGGCGCCGGACTGGGCATTGCTTCCGCTGGTTCTGCTGGCAACGGCCGCGACGATCATCGCTTCGCAGGCCGTCATTTCCGGCGCGTTTTCCATGACGAAGCAGGCTGTCCAGCTCGGGTTGCTGCCCCGCATCCCCGTCGTCCACACTTCGACACACGAAGTCGGTCAGGTCTACGTGCCGTTCATCAACATCTCGCTCTATGCGGCAGTCGTATTCCTCGTCGTGTTCTTCCGGTCTTCCGACAATCTCGCGGCCGCTTATGGCATTGCCGTCGCCTCGACGATGCTGCTCACGACGCTGCTCATGTACTTCATCACCCACTGCCTGTGGAACTGGAAACCGGTCGCTACGCTGGCAGTGATCGGGCCGCTGGCCGTCGTGGATGCGATATTCGTCGCGAGCAATGCGAGCAAGGTCCTCGATGGCGGATGGTTCCCGCTGCTGGCGGGCGGCGCGCTGTTCACTATCATGACGACATGGCATCGCGGGCGGGAGATGGTCGTCGAGCGCGTGAAAAGCGACAACCTGCCGCTTCCGGCATTCATTCACTCCTTGTGCGATGGATCGCACCCGCCTCCCCGCGTGGGCGGTACGGCAGTGTTTCCAGGCGGCGTGCCCGGCATGACGCCGAGCGCGTTCCTGCACAATCTCAAGCATAACGGCGTGATGCACGAGACCAATATCTTTCTGGCCGGCACGACCGAGAACGTTCCGCACGTGCCCGAAAGCGAAAAAGTCTCGGTGAGCGATCTTGGGCACGGTTGCTATGCGGTCGCCGCGCGTCACGGCTTCATGGAAATGCCCAACGTGCCGGCACTGCTCCTGCTCGTGCAGAAGCAGATACCTACGTGGCAGTACGAACCCGCGGCCACGTCGTTCTTCCTGGCCCGCGACACGATCCTCGCAACGGCACAGAGCAAAGGCATGTCGCTATGGCGCGAGAAGCTGTTCGCGTTCATGGCGCGCAACGCAGCGCAGGCGGCCGAATACTACAGCCTCCCCGCGAACCGGGTTGTCGAGATGGGTGGACAGATCAACCTCTGAGGCACGATCCGGCGTATCACTCGAGAAAAACGACGCATGGTGAACGACGACCGCACCACGATAATTGCCAGACGAACGCCGGAATCCGCGGCCATGACGGCCAACCTCAAACGGGCGATGGCGATCACGGCCAGGATCAACCGGGGATTGCCACCGACGAGCGTAACGAACTGCCCCCTCAGTTTGAAAATCCGCTGTAGCAGCGCAATCGTCGTGAACGCGCTCGCGCTACTATGAATAGCTCAATTGCTTGTTTGTGGTGAGATAACCGATCGGCAAGAATGGCCCTGCCAAACTTTGGTCAGGACCACGATATGTCGAACGCGCCCAGCCTTCAGCTCGATTCCGCCACGCTCGTCGAAGAATACGACCGGCTTGGCATTCGCCAGTTTCATCACGGTCTGCAACTGCTCGACGTGCTCGGCTTGCGTGAAGGCGAACGCGTGCTCGACGTGGGTTGCGGCACGGGCCGTCTCACCGAATCGGCGGCACAGCGCGTGGGCGAACACGGCGAAGTGCTCGGGCTCGATCCGTTGCCGCTGCGCGTGCAGCGCGCGCTCGAACGCGCGCAGGGCCGCTTCGCCGCGCGCGTCGGCCGCGCCGAAGCGCTGGAAACGGTGCCCGATGCGCACTACGACGTGGTGTATTTCAACAGCGTGATTCACTGGATCCCGGATCAGGCGCAAGCGCTGCGCGAAGCGTGGCGCGTGCTCAAGCCAGGCGGCCGGATCGGCTTCACGACCATGCCCGAAGAAGCGCCACACGACCTGCATGTCGTGCTGCGCGCGCTATTTGCTGGCGAGCCCGAATGGCAGCGCGCTGGAATCGGCGCGCCGAACAAACTCACGCGCGAGCGCTCGGCAGCGCTGCTCCAGGGCGCCGGCTTCGACGTGACGCACAACGAGATCCGCACCTTCGGCGACACTTTCGACAACGTCGACGACGTGCTCGCCTTTAGCCGGTCCAGTTCGTTCGGCAATTTCCTCGCCTCGCTCACGCCCGACGACATCGCACGCGTACGCGCACGGCTCGCGGGCGCGCTCGAACCCCATCGCAACGCGCGTGGCTATGCGCTCACGCGGCGCATGATCATCGCCACGGCGCACAAGCCGCTCGCGCATTGAATCTGCCTTCCATTCCGTAGCGAACGCCAACCACAATCGAGGAGCACACATGAGCGCAGCACCGCGACGCGCGGGACAATTGAGCCTCGGCGCCTTCCTGATGGAGACGGGCCACCATATCGCCGCGTGGCGTCACCCCGATGCACATGCAGCCGGCGGCCTCGACTTCGCGCACTACGCCGAGCTGGCGCAAACGGCCGAGCGCGCCAAATTCGACGCCGTCTTTTTCGCCGATAGCGTGAGCGTGCGCGACACCCATGTGCCTTCGCTCTCGCGCACCGCGCGCGCCGATCATTTCGAGCCGATCACGCTGCTCTCCGCACTATCGGTGGTCACGAAGCACATCGGGCTCATCGCCACGGTGTCGACCTCGTTCAACGAGCCCTATAACGTAGCCCGCAAATTCGCTTCGCTCGATTATCTGAGCGGCGGCCGCTCGGGCTGGAATCTCGTGACGTCGAGCACCGAAACCGAAGCGCACAACTTCAGCCTCGACAAGCATCTCGATCACGCCTTGCGCTACGAGCGCGCGAAAGAGTTCTACGACGTGGTTTCCGGGCTTTGGGACAGCTGGGAAGACGACGCCTTCATTCGCGACAAGGCAAGCGGCCTCTACTTCGACCCGCAGAAGCTGCACACGCTGGACTATCGCGGCAAGCACTTCAAGGTGCGCGGCCCGCTCAACGTGGCGCGTTCGCCGCAAGGCTGGCCCGTCGTGGTGCAGGCGGGCGCCTCGGAAGCCGGCAGGGAACTCGCGGCGCAAACCGCCGAAGTGATTTTCGTCGCGCATCAAACGCTCGATGAAGCCAGGCAGTTCTATCGCGACGTGAAAGGGCGGCTCGCGCGTTACGGCCGCCGCCCCGAGCATCTCAAGATCATGCCGGGCATTTTCCCCGTGATCGGCCGCACGCAGGAAGAAGCGCAGGAGAAGTTCGACGCGTTGCAGGCGCTGATCCATCCGAGCGTGGGACTGCAGCTGCTCGCGAACATGTCGGGCGGCCTCGACCTCTCGCAATATCCCGTGGATGGCCCCGTGCCCGACCTGCCGGAAACCAACGGCGGCAAGAGCCGGCAACGCTTGCTGCTCGATCTCGCGCGGCGCGACAACCTCACCATACGCGATCTCTATCTGCGAATTGCGGGCGCGCGCGGGCATCAACAGGTGATCGGCACGCCGCAAAGCATTGCCGACCAGCTTCAGCAATGGTACGAGGAGGAAGGCGCCGACGGCTTCAATATCATGTCGCCCTGGCTGCCTGGCGGCCTCGACGAGTTCGTGCAGTACGTGGTGCCCGAATTGCAGCGTCGCGGACTTTTTCGCACGGAATATACGGGGCGCACATTGCGCGAGCATCTTGGCCTGCCTCGTCCCGCGAACCGCTACGCCACGCAGCGCGAAGACGCATTGCGCGTCGCTTCCTGATTCCGTTCATCGACAATCCACATTTCACCCCAGGCCGAAATATTCGCACCGAAGATGCCCGCATACTGTCGATACGCGCTCTATCCCTGGAGCGTGGCCCGTAATCTCACCGCGTCCGCGTGAAATCGACCGCCCAGCATGCAAACATCGACCGCGAGCAAATCGGCCGGACTCGACCTGCTTTTGCTCCTCGCACTTTCCACGCTGTGGGGCGCGTCCTATACGTTCATTCGAGTCGGCGTGACGACCATCCCGCCGTTGACGCTCATCGCCGCGAGAACGTCGATTGCCGGAACGCTCCTTCTGTTCTGGATGCTGTGGCAGCGCATTCCGGTACCGCGAGACCCGGCCGTGTGGCGTCGCTTCGCCGTGCAGGCGCTGCTCAATAGCGTGATTCCCTTTACCTTGATCGCATGGGCCGAGCGTTCGGTGGAAGCCGGTCTGGCGACCATCCTCAACTCGACCTCGCCTGTCATGGCGTTCCTCGGCACGTGGCTGATTACCCGCCACGAAGAGGTCAACGCGCGCAAGCTGTTCGGCGTCGCCGCGGGTCTCGCTGGCATATGCCTCGTGGTCGGCGTGAGTGCATTCGAAGGACTCGGCCAGCAACTCGTTGCGCAGCTGGCGATCGTCGCCGCGACGGTTTGCTACGCCGGCGCGGCGATCTACGGCCGTTCGTTCAAGGGGCTCTCGCCGGTCGCACCCGCTGCGGGGTCTCTCATCGTCGGTGCGATACTGCTGGTCCCCGTGAGCCTGGCCTTAGACCGCCCGTGGACGCTTCATCCGTCGTTGCAATCGATCGCAGCGCTGATCGCACTCGCCGTCTTTTCCACGGCGATCGCGTTCGTCATCTACTTCCGGCTCGTCCAGACGCTCGGCTCGGTCGGCACGACGGCGCAGGCCTATTTGCGCGTGCCGATCGGCGTGGCGATAGGCATTGCGTGGCTCGGTGAATCGCTTTCGACCTCGGCGTGGCTGGGGCTCGGGTGCGTCGTTGCCGGAGTCATCGCGATGACGCTGCCATCGGCCAGCCAATCCCGCGCGAGCGGCCACAGGCTGCGCTCGAATCGTGAGTGAAAAAACGCGAAATGTCCGATGCTGCGCTCGCCAATTGACGCGGGCGCGATGCGTACATGCGTCGATAGGCTCTGTGTGAAATAACACAGCGCGCGTTCGATCGCGCGAATCGTGCCGAACGGATCGTCGTGGAAGCTCACGGCGAGAATCGGCGCACGCATGTTGCCGAAACGAGCGACGATGTCCGTGCGCTGCTCGGGCGTGCGTGCGAGCACTCCGTCGCCGAGCGTGTCTTCAAAGCGGGCGCGGCCCCGGCTCCATATCCCCGCGACGCCGCGCGGCGTGTCCTCCATCCATCCGAACCACGATGCGGGGAAATAGCCCATCAGGCCGGTCAAAACCGGCATCACGACATGCCATTTCCAGAGCATGAGCGGCATGCTGCGCGGCGCGTAGTCTCGCCAATACGCGTATTGCGTGCCGACGGTGAAGACGCGTCGAATGAGATGATTCGACGGCGCGAGCCCGATCAGGAAGCCGCCAATGCTATGCCCCACGACATCGATCGGCTGCCCAGGGAACAGGCTTCTTGCGTAGCGCAGCACCGCTTCGAAATCGCGCTCTCCCCATTCCAGCCAGCTCGCATCGAGCGTGGCGAGCGCGACGGGCTGCGAGCCGCCAATGCCACGGTAGTCGTAGACCAGCACGTCGAAACCCTGCTGGTGCAGCCATGCGCCGAAGCGGAAATAGTAGTGGCAGCGCACCGACGTCGCCGAATTGACGATGACCACCGGACGCGACGCGTCCGCGTTCGGCAGCGCGTGACGACGCCACACATATGCGCGAAGCGTAAAGCCATCGGCAGCAGTGATGGCGACAGCGATGGGACGTGCCTCGGCTGGATCGGCTGAATGCATGAGCGTGCTCCCTGAAGAATCCGGAGTATCGATTTCACTTGACCTTGCCCGCTGCATCAATCAATCTTTGCGCAGCTTTCGCATGAGGAAAACGCATGTCAGTGCCGCTCGTGAAACTCCCTCCCCTCGACCTCATTCGCGGTTTCGTCGCGGTGGGCCGGCGCATGAGCATCACGCTCGCAGCCGACGACCTGTGCGTGACGCAATCCGCCGTGAGCCGCCAGATCGCCGCGCTCGAAGAAGCGCTAGGCGTGCGCCTCTTTAGCCGCGGCTATCGTTCGATCGCGCTCACAGCGGAGGGCGAGCGCCTGCTGCGCATTGCGGATGGCGCGGTGCAGCAGATGCAGGAAATCGTCGGCGCGCTGGCCGCGCCCCAAACGCGTCAGCCGGTGACGATCACCGCCAGCATCGGCATTGCAGGACTGTGGCTGCTGCCGCGCATCGGCGAGTTGCAACGCCAGCTTCCCGATATCGATCTGCGCCTTGCGACCTCAGAGAAGGTGCTCGATCTGCGCGCAGAAGGCATCGATCTCGCCCTGCGCTACGCGCCGGCCCGCATCGCGCCGGAGGCAGCCAATCGCGCTGTGCATCTGTACGACGAATACGTATTGCCGGTCGCGCATCCTTCGTTGAACGTGAAGAAGCTCGACGCGGCCACGCTCGCGCGCCACGTGCTGCTCGAATTCGAGGGCGTGCGCCGCCCGATGCTGCGCTGGGCGGATCATCTGGGCGCGCGCGGCCTTGACGGCGCTCCGCTTCGCGGCGTGCTGCGTTTTAACCAGTACGACCAGGTCATTCAGGCCGCCACCGCCGGCCGCGGTATCGCGCTCGGGCGCCTTGCCCTCGTGCAACCGCTGCTTGCCGACGGCAGGCTCGCCGCCATCGGCAATGCGCGCGCCGAGGGTCCGACTGGCTATGCCTACTGGCTGCATCAGGCCGACGAAGCGCCGCGCGACGACGTGCGCGCCGTCATCGACTGGATCGTCGATCAGGCTCGCCAAAACCATGTCGCATGAGCTGTACACATGCGAAGCGTGCCGAAAACTCACTTGAGCCAGCCCGCTTTCCCGCGCTCTACTAGGCACCACGCTGCGCAACAGCGAAGCGCCCAGTGCGAGGAGGCGAACGATGACCGGGATGGACGATGCATGGCGCCGCCGCTGGCTGCTCGTGATCGCAGGTGGCGTCGTGATGGGTGCGGCGCTCGGCGTGCGCAACGTGCAAGGGCTTTTTCTGTTGCCTGTCACGCTCGAGCGCGGCTGGTCGCGCGAGACGTTCGGCCTCGCGCTTGCGTTGCAAAACCTGCTGTGGGGCGTTGCACAGCCGCTCACGGGCATGATCTCCGACCGCTTCGGCTCCGCACGTGTGATCTTCGCGGGCGCCCTGCTCTACGCGCTCGGCCTCGCGATGATGGCATTGAGCGCGACGCCTGGCGTCTACACGTTTGGCGTCGGCGTGGTGCTCGGCGTGGCATTGTCCGGAACGGCTTTCGGCGCCGTCTACGGCGCGCTCTCGCGGCTCTTTGCAGCCGACCAGCGCAGCTGGGCGCTGAGCGTGGCGGGTATGTTCGGCGGCGTGGGCCAGTTCTGCATCGTGCCGCTCACTCAAGGGATGATCGGCAGGTTCGGCTGGGTCACGGCCATTCTCGTGCTCGCCGCCATGATGCTCGCCAGCGCGCCGCTCGCGGCATGGCTGCGCGATCGGCCGCTGCAGCGTAGCGGCGCGATCGATACGCACGACACCCTGCGCCGAGCGCTCGGAAAGGCGTTCGCGCATCGCGGCTTCTGGCTGCTCAATCTGGGCTTTTTGTCGTGTGGCTTCCAGCTCGCGTTCATCGGCGCGCACCTGCCGGCGTATTTGCTCGACAAGGGCATGAGCGCGCGCGAAGCGAGCCTGGCGCTCGCGCTGATTGCGCTGGCGAACACGGCAGGCACGTTTCTCTGCGGTTACGCAGGGGGGTTTCTGCGGCGCAAGTATCTGCTCTCGGCGATCTACTTCGCACGGGCGGGCGTAATGGCGCTGTTCCTCGCCTTGCCCCTATCGCCCCTCACGCTTTACGTGTTCGCGTTCGCGATGGGCTTCATGTGGCTCGGCACCGTGCCGCTGACGAGCGGGATCGTTTCGCAGATGTTCGGCGTGCGCTATATCTCGACGCTCTTCGGCTTCGTATTTCTCGGGCATCAGATCGGGAGTTTCTTCGGCGTCTGGCTGGGCGGCGTGGTGTTCGACGCGACGCATAGCTACGGCCTGCTCTGGCAGGGCTCGATTGCGCTTGGCGTCATCGCGGGATTGATGCACTTGCCGATCGACGACGAGCGGGTCGCGCAGCGCACCATGATCACCGGCCAGCCTTCGTGAGCGAGGTCGTGGCCTGGCGCATCATGCAGGTCATGCTGGCCGTTTCGTTCGTAACGCTTATTGTCTGGACGTTCGTCGAGTATCTCGCGCCTTCGACGATGCTTGCCTTGCTCACCGGCGCCGCGTTTTGCAGATGAGCGCGCCGCTGGTAGCCGCTTACTTGATCAACTGCAGTATGTCGCGAAAGCGCGGGTGCTGGCACGAGCGCAGCCATTCGAACGCGACCATCTCGACCGTCGCCACTTCAGCGCCCGCTTTGTTCAGCCGCGCAATGGCCGTCTCTTTGTCGGCGACTTTCCGCGAGCCTGTCGCGTCAGTAACGACAGTGACCGATAGACCGCGCTGCAGCAAACCCATCGCTGTCTGCAATACGCAGACATGGGCCTCGCATCCCGCGACGATGGCACGGGTTCGCCCTTCAGGCAGCGCTTCAAACAGACCATCGGCCGTGGCGTCGAAATGGTGCTTTGCAACAGTTCTCGCGCACAGGTCCTTTATTTCCGGCGAGTTTTCGCCGAGTGTGCCCGGATTCTGTTCTGTCCCGATGACCGGAACATCGAGACCACGAGCAATCCGCCCAAGCCGAATGGCATGAGCGACAACGGATTCGCCGTCGTGAATCGCTGGCATCAGTCTCAATTGCAAGTCGATAAGAACTACGATCGATTCGGAAAGGCTATGCAGCATCACGCATCCTTTTCGGAGATTGCAGTGCGGAAAATGGCACCTGTCAGGGATATTACTAAGTATGCGACAAATGGTCACCGTGCGACTCTATGTCCCAATGCCATTCCCTATGGAGCCAGGCATGCAAGCAGAGACGCTAAAGAAAGCAAAAGCCGCCACCTTTCTCACCCGGTCGGCGCTGTGTCTGATGCTGTTGCCAGTTGCCTGTCTTGTCTGGGCACTCCAGGCGTATCCGCCACAAGAAGCGATTTGGGTTTGCTTCTCGCTGGCAATCTATATCTGGCCTTTCGCCGGAGTCCTGTTTGTGATCTCAGCGGGATTCCACGTCGGTAGCCACGGCCGCCGACTCGAAAAGGACGCCGGTTTCCGCGAGGCGCATGGGCACTAACTAGCCCGCGCGCCGTTCCTGCCAAACGGTCTGCTGTCGTTGCCCGGATAAAAGCCTGCTGGAAGCAACAGGCTTCTGAGGCGCGACTTGCCGTCCGCGTCCGTCCGTTTATCAAGACTGCCGTTATGGTTGGTTAGCAAACCTTATCGGCACACCATCCTGCGCTGTCAGCGCGGAGCACAACAACGCACGCAGCGACGGCGCGGGTGACGCTACGCCTTGCGTGCGTTCGGCTACCGCATGCGCGTCCTGCATGATCAAATCCGTTCGTGATCCTTATAATGCGGGTCGATTTATCAGCGCCAGCTGCTCCGCGCGCCATGGCGAAGTCAGGCGCGCAATGTGCTTCGACCTTTTTCGCCCGGTGAAAGGCGGGGGACCGCTCTTTCGCCAATGGCGTTGTTTGCACTGCACCCAGGCCGAAACCACAAGGAGAAGAACGATGACTCTGCTCATCTATCTGATCGGATGGATCATTTTCATTGGCGGCGTGGCGTGGGCATTGATGGCGCTGCATGTTGCGGTGCACATCATCGAGATCGTAGCGGTGATACTGCTCGGCGTCGCGGTGATCACGGGCGCCACGCGCGCGCGCAATCGCGACCGGTCGACGTAGCCATACACGAGCGAGTCACGGGTGCGTGCAGACGGAATGCGCCTCACACGGCAAAACCAGGACCGGCAAAACTCGTGACCTTCGCTCACAAGCGTGCCCAAGGCGTCGGGGCTTACGATCAAAGTCATTTCAACAGGGCGTTCCGTCACGCGTTTGGCGTGGCCCCGTCTGCATACTGAGCCGATGGGCCTTCGCTCGCCTCACGCGTCAATAATTTACAAGCCAGACTCTCTCTTCCTCTTTAGGATCAGCAGAAGAACGGTTGGTCCGATCGCAATCCTGGAAGCCCATTGCAATGCATCTGCACTTCGAAACCCCGTTGGTGGAGTCGCGCGCCCTGAGCGTCCCTGGTGAACAATCCGTGTGGCTCAAGCTCGACGCTTTGCAGCCATGTGGATCGTTCAAGATCCGGGGCATCGGCCACGCTTGCGCCGTTCACCAAAGCCGTGGCGCGCAGCGTTTCGTATCGTCGTCCGGGGGAAATGCGGGTCTTGCCGTGGCCTATGCGGGCCGGCGCCTGGGCATTCCCGTGCTTGTCGTGGTGCCGGAAACGACGACGGAACGCGCCAGGGAGTTGCTCCGCCTGGAAGCTGCAGAGGTCGTGGTGCACGGCAGTTCCTGGCAAGAGGCCAACCAGTTCGCGCAGACCTTGCTGGGCGCGACGGACGCGTTTCTGCATCCCTTCGACGATCCACTGCTGTGGCACGGCCATGCCTCGATGATCGATGAAGTTGCCCAGGCCCGCTTCAAACCCGATGCCATCGTGCTTTCCGTTGGCGGCGGCGGCCTGCTTTGTGGCGCCGTGGAGGGCCTCCAGCGCAATCATTGGCACGACGTGCCGGTGTTGGCCGTCGAAACCGATGGCGCCGCTTCGCTTCATGCCGCTGTCGAGGCGGGTCATACGGTGGCATTGCCCTGTATCTCCAGCGTCGCCACTTCGCTCGGCGCCAAGCGGGTGTGCGAGCAGGCCTTGCGCTGCGTGCGCGAGCACCCTGTCCACAGTCTCGTCGTATCGGACTCCAGCGCACTCGCTGCCTGCGAGCGCTTTCTTGCGGATCACCGCATTCTGGTTGAGCCGGCCTGCGGCGCAGCGCTGTCCGTCGCCTACGAGAGGCATCCCGCGTTTGCCAAATACCGGAATATTCTGGTTGTCGTATGCGGCGGCGCGACGGCCACCATCGATCAGATACGCGCGTGGGCAAGCGAGGCAGATAGCCGATGACCTGGTGCCGCAGCGGCGGAAACGATAGGATCTTCGCGGCGCCGTGTTCGAAGCGGCAGCCTGCGCAACGCACAGTTACGCGACAGCCGCCTTGATGGCGCGGACCTACGGTCTGTAGACCTAAGCGGCTTTCGACTCTCCAATGTGCTCCAGCATCTCGCGGCCTGCGCGTGTTGTAACCCGGCGAGGGCCAGCGCGAGCTGGCCCTCGCTTGCGATCGCCGCGGCAACGTCAGCCGGGAACTCCCATTGCGCTACGAGGAACGCAACTTACAGGAGCTCGACATGCACTGGCGTCATCTAGCGCTTGGTTTGCTCATAGCCGCGGCATTCTCATTACACATTGCATGGGGTGCAAATGACGACCAGCACATGAATCGGCCGAACGACCTTCCTACTGCCACTCCGATCAAGCACCTGGTCGTGATCTATGGAGAGAATGTCTCGTTTGATCACTACTTTGCCACCTATCCGCATGCGGCAAATCCTTCAGACGAACCGGCGTTCAACGCACTGCCCGGTACGCCCGCGGTGAACGGCCTCTCTGGACCCCTCCTCTCCAGAAATCCGAATGCCACGAATCCGGCCAATGGCGCGGGCGCAGCGAACCCGTTCCGCATCGACCGTACACAAGCGGCGACCGCCGACCAGGATCACGCCTATGCGGCAGAACAGCAAGCCTACGACAACGGCGCCGTCGATCTGTTCCCGAAGTACACGGGCAAAGGTAAGAGCGACCGGGACGGCGGGTCCGGAAACAGTGGCGAGGTCATGGGCTATTACGACGGCAACACGGTCACGGCGCTGTGGAATTACGCGCAGCGATTCGCGATGAGCGACAATGCCTGGTCGTCGACCTATGGCCCGTCGACGCCAGGCGCGCTGGAGGTGGTCTCGGGTCAGACCAACGGCGTGAGGCCCGTGCTCACGACGAAAAAGCCTTCGGTCCCGGGCTCCTACTACGTGAACGACGGACAGGGCGGCTTCACGCTGATCGACGACGTCGATCCCGCCTTCGACCAATGCTCGAGCCAGCGCGACACCGTCATGATGACGGGCCGAAACATCGGCGACCTCCTGAACGCCCGCAATATTTCGTGGGGCGGCTTCATGGGCGGCTTCAACCTCGAGACCGTGAACAGCAATGGCACGACCGCGTGCAGGCGCAGCACGCTATCGGCAGTCGTCGGTGCTGCCAAGGAGGACTACGTTCCACACCACAACTGGTTCCAGTACTACGCCTCGACGTCGAACCCGAAACATTTACGCCCGAGTTCGATCGAGGCGATCGGGCATACCCTGGAACGTGATGGCCGGACCCCGGACCCCGCCAATCATCAGTACGATTCCGACGACTTCTTTGGCGCGGTGAGCGCCGGGAACTTTCCGGCCGTGAGTTTCCTCAAGGCTCCCGCCTTCCAGGACGGTCACGCGGGCTATTCGGATCCACTCGACGAACAGGCGTTCGTCGCGAAGGTCGTCAACTTTCTGCAGCGCCAGCCGGACTGGACCAGCACCGCCATCGTCGTGACGTGGGATGACTCGGATGGCTGGTACGACCACGCGTACGCATCGCCGACGAGCGCGTCATACGATTCGTTCGCCGATCACCTCAACGGTCATGGAAAATGCGGTACCGGCTCCGCGCAGGACGGCGTGAACGGCAAACCCGTGAACGGCCGCTGCGGCCCGGGTGCACGCATTCCGTTTCTCGTCATTTCGCCCTGGGCGAAAGAGAATTACGTCGACCATACGTTGATCGACCAGTCGTCGGTCGTTCGCTTCATCGAAGACAACTGGCTCGACGGAGAACGTATCGGCGGGGGGTCGTTCGACAGCAAGGCCGGCAGCATCATGGGCATGTTCGACTTCGGCCGCCGCTACGAAGACATCGCGCAGCGCAAGCTGTTTCTCGACCCGCCGACGGGGCTGCCAGTCGACCGGCCCGCGAAGGTCTGGCGCCAGACAGCGCGGAGTTCGAAAGCTCTCACCATTCCAGTTTTGATTTCGATTCAATGCAAGGGTAAACGATGCAGTACGCGCCATTTCTACACTGACTTCTTGTAGATATGTCAACGCGTCGCGTCGTTTCGTTCCCTCAGTTTTCAGCCTCTCGATAGTTCATATGGTTGATTTGGAATCCAAATCTGTCTCCCCTTCATTTGCTGGTTACCATGCAAGCGCCCCAGCGCGCCGTCAGCGCTATATCTGATTGTGGCTTCGGTCACAGCCCGAGATAAAAACGTGGCGCTATGTATCGAATGAATAACGCCGCGCCTTTACACAGACCCTTGCAAATTTTCTGATGCTCGGGAAGGTACGGCGATTGCAACACGAGCGAAGCGCGTTGCCGTGTACGCCGATTGCCGGATGGCCCACAGAGACCCTGACGGCGTTTGGAGTTGTGCGACGCGATGCCTGACATTTGCATGAGCGGGGGCTCTTCTATGTCGAACCGACACGAGGCCTCTCCTGCCGAGACGGGGGAGGTCCTGGTACTGGTGGGCGCCGCCTTCGCTGTGCTTGGCGGCTGGCTCGTCGCAATGGGTTCCACGCCCTACTACGTCGTCACCGGCCTCGCGCTGATCGGCTCGGGTACCCTCATGGTGCGAAGCCGCTCGGCGGGCGTCTGGAGCGTCTTCTTCACGCTCGTCGCGGCACTCGTCTGGTCTATCTCCGAAGTCGGGCGCGACGGCTGGAAGCCCATGCCGCGCCTGCTGCTGCTCGCGCTGCTCGGCATCTGGTTCTACCTCAACATCGGCCTCGGCAATTCAGCGATCGCCCGCCCCGTACGCGTTGTGGCGGGCGTCGCGGCGATCGTTTATGCGCTCACGATCGTCGGCATGTTCTCGCCCAAGGTGCCCATGTCGGTGGCGCAACACCTTCGCTACGGACCGTTATCGCCTCCCCACAGCAGCAGCGCGTCGTCCGATCAGGGTAACTAGCATCGTCCGGGATTATTTGCTGTGAACGAACTGAGAATTGATTTCGATTCAAACGGCGAACTCGTGATGCAGGCTTTCAGCGCTTCATCAGACGTGCGAGGAACACCAGTTGCTGAGGGCAGGTCCGGCAGTCAAAGAGGTATGCGACCGTGTTTATACAATTCCCAGATGAAGAAGCCTTCTACCACGCGAGTGGCACGATCCGGTATCGCGCCGTCGTCGACGGCACTTGGGTCATGTGCGAAATATCTCCGGAGGCCCTGGAAGACTATTTTCGTGCGCGCTCGGGCCGCGCCGGCCTGTTAGCGGCCTTCGCAACACATAGGAAGGAGATCGAATCAATCACAAGACAAATTCTTCCCCATCGGATCTCCGCTGGACGCTGCCAGCTTTTCTTGCGAGACTGCTTATACAGGCCAGAAACGACCGAAGCCGACATCAGGCACAACGGCGTATTCCTGGAAGCTGCCCGACGCGACGAGATGGCAATCACGAGCGCATGCCTACCGTCAGACATGGCCCCTCTAGAAGCTGGAAGTGCGTTGACGTGAGGGCGCGCACCGCGATCTGATTTCCTTGAATACGAATGCCGCCGGGTCCTTGACGCACTGCAGTGTGATCCAAGGCACGCTATATGCGCACGTATGAGATTGCATCGCAGCAGCTCGCCGCTGCGAACTGCTTTCACCGTGTGCGCTGGCTTGAAAAGAACATGAAAAATGCCTTGCGTATGTGGCACGGAGGCGGTTGAGGATTCTGTTCGAGACCGCCCTTCTCACGAATTCATCAGCGGGATGGCCACAATAATGAACAGCTTCGATACCGTCATTCTGGGAGCCCTCACTCAACTCCAGCTTCCTCAACAGGTCAATTACGCCATTGGGGTAATTGCCGACTTCTACACGTTCAAGGGCTATCTGTTGATCCCGTTGTTGTGGTGGATCTGGTTCCAGCCACACGAGCGGCGCGGCTGGCGCCGCGAGATCGTACTCGCCACGCTGGCGAGCGGCCTGATTGCACTCGCGGTGGGGCGCCTGCTTGCGCGCATTCTGCCGTACAGGGAGCGGCCGCTATTCACACCGGGGCTGAATCTGCATTTCGCCTCGTCGCCCGTACAGCTTGCCGGGCTGATGCACTGGAGTTCCTTTCCAAGCGATCACGCGATGCTGTGGACGGCAGTGGCAATGGGGATCTTCCTCGTCTGGAGAGGCATCGGCATTCTTGCGTTTCTGTCTGTCGCGGCATTTGTCTGCTTTCCGCGTGCGTACCTGGGTTATCACTACCCGACGGATCTGCTCGTCGGTGCCTTCATCGGCATCGTGATCACCTGGATCATGACGCGCAGAGCCGTGAGACGGCGCACGGTCAAACCCTTCATGCGCTACGTCATGCGCTACCCTGGGCCGGTCGCGGCGGTCGGTTTTCTGCTCTGTTTCGAACTGGTCACACAGTTCGACGATCTTCTGCGCCTGGCCCATTCCGTATGGCACACGGCGACATGACAGATGCCGGCGTCGAGTCCACGCCAATCCTGGCTGCCGGGTTTTCCGCCCACCGCTTTCACGATGGTGATGGCAACAGGCATCGTCTCGATGGCAACGCATCTGCTGGGCGTTCGGTGCGATGAAATCAATCACGGGGGAGTGACGACCCTCGCAGTGCACTAGTTCGCACTACTGTGCATCACTGCGCGCGTGCGTCGTGATCTGCACGAAATCGGCAACGATACGCCCTTCGCCGTAGTGTGCTTCCATCTGTTTCAACTGCTGCCCCACTGCCGCGAGGTAAGCCGAGCGAGACTCCGAAGCCGGACGCAGCCCATCGAACAACGGTGCCGGCGTGATCAGCAGAACGATCATCTCCGTGCCGAACGGCTTGTCCACGAGCCAGTATCCCGATCCCCCGACCGTCGCCGAGAAGCCGGGGGGCGCCTGATTGTCGCGCTCGACATTGCTGGGAACCAGATGGACGACACTGCCGTCGAGCGCGAAATAATCCACGTTGACGTATGACTCGTAATGCGGCGTGGTGATATCGACGATGAGCGGCATGCCCTGCGTCAGACGTGCGTCGAGTGGCCGGGTATGGATCGTCGCGCCGCCGCCAGCCAGATGATTGGCGCGCCAATATGGCGCGAACGCGCTCACGACTTCACAGTTGTGGTTCTCCACCGCGGTCACGTCGAGTTTCGCGGCTAGCCCTCCGGGCGTTTGCGCGAGCGCGTCGTGAACGTACGCCATGTTCTCGCCCGTGTTGGCAAAGCCTCGCACCTGGACCACGTGCTCGGGCAGCGACGCCGCAAGCGCCGAGCACGGAATGCGCGCGAGCGTCGTGTTCAGCGCGGCGATCGACGCCGCGTCGGCCACCGGCGCACTCGATGCGGGAACCACTGCAACCCCGCTCGCGGCAGGCATGCTCGCCACAACCGCGGCTGGCGCTGCGGCAAGCACCGGCGAGGCCGGCGCCTCCGAGGCCGCCTTCGTCGCGCCAGCGGGCGCCATGGCGGCCATCGAGGGCCTCGCGCCCGTTTGCCCATGTCCCGAAAGCACGCGATATCCTACCCATAACCCCGCAGCGACGACGACCGCCCCCACGCCAATGGCGCCAACCCGCGCGCCCGGGAACGCCGGTGCATGCTTGAGCACGCTCATGCCCTGGAGAAACTGATTGACGCTCGCAGTGCGCGAGGCGCGGTCAAACGAAAGCGCCGCGCTCAAGGTGCGCCACTGGCCGCGATCGAGGCCAGGCGCTCGCTCAGCGCGCATCTTGTCGCTGCGTGCCTGCGTGGCCGATTTGCGATTGAACGGGTGCTTGCCAGTCAACAGTTCATAGGTCACACAGGCGAGCGCATAGACATCGTCGCGCGGGTCCGGCTCCCGATGCTCGAACATCTCCGGACTCGCATAGGCGGGCGTGATGCCGCCGAGCGTCGCGGGATCGAACACAGTGACGTCGGGATCTTCTTCGGGCCGCTGGAACACACGCGCAATGCCGAAGTCGATCACTTTCACATCGCCGCCGTCGGTGAGGAAAACATTGGCGGGCTTGAAGTCGCAATGCACGAAGCCGCGCTCGTGCGCGTAGGCCAACGCCTGCCCCATCCCGGCAATGATGGGCCGCGCCTTTTCGAATGGCATGCCCGCGAAACCCGGCGCGCGCAGCAGCTTGCTGAGCGGCTTGCCCGAGAGATATTCCATCGTGAGGTAGACGAGCGGCCCGTCGCGGTCGAAGTCGTACACCGTGACGATATTGCGGTGCGCGAGCGTTTGCGCCTTGCGGGCTTCACGCTGCAATGCGATCAGCGAAGTCGGCTGGCCGCGGAACTGCACGTTCAGCACCTTGATCGCGATATAAGGCTTGCGATCCGAAGCTTCCAGCTTGCGCAAATCGAGCGCCTTGTAGACGGTGCCCATGCCACCCACACCCAGACATTCTTCGAGCACGAAGCGACCATTGAGCGTATCGCCGATTCCCTTCACGTGGTCCGCATCGTCACCTGTGGTGGCGCTACGCGCAGCGGCCAGGGCTTCGTGAATGCGAGTGGAGTCGTCGACGGCCGCCGCGTTGTCCTGGCGATGTTCGATGCGGCGCAGGACCTCGGCATACACGGCATCGGGCAGCGGATGGACCGTTTGCGTCGCGTCCACCGCTTCGCGCAGGCGAGCGCAATTGGCCGCGTCGACCGCGAGCACGTGGTCGATCTCGGCGAAGAACGCCTCGCGTGAGAGCGCCCCGCTCTGGAATGTCTGGATCAGCTGCGCAAGGCTCATCATTCGTATGCCTTCAACTCAGCTTCAGGATGGCCGAGGCGCTTTGCGTCACACGTTCCCGGCGCACGATCGCGCCGCGTGTAGCTGCTGCCGCGATCCCCGTCGAGTCCGCTGCAGCGCGGTCTCGTCATCTTTAAAGCATACAGAGTCGCCGCCGGACCTGCGCGCACCGTGATCTCAGCCGGCGCGCGCCTGCAACCATGCAACAAGGTCTGATGAGAGATTAATCTGCGGCACGGCGCAGTGCAATCGGTGCCTGAACCAGGCCTTTGGCTCGCACGTGTTGCAGCGAATCCAACGAGCGCGCCCAGCGCTGTTGGGCTTCCACCATCAGCGTTTTCGCGCGCAACTGCCGCCACCTATCCCGCACACACCGGCTGGCTTGCCGCAAAGCCCCGTCGCACAAGGCGTCGAGCGGTTCGTGAGGCTGGCGCGAAGCCGCTGGCACAGCCTGTGCATCAGGAGGAGCGAGCCCGCAAGATACTGCAGCTCAATCGCCAACTACACCGTACTGCCCTTCTGGAGAACTGTCATGAGCAAGCTGATGATCGCCGACTTGAGCGTCGCGCAAGAACTCGACCGCAAAGCAATGAGCGCCGTTCGCGGCGGTGGCGGCCTGAGCCTCTGGCCCGGCTACTACCCGGCGCCGTCGTTCAAGTACGACACGACGAACTTCACCGCCCAGCAGTTGATCGGCCAGACGAACACCATCGAGAACAACGTGGGCAACGACGTCGCCTTCGCGCAGAACATTCACGCGACGGTCAACCCGGTGCAGACCGCCCACAACACGATCAACTTCTGATCGTCCCGCCGGCGGCGCGGCCGCACGCTGCGTTCATTCGCGTGCCGCGCCCGCCCGGGTCCACCCGCCCTATTCATCAGCAACTGGAGGCTCATCATGAGTTCCCTCGTTATCCGCGAGCTGGCTCCCGGAACGGCACTCGACCGCCGCGCCATGACAGCCGTACGCGGCGGCAACGGCAGCTCTTACGGTGGCTATGGCTCGATTGCCAACATCACCGTCTCGCCCAACATCGTGCAGAACATCTCGCAGGTTCAGGTGGTCGACGTCGCCGCGCTCAATAACATCGGTTATATCGGCGCTGGCTTCGGGCCGCTGAATCTCAAGGTCAATCCCTCGCAATACGCGAACACCGGCGTGACGTTCTAGCCGCTGCCGCGAAGGGAAAATGCAGACGGCGCCGTGAGGCGCCGCCTGCTTGTTTACGTGCGCCGCGCGCCACCGCCTATACTCGAACGACACCCCTCGAGCCCAATCCGCTATCGTGGAGCAGACCATGAGCGTTATCGTCATCAAGGACCTTCCGGAAAGCGTGGAACTGGACAGGCAGGCAATGGCCGCGATCGCGGGCGGCGCCCGCGTCGCTTCGCAGCGCACGCTACTCGTGCCGCGGCCGTTTATCGGCGTACGTGTGGAGATCGAAGGCTCGCCCGCGCAGCGAGGGCCGGCAACCGTCCCCGCGGCGCGGCCCCGCCCGACGCTGCTGCGTTGAGTTCACGCAGCGCGTGCGGTCATCGCCGGACGCGTGCTGGCAGGCGGAAATACGCACCACGTGCCGTCGTCGTGACGGAAGAAGAAGATTGCAATCGTGCGCGCGGGATGGACTGCCTCGACGCAAACATAGCGCAGCCGTTGCTCGTGCGTGCGGCTGAAACGTACTACACGGGCCGGCACGCGCGCGTTGGGTGCGAGCCACTTGTCGACGAGAGTGCGCAGCGAGGTTTCGGCGGAATTCATGGTGATCTCCGATGCAAGTAGCGGCGATACGTGTCGTATTGGTCTCGACTGGATATGGCGCTTACACCGCGTGCGCGACGTACGTTTCGCGGCTGGCCTGCACGCGGCGCGCGTGAACCAGCGCGCGCACCGCGCGCAAGCCGGCCAGCGGATGGGCAATGCAGGTGCGGACCTGGTCGCTGCGGCCCTTGCCGTCCACGCACCAGGTGCAGAAGTGTTCGCAGTTGTTGCTGAGCAGTCGATAGCGGTCTTCGCCGAGACGCGAGCGCGCCCGCGCGACGGCTTCGCGGCCCACGAAAGCTGCGCACGGATGCGCGACAACGGCGACTTCGTAGCCGGCGGCGAAACGTTCGAGCGTGACCTCTTCGATCGGACCGCGATGCAGCGATACGCACAAGCCGGCGTAATGAACGACCCGCCCACCGCCGACATAGATGCCGTGATGGCTGTAGCCCGCGCGACGCGATACGAGATGCGCGCCGAGCGGCGGTTCGTCTGCGTGCATCGTCGGTTGAAGGTCGGGGCTCATGGCTGCATCTGTCTGGCGGGTTGCCGGCTTCCTGTGCTGCTCGACGTTTGCCGGTTGCCAACTACCCTGCATCAGATATGCCAGGCGGCCGATCACGGTTCTATAAGGCGGAGCGGGATAATGTGCGCGCTGGAGGCGCTCGTGTGTCGGCGTTGCACCAACTCGTGTGCTTCGATTGTGTCGGCGTCGAACCATCGGGTCGCCGCCAATCCGGCTCAGGAAGCGGCACTGTGTATGTGTCGGAGTCCTGATGACGACAGGCACGCAACGTGTTGGCGAGCGCACGACCATCGCACCGCGACCGCACGAGACGCGGGCACGCGCGGACCGCGCTCCGTGAGTGCGATGTCATATGGGGCAAGCCTCACGGGGAGATGGCGCGCGAGCGCCGCGTTTCGCCGAAAAATGGCATGCTGCTTGCAAGGTATGGTCGGAACGCCGCGGACCTGCGGCTATCATCTTGACGGAGACCTGTCATGACCTCGCTCGCCATCACCGACCTTCATCTGCAATGCGATCTCGACCGCAAGGCCATGTCGTTTATCCGGGGCGCGGGCGCGCCGTGGGTATTCGGCTGGATACAGCCTTACGAGCCCGCGCAGCCTTCGCCGCTCGGTCCGATCATCAACCTCTATCAGACCAACAACACGTTCTACGCGAATCAGGTCGTCAATCAGTACCAGACGCTCGATGTGACCAATTCGGCGTCGAACTCGAACGTTGCGGTAAACGTGGGCCAGAACGGCAGGAATAACGGACTCGTCGCGTAGCCTATGGAGGCTCGATCGTGACAGGCGGATTGTTATGGAGTTCGGCATCGCGCACGGACGTAGGCCGTGTGCGGGCGCTCAATGAGGATGCATGTCTCGATCAGCCCCAACGGGGCTTGTGGGCAGTGGCCGACGGCATGGGCGGGCACACGGCGGGCGATCTGGCCAGCGGCATGATCGTGCGCGCGCTTGGGGCGCTTGCCATACCCAACACCCTCACCAGTTTCTCGGCCACGGCGCGCGGCACGCTGCAAACAGTGAACCACCAGCTGCGCGAAGAAGCCGCGCGGCGCGGGGTTCGCATGATAGGCAGCACCGTTGCCGTGCTGATGGCGAAGGGGCGCGAATTTGGCTGGCTATGGGCGGGCGACAGCCGCATCTATCTGTACCGTGATGCACAGTTCGAAGCGCTCACGACAGACCATAGTTACGTGGCGGAGCTACAGGCGCAGGGGCATTTGAGCGCCGAAGCGGCGCGCCACCATCCATCGCAGCATTTGATAACACGGGCCGTCGGTGCGGCAGACTGGCTTGATCTGGACGAAGGCCGCATCGTCGTGCGCGACGGAGACCTCTTTTTGCTGTGTAGCGACGGCCTGAGCAATGAAGTGCAGGTTCCCGAGATGGTGCGGGCGCTCGAGGCTGGGGATTGCCAGCATGCCACTGATTTGCTTGTTGAAATGGCCTTGCAGGCTGGGGGGCGGGATAACATTACCGCTGTCGTTGTGAGGGTGGATGATCCGGCTGCGTCGGATCGGACGCTCGTTAATCCTGCTGTTGGGCGTTAGTTTTTTGTTTTTGTTTTTTTTTTGGTTTTTGGCCTTTCCCTGTTTCCGCTTCGGTACCCCGGCGTCGCCCCTGTGTGGGGCCGCACCTTCCTTTCTTTGCCGCGGTCGTCACGCCCAGAAGCTCTTTGCTCTTTGCACTTTGCAGTTCGCACGCGGCCAGACCTCCGTCCGGCTCGCGCGGATGGCGTGCGAGCCAGCGCGAACACCGGCGAACGGTTCGCACAGCCCCCCTGTACCTGGCAATCCTTGACGATTTATCTGGCTGTTCCTGGGAGCCCGGTCAAAGATCGGGCGATTGAGCATTGCTGGCCAGCTCCGTTCAGTGTACTTCTTGCGTCCCAACGCCTTTTTCGCGACGTATCCGGGAGGTTTTCGATGTCGTGGCTCATGCCGTTACAGGCTTATGAATTGAAGCTGGCGCCCCATCCGGCGCCATTCTCGATAGTGAAGTTCGCGGGCCGTGACCGGATCAGCCAGCTCTACGAGTACGAGATTGAATTCACAAGCCCGATAGCGGGTCTTCCGATGGATCAGGTACTCGGGCGGCCAGCCCGGTTCATCATCGATCCGGTCGACCCGAACATGGGCCACCTGCAACGCATGTTTGGCGAGAACGCTGAAAAGTTCAGCAAGAAGCCGCCCGCACAGGCCGTCCACGGCATCATCACGAAGTTCGATGAGCACGAGACCTCCGCCGACGAGACGCGCTACCGCGTCAGGCTCGAGCCTGCGATGGCGGACCTGAACCGTGGCAGGACAAGCCGGCTGTTCCAGAAGCAGTCGGTCGAAGAGATCATTACCGACACGCTGCGGCACTACGGTTACCGGGCCGGTGTCGATTTCAGGTTCAACCTGCGCGGTACATACAAGCGGCACGAGTACATCACCCAGTACCACGAGACGACGTTCGCGTTTATCCAGCGCATCTGTGCGGAAGAAGGGATCTGGTTTCGGTGGGAGCAGAAAAAGGATTACGCGGTGATGGTGTTCGGCGACGATCTGGATGCGTACGCGCGCAAGCAGCGTACGGTGCCGCATCGTCGTGATTCGGGCCTCGAGAGCGTGGGTGCCGACTCGATCAAGTCGCTGCGGCGGCGTACCCGGCGCGTGCCACAATCCGTGCGCCTGCACGACTACAACCATCGCCAGGCCGACGTCTCGCTGCTGGTCGAGGAGAACACGGCACGCGGGGACAAGACCACTAACGCCGTCGACTATCACTGGGGCGAGCACTACGAGACGCCGGAGGAAGGCCAGCGCATTGCCCGCCTGCGGCACGAGGCTCACCTCGCGGGTCAGGTGACGTTTATCGGCACGGGCAATCCGTTCTGGCTGGAAGCCGGGGAGGTCATGCTGGTCGATCCGGTTCAGGTCGATGCGAAGCACGGGATCTTCATCACGTCGGTACGCTCGCACGGTGGGCGCAACAAGTCGTACCGCGTGACGTTCGAGGGGATTCCTTCGGATCGGGTCTGGCGAACATCCATGGAAACGATCCCGAAACCGGAAATCAAGGGCATTCTGCCGGCCCGGATCACGTCACCCGGAAACTACAAATATGCCTATCTGACGGAAGAAGGCTGGTACGCCATCAAGCTGCCGTTCGATCTCGATGAGTGGAGCCCGGGTGGCACGAGCCGGCCGGTGCGCTTTGCCAAGCCCTACAGCGGCGATAACTACGGTCACCACTTCCCGTTGATCGATTCCGCGGAGGTCGCGCTCGAATTTACGGCCGCGGATCCAAACCGGCCCATCATCATCGGAGCGCTGCATGACAGCCTGCATCCGGATCTCGTCAACAACCTGAACAATACGCGCAATCTCATCCGCACAGCTGCGCAGAATGAGATGCGCATGGAGGACAAGGAAGGCGTCGAGCATATTCACCTGACGACGCCGTTTCAGACTAGCGAGCTCAATCTTGGGCATATGGTCGACGGCAGTCGCAAGGAGCGGGGAAAAGGTGCGGAGTTGCGTACGGACGAGCACGTCGCAGTGCGAGGAGCTAAAGGCGTCCTGATCTCGGCGCACGCGCAACCTGCTGCCCAGGGCACGCTACTGGACATGCAACCCGCTCAGGCATTACTGGAGCAGGCCCTTCAGCAGATGCAGGCACTCGGTCAGGCTGCGATCGCGGCGCAAGCGGTGGCAGCAGACTACGAGCGTCAGCGCGAGCTGCTCAATGGAACGCTCAGGGACCTGAAGAGCGCGGGCGTTCTTGTGAGCGCACCTGACGGGATGGGACTGGCTTCCGGGACGGATCTCCAGCTGAGTGCGGACAACCATCTGATTGCGACCGCTGGTGGGAACGCCGATATCGGCGTCTTGAAGCGCTTTACGGTCGCAGCCGGTGAGCTCGTGTCGATTTTCGCGCGCAAGTTTGGGCTGAAACTCTATGCCGCGCGCGGCAAAGTCGAGGTTCAGGCACAAAGCGATGAGATGCACCTGACGTCGGACAAGGACATGTGGATGACCAGTGCCAATGGTCGGATCACAATTGAAGCGAAAAGCGAGCTTCTCCTCAAATGCGGCGGGTCCTATGTCCGGATTTCGTCCACAGGCATTGAAGATGGCACGCAGGGTAACCGGAAGATCAAATCGGCCGCCTTCAGCCGGCAGGGCCCAGCCAGCCTCGCTGGCGATCTGCCTGTGTTGCCCGTACCCGCTGAGACGGAATGCGCGCAGCGCGCGAGTCGCGCCGGTATGCCTTTCGCACGCATGTAATTCTGTTGCCACCGACTGATCCGGTATGCCACTTACAGAAATTGAACCTGTGCTGGAACGTTTTCGAACCCAGTACGCCGCGTACAAAGCGATTCATCCGCGTCTGCAACTTTATGCGCTGATCGATTTCGCCACGATGTCTGATGACAGGCCGTATGCCTTGTCCGACGTCATTGAGACGATGCCGCGCGTATCGCTGTACGCTAACACCGGTCTCGACAACCTGTCGGAGATGGGGCCCGTATTGATCCCATGTCCCGAGCCGGAAGGTGTTGAACCGTTGCGCCTGCTCCGCGTGCTTCTGGGGCTGGCCAGGCGCGATAGCCGGCTCGTGTCGTGGTTGTGGGTCACGCATGAGGTTGAACCACTCGTCGACCACCTGCAGACGCTGCTGCACGCACGGCTTGAATCGGACGACCAGGAATCGTGGTTCTTCTTTCATCAGCCGTCTTACCTGCCGGTTCTGTATCGGACGCTGCCTGACGACATCCGGCGTTACATGTTTGGCCCGTGCGTCGCATGGTGGTGTCTGGATTTCCATGGCGTACTGGTCGAACTGCCCGGCGAGAATCTGCCGATCCCCACGGCGTGGGACGTTTTCCCCATCTCAGAAAATGTGGAAGAGAAAATTTACCGCGTTGGCGCTCCCGCTCAGGTGCTGGCATGGCTTCAACGCGCCCGTCCCGACGTGCTCGACAACACGCTTGACGCCAATGAGCAATTGCAGCGGATCACGCCCCTCGTTGAACGTGCATTCGAGTATGGCCTGACCGGCAAGGTCGATCAGGGTGTGTACGCCGCATCGGGCCTGTTGTATGGACAACGGTACGATGAGCATCCCGCGTTGCAGGCTGTCCTCACGCGCTTGCAGGAGAGCCGGCAAGCGCTGATCGATGCCTACATGGCAGTGGGCGCCACTGTCTGGCGGGAGGTGGGTGAGGCGGCCCGCCTGCGAGCCGCTGAATCCGCGGCTCAGGAATACCACGCAAGCGTCGTGGAACGCGGTTACACATTCCTGCGCGTCCAAATCTTGAACGACACCGATATCCCCAGGCGGAGGATCGAACTGGTGTCATCCGGTGAAAGCAATCTGGGCAGTGCGATGCTGGGCGACGTTGACGATAGAGGGTTTGAGGCTGCCGCGATCGAGGTCGCGTCCGCGCGGGTGCCGGTTCCGGGCACCCGTGTCACTGTGAAGTGGATCGGGCCAACGGGAGCGTCATCGGATGAGGTTGTCGTGACTGGGGACCTGCAACGTGCCGATGGAGAAGGGACAGCGGTCGTGAGGTTTGCGCGCAACTGGCGAATCTACGTGAGCATGCATGCCGACGAACCGAAGTCGTCTGCTCCGCGGTTGTAACGAATGTCCAACGTCAATTGCTAAGTCGATCGGACGAGACCTGCGACGGTTAAATGGCGACAAGGAGAGGACTTGAAAGGAACAATCAGGCTGCAGGTCTCCGTGCTGATGGCGGTATCACTCACAGGTTGCATGTCTACTGCGTTCACAATCTGGTGCGAGAAGCAGCGCATGTCGGACCCAAGCTTCGATTGTTGGAAGTAGCCGCCAGTTGGTAGCCAATATGCTTTGACGGTACCGTGATCGTAGTCATCGAACATAGGGAAAATGAGTAATGAGACAGCTGATAGGTGGATTTCTCGTAGTGGCGTTGAGCATACTTACCGGCTGTGTAGGCGGACAGTCGAGTGGCTACATCGATGCAACGGCATGAAGTACTAACTACACCGATGACTATATTCCGGAGTTCCATCTTGAAACAACGTCTGGCAGGAATCTGCTACTGAGCGGGGTTCAGGTTTCAGAGTTTTCAAAGAGTGGGAAAGGTGGCTCCGAATGCTGTTCGCCGATTCCAGGAGTCGGGCAAGCGATCAAGGTGGTGTGGAGCGTCGGTGGGCGCCAAGAAGACAGGTCAGAGTGGAAGACATACAGTCGCGACGTCGTGGTGAAAGGAAAAATGCCAACGGATACGCGAGACCACAGCGTACTAGTTGTCCGCTTTTTTCCAAATCATGAAGTCGAGGCGGAGATCCTCCCGGGGGATGGCGATTTCGGTCCCTCAAATTCCCGCATGGACCGACTCCTTTTTTGTCGGACCGAGTGTAATGCGTCACATTGGAGACTAGCGGCAATGCAGGACTGGATAACCGACAATCCGATGCACTTCTTGCAGTCGTTGAAGACCGCAACGCAGCAGCATGCGGAAGAATTCATGAACTGCACGACCTGCGAGCAGCAGCCGTGGGTCAGTTTCTTCTTCGATGGCACGGGAAACAATCGAGATCTTGACCTGCCGCTGAGAAAGTAATCCTTGGAAGTTGTCGCGAGTCAGTAGAGAAGGCGTTACGACGGCGTGGTGGCGGTAGACGATGAACCGAACGAAGGGTGAGCAATGAGACGCGTGATATGTGGGTCCTTCATAGTGTTGTTGAGCACGCTGACCGGGTGCGCCGTCGTTCAGCCAAGTGGCTACGTGGATGCGTCGGCGTGGGGAGCGAACTATACCGAGGACTACATCCACGACTTCTGGATTCAAACGGCTTCAGGGAAAGACACTGGAATGGGGGGTATTCAGATTTCGGAGTTTTCGCGAGGCGGCAAAGGGGGACGTGAATGCTGCGCACTGATCCCAGGAGTCGGTCAGACGATCAGGGTGGTGTGGCGCGTTGGGGGGCGGCAAGAAACCAGGTCAGAGTGGAAGACGTATAGCAGGGACGTCGTGGTCACTGGCGCGATGCCAACGAAGAAAGATTCCTACAACATCTTGATGGTCCGATTCTTTCTGGACCATGACGTAGAAGCAGAGTTAATACCGGACCGAGGCGAACCGGGCGGTTCGGCAAGTCCTCGCGTCGACAAACTGTTTTCGGGGCAGCGCGTGATGCGCCACATAGGAGAATAACGATGCAGGACTGGATAACTGACAATCCGATGCACTTTTTGCAGTCGATGAAAACCGCCACGCAGCTGCATGCGGAAGAACTCATGACCTGCACCACGTGCGAGCAACAGCCGTGGTTCAGTTTTTTCTTCGATGGCACGGGAAATAATCGAGATCTTGTCTCCACGCAGCAGCATGCAGAAGAATCCATGACCTGCACCTCGTGCGAGCTGCTACCGTGGTAACCGAAATCGAAAAAAAACGAGGCAGACAATGAGATGGATGGTAGGCGCGTTCCTGGTGATGGTATTTGGCGCGGGCGGGTGCGCCCTTGGCCAGTCAGGCGGATATGTCGATGCATCGGCATGGAGTGCGAACTACACCGAGGACTATATTCCTGAGTTCCACCTTGAAACAACGTCCGGAAAGAATCTGCTGCTGAATGGTATTCAGGTCAAGGAATTCTCTAGGGGGGGAACGGGATCTTCCGAATGCTGTTCGCGAATTCCAGGCGTCGGGAAAACGATCAGGGTGGTGTGGCGCATTGGGGGGCGGCAAGAAACCAGGTCAGAGTGGAAGACGTACAGCAAAGACGTGGCAGTCGCGGGTGCGACGTCGAGCGCGCCTGACGCGATGAATTTTTTGATTGTACGTTTCTTTCCCGGCCACAATATCGAGGCCGAATTCGTTTCTGAATCAGCAGAGCCCGATGGCAAGCCAAGTCCCCGAGTGGATCAATTGTTTTATGGGCGTCGAGTCATGCGACAAATGGGAGAATGAAAGTGCAGGACTGGATAACCGACAACCCGATGCACTTTTTGCGGTCGATGAAGACTGCCACGCAGCAGCATGCGGAAGAGTTCATGACCTGCACCACGTGCGAGCAGCAGCCGTGGGTCAGTTTCTTCTTCGATGGCACGAGAAACAGTCGAGATCTAGACTTGCCGCTGAAAAAGCTGTCAAATATCTCGCGATTATTTGAAGGTCACATTGCCGAAGCGCCGCTAATTAGGCGACTCTACTACCCCGGCGTCGGCACGCCGCTCGATGCCAGTGATCCGAGTTGCTGGGAGAAAATTCGCGATAGCGAGATTATGGGTGGTGGCGTTGGACTGGGTAGCGACGTTCGCTTAGCAAAAGCCGAGGGTGAGCTAAACCTCGCCCTTCGCCGAAACCACAAAGTTAGTCGCATCGATGTGGCGGTGTTCGGATTCTCGCGCGGTGCCACACTCGCCCGGGCGTTCGTGAACCGGCTGCTGAAGAAGTGCACGCTGAAAGACGGCGTGCCGCACTGGCCGTGTCCGACGGCGGTGGACGGCCAGTCCGCACCGCTGCATTTCCGCTTTCTCGGGGTGTTCGATACGGTGGAGTCGGTGGGGCTACCGGCCCATAACCTTTCCGACATGCGCATGCTGGTGCCCGAGCAGGTGGAGCGGTGCGTGCACTTCGTCGCCGGCCACGAGCTGCGTGCCTGCTTTCCCGTGACGCCCGTGCGCGGCACGCAGGCATTCTACGAAGAAATCGTATTGCCGGGCGTGCATTCCGATGTGGGCGGCGGTTATCGGCCCGAGGAACAGGCCCGCTCCGACCTGCTCGCCCGCATAGCGCTGAACCGCATGCGCCTTGAGGCAGCAATAAGCGGCGTGCCGTTCACCGCACCAAAGCTCGCCGAGAAGGACGTGTTCGCCCTTTTCGAATATGACGACGACGTCAAGGCGCTGTTCGATGAGTACATGGGCACCGTGAACACAAACGGGACTCTGGAGCAGCAGATCTTCGCGCACATGCGCCTCTACTACGGCTGGTTGAAGGTGCGGTTCAGCGAGCGGCCTTGCGACGTCTACAATGGGGTGTGTTCGGCCGATCCGGAGATCCAGGCTCAACTCGAGCGGATTCAGCAGTTCCACGAGCAAATGCAGATCGACGTGGACACGATGAACTGGCGGGCCTACCTGACGCAGCTGTGGAAGACAGATCGAGGCGAATACGATCGCGTGATCGAAGCGGCCGGTGGTAATCGCCCCGCCAACAAGCCGCTGTCCGAAGAGCAACTGGCCTACTGGGACGCGTGGCTGAATCCACCGACCCTGTCGCCCAACATGATCCGCTTCTTCGATCAATACGTGCACGACTCGCGAGCCGGGTTCCTGCGCATCGACGGTAGCGGGTACCTCAAGCCACGGCAGATCATTGACGTTGAGGGGGCAAGCATAGCTACGGCCCAATCAGGGACAACGCAACCGTCCGGTTCGATGGCAGAAACCTCGCCAGAGGCCGTGACTTCTTGATTGCGATTTCTGAAGGAAATCAGGTATGGCTGTTAACTTCTCGAAGCTTCCGCCATTGGAACCGATGCCGGAGAATCCGCCGTCGCGAATCGTCTCGACCATTGTCCTTTTCGTCATTGTGATCGCTGGAATATTCATGGTGTTGCTTCTCTGGCCCAAGGGCGAGCCGACTCAAACACCCTGGTTCTGGACATGCGTTACCGTGTACCCGCTGGGTATCGCAACCTTCGTTGTCCTTCGGCGCTATAGCGTCTACGAAGGGCGCCGGCTGGACGCCATCGCGTGGAACGACGCCCGCGAAAGCTACGTGAACGACGTGTTTGACCGGGCAAGCCGCCCGCTCGGCATTCTTGTCGCGACATGCAGGTTTGCCAGTGAGGCGAAGGACGATGACCTTGGCAGATTGCTGGATGGATCCGTCAAGCTCGAACCGCGGACGGCCCCAGAGTCAGGCGCTCTACCGGTCAATGCGCGCTGGTTCGAGAAGCCGGACAGCGACGAGGGCGGGATGCGTTTCAGGAACGACGACGAGCGCCGACGGTATGTCCTGGCATGGGCATTCAGTGCGGTGATCGACGCGGTTGCCGAAGTGGTACGTTCGCTCCCACCAGATTTGAGGTTGAAGGTCCAGGTGATGCTGCCGGACATTGTAGACACAGACGAAGCGCTGGCGATCTGGAAGAGGCAATGGACGTTGTCGGACCTCCGCCCGGTTCAGGTCAGATTCATGCCAGAGCCGTCCGACCTGATGTACGCCGACGCGTGGCTTGACCGGGTCAACCGCAGGCTCGACGAGGAGGCACGGCTTGTCGTTTGCGTGAGACTGAACGCAATTTGTCAGGCGCTCCCTCCTGACGGAAGTGCAGAAGTCGTTGTTGCCCTTCTCGTCGCGCCCGAAGCGGTATGTCAGAAATTTGCACTCGCGCCGATCGCGATGTTCCATCGGCCAAATGGGACAGATGACTGTGCCATAGACGACGCGCTTGCGCGTACCCTGCGATGGGGATGTAGCAAGCCCGCGGACATCAAACGGATCTGGCAGGGCGGCCTCGATGGAGCCGGCGCCAATGCGGTAACCAAAGCTGTCGTCAAGGCAGGTATTGGCGCAAAGGTGGCAGATATCGACTACATGGTTGGCCATGCCGGGCCGGCGGCGCCGTGGTTTGCCGTGGCGTGCGCGGCCAAGAGCGCTATGCAGGATGGTGCGCCCCAGCTTGTTGCGACTGCTGGAAAAACCGGCGTCTGTTTTTCGGTTATGCGAAGTGTCACTTGACGAAGAGGCACCCCGCGAGCGTTCCGCGTGCTAGTCGATTGCGGTGTGGAACACGAGACGATTTATCTCATCAATCTGGAATCACATCATGGTCAGGCGGTACGACATTCTGAAGGGCGACAGGACGACAGCGGATGGCACCGTAGTGGGTGGCGATCCCCAGGACAGGGTTGGCGAACACGAGCAGGCCTACGAGAGGGACGAAGTATGGTGTCCTGAATGTCAGTCGACAGGTTACATCGTGTGCGACGGGCCGCGTCAGTCAATGACGGGACCCGATGGCAGGCAAGGCGCACTGAGCGATGACCTGTGCGTGTGCAGGTGTGATCCACCTCCACGTCTGCTTTCATCGCAATACTCATCTTACGTGGATATTTGAGCGTAGGCCAAAACTGCCGCGGCAGCTCCACTTCCGGGGGCAGGCCACCGGCTTTGTCATCTGGCATTGCAACTTCACCTTCGACTGTAACGAGATATGCTACGCAAGTTCCGGACCGACATTCTGAGCGTCGTCATACTGGTTGTGCTGCCCGGATTGCTGATCTGGTTCAGGGGCGACTCGTGGTTGGGTCTACATTCAGCCGAACGTCGGGCAGGGTGGATCGTCGCTCTTTGTACCGTGTTCGTCGTGCTGTTCGTGTGGCTCAGCTTCGATGAATCTTCGCGACCAGCCATCGCTGCACGGCGGATCCGGTATTGGGTAGCGAAGCAGTTCAACCCGTCATCCGGGCAGTCCGGCAGCGTGGCATCGGCGGAGGGTTCGCACGCAGCAGACTTGCGTAACAGTCTTCGCGACAGGCACGGATGGCGCTGGCGCTATCACGAGCGTTGGGTGCTCATCACTGGCGACGAACCACTCGTCAAGCGTCTCGCCCCCGGCCTCGTCGCCACCGGCTACCTGATCACCGGCGGCACGGTCCTGCTCTATGCGAAGCAGACCACCGACAAGCTCGACACCGACTGGCTCAACCAGATTCGCCGCCTGCGCTCCCGCCGGCCGATCGACGCGATCGTGGCAGTGACCCGCAACCGCACGTCGGCGAGGTCTGCGTTCGACGCCGACGAGCTTGCCCAGCGCCTGGCGCGCCACGCCCGCGCGCTGCGCTGGGCTGCACCGACCTATCTGGTCAACGTAACGGATTTTGGCACCGTGCCTACGGGCCCGGACGAGGCCATTGGTTTCACGTGGTCGAACGCCCGCGTGAACGCGGACGAGGTCCACACGTCGCTACGCAGCCTCATACGCAATCTCGCCGACACCGGGGTCGAACGCATTGCCCGGGACAATCACGACCGCTACCCGGCCGAACTTTCGCAGCATATCGAGCGGCTAGGTAGCGCCCTGTCGGGACTTGTGGTGCAGACGGCCCGCTCGCGCTACTGGCGCCACGCCGTTCACGGGCTGCTTTTCGCACCGCTATTCAGGGAGCGGGAGCTGCCCCCACCTGCGGCTACGGGTAAAGCCGTCGAAGAGGGGGGAGACGATCCCATCGCTCCACAGCACCGCTCGATCTGGCAGACCGTCGCCGAGCACAGCCGAAAAATCCACGGTCGCCGCGTTGGCTTTTCACCGTCGATTCTCGCCGCGTGGATGGCAACAGGCGTGGCCGCCCTCTGGATCGTGGGCACGATGGTCTCGGGGTTTTCGAATCGCGCCACGATCGCCGCAGCACAGGACACGCTCGCGAAACTGTCTGGAACCCTGAGCCCGGCGCAGGGCATGCAGGCACTCGACAGCCTCGACAGACAGATCGACACGCTAGAGACTCGTCAGCGCGACGGCGCGCCCTGGACCGCGCGCTTCGGTCTGAATCGCGACAGCGCCGTACTCGCTGTGCTGTGGCCCGGCTATGAGGATGCTGCGGGCCGTATCCTCGTTGGTCCGATCCGCCAGAAACTGGAGGATCGCCTGCGCCAGCTTGCGTCGATGTCCGACGCGGAGATCGCAAGCGGCGGCAACGCCCAGGCACAGGCCGCGTACGACACGCTCAAGGCCTACCTGATGCTCGCCAGGCCCGAGCGGGCCGTCGCTTCGTTCCTCACGCCCCAGCTCCTGGCAACGCAGGCGCCAGCCCGCCCGTCAAACTCGCCGCTTCCGGCCGGCACGTGGGAGGACCTGCGCCAGCACGCCATTGCATTCTTCGCGGATCACCTGGGCCGTCGACCTGCTGCGAACGGTTCAACGCTCGCCATCGTGCCGGACAGCAGCCTGGTCGCCGCCACGCGGCAGACCGTCATTGGCGTGCGCGGCATCCAGAACTCGACTGACGCGACCTACCAGCAGATCCTCGACGACGCAAGGCCGAAGTATCCGCCGGTCTCCCTGGCCGGCCTGCTTGGCGACACCACCGGGCGCGGCCTGTTCAACACGAGCCAGACCATTCCGGGCGTCTTCACGCGCGAAGCGTGGGAGCAGCGCATCTCGAAAGCGATCGACGAGGCGAGCAGCCAGGGAGACGTCGCCGGCGACTGGGTGCTCTCCGACACAAAGGCGGCCAGCGCCACATCGTCGACGCTGAAAGCGGAACTGCGACAACGCTACTTCGACGACTATGCGCGCGCATGGGCGCAGTTCCTCAACAGCCTGCGCTGGCAGAGCGCCTCGACACTGTCTGCCACCGCCGACCAGCTCTCGCTGCTGGGCGACCCGCAACGCTCGCCGCTGGTTGCGCTCATGAATGCCATCGTGTATCAGGCCGGCGCGGGTGTCACGGCGCAATCGCTTTCGGATACGCTGGTCAGCAAGGCGCAGCAGCTGGTCGGCGCCGACGAGAAAGATCCGTCGAAGCGGGCACAGCCCCAGCTCGCCCCCCTCGCGAATGCATTCGGTCCGATCCTGCGGCTCAGCGGCAGCGATCCCCTGTCCGGCTTGCCGGCACAGGCCGGCAAGGCCGCCGCGCAGGTGGCGACGACCGGTGACCTGAGCCTCGCGCGCTATCTCGAACGGGTTACGGCGATGCGCCTGAAGCTCGAGCAGATGGTGAATAGCCCGGATACGGAAGCGATGTCGCGCGCCGCCGCGCAGGCGGTGCTGCAGGCGAAGACCTCCGACATCGCGGACAGCCGCGACTACGCCAGCCGGGTGGCGGCGAGCCTCGGCCAGCAATGGGCCGGTTTCGGCCAGCTGTTCCAGGCGCCGCTCGACCAGACCTGGCAGGCGGTGGTGCAGCCCGCGGCAGCCAGCCTGAACGACATCTGGCGCCGCTCGATCGTTGCCGACTGGAACGCCGCCTTCGGTGGCCGCTATCCGTTCGCCGATTCGGACAACGATGCGTCGCTGCCCGAGATGGCCCGGTTCATGCGCCCGGACAACGGCGTGATCACGCAGTTCATCACGACACAGCTGGCCGGCATCGTCGAGCGTCAGGGCGACCGCTGGGCAGCCGCGCAGGGCGCGGGCACGCAACAGGACGCCCTGCGGCTTGATCCGGCGTTTCTGGAAGGGCTGAACCGCTTGATGCGGGTCTCGACCGTGCTGTTTCCGTCCGGCGACGCGCATATCCGGTTTGATCTGCGCGGTGTCGCGACGCCGGGCGTGACAAACATGAAAGTGATGCTGTCCGGGCGTGAGCTCGACTACTTCAACCAGAAGGAAGACTGGGTCCCGTTCGAGTGGCCGGGCCAGTCGCTGGAGAACCTCTCGCACATCGAATGGAAGACCGAACAAGGCGGCCTGCGCACGGCGCTCGATGCGCAGGGCCGGTTCGGACTGATCCGGCTGCTGGAGCGGGCGAAGGTCTCCCGGCAGGACAATGCGCGCTGGCTGCTCACGTGGACGCCGGATGCAAGCCAGGGCATCGCGCTCAGGCTCCAGTTGCGCAGCGAGGCCGGCGCCGGACCGCTTGACGTCCTGCAGCTGCGGCACGTTGCATTGCCCGCGCGCATCTTTCTGACCGGCAGCGCGAAGGCTGGGCCGAAGGCCATGGCGAGCAGTGCGCCGCCGCTGCCACCGGCAGCCATCGCCGCGGCGAAGCACGCTGCAATGCCCCTGCCGCAAGGCATTGTCCCGGAGGCGCAATGATGCTGGGCGAACTGTTCAGGAGCCTCTTTCCGGCTGGAGATCGCACGGTGAACAAACTGCCCGCCGCATCAGCCAGGTTACAGGGCTCCCGGGCATGAACGGCCAAAAGCCCCAAGAGCCACGACAAAAAGCACCGCTCGGCACCCAGATCAAGACCCCTTCTCATGATTCACCTTCTCGGCATGCCGAAAATCCTTGGAATGAATCCCATGCTTCTTGAGCAGCATCTGCAAGTGCGACCGATTCATATCACAGCGCCGCGCCAGCTCCGCGACCGTACCCCCGGTCTCCTGCAAGCCGCGCTCGAGAAACGCCCTTTCGGCCTCATCGCTGGCAGCACGCTTGGCATCGCTCAGTGAAAGAGGCGCGCCTGCCGCCTCGGCCTCCGCCACCCGCAAAGCCAGTGCAGCGGACTTCGGCCGAATATCATCGGGCAGATGCTCGATATCGGCCGTCTCACCCGCAAGACACGAAAGCCGATACACGAGATTACGCAGCTCGCGAATATTCCCCGGATAAGCATACGTAAGCAGAAAATCGCGCAACTTGGGCGTCAGCTTCATAGGCCGCCGCTTGAGCTGCGCAGCAGCCTCGTCGCCGAAATAGGCAATCAACAGCGGAATCTCGTCGCTGCGTTCTCGCAGCGCAGGCAGCGTGACATGAATCACGCTCAGCCGATAAAAGAGGTCCTCGCGAAACTGCCCCTGCGCCGCGAGCTCGCGCAAGTTGCGATTCGTCGCGGCGACGATGCGCGTATCGACCCCGATGGGTTCATCGGAGCCCACCCGCTGAATCTCGTGCGATTCGAGCACACGCAGCAGCTTCACCTGCCCCTGCAGCGGCAACTCACCGATCTCGTCCAGAAAGATCGTCCCCGTATGCGCGCTTTCGAACTTCCCTTTGCGATCGCTCGACGCCCCCGTGAACGCCCCTCTGCGATGCCCAAACAGTTCTGATTCGAGCAGGTTCTCGGGTATCGCGCCGCAGTTTACTGAGATGTACGGTCGGTCGGCGCGTGTACCGTTGGCGTGGATCACCTTCGCCATCAACTCCTTGCCCGTCCCGCTCTCGCCGTCGATCAGCACGGGCAGATCGGTGGGCGCCGCCTTTTCCGCGATCTCCAGCGCTGCGAGCAGCTTCGGGTTGTCGCCGAATATGCCTTCGAAGATGAAGCTGCGCTCGATCAGCGCCTCGCGCCGCCGGTGCGCTGTGGGCGCGAGGGCATCCGGCCTTGCCAGCGCATCGAGCGCTTCGGGCGCCTCTGCCGCCGCTTCGACGAAGCGCTCCTTGCGCGAGAGTTGCATGACTTCGTCGCGCAGCGCGTTCGACTGGTTCAAGAGCTTTTCGATATCGGTGCGTTCGAGCCGCGGCGCCCAGCGCAGCGTCGAGCGCAGGATCTCGATCTTCTCGAGCAGCCCCGCATATGACACAACGGAGCTGCCGAATCCGTGCGGATCGAAGAGTTTCATGACGCCCCCAGCTGCTTTTGCACGAGCTGGTAATACATGCCCTTGCGCTCGACGAGTTCCTCGTGCCGCCCCTGCTCCACGATCGCCCCTTCGTAGAGCACGAGGATCTTGTCCGCCCGCATGATGGTGCTCAGCCGGTGCGCGATAATGAGCGCCGTGCGGCCCTGGAGTATGTCGTGCATGTTCGAGAGGATGTTGCTTTCCGACTGCGTGTCGAGCGACGAGGTGGCTTCGTCGAACACCAGCAGGCGCGGGTCGTGATAGAGCGCCCGCGCAATGCAGAGGCGCTGGATCTGCCCGCCCGAAAGGCCCATGCCGCGCTCGCCCACCACCTGCTCGTAGCCGAGCGGCATCTTGCTGATGAACGCGTGCGCATCGGCCATGCGCGCCACTTCCTCCATGCGCCGCCAGTCCGGCGTTGCATCGCCGCACGCGATATTCTCGGCAATCGTGCCGGAGAACACGAGGTTCGTCTGCATCACGTAGCCCACCTGGGCGCGAAAGTACGCGTGATCGATCGCGCTCATGTCGTAGCCGTCCACGTTGATCTTGCCTTCGGTCGGCGCGTAGAAGCCCACCAGCAGCTTCGCGAGCGTCGTCTTGCCGGAGCCGCTGCGCCCCACGATCGCCACCATCTGGCCGCGCCCCACCGAGAAGCTGATGTTCTCCAGCACATACGGCGTTTCGTTGCCGCCATAGCGGAAATACACGCCGTTGAATTCGATGTCGCCCTGCAGGTCGGGAAGCAGCACGCGCGAACCGAGGTCGGCGGGCTTCTGCTCGGGCTCGATGTCGAGCACATCGCCTAGCCGTTCCATCGCGACCGCCGCGTCGTTCATGAGGCTCCAGAGCCCGACGAGGCCCATGAGCGGCGCGAGCACGCTGCCCATGAACGCATTGAACGCAATGAGCTGGCCAATGCTCAACTCCTGATCGAGCACGAGCGTGGCGCCCGCCCAGAGAATCACGATCGTGGTCGCCGCGTTGAGCAACTGGCTGCCGAGACCCACGAGAATATTGAATGCCTGCGCGCGATACTGCACTTCGAGCGACTTCGCGTACTTGCGCTCCCACTTCAGGCGCACCGCTCTTTCTATGCCCATGCCCTTCACGGTTTCGACGCCGCCAAGCGTCTCCATCAGCATGGAGCGCGCATCGGTGGACACGGCAAAGACCTCGCGCGCGTAGCGCTTGATGCGCGGCGTGGCAATGGCGGTGAGCGCCATGATGGGAATCACGAACGCGATCAGCAGCAGCGTCAGCTTCACGTTGTAGAGGAACATGATCGTGAAGTAGATGAAGATCATCAGCAGGTTGAGCGCCGTGGTCACCGTCGATTCGGTCAGAAACGCGCGTATCGTCTGGTTTTCCTGAAAGCGCGCGAAGATGTCGCCTGTTTTGCGGCGCGCGAAGAACGAGAACGGCAGCGACATGGTGTGCTTGAAGAACTGCGACATCATCGCGAAGTCGAGACTGCGCACCATGAAATTCGACAGATGCGCGCGTATCGTCGTCATCAGCTGCGTAAACAGGTGCGAAATGATGAGTCCCACGATCAGGAGATGCAGCAGGCTCACGTTCTGGTGGACGATCACGCTGTCGAGAATGTTCTGGATGATGAGCGGCGGCACCACGCCGAGCAACTGGATCACGAAGGTCGCGAGAAACAGGTGGGCGAGTATTTTCCGGTAAGGCAGCAGGTAGCCGATGAAGCGCACCCACGGCGAGCGCGTCGCCGCCTGCGCGCCCGTGGTCTCGACCTCGGTGAACAGCAGGCACGTGCCGTTCCAGCCGCGCTCGAACGCTTCGACGCTCAGCTTGCGAAAGCCGAGCGCCGGGTCGGCCACCCTCACCCACTGCTTCGACACGCCGTACACGACGATATAGTGGTAGCCCTCCCAGTGCGCGATGAACGGCAGCTCGAACCCTTGCAGCGCCTCAAACGTGCACTGCACGCCCCGCGTCGTGAAGCCGAGCGCCTCGCCGGTGCGCGCGAGACTGTCCAGCGTCGCGCCCTGCGTCGTCACGTTCGCGAGGTCGCGCAGCTTGCCGAGCGTCATGGGTATGCCGTAATGCCGGCAGATCATGGCGAGGCACGCTGCGCCGCAATCCATCTCCTCGGCCTGCTCGATGAGCACGAAGCGCTTGACCACGCGTTCGCTAAATGCAGCATCCGCCCCGCTGTCCACGGCAACGGGCCGGCTGCGGCGCTCGGCGAGCTTCTTCTGCCGCTGCAATTCGCGCTCGCTGAAGCGCACGCGCTCTTCCAGCACCTCGCGCAGCTTCGGGTTGCGCTCCAGCATGAAATGCACAGTCTTCTCGGGAATCACCAGGAGCCGTACATCGGTGAGTGCCGTGACGGTCGCGGGCTGATTCTGGCGCAGCAAGCAAGCGCGTTCGCCGAAGATCTCTCCCGCGCCGAGCGTCGCAATCTGATAGACGCTGCCGTCTTCCTCGCGCGCAATACTGACCTCGCCCTGCCGCACGACATATAGGCGCATGTCACCGCCGGCACCCTGATGGATGATCTCCTTGCCCGCGCTCACGCGCTTGACGCCCACGCTCGACACATACTCTTCGAGCTCGGCACGCGAAAGCTTGCCGCGCAGGTCGAAAAGCCGCGTGACGAAGCCGCCCGCGGAGCTGATCGCGACATAGCTCGTCACGAACGACTGCGCGGCCGGATTCGCAGCCAGCAACGGCTCGAGCGCCGCGCGGGGGATGCAAACCACCTCGGTTTTCGCGGAAGCGCGCACCGACACTTCGTGCCAGTAGTCGCGCAGCATGGCGATTTCGCCGAATACTTCGCGTTCCTTGCGCACGCCTAGACTCATTTCCTTGCCGCGCTCTTCGGCGATGATCCGCACGGAGCCCGAGCGGATCACATAGAGTCCGGCTGCGGGCTCGCCGCGCTTGCACAGCGTGTCGCCAAATGCGTAGTTGTGCGTTTCGACCTGCGCGGCAAGACGGTCGAGTTCCTCGCGCGAGAAGAGCGAGAGCGGTTCGACCGATGCGAGAAAATCCACCAGCGACGGCGCGCTGGCAGGTAGGGGCGCCTGGGTGTCCATCTGCGTGGCTCAGCGCGCTCAGTGCGCGTCGATGATATGTTCTTGTGCGCGCTCCGCGAGCCATTCTTCGCGCAATAGCCGCCGCACCTCGGACGAGACGTCCGCTTCGAGCGACGCCGGATGCTTTGCCGTCACGCAAAAGATTTCGAAGAACGAGCCGTCCGGCGCGGGAAACGGGCCGAGCAGGTCGCCGACCTGCGCGTTGAACACCTTCGCCTCGATGTCCGTCTTCAACGACCCACGCAATACCTTGCCGATCACGCCGCCGCGCTCGCTGGTATCGGCGATCGAATGCTCACGCGCCATTTCGCCGAACGCCTGCGGCTCGTCCTCGAGAATCGACATGACCTCGCGCGCCTTGCCTTCCGAGTCCACCACGATGTGGCTCACTTCGATGCTGTCGAATTTCGGCGAATTGAGCTTGAAGTAGCTTTCGACCGCCTCGTCGTTGCAGATCAGGTTGAAGGTCTTCTCCTGATAGAGCGTGTCGGTAATGAAGTGCTCGAATTCGTCGAGGCTGATACCGAACACGTCCAGGTAGCGATTCATGTCCGCCGCGCGGTGCAGCCCCCGCACGCGGCGAAACTGGTCGGCGCGTTGCTGGATTTCGTCGGGCTCCACCTTTACGCCCATTTTCTTCGCGGCGATGACCGTGAGCCGGTCGCGCACCTGCTGCTCGACCAGGCTCTCGAACTGCCCCGTGAGTTTCAGCACGCGGATGAAATCTTCCGTGTCGATCGCTTCGTCGTCGATCCGTACGATTGTCGTCATTGCGTTCCCCTGATTGCTGATTCCCGAAATCTGAACTGGTGAATATCTTCAGCCAGCGACCTGCCGGAACGGGTCCAGCGCGAAATCGATCAGGCGCCGCTCGCGCACTACGATTTCGGCGGTTGCCGTCATACCGTAGCGCAACGGATACGTCGCGCCGCCAATCGAAAAATGATCGCGCGCGAGACGCACGCGACCCTCGTAAACCGGTTCCTTCGTCTGCACCTGCGGCTTCGTGGTCGGCGAAATATATTCGAGCGTGCCGTCCACCACGCCATAGCGCTGGTACGGAAACGCGTTGAACTTCAGCTTCACGGGCAAGCCTTCGTGCAGGAACGCGCGGTCCTGCTCCGCAATCGCCACCTTCACGACCGGGCGCGCGTTGGCCGGCGCAATGCCGCCTAGCGGCGTGTTCGCCTGGATCTTGTCGCCGGGCTGCGTCGTCGTCACGTCCGTGATCACGCCCGAGACCGGCGCGAGCACGAGCAGGAAGTTGTCCTTGTCGATGTTCTCGAAGCGGATGCGCGCCGCTGCGTCGGCGGCAAGGCGCGCGGTTTGCACCTGCAGGCGCAACTTGTCCTCGGTATTGGCGATTTCGCGCTCCGTCGCGTCGTATTCGATGCGCAGTGACGTGAGCTGCCCGGCACTGCCTTCGAGCTGCGCCTTCGCCTGAGCGAAGTCGTGGCTCGTTTGCGCCTGCAATTCGCTGAGCCGCGCCTGCGCGATCCGGTAGTTGTTATCGGCCTGCAGGAACGCGCTGCGCTTTTCCTCGACCTGGCTTTGCGAGACCCCGCCGCCGCCGGGCAGCGCGAACAGCCGCTCGTACTTGTCCTGGTCTTCCTTCGCGAGGTCACGCACGTGGCGCGCGTTGTCGATATTGCCGCGCGCTTCGTCGAGCTGGGCGTTCTCGGCCTGCTGGAGCTTGCTCGTGCCTTCCGCCACGCGCGTTTCATGCAGATGCGTTTCCACGTCCATCTGCGCCTTGAGTGCCTCGGCCTTGCGCTCCATGAGCGCCTTCTTCTCGGGGAACGCCTTCCAGTCGCGCTCGGCGTCGTCGAGTTTCAGGCGCGCGTCGAGCGCGTTGGTCGCCGCCTGGATCGCGCCGCGTGCATTGATGCGGCCAATGACGTCGTCCTTCTCCACGGGCTGACCTTCGGCGATGTAGATATCCACGAGTTCCCCATCCACGGGCGCGTAGATGCGGCGCACCTCGGACTCCGGGGCAAGCGCGCCCTGCGCGCTCACGATGACGTCGGCGCGGCCGACGAACGACCACAGGAGGCCGCACACCACGAGCGCCACCATCGTGATGATCGTCGCTTCGATGAGGCGCCACGGACGCGCGGTGAGGATCGCCACCCCTTCCTCGCTGTGGTCGCCCAGCGCCTCGCCGAGCGGCCGCGGCGGTTCGGGCGCGGCATGCCCATCATGCATGCCGAGCGCCTTGCGCAGGCGCTCAATGAGCTGGCGCGGATTCACCATGCCCTCCCGCTAGCGCAAGCTTTTCGAGCGCGCCCGCATGGGCCGCGAACGGCGGCGTGGCGAAGTGAGCGGCGGCCAGGCGGTCGTGCACGGCCTGCACATGGCCCGCGTGCGCCTCGCTGTCGATCTGCTGATACTGGTCGACGTCGGTGCGCACGGCATCGAGCCCCGCGAGGCGCGGATAGCGCTGCGCATAGTCGCTCAGCATCGCGGTGAGCGCGTCGAAGCGGTCGCTCGCGAGTGCGCTGTCGATTGTCTGCTGGATGCGCTCGAGCGCGGCTACATACACCGAGTCGTCGCTCTGCAGCTTGCGCAGGTGGCTGAGCGAATCGGCATACACGGCGGCAAACGCCGGCACGTAGGCCGAAATCCGGTCGAATGCACGCTGATGCTCGCCGGGGTCGTCGTTCCAGCGGCTCGTCAGCGCATGGATCGGCGCCTCGTCGCGATAGATGCGGATCGGCGCCTGCGGGCCGCCCCGTCCCTGCACGAACGATTGCAGTGCGCCGATCCAGCCGATGTTTTCCACGAGCGACGCGGCGTCCGGGTTGTGGCGCGCGAGCGTACGCATGTCCTCCACGATGGCACGCGCACGGTCGAACGCGCGAGCGTTGATCGCGGCGACCCAGTCGGGCACGTCGGCCTTGATGAGCGCTTCCGTCCCCATCGCGCGCCACGTGCTGTCGTTCGGGTGGCGCGTGAGATATTGATCGGCCATGCGCGCCGCGCTTTCGAACTGTCCGCTCGTGAGCAACGCCTGCATGTCGCGCTGCGGCGCACCCTGGAAATACGTGAGCGCAACGAGCGCGACGATCACGGCAATCGCGCCGCCGCCCCAGCGCGCGAACGCGCCCATGTTGATCTTTCCGCTGCCGCCCAGCGCTTCGCTCAACTCACTCAGGAAGACCTCGATCCTGCCGCGCCGGCGTCGCGCGTCGTGGCCCGGCTCCGGCGCGGGTTGCGGCGCATCGGGATTGATTTCGTCGTCCTGGGCAGGCGCGGGCGGCGTGCAGAAAATATCGAGAAACGAGTGCGCGCTGCCAATGAACGTCGTGCGGTCTGCATCTTCGGCGAGCACCGCGGCGTGGCGCTCGCGCGTCGCCGTCACGGTGGCATCGCTTCCACTCGTGCTTTCGAGGCCAACCCGGTAGACGAAGTGCTCGCCGCCAAAGGCGATCCGCTGGCCGTCTTCGAGCTTGACCGCATGATCGTCGAGTCGCTGTCCGTCAAGGAACGTGCCGTTGGTGCTGCCCAGGTCTTCGACGTACATCGCATCGTCTTCGGCGTAGATGTGCGCATGACGGCGCGACAAATAGTTCACCTGGTGCGGATACGCGTCGTGATACTGCGAAAAGGTCTCGTCGGCCTTGCTGACGAGGAACGGAAAGCTCGTCACGACGATCTGCTGCAAACCCAGATCGGCGCGCACCGGCGTGAGCGTCACCACGGTCGCCCGCGCGGGCGCCCGCACCGTACGCGGCGCGAAGCTCACGCGAAACGCGAGCGCGCCGGCAAAGCTGAGTTCGTCGCCGTCTTTGAGAACGTGAGGCTTCTGGGTGACTTCGATGCCATTGACCGCCGTGCCGTTCTTGCTGCCCAGGTCGGCCACGTAGGCCGCCGCGCCCTCGCGGAAGATGCGCGCATGACGGCGCGAGACATCGACGACTACCTCGGGCTTCGCCTCGGCAAAAGGCGGCTGGGTCCGCCCGACTGCGAAAAGATCCTTGTCGATGCGGATCTCGCCCAGCTCTGCATGCGATATCGGCCGCAGCACGATATCGAACGTTCGGTCGAGCGATGTCTGGCTCTCGGCAATGGAAGCGGCGTCAGGCACCATGATTCCGCCAGCGATCAGCAGTTGTGAGCCGAGACGCGCGTGGCGCAGGCGCCGCGTGCGCACTGACTCTCCGTGTGGAGCCGCGCGCCTTGCACATGGCGATCGGGGTGTGAGAAAAGTGTAGGCGACTGTTGGCTGGAGTCAAACAACTGACGCGGCCCGCTGCGACCAGCGCGCTCACTTGACGGGCGCTGCCGGCACAGCGGAATTCGAGGCCACGCTGGCGACATCGACGTCGGGCCAGCCGCCGCCGATTGCCTTGTAGAGGGTGACGGTGTCGCTCAGGATCAGTTCATGGTTGGACAAAAGCGACTGTTCTGCGTTTGCGAGCGAACGTTCGGACTCCAATACTTCGAGCTGCGACACCAGCCCTTCCTTCAACTGCGCCTCGACCTGCGCCGCGACGGTGCGCAGCCGCTCGTTCTGCTGCAGCAGTTCGATGCGCTGCTTCTTATGCGCGTCGAGGTTCACCAGCGCATTTTCGACTTCTTCGAACGCCGTGAACACCACCTGGCGATACTGCTCTTCGGCAACCTTGCTCTGGGCCTCGGTCGTCTTGATGTGGGCATGCACGCTGGGGTCGAACATCGGAAAGTCGATGCTCGGCATGAAGCTCAGCGTGAACACCTTGAAGAGGTCGGAGAGCGAAAACGCGGCTGTGCCGGCGCGGCCCGTGAGACTGATGGTCGGCAATTGCGCGAGCCGCGCGGAACCGACTTCGTCATATGATTCGAGAATGCGGTACTGCGCGGCCACCACATCGGGACGGCGCCCCAGCAGCTGCGCGGGCAGGCCCATGGGCACATCCGGCAACTTCACGCGCTCGCGCAACTGGCCCGACGGCATCTTGAACTCGCCGGCGGGCACGCCGACCAGCGTGGAAAGCGCGTTTTCGGCGGTATCGCGCTCGCGGTGCAGTTCGAGCAGTTCGTTCGTGACGCCATTGACTTCCGCGCTCTGGCGCAGCACCTCGGTCTTGGGCGCGACACCGTTTGCGTACATCTGCTGGTAGATGGTGAGAATCCGCTTGTTCCGCCTGAGCGTGTCTTCCTCGTCGCGGATCTGATCGTCGAACTGGAGGATCTGGAAATAAGTGCTCGCCACTTTCGTAACGAGCGTCAAATAGCCTGCGCGCCAATCCGCTTCGCTAGCGTGATACTCGGCCTTTTGAGCCTGCACGCTTTTTTGGACTTTGCCCCAGATATCGATGTCCCAGTTGACCTGAGTGGCGACGTTATAGGTCTTCGAGAGCGCTAGCCCCGTGCTCTTCTCATAGTCGATACCCGCGCCCGCGTCGACCGTGGGAAGTGCACCGGCCTGCACTTCCCCGATCTGCGCGCCGGCTACGCCAATGCGCGCCGCCAGCACCCGGATATCGATATTGCCCGCAATCGCCTTTTCGATGAGTGTATTCAGGTAGGGATCGTCGAACTCTGTCCACCACTGCGGATTGACCGTATCGGCCGCGGAAAACGTGCGGCTCGTATGCGCCCAGGCGTCCTTCTCAGGCATGTTCGGGCGCCGATACGCAGGCGTGCCCAGATCCGTGCAGCCGCACAGCGCCACGGCACACAACCCGGCCGCTCCGACGACGCAGGTCAGCCAGCGCGACGCGCCGCGACATACGTGCGCGGCGGACGGCGAGAGCAGTGTGTTCACGATCGACTCCTTAAGGGAAAGGCGGCGAAGGACGCGACGAAGAAGCGGTGTGCAGCGGATGCGGTGGAGGGCGGCGCCGTGGAGGCGGGTAAGCCTCCACGGCTGGCAGCACGATCAGAAGTTGATCGTGTTGTGAGCCGTTTGCACGGGGTTGGTCGAAGCGTGGAGGTTGTTCACGAACGCCACGTCGTTGCCCGTGTTGGACAGGATGGTGTTCGTCTGGCCGATCAACTGCGATGCGGAGAAGTTGGTGGAGTCGACCTTCACGCTCGGCATCGTCGGGTAGCAGACGGGCCACAGGCCCAGGCCGCCGCGCACGGCGCTCATTTCACGGCGGTCGAGTTCTTGCGCGACGCTCAGGTCGGCGATCATCAGCTTGCTCATGGCAGTTCTCCAGGAATGGATGCAACACTGTTGGGATTGTGAGCTGCATGGTTGCGGGCTCGGGTCCAACAAGGCATGAGGCGTGCCAGATGCACGAGTGCGCGTGCGCACGGCGCGCATCGCCCGTCGCATAAGGACTGTTCTGGAATTCCCGGAGTCTCACGCGCGGCGCGTGGCGCGTGCGCGTCGTGCGTGGTGATGGGCGCGCGCCAACGCGTCGATCGGCTTATGTTGGCACGCTACGAACACTGTTTGCTGGGGGAAAGTGAAAGCGTCGCAAACGTTCGAATCATCCCGCAACATTCGCGGTCGATTCGTATGGATCACTTAACGTAAATGGTGATCTTCTTCGAGTACACCGGCGGGTTGTGCGGCACGTGGTGGGCGTCGCCCATCAGCAGCTGCAGCGTATGTTTGCCCGGCGGCAACTGCAGCATCGTTTCGGTCTGGCCAGCGCCGAAGTGAAGGTGATTGCGATCGGATGGAATGGGCTGATCCATCGGCGGCAAGTCCGTATCGACGAGCAGGTGGTGGTGGCCCGTATTGGGAAACTCGACTTCCGCGGGCGCCACGCCCATGTTGCGCAGGCCGAACCAGACGCGAAATGGCCGCCCGGCCGGCATGACCTGGCCGTCGTTGGGCCAGCCGATATAAACGTGCGCGTTCGGGTCGACCGGCGTCGTGCCTGCTTGCGCCGCACCGCCCGCGAGCAGCACGAGGCTGGCAGCAAAAACGAGGAACCTCTTCATGGCGTGCACTCCCGCTTCTTTTGCGCTGCGGCTAAAGCCGGATGTCCTTCGCTACTTGACCGTGACCGTGATCTTCTTCGAGTAGACCGGAGGATCGTGCGGCACGTGATTGTAGTCGCCCATCAGCAACTGCAGCGTGTGCTTGCCCGGCGCAAGCTCGACCCGGGCTTCCGTTTCGCCCGCGCCGAAATGCAAATGATTGCGATCCGACGGGATCGGCTGATCGAGCGGCGGCAGGTCCGTGTCGATGAGCAAGTGATGATGGCCCGTGTTCGCCTTGTTGATCCCCTTGGGGCAAACGCCCATGTTGCGCAGGCCCATGCGAACCCAGAACTTGCCGGTGGGAATCGTCGCGCCGTCGGGCGGCCAGATGATGTAGACCTCCGCGCCGGGCGGCGACGGGGTGCGCTCGGCAAACGCGAGGCGCGGCATCAGAACGGCCGCTGCCAGGGCCAACAGGGTTGCTCTTCGTTGCATCTTCGTGCTCCTTGTTCGGCAGACGGCGCGCCGCTTTGGAGTTCGGTGCGTGTTCTACAGCTTAGGACGGATTCAAGCGGACGGAGATAAATCGGCGCGGCGCGTGCGGGTGCCACCGAGTTACTGCATCGCGCGGCGTGCGTGCTATTTTGTAGTTGTGCGCAGGCAGTGCCTGTGCCGGCGGCGGCCCGCGTTTCATGCGAGCGCGGCTGGCGACTGCAGCGGGGTAGCGCACCGTCGGCATTGAAAGGCGATGACGCCTGGGTATGCACCCGGGTTGGCACCTGATAGGGAGAACGAACATGTGGCGGCTAGTGTTGCCTGTGTGCCTCTTGATCTCGCTAGGCCTGACTTCGACGCTACGTTCGGCCGCGCCGGCAGCGCATGACCGTTCGGCTCCGGCACGCGAGCAGCCGCGTCTCGAGCCGCAAGCTCCTGGCCGGTACGCAAGCGCCCACGCCGGACATGAGCGCCTCACCGAGGCCGGCGCAGCGCGGCAACGCTATGGCGTCGCGATCGTGCGCGTGGGCCTGATGCCGAAAGACACCTCCCAGGAATACGAAATCACGTTCTGGAATTCGATCAAGGACAGTCAATACGCGAGCGACTACGAGGCATATCTGAAGGCCTATCCGAACGGACGCTTCGCGCCGCTCGCGCAGGCCCGCCTGACGCGTTTGCGTGCGGAGGCATCGAAACCCGCTGCAGCCTCCGCCACGCCCGCTACGTCCACCCCGCACCCGGCTAGCAGCCCCGCTGCCGCCGCTCCCACACCGGCACCCGCGCCAGCGCCTCAGGCAAAGACACCGCCGCCCCCACCCGCGCAGACCACGGCAGCGCCCGCCTCCGCACCGCCGGGCGCCGCGACGACCGCGGCAACGGCTGCAGCTGCGGCGGCAGTTGCTGCCAAGGGCAATCCGGCCATTTCGAAGCCGGGTCCCCACGACATTCAGGACTGCCCATCTTGCCCGGTGCTGGTCGCGGTGACGCCCGGCAACTTCACCATGGGCATCGACACCGACGACGTCTCGGAACGGCCCGCGCACCACGTGACGATCAGCCATAGTTACGCGCTCGCGAAGTATGCGGTGACGGTGGCGCAGTGGAACGCGTGCGTTGCCGCGAGCGCCTGCCCGCGCCTGTCGAACGAGAACAACGCCTCGCCGAACGCCCCCGTGCGCGACCTGAGCTGGGACGACGCGCAGCAGTACGTGAAATGGCTTTCGAAGATCAGCGGCAAGCCCTACCGCCTGCCGACGGAAGCGGAATGGGAATATGCCGCGCGCGCCGGCACCGAAACGCGCTACTGGTGGGGCAACGACATGCGCAAGGGCACGGCGAACTGCAAGGACTGTGGCCCGCCGTGGCACGTCGAGGCGCCCGACGACGTCGGCTCGTTCCCGGCCAATGCGTTTGGCTTCTACGACATGGCCGGCGGCGTTTGGGAATGGGTCAGCGACTGCTGGCACAACTCGTACAAGAACGCGCCGAATGATGGCCACTCGTGGGACGAGCCCAACTGCCAGACGCGCGTGATTCGCGGCGGATCGTGGCGTGACGGCGCGGGCTATATGCTCGCCGCCACGCGCTTCAAATACGACAGCAGCGTTCGCTACGAAGCCAATGGATTTCGCGTAGCGCGCGACATGAAATAATGCGGATCGCGCTGCGGGTCTCGCCTGGAGACGCACATGGCTTGCGATGTTCCGATCACTCGCCGGACATTCCTCAAGGCCATGGGGAGCGGCGCGGTCACGATGTCGGTCAGCTCCATCACCGCGTTCACGGCCGCCAGCCCAACCGTACCTGGCGCGACGCGCGCCCACTCCGCACTATCGCCGCCGAACGGCACACCCGACTGGGCGCCGGAGCCTGGCAAGGCGCGCTGGCGCATCGAGGGCGTGAGCAAGGTCACGGGTGCGAAGATCTACGCGCGTGATTACAAGGCGCGCGACTTCGAAGGCTGGCCGAAAGAAGAAAACTGGCTATATGCGCTGAGATGCAATTGCGTCGACAAGAATTTCGAAGGCTTCGATCTGAGCGTATTGCCGCGCAATCTTCGCCCGATCGCCGTGGTATCCAACCAGACGTTGAATGACAATCGCATCTATCTCGCGGCCGAAAAGGATCCGGTCGCTAGCCAGGATATCTATCTTTTCGCGCAGAAGGGCAAACCTGCCAATTGCTACGGCCAGCCCGTCGCCTTGTTGATCTTCGAAGACTTCGATACGTATCGCCGCGCAAAGAAACTGCTCGATTTCAACGAGTCCGTGATCCGTTACGGCGCAACGGTACCGGAAAGCGCCATCACCACTTTGTATCCGTCCGCGTCCAAGGTTTATGTGCGCGACGACGCGAGGTCGTTTTCGAACCTCCAGCGTAGCAGCCTCCCCTTTGAGAAGTTCACCAAGGCACGCGACAGCGCAAGTAAAGAAATTTACGATCTGGCCAGCGCCAGGGTCGACAGCAAGGCCTGGCACCAGTTCGATGGCGCCTTCAGAACGCCCGCAATCGATCCCGTCTTCATGGAACCGGAGTCGGGACTCGCGTGGTTTCAGGCGGATTCCGGTTGTCTGAACCTGGTGCTCGGCACACAATCGCCGCGCGGCGACTGCATATCCGCATGTAAGTTGTTCAAGGACAGCAGTATCAACGTCAAGCACGTTCACGTGATCAGTTGCTACCCAGGCGGCGGATTCGGCGGCCGCGACGAATCGTATTTTCCTGTTTATCTCGCGCTCGCCGCCCCCTTCGCGAAGGGGGCGTTGCGCTGGCAGCAATCGCGCTATGAACAATTCCAGGTCGGATTGAAACGCGCGGAGACGGATTTCACGGAGTCCATCTGGCTCGACGAGAGCGGCAAGCTCCAGGCGCTCATCAGTTCCTTCAGCTTCAATGGCGGCGCCAAGGAAAATCTCACAGGCCCCGTTGGCGACCTTGCTGCCATGAGCGCCATGAGTTGCTACGACATTCCGCGCGCCATTGCGCAAAGCTCCGTGAGTTATACGCCCGCGTTGTTCGGCGGCTCGCAGCGCGGCTTCGGCGGTCCTCAGGCTTACCTCGCCATCGAAACGCTCATGGACGAGGCCGCCCAGGCGCTGCACAAAAGTCCATTCGACATCCGACGCACTAACCTGCTCCGCAAGCAGCACGGCAAAACGCTCACTGGCGCACCCATTCTGTTCCATCTGCAACTCGCCGAGCTGCTGAACCAGCTTGAGGCCCACGAGTTATGGCGCAACAGGGAAAGCGTGCGCGCGCAACGCCACGCGCTCGGCTTACGGTATGGCGTTGGGCTCGCCATGTCGAACCAGGCCTACGGTACCGGCAAAGATGCCGTATTCGCGATGGTGCAGATTCAGCCGAACGCGGGCCTGCATGTGCTCACGCATTACACGGACATGGGCAATGGCGCGGCGACGACGTTGGCCCTGGCTCCTGCGGCGTGCCTTGGGCAGAACGCGCAGAAAATCACCATGAACGAAGTCGAGGCGTTTCAGATACCGGGTTTCGATTACACAAAGCTGGGCATCCTGGATGCTACCGGAAGCAAAGCGATCTCGGCCCCCTTCGGTTCTTCGAGCGCCTGCCTCGGTGCGTTCCATCACTTTCAGGCCGTAGATCGCGCCGCGATGGTGTTGATGCTGCAAAGCGTGCTGCCTGCCGCACGCGCAATATGGAACAACCCGCACATCGAGCGGCATGACCTCACGTGGACAAATGGCAAGCTGACCGCGGCCGGTCACCCGGCAATCAGCTGGCCCGCGTTGCTCGACGAGATCAACCGCCAGCAGTTGCCTACCGTGGCCGCCGCCCATGTGACCTATGCCGGCGGATTCTGGAGAAGCCGGTACACGTTCGCCTCGGGCGCCGTCGAGATGGACTGCGACTTCATAGCCGTTGGCCCCGATACGCACCATCTCGAGGGCTTGCCTCACGGCAAGTTGCTGCCGCCACGCGATACGTTCAATTTCGGGCGCACGAACTATGCGCCTTCGGCAGCGCTCGTCGCGGTGTCCGTGAACCCCGAAAGCGGCCACGTAAAGGTCGAAGAGGTCGTCACGACACTCAGCGCCGGCCGCCTGATCTGTCCTGAAATCGTGCAAGGCCAGTCGCAAGGCGCGGTGGCCATGGCGATGAGCAATGTGCTGAGCGAAGCGTGTCCGCTGGGCAATCACGGCCCCGGCGACGGCACATGGAATCTCGACCGCTACCTCATCACGCGCATGACCGACGTCCCGCGGCAGGAACTGATCGCGCTGCCGCCGCCGGAAGGGAACCATCACAGCGCGCGCGGCATCGGCGAGGCCGTGATGTGCCCCATTGCGCCGGCACTGCTGAATGCGCTGGCCATGGCAACCGGGCATCGCTTCAGGGAAACCCCCGTCACGCCCGACAAGATACGCGAGGCCCTGCAGTGAGCGAAGCCGACGTCAAGATTCACGTGAACGGACGCGCCGTGACGGTACCGGCCGCCGATACCGATATGAGCCTCGCCGAATTCCTTCACGAACGCCTGGACCTGACAGGGACCAAGGTGTGCTGCGGCATTGGCGCGTGCCGTGCGTGCACCGTGGGCCTGCGCAGCAGCCAGGACACGCTGATGGAGAAGACTCTGGCGTGCGTCACACCAGTAAGCGCTGTCGCGAATCAATATATCTTTACCGTGGAGAGCCTCGCGGACGGCGACAGGCTTTCGCCGCTGCAGCAGACTTTCCTCGAATCTTTCGCGTTTCAGTGCGGCTACTGCACGCCCGGCTTTCTGATGGCCGCGACCGCCATGCTCGAACATGTGAAGGCGTACCGCATCAGCGGAGACCAGCTAGAAACGGAAATCGACACCTGGGTGGGCGGAAACCTGTGCCGATGCACAGGCTACGTGAAGTATCGCGAGGCGATTCGCAAAGTCGCGCAAATGCAGATGAAAAGCGGAGGATGACCATGTCTGTCCGCGTCCGCCTGTTCGCTCTATGCTTCCTCTTCGCCGTGCCGCTTGCCGCTTTTACGCATGAGCAGACCTTGCTCGAATACGCCGATCAGTGCGTGAAGGAAATTGGCGAAATCCCCCCGTTCAACTGCAATGACGGAACGGAGATTCCCATTACGATCGATGGAAAGCCGCCCGGGCCAAACGAGTCCCCGACGCGATGCGACAAGCCTTCATTGCTGAGTCCAACTTCGGAAGCAAAAGGTCAATGCATTCCGTTTTCGAAGATCCTGAATCTATCGCGCGGCAACACGCAAATTTCCGCGTATTGCCGGCGCGACGCGCTGCGCCCCGATAACGACCCGCACTATGACGGCGTAGTCGTCGTGATGCATCACTCAGGCAACGGCAAGACCTGCTGGTTCGAGGCGAAGCCACAACCGAAATCGCAAGCCAGCGTGTCCGCGAGTGGTGGATTCGTGGCGACCCGCGTGCCGCCGCCGAACGAGAGAAAGCCACCTGCAGGACACACCTCCGCAGTCGAATTCTGGGCGACACCCGCAGTGGTCGCCTCCGAAAAGCCCACCTGCCTCCAATGCCACGACGCAGGCCCCTTCATCTTCAGCCCGTATATCGGGCAAGTGTGGGACAAGGTGCCCACCGACCCATGGGGGAAGTATTCGAGCATCGGGCAGGCTTTCTCGTCGTTTCACCTCATGACGATGAGCACACCGGGCAACACCTGCATTGGCTGTCACCGCATCGGCAGCGAGCAGAGCTGCACCGCCTTTCTCGGGCTCTCTGTGGGCAATCAGAAAGCGCCTGGCAACGACCGGCTCGCCAACAGCTATCCATGGGACCACTGGATGCCGACCGACAACGCCATGAGCAATGAACAATGGGACAAGGCAAATCTCGCGTCGGTCAAGGCCTTGCTGGACTGCTGCAAAGACGCGGCGCACAAGGACCCGAATTGCACGTTCACACCCATGCCTTCGAGTTCGAACAACCGGTCATTGCATTGAGCGCGCCCGGTTCAGGTCGGCATGCCGGCCCAGTAAGACACGGCGTCCTGCCGATCGAACACGAACGTCTTGAGCGCGACCTGGCTCTCGGGAGAAAGCGTGTCGAATTCGAGTCCGTGCAGGGTGAGTCCTGCCTGCGGGTTATCGGCGCGCAGATTGCGAATCACGGCGACGGCCTGGAACGTCGACCCGACGCTCCCCGCTTCGATCGGAAACACCACGCATATGCGCTCGCCGACCTCGCCGATCTTGCGCCCGGCGGCGAGCGACATCCCCAGCACGCTGATATCGCAGCCAATGCCGAGCCGGTTCAGTTCCGAGCCCGTCAGGTCCACGCCATAGCGCACCGCGAGTTGCGTACGCACGCGCACGGCCCGGCGTTCGCGCAGCCGGCGTATCGTGCCCGGTTCGGAGAGCACGAGATAGCGGAACGGATGCGTGCAGACCGCCTCGACGGTGCAGACGAGCCAGAACACGGCTTGTGTTGCGATCGCAACGATCTCGACCTGTTCGCCCTGAAATGGCTCCCACGCGGGTTTGGCCGCGGCGGGCGGCGTGACGAACATCGCGCCGCCGGGCCGGAAACCGATCAGCCGGCACGGCAGCATCTCGCGCCCCATGCCCGCCTGGCTGCGTATGCCTAGCAGCGCGCCAATGGCGAGATTCATGTCGTCCAGCGTCAACGGCCCTTTGCCACGCTCGCCACGGTCGGCCAGGCTGTCTTGCGTGCTCGCTAGACTCGCCTCGTCTGCCGTGTTGCGATAAGGCTGGAAGTGCGCGAAGAGGAAGTCGCGCTGCTCGCCGTTCAGCATCCCGCCTTGCGGCAGCAGCATCGTTCCATCATGGTGAAACACCGCCAATGGCAGCGGCGTTTCGAGGGGCAACTGCCCGGGGTCCGCGAGCAGTTCCAGCGTTTTAGACGCAGTACCGCTGCCAGGCTCGTGAAGGTGCATGACCGATAGCGTGTGAATTTGTTGGTTTTGTTCGATGCTGCATTGTGACCGAAATATAGTGACAGATGTCAATAAATATGCGGCTATCTCGGGTCTTGTTTAACGAAATATCCATGCCACATAAAACCCGCGATTACGCGCCACAATATTTCTATTTCCGGATCGTCTACACGGGTATGGAACCGCCGCCCACCCCCAGCCCGCCGAGTACGCAGGACCGCGAAATCGCCGACACCGTCGCCCGCGAGCGCCCCAGGCTGCGCAATTTCATCCGCCGCCGCGTGATCGACCAGGACGAAGCCGACGACATTCTTCAGGACGTGTTCGAAGAACTGGTTCAGGCGTGGCGGCTGCCTGAGCCCATCGAGCAGGTTGGCGCGTGGCTCTTTCGCGTGGCGCGAAATCGCATCGTCGACCGGTTTCGCAAACGCAAGGAAGTGCCGCTCGTCGAGCCGCAAGAGGGCGAAAGCGAGTATCGCCTCGACCTCGCGCTGCCCTCGCCCGACGCCGGCCCTGAGGCCGCTTACGAACGCGCAGCGATGCTCGACGCACTGCGCGCCGCGCTCGACGAATTGCCCGCCAGTCAGCGTGAGGTGTTCATCGCGCACGAACTGGACGGGCGCAGTTTCAAGGAGCTGGCCGCCGCGAGTGGGGTGGGCGTGAACACGCTGCTCGCGCGCAAACGTTATGCGGTGCTGCATCTGCGCGAACGTTTGCGTGCGTCATGGGACGACCTCGAGATTTGAACCGAAGGAGAATGGAATGAAGTTTCGCCGCAAAATATTCGCCAAGGCGCTGCTGATGGTGGCGGTCATCGCACTGCTGGGCGCAATCGTCATGGGCCTGTGGAACTGGATCGCACCGGCGATCGTCGCCAATGCGCATGCCATCGACTATCCGCGCGCAATCGGACTGCTGGTGCTGTGCCGGATCCTGCTCGGCGGTTTCCGCGGGCATGGCGGCTGCCGCCGACGCATGCACTGGCACCAGTGGCAACAATGGCAGCACATGACGCCCGAGGAGCGCGAGCAACTGCGCAATGGCGCCGCGCCGCCCGCGCAATAAACCCGTGCCAGCCTCGCCCCGCCTCGGGCTGGCACAATCCCTTCATTGTCGATCCGCCAGGAAGCTCCATGCCAGATGTCGCCGCCCGCCGCCCTTCCCGCGTCGCGCCCCTCTTCGCCCTTTTGCCCTTCCTGCGCCCCTATGCGGGACGCTGGGCGCTTGCTTTCCTCGCGCTCCTGACCTCGGCGGGCGCGACGCTCGCGCTGCCGGTGGCATTCAAGTACCTGATCGACCGTGGGTTCGCGAGCGGCGATCGCACGCATATCGACCGCTATTTCATCGCGCTCTTCGTGGTTTCGCTGATCCTCGCCGCGGCGACGGCGCTGCGCTTCTACTGGGTCTCGTGGCTCGGCGAGCGGGTGACGGCCGACATGCGGCGCGCCGTGTACGACCACGTGATACGCATGAGCCCGCAGTTCTTCGAGACCACGCAGACGGGCGAAGTGCTCTCGCGCCTCACCACCGACACGACCCTGATCCAGACGGTGGTGGGCACCAGCCTCTCGCTGGGCCTGCGCAACGTGCTCCTCACGGTCGGCGGCGTGGCGATGCTCGTCGCGACGAGCCCGGTGCTGTCCGGCTACATCATCGCGACACTGGTCGTTGTGGTCGCACCTATCGTCATCTTCGGGCGGCGCGTGCGGCGGCTTTCGCGCGCGAGCCAGGACAAGGTGGCGAGCGCAAGCGCCCTGGCTGGCGAAGTGCTCAACGCCATGCCCACGGTGCAGTCGTATGCCCAGGAGTCGTTCGAGACAAAGCGCTTTGGGGGCGCCGTGGAAGCGGCCTTCGAAACGGCGCTCACACGCATTCGGGCGCGTGCCGGATTGACGGCCGTGGTGATCGTGTTCGTGTTCGCCGCCGTCGTGTTCGTGCTCTGGCTCGGTGCGCAGGCGGTACTGGCCGGGCAGATGAGCGCCGGCCAGCTCTCCCAGTTCATTCTCTACGCGGTGTTCACGGCCGGCGCCGTGGGCGCCGTTGCCGAAGTGTGGGGCGATCTGCAACGGGCCGCGGGCGCCACCGAACGGCTGCTGCAACTGCTCGCCGCGCGCTCGCCGGTGGCGCAGGCGGCGGCAACCGTGCCGCTGCCCGCTCATGGCGCGGGCATCCGCTTCGACAACGTTGGCTTCTCCTACCCTTCGCGCCCTGGCATTGCCGCGCTCGACGCCTTCTCGCTCGACGTGCGCCCGGGCGAACATGTCGCGCTGGTCGGTCCGTCGGGCGCGGGCAAGACCACGCTCTTTCAATTGCTGCTGCGCTTTTACGACCCGCAATCGGGCAGCCTCAGCATCAACGGTGTGCCGACGCAACAGGTGTCGCTCGCGGCACTGCGCCAGGCGATCGGCGTCGTGCTGCAGGAGTCGGTGATCTTCTCGGGCAGCGTGCTCGACAACATTCGCTACGGCTCGCCCGACGCGACGCTCGAAGCCGTGCAGCGCGCCGCCTCCATGGCGGCGGCAGCCGGCTTTATCGAGGAACTGCCGCAAGGCTACGACACGTTCCTCGGCGAGCGCGGCGTGCGCCTTTCAGGCGGTCAGCGTCAGCGCATTGCCATTGCGCGCGCGATCCTCAAGAACCCGCCCATTCTGCTGCTCGACGAGGCCACCAGCGCCCTCGACGCCGCGAGCGAACGCCTTGTGCAAACCGCGCTGGACAACGCTGCCCAAAACCGCACGACGCTCGTCATCGCGCATCGCCTCGCCACCGTGCAGCAGGCCGACCGCATCATCGTCATGGAGCAGGGCCGCATCGTGGCGCAAGGCCGGCATGCGGACCTGCTGCAGAGTTCGCCGCTTTATGCGCAGCTCGCGGCGCTGCAGTTCGGCGCGCAGCACGCGAATACCGTCACGTAACCATCAACCGGGCCGCCTGGGCGCGATTCGCGATTGCCTGCCTGCGTTGTCGAACGTTCGCAAATCGAAGCGCCGCCCAAGCGTGGGTTAGCGCACATTCAAAGCTTTCAGAAAAATTAATCCTGCTTCCTGTCAATCCGCCCTCTCCGTTTGCGGCGATCGTCGCCGCCATCACCTCAAAATAATCCGCTCAGCCTGAAGTCGAACGGGGTCCTTCGCCAGCATGCTTGCGAAGTGTCTTTTCTGCGATGAATTACTTAGGAGAACGATGATGAATCCCCAAGGTACACCGCGCAACCTCGTCGGAGCCCATGCGGGAATGAGCGGCCTGAACGAAGAGTTGACTTCGATTTTCCCGCCGCGCTTCAATCACTATGACCCTGCGCACCTCGCCGTACTCGCGCGAGGCATGCAGTCAGCAGCGGACACCGTATCGAACGATCCCGACCCGGAGGAGAACCTTTATGTACCGGCCGGCTACACGTATTTCGGCCAGTTCATCGATCACGACCTGACGCTCGATACCACGTCGCAGCTAACCTTGATCCAGGCGCGCAAGACCGGGCAGCTGCCCACGAACCTGCGCACGCCGCGCTTCGACCTCGACAACGTGTACGGCCCGGGACCCGACGACGCGCCCTACATGTATGCGGACGAAAACCACCCGCACAAAGGGATTTATCAGGGCGCCTCGCTGATCGAAGGTCACGACGATCTGCCGCGAACCGGGAATGCCTATAACGCTCGCGCGATTATCGGCGACAAGCGCAACGACGAGAATTCGATCGTCTGCCAAATCCAGATGCTGTTCCTGCGTTTTCATAACCGCGTGGTCGCGCGGCTCGCGAAAGCCGACGTCACGCTGCGCGGAAGCGATCTGTTCGAAGCGGCGCGCGCACAGGTGCGCTGGGCGTATCAGCGCGTGCTGGTCGAAGACTTCCTGCATCGGATCGTCGATTCGTCCGTCGTCGATGCATTCGTGACCGCGCACGAGCAGGACCGCGCGCATGCCTACAAGCTTTATGGTCCGGGCCCGGCGAGACGCAACCTGCCGCGCGAATTCACCGGGGCCGCGTACCGGTATGGCCACTCGGGCGTGCGCAACGGCTATGTGCTGAACGACAACTTCAGTGCACCGATATTCGACGGCACGAATGCCAACAAGGACAGCCTCGTCGGTTTCGACCGGCTGCCCGAAACACACGTGATCGACGACTGGCAGCGCTTCTTCCCGCGCGAGCATCCGTTGCCGGGCGAGAAAGGCGGGCCCGGACTCGATGGCGCGAACAAGGCCGCCACCGGCGTTGCCGACAATGCCTCGAACGACGTCAAGCGTCTGCAATACGCGTACAAGTTCGATCCATCGATCGTCGATCCGCTTTCGAAACTTCCGCACAGCGTGTCCGATGTGCCGATTCCCGACGCGGCAAACAATCTCGCATCGGCGAAGGGCTTTCGTTCGCTGGCCATGCTCAACCTGTTGCGCGGCAACGTCTATGGCCTGCCAAGCGGTGAAACGGTGGCGAGCGCGCTCGGCGTGACGCCGCTCGGTCCCGACGAACTCGTGGTGCGCACCCAGGTTTCGAGCGATCCGTCGAAGACCTTCCGCTTCGATCGCATTGCCTCGCTGAATGCGGATGGCGAGAGCCCGGCGCTTGGCGACACGTTCAAGGACGATACGCCGCTATGGTTTTATATCCTCGCTGAAGCGCAACGGCCGGTGCTCGAACTCGCGCCCGTCGGCGAGACGTTCAGTGAAGACGACATGCTCGGCACGCAGGACGGCAAGCTCGGCGTCGGCGCATTGACGCGCCTTGGCCCAGTGGGGGGCCGCATAGTCGTCGAGGTGTTTTACGGGCTGCTGGACGAGGACCCGGATTCGATCATCCATCGCATTGGTAGCGCGCCCGCGCTCGAAGCCGAGATCTTCAGCAACGCGCCCGCCACGTTCTCGCAGATCATCGCTTTCGCGACCGCCGGCGAATGGCGGCTGATACCGCTGAAGGCGGTCGTCGACCTGGCGGCCTGAAGTCCCCGCTACCGAGGGGCGGCCAGGCGCGCGACGCTGCGCACCTGGCGCGGCAGCACGATATACATGCCCCATGCCACGAGCAGTATCGCGCGCAGTGCGTTTGCAAGTGGCTGCGCAGAGGAGACCCCTACATTGGTAATGGCGAGGCTGGCCGGCAAGGTCCACGCATACGTGATCAAGCCGAGCAGCGTGGCGCGCCAGAAGCCGAAACGCCTGGGTGCGGGCATGGCGTGCGCGGCCAGTCCGCGCCGCACCATGTACCCCACGAGCGGCAGGCTGAGCAGCAAATATGCGAGCATGGGCACGATGAAGGGCATGCCGGCAATCGCAAGCGAAATGGCCGGCGAAGATTGCGCGAGGTCGTGCGGCACCCGGTTCGCGGCGAACGCCATGAGCGGCGTCGCGATCTTTCCGAGCGATAAGCGCAACACGGAGAAGGCCACCACGAAGAGCAGCGCGCTCGCGAGCCACTGACGCCAGGCGCAGGACCACCAGAGATAAAGACGCCGGCCGAACGACACCCCGGGATTCAGCGTAAACAGCGCCCACTTGTCCCGGCGCGCGCCGATGCACGCGAGCACGACGAACAAAATGCCGGCGACGACGAATACGTGCTCATTCCATACCGTCAATTGCGCGTGCTGATCGACACTCGCCGAAGCCGGCGTGTTCGAGGCGAAATTCTGCAGATGCCGCGCAATATACTCAGAAGGGCTGAGGGCCTGCGAGGATAGCGGTGGAGTCATCGCGCCTCCGTCTTCCGTGATGCACTGCCGCATGGCGATTTCGTTCAAAAGCGCACACTGCATCACAACGTGATATATCATCGAGCTGTATCACGACGTCTCAACCCATGCCGATCAGGATGGAGCGATAGCGAGGGACGTATCACTTCCACCCGATCCGGCGAAGCCAACATCCCGGCCGATCGGGGCACGTTTTTTGCGCACCACCGGGACCCTGGTCATGCGTTTTGCATTGGCCATATCGCCCTTGCCTTGGGGGTGCGAAATGAATGCCGATCAACCGGGAGCCACGCTCCTTTCGGACGAAGACGCCCAACGCCAGTTGCGCCGCGCCGTAATTGCCAGCACCATCGGCACGACGATCGAATGGTACGACTTTTTCCTCTACAGCATTGTCACCGGGCTTATCTTCGCGAAGCTGTACTTTCCTGAATCCGACCCGCTAGTCGGCACCCTGCAGGCCTTTCTGATCTATGCCGTGGGCTTCGTCGCACGGCCAGTCGGCGCGGCCATTTTCGGCCACTATGGCGATCGCGTCGGCCGCAAAGCCACGCTGATCGTCACGCTGCTGCTCATGGGAGTCGCCACCTTCGCCGTGGCCTTCGTTCCGACCTATGCCTCGATCGGCATCTGGGGCGCCGTTCTGCTCACGGTGCTGCGCTTCATCCAGGGCGTGGGCGTGGGCGGCGAATGGGGCGGCTCGGTCCTGATGTCGATGGAGTGGGCGCGCACCAATTCGCACCGCGGCTTCGTTGCTTCCTGGCCGCAATTCGGCGTGCCGGCGGGACTCTTCATCGCCAATCTCGTGGTGCTCGCCGTCAGCGCGTTCTCCGGAGACGCCTTCATGACGTGGGGATGGCGGGTGCCGTTCCTGCTGAGTATCGTGCTCGTCGCGATCGGCCTCTATATCCGGCTGAGCATTCTCGAAACGCCGATCTTCGCGAAGCTCCTCGCCGAGAACAAGATCGAGAAAACGCCGATGCTGGAGGTCATTCGCCGCCAACCCAAGGACATTCTCCTCTCGGCGTTGGCGCGCATGGCCGAACAGGCGCCGTTCTACATCTACACGGCCTTCGTCTTCACGTATGGCGTGAAGACACTGCACGTTTCGCGCGACCTCATGCTCACTGCGGTTCTGGCTGCCGCCGTGCTGCAGTTCGTGACCATTCCGTTCTTTGGGCACGTGTCCGACCTGATCGGACGCAAGCGCATGTACATGATCGGCGCGTTGGCCGCGGGCATCTTCGGCTTTATCTACTTCGGCATGCTGGATACGAAAAACACGGCTTTGATTTTCGCGGCCGTGGTGCTTTCGCTCGTGCCGCACGCCATGCTCTATGGTCCGCAGGCGGCCTTCATCGCCGAATCGTTCACGGGGCGGCTGCGGTACAGCGGCGCCTCGCTCGGTTATCAGCTGGCTTCCGTGATTGCGGGCGGCCCGGCGCCGCTGATCGCAACGGCGCTCTTCGCGTATTACCGCACGGGTTATGCAATCGCGATCTATATCGCCGTGTGCGGTGTGATCAGTCTGCTCGCCGCCTGGCGCATGGGCGATTACACGAACAAGGATATTTCGCGCGAATACGACGACGCGCGCGGAACAGGCGATCACGGGCACGCTTCCCGCCCCGCATGATCGGCTGCTGAAAAACACAGCGCGCCCCTTCCCGACGAATCCGGCAGGGGCGCGCTTCTTTCTACCGATCAACAACGATCAGCGATCCTCAACGGTCAAACCTTCGGTGCCTTGTCGAGCACCACGCCCGTCGTCGGATCGAGGTACAGCCTGCGATCTTCGTGGCCGCGGCCGCGGCGGTCGAAGTCGAACATGCCCATGATGCTGCCTGCCGTCGCATCGAACGAACCGCCGCCGATGCGCTGACCGTCAAGCCAGTTGTCTTCGATGAAACGCACCACGGAAGACTGGTCGATCAGCGTATGGTCGACGTAGTTCTCGCGCGCCCACGGCGAGATCACGACGAACGGAATGCGCGTGCCCGGACCGCAGCGGCCGTTCACGGGCTTGCCGTTCAGGCCGGCGGGCGCCGAACCCGTGCCGCAGATGCCGGCGGCCGTCAGCTGGTCGGCCACGCTGTCGTACGAAGCGCTGGTGGGCTGCGCGTAGGCATGGTCGTACCAGCCGTCCGAGTCATCCCATGCCACGATCACGGCCGTATCTTCCCAGTCATGCTGATCCTGCAGGAAGTTCACGACCTTCGTGACGAAAGCCTGCTCGTCGAGCGGGTCCGAATAACCGGCGTGGCCGTCCTGGTAGGCCGGAGCCTTCAGGAAGCTCACCGACGGGAAATTGCCCGCCTTCACGGCAGCGAAGAAGTCGTCGGTATCGTACTGGTGATTCGCCGGGTCGGGGTTGCCGTTCTTGCCCTCGGTGTGACCGATTGCGGCGAGCGAGCTCGGACGCAGATGCTGCGGGTTCGAGGTCGAAGCATAGTACTGGAACCAGTTGTGGTGCGGAATATAGTCGGCGGTAGCCGAGCCCACCACCGGCGAGACCGTGCTGCGCTTGCAGCCGGTCGTGCCGTTGCTGTTCGTCGTCGCGAGGTTGAAGCCTCCCATGAAGCCGCCCCACGAAACGCTACGCGCGTTCAGCAGGTCGCCGATATTCTTGCCGGTCATCTGCGCCTGGTCGGTCGCGCTCGAGCAGAGGTCGTAGGCCGGATCGACGTCGTTGATCATCGTAAAACCGTTCTGCCCGTCGTTCACATAGTACGAACCGGCGGTCGAAGGCTTCTTGGTCGTGAGCACAACCTTCATGCCGTTGGTCTGGCCCGAGACCACTTCGAGCGCACCGGGCGTCGACGGACCGTAGGTCGAAGTATAGGCGTTATCGCTCATCGCGAAGTGCTGCGCGTAGTTCCACAGCGCCGTGACGGTGTTGCCGTCGTAGTAGCCCATCACCTGGCCCTTCGTGCCGAACGCGCCGGCGCCGCCGCTCGTGCCGTTACCCGTGTACAACGGGAAGAGGTCGGCATGGCCGTCGTCGTACGCCTGCTGCTCGGCCGTATAGGCGTGGTTCTGGTCGGCCGTGGCCGCCTGGGTCCGATCCAGACGGAACGGATTGGCAGCGCCCGTGCCATTGGCCGCATTCGTGAAGTTCGGATTCTTCGTCAGCAGCGTGCCCGTCAGACCGTTCACTTCGGGCGTGCCCGGTTGCGCCTTGAATGCTGGCTCGCCGGACGGGTTGGTCGCATGCGGGTAGGTCGCGAAGTAATGGTCGAACGAGACGTTCTCGCCATAAATCACGACCAGGTGCTTGATCGGAGTGGCGGTGTGATTGTGTTCCGGATGATTCTTGTCGTGATCGTCACCAGCACTCCACGCAATTGTCGATGCGAATGCTGCGGCTGTGAGCGAACCAACTGCGACGTGACGCCATTGCATTTTCGGCTCCTGGTTGGTTTCGTATTGTCGGGATCACCGTGAAGCCGGGTGAAGGCGTTATGCAGCTCGCATCGTGGCGCTCATGCCAGCTGAATGCGGAGGCTACACGGCATGAGGATTAAAGCATCGGGTTATGAATGCTCAGCGTCAGACTCCTTACGAAATATTTTCGATTGGAAAGTTTGGCGCTGAATCGGGACTCGGCATTCGATTGGCACGCTCAGTTGCCGACGCAACGATAAAGGCCACCGGGATTTCAGGTATGAAGATTGCTAACCGCGCGCGCCGGTTAGCAAACGAGCTGAATAAAATGAATTGAGCCGCAGTGCGGCGGCCGGCAATGGAACAGGCGGCCTAGATGAAACTGACGCCGCCGTTGACGGCAATGGTTTGCCCCGTGACGAAGCCGTTGCCGACCACCATCAACACGACCTGTGCGACCTCATCGGCTTCACCGAGGCGGCCGACGGGCAGCCGCTCGGCGATGTTCGCGGCTTTCAGCGGCGCGGCCATCTCCGTGTCGATGGGTCCCGGCGCCACGGCGTTCACGGTCACGCCTTCCCGTGCCACGCGTGAGGCGTAGCCACGCGTCAAGCCTTCGAGACCCGCCTTCGAAGCGTTGTAATGAACGCCGACGAGGCCTGCGCCGCGCGCGGCGACGGACGAAAGATTGACGATGCGGCCCCAGCGGCGTGCGCGCATGCCGGGCAGCACCGCCTGCGTGCAAAGAAACGCCGACTTGAGATTGACGGCGAGCGTATGGTCGAATTCGGCCTCCGTAATCGACTCGATGTCGCTGAACGTGCCCGTGCCGGCGTTGTTCACGAGCACATCGACCGCGCCGAGGCGGCGCTCGATCTCGCCAATCATGCTGGTGACCTCACTCGCCGACGACACATCGGCGCGCACCGCGAGCGCGCGGCCGCCGGCGCTTTCGATCTGCGCGACGACCTGGTCCGCTTCGTCAGCGCGCTGCCGGTAGTTCACGCCAACCGCCGCGCCAGCCGAAGCCAGTGCCAGGGCAATGGCCCGCCCGATCCCGCGCGAGCCGCCGGTCACGAGCGCAACGCGATGATTCAGGTCGGGCAACAGAGCGGACATGGTGGGCTCCTTCTGCGGTCGGTTTGCATTTTACAGCCGCCGTTGCGCAAGACGCTCGCCTCGACGCGCTCACGGCGCCGTGCCAATGCCGCCGCCCGGGCCCGCCAGTTCGCCGTCTACGCCCAGCTCAGCCGCGTGGCCGTGGGCGTTCACGCGGCCGCCACGGCGCGAAAACGGCGGCGTGCGCAGCTTCGCGCGGCGACGCGGCCCGGAAACCGGGTCCAGATAGAACATGACGAGCGTGCCTGCCGCGGCGGCCGCTGCGAGATGGAACAGTGCCTTCATGGATGCCTCTCGATAGTTGCAACGCATGCAAAGCGCGGAATGCGGCGCGGTCGACTTGATTGAGTCGACCGGCCATTGCATCGATCCGCGCAGCCATTATGCCGCTGACAACTGTGCGTGAGGCGCCTGCATGGCTTCCGCTCTCAGGAAAAGCCCTCGTCCCAGCGTGTATCGCGCACTTGCACCATGCCCGCTTCCACGCGCACTGCGAACACCGCGACGTCCTCATACGCGGGCGGCGCGAGAACCTTGCCCGTCTTGATGCAAAAACGGGCGCCATGGCGCGGGCAAATCACCTCGTCGCCCTCCACGGCGCCGCCCGTCAGCACGCCGCCGTCGTGCGGACAGGTATCCTCGATCGCATAACAGGTCCCTTCGAGATTGAATACGGCGACCGCCGTGCCGTCCACATCGACGCTGCGTACGGAACCCGGTTCAAACTCGGCGTATGGCGCCACGTCCACCCAGTCGGCCATATCAGAGCATCCCCAGTTGCAGCAGCGCCGCTTCGGACATGCGCGCTCTCGTCCACGGCGGGTCCCAAACCAACTCGACGTTCGTTTCGCTCACGCCTTCCACCTCGTTCACGTATTCTTCGACCGTGCCAGGGAAGGTTTGCGCGACCGGGCAGCCCGGCGCGGTCAGCGTCATGCGGATCATCACGTGCCCCGTTTCGGCATCCACGTCGAGTTGATACACGAGCCCCAGATCATAGATGTTCACCGGTATCTCCGGATCGAACACCGAGCGCAACGCGTCGATCACGCGTTCGCGCAAGTCGTTGCTCGCCGTTTGCGTATTCATCGTCATATGCCTCCAGGCCGCGCGGCCTTATTCCGTCGATACGGTTCCGCGCTCGTCGCGCAACGCGGCGTGCAGCGTGTGCCACGCCAGCGTCGCGCATTTGATGCGCGCCGGAAATTCGCGCACGCCCGCGAGCACCGCGAGCTTGCCGAGACCTTCGGCAGAGGCCGGGCGGTCCGAAGGCGCCGTCGCCATCGCGTGGAAGCGTTCGAACAGCGCCTCGACTTCCGCCTGCGTGCGGCCCTTGAGCGCTTCGGTCATCAACGAAGCCGAAGCCGTGGCGATCGCGCACCCCGCGCCCTCGAAGCCGGCGTCCTTGACCACGCCGTCCTCGATACGCAGATACAACGTGACGCGGTCGCCGCACAACGGGTTGTAGCCTTCGGCGCTATGCGTCGCGCCGGGCACCGTGTGGCAGTTCCGCGGCCGCCGGTAGTGGTCGAAGATCGTTTCCTGGTACAGGTCGCGCAAGTCGCTCATAGCGGGAACACCTCTTCTACACGCGCGAGGCCGTCGAGCAGCGCGTCGACTTCGGCGCGTGTGTTGTACAGCGCAAACGAAGCGCGCACCGTGGCCGGCACGCCATAGCGGTCCATCACCGGCATCGCGCAATGATGGCCCGTGCGCACCGCCACGCCGCACTGGTCGAGTATCGTGCCGATGTCGTGGGCGTGCGCGTTCTCCATGACGAACGAGAGGATGCCGAGTTTTTCTTTCGCCGTTCCGATCCTTCGCACGTTAGGCATCCCACGCAATGCTTCGTCGGCATACGCGAGCAGATCGGCCTCGTGCCGTTGCGCGACTTCCAGGCCAATTGCACTTATATAGTCCAGTGCCGCGCCGAGCCCGATCGCCCCCGCAATGTTCGGCGTGCCCGCTTCGAACCGCCATGGAATCACGTTGTACTCGGTCTTCTCGAACGTCACGGAGCGGATCATGTCGCCGCCGCCCTGCCATGGCGGCATGGCTTCCAGTAGCGCAGACTTCGCGTACAGCGCACCAATGCCGGTCGGGCCATAGACCTTGTGACCCGAGAACGCATAGAAGTCGCAATCGAGCGCGACTACGTCCACGGGAACATGCGCGATCGCCTGCGCGCCGTCGACCAGCACCGGCACGCCGCGCGCATGTGCAAGTTCGATCATCTGTGCAAGCGGATTGACACTGCCCAGCGCGTTCGACGCATGCGACACCGCCACCATGCGCGTGCGTGGGCCGAGCAGGCGCGCGTAGGCGTCGAAGTCGAGCGTGCCGTCGTCGTCGATCGGCGCCACCTTCAGCACCGCGCCGGTCTGCGCGCAGACAAGTTGCCACGGCACGATATTCGAGTGATGCTCCATCGCGGTGATGAGCACTTCGTCGCCGGGCTCAAGGCGCGGCCGCGCGTAGCTTTGCGCCACCAGATTGATCGCTTCCGTGGTGCCGCGCGTGTACACGATCTCCTGCTCGTGCGTCGCGTGAATAAAACGCGCAATGCGCGCGCGGGCGCCCTCGTAGGCATCGGTCGCGCGCTGCGACAGCAGATGCACGCCGCGATGCACGTTGGCATTGTCGTGCTCGTAATAGGCCTGCTCGGCGGCGATCACGCTCGCGGGCTTCTGCGTGGTCGCCGCGTTGTCGAGGTACACGAGCGGCTTGCCGTGCACGCTTTCCCGCAGAATCGGAAAGTCGCGGCGCCAGGCCATGACCGCTTCGGCGTCGGGAATGCCCACCGGTTCGAGTAGATTCATGACAGTCCCCGCAGGTACTCGCCACCGGGCAGGCGCGCGAGCAACTGTTGCGTGAGCCGGCCGCGCAGCGCGGCGCTTTCCACGCGATCCACGCTCACGCGCGCGAACGACCACACGAGGAGCGCGCGCGCCATGCGCTCGTCTATGCCGCGCGAGCGCAGGTAAAAGAGCGGGCTCTCGTCGAGCTGGCCGACGGTCGCGCCGTGCGTGCACTTCACGTCGTCGGCGTGAATCTCCAGTTGGGGCTTCGTGTCGATCTCGGCGTTGCGCGAGAGCAGCAGATTGTCGTTGCCTTGATGCGCATTCGTCTGCTGCGCGTCCTGATGCACGATCACGCGGCCGTCGAACACCGCATGCGACGCGCCGTCGAGCACGCCGCGATAGTATTCCCGGCTGGTGCCGCGCGGCATCTCATGGTCGATGCGCGTGTGATGATCCACGTGCTGCCGCGCGCTGACGAAATACAGGCCGTTCAGGTCGACTTGCGCGTCTTCTGCGTCCAGACGCGTGTCGATCTGCGTACGCGACAACGCGCCGCCGAACGCGAACGAGTGCGAGGTGAAGTGGCTCGCCCGCCGCTGCGAAACACCGACATGCGCGATATGAAACGCGCTGCGCGCCTCCTGCTGGATGCGGCAATGCTGAACGTCGGCCTCTTCGTCGGCGACAATTTCCGTGGCGGTGTTGACGAAATAGGCTTCGTCGGTAATGCCCGCGAACTGCTCGACGATCGAGCAACGCGCCCCGCGCTCCGCGACCACCGCGTTGAACGGATGCATGGCAAGCGCAGCCTCGCTGCTGAAGAACAGCACGTGCAGCGGCCAGTCCAGCGCGCAGCCGGGCGGCAGCACGACCATGTAGCCGTCGCTGCGAAACGCGCCGTTGAGCGCCGCAAAGCCGTCCTCGGGCGCACGCCGCGCCATGATCGATTCGACCCGCTCAGGAATCCTGCGCATTGCCTGCGCGAGCGTGCCGACGAACGCGCCTTCCGGCAAAGGCGGCAACGACGAGAGCTTCGGCACGTGGCGGCCGTTCACGAACACGATACGCCCGCCCGCATCGGCGGGCACGAGGTCGTCGATCAGGCGGGCGTAGTTGGTCTGCTCGCCGTCCGAAGGCATGAAATGCCAATGCGGCTTCGCAATCGGCATCACATTGGTGTATTTCCACGCTTCGAGTTGCGTGCCGGGAAAGCCCAGCGTCTCGAACCGGTCGAACGCGTGCCGTCTCGCCTTGCGCAACCACGGCAGCTCGACGCCAGCCAGCGTCCCCGCCATCGTGCGGAAGGCGTCGCGGTAATGCTCGCGCGTTGATTCGCTCATCGTTGCTCCCTGGCGGCTGCCGTGTGTTGCGTGCCGGCGCCCTGCCCCGCTGCCGGTTCGTCGCCATCCTGGCCGCCGAGCCAGCCATAACCCTTGCGCTCCAGCTCGAGCGCAAGCTCATGCGAACCCGAGCGCACGATGCGCCCCTGTGAAAGCACGTGTACCTGGTCCGGCACGATGTAGTCGAGCAGGCGCTGATAGTGCGTCACGAGCACGATGGCCCGGTCCGCGCTGCGCATCTGGTTCACACCACGGGCGACGAGTTGCAACGCGTCGATATCGAGCCCGGAATCGGTCTCGTCGAGAATGGCGAGACGCGGCTCCAGCACCGTCATCTGCAGCACCTCGTTGCGCTTTTTCTCGCCGCCCGAAAACCCTTCGTTCACGCCCCGGTAGAGCAGGTCTTCCTTCATCTCCATGGCCGCCATTTTTTCCTTCACCAGTGCGAGAAAGTCCATGGCGTCGAGTTCCGCCTCGCCACGATGCTTGCGCTGCGCGTTGAGCGCGGCCTTGAGCAGATAGATATTGCTCACGCCCGGTATTTCCACCGGATACTGAAACGCGAGAAAGAGCCCGCGGCGCGCGCGCTCGTCGGGCGCCAGCGCGAGCAGGTCGCAGCTGTCGTACTGCACGCTGCCCCCCGTGACCACGTATTGCTCGCGCCCCGCCAGCACATGGGCGAGCGTACTTTTGCCGGAGCCGTTCGGCCCCATGATCGCGTGAACCTCGCCCGCATTCACGCGTAAATCCACCCCGCGCAGAATCGGCTTGCTTTCCACTTCGGCATTCAGATTGCGAATTTCCAGCATTCTTTCCTCCTTCTCAACCTACGCTGCCTTCCAGGCTCACGCCCAGCAGCTTCTGCGCTTCCACGGCGAATTCCATCGGCAATTCCTTGAGCACGTCCTTGCAGAAGCCGTTGACGATCATCGACACCGCGTCCTCTTCACTGAGCCCGCGCTGCCGGCAATAGAACAACTGGTCTTCGCCGATCCGCGACGTCGATGCTTCGTGCTCGACTTTCCCGCTCGGGTTCTTCACCTCGATATAGGGAAACGTGAAGGCGCTGCAGCGATCGCCGAGCAGCAGCGAATCGCACTGCGTGTAGTTGCGCGCGTTCTCGGCCGAGCGAGCCATTTTCACGAGGCCTCGATAGGCGTTCTTGCCGCGGCCGGCCGAGATGCCCTTCGAGAGAATCGTGCTGCGCGTGTTGCGACCGATATGCACCATCTTCGTACCGGTATCGGCCTGCTGATAGTGATTGGTGAGCGCCGCCGAATAGAACTCGCCGATCGAATTGTCGCCCTGCAAGATCACGCTCGGATACTTCCACGTAATGGCGGAGCCGGTTTCCACCTGGGTCCACGAAATCCGCGCGTTCGCCTCGCGGCAGTCGCCGCGCTTCGTCACGAAGTTGTAGATGCCGCCGCGCCCTTGCGCGTCGCCCGGATACCAGTTCTGCACCGTCGAATAGCGGATTTGCGCGCCTTCCAGCGCAACGAGTTCCACCACGGCGGCGTGCAGCTGGTTTTCGTCGCGCATCGGCGCGGTGCAGCCTTCCAGGTAGCTCACGTAAGCGCCCTTGTCGGCCACGATGAGCGTGCGCTCGAACTGGCCCGTGTTGCGCGCGTTGATGCGGAAGTACGTGGACAACTCCATCGGGCAGCGCACGCCCGGCGGGATATAGCAGAACGAGCCATCGCTGAAGACGGCCGAGTTGAGCGTCGCAAAGAAGTTGTCGGTGTACGGCACGACCGAGCCGAGATACTGGCGCACGAGGTCCGGATGGTCGCGCACCGCTTCCGAAAACGAGCAGAAGACGATGCCAAGCTCGCCCAGCTGCCGCCGGAACGTCGTGGCAACCGACACGCTGTCGAATACCGCGTCCACGGCCACCCCCGCGAGCATCTCGCGCTCCTGCAGCGGCACGCCGAGCTTTTCGTAGGTGCGCAGGAGTTCCGGATCGACTTCCGCGAGGCTCTTCGGGCGGTTTGCCTGGGTAAGCGGCGCCGAGTAGTAGGCGATGTCCTGGAAATCGATGGGCGGGTGTTCGATGCTCGCCCAATGCGGCTCGGTCATCGTGAGCCAATGCCGGTAGGCGGCGAGCCGCCATTCGAGCATGAAGTCCGGCTCCTGCTTGCGCGCCGAGATAAGACGGATCACGTCCTCGGACAAACCGCGCGGCAACGTGTCCGACTGCACGTCCGAAACGAAACCGTGACGATATTCCCGCCGCAGCAATTCCTCGAATGTTTTCGCTTGTGTATCCATGACGTTATTACGGTCTCCTTTACACTCATGACCTCATTCTAGAACCCCTGGCAAAACCCTGGCATGGCCGGGGTTTAAGCAGAGCACATGAGGCGCGAAGCAGGCACGCGCGATGCGGAAGACCCTGTTGACAAGAGAGAAATGACAACGCATCCGCGTGAAGCCGACCCTTCCACTACTGGCCGTCAGTTTCTTCGCCGCGGACGTGCAGGCGGGTGCGGGCCCCTTTCTCGGCATCTATCTCCAGGCGCATGGCTGGACGCCGGAAACGATCGGCACCGTGCTGACCATGGGCGCGGTGATCGGCACGCTCGCGACAGTGCCCGGCGGCGCGCTCGTCGACGCCATTTATCACCGCCGCGCGGTGATCGTCGGCGCCAGCCTGTTGACCATCGTGGCCGCTTGCGTCATCTGGCTTTCGCACGGCTACTGGCCGATCGCGTTTTCGCAGATCGCCACAGCCGTCGGGGGTTCGGTCATGGGCCCCGCGTTGACGGGATTGACGCTCGGCATGGTCGGCCGCAAGAACTTCGACCGGCAATACGGGCGCAACCAGGTCGCGAACCATGCCGGCAACATCATCGCCGCGGCGTTGTCCGGCGCGCTCGGATGGTGGCTCGGCATTGCCTATGTGTTCGTGCTGGGCGCGGCATTCGGTCTCGCGTGTATCGCGTCCGTGCTGCTCATTCCCCCGCGTTCGGTGCACCGGCACTACGCGCGCGGCCTCGTGCACGACGACGAAAAAGATCGTTCGCAGGTGCGCGCCGAACGCATGCGCATGTTGTTGCATTGCCGCCCCCTGCTGTTGCTCGCGGCGTCGCTTGCCGCGTTCAGTCTCGGCAATTCCGCCATGCTGCCGCTCTATAGTCTTGCCGTCGCGGCAGCCCATCACGGCGACGCTAACCAGATCACCGCCGCCAACATCATCATCTCGCAGATCGTGATGCTCACGGCCGCGGTCTTCGCAAGCCGCATCATTCGCCGCTGGGGCTTCTGGCGGGTCATTCTCGCGACGCTCCTCACGTTGCCGCTGCGCGGCGTGTTCGCCGCGTGGCTGGCGTCGCCGTGGGGCATCCTGCCCGTGCAGGTCCTCGACGGTCTCGGCTCCGGTTTGCAGAGCGTCGCCATCCCCGCGCTCGTGGTGCATTTGCTGCATGGCAGCGGCCGCGTGAATCTCGGTCAGGGTGCGGTGCTCGCGGTGCAGGCAGCGGGCGGCTGCCTGAGTCCGCTGCTGGGCGGGTGGCTCGCCAACCGCTTCGGCTATCCAGCGGCGTTTCTCGCGCTCGGCAGCCTCGCCGTCGTCGCGTTGGCCATCTGGGTCACGCAGGGCGCGACCATCCGCGGGTCGTGCGACATGCGCCGCGACGAACTGGAACAACTCGCCGACGTCGACACGTCGGCGTTGTTTCACTGACGACGATGGCCGCACGTCCACGCTTGCGGGCACGCGATTCGCGGCACCTTGCAGGGCATGACGATGAAGACCAGGGAGGAGCCATGAAGCCACTGCATGTTCCCGTCTGGGGCGCGATCGCCTGTTTGGCGCTCGCCGCCTCCTCGTTGTCCGTCAACGCACAGACCCAAACGCCCGCTCATCCCCCTGCGCCGCCGATGGTGAAACCGCCGGCAGCCGTGCCAGGCACGGCAAGCGAATCGAACCCCGCCAACCCCGATAACATGCCTGTGAAGAAACCCAAGGGGCCCGCCACCCACGACAAGATGATGCGCAGCGACCCCGCCAGCGACGCTCAGGCCAAATAGCACAAAAAGAAGCGCAAATAGGACTCACCCCTGGCTGCGCCAGGCTCTACCCTTTAACAATAGAACTCACGGAGGACCAGGATGAGAATCGAATTCACGAGTCGCCGTCACGCTGTGGCTGCCGCACGCGTCGCGTTCGAAGCCAACGTGGACAACCGCCCGGTATGGTGCAGCGTGTCGCTCGACGCGCTGAACGACCGCTTCGGCAACACCGGCACATCGGCGCATGCGCTATTGAGCGCCTTCGAGGCAAACCGCCCGAGCATCGAACTGGCCGCGCGGCACGCGCTGGAGAAAAACGGGGGCCAGTCCGTGGAGCTCGAAACGCGCGATCTCGAGTAAGCGCGCCGACGCAAGCGCAATGGCAATCGCAACCGGGTTCGAGTCGTCAGCCGAACGGGCCTGCTCCCGGCAGGGCTCGAGACTTCCCAAAGAACTGAAGAGCGCTCGCCCGAGTGCAAGTCTGGCGAAGCCGAGGTGTCCATAATGGCTGGCATCCGTACACTGCCGCTCGGTTCAATTGCGCATCGCAATCGGCTAATCTTTTCTTGCGTCCGCGACCAGCGCCACCCTTTCGTGTGCGTCGCGTTGTTTCCCCCGGCGCTTGCCGCGGAACGCACCTGCCAGCCGCACTACGCTTGAACCCGTTCGCCTCGACGCGACGGCCCTGACGTGACAAGGAGGCAGACATGGACGCATTACAGTGGGGAACCGCCATCGGCGTCATGGTATTGGTCATCGCGGCCACGGCCGTGATTGCGCACTATCGCCGCGAACGGCGCCGCGCAAGTCTGTTGCGCAACCTCCACCACCACAACGGCATCCGCTCTTCGCACCTGCGCTAGCCAGTCATACGCCAGCCGTCTTGCGCGCACATCTGGAGCATGGTGCGCAGCCGTCCGATATCGGCGGGCTTCGCGAGATGCGCATGGAAACCGGCCGCCAGCGCCGCCGCCCGGTCGCTGTCCGAAACATGCCCGCTCAGCGCGACCAGCATCACGTTGGCGTGATCCGGCATGGCGCGCATGCGCTCCGCCAGTTCGTAGCCGTTCATGCCCGGCATGCCGATATCGACGAGCGCAAGATGCGGCTTCCATTGCCTAAGCATAGTCAGTGCGCTCGCGCCGTCGCCGGCCGTTCTGACTTCATGCCCTTCCAGTTCGAGCAACGCGCCGAGTGCGAAACACGCGTCGGCATTGTCGTCGACGATGAGCACGCGCGCCGGGCCGTTGCCCGCCAGCACGGCGGGGAGCGGCTTGACGGTTTCGGCGCTGCCGGTTCGCACGGGAATCGAGAGGCGCGCCAGCGTGCCGCGTCCGATTCCCTCGCTCGTCACGAGAATCTCGCCGCCATGCAACTGTGCGAGACGCTGCGCAATGGGAAGGCCGATGCCGAGGCCCCCTTCCAGCCGCGCGCTCTTGCCCGCGAATTGCGCAAACGGCTCGAAAATGCGCGAGAGCACGGCCGGGTCGATCCCGATGCCGTTGTCGCGAATCGAGATCTCGACGCAGCGCGCGCCGCCCGTGCTCTTCTGTTCGACGACGAGCGCAATCTCGCCGCCGTCGGGCGTATAGCGCACGGCATTGGAAAGCAGGTTCACGATCACCTGCGTGAGCCGCGTCGGGTCTGCGAACAACCGCAGGTCGCCGGCAAGCGGCCGCACGCTCAGCGTATGCCTGCGCGCCTGCACACGCTCGCGGATGGAGGCGAGCGCGTCGGAGAGGATTTCGTTCAACGACGCGTCGGTGGGATCGACGTTCAACTTGTCATGGTCCAGGCGCGACGCATCCTGTAGTTCGTCCATCAGACGTTTGAGCTGCGCGATCTGGCGCTGCGCAACCGCGAAGTATTCGCGCTGCGGCGCGCGATCTTTGCAGATCATCTGGAGCGCCTGAAACGCGTTTTCGAGCGGCGCGAGCGGATTGCGGAACTCGTGTGCGAGCACGGCGATCACTTCCGAATAGCGCTGTGTCTGCATGCGGCTATGGTCGCGCGCCTCGACCAGATCGAGCGCCGAGCCGGCCACGGCGGCAAACTCGCCGAGCACCCGCTGGTCTTCGCGGGAGAAACGCGATCGTTCCTCGAGCGAGGCGACCCAGATCGCGCCCAGTTGCCGCCCTTTCGAAACGATAGGCAGAATGAGCGCCTCCTGGACGTCGGCGCATGCGGGGGCGAGAATTGGGAAATCGTCGCTCAACGCGGTGAAAAGCAGCGGCTTGCCGGCTTCGAGCACGGCGGCGCACGGACAGTCGCTCCAATGGATTCGGCTTCCGCACAGGTTCGCGAACTTGCCGGCCACGCTGTGCCAGCGAAAGTAGCGCTCTTCGCCTTCGCGCTCCAGCAAACTGATGCCGGCCGATTGCGCGCAGCACAGACGCATCGCAAAGTCTGCAATCCTCTGCAACAGCACTTCACGCGAGTCCAGTTGCGCGGTGACCAACGCGAGAAGCGCCTGGTTCTCGCGCGCATGGTCGGGCGCGCGAGACGGTCGCGCATCGATATCGGCGATAGCGGGCGACCTGCCTTTCGGTGCCATTGCGGTCTCCTCCGGTGGCCCGATGAAGCTATTTGTGTCGTGGTAATGGGGCTGAGACATTTTATGCACCGCCGAAGAGAATGTTAATTGCCGCAGGACGTTCGTAATGGCAGCATTCCGGACAGGTGCTCACTGCACACCGCAGCGCGAATGACGCGCAATACAGCGGACGAAAAAAACGGAAACAGTGACGGCGAGTGACAAAAACGCCCGGAATTCCGGGCGTTTTTTCGAAGGGGACGCTGCTGCTTCAGACCTTGCGCGCGCGGAGATATTTGAAGAATTCTGCGCCCTCCTGCAGGCGCCGCTTCATCATTTCCCAACTCACCAGCATCTCGCGGACGATCTCCCAGATCTTCGACGGCCGGAAATAAAAGCGCTTGTAGAACTCCTCGACGCCAAGGTAGATCTCTTCGCGCGACAGGTGCGGATAGCCGATCGTCGAGGCCTGCGTACCGGCCGAATTGATGAGCGTGATGACCTTGGTATCGTTCAGCCAGCCATTTTCGACCGCCTGCTTATGAAGCACGGTACCGGGATAAGGCGCGGCGAGCGAGACCTGGATGGTATGGGGATTGATCTCTTTTGCGTACTGAATGGTCTTCTGGATCGTTTCGTGCGTCTCGCCCGGCAACCCGAGGATGAAGGTCCCGTGAATCTTGATGCCGAGCTTGCGGCAATCCTCGCTGAACTGGCGCGCGAAGTCCGTGCGCACGCCCTTCTTGACGTTCACGAGAATCTGGTCGTCGCCGGATTCGAAGCCCACGAGCAACAGACGCAAGCCGTTGTCCTTCATCACCTTGAGCGTCGAGTACGGTACGTTCGCCTTGGCGTTGCACGACCACGTCACGCCCAGCTTGCCCAGCCCGCGCGCGATCTCTTCGGCGCGCGGCCTGAGATCGGTGAACGTGTCGTCGTCGAACATGATCTCCTTGATTTCGGGCATGTTGTCCCGAATCCATTTCACCTCTTCCAGCACGTGCTCGACCGAGCGCGTGCGATAACGATGCCCCCCCACCGTATGCGGCCAGAGGCAAAAGGTGCAGCGGGACTTGCAGCCGCGCCCGGTGTAGAGCGAGAGATACGGATGCTTGAGATAGCCGCTGAAATAATGCTCGGGCGTGAGGTCGCGCTTGTAGATCGGCGAGACGAAAGGAAGCTGATCCATGTCTTCGAGGATCGGCCGCGCGTCGTTGTGCATGATGCCGCCGTCGGGCAGCCGATAGCTCAGGCCCAGGATCGATTCGAACGGCCGCCCCTGGGAAATCTCGAGGCAGGTGAAATCGAATTCTTCGCGGCACACGAAATCGAGCGCGTCGCTCGCAGTCAGTGAACCATGCGGATCGACCGCCACCTTGGCGCCGATCATGCCGATGAGGACCGTGCTCTTGCGCCGCTTCAGGTGCTCGGCGAACTGGATGTCGCTCTGGAACGAGGGCGAACTCGTGTGAATGATAATGAGTTCGTATTCCTGTGCAATATCCAGGGTCGCTTCGAGCGTCAGGTCGTCTGCGGGGGCATCCACCACGCGACTGCCTTCGACCAGCGCGGCGGGCTGAACGAGCCACGTGGGATACCAGAACGAGCGGATTTCGCGCTTCGTTTGAAAGCGCGAGCCCGCGCCGCCATCGAAGCCTTCGTAGGAAGGTGCCTGCAGAAACAGCGTTTTCATGAATGCCCTCGGAGAAAAATCGTGAATTTGTCTCGAAGCCTACAAAAACATGACACTTTGCTGGATGGCAGCTTTGCCCGGGTCAAGAATACTACGACTTGCTGCCGCGGCACGTCGAAATAATGTCTGTACCACTTATCGAAACCCCCACTTAACAAGGCCGCCGCCGGTTGGAACACTGCAGAACAACCGCATTCGTCGGCATGAGCGATGCTTTCTGTACTATATTTTTTGACAGCCGCAGCAGCATTCACAGCGCTCCAACGCGGGAGGCGAAGTATGTCGCGACATCACGACATGCCGGAAGGCGTGCCGGTTGGCAATGGCCACCGTATCAGCCCAGCGGACTTTCTGTTGATGGCGGGCTTTCTCGCCTACCGCGCCCCGCTCGCGTCGGTCGATGCCCGCGCGGCGGCCCGGCGTATTCTCGATGCGGTTCTCTGTGCAGCGGCCGCGCACGGCTTCGCGGACTCGGCAGCGCTGGAATCCATGATGGCGAGTGCCGAGAAGTCGGCAGATGTGCGCAGTCTCGCGGAGCAAGCCAGCGCTGCAGTGGGTGACACGTTCGCTTACATGCAGGTGATCCGCGGGGCGGGCGTCGCGCTGGAAGCCGACCCTTATACGCTGATTACTTGAGATCCGGCGTTCCCGCGGCGGCGCGTATGCGCAGAACCGTCTGCCGCGAAGTGCCGAAACGCCGTGCCACTTCGCTCACCGAGAGTCCGCTGCCCAGCGAACTCATCACGCGCGCGCGGTCGTGCGCCGAAAGCGAGGCGGGCCTGCCCGTGGGACGCCCGCTGCGCTGCGCGAGCTTCAGGCCGTTGCGGCTGCGTTCGCTGCGCGCGGCCGCCTCCATGCGGACCACGGCGCGCAGCATCTTGACCGCTTGCGGCTCGGGGCGCCCCGTGAGATCGACGCCGCCCAGTTCGACACAGCGCACGCCAATCTTCCCCTTGCGGCAGTTGAGCAGCGTAGCGAGCACGTCGCGCGCGTTGCAGCCCAAAGCGGAAAGCTGCAGGACCACCAACTCGTCCTCGGCATCGATGCGTCCAAGCAGCCTCGTCAACGCGGGCCGTTCGGCGGCGGCTACATACGGCGCCACCGCGTCGATGGCCACGCGGCTGAGCGCCACGGTGTAGCCCGCCTTGTCGAGCTGGATCAGCTCCCGCTCGGGAAACTCGCCGTCGCTCGCGCCGTTGATGTAGAAGAACGTCCGTTGCACACGTGGCTCCCGTACTCGCCCGGAGGCTCGCGAACTAGCGTCTCAAGCGCGCGAAAGTCGCCAGCAGATCTTCGAGCTGTACCGGCTTTTTGAGGTGCGCGTCGAAACCCGCCTGCTCGGACTGCTCCACATCGGCCTCCTGGCCAAAGCCGCTCAGCGCGATGCAGATCACGGATTCGAGCGCGGGCTGCGAACGCAGCTTGCCAATGAACTCGTACCCGTCCATGCCCGGCATGCCGAGATCGGACAGCACGAGATCCGGCGCGTTGCCGTTGAGCAGCGTCAGCGCTTCCTCGCCGCTCGTGGCCGTCTGCACATTCGCGCCTTCGCTCTCCAGCAGCAGCTTGAACGTCTCGACCGTGGTGGCGTCGTCGTCGACCATCAGGATATGGAGCCCCTGCAGCGACGCCACGGCCGCGCCGTCGTGGCTTTCCGCATGCGCGAACGAACGCTGCATCGGCAGCGTCACCGTGAACGTCGCGCCGCGCCCCAGGCCCTGCGACTCCGCGCGCACGCTGCCGCCGTGGATCGTCACGAGTTCCCGCACGAGCGCAAGGCCAATGCCGAGACCCGAGCGCCGCGCGGCGGACTGCCGGCTTTGCTTGTACATGTCGAAGATATGCGGCAGGAGCGCCGGTTCGATGCCGGTGCCGGTGTCTTTCACGCGCAGCACGGCTTCGTCTTCGGCGACCTCCAGCGAGACGTCCACCGAACCGCGATGGGTGAACTTCATCGCATTGCTGATGAGGTTCCAGACAATCTGCTCGATGCGCGTGAAATCGGCATGCAGGATCACCGGCGTCTGTGTGACCGAGACGTTCAGCGCAATGCCGCGCTGCTGCGCCTCGAACTGCACGGCGTGGCAAACGCGCTGCACGATCTCGCGCATGTCCACCGCCGAGCGCATGACCGAAAGCTTGCCGGTACGCACGCGCGAAATATCCAGCAGGTCGTCGATGATCTGCGCCTGGCCGACCACGGTGCGCCGGATCGTGTCCGCCGCGCGCGTGAGGTTCAGGCTCTGGCGCGTTTCCGGCGCCCGCGCAATGAGTTCGGCGCTCGCCGAGATCAAGTTCAGCGGATGCTTGAGTTCGTGCGACACCACCGCGAGAAACTCGTCCTGGCGCCGCTGCCCGTCGCGCTCGCCGGCGTCGCGCACCTGTTCGAGCGTGGCGTTGTGCAGGTCCGCGTCCGCGGGCACGAGCTCGCCCAGGTCGCGCGCGATCTTGGCAAAGCCGCTGACGCCCGCTTCGTCGAGGCGCGAGAGCACGCCGCTCGCGAAAAAGCGCGTGCCGTCCTTGCGCAGGTGCCAGCGTTCCTCGTCGGTGCGGCCATGCTGGCGCGCGAGCGCGAACTCGCGGTCGGCGACCTTGTTCACGCGGTCTTCTTCGGTCGAGAGCAGATCGGCGGACTGACCGATCATTTCGGCCTCCGTATAACCGAAAATGCGTTCCGCGCCCGCGTTCCAGCTCGTGATGTAACCTTCGTCGTCGAACGTGATGATCGCGTAGTCCTTCGTGCCCTCGGCGACGATGCGCATGCGCCGCTCGCCTTCGCGCAACTGGTCTTCGGCCTGGCGGCGCCCGGTGATGTCGATGAACGAGAGCACCGCGCCGTCGATACGGTCTTCGGTCGTGCGATACGGCACGAAGCGCGCGAGATACCAGCGCCCGTCGTTGCTCTTCAGCTCGCGCTCGATCAGGCGCAGCGAGTCGAACGCTTCGGCGGCGTCGTCGGCGAGCTTGTCGTATTCGAGCCTGTGCGTGATGTCGAGCAGCGAGCGGCCGATATCCGAAGGAATGATGCTGAACACGTCGGTCGCGCGCGGCGTGTAGCGCTTGATGCAGATGTTGCGGTCCACGAAGATCGTACCGATATCGTTCGCCGCGATCAGGTTCTGCAAGTCGTCGTTGATCTTGCTGGTCTCTTCGACCTTCGACTTCAGCTCCGCGTTGACGGTGGTGAGCTCCTCGTTGATCGACTGCAGCTCTTCCTTGCTGGTTTCGAGTTCCTCGGTCGCCGAGCGCAGTTCCTCGTTGATCGCCTGCAGTTCCTCGTTGGACGCCTTCAGTTCTTCCGTCGAGGTTTCCGACTGCTCGATGGTCGACTGCAGCTGCTCCTTGGTGCGCTGCAGTTCGCGTTCGAGCTGGGTGATGATCGGGTCCTTCTGCACGTCTACGGAAGCCGTTTCCACCCCGCTCATGCTGTCTTCGACTTCGTCGAAGAGCACGAGCACGAAGTCGGCGTTCGCCTCGGGGTCGTGCACCGGCCGCGCCGTCATGTTGACGAAATACGAGCGCCCGTCGCGCTCCAGACGTACGCGCCGTGCCTCGACGCTGCGGTTCGTGTGCAGCGCCTGGTAGATCGCGGTGCGCAGCTCGAGCCGCAATTCCGGGCGCACGGCGGCGACGATGTTGTGCGAAGGCTCGCCGCCCGAATACTGGAGGAAGCGGCCCGCGCGGTCGGACAGATGCACGATTTCCGAATCGCGGCTCACCAGCACGCTAGGCGGCGCGTACTGTTCGACGAGGCGCTGGTGCAGGTCGCCGAACGAAAAGCGGCGGCGCCCCGGCGGCTGCACAGTCGCGACCACGGGCCGCGCGTTCATCGTGCCGGCAATCGCCACGGGCACGGGCGTGTCGCCGCGCACCGCCATGTTCGCCCGGTAAATGCGGTTGCGTTTGTCCACCACGGTGAACATCGAACTCACGCTGTCCGCGGATTCGGAACTGCCGAGGAACAGCACGCCGCCCGGCCGCAGCGCGAAGTGGAACATCTTGAGGATTTCGATCTGCGCTTCGCGGTCGAGATAGATCAGCAGGTTGCGGCAGCAGATCAGGTCGAGGCGCGAGAACGGCGGATCGCTCAGCACGTTGTGATGCGCGAACAGCATGTGCTCGCGCAGTTCTTTCTTCACACGATAATGCGCGGCGTCCTTGGAGAAGAACTGGCGCACGCGTGCCGGCGTGACGTCGGCGAGGATCGAGTCAGGGAAGAGCCCCGTGCGCGCGAACGAAATCGCGCGTTCGTCGATGTCGGTTGCGAACACCTGGAACGAGGTGCCTTCCGTCGACTTGAGCGAGCGCTCCTGGAGCAGCATCGCCAGCGAATAGGCTTCCTCGCCCGTGGCGCAGCCCACGGACCACACGCGGATGCGGTCCTGTTCGCCGCGCCCTTCGAACAGCTGCGGCAGGACCTCGCGCTCGAGCACGTCGAACGCTTCCTTGTCGCGGAAGAAGTTGGTGACGCTGATGAGCATGTCCTGCAGCAGCGCCTGGGTTTCCTCGGGATGCAGATGCAGATGGTCCCGGTACGCCTGCAGGTCGGTGATGCCGTTGACCTGCAAGCGCCGTTCGATGCGGCGCAGGACGGTGGCGCGCTTGTAGTGGCGGAAATCGTGCGCCGTGCGCGTGCGCAGGATGATCATGATCTCGCGCAGCGCCCGCTCGGCCGCCTCGTTGATATGCTCTTCGCGCCGCTCCTCGCTTTCCGCGACCGGCAGTTGAATTTCCTTCGTCGTCGACCAGAGGTCCATCAGCCGCTGCGGCATCTCCGCCGCCGTGGTGACGAAGTCGACCATGCCGGTGGCGATGGCGCTGCGCGGCATGCTGTCGTATTCCGCCTCCGAGGGATCCTGGGCAAACGTGATGCCGCCCATTTCCTTGACGCGCGAGAGGCCGGCGGAGCCGTCCGAGCCCGCGCCCGATAGCACGATGCCGATGGCGCGCTCGTGATGCGTTTCGGCGAGCGTGCGGAAGAACACGTCGATCGCCGCGCGGCGGCCCTCCTGAGGCTGACTGGGAGAAACGCGCAGATAGTCGTCCACCATCGCCAGATCGAGTGACGGTGTGATGACATACACATGGTCGGGCTCGATGGGCGTCGGGCTCGTCACCTCCACCACGGGCATGTCCGTCGCCTTGCGCAGCAGCGCGGCCATACTGCTTTCGTGGTCGGGCGCGAGATGGACGACCACGACGAACGCCATCGAGGTGTGGGAGGGAAGGGATTCGAAGAAGGCCAGCAGCGCGCTAAGGCCGCCTGCCGATGCGCCGATACCGACGATCGGATAATTGGTCTGGCTGCGGGGCATATGGCCACGTCGTTTCGGCATGATCGCCAGGTCCTGAAGTTGGAATGAATCGCGTTCGCACTCGCGCGCTCAGGCCGCGGGTGCTGCGCCGACATTATCCCTCCAGGAGCATCGACTGCAATAGTCCTGCCGCATCGCCCGCACGCCGCGCGGTTTCCTCCTCCCGCTGCTGCGCATCGCGGTCGCCGCACTGCCGGTAGTGTTCGCTCTGGGCACGGCTCATCGATTCGCGCTCGCGCAGCGCGCGCAGCGCGTCGCGCAGCGAGCGCTCCACGTCGCGGCTGCGGCCCCGGTTGAGCGAGGCCGCCGTGTAGGCGTGGCCCGTATGGCAGCGGTAGCGCAGCAGACGCGAGTAGTCGAGGCGCCAGAGCGTGCCGTTGCACTCGGGGCACGTGAACGTCGAAGGCGTGCCGATGCTGGTCAGATCGCCGGCCAGTCCATTGCCCTCGCGCCAGGCGCGCAGCTCCGTGCTGACGAGCCCGGCGGCGCGGCGTCTCGCGACGCCTTCCTCGGCCGTTGCGGGCGGCGCGCGGTCCGTCAATTCCACGAGCCGGTGGGCCACGCCCGCGAGCGGCAGGATGTAGTCGGCGAACGGCGCAGCGTTGAGCGGCATTTCGCTGGCGAAGGCGTCGGACGGGTCCTGGACGATCCCGGTGCCGCCGCAGGCCTGGATGGCCTCGAGACCGGCCGCGCCGTCGTCCAGCAGGCCCGTAAGAATCACGCCGATGCTGCGCGGGCCCAGTTCCGCGGCCACGCTGCGAAAGAGCGGGTCGATGGCCGGACGGGCAAAGTTTTCCTTCGCGGCATGCACGAGCCGCAGATGCGAGCCCTCCACGATCATGTGCTGGTCGGGGGGCGCCACGTAAATCCTGCCGCGCGCCCAGGTTTCGCCGTCCGCGGCATGCACTGCGCGCAGCGGGCCTGCGCTGTTGAGCAGCGAAGGCAGATGGCTGTAGTGGCTGCCCACATGGAGCACGATTGCGATCGTCGCCCGCAAGTCTGGCGGAAGCGCGGACACAAGACTTCGAAGCGCATCGACGCCGCCCGACGATGTGCCTATGGCGATGAAGTCTCGGTAGATCAATTGGTGTCCAGGCTGGCAGGTGAATCGGGATCAATCCGTCACTTTGCGCAATTGCCGTGCCTGCACGGGTGGCAGAGAGCGAGCGCGGGGGCCGCGGCATCTGCCTTGCTGTTTCGTCGGGGACTGACGAACAGGACGGAGGGCAGGCCGATGACACGATCCACGCGCGCCGCCGCGGCCATCGCGAGCGTCGCGGCGGGCGCCGCGCTCGCCATGTGGTCCACGCGCAGCCTGCGCGAAGCGGCGCACGCACGTGCGAGCGGCAACCACGTGGCCGCAGCGCGCAGCTTCAATCATGGGTCGGCGCTGCTCGCGCTCTCCGTACTGGCCGACAGCGCCATGGAGCACTATCGCGGCTCGTTCGAAAACCGTGCGATGTACCTGCCGCCCGCCGTGGCGCTCTGCTCGCTCGCCGCGGCGCTGCATGGCGGCGCGGACCGGCGCGCGGCCTCGCACGGGCTGCGTCACGCGATCCAGCTCACCAGCGCCGCGACCGGCGTGACGGGCACCGCCTTCCATCTTTACAACGTGACGAAGCGGCCCGGCGGATTCAGCTGGCATAACGCCTTTTACGGCGCGCCGGCGGGCGCACCCTTTGCGCTGGTGCTCTCCGGCGTGCTGGGCGCAGTCGCCGAGCAGTTGCGCGACAAGCCCGGGCACGACCCGCAGCTCTTCGGCATGCCCGCGGGCAAGGCGCTCGCGCTGGTGGCGGGCGTGGGGCTGCTCGGCACAGCGGCCGAGGCGGCGCTGCTGCACTTTCGCGGCGCGTTCCAGCATCCGGCGATGTACGCGCCCGTGACCATCGTGCCTGTGAGCAGCGCGTTGCTCGCGCATGCGGCGTGGGCCCCGCCCCGCCATGCGGCCCGCGCGAGCGTGTTCGCGCGCTTCTGGCTGCGGCTCACGGCGGCGCTCGGTTTTGCGGGCTTCGGCTTTCATGCGAACGGCGTGGCGCGCGCGCAGGGCGGCTGGCGCAACTGGTCGCAAAATCTGTTCGCGGGGCCGCCCCTGCCCGCGCCGCCCGCCTTCAGCGCGCTCGCGCTCGCGGGGCTTGCGGCGTTGCGCATGCGGGAGACCGAACGATGACCCGAACGCCGACCTATCCCGGCTACGACGTGCTTGCCAAACGCGACACGCCTTCGTGGGACGCCCCCACGCGTGCGGTGATCGCGGCGCGCCTGAACACCCCGAACCAGGCGCGCTATCTCGGTCCATCGCAGTGGCAAACGCTGCTCGCGCTGTGCGACACGATCGTGCCGCAGCCCGGCAACGTCAATGGCGTGCACGCTCCGCGCGTGCCGGTCGCCGCGCTCGTGGAAGGCAAACTGCTCGACGACCGCCGCGACGGGTTTCGCGACGCCCGCCTGCCGCCGTTGCGCGCCGCCTGGGAGACGGGGCTCGCCGCCCTCGATGCGGAAAGCGTGAAAGCCTGCGGGGAGCCCTTTGCACAGTTGGACGACGAACGGCGGCGTGCGCTCGTCGCCCGCATGCAGCGTGGCGAGCTGCGCAGCCGGGCCTGGCACGGCATGCCGTGCGACCTGTTCTTCGCGAAGCGCGTGCTGCACGACGTGAGCGCCGCGTACTGGTCGCACCCGCTCGCGTGGAATGCGATGGGCTTTGGCGGCCCGGCGAATCCGCGCGGCTACGTGCGCCTCTATACGAACCGGCGCGATCCTTGGGAAGCCGTCGAAGCCGCCGACGAAAGCGACGCGGCGCACGAGGCGGCCCGCAGGGAGAACGAGCGTGTGCGCTGATCTCGCCGACTCGACCGACGCCAGCGAAGCGCCGCGTGGCAAGCACGGCCGCGCGCCCGACGTGTTCCGGCGCGGCGGCTGGATGCGCATGCGCGAATACGCGCTCGACGATCCGGTCGATTTCGCCATCGTCGGCACCGGCGCGGGAGGCGCGACGCTCGCCTGCCGGCTTGCGGAGGCGGGCTTTCGCGTGGTGGCGTTCGACGCGGGCGCATGGTGGCGGCCCCTCGAAGAATTCGCCTCCGACGAGACCCACCAGGCCAAGCTCTACTGGACCGACGAACGCATCTGCGACGGCGAAAACCCCTTGCAGCTGGGCAGCAACAACAGCGGCCGTGCGGTGGGCGGCAGCACCGTCCACTTCGCCATGGTCTCGCTGCGCTTTCGGCCCGAGTGGTTTCAATCGCGCACCAAACTCGGCTATGGCGTGGATTGGCCGCTCGACTGGCGCGAGATGTGGCGCTACTACACCGAGGTCGAGCAGGCGCTCGGCATCTCCGGACCGGTGAACTATCCGTGGGGACCCAAACGCCCGCGCTATCCGTATCGCGCGCATGAAATCAACGGCGCGGGCCTCGTGCTCGCGCGCGGCTGCGAGGCGCTCGGCATTCCCTGGGCGCCCACGCCGCTCGCGACGCTCTCCGCGCCGCGCGGCGACGCGCATCAGTGCGTCTATCGCGGCTTTTGCGTGTCGGGATGCGCGACCAACGCGAAGCAGAGCGCGCTCGTCACGTGGATTCCGCGCGCCGTGCGCGCGGGCGCGGAAATTCGCGATCTCGCGATGGTGGGCCGCATCGAAACCGACGCGCTGGCTCGCGCCGCCGGCGTGCATTTTCATCGCGAGGGGCGCTGGCATTTCCAGCGCGCGCGCAACGTGGTCGTGGCGGGGTACGCCATCGAAACGCCGCGCCTGCTGCTGCTCTCCGCGAACGGTCGCTTTCCCGAAGGCCTGGCGAACCGCTCGGGACTCGTCGGCAAGAATCTCATGGTGCAGACGAACCAGGCCGCGTGGGGCGTATTCGACGACGAAATCCGCTGGTACAAGGGGCCGCCTTCGCTGGCGCTCACCGAACACTGGAACTATCAGGACGAAGGCAAGGACTTTCACGGCGGCTATTGCTACATGAGCCAGGGCCCGCTTCCGCTCGTCTGGGCGGCGACGCAAACGAGCCGCGGCCTGTGGGGCGACGCGCTCATGCGCGAGATGACGAAGTACAACCATCAGGCGGGTCTCAAGATGGTGGGCGAGACGCTCCCGCAGGAACGCAACCGCGTGACGCTCGCCGACGAGAAAGACGCGCTCGGCCTGCCCGTCGCACGCGTCACGTGGTCGATGGGCGAGAACGACCGCCGGCTCGTGAACCACGCGCTGGACTATATGAGCCGTGCATTGGAGGCGGCGGGCGCGCGCGACATCTGGACCCAGGACGACGACACCTGCCACCTGAACGGCACGGCGCGCATGGGCAGCGACGCGCAAACGAGCGTCGTCGATGCGGACTGCCGCTCATGGGACATTCCGAATTTATGGATCTGCGACGGCTCCGTGTTTCCGACCGTAGGCGGCGTCAATCCTTCGCTCACCATCCAGGCCGTTGCGTGCCGCACCGCCGACCGCATCAAGACGCTGGCCGCGCGCGGCGAGCTTTGATGACCATCGCGCGGGCACGCGTCGTGCGTTGACGCAGATGTTTTTCAAAAGGAGGCCATCATGCCACTCAGCAAGGGAAAAACCCGCGAAGCGATCTCGAAGAACATCAAGACGGAAGTGAAGCAAGGCAAGTCGCAGAAGCAAGCCGTTGCCATCGCGCTGAACCAGGCGCGCAAATCCGGCGCGAAGATTCCGAAGAAGAACCAGAAGTGATCGGGCGCGCCGCGCACGCGGCGCGTCTTTCATCACGCGTTTCGTGTTTCGTGAGTTAGCCATCCTCGCCGACTTCGGCAGGTTCCGGCAGGTCCGGCAACTCGTGCGGCTCCGCCTGAGGGGCGCCAGATTCGCGCTCGTCGGGTTCTGCGCCGCCGCCCGGATCGTTCTTTTTCGGCGGCGTGGCGGGCTCCATCTGGACGCGTCGAAAACGGGGCAGGTCGTAAGGGCTTTGCATGCTCGATCTCCATAAAAAACGCCGGTAAAAGCGCGTAGCGGGCCTGCCGGGATCGCGCAGCGCGTGTGCCTGGCTCGCACAGCGATGAGGCGTGCATGGGCATGCCGGGTGCGCAGGCGAAAAACGTTCTGGACGCCTACGCTGCTGCGCCGCTCATGACCCCACTTGCCTACTTCCTGCACAGCGCGGGCCCCGCATCGGGTCCGCTGCAGGCGCTCGACTGGGGCCTCGCCGTCCTGTGCGTGGGCGTGTGCATCGTCATAGCGTTGTTGCTCTATCTGGCGATCCGGCGCAGGCGTCGCGGTGGCGCGGCGCAAGATGAAGCTTGGTTACAAACCAACGTGGCCGACGAGCCAGGCGAGCGCACGGCGAACCGCATCGTTGCCGTCGGCACGGCCATTTCATCGGTGCTGTTGCTGGGCGCGCTCGTGGCGATGCTGCGCGTGCTGGCCGCCGTGGCCGACCCGCCGCGCGAGCCTTCGCTCACCGTGACCGTCACGGCTTACGACTGGTGGTGGAAAGTGAGCTATCGAACGCCCGAGGGCGCGAGCTTCGAAACCGCCAACGAAATCCACATTCCCACGGGCGAGCCCGTGCGCGTCGATCTGCAAAGCGCAGACGTCGTGCACGCGTTCTGGGTTCCGGCGCTCGCGGGCAAGACGCAGGCCATACCCGGCCAGGTCAATCACCAGTGGATCGAGGCCGACCATCCCGGCGTATGGCGCGGGCAGTGCACGCAGTTCTGCGGGGCCCAGCACGCGCACATGGCCATGGAAGTGGTGGCGCAAGCCCCCGCCGATTTCTCGAGCTGGCTCGATGCGCAACGGCAGCCCGCAGCGGCCGCGCAAAGCGGCGCGGCGCAGCGCGGCGAGCAACTGTTCGCCGCGCGCTGCGGCGGCTGCCATGCCGTGCGCGGCACGCAGTCGGGCGGCATGCAGGCGCCCGACCTCACGCATCTCGCCTCGCGGCGCCTGATCGCCGCGGGCACGCTCGCCAACACATCCGTCAACCGGCTCGACTGGGTCGCGCACGCGCAGCAGCGCAAACCCGAATCGCTCATGCCCGACATTGCCCTCACTCCGGCCGAGGCGAGCGACCTCGGCGCGTGGCTCGACACACTCCAGTGACATGAACGATATCCCGGCCTCCCCCGCAGCTTCCGACCGTCCCGCCAGCGCGACGGTGCCGCGCCGTCCGCGTGCCGGGCGCCTCTCGCGCGTGCCGGAAACGGGCACGGCGCCGCTCGACGAAGCCACCCTGCGCCGCCTCCAGGAGATGTGGGAAACGCGCGCCGGCTGGCGCGGCTGGCTCTCCACGGTGGATCACAAGACCATCGGCCTCCGCTATCTCGTCACGGCGTTCGTGTTCCTCGTGCTTGGCGGCGTGGAGGCGCTCATCATGCGCGCGCAACTCGCGCGCCCCAACGAAACGCTGCTCACGCCCGAGCAATACGACCAGCTGTTCACGATGCACGGCGTCACGATGATCTTTCTCTACGCGCTCCCGGTGCTGAGCGGGTTTTCGAACTACCTGTGGCCGCTCGTGCTCGGCTCGCGCGACATGGCGTTCCCGCGCCTGAACGCGCTCTCGTACTGGGTCTTTCTCGGCGCGGGCATTCTGCTCTACGCAAGCTTTCCCGCGGGACAGGGCGCCAATGCGGGCTGGTTCAACTACGTGCCGCTTTCCACGGCCGCCTACGACCCCGGGCCGAACATCGACGTCTACGCGCTCGGCATGGTGCTGCTCGGCATTTCCACCACATTGGGCGCGGGGAACTTCGTCATCACGTTCCTGCGCATGCGGGCCAGCGGCATGTCGGTCGCGCGCCTGCCCATCCTCGTCTGGGGCACGCTCACGGCTTCGGCCGCCAATCTGCTCGCCGTGCCCTCCGTGAGCCTCGCGTTCTTTATGCTCTGGCTCGACCGCAACGCGGGCTCGCACTTCTTCGATACGACAGCCGACGGGCGCCCCCTGTTGTGGCAACACCTCTTCTGGATCTTCGCGCACCCGTGGGTCTACGTGGTCGTGCTGCCCGCCATGGGCATCGTGTCCGACGCGCTGCCCACTTTCTGCCGCCGCCCGATCGTCGCCTACGCGGCCGTTGCGCTGTCAACGGTCGCGACCATGCTCGTGGGCTTCGAAGTGTGGCTCCATCACATGTTCGCCACGGGCCTGCCGCCGCTCGCCCTGGCCTTCTTCGGTGCGGCGAGCATGGTGATTTCCGTGCCGAGCGCGATTGCGGTGTTCGCGTGGATCGCCACGATCTGGACCGGCAAGCCCGTGTTCAAGACGCCGTTCTACTACTTCGCGGGATTCGTGCTGATGTTCACCGTGGGCGGCGTTTCCGGCGTGATGACCGCCGCCGTGCCGCTCGACTGGCAGCTCACCGACACCTACTTCGTCGTGGCCCACCTTCACTACGTGCTGCTCGGCATCAACGTGTTTCCGGTGCTCGGCGGCCTCACGTACTGGTTTCCCAAGTTCACCGGACGGCTCATGCACGAGCGCTTCGGCAAGTGGACCTTCTGGGTCACGTTCATCGGCTTCAATCTGGGTTTCTTTCCGATGCACATCTCCGGGCTCCTCGGCATGCCGCGGCGCATCTATACCTACCCGGAAGGCATGGGCTGGGACACGGCCAACCTGCTCACGAGCATCGGCGCATTCGTGTTCGCGATCGGCATCGCCATGTTCATCGGCAATGCGCTCGTGAGCGCGCGGCGCGGCGCACGCGCGAGCGCGAACCCATGGAATGCGGCGGGCCTCGAGTGGGCGACCTCGTCGCCGCCGCCTCCGTACAACTTCGCGATCCTGCCGAGCGTGCGCTCGCGGGACCCGCTCTGGCAGCCCGATGCAAATGTGCCGCGTCCCGGCTATCTGCTCCATCGCGGGCGCGAAGCGCTCGGCGTCACGCCCCTCATGGGCGAGCCCGACGTCATCCTCAAGATGCCCGAGGACAGCTACGCGCCCTTCGTGCTGGGCGTGGCTTCGACGCTCGTGTTCGTGGGGTTGCTGTTCCATTCGACTCAGTTCACCGCGCTTGCCGGGCTCGCGTGCGGACTCGCGCTGCTCTCGTGGCTGTGGCCGCGGCGCTCGCTAGGACAGCGCGAACCGTTCGCGCCGCAAGGCACCACGCCCGCCGGCAAAGTCGCCGAGACGACTGCCGAGTCGATCACGACAGGAAGCGAAGACGAAACCCTTGCCTTGCCCGTGGGCAGCGCCGGCGAACATGCGGGCGGCTGGTGGGGCGTGCTCACGCTCGTCGTGACGGAAACCGCGCTGTTCGGCTACCTGATCTTCTCGTACCTCTATCTCGCTTCGCAGAGCGCACAGCCCTGGCCGCCCGATGGCCTGCCCAAGCTCGGCATGAGCGGACTGAACACGGCGCTGCTGCTCACGAGCAGCGTGTTCGTATGGCTCGCGGGCGCGTTTGTGCGGCGCGCGCGCTCCTGGCCCGCGTTCTGGTCGATGATCGCCGGCATTGCGCTCGGCATCGCGTTTGTCACGATCCAGTTCTTCGAGTGGCACGACCGGCCCTACGGGCTCGCGACGCATCTGTATGGTTCGCTCTACTTCACGATCACGGGCTTTCACATGGCCCACGTGATGGCGGGTGTGCTGATGCTCGCCGCGCTCGCGTTCTGGATCGCGCGCGGCTACTTCGACGGCAGACGCGATGCGGCGCTCACCATTGGCGGCCTGTACTGGCACTTCGTCGACGTGGTGTGGCTCTTCATCTTCTCCGTGCTCTATCTCTCGCCTTACTGGATGCGAGGACGATGATGCAATCCGCCGCGTCTCCAGCATCCGTGCCCGCACGCATCCGGCCCACGCTGCGGCAGCATATTGCCGTGTGGTACGGCATTTTTGGCGTGCCGGCCATCTGGGCGGTCCACGTGCTGGTCTGCCAGACGCTCGCGGCCACCGCGTGTGCCGGCGGCGTCCCGCAACGCAATGGCGAGCCCTGGGAGGTCGTGCACTGGACGCTTGCGCTCGTCTCCGCCGCTGCGTTCGCTCTGGCGCTCACCGGCGCGCTGCTGGCGCGGCGCACGTGGCGCGAAAGCGCCGCCGTCGACACGCCGCAGCGCGACACCTTCCGCTTTCTCGCCTGGAGCAGCACGGCCGTTGCCGTGGCGTTCACGATCGCGCTCGTATTCACGATATCGGTGCTGTTCGCGTTGCCGCTCGAACGGCTATGCGGGGCGTTGCGATGAACTCCCGCGCCGGTTCGAGCGCTGTGCTCGCCGCCCTCGTGCTGCTCGCCGGCTGCCACCGCGACGAGCCGTTCGCGACGACGAAACCGCCGCCCGATGCCGCCCAGATCGCACTCGGGGAAAAGCTCGCGAAAGCGGGCGATTGCGCCTCGTGCCACGATTCCGCCAAACGCGAACCCTTCGGCGGCGGTCTCGCCGTGAATTCGCCGTTCGGTCCGATTTACGCGAGCAACATCACGCCCGACCCCGTGCACGGCATCGGCGACTACACGCCCGCGCAGTTCGCCGCGGCCTTGCAGCGCGGCGAAGCACGTGGCGGCAAGCGGCTCTATCCCGCGATGCCTTATCCGTCGTTTGCGGCGCTGGCGGCAAGCGACGTGAACGCGCTCTACCAGTACTTCATGTATGGCGTGAAGCCGGTGCCGAATGCCGCGCCGCAAACGCATCTGCCGTTTCCGTTCAACCAGCGCTGGGTGATGATGTTCTGGCGTCTCGCGTTCGCACAGCATGGCCGCTTCGAGCCCGACCCCGGGCAGACCGCGCAGTGGAATCGCGGCGCCTGGCTCGTGCAGGGTCTCGGCCACTGCGGCGCGTGTCACACGCCGCGCGGGCCCGCCTACAACGAAATGGGCTACACGCAAAGCAGCCCGCTCTACCTCACGGGCGGCGTGAACGACCACTGGTACGCGCCGAATCTCACGGGCGACCCCGGCAGCGGCCTGGGCCGCTGGAGTGCCGACGACATCGCCGCGTTCCTGCGCGACGGGCACAACGACCGCGCCTATGCATTCGGCGCGATGGCGCCCGTGGTGGGCGCGAGCACGCAATACCTGGGCGACGACGATCTGCACGCCATCGCCACTTATCTGAAATCGCTGCCCGCACGCGAGGCGAGTGGCCAGTATGCCGATTCCCCGGCCGCGCGCGCCTCGACCATGGCGGCATTGCACGGCGGCACGCCGGAGCGGCCCGGCGCCGGCCTCTATCTCTCGTACTGCGCAAAATGCCACGGCGCCGACGGCGCCGGCAAACCCGACAAGGCGCCGCCGCTTGCGGGCAGTTCGCTCGCGCTGTCGTCCGACGCGACAAGCGTACTGCGCCTCATCGTCGAAGGCAGCCAGAGTCCGCAAACCAGTAATGGCGGCACATCGCGCAAGATGCCCGGGTTCCGCACCCAGTTCACGGACAGCGAGGTCGCCCAGGTGGCGAGCTTCGTGCGCGGCGCGTGGGGCAACAACGCGCCGCCCATCGCACCCGCCGAAGTTACGCGGCTGCGCGGCGCGATCCACCGTTGAGCGTGCCTCCCAGTCAAGCATGGCGCGAGGTGGGGAACGACCGCGCGCCATCCGGGTCAGGGGCTATCTGACGAGCTTATTGCCCCTTGCTGTCGCTGCTTGCGTCCGCACCCGGGGTGTTGGTCGTGTCGTTCATCGGTTTGGACATCGCCTTCGTGTGCTTCTTGTGATGAGTCGACTTGTGTGTCGTACCGGTAGCGGCAGGATTCTGCTCGACGCCCTGAGTCTGCGCCGGATACACGTCACTCGCGCCGCCGGTCGCAGCGCCTGGACTCGTGCTGCTGCTGCCGCCGCCTGAACCCTGGGCGAGCGCGAGACCCGATGTAGCAAGCGTCACGCTCGCTAGTGCAGAAATGAAATAGTGTCGTGGCTTCATGGTTGGCTTTCCTCGTCATCGTCTGGATAGAAAAAACGGGCGGTGCGTGCTGAAAACCACCCGCGCGCTAGCCCTTCGCAGCGCACATGGTGTGCCACGCATGCGAGCGGCTGCCGCAGCGCAGGGGCATACGGCTTGCGCGCACGTTTGCGTCGCCGTGGGCCGAGCCTGCAATGAACCCCGCCGCACTCATGAACCCGATGCCGCTCGTCGTTACCTGGCCCGATTTCGCGGCGCGGCTGATCGGGGCGATCGTGGCCGGCGGGCTGATCGGCCTGACGACCCGCGCCGGCTCACCTGGCGCGGCGATGGCCCTTCGCCGATCCGCTCAGCAGCATTGCCGTCTTGACCACGGCCAGATGACTGAGCGCCTGCGGGAAATTGCCCGCCAGCCGCTGCGCCCCCACGTCATACTCTTCGGCGAGCAAACCGACGTCGTTGGCCACGGCCAGCACGCGCTCGAACTGGGCGATGGCCTCGTCCACGTCGCCGCGCAGGTAGAGACAGTCGGCCATCCAGCACGAGCACGCGAGGAAGGCGCCTTCGTCGGGCGCTTCGTCCCCGCCGAGCCGCCAGCGACGAATCAGGCCGCCTTCGCCAAGTTCGGCGCGAATCGCGTCGATGGTGGCCGACATGCGCGGCTCGTCGGCGCGCATGAAGCCCACGAGTGGCATGAGGAGCACGCTCGCATCGAGCGCCTCTTCGCCGTAACCGCGGACGAAGGCGCCGCGCCGCGCGCTCCAGCCGTGTTCGCAGACCTCCTCGTACAGGGCCTTGCGCATCTGCAGTGCGCGTTGCACCAGCGGGTCGCCTATGCCCGGGCCGTCTTCACACCAGTGTTTGATGAAGCGGTCGAGCGCCACCCACGCCATGACGCGCGAAAGCGTGTAGTGGCGCGCGTGGCCACGCGTCTCCCAGATTCCCGAGCCCGGCTTCCCGCCATGATCGAGCAGCCAGCCGATCAAGCGCGCTTCGAGTTCGGCCTCCTCCTGCGCCGCGACGATGCCGGCGCGCCGCGTGAGATAGAGGCAATCGAACGCCTCGCCGAACACATCCGGCTGATATTGCATGCACGCCGCATTGCCGAAGCGCACGGGCCTCGCGCCCTGCCAGCCCGCCAGGGCGTCGACCTCGCGCTCGCGCGGCACGTGGCAGCCATCGACGCAATACATGACGTGAATGTGTCCGCGCACATGGCCGATCGTACGCAGCAGCCAGTCGCGCCAGGCGCGCGCTTCGTCGTGAAAGCCCGCTTCGAGCAACGCTTCCAGCGCGAAACTCGCGTCGCGCAGCCAGCAATAGCGATAGTCCCAGTTGAGTTCGCCGCCCGGCGCCTCCGGCAAAGACGTGGTGGGCGCGGCGACCATCGCGCCCGTCGGACGGTAGACCAGCGCGTAGAGCGTGAGGAGCGAGCGCCGCACCGCTTGCGGCCAGAGCGTTCGATCGTTGTCGAAGTGGTCGATCCAGCGGCGCCAGTGACGTTGCGTGTCGTGCAGCGCCGTGACGGCCGATGCCGGATCGACGCCCACGGCCTCGCCCGGGCATAGCGTGAAAACGAAGCGCTCGCCCGCGCGCACCGTGAACGCGGCTTCGAGCGCCTGCGCGTGGACACGCAACGGCACCTCCGCGCGCAACGTCATCGGGCCACACGCGGCGTGCACGGTCGCCGCGCCGCTTGCGTCTATCGTGTGTGGCGCAGCGTGCCCATCCGCGCGGCGCGGCTGCGCGATCATGTGCATATCCACACTGCCGTCCACGCCTTCGACGATGCGCATGATGCACGGTTCAGCGCTATCAGCCGCCATGAAGTCGATCACACGCGCGCTGCCGTGCGTGCCCTTCCAGGCGGTTTCGACCATGAGCGTGTCGCGCCGGTAGCTGCGGCTCGCGCGGCGCGCCGGATCGGCGGGTGCAAGGCGCCAGTGGCCATCCTCTTCGCGGCCGAGCAGCGCGGCAAAGCAGGGTTCGCTGTCGAAACGCGGCCAGCAGAGCCAGTCGATCGAGCCATCGCGAGCGAGCAGCGCCGCGCTGCGGCCATCGGCAAGCAATGCGTAATCTTCGATGAGGCGTGTTCGGGTCATGGACGATAGCGCTACCCGCGCACGAATGGGCGCGCTCGAATCCGAGCGAGCACTTCGGATTCCCGAAAGGTTTGCAAGCCCAATGAGGGCGCGTCCCTTTGCAATGGCTGCGCACACCGTCTTTTCGCGCTGCAGTCGGCCGCGCGCGAACTTGCATCGATTACGTGTAAGGCTTGAAACGCGTGCGCAGCCCACACCCGGCTTGCCAATGCGACGAATACACTCCAGGACATCTCGCAGCGTCGCGTGCGCGCCGCGTGAGCATCGAAGATCAAAGGGCGTCGTGCCACTGACGCATCACCACGAGCTTGCCGCGCAGGTGCCCCCCGGCGAGCCGCTCGAAGCCCCTTGGCGTGTCGTCGAAGTCGAAGCGCTCGACCACTTCGGCCTTCACCGCGCCCTTCTCGACGAGCTCGACGATATGGGCGAGCTGCGCGCCGTCCGCTCGCGCGGTGTAGCGCGTAGCGCGCGCGCCGTGGCGGCTCGCTTGCGCCTGCGAAGGTTCGCCCAGCGTCGAGACCATCGCCCCGCCGTTCTTGACGACCTGCCACGAGCGTTGCTGGGCTTCGCCGCCCACGAGGTCGAACACGAGGTCCACCTCGCCTGCCTCCTCTTCGAAGCGCTGCGCGTGATAGTCGATGACTTCGCTCGCGCCGAGCGCTAATAGCGCGTCGCGTTCGCTCGCCGAGGCCGTCGCGACGACGCGCGCGCCGCAATGGCGCGCGAACTGCACGGCGAAGCGCCCGACGCCGCCGCTCGCGCCTTGAATCAGCACGCGCTCGCCGCCTTGCAGCTTGCCGTGCTCGAACAAACCCTGCCACGCCGTGAGCGCGGCGAGCGGAATGGCGGCCGCCGCGTCCACGGCGCAGGTTGCAGGCGCGCCCGCCAGCGCGGTTGCGTCGACCACCACGTAATCGGCGAGCGCGCCAGACCCCTGGCCCACGAACGCGCAGACGCGCGCGCCTTGCGGCCATGCCTGTGCGCCCTCGCCCCTGCTCACTACCACGCCCGTCACGTCGCGGCCCAGCGTATATGGCAAATCGCCTTCCGTAACGAGCGGATAGCGGCCTTGCAGCGTCTTGAGATCGACGGGATTGAGCGCGGCAGCCTGCACTTCGATCAGCACTTCTCCATGCGCGGGCTCGGGCACGCTCAGGCTTTCCTGGCGCAACGACTCTACGCCGCCAAAGCGCGGCACGCGCCACGCGAGCATCGTCTCGGGAATATCAGCGTCCATCGATGGCTCCTTGTGCGCCCATCACTTCTTGCCCGGAATGACGCTCGCCATCACCTGGCGCGCCGTGTTGGCAATCACGCCGCCCTCGTCCGGGTCGCCTTCCATGAGCGCGCGCGCGAAATGGCGCGCCTGCTCGATCGTCACGTGCGGCGGCAGCGGCGGCACGTCGGGATCGGTCTTCACTTCGAGCACCACGGGGCGCGGCGATGCGAGCGCCTGGTCCCAGGCGTCGCCCAGCTGCTCCGCGTTGTCCACGTAGATGCCCGTGAGCCCCACCAGTTCCGCAAACCGGTGATACGGCACATTGGGAATGTCCTGCGAGGCTTCGAATTTCGCGTCGCCCTGCATCACGCGCTGCTCCCAGGTCACCTGATTCAGGTCCTCGTTGTTGAACACGCAACAGATCCAGCGCGGGCTCGCCCATTGGCGCCAGTACTTCGCCACGGTCACGAGTTCGGCCATGTTGTTCATCTGCATGGCGCCGTCGCCCACGAGCGCGATCACGGGCCGTTCGGGATGCGCGAACTTCGCCGCGATGGCATAGGGAACGGCCGCCCCCATCGAGGCGAGACCGCCCGACAGCGAACACATCATGCCGCGCCGGATCTTGAGGTCGCGCGCATACCAGTTCGCGCACGAACCCGAGTCGCTCGTGACGATCGCGCCATCGGGCAGACGCGGCGACAGCTCGGTCACCACGCGCTGCGGGTTCACCTTGCCGCTCGTCGCCGCGTGCGCGCGATCCTCGAGTACGCGCTGCCAGCGCTCGCCAGCATGGATGAGGCGGTTGCGCCAGCTCCCGGCGTTCTTCTGCTCGAGCAGCGGCAAGAGCGCGCGCAGCGTGGCCGCGCTGTCGCCCACGAGGCTCACCTCCATCGGATAGCGCACGCTGAGCATGCCCGCGTCGATGTCGATCTGCACCGCGCGCGCGTCGCCTTCCTTCGGCAGGAATTCCGAATACGGGAAGCCGGAGCCAATCATCAGCAAGGTGTCGCAAGAGGACATCATCTCGTCGGTCGGCTTGGTGCCGAGCAAGCCGATGCTGCCCGTCACCCAGGGAATGTCGTCGGGCACCACGGCTTTGCCGAGCAACGCTTTGGCAACGCCCGCGTGCAGGCGCTCGGCCACGGCGAGCACCTCGTCGCCGGCGTGCATCGCGCCCGCGCCGACGAGTATCGCCACCCGGTGGCCCGCGTTGAGCACCTCGGCCGCGTGCTTGAGGTCGGCCTCGCGCGGCACCACTTCGGGTGCGCTATAGCCCACGCCGGAATGCGCCGTGCCGTGCTTGCGCGCGGGCGGCTCATATTCGAGTTCCTGCAAGTCGTTGGGCAGCACCATGGCCGTGACCGTGCGCCGCGAGAGTGCGATGCGCACTGCGCGGTCCACCACGTGGCGTACCTGCGCAGGCACGCTGGGCTGCTGCACGTAGGCGCCCGCGACGTCCTTGAACATCGAGACGAGGTCGAGTTCCTGCTGATAATGCGCGCCGAGCGCGGCGCGCGCCTGCTGGCCCGCAATGGCCAGCACGGGCATGTGGTCGAGCCGCGCGTCATAGAGCCCCGTGAGCAGGTGCGCCGCGCCCGGCCCCGACGTGGCGATGCACACGCCCAACTCGCCCGTGAACTTGGCGTGGGCGCTCGCCATGAAGGCGGCCATTTCCTCGTGGCGCGCCTGCACGAATTCGATCTTGCCCTGCGCGCGCTGCAGCGCGCCGAACATGCCGTTGATGCCGTCGCCGGGATAGCCGTAGATGCGTCGCACGCCCCATTCGTGCAGCCGCTCGATGATGAAGTCGCTCACCGTAGTCGTCGCCATGTGCCGTTCTCCTTGCGGATAGTCCGAGTCGTTTGCCGTGTTGGCGTCACCCGCGCAAACGCCGAACCTGGCGCCGGGTGAGACTGGCGGCTTTTGCGCCTCGACGCGCGTCTTTTTTCGTTCGACACCCTCTGCATAGGCATAGCGATTGCTGCCTGCAGGGAGTTGCCCTTTCGCGCAAATCGAATCCACCGGGAGCCGCATGAAAGCCTTCCCCCATTCAGCCGATTTCAACGGTGAGCCAGGAGCCGCGCATGGCTGAGCAAGAAGGCTCGGGCGGCGTGGGCGCCTGGTCGCGCGCACACCGGGGCAAAGCGCGCCGCACGGATGCCGAAAAATCGAAAAACGGTGCGAACCGCAGTGAGAAGAATGACAATCAGGGCCGCAAGCGACCCGGCAAGAAGCCGCTCATCGTGATCGGCATCGTGCTGCTCGTGATCGCCATTGGCGCGCTTGTCTGGTGGTTCGTCACGCGCAACGAGGTCAGCACCGACGACGCCTATACCGACGGCAACGCCATCACCATCGCCCCGAAGGTATCGGGCTATGTGACGCAACTCAACGTCGACGACAACGTCTACGTGCACAAGGGCGACCTGATGGTCGAGATCGACCGGCGCGACTACGCGGCCCAGGTCGACCAGGCGCGCGCGCAACTCGGCCTCGCGAAGGCCCAGTTGCTTTCCGCGCAAGCGCAGCTCGACATCGCGCGCGTGCAGTACCCCGCGCAGTACGACCAGGCGCGGGCGCAGATCGAAACAGCCAGCGCGAACTACGCGCGCGCGCAGGCCGACTACGAACGCCAGCACGGCGTCGATCCCCGCGCAACCACGCAACAGAACATCGACACGGCCAACGACCAGCAGCGCGTGTCGCATGCCGGCGTCATGAGCGCCCGTGCCCAACTGAAGACGGCGAGCCTCGTGCCGCAGCAGATCCGCCAGGCCGCGGCCGCCGTGGAGGCGCGCCGCGAAGAGGTGGCGCAGGCCGAGGCGCAGCTCGACACGGCGGAACTGAACCTCGCCTGGTGCGACATGCGCGCGCCCTCCGATGGCTGGGTCACGCGCCGCAATGTGCAGTACGGCACGTTCTTGCAGGCGGGTACGTCGCTTTTTTCCATCGTCACGCCGCAAATGTGGATCACCGCCAATTTCAAGGAGTCCCAACTCACGCGCATGCGCCCGGGCGACAAGGTCAAGATCAGCGTGGACGCCTACCCGAAGCTCGAATTACGCGGCCACGTGGACAGCATCCAGCTCGGCAGCGGCTCGCGCTTTTCGGCGTTCCCCGCCGAGAACGCGACGGGCAATTTCGTCAAGATCGTGCAGCGCGTGCCGGTGAAGATCGTGATCGACAGCGGCTTGCCGGGGAACCGGCCGCTGCCGCTGGGGCTTTCGGTCGAGCCTACGGTGTATCTGGCAGACTGAGGGCGCGGCCATGAGCGATTCGCAGAGCAACTGGCGCCCCGCCGGCAACCCCTGGCTCATCGCGATCGCGGTCACGCTCGCCGCGTTCATGGAAGTGCTCGACACGACCATCGTGAACGTCGCGCTGCCCCATATCGCCGGCACGATGTCGGCGAGCTACGACGAGGCCACCTGGGTGCTGACGTCCTACCTCGTCGCCAATGGCATCGTGCTGCCCATCTCGGCGTTCTTCGCCCGCGTGCTCGGCCGCAAGCGCTATTTCATGCTCTGCATCGTCGCGTTCACGGTGTGCTCGTTCCTGTGCGGCGTCGCCACGAGCCTCGGCCAGCTCGTGATCTTCCGCGTGGCGCAAGGCTTCTTTGGCGGCGGCCTGCAGCCGAACCAGCAGTCCATCATCCTCGACACCTTCGAACCCAGCCAGCGCGGCCGCGCGTTTTCGATCTCCGCCGTCGCCATCGTCGTCGCCCCTGTGCTCGGCCCGACGCTGGGCGGCTGGATCACCGACCACGTCTCATGGCGCTGGGTCTTCCTGCTCAACGTGCCGGTCGGCATTCTCACGACCCTCGCCGTGTTCCAGCTCGTGGAAGACCCGCCATGGGTCAAACGCGAGACACACCAACGCATGAACTGGCGCACGGTCGACTTCTGGGGCATCGGGCTCATCGCCCTGGGTCTCGGCTGCCTGCAGGTCACGCTCGATCGCGGCGAGGACGACGACTGGTTCTCGTCGCCGTTCATCGTCACCTTCGCCGTGCTCGCGGTGCTCGGCATCGTGGGGGCAACCTTGCGCCTTATCTACGCGAAGCATCCCGTCGTGGATCTGCGCTGCCTGCGCGACCGCAATTTCGCGCTGGGCTGCTGCATGATCGCTGCGTTCGCCGCCGTGCTCTATGGCAGCGCCGTGATCATTCCGCAACTCGCACAGCAGCAGCTCGGCTACACCGCCACCCTCGCGGGCCTCGTGCTGTCACCGGGCGCGCTGCTCATTACGATGGAGATTCCCATCGTCAGCCGGTTGATGCCGCATATCCAGACGCGCATGCTCATCCTGACCGGCTTCATCATGCTCACCATGGCGCTCATCTACGCGCGCACGCTCACGCCCGATATCGACTACCTCACGCTCGTGAAGCTGCGCAGCGCGCAGTCGCTCGCCATCGGATTCCTGTTCGTGCCTGTCACGACGCTCGCTTACCTCACCGTGCCGAAGGAGCTCAATAACGACGCCTCCGCACTGTTCACCATGTTCCGCAACGTGGCCGGCTCGATCGGCATTTCGGTCTCCACCGCGTTGATTCGCGAGCGCTCGCAGGCATGGATGGCGCATCTTTCGGCCCATATGTCGCCGTTCTCGCAGAACTACCAGGACACACTCGCGCGCGAGGCGCAAACGGTCATGCAAAGCACCGGAGCGCCGCTCGCGCACGCCATGCAGACGGCGAACGGCCATCTCTACGAGACCTTCGTTTCACAGGCCACCATCCTTGCCTATATCGACGTATTTGGCATACTCGCCTGCTTCTGCGCGGTGTTCGCGCCGCTCGCGCTGTTGTTCTCGCCCTCGAAAGCGGCGGGTTCAGGAGGCCATTGACATGCGAGCGCTCGCCGTCATTCTCGCCGCTTCACTGTGTGCCTGCACCGTAGGCCCCGACTTCCAGCCGCCGCAGGCCAACGCGCCCGCAGACTGGCATGCGACGCAACGCACGGCGAACGGACCGGGCGGCGCATCGACGCCCACCGTCGAATCGAATCCCGATCCGCAGTGGTGGCGCGGCTTCGGCGACCCCGCGCTCGACGCCCTGATCGAGCGCGCATTGAGCGACAACCCCGATCTGCAGATCGCGGTCGTGCGCATCGCGCAAGCACGCGAACGAACCCAGCAGGCCGCCGCACAAGGTCTGCCGAACGTGCGCGCGAGCGCGAGCTACAAGCGCGAACAACTGGGCGCGAAGGGCCTGCTCGAATCGGCGGGCGTCTACAACAAGGTCGATGCGCTCGGCGCGCCCAACTCGCCCATCAACCAGATCGCGCCGGGTGCGGGCCCAGGCGTGGAGCGCGGCGCGCAAAGCGCGCTCGACCGGCTCACCGCGCCCGTGGACCTGTGGCAAGCGGGCTTCGACGCGTCATGGGAACTCGACCTCTTCGGGCGCGTGCGACGCTCGGTCGAAGCCGCAAATGCGCAGGCCGATGTCGCGCTCGAGTCGCAACGCGATGCGCAGGTCTCGCTGGAAGCCGAAGTGGCCGAGACCTATCTGCAGCTGCGCGGCGCCCAGATGCTGCACGCGACGGCCCAGAACCTCGTCGCCGAGCAGCGCGAGACCGAGGACCTCGCGCGCAGCGCCGCGATGCACGGCCTCGAAAGCGAGCTCGATGTAGCGCGCGCGCACGCCGAGCGTACGCAAACCGAGGCGCTGCTGCCGCAATACGATCAGCAGATCGCGCAGTCGCTCAACGCGCTCGCGGTGCTCGTAGGCGAAGCGCCGGGCGCGCTCGACACCGAACTCACGCCGCCCGGCATACTGCCCGGCACGCCGCCCGCAGTGCCGGTCGGGCTGCCCGCCACGCTCGCGCGCCGGCGCCCCGACATCCGCCGCGCCGAAGCTTCGCTGCACGCGGCCACGGCCAACGTGGGCGTGGCCGTGGCGCAGTTCTATCCGGACATCTCGCTCACTGGGCAGGTCGGCACGCGCGCGACCTCGCCGCACGATCTCACGCACTGGGCGAACCTTTTCTGGTCATGGGGGCCGAGCGTATCGCTGCCCGTCTTCCAGGGCGGCGCGCTCGTGTCGAACTTGAGGCTGTCGAAGCTCCAGCAGGTCGAAGCCGCGCTCGATTACCGCAAAACCGTGCTCGATGCGCTGCGCGACGTGAACAACGCGCTCGATGTGTATCGCACCGATCAGACGCGCCTCGTCTCGCTCGACGAGAGCGCGGCAGCCCAGCGCCACGCGTTCGATCTCGCACGCGAGAGCTATCGCAAGGGCATTGTCTCGTTCATCGACGTGCTCGATGCGCAGCGCCAACTGAGCAGCGCCGAGCAGAACGCGCAGCAGGAGCAACTGCAGGTATGCACCGACCTCGTGGCGTTGTACAAGGCGCTGGGCGGCGGGTGGGAGCAAGCGGGGCCGATCGCCTCGTCCGCCCCTCCACCGCCGCGCTAATCGAGCAGCTTTGCCGCCATTCGCCGGCGCTTCTTGCGTTCGCGACGCAGCGTCGCGAGCGCGGCATCGGCCTTCGCACCGTCCGGGAAGATCTCGCGATGTTGCGCGAGCAGGTGTTCGCTCGCGACCGCATCGTTTAGCTTGCCGAAACGATCCTGAAGTTTCTTGAGCGACTTCATGCCCCGGTTTTCGCGGCGCGGCAGTATCGATCCGAAGAACTCGAGCAGATAGCGCAGGCGCTTCGCCCCCTTGCGCACCTCGTGCCACGAGGCGTAATCGCGGCGTTTTGCGCTGCGCGCTCGCCGCATGCGCTTAGCCAGCGACCGGCGCGCCGCTCGCACGCGTTCGCGCGCGAGGCGCTTGAGCGGCGTGCGGCGCGGCGACGTGTTCAACGCCCGGTTCACCTCATGCAGCATGTCGCGCAGCGCGTGCTTGAGATCGGCGGCAGAGAGCGTCTGCCGGGCGTGCTCGCGCGCCGCTTGTCGTACCGGCGCAAGGTGCCCGTTCGCGAGTGCGCCGCCGTCCGTGCCGAGCAGCGCGACGGCAATATCCCAATCGCGCACCTCGCCCGCGGCCGACGCCGCACGCTTGAGAAACGCCCGCTGCGGCTCGATGCTCGCGCGCCCGAGCAGCGGCCGCCACGCCCACAACAGCGTGCGCAGCCGCCGCAACGCGACGCGCAGCTGGTGCATCGTTTCCGGCTCGGTGTCGAGCGCGGTGACACGCGCAAGCGCTTCCCTCACCAGCGGCTGCGCATAGCGCGAAAACTGCGATTGCGCGTCGCTGCGCGCGTTCTTCGATCGTGTAGCCGGCTTGTCCATTTGCTTGTGCCCTCCCGTTGACGCTCACGCCGGCACCGCCAGCGTCTGCGCCACGCGCGACCATACGCGATGCTGCCCTGCCGCTTCGATGAATTCCTTGAGCACGCGCTCGAGTTCGGCTTCATCGCCGTTCGCGACGCCGTCCGCGTGATCGGGCAACTGCGCGGCGGACAGCACGAGCCGCCCCGTATCGACCGAGCCGATCGCCTTCAGATGCTTGAACGCTTCGAGCACGAAGTGACGCGCGTCGCCCGACTCGGCCAGTGCCTCCGTGGCCTTCTCGCCGCCGGGGACGAACACCGCGTCGAACATGACGGAGGGCATGCCGGTGATAGTCGCATCGGGCGCGAGATCGCCGATCGGCGCGAGCGTGGGCGCGATGACGAGCGCCGTTGCGCCCTCCAGCGCAAAGGCATCGCGCAGCCGCGTGAGCATGGCGGGGTCCGCGCCGGGCGCGGTGAGCAAGGCGATCTTGCGCGCCTTGATGCCGGGCTGCACGCGGTTGAGCAGGCTGAGCGCGGGCGAACTGGCCGTGCGCGGCTTGCCTGGTTTGGCGCCGGCTTTTGGTTTCGGCAAGCCGAGCGCCTGCGCCACGCTCGCAGCGAGGTCCGCGTCGATGTTCGCGAGAATGGCGTTGACCTGGCGTTCGCGTATTTCGGGCTTCGTGACCTTGCCCAGTTCGAAGGTATAGGCGGCCTTGATATGGTCCTTCTCCGGCTCCGACATGCTGTGGTAGAACATCGTGGCCTGCGAGAAGTGGTCCGCGAACGACTCGCTGCGCACGCGTATCTTCACGCCGTCCATGCGTTCCTGGTAGCTTTCGAAGCCGCCGTCCTTCGGCTGCGTTTCCTTCGGCCACCCGCCGCTCACCGAATTCGGTTCGTACGAAGCCTGGCCGACGTTGACGGTTTGCCGGTGCATCGCATCGCGCTGATTGTTCTGGTACGGGCAAACCGGCCGGTTAATCGGAATCTCGTGAAAGTTCGGGCCGCCAAGACGGCTGATCTGCGTATCGGTATAGGAGAACAAACGCCCTTGCAGCAACGGGTCGTTCGTGAAATCGATGCCCGGCACGATATGGCCCGGATGGAACGCGACCTGCTCCGTTTCCGCAAAGAAGTTGTCCGGATTGCGGTTGAGCGTCATCTTGCCGATGATCTTCACCGGCACCTCTTCTTCGGGCACGAGCTTGGTCGGGTCGAGCAGATCGAAATCGAAGCTGTGTTCGTCGCTCTCTTCGATGACCTGCACGCCCAGTTCGAACTCGGGATAGTCGCCGCGCTCGATCGCCTCCCACAAGTCGCGCCGATGAAAGTCGGGGTCCTTGCCAGCGATCTTCTGCGCTTCGTCCCACAGCAGCGAGTACGAGCCCAGCACGGGCCGCCAGTGCCACTTGATGAAGCGCGCGTGGCCCTTGGCATTGACGAAGCGAAACGTATGCACTCCGAACCCTTCCATGGTGCGCAGGCTGCGCGGGATCGCGCGGTCGGACATGGCCCAGATGACCGTGTGCGCGCTTTCCGGCACGAGCGAGACGAAGTCCCAGAACGTATCGTGGGCGGTGCCGCCCGTGGGCATTTCGTCGGGGGCCTCGGGCTTCACCGCATGCACGAAGTCGGGGAACTTGATCGCGTCCTGAATGAAGAATACGGGCACGTTGTTGCCCACCAGATCGAAATTGCCCTCGTCCGTGTAGAACTTGGTGGCGAAGCCGCGTATGTCGCGCACGGTGTCCGACGAGCCGCGCGGCCCCTGCACTGTCGAAAATCGCACGTAGACAGGCGTTTCCTTGGCGGGGTCCTGCAAAAAGCCCGCGCGCGTGAGTTCGGCTTGCGACTCGTATACACGAAAAACCCCATGCGCAGCGGAACCGCGCGCGTGAACGATGCGCTCGGGAATCCGTTCGTGGTCGAAGTGCGTGATCTTCTCGCGCATGATGAAGTCTTCGAGCAGCGAAGGGCCGCGCGCACCTGCACGCAAGGTGTTCTGGTTATCGGCGATCTTCACGCCCTGGTTGGTGCGCAGCGCCTCGCCGTCCGCATGCGCGCGAAACGATTCGAGGCTCTGCGATTTCGCGTCGGTGGGCTGATGCTTGCCTTGAGGGCTTTTGTGTTTTGTCATGGGGTGGCTCCTGGTGAGTGTTCCGAATGGCTCGCCACAAGGTGAAGGCGAGCGACAACATCATCCGGAGCGCAAGCGATGTGCCCTCGCAATCGCGCCGGCGCACGCGCGCAGGGGGCATGCGATTTGCGCGCCCGCAATAAGGGGGTGAACGGGAGGCACGATGGCTGCATGGACCAAGACGATAGACGTTGCGGCGCGCGACATCCCGGGGTCCTGATGGAGCGCGGCGCGACTGGGCAGGCCAGCGTGAAGGTCCCGCGCGCCGTCTACTACGCGCTCGCGTCCAACGTCGTGGTGGCGCTGTGCAAGTTCGCCGCCGCGGCCTACACGAATTCGGGCGCCACGCTTGCCGAGGCCGCGCACTCCAGCGCCGACTGCCTGAATCAGTTTTTGCTCATTGCGGGCCGGCGCGCGGCCCGCAACCGGCCCGACGAACAGCATCCGCTTGGCTTTGGCCGCGAGACGCACTTCTACGCCATGCTCGTCGCGCTGCAGTTTTTCTTCGTGGGCGGCCTGCTTTCGATGGCGATCGGTGCATGGCGGCTCTGGCATCACAGCGGCGTCGATCATGTGCAGATCGCCCTTGGCGTGCTGGCCGTTGCGGCGCTCGCCGAGGGCACCGCGTTGCGCGCATCGATCCGCTCCGTCGACCGGCGGCGCCGCGCGGGCGGTCTATGGCGCTGGTTTCGCGAAACCGGCGAACTGGAGAACATGCTCTCGATCGGCGAGGACGCCGCGGCGCTCGCAAGCCTCGTCGTCTCGATTGCCGGCACGGGGCTGGCCGCCCTCACCGGCTGGCCGGGCTTCGACGCGCTCGGCAGCATCGGCGTGGGCGGCGTGATGATGGCGGCGGCCGTGTTCGCGCTTCGCGAGATCAAGTCGCTGATCGTGGGCGAAGCGGCGCGCGCGAGCGTGCGCCGGGACATGCGCGCGTGGCTCGAAGCGCGCCCCGAGATCGGCCGCGTGGTCAGCCTCGTCGTGCTGCGCTGGTCGGACAGCCTGCTGGTAGCAGTCCAGGCCGAACTCGCCGAGCGCTGCGACGCCGTCGAGCTGGTGCGCATCATCGACCGTGTCGAAAACGACTTGCAGGCGGCGTTTCCTGCGGCGCGCTGGGTGTTTTTCGAGCCCGAGTTGCCGGAACACGGTGAGCATCCGCTATAGGTTCGAGGTAGGTTCGAGGGCGCGATCGGGCCCCCGCACGCACCCGAACCACCAGGCAAGCGCATTGCGCATTGCATGATCGCGACCATTCCAGCCCAACCCGCCCTGATAACGAGGCCGTTATGCACACAGCCACCCGCAACCCCGCGCCGCGCGCACACGACGCAAAGGCGAGGCACGATGACACGCATCTTCGCAGCGAAGCCGTACCGATCGAACTCACGATCAACGGCGCGCACCATGCGCTGCACGTGGAACCGTGGACCAGCCTGCTCGACCTGCTGCGCGAGCAGCTTCATCTCACCGGCACGAAGAAAGGTTGCGATCACGGCCAATGCGGCGCGTGCACGGTGCTCGTGAACGGCGTGCGCATCAACGCGTGTCTCGCGCTCGCCGTGTCGCACGACGGCGCGGAAGTCACGACGATCGAGGGACTCGCGCAAGACGGCGCGCTGCACCCCGTGCAGCAGGCCTTCATCGACCACGATGCGTTTCAGTGCGGCTACTGCACGCCGGGCCAGATCTGCTCGGCCGTGGGGCTGCTCGCCGAAGGCCACGCGCATTGCCGCGACGACGTGCGCGAGCAAATGAGCGGCAATCTTTGCCGCTGCGGGGCATACGTGAACATCGCGAACGCCGTGGAAGGCGTGCGCCGCGCGCAGGACCTCGCCGGCGGCGAAGAGGACGAAGGAGACGCACCATGAACCGCTTCTCGTACGCTCGCGCGAAGAGCGTGGACGACGCCGTGCGGCTGCACTACGCCACCCCCGGCGCCGAATTCCTCGCCGGTGGCACGAATCTCGTCGATCTGATGCGTGAGGACGTCATGCGCCCCGCCGCGATCATCGACATCACACGGCTGCCGCTGCGCGACATCGAGGCGACGCAGGACGGCGGCTTGCGCATTGGCGCGCTCGCCACCAATAGCGCGCTGGCATGGGACGCGCGCGTGATCGAGCGCTATCCGCTGCTCGCGCAGGCGCTGCTCGCCGGGGCGTCCGCGCAGATCCGCAACGCGGCGACCGTGGGCGGCAATCTGCTCCAGCGCACGCGCTGCCTCTACTTCTACGATCCCGCCACGTGCTGCAACAAGCGCGCGCCGGGCACCGGCTGCGCCGCGCTGGACGGCGTCAACCGCATGCACGCGATCTTCGGCGCGAGCGAACACTGCATCGCCACGCATCCATCGGACATGTGCGTCGCGCTCGAAGCGCTCGACGCCACGCTGCACGTGGCGGGCCGGCGCGGCACGCGCACGCTGCCCTTCGACAGCCTGCACCGCCTGCCCGGTCACACACCGCACCGCGAAACGACGCTCGCCGACGAGGAACTCATCACCGCCGTCGAATTGCCGCGCGAGGGCTATGCGCAGCACTTCACGTATCTGAAGCTGCGCGATCGCCAGTCGTATGCGTTCGCGCTCGTTTCGGTCGCGCTCGGCGTACGCGTGGAGGACGGCACGATGCGCGCGCTAGGCTGCGCGCTGGGCGGCGTCGCGCACAAGCCCTGGCGGGATCGCGAAGCGGAACAGCGTCTGATCGGCCGCGCCGTCGACGATACACGCGCCATCGAACGCTACGCCGACGCCGTGGTCGCGCGCGCCGACCCGCGTCCCGGCAATGCGTTCAAGGTGGATCTCGCGCGACGTGCGATCGTGCGCGCATTCGAACAGGCGCTGGCGCCCCGAGCCGAGGGCGACGGCGCAGAAGACTCCGGGGAGGAATCAGCATGAGTACCGCCTATGAAGCTCGCCGCGACGCGAACCCGGTCGCACGCATCGGCGCGCCGCTCTCGCGCGTGGATGGCCGCAGCAAGGTCACGGGCGCCGCGCGCTACGCCGCCGAGTTCACGGCCACAGGGCTCGTGCACGGCGCGGTCGTCAACGCCACCATCGCGCGCGGCAAGATCGTCGCCATCGACGCGTCCGCGGCGCTCGCGCTGCCAGGCGTGCTGCACGTGCTCACGCACGAGAACCGCCCCACGCTCGCCGAAGACGACGCGGCCTGGAAGGATCAGATCGCACCGGGCGGCAAGCCGTTTCGCCCGCTCGCCGACACGCACGTCGCCTTCGCGGGCCAGCCCGTCGCGCTCGTGGTGGCGCAGACGCCCGAACTCGCGCACTACGCGGCTTCGCTCGTGCGCGTGCGTTATCGCAGCGAGGCGCATCAGACTGAACTGGCCCGCGCCCTGGAGCATGCGGTCGACCCCTCCACCGAGAAGGGCGGCTTCGAGCCGCCGCCGGCACCGCGCGGCCACGCGTACCGGGCGCTCGCGCGCGCCCCCGCCCGCACCGACGCGTTTTACAGCATACCCGCGGAGTTTCATCAGCCTATGGAGATGCACGGCTGCACCGTCGTGCCTTCCGCCGACGGGCGTTACATCGTCTACGAAAAGACTCAAGGCGTGAGCAATACTCAGCAGTACCTGATGAAGGTCTTCGGCCTGTCTCAGGACCGCGTACGCGTGATTTCGCCGTTCGTGGGCGGCGCGTTTGGCTCCGGCCTGCGGCCGCAATACCATCTGCCGCTGGCGATGATGGCGGCGCGCGTGCTGCGCCTGCCCGTGCGGGTGGCGCTCACGCGCGCGCAGATGTTCACCTTCGGACACCGGCCCGCCTCGATCCAGCACGTTGCGCTTGCCGCGCAACGCGATGGCCGCCTCGAAGCGATCATCCACGAAGCCGTGGGAGAAACCTCGCAGTTCGAGGACTTCACCGACGTGGTCGTCAACTGGTCGGGCCGGCTGTATCGCGCGCCGCACGTCCAGCTCGGCTACAAGCTGGGGCGGCTCGACGTGTACACGCCGCTCGATATGCGTGCGCCCGGCGCCGCGCAAGGTCTCTACGCGCTCGAATGCGCCATGGACGAACTGGCCGTCGCGCTGGACATGGACCCGCTCGAACTGCGCATCCGCAACTACGCCGACGAGGACGCGAACAAGCAGTTGCCGTATTCGAGCAAGGCGCTGCTCGACTGCTACGCGCAAGGCGCCGAGCGTTTTGGCTGGGGCGCGCGCATTGCCACGCCGCGCGCCATGCGCGAGGGCCACGAACTGGTGGGCTATGGCATGGCCACGGGCATCTGGGAAGCGCTGCAGACCGAAGCGACCGTGCGCGCCGTGCTCAATGCGCAAGGGCGGCTCGAACTCGCCAGCGCCACGGCCGATATCGGCACCGGCACCTACACCGCCATTTCGCAGATCGCCGCCGACGCGCTGCACATGGCCATCGACGATGTCGAGTTCACGCTCGGCGACACATCGCTACCGCCCGCGCCGATCGAAGGCGGCTCGTGGACCGTGGCTTCCGTGGGCAGCGCCGCATCGCTCGCCTGCACGCAGCTGCGCTCGCGCCTCGCACAACTGTTGCCCGCGCACGGCGGCGTGGCGTTCGCCAATCTCGACCCCGGCATGCTGGACGAAGCGCTCGTGATCGAAGGCGGTGAGGTGAGGTTGAGCGAGAGCGCCGGCCGGCCCCAAACGCGCGCCCGCATTGCCGACGTTCTCGCCGACGCGGGCATGAAAACGCTCGAAGCGCAGGTCACACTGAAGCCCGAGGCGCTCCAGAAGCAGTATTCCATGGCGACGCATTCAGCCGTGTTCGCCGAAGTGCGCGTGGACGAAGCGCTCGGCATGGTGCGCGTGGCGCGCGTGGTGAGCGCCGTTGCGGCGGGCCGCATCGTCAACCCGAAGACGGCCGCGAACCAGATCGCCGGGGGCGTGGTATGGGGCATCGGTATGGCGTTGCACGAAGAAGCGCAGTTCGACCATACGCTCGGGCGCATCATGAATCACAACCTCGCGGAATATCACGTGCCGGTGAATCGCGACATCGGCGAGATCGACGTGCTGTTCGTGGACGAGCACGACGACGTGGTGAACCCACTCGGCGCGAAGGGGGTGGGCGAGATCGGCGTGGTGGGCGTGGCCGCCGCCGTGGCGAACGCGATCTACAACGCCACGGGCAAGCGCGTGCGCGATCTCCCGATCACGCTCGACAAGCTGCTGTGAGCCACGCGCGCGAGACATCATGAATGCCACCCGATTGACGCGCCTCGAAGCGCGCGCCTATACGATCCCCACCGACCTGCCCGAAGCGGACGGCACCATCGCCTGGCGTTCCACCACGCTCGTGCTGGTTGAAATCGATGCGCTCGGCTTCACCGGCGTGGGCTATACCTATGCGCATGCGGGCGCCACAGCGCTCGTGGAGAGCGTGCTCGGCGACGCCGTGCGCCAGCACGACCTCTTCGACACCGCGCGCATCAACCTCGAAATGCAGCGGGCCGTGCGCAACATCGGCCGGCCGGGCCTCGCGGCCTGCGCAATATCGGCCGTCGATGCCGCGCTCTGGGACCTCAAGGCGAAGGCGCTCGGCATCCCGCTGTGCGCGCTGCTCGGCATGCAGCGCGAGCGCGTGCCGGTGTACGGCAGCGGCGGCTTCACGAGCTACGACCTGAAAACGCTCACGAAGCAGTTGCGCGGCTGGGTCGAGAACGACGGCTGCGCGTGGGTCAAGATGAAAGTCGGCTCGCACCCGGCCGACGATCCGGCGCGCGTGGCGGCGGCGCGCGAGGCGATAGGCAGCACGGCGGGCCTGTTCGTCGACGCCAACGGCGCCTATGAGATCGAGGAGGCGCAGCGGCTCGCGCAATGCTTCGCGCAAGAGGACGTGCAGTGGTTCGAAGAGCCGCTTTCTTCGGACGACCGCCGCGGCCTCGCCGCGCTGCGCGCCGCCCTGCCCGCGCGCATGGCGCTCGCCGCGGGCGAATACGGCTATACGGCAGACGACTTCCGCGCGCTGCTGGAAACCCACGCCGTGGATGTGCTGCAGGCCGACGCCACGCGCTGCTGCGGCATCACCGGCTTTCTGCAGGCCGACGCGCTGTGCGATGCGTGGCATACGCCGCTCTCGGCGCATTGCGCGCCGGCGCTGCATCTGCATGTAGCATGCTCGGCGCGGCGCCTCGTGCATATTGAATGGTTTCACGATCACGCGCGCATCGAGGCCATGCTGTTCGAGGGCGCGCCGCGCCTGCACGCCGGACATATCGCGCCCGACCTCGCGCGCCACGGCCATGGCCTGACGTTCCGGCACGCCGACGCCGAACGCTACGCGGTGCGCTGACGCGCAGTCATTCAACTGTCAGGTGGCCGCGCGGGCACCTGCTGCCAGCCGCCTGGGCAGGTCCGCACGTACGGGTAGTAAGTCTGCGACGCGACGCAGTAGTACCAGACGCCGTAGGGCGCCTCGCCGCCCTGGCCGGTTTGATCGCCTTGCCCGTACTGCTCGTTTTGATCGTACATATTGGCGCCGCCGTACTGGGGCTCGGCCTGGGCCTGACCCTGGCCTTGTTCGATCCACTGCGTGGGCTGCGAGAAGTCGCCGGAAACGTAGGGGTAGTAGACGCTCGCGACGTACGGCGGATAGTAGTACGGATAGAACGGATAGCCGTAGATGAAGCCGGGGCCGAAGTAGAAGCCGACGCTCGCCGATCCGCAGCAGCCATACCAGCCGTGATAGTGGCCGCCGTGATACCAGCCGTAGCCGTGGTAGTAGCCGCCATGGTAGTAGCCGCCGTGGTAATAACCGCCGTGATACCAGGCGCCGCCGTTATAGCCACCGTGGTAGCCGCCGCTCCAGCCGCTGCTGTGATTCGCGCCGCCACCGCCACCGCCGCCCCAGCCACCACCGCCGCCATGCACCCAACCGCCGCCTCGACCCGCGCTTGCCCCGGCGCTGATGCATAGCGCCACGAGCACGAGCAGGAGCCTGCACAATTCACGCGCTTTCATGATGCTTACCCCGGTAGCCGCTGACCGAAACGCTGACCGATAGCCGTCTGGCTTCATAGATTAGTTTAGGCGTCGGAAGCCCATTTTTCCTGTGCGGGCGAACACGGCGCGCTACGGCTCGCGCCAGTCGTCCTGCCGCGCGATGATGGCCGCACCGATGAGTCCGCCGTCCTGCCGGAACGCGCCCGGAACGACGACGCGTTCGCGAAACTGCCGCAGCGTGCGCGTGCGCACGGCCGCGTCCAGCGCGTCGATCAATGGGGCCACATTTGAAAGGCCGCCGCAAACCGGGACGACCGAAGCGCCCGTGATATTGACCACGGCTGCGAGCGGTTCGGATACCAGCGCGAGCCACGCGCAAACGGTGCGCCGCGCGCGCTCGCCGCCTTGCTGCCAGTCGTCGAGAAGGGTGTGGCTGTCTTTCTGCTCGTCGTTCAGGAGTGCGTGGAGCCGTTCCAGACCGCGTGCCGCGCCGATGGTGTCGACGCATCCCACTCGCCCGCAGCCGCAACGCAATGCCATCACGGGCTCCGCGTGGCCCATGCCGTCGAAGTCGACGTGCGTGCTGACCGGCAGCCCGTGGCCCCACTCTCCCGCGATGCCGCTCGCGCCGCCCACCACGCGGCCGCCCACGACCAGCCCGCCGCCGACACCCGAGCCGAGGACCACGCCGAACACGACATCGCGGCCGGCACCCGCGCCCTCGACGGCCTCGGCCAACGCGAGGCAGTCCGCGTCGTTTGCAATGCGTATGCGCCGCTTGAGCCGGGAGGACAACTCCGCGCCGAGCACGCGGCCCGAGACACATGGGACGTTGGACGCGCAAATCACGCCGCTTGCGGGATCGATCGCGCCTGCCATCGAGATGACGAGAGGCGAGCGGGTCTCGCCAATATGCCGGGCCGCCAGGGCTTCGAGGGTCGCGCCGAACGCCTCCCAACTGTCGACGGGGGTCGGCACGCTTTCGACGAGGCGCACGCTGCGCGGACGGTCCGATACACCGAGCCTGATGTAGGAGCCGCCGATGTCTGCGACAAAGACGCGTGAGTGTTGCCCTTGTTCAACGCTGATGTCTGGCACCCTGGCTCCTCGTTAAGTGCATCGGCGACGCCGGCCTTTGGTTTCAGCGGGCGCGCACGAAATGATGCTCTATCTTCGCGCGCAACACGCCGTCGACGGCCGCGAGTTGTTCGCGCAGCCGGGCCGCCCGCCGTTCGGTCATGTCGCCAAATACGATTTTTTGCTCGAGCACGTCGCCGAAGCGGGTCACGGCCCATCGGTCGACGACCACCTGTTCGCCGTCGAGCACGCCGGCGGCGGTCGACACGACGCCGAGATCCAGACCGGACACCAGATGCACGGTGTGAGTGAGCGTGAAACCGGGGAGGCAGTGCGACAGGTCTTCACAGACGGTCGACGAGGAGGAGATATCTTGATGCATGGTGGCTCCGGATGAAGGTTGATCGAACCGGTGCCAGCCAGGCTGTTCCCGTTTCGTTGCCGTGAATCGGCCGCATCGCCTCGAGGGCTTCCACCTTGCCCGGGAGGGCAGGTTGGCGTCGGTCAGTCCGACTCTGGATGCTTTGCTGCTGCATGGTGTTTCTTGTTCGATATTCCGAACGAGCTTTCATTATACCGAAATCAGGACGCCGGGCAAGAAGTGCGGCCACCCGGCTCTCCCGGCCCGCAAGCTACTTCCTGGGCACTGCGCCACGCGATTCGACCGCCCTGAGGAAATCGAAATCGGCGCCCTTGTCTGCCTGGGTCACGGTGTCGAGAAAGAGCTTGTGATAACCGCGGCTTGCCGTGGGCGCAGTCACCGGGTTCGCCTGCGCCCGGCGCCGCAGTTCTTCGTCGTCCACGAGCAGCGTAATCTCGCGGTTGGCCACGCTCAAGCGGATGCGGTCGCCGTTACGGACCTGCGCTAGCGGGCCGCCGATGGCGGCTTCCGGCGTGACGTGCAGCACGATGGTTCCGAATGCCGTGCCGCTCATGCGTCCGTCCGAAATCCGCACCATGTCCTTCACCCCGGCCCGCGCCAGCTTCTTCGGGATCGGGATGTAGCCGGCCTCGGGCATGCCCGGCGCGCCTTTGGGTCCGATGCGCTTGAGGACGATCACGTCGTCGGCGTGGACGTCGAGATCGTCGGAGTCGATGCGGTTCGCCATATCGGTCGCGTCCTCGAACACCACCGCGCGGCCCTCGTGCTCCATGAGCGCCGCCGAGGCGGCCGATTGCTTGATGACCGCGCCACGCGGCGCGAGATTGCCGCGCAGCACGGCCAGGCCGCCCTGCGGGTAAATGGGCGCGCTGAGCGGCTTCACCACGTCCTGCGCGAAGCGCGGCCCGGCGCGCTCCATCTCCTCGCCGAGGGTGCGGCCGGTCACGGTCATGGCGTCGAGATGCAGCAAAGGCTTCAGTTCGTGAAGCAGCGTGGCCATACCGCCCGCCCGATGAAAATCTTCCATGTAGTGCTCGCCGGACGGCTTCAGGTTGAGCAGCACCGGCGTTTCGCGGCCCATACGGTCCACGGCGTCCAGATCGATGTCGAAGCCCATGCGCCCGGCAATCGCTGCGAGATGCACGATGCCATTGGTCGACCCGCCGATGGCCAGCAGCACCCGCAAGCCGTTTTCGAACGACTCGGCGCTGAGCACCTGGTCGATGGTGAGCCGCCGTCGCGCCATCTCCACGACTTGCGCGCCGGCCTGCTCGGCCACGCGCATGCGGTCCGAGCTCACCGCTGGAGGCGAGGCCCCGCCCGGCATCGTCATGCCCATGGCTTCCGCCACGCAGGCCATCGTGCTGGCCGTGCCCATGACGGCACAGGTGCCGACGCTCGGCACGAGGCGGTCGTTCACCTCGACGATCTCGTCCGCCGTGACTTCGCCCGCGCGAAACTTGCCCCAGTAGCGGCGGCAATCCGTACACGCGCCGACGCGCTCGCCGCGATGCGCGCCCGTCACCATCGATCCGGTAACGAGCTGAATGGCCGGAATGCCCGCCGACGCCGCGCCCATCAACTGCGCGGGCACCGTCTTGTCACAGCCGCCGATGAGCACGACCGCATCCATGGGCTGCGCGCGAATCATCTCCTCCGTATCCATCGACATGAGGTTGCGCATGAACATGCTGGTTGGCTGCGAAAAGCTTTCGTGGATGGAAATGGTCGGGAATTCCATCGGCAAGCCGCCCGCCAGCAGAATGCCGCGCTTGAGCGCCTCGAGAAGCTGAGGCGCGTTGCCATGGCACGGGTTGTACGCGCTGCCCGTGTTCGTGATGCCGATGACGGGTCGCGCCAGCGCGTCGTCGGTATATCCGGCGCCCTTGATGAAGGCCTTGCGAAGGAACAGCGAGAAGTCGGTGTCGCCGTAGTTCGTGAGTCCGCCGCGCATGCCCTGCGGATCATGGGGATCTTTTTCGTCGGGGGAGTGCTTATCGGACATAGCCACCATCCTCGGGTCGGTTCAATCAGCCTGGTCGAAGTTGCCGCCGCCGGTAAGGGTACTGCGAATTGCGCAATCAGCGCGGGGGAGAACGGCGTGACATGAGTGCCCACGATATTACAAAACGCCTTCGATGGCGGAATGAACTCAATGCGCGCAAACTCGGTCAGTCAAGGAACCGGACTTGCTCGCTGTATTCATTTCGGCCCACTGAAGCGAAATCATGTCGACGAAACCGACTCACCCCGCGACCCAGCCCCACGCTTCCAACGAAGCTTCCCGCGCGGCCCCCAGCGCGAAAGTGCCTGCGCATCCGCACGGCGCACCGGCCGCGCCCGCCTCGCCCGTTGGCAAGCATCCCGCACCGCCCTGCACGCTCGTGATCTTCGGCGCGGGCGGCGATCTGACCAAGCGCCTTTTGATGCCGGCGCTCTACAACCTCGCCGTCGACCGCCTGCTCGACGACGGCATGAAGATCATCGGCGTGAATCATGGCGAGCGCGAAACGAAGGCGTGGGTCGACGATCTGCACGCCGCGCTGGAGAAATTCGCCGCCGACAAGGCGAGTACCTTCCACGCCGGCAAGCTCGACGACGAGGCGTGGGACTGGGTCGCGCAGCGGCTCACCTACATGGCAGGCGAATTCGAGGACGACAGCGCGTTCGAGCGCCTCGCGCAGCAGCTGAACGGCAAGTCGCGCGGCAACGTCGTGTTCTACCTCGCCGTGGGCGCGCGCTTCTTCAAGCCGATTATCGAGCGTCTCGGCAAGGCGGGGCTGCTCGACGAGGGCAACGACCGCAACGGCGCGTTCCGCCGCATCGTGATCGAAAAGCCCTTCGGCGCCGATCTCGCTTCGGCGCGCGACTTGAACGAGCATGTGCTGCGCTTCGCGAGCGAATCGCAGGTCTATCGCATCGACCACTTCCTCGGCAAGGACACGGTGCAGAGCATACTCGCGCTGCGCTTCGCCAACGCCATGTTCGAGCCCGTCTGGCGGCGCGAGTACATCGACAGCGTGCAGATCACGGCTTCGGAAGTGATCGGCGTGGAAGGCCGCGGCAAGTTCTACGAGCAGACCGGCGCGTTTCGCGACATGGTGCCCAATCACCTGTTTCAGCTGCTCGGCATGGTCGCCATGGAGCCGCCCAACTCGTTCGACGCCGAAGCCGTGCGCAACAAGAAGGCCGACATCTTCGATGCGCTCAAGCCGCTCACGCCCGACGACGTGGTGTTCGGTCAATACGCGAAGGGCCCGGCGGGCGTGGGCTACCGCGAAGAACCGGACGTGGCGCAGGACAGCCGCACCGAAACCTATGCCGCCGCGCGCGTGCAGATCGACAACTGGCGCTGGGCGGGCGTGCCGTTCTATCTGCGTACCGGCAAGCGCCTCGCCGCGCGGCGCACGGAGATTTCGGTGCAGCTGAAGAGCGTGCCGTTTCTGCTCTTTCGCGACACGCCGGTCGATACGCTCACGCCCAACGTGCTGACGCTGCGCATCGATCCGTCGCATGGCACGAGCTTCGACTTCAACGTGAAGACGCCGGGGCCAGTCGTGCAGATCGGCCCGGTGCATTCGTCGTTCGACTACGACGACTTCTTCGCGGAGCGTGCCAATGTCGGCTACGAAACCCTGCTCTACGATTGCATGCTCGGCGACCAGACGCTCTTTCAACGCGCCGATGGCATTGAGGCGGCATGGTCGACGGTGGATGGCGTATTGCACCCGGAACTCGACGCCGCGCTTCCCGTGTACGAGTACGCCGCGGGCAGCGAAGGCCCGGCGCAGGCGGATGCACTGCTCGCGCGCGACGGCCGCGCGTGGCGCACCCTCGCGCCGGCGCCGGCGAAGAAGACGTGAACCAGACAGCCAAGGAGAACGTATGACCAAAATCGAAAAAGCGGTCAAGAAAAGCGCTGTGAAAAGCGCGGTAAGTGCAACGCACACCTCGAACGACATCGAAAATATTCTCGCGATCGACGTTGGCGGAACGGGCCTGAAGGCCGCGATCATCGACGCGAGCGGCGCAATGCGCACGCAGCGCGTGCGCGTGGCGACACCCCATCCGTGCCCGCCCGCCTTGCTGGTCGAAACGCTCGCGACGCTCGTCGGCCCGCTGCTCAAGCAGTATCCGGCGACCCACGTTTCGATCGGCTTTCCTGGTGTCGTGCGCAACAATCATGTGATCACGGCGCCGCATCTCGGCCCCGACGACTGGAACGACGTGCCGCTCGCGCAGATGCTCGGCGAGCGCCTGGGCATTGCGTCGGTGCGCATGATCAACGACGCGGAAATGCAGGGCCTCGCCGCGATCGAAGGGCAAGGCCTCGAATTCGTGATGACGCTCGGCACGGGGGTAGGCACGGCCATGTTCCGTGATGGCGAACTGATGCCGCACCTCGAACTCGCGCATCATCCGGTCAGCCGGAAGCGCGCCTACGACGAGTACATCGGCGACGCCGCGCGCAGCAAGGCGGGGAACAAGCGCTGGAACGCGCGCGTCGAGAAGATCATCGGCATACTCGACTCGCTCGTGCACTACGACAAGCTCTGGATAGGCGGCGGCAACGCGGCGCGCCTCACGTTCGATCTGCCGCCGAACGTGGCCACCGTGCCGAACGACCGCGGCATCGAAGGCGGCGCGCGCCTGTGGCATCCGCGTTCGGTGCGCGAAACGCGGCAGTTGCCCGCGGCCACGCAGCGCGCAGGCAAATTCCGCTAGCGGGATCGCTCGAGGCTTAGGCGCGGGCCGCGCCGCTACCCTTGCGCGCTTGCCCGCCGCCATCCGCGAAGAGTTCGATCACGCGTTCGCGCAGCCAGCGATTGCCTTCGTCGTGCTGCACGCGCGCGTGCCAGAGCAAATGAATCGGCGCGGCGGGCAGCTTCATGGGCAGCGCGCTCAGGCTCAGCGAAAACGGCTTCGCCAGTTGCAGCGCCAGCCGCTCCGGCACCGTGGCGATCAGATCGGTGCGCTCGAGGATGTAGCCCACGCTCATGAAGTGCGGCACCGAGAGCCGCACCTGGCGCTTCACGCCGCGCCGTTTCAGCCATTCGTCGACCTGTCCGTGCCCCGTGCCCGCCGACACCACCACCAGATGCTCGGCCTCGCGCCAGGCCGCGAGCGTGAGCGGCGCATTCTCCAGCGGATGCCCGCGCCTGAAGAGGCAGACATAGCGCTGATCGAAGAGACGCCGCTGATAGAAGCCGCCTTTGAGTTGCGGCAGCAATCCGATGGCGAGATCGACCCGGCCGTCGGCCATCTCTTCGCTGAGATTGACGCCCGTATTGCGCACGGTGTTGAGCGCGACGCCCGGCGCTTCGCGCGCGAGGCGCTCGAGCAGCGCGGGCAGGAACACGACCTCGCCGATGTCGGTCATGCCGATCGTCATGGTGCGCGTGGCGCGCAACGGATCGAACCCGGTCACGGGATTGAGCGCGCCGTGCAGCGTGGCGAGCGCCTGCGCGACCGGCTCTGCGAGACGCAGCGCGAACGGCGTGGGCACCACGCCGCCCGGCCCGCGCACGAAGAGCGGATCGCCCAGCAGGCGGCGCAGCTTCGCGAGCGCGTTGCTCACGCCGGGCTGGCTCATGTTCATCTGCTCGGCCACGCTCGCCACGCGCCGCTCACGCATGAGCCGATGAAAAAGCAGCAGCAGATTGAGATCGATGTCGCCCAGTTCCATTCATTCAATCCAGTGATGAAGCAGATTCCTTCCATTTTATTGTGGAATGAGAAGCGGCTGCCGAGAATACTGACACGGTGTGAGCGTGATGAAGCAGCGCCAGCCGACCCCACCTATATGAATATCGGAGACACAGTCATGAAATCACGTGATCTGAAGATTGCGATCGTCGGCGCTGGCATCGGCGGCCTCACACTGGCTCTCGCGCTGCGCGAGCATGGCATCGACGCGCAGCTCTTCGAGCAGACCGACGAGCTGCGCGAAGTGGGCGCGGCCGTCGCCCTCTCGGCCAACGCCACGCGCTTCTACGAGCGCATGGGCCTGCGCCCGGCCTTCGAGAAAGTCTGCGCGGAAGTGCCCGGCCTCGTCTATCGTGACGGCCGCAGTGGCGCGGTGATCGGCCACCATCGCGGCGCACCGGACTCCCGCGGGCAATTCGGCGGCTCGTACTGGGGCGTGCATCGCGCCGATCTGCAAGCGGTGCTGTCGGGCGCGGTCGGGCTCGAGCGCATCAAACTCAGCCATCGGCTCGTCGATCTCGCGCAGCAACCCGACCACGTGAGCCTGACGTTCGCCAACGGTGAACACGTCGATGCCGATCTCGTGATCGGGGCGGACGGCGCGCGCTCGGTCATCCGGCGCTGGATGCTGGGTTACGACGACGCGCTGTATTCGGGCTGCTCGGGCTTTCGCGGCGTGGTGGCCGCGGAGCGCACGGACCTGTTGCCCGATCCCGAGACCATTCAGTTCTGGGTCGGGCCGGGCGGCCATCTGCTGCACTATCCGATTGGCGACAAGGGCGACCAGAACTTCCTGCTGGTGGAGCGCCATCCGTCGCCGTGGCCGTCGCGCGAGTGGGTCATGCCTGCCCAGGAAGGCGAGCAACTGCGCCTTTTCAGGGACTGGCACCCGGCCGTCGTGCAGATGATCACCGCTGTGCCGATCAGCCAGCGCTGGGGGTTGTTCCACCGCCCGCCGCTCGGCCGCTGGAGCAAGGGCCGCATCACGTTGATCGGCGACGCCGCGCATGCGCTCGTGCCGCACCACGGCCAGGGCGCGAACCAGTCGATCGAGGATGCCGTGGTGCTGGCCGACCAGCTGGCGAAGGCGGGCTCGGGTAACTGGCGCGAAGCGCAGCAAGCCTACGAGCGCCTGCGCCGGGGCCGCACGCGCAAGGTGCAGTACGCTTCGATCACCACGGCGGACGTGCTGCATCTGCCCGCCGGCCCCGCTGCGCAGCAACGCAACGCCCGGCTCGGCTCGCGCGAGGGCGTGCTCAATCATCTGGACTGGATCCACGATTTCGACGCGCTTGCCCAGGAGCCGAACGAGCGCCAAGGGGGAACGTGGCTTTAAGGGTGACCGGCAAGCTGCACAGTTAATGATCCGTTAATCTCGGCACGCTAGAATCGGCGCTTTCAACCGACCCTTTCTGAGCACGGAGCGCCCATGCAAATCGCTGCCGATTCGCGCTACGACCTCGTAGCGCGCCTGCTTCACTGGCTCGTCGTCGCACTCGTCGCGGCGCAGTTCGTGATCGGCTGGACCATGCCCGATGTGCACCGCGACACGCGCCCCGTCGGCGAAATTGCGTGGCACCTGGGCGTCGGCACGGCGCTCGTCGCCGCCATGGTGTGCCGTCTGCTCTGGCGCGCCACCCATCGCCCGCCGCCCGACGACCAGACGCCGTTCATGCGTGCCGTGGCAGCCCTCACGCATGCCGGCCTCTACGCCCTGCTCATCGCGGTGCCCGTGCTCGGCTGGATCAACGCGTCGTCGCGCGCGTGGGACGTCACGCTGTTCGGCGCCATCCCGCTGCCCGCGCTCTCCCCTGCGGGGTCGTCGTTCGGGCACGCCATGGGCGACGTCCACAGCGTGCTCGCGTGGGTGCTGTTCGCGTTCATTTGCCTGCATGTGGCCGCGGCGCTGTTTCATCGCTTTGTGCTCAAAGATCGTGTGCTGCAGCGCATGAAGCTTTAGTCGTTACTGGCCACGCCGCGGCGGGTCCGGCTCGGTCACGAAGCCGACCTTCGCGAGTCCCGCGGCGCTCGCCGCCGAGAGCTGCTTCGCGACACGCCCGTACGGCGTGGCGCGATCGGCCGAGAGCCGGATTTCAGGCTGCGGCGTGAGCCGCGCGGCTTCTACCAGCCGCGCCGATAGAGCGGACTCCTGAACAGGCTGCCCGTTCCAGCTCATGTGGCCAAGCGCATCGACGACGATGTCGACGTGCGGCGCGGCCAGGTCCTCACGCTGGCTGCTCGCGCGCGGCAACGCCAGCTGCGCAGCATGGTGCAGAACCGGCAGCGTCACCATGAAGATGACGAGCAGCACGAGCATCACGTCGATGAGCGGCGTCATGTTGATGTCGGCCGTCGGCATCGCTTCGTCTTCCAGATCGCGATCGTCGTTCATACCCGTTCCTTCATCGTCCCACGCGGCGCAGGCGCGCTGCCTGTGAGCAACAGCGCGTGTACGCCGTATGCGAAGCGGTTGAGCTGCGCGACGATATCGCGCGAAACACGCGCAAGCGCGTGATACCCAAGCACGGCGGGAATCGCCACGCACAGGCCGAGCGCCGTCATGATGAGCGCCTCGCCAACCGGCCCCGCGACGTGTTCGAGACTGGCGTCGCCACTCGCGCCGAGTGCGAGCAGCGCATGGTAGATGCCCCACACGGTGCCGAGGAGGCCGACAAACGGCGCCGTGCTGCCGATCGAGGCAAGCAGGCCGAGACCCCGCTGAAGACGCGTCGAGCTCTCGTTCACCGAAGACCTGAGGCTGCGCAGCAACCACTCGCTCAAGTCGACGCGCCCGCGATGCGCAGCGCCGCTCGCCCCGTGGTGCGCCAGCGCGCGCTGGCCTGCGCTGGCCAACTCGAAGAACGGCGTGCCCGCGGGCCCCAATGCATCGACGCCATCGTCGGCGTCGACGGCTTCCCGGAAGCGTCTTTGCGCGAAGCCCGAATGGCGGCGCAGACGCGCGAACTCGAACGCCTTCACTACGATCACCGACCACGACACGACCGACATCGCGATGAGCAGCGCCGCCACGAAGCGCGTCATTGGATCGCCCTGGGTCCACAGGTGCGCGATTCCATAGGTTGGCATGAGATCCTCCGTTTCATTCGCTGAGGGTGAACGTGAACGGCACGTCGGCACGCGCTGGCGCCGCCTTGCCGTCCTCGGCATAGGGCTGGCAGCGGCTCGCGAGCGCCGCGTCGCGCGCCGCTTCGTCGAGCCTCGCGTAGCCGCTGGTCGTCGCTACACGCGCGGCGACTACGTGGCCGTCCGCTGCGGTATCGACTTCGATGATGGCCGTGCCCGCCTCGGCGCGGCGCAAGGACTGCGCGGGGTAGTCGGGCTTCGTGAGGGCGCAATCCAGATGGGCGACGCGGCGCGGCACGTCCACAGCAGGTGCCTGAGCGACGGGCGCAGGTTGCGATCGCGGCTGCGGTCCAGCTATGCGCTCCGTCGGCGTCGCGGCTTCGGGGGCAGCATGTGCGGACGGTGGTGGCGTTAGCGGTGGCGGCGTGCGTGTAATGCTTTGCGCACGCACAGGCGCTGGTGGACGGGTTCTAGCCGACTGCACACGATTATTCTGGATTGCTTCGTGAGTGGGTCGGCTCGGCGAAGACGTTCGCGCAGGCGCTTCGTTCTTGTTCGACACAGGCGGAATCGGCGCGATCAGCACGGCGTCAATGACCCTCACGCGCACCGGCATCGCGTGCGACGCGGGCGCCTCCCATCGCGCCACCGCAATCAGCGCGGCATGCAGCGCGAGCACGCCCGCGACCACACCGGCGATGGCGGCACGCCGCCCGAACGGGTGCTGGCCGAACGCCGCAGGCTCACCGCGATCGAAGCGCGCAACGACCGACGCCATGTCGATTCTCCACTCAAAGCGCGAGCGAGTTCTGCCGGCTGCGGAACACGATCGGCCGCTCGTCGTCGCGCGTTGGCCGTCTTGCGAATTCCACGGCCTGCACGATGCGGTCGTGATGCGGCGACTTCCCGCACACCGGGTCGACCGCGGCGGCGTCGCCGGTCAGCAGGTAGGCCTGGCATCGGCAGCCGCCATGATCGGCGTGACGCTCGTCGCAACTGCGGCAGGGGTCGCGCATCCAGCCATCGCCGCGAAACGCGTTGAACGTTTCGCTCTCGTACCAGATCTGCCGCAGCGGCACGTCGCGCACGTTCGGCAACACGAGGCCCGGCAACGAACGTGCCGCGTGGCAAGGCAACGCCGCGCCATCGGGTGCCACGCCGAGAAACACGCTGCCCCAGCCGCTCATGCACGCTTTGGGCCGCTGTTCGAAGTAGTCGGGCACGACGAACAGAATGCGGCACCGATCGCCAATCCGGGCGCGATAGCGGTTCACGGTCTCCTCCGCTTCGCGAAGCTGCTCGGCGGTGGGCATCAACTGATCGCGATTCAGCATGGCCCAGCCGTAATACTGCGTGTTCGCGAGCTCCAGATAGTCGGCGCCCAGTTCGAGCGCCATGTCGATGATCTGCGCGATGTGCGGCAGATTGAAACGATGCAGCACGCAGTTGAGGACCATGGGATAGCCATGCGCCTTCACGAGCCGCGCAACGTTGCGCTTCAGTTCGAACGTGCGCGTGCTCGTGAGAAAGTCGTTGAGTTCGCGTGTGGAATCCTGCATCGACACCTGAATATGATCGAGCCCGGCCGCCTTGAGCCTCTCGATGCGCTCAACGTTCAAGCCGATCCCGGACGTGATCAGGTTCGTATAGAAGCCAAGCTGGCGCGCATGCGCGACGAGCGCTTCCAGGTCGTCGCGCAGCAGCGGCTCGCCGCCGGAAAAGCCGATCTGCGCCGCGCCCAGTTCGCGAGCGGCGCTGATGGTCGCGCGCCATGTTTCGGTGTCGAGTTCTTCGCCGTGCCGCGAGAAGTCCACCGGGTTGTAGCAGAACGCGCAATGCAACGGGCAGCGGTAAGTCAGCTCGGCGAGCAGCCAGAGCGGCTTGGGCAGGGGGGCAGGAGCGGTCGCCATGTCAGTCGAGCCAGCCGCGCAGCCGCGCGTGATCGAGAAAGCGATAGACGTCGGGCGCCAGCTCGGAGGTACTGAAAAGCCGCTCCAGCTCGCCGATGATCTCGTCGAGTTCATGCGCGCCGTCACAACGCGCGAGTATCTCGCCCGCGCTCGAATTGAGCTGCACCATCCCTTCGGGATAGAGCAGAACGTAGGCGTCCTGGGCCGCCTCCCACTGCAAGCGGTACATGCCGCGCAAGCGCGGGCGCAGCGGCACGCCGCTGCCTGCATCGGGCACTATCGGATTCATATGGGCCACGCCTTTTCGACTGCATCGAGGATCGACCAGAGAATGTCGAGCTTGAACTGCAGGATCTCCACCGCACGCTGCTGTTCGGCGGGCGTGCGGAAATGGCTCAGCGTCACTTCGAGCCCGTGTTCGACGTCGCGCTGCGCGAGCGGCACGCGGCTGCGAAAATACTGAAGGCCTTGCGGCTCGATCCACGGGTAATGCGAAGGCCAACCCGCGAGCCGGTCCAGATGAATCTGCGGTGCGAACATCTCGGTAAGCGACGAACACACACCCTCCTGCCACGGCGCGCGCCGCGCGAAATTCACGTAGGCATCGACCGCGAAGCGCACGCCGGGCAGCACGAGTCGTTGCGACCACATCGTGTCCGGATCGACGCCAACGGCATCGCCCAGGCGCACCCAGGCTTCGATGCCGCCTTCGTTCTCGCCTTGCCCGTCGTGGTCGGTCAGACGCTGGATCCAGCGGCGGCGCGTGGCACGGTCGGGGCAGTTCGAAAGAATCGCCGCATCCTTGAGCGGAATGTTGATCTGATAGTAAAAGCGGTTCGCGACCCACCCGCGGATCTGCGCGGGCGAGCAACGCCCGCCGTTGAGCATGCGGTTGAATGGATGGTGGATGTGATAGCGCGATTCGAGGGCACGAAGACGCGATTCGAATTCATTCGCAGTCCATGATATTTCGTGCGGGTTTTCAAGCTTGAGAGGTGCGTTCATCGTCATACCTGAAACTGCATACCGTCGTGGGCCACGTCGATGCCGTGTGCACGCAGTTGGGCGTGCTCGACGGAATGCGGGTCGAGAATCGGATTGGTGTTGTTGATATGCGTGAGCACCTTGCGCGTGCCGCGCGGCAACGTGTCGAGCCAGTCGATCATGCCCGGCCGGCCGTCGTCACTGCGCTGCGCGAGATGCCCCATGTCGACCGCGTGCTTCGTCGAGAGGCCGAGGTCGATCATTTCAGTGGTGGTCCAGAACGTGCCGTCCACGAGCACGAGGTCGGCTTGGCGCATGGTGCCGAGCACGTCGGTGCTCATCTGCGCCAGACCCGGCGCATAGAAGGCACGCGTGCCCGCTGCGATATCCTCGATCAAGAGTGCGATATTGTCGCCCGGCGCGGATGCCTCGCGGCGTGGCGAATATGGCGGCGGCTTGCTCTCCACGGGCAGCGCGGTAAAACGCAGGCCGGCGCAAGCGGCAACCGTGAACGGCTCGCCCGGCGCGACCGTATGTGCCTCCACGCCGCAGTAGTGGCCGAGCAGCGGTACGAGCGGCAACCCGCTCGACAGATCGTCGAGCACCGGCGCACACGCATAGAGCGGCAACGGCGACGTGCGTTCGCGCAGCATCAGCAGGCCCGTTACGTGGTCGATCTGCGCGTCGGTCAGCACGACAGCCGCTAGCGCGCTATCGCGCGTTGCGCGAGCGGGCTGCAGATCGGGGTGCGAGCGCAACTGTGCAAGCAGATCCGGCGACGCATTGACGAGCACCCAGTCCACGCCGTCGCCGCTCACAGCGATCGACGACTGCGTGCGCGGCAGCACATCGCTGCACGCCTGCCGCGCGCGGCGGCAATTCGCGCAGTTGCAGTTCCACTGCGGCAGGCCGCCGCCCGCGCCTGAACCCAGTATCCTGATCTTCATGATCGTTCTCGCTGCATGCCGCCCGCCACGCCCTGATAGCCGCGCGGGCGGCACGCTGCCGTGCGCTCAGCGGTTGGCGATATACATCGTGATTTCGAAGCCGAAACGCAAGTCGGTATAAGCGGGGGTCGTCCACTGCATGACATGTCTCCTTGTTTGAGATTGAGGCTGCATACCGCATCGAGAATGTGCGGCCAGTCTCTTTAAAGCAAGGGGCATGCCGGTGTGAGCCAGCGTTCGCTCGATGCGGCCAGTGCTGCCGGCGCGGGAAGGAGTGTTGCGTTTCGGAACACGGGTGCTACAGGATGCAACACCCGTGGGACAGAGGAGGAGACAGGAAGTGGCCTGGCCGCGCGCGCGAATGGCGCTTCAGGCGTCGCCCGAACCGCGACCGGGATCGGCAGCGGGCATCTTGCGGTAGATGGTATTGCGCGACACGCCCAACGCCCGCGCCGCAGCCGATACGTTGCCGCCATGGCGCGCGAGTGTGGCCGCGATCGTCGAGGCGGTCACGTCTTCAAGGCGCGCATCCTCCGGCACCAGCGGCTCCGCGCGGGCATGCGCCGGGGGCAATGCCTGGGTCTGGCCGCAGCAGCGCAGATCGTCGAAGAAGTCGTCGGGCAGGTGCTCGCGCCGGATCTGGCCGTCATCGTCGACCATGGCTGCGGCCGTGCGCAGCAGGTTGCCGAGCTGGCGGAAGTTGCCGGGCCACGCGCAGCGCTCGAACAGCGCCATCACCTCCGCTGCGACGCTGAGCGGCTGCACGTTGGTACGCCCGTGCGATTCCCGGTGCAAGAGCTTTTGAATCACGACCGCGAGATCCGTGCGGTCGCGCAGCGGCGGCAGCCGCACCACGAGGCCATTGAGCCGGTAATACAGGTCCTCGCGAAAACGGTTCTGCGCGATCATCTCTCGCAAGTCGCGGTGCGTCGCGCAGATGATCGAGATATCGACGGGGATGGTCTTCGTCGAGCCGAGCGGATTGACCATGCGCTCCTGCAGCACACGCAAGAGGCGCACTTGCAGCGGATACGGCATGTCGCCGATCTCGTCGAGAAACAGCGTGCCGCCGTTCGCCTGCAACAACTTGCCCACCGCGCCCTTGCGCCGCGCGCCGGTAAATGCCCCCTCCTCGTAGCCGAACAGCTCCGATTCAATCAGCGTTTCCGGAATCGACGCGCAATTCACCGCCACGAACGGCTGGTCGCGGCGCGGCGAATCGTTGTGAATGGCCTGGGCGAGCAGCTCCTTGCCCGTGCCGGTTTCGCCGGTGACGAGAACCGGGATGTCCTTGCCGATCACCTTGCGCACCTTCGCGATCACGAGCGCCACTTGCGGATCGCCCGTGTCGAGGTAGCTCAGGCGCGAGAGGCCCATGGAAGGCGGCTGCGCCGTTCCATAGGCGGCCGGCTGCACAGCCGAGCCATGCACCGCAACGGGTCGGGCGCCTTCGGCCAACGTGGCGCGCCTGAACTGCACGCGCGCGCAAACCACCGCCCCGCTCGCCAGATTGAGCATGAAGTGCGATTCCAACCCCGCACGCATACTGTCGATCAGCTGCGCGCTGGTGGTCTGGAATAGCGACGAGAGCGTATGAGCGCGCAGCGCGGCGAGCGAGAGGCCGAGCTGAAACTGCGCGCTGCGGTTGGCCGAGAGAAAACGCCCGTCGCAGGTGAAAGCGGCGATGCCTTCCATGAGTGTGCCGAGGAATTCCGGGCGGCCATGAAACGAGACCTGCAGCGTCTCCTGAAAAGTCGTCGCAAACAAATGATTCTCAATCATTTGCACGGACATGCGCGCGAGCGCCATGGTGTGCTGGTGATAGCTGCGATGATCGCCCGTCACGTCCAGCACGCCGATCACGTCGCCGTATGGGTCGAAGATCGGCACGCTCGAGCAGGTGAGGAAGCGGTTCGCCGCGAGGTAATGCTGGTCGCCGTGCACGACCATCGCGCAGCGCTCGGCGAGCGCGGTGCCGATCGCGTTGGTGCCCTGGCGGTCCTCGGCCCAGTTGGCGCCCGGCCGCAGCGCGACCTTTTCGGCGCGCTGGAGGAAATCGTCGTCGCCGATCGAATGCAGGATCAAGCCTTCGGCATTGGTCAGCACGATCATGCTTTGCGTGTTGACGATCTGCTCGTGCAGCGTCTCCATGACCGGCGTGGCATGCATGCACAGCACGCGGTTCTGCTCGCGCTTGAGCTCGAGGCCCGCACCCGAAAGCACGTCGTAATCCGGTCTCGCGCTCGCGCGCAGACCGAAGGTCTCCGAGCGCTCGTGTGCCTTCTGGATGGCCGGTGCGGGCCAGCCATTGGACACCTGGACCGCTTGCCCCGCGGCCATCTGTACGTCGTCGCGCATGCTCTCCTCCACGATTGGCCGGTACCTTGCCGGACACTTCGGTATTTCTCGGTGTCCTCTATTAGCAAGCTCCGGGCCATCCGGCCATCGAATCCAGCCAGCCGGTTTGCGCCGAACGCACACGCGACGCGCAACACGCTGTGTAAGCGAACCGTATGCAACGCAACGTGCGTCGATCGAAACACGCGCCGCAGCGATTCGCCAGCCTGTGTATTACCGCAAATGGCCCGCGTGGAGGAATGCGGACTCACCCCGATGCGCGCATATGCAGCACATCCCTTCAATCCCATGCGTAATGCAGGCCCACCCAAAAACCGCGCGGCGCGCCTTGTCCGACGAATTGCTCGTTCACCGGATTCGCGCCGTCGAACGTGTGGCCGGGCCCGTTGAAGAAGTTCTGGCCCAGCACGCCGAAGCTCGCATAACGCTTGTCGAACAGGTTCGTCACGTTCGCGTAGACCTCCAGCCGCTTTGTGACGCGATAGCGCGTGTCGAGATCCACGAGCACATAGCCCGCGATCTTTCCATTGGCATCCTGATTGTTTTCGTCGCCTTGCGCATACACGCCGCTGCGCCATGTGATGTTCGTGCCGATGCTCCATTGCGCCGTGGCCGCGTAATCGAGCCGCAGCTTGACGGCATGCGCTGGAATGCCGGGCACGTGGTCGCCCGGCCGCACCGTGATGACGCCGTTCGCATCCGCCGACGAATTCGCGGAGCTTTGTTCGGTCCATGTCGAGCGGTAGGTCGCGTCCACGTAGCTGTAGTTCAGGCTGATGCCAACGGGGCCGAACGCCGTGTGACCCGCCAGCTCGACACCCTGGCGGCGCGTCTTGCCGACATTCTGAAAGTAGCCCTGCGTGCTGCCCGCCGCGCTCACGAACTCGATGTCGTTGGAGAGCGTGGTGCTGAATGCGGCGGCGCTCCACGTTGTCTGCGAGCCGATACGACCGCGCGCACCGGCCTCGAAAGTCTTCGAGACCACAGGCTGCAGCGCCGGATCGGCCACGAAGTCGTTCGGCAGCGAGCACGGCGCAGCGGGGTCCGCGCACGCAAGCTCGATTGCGGTGGGCGCGCGCATGCCTTCGTTGTAGGTCGCGTAGACCGTGACGGTGGGCAGCGGATTCCAGTTGAGCCCCACTGCGGGATTGAAGCGCGAGAACGTGTGATAGCCGTCGAGCAGCGGCTGCACGCCGCTTTCGTCTGCGATGCGCGCGCTCGCCCAGTCGTAGCGCCCCGACAGCGTGAGCGTCCATTGCGGCGTGAGCGTGAGCGTCTCGTTCAGGTAGAGGCCATAGTTAGCGTTGCGTGTTTTTGCATCGGTCTGCTGAACGAAATCGCCGATACCGACCGTCGCGCGGTCGGGCGTGAAGGCGGCATCCTGCGAAGACGAGACGTAGTGCGAGTTCGCGAAGTCCGCCGCCACGCCCGCAACGAGCTGGCTCCCGATGCCGCCCAGCTTGCCGAGCAGCGTCAGCTGCAGGCTCGCGCCAAAGCTGTCCGTCGTGACGATGGAATCGACGTTGCTGCCCTCCAGCGTATCGACGTTGCCGTCCGCGTCGATCGAGCCGTAATCGGTGTTGTTGTTGCTGCTCACGTTCTCGTTGCGCAGGTGCCGATAGTAAGCGTTGCCGCTCAACTCCACGTTGTCGTTGAAGAAGTGTTCGCCCGAGAGTGTGAGGTAGCCCACGCTGTTGCGGTTCAGGTCCGGAAACGTGTAGGCCTGTTTCGGGTTGTCCAGAAACGAGCGCGGAATGGTCTGGCTGCCGTATAGCTGGTTGTCCGCGCCGCCGCCCGAGATCGAGAGCGTCGTGTCGTCGTCGGTGTAGCGCAGCTTGCCGAATCCCTGGCGCACGCGGCTCGCGTTGTGGTCGGCCCAGCCGTTGTCGTTTGTGACGTTCGCGTTCGCATAGTAGTCAACATGCGGCCCGAGCGTGCCGCCCTGCTCGAACTGCGCACTCTTGCGTCCCCATGAGCCGCCCGATAGATCGATGTCGCCGCCGGGGCTCGTGCGCCCGTTCTTCGTCGTGATCGCGATGGCGCCGCCCAGCGTGTTGAGGCCGTAGACAGGATTCGAGCCTGGAATGAGTTGGATCTTGTCGATCGCGCCGGTCGGTATCAGGTCCCAGTTCACCACGTCGCCAAACGGCTCGTTCACGCGCACGCCGTCGACGAACACCGACAATCCCTGTGGGGTGCCAAGCACCGGCGAGGCCGTGAAGCCGCGATAGTTCAGGTTCATCTGGAAAGGATTGCCTTGTGCGTCGGTCACACTCACGCCCGGCAGGTTCGCGGCGAAAAAGTCGGTCAGCGTTTCGCGGTGCTGTGTCGCGATGTCCTGCGCGTTCACGGTCTGCACGTTGGCCGGCACCTTCGCTAGCGGCGTACCGATGCCGAGCAGCGGCGTCGTGCCGACCACCACGACAGCGGGCAGAACGAGCGGGGCCGCCGTCGCGCTCGCCGCGCTGTTATCCGCTGCGCTCTGTGCCTGCGCGATGGCCCGCGTGGATGTACCGCTGCACAGCGCGCCCAGGGCGAGGCTCGTGCCGAGCGTCGCATACGCGCGCCTGGCGCCCACCGCCTTCTTTGGAATCAACTTTCGTCTCCACCTGTTTTTTTCGCGCTCGTGTAGCTCGACGCCGTAGCGTCGAGCGCCGACCGCTGCGCACACAACCGTCTCCTCTTTGCCGTGATCTAGCCAGGAACGTGCCAGCGTGCATCGGCACGCGCGATTGCGCGCAGCGTCCTTCGGCGCGACCGGCCCACTGTCACGTTCGCCAACACTTTTCGCGGCGGCCTGTACCGGAATGCAACACATCGGCCACGCACGGGGCGCCTCGCCGGGAAGCCGGTCAACGGGCTGCATCGCCCGACACGCAACGCTTCGCGGCTAATGGCATACGACTTGCAAGAACGGCAGCGCACCCGGACCGGCCCCATCCCCCGCACATCCAGCCTGACCGCTTCCCGGCCGTGCATCGACAAATATTCAGGAGACGAAGATGAAGAGACGCTCGGCTGCGGCAAGCCGGCTTGCGACCTGCGCCATGGCCATCGCAGCGGCGATGTCCTTGAACGCGGGCCCAGTGGATGCCGCCTCGGACTATCCGCCCGTGACCTATGACCGCCTGACCCGCGCGCAAAGCGACCCGGGCTGGCTCACGTACTACCGCAGCTACAACGGCCAGTCGCACTCGCCGCTCAAGCAGATCGACGCGTCGAACGTCGGCGAGCTCAAACAGGCGTGGAGCTACCAGTTCCCCGCCGAACTGAAGCAGGGTTTCGAGGCGACGCCCATCGTCAACGGCAACTATCTCTTCGTCAGTACGCCGAAAGACAACGTCTACGCCTTCGATGCGAAGACGGGTACGCAACTCTGGAAATACGAGCCGAAGCTCGGCGCGGAGTCGTTCAAGACCGCGTGCTGCGACGTGGTGAACCGCGGCGTGGCGCTGTACGGCAAGAACGTCTATATCGCCATGCTGAGCGGCGAAATCGCCGCACTCGACGCGAAGACCGGCGACGTGGTCTGGAAGAAGCAGATGTTCGAACCGGGCCTCGGCTACGCGTTCTCGCTCGCGCCGCTTGCGCTCGACGGCTCGATCGTCGTGGGCACCTCGGGCGGCGAATACGGCATTCGCGGCTATATCGCCGCGCTGAACCCCGACGACGGCGCGATCGTGTGGAAGCGCTACACCATTCCGGGCTCAGGCGAAAAAGGCGCGGAGACCTGGCCCGACGGCATGCAGGCGCACGGCGGCGGCGCCGCGTGGCTAACCGGCACCTACGACGCCGCGAGCCGCACGCTGTACTGGGGCGTGGGCAACCCCGGCCCGTGGCTCGCCGCGCTGCGCCCCGGAGACAATCTGTACTCCGATTCACTACTCGCGCTCGACCCGAAGAACGGCAAGCTCAAATGGCATTACCAGTACACGAGCAACGACACATGGGACTATGACGGCGTCAACACGCCGATCCTCGCGAACATCCAGTACAAGGGCAAGGATTACGACGCCATCATCCACGCCGACCGCAACGGCTTCTTCCACGCCATCGACCGCCAAACGGGCAAGCTGATCTACGCGGAGCCATTCGTGAAGGCGAGCTCGGTCACGGGCTACACGGACGACGGCAAGCCGATTCAGGACCCGTCGAAATACCCGAAGGCCGGCACGACCATCGATACCTGCCCGAGCTTTCTGGGCGGCAAGAACTGGTGGTCGGTGTCCTACGATCCGGAGCGGCACATTGCCGTGGTGCCTTCGTTGCACGCGTGCATGAGCCTCTCGGGCAAGTCGGTGAGCTATATGGAAGGTCTCCCCTATCTCGGCGAAGGCTTCGAAATCAAGCCTGAACCGGGCAGCGAAGGCTACGGCGAGCTGCAGGCCATCGACGTGAACACCGGCAAGAAGCTCTGGGGCCACTGGAGCAAGATGCCCTGGAACGGCGGCGTGGCGACCACAGCCAGCGGTCTCGCGTTCAGCGGCTCGCTCGACGGCCATCTCTATGCGTTCGACGTCGCGACCGGCAAGGTGCTCTGGGAAAGCCCGCAGCTCGCGAGCGGCATCATCGCGCAGCCTTCCGTGTTCGAAGTCGACGGCAAGGAGTATGTCGCCGTGCTTGCGGGCTACGGCGGCGCGAATCCGATTTGGGGCGGCCCGATGGCCGATGTGGCAAAGGATGTCCCGCGCGGCGGCACGCTCTACGTGTTCGCACTGGACCGGGGCTGAACCTGGGCTGAACGACGTTCTCGCCTTTCGCCGCACGCTTGTGCGCAAGCCACCGCGCTTGCGTGCGGCCCCGACTTCACTGGAACACACGATCATGAATATCCGGATCACCTGGCTCGCCGTGGCCGCCGCGCTCGCGGCAGGCGGCGCGCATACCAGCGCCCATGCGGCGGCGAACGCCGTGCGTGTCTGCACGTTGCCGGGCAGCCCCACGGCCGCGCTCGACCAGGCCGTCGCGCGCGCCGTGCTGAAAACCGCTGGCGTGGTTGCGACGTTCGTCACCCACGGCATCGACGACGATGGCGGCGACGACGGCATCTCGGCGCACGAACTCGCCAGCGCGCTGGGCCGCGACTGCGATCTCGTTGCGGGCTTCCCGCGCTCGAGCGTCGCCGATGCATCGGGTTCGCAGATGATTTTCTCGCAAGGCTACTTGCGCTCGGGCTATGTCAGCGTCACGCTACGCCACCCGCGCGCCGCCACGCCCGCTGCCGACGGCAAGGAAACGGTCGCGGCGACCTGGTCGAGCCCGTCGCAACTCATCGCCGTGCAGGAGAAGAACGCGCGCTTCGACCTGGAGAACACCTCCGAACTGACCGTCGACGCGGTCGCGAAAGGGCGCGCGCAGCGCGCGATCGTCTGGTATCCGGCCGTCGTGGCTTACCAGCGCGCGCATCCGCAGCATCAATTCGCGGTCGCGGCGACGGCCTCGCCGTATGCCGACTGGCATCTCGTGTTCGCTTCCGGGGCCGGCATGCGTGCGCTGCAATCGCGCATCGACGACGCCCTTGCACGCATGAACGAAGACGGCCGTCTCGCCGCACTCACGCGCGGCTGGACGCTGCCGGAAAGCGCCGCGAGCGAGGCGCATTCGAGTGCGCCATCGCTCGAAAGCACGAAAGCCTCGTATGGGCGCAGCGCCATGCACGGCCCAGGCGCCATCATCAAGGTCGCTGCAACGACTGGCGGCAACGCGCCCGCATTCGATCACGAACAGGTCGAGCACGGCCAGCATCTTTATTCGGAATCCTGTGCGAAATGCCACGGCGCGCAACTCGAGGGCATTACAGCGCCCGCGCTGAGCGGCCCGGCCTTCGCCCCGGCTGCGAATTCGCATTTGACCATCGGCGGCATCTATCAGTACATGTCGACCAACATGCCGGCCGACCGCCCGGGCAAGATGACCGATCAGGAGTACGCCGATTTGATGGCCTTCCTGCTCTACACGAACGGCTATGACACGGGCGACGCGAAGCTCACTTCCGAAGCCGCGCAATTGTCGACCACGCCGCTCAACGCCGGACCGCGCCACTAACGCAACTCAGGAAACCAGCATGATCTCCCGCAATCGCAGAACCTTCATCCTTCACACCGCCGGTCTTTGCGCCGCGCTCGCCACGGCCGGGCGCGCACTCGCCGGCCCCGCCCTCGTCGACGAGAACGACACCACCGCGAAGTCGCTGGGCTACCGCGCCAAAGCCAGTAGCGTCGACGCAGGCAAGTTTCCGAAGTACGCAGCGGGGCAGCGCTGCGCGAGTTGCCGCTTCTATGCCGGCGCGGCGGCCGACGCCTCGGGCGCGTGCCCGATGTTCCCGGGCAAGGCAGTGGCCGCCGACGGCTGGTGCAACGTCTACGCCCCACGGGCCTGAGTGCCCGCCACCACGCGCGCTCACAGCGCCATGCCGCCGTCGATGGTGAGGCTCGACCCCGTCATATAGCCGGACTCCTTGCGCGCGAGCCACGCAACGAGCCCGGCAATCTCGTCCGGGTCCGCCGCGCGCTTGAGCGGAATGAGCGGTTTAATTACCTCGATGTGCTCGGCGGTCATGTCGGTGATCGCGCAAACGGCGGACCGGTTGATGCAGCTTGGGTTGCCCACGATACGCGGCAACCACGAAAGACAGCTGCTTGGCGCGGATGGCACTCGCATGGGGCCATCGGACCGCTTTGCGCGGCGTGCTGAGCGAAGCACAGCTGGAATGGGTCGGCGCATTGCCTGCCACGCTATGGCTCGAAAGCGACGTGCTGCTCGTGCACGGCACGCCGCAGGACGACCTCTCCTGTTTCCTCGAAACCGTCACGGCCAGCGGATGCCGAACGGCCACGCATAGCGAGGTCAGACGCCGCGCGGCCGAAGTCGAGGCGGCGTTGATCTTGTGCGGCCATACGCATCTCGCGCGCACGATGCAGCTGGCCGACGGCCGCCTCATCGTAAACCCAGGCAGCGTCGGCCTGCCCGCATACGAAGACACGCATCCGTTTGCGCATCGTATGGAAACGGGGACGCCGCATGCGCGCTACGCGAGCGTCACCCGTACCGCGCGCGGCTGGGACGTGGAGTTTCGCGCCGTGGAGTACGACTGGCACGCGGCGGCCGAACGTGCGGCCGCCAATGGCCGGCCCGACTGGGCAGCGGCGCTTCGCACCGGTTATTGCTGATCGTTTTTGCCGATGCTGGGCGCCGCGCATCGGCAGACTACACCGTCACCACGATCTTGCCGAACTGCCCATTGGTTTCGAGGTAGCGGTGTGCATCCACAATCTGGTCGAACGTGAACGTGCGATCGATGACGGGCTTGAGCGCGCCGCTTTCGAGTCCCTTTAGCACGTATTCCACCGCGGCCTTGCGGCGCTCTGCGTCGCCGCTGGTGAGCCAGATGTTGTGGGCCTTCACGCTCACGACCTTCGCGATCATCTCCAGCACGGGCAGCGTCGTGGCACGTTCATCGAGCGCGCCGTAGAGATACGCGATCCCCTGGAAAGACAGCGCCGAGATCAGCTTCGCGAAGTTCGGGCCACCGACCGGATCGAAAACGACACGCGCCCCCTTGCCGCCAGTGATGCGCATGATTTCGTCCAGCAGATCCGTCTCGTCGGTCACGACCACGTGCGCCGCGCCTGCGTCGAGCAACGGCTGTTTCTTGGCGGCGTGACGCGTGACTGCGATCGACGTCGCACCGGCGTAGTTCGCGATCTGGATCGCCGCGAGTCCGACGCTGCTCGACGCGGCCGGCACGACGACGTAATCGCCGGCGCCCACCTTCGCATCTTCGATCAACGCGCCGTATGCGGTGACGAACATCATCCACACCGACGCGGCCTCAGCGAACGAAAGCGATTCAGGATGCCTGACGACTGCATAATCCGGCACGACGATGCTTTCTCCATACGTGAAGTACTGATTCATCGAAAACGACGGGATCACGTTGACCTTGTCTCCCGGTGCGATGCCGACTACTCCCTCGCCCACGGCGTCGACGATGCCGGCCGCTTCGTACCCGAGTCCTGCCGGAAAGCGCACGGGTTCGATGTACTGGTCGGCGCGCCACATCGATTCCGCGCGATTCAGACCAATGGCTTTCACGTCGATGCGAACTTCGCCCTGGCCGGGGGCGCGTACCGGTTCGTCCACGAATTGCAGTACTTCCGGGCCACCTGCTTGTGCAAACCTGACTGTGCGTGACATGACTGACTCCTGCTTCGATTGATGAGGACGTAATGGGCGCATCACAGGCTCACCGCGGCCTGCGAGTTCGACTGATGAATCGGGAAATCCGGGTCATGCTTTTCGTCGCTGCCCCGGAATGCTGCGCGCACATAGGGCGTAAGCGGCAGTTTGTGCTTCAGACGATACGGCAAGTTCGGGTTTGACGAGAAATGCCTGCCAAACGCCACGATCGCTTCGGCGCGACGCCGTCTGCTGGACAATCGGCGGGCGCACGGCGGCGTAATGCTCGTTGCGCCGCGTCCGCATCGTGCCGTCCGTTCCGGGCGGCCCGCGCTACAGCATTTTCGAAGTGCTCTGAGCCACGCGCTGGGCCGCTGCCGAGCCTCACGCCGCGCCGATATGCGGCTGCAGCGCCTTGAGCCAGCACGCCACCACCACCGCCCCGCCATCGGGCGTCCCGATCGCCCGCGCGCCGAGATAGCTTGCCCGGCCCGCGCGCGGCGTCATTTGCGCCGTGCTTTTCGCACCGGACTCCGCGGCGCTCACCGCCTGCGCCCACGCCTCGCCCACGGGGCGCGCCGACTTCAAGGCGCTTTCGAGCACATCGACGGCGGGCACGAGCGCATCGAGCATCGTGCGGTCGCCGGGCTTCGCGCCGCCCAGTTCGCTGATCGCCTCAGCCGCGCCGCGCATGGCGGCCGCCCAATCCCGCGCGGCGGGCTGCGCCTTCGCGCCGAGCGTGCGCGAGGCGCGCAGCAGCGCCGTCGCGTAGAACGGCCCGGAACTGCCCGCTATCGCGCGGCGCAATGCCGTGCCGAGCGCGGCAAGCGCGCTGCGCGGCGAGCCGAGCGCGCCCGGCGGTAGGGCGAGCATGGCCTGCGCGGCGCGCTGCATGCTCGCGCCCAGATCGCCGTCGCCGGCTCGGGAATCGAGGTCCGTAAAAATCGCTTCGTTCTCGATCAATGCGTGCGCAACGGCATCGAGCGCCGGCTTCAGACGCTGCGCCCATGCAACGCTCGCCGCGTCCGCAGGCGTCGCGCCCGACTCGGCGCCCGCATCGGCTGCCGAAAACGCCGGCTCGATGCGGATTCGCCGGTTGACCGTGCCGACGCCGGGCCACGCGCGCGCTTCGGTGGCGGCGTCGAGCAGCGCCAGCTTCGCATCGTCGAGCCGCAGCACGGAGATCGAACAGCCCGGCATGTCGAGCGCCGAGAGAAACGTGCCGGTCCATGCCCGCTCGACGGTCACGTGACGGCGATTCAGGCTCTCGAATGCATCGCGCATGATGATCGCCAGCTCCATCGCCGGTGTCGCGCCCAGTCCGTTCACGAGCAGCGCCACGCGCTCGCCGCCTTTCAACGCCAGGTCTTCGACGATGTTGGCGAGCAGCGTTTCCGTCAATTCGCCCGCCGCCATCGGCACCGTGCGCTCCACGCCTTTCTCGCCGTGGATGCCCATGCCGAGTTCGATCTCGTCGTCGGCGAGGCGAAAGCCGGCTTGCTGAGCGCCGGGCAGCGTGCAGCCATCGAGCGCCACGCCCATCGTGCCGAGATTCTCGGCCACGCCGCGCGCAATCGCGGCCACGAGGCCCAGCGCGTCGCCCCGCGCCGCCGCCGCGCCCGCGATCTTGTGCACGAGCACCGTCCCCGCAATGCCGCGCCGCTGATTGCGCTCCGTATGCCCGCGCAGCGACACGTCGTCGGCCACGATGACGATTTCGACCGGAATACCCTCGGCTCGCGCCAGTTCGGCCGCGAGGCCGAAATTGAGCCGGTCCCCCGTGTAGTTCTTCACGATGAGCAGCGCGCCGTTCGGACCCGCGCTCGCGCGAATTGCGGCCAGCACGGCGTCGGTGGAGGGCGACGTGAACACTTCGCCGCACACGGCGGCGGTGAGCATGCCTTGTCCGACGTAACCGCCATGCGCGGGCTCGTGGCCGCTGCCGCCACCCGAAATCACGGCGACGTTGCGCTCGGCCGGGCTGGGCAGCGGGTTGCGAACGAGCACGTTTTCGTTGCCGAGCACGGCGACATGCGGCGCAGTACGCGCAATGCCCTCGAGCATTTCATGCACCACTGACGACGGATCGTTGACGAGTTTCTTCATGAAGAGTCCCTTGAACGAGTAACCGGGGGCAAAAACCAGGGGCAGAAGCGAGGGGCAAAACCGACGGGGCCGCGCGCGCTCCCTTCACAGCCATGAACGTATTGAAGCACGGGCATCGAATGCGTTCCGGATGCCTGCCCCACACGTAGCGCCAGCATCCAGGCCTCTAGGTAAAAACACCCATCAAAGAGGCACGCGGAATACCCGTTATTCAGACAGTATCGACCGATCACGGACTTGCCGTGCCTTCGCGGTCTGCATGCCTGGAACACATGGCCCCTCTGCCCGCCTCCCGCGCTGATGCGGGTGCATTCACCAGTAACCTGCCCACTCCGGCCGAGCAACGCGGCGCGAGTGGCGATGTGCCGAATCGCGTTGCGTGGCGATGAACGTAGAACTATCCGGAACCCCTCCACAGGCCCCGTCCCGCGCGCCCGGCAAGGGCGTCGCCGTAGCGCTGGCCGTGGCGCTGATCGTCTGCGTGGCAATCGGCGCGATACTGAGCGCGAACCTGTCGCGCGGCACGGCCGACTCGCGGCTTCGCCAGGAACTGAACACCACGTCGGAACTCGAAGCCCTGCTCACGCTGCACATCGCGGCGAATACGGACTTCCTCAAAGGCGTGGGCACGGCGGGCTATACGTCGCGCGCGTGGCCGATCAAGCGGGCCGCAGTCGTGGCCGGTACTTACGACCGGCTCGAGCACGACTTTGCCGGCGCGCCGCGCAACGAGCGCACGATCCGCGAGTTGCGGCAGTTGAGCGCCATCTGGCCCGAGCAGCTCGACGCGGCCGCGCGCAATATCGCGCTCGCAGACGCGGGCGCGAGGCTCGACCCCGCCCTGATGCAGCGCGCGAACGAAACGCTCAGCTCCATCATGTCGCTGCTCACCGAGCTGCGCTCCGAGCAGCGCGAGCAGATCAAGGTCGTGCAGTTCAGCGCGCAGGCGCAGCTCGCGCGGCAAAAGATCTCGCTGATCGGCACGGCGACAGCCGGCGCATTGCTGTTGCTCTTCACGTTGTTTACGAGCCACCGCGCCGCGCTTTCCCGCAGCGCCGCGAAGATCGTCGCGCTCGAGGCCGAGCGGCGCTTTCGCGAGTACTTCGAGCAGCATCCGGTTGCGATGCTCATTTTCGATGTGCGCTCCTACGCGATCCTCACCGCCAACGCCGCGGCCCAGCGCCAATACGGCGCGAGCCTTCAACAACTCAGGGCCATGTCGGTCGAGCAACTCCGCCTGCAGGCCGAAACCGGTGCGTTCCGCCGCGACCTGCACGGCTACGTCAATTCCGGGGCGCAAAGCGGAGCAGGCGGCGTGCGCCGGCACGTGCGCATCGACGGAGAAGTGATCCACGTCGATATCGCCTGGCATCTGCTGGACTATGCGGGTCAGGACGCGTGTTTCATCACTGCGCACGACGTCACCGCGCACGAACAGGCGAGAGAGCATTTGCGCATTCGCAGCCGGGCGCTGGAGGCTTCGAGAAACGCTGTGATCATTTCGCAAAAGGTCGATGGCGAAAGCATCGTTACGTACGCCAACGCGGCGTTCGAGCGCATCACCGGCCGCGCCGTGGCTACAGCGAATGGCGCCGGGCACTGGGACATGCTCGATTGCGATAAAGCGTCCGCCGATGCCAATATCGTTCGCACTGCCATGCAATCGGAGCGCGAAGGCGAGGGTCTGCTCAAATGCTGCCGGCCCGACGGCTCGCCCTACTGGATCGAGCTGCATGTCGCGCCGGTGCTCGACGAGCGCAATCGCCCCACGCACTGCGTGACCGTGTTCAACGACGTTTCCGAGCGCATCCGCTATCAGGAGCAGTTGCGCCTGCAGGCCAACGAGGACTCGCTCACGCATCTGCCGAACCGGCTCGGCCTCAAGGCGCGATTGCGCGAACTGGTCCGCACGGCGCTCGACGCGCAGCAGAAGTTCGCGCTGGTGTTCATCGACCTCGACAACTTCAAGGAGATCAACGACTCGCTCGGCCATACCGCGGGCGACGAGGTATTGTGCGAAGTCGCGCGCCGCCTTTCCGCCAATATCGCCCAGGGCGAAATGGTTTCCCGCTATGCGGGCGACGAGTTCGTCGCCGTGCTGTACGGCCGGGGCAGCGTCGATCACTTCGTCGCCGCAGCGGCAAGCATGCAGGAATCCTTGACACATGGCCTGCTGATCGGCAACAAGGTCATCGTGCCGCTCGCCTGTGTCGGCCTCGCCGTGTTCCCCGATCATTCGAGCGATCCCGACTCGCTGCTCAAGTACGCGGACTCCGCCATGTACCGCGCCAAGTCGATGGGACCCGGCAGCATGCAGGTATTCGACATGGCTATCGCCATGCAGAACCTGGAGCGGGCGAGCCTCGCGCAGGCGTTGCGGCTAGCCGTGGCGTCGCGCGCGTTTGCCGTTGCGTGGCAGCCGAGAGTCAACCCGAGGACAGGCGAGACGATGGGTTTCGAGGCGCTCGTTCGCTGGCACGACGCAGAGCGCGGCCAGGTGAGCCCGGCGCTGTTCGTGCCGCTCGCCGAGGAAAACGGCCTGATCGTGCAGATCGGCGAGTTCGTGTTCGAGGAGGCCTGCCGCCAGGCCCGCGAGTGGGCGCGCGAGCACCCGGACATCGTGGTTTCGGTCAACGTTTCGCCGGTCCAGTTCGTGCGAGCGGACTTGCCCGCGATGATGGCGCAAACGCTGGCGCGTACCGGCGTGAGCCCGCGCAATATCGAGCTGGAAATCACCGAAGGCGTGCTCATGGCGCCCCGTTCGCTCGCCACGCTGCGTGCCCTTCGCGAGTTGGGGCTCTCGGTCGCCATCGACGACTTCGGCTCGGGCTATTCTAGCCTCGGCTATATTCGCAGCTTCATGCCCGATCGCCTCAAGCTCGACATGTCGTTCGTGAAGGGCATTGGCCACTCGCGCGCGGACGAGGTCATCGTGAAGGCTGTGCTCGCGCTCGGCCATACGCTCGGCATGCGTGTGGTGGCGGAGGGCGTGGAAACGCTGCGGCAACTGGAATTCCTGATCGAGAACGGCTGTAACGAGGCACAGGGCTACTGGTTCTCCCGCCCTGTGGACGCAGCGAGCGCGCAGTCTTATCTGGAAGGGAGCCATGCGGCCGGCGTTCACCAGCGCTAACCTGCTCAGATGGCTCACCGGGCCGCGCGCGATTTTCTATGGCAGCCTCGCGGTCGCCTTCATCATGGCGTCGCTCTGTGCGACGGTGCTCTACGAGAGCCGCCACGACGCCCTGGAGCGCGCCCGGGAGAACTCGCGCAACGTTGCGCTCATCGCCGAACGCGACATCGAGCGCAACCTCGAGCTTTACGAGCTCTCGCTGCAAGCCGTGGTCGACGGCATCGGCCGGCCCGACGTCATGGCGCTGCCCGCGCCGCTGCGCAGCCAGCTGTTGTTCGACCACGCCATCACCGCGGAATATCTGGGCTCGATACTCGTGCTCGACGAAACGGGCAACCTCGTCATGAATTCGGCCACCGGCGCGCCGCTCAACGCCAATTTCGCCGACCGCGACTACTTTACGGCGCAGCGCGACAATCCCCATGCCGGACTCTACATCAGTGCGCCCTACCATTCGCGCCTGCGCAACGGCTCGCCCAGCATTGCGCTGAGCCGCAGGCTTTCGCATCCCGACGGGTCGTTCGCCGGCATCGTCATGATCGCCATTAACCTCGAGTATTTTCACCAGCTGTTTGCCGGGCTCTCGCTCGGCCGCCACGGGGCGATTTCGCTGATCGCGCAGGACGGCACCATGATCATGCGCCAGCCCTATGATCCGGCCGTGGTGGGACGCAACATCCGCAACGCAAGTACCTTCCGCCACTTTCTGGCTGCGAAGGAAGGCAGTTTCTCGGACACGTCGTCGATAGACGGCGTGCGGCGGATGTACTTCTTCCGCAATTTCCCGCGCCAGCCGCTCATTATCATGGTGGCGGAGGCCGAACCCGATATCTACGCCGCGTGGCGGCGGCGCGCGCTGACCATCGGCGCGCTCATGGGCACCTTCGCCATCGGCTTCGTCGGCCTCTCATTCCTGCTCGCCACGCAGTTGCGGCGCAGGATGCGTGCCGAGTCGGAACTGCAGCTGCTCGCACGCACCCACAGCCTCACGGGCCTGAGCAATCGCCGCACGCTCGGCGAAATCCTCGAACAGGAGTGGCGGCGCGCCAGACGAGCGCGCAGCGTGTTCTCGCTGCTGTTCGTCGATATCGACCGCTTCAAGGCCTATAACGACCAGTACGGGCATCAGGCCGGCGACGACGCGCTCGCCGCCGTGGCGCGCTGCATCGGCGAAAACATCCGCCGGCCCGCGGACACCGCCGCACGCTACGGCGGCGAAGAGTTCATCGTCGTGCTGCCCGATACGCTGCTGGACGGCGCCTGCGCGATCGCCGAGCAAATCCGCCATGCGATCAGCGACCTCGCGATCGAGCATGCGGGCAGCGAGTACGGGCGCGTCACAGCAAGCATCGGCTACGCAAGCTGGTCGCCGGATCGGGATGTCGATGTCACGCAGGTCATCCAGGCGGCGGATCAGGCGCTGTACGATGCGAAAGCGCGCGGCCGCAACCGCGTCGCCATGTGTGGCGCCTGACCCGCGCGGCTACGGGGTGCCGACACTACCGGAAGCGGCGCCTGCGTGCTCGGCCGGGCGCGCGTCCTGCCCGCCTCCCAGCGCCACATAGAGCGAAGCGCCGTTTTGCAGCGCCGCAGCGCGTAGCTGGATCAGTTGCTGTTGCGCCGCGAACAGGCTGCGCTTCGCATCGACGACTTCCAGGTAGATGGAAATGCCGTTCTCGTAGCGCAGTTCCGCGGCCTCCGCCAGGCGCGACTCGGAGGCCACCGCGCGCTCCTGTGCCGCGATTTGCTCCTGCAGGCGCTGGCGCGCGATCAGCGCGTCGGAGACTTCGCGGAACGCCACCTGAACGGCTTTCTGGTAGTTCGCCACGAGTTCGGTCTGACGCGCTTCGGACAGACGCACTTGCGCGCTGCGGCGCCCCGCGTCGAAGATCGGCAGCGCGACGAACCCGGAGATGAGCCATGCCTGCTTGCCGGGCACGAACAGGTCGCTCAACTCGGGAGACACATAGCCGAAATTGCCCGTGAGCGAAACACGCGGAAAATAGTCCGCACGCGCGGCGCCGATATCGGCGTCGGCGGCTCGCAGCGACTGCTCGGCCGCGCGAATATCGGGGCGCAGCGCCAGCAGCGACGAAGGCAGGCCCGCGTCGAGCGTGCCGAACTGGTCCGCGTCGGCCAGCGCGTGGCGTTGCGTCATGTCCGCGGCATCCGGCAAGGGACCGCCGATCAGGACCGCCAACTGATCGCGCTGCTGGCCTGTCGTTCTTTGCAGCTCGGCAAGCTGCGTCTGTGCCTGCGTAACGAGAATGCGCGCCTGCTCGTAGTCCACGAGCGAGGTCGCGCCCGCTTCGAGGCGCAGCCGCGCGACCTCCAGCGCATACTGGCGCGTTTGCAGCGTGTGCTGCGCGAGGTCGATGCCCTCGTTGCCAGAAAGGATCGCGTAGTACGTCGCGGCCACATTGCTGATGAGCGAGAGGCGAAACGCTTCGTTCGCCTCCACCGTCGCCAGATAGTTTCGCCGCGCCGACTCGCTCTGGTTGGCCACGCGCCCCCAGAAGTCGAGTTCGAACGACGTTACGGCCACCTGCACGCTGTACTGGTTGACGTGAATCGACGTGTTGTTGTTGGGCAGCTCGGGCTCGATGGAGTTGAGCGGAGTTTTGGTGCGGGTTGCGTCCGCGCCCACGGCCACTTGTGGAAACTGCGCGGAGCGCTGCACGCGATAAAGCGCCTGAGCCTGCCCGATGCGCGCAACCGATGCCGCCAGATCGCGATTATGCGCAAGCGCCATGGCGATCAGCTGCCTGAGCGCCGGGTCGCGAAAGAAGGTCTCCCACGTCAGCTCCGAGGCGAGCCGCTCGCCGCCCGGCGCGGCGATATCCGCACTCTCATAGCTTTGCGCAACCGGCAAATCGGGCTGCTGGTAGCGAGGCGCGAAGTTGCACGACCCGAGCGTCAGGCACGCGGTGATCGCCGTCCACCTGGCAGTCTTAAGCATCGTGCGCTCCCGCGGGCCGCGCGTCTGCTTCGTCATCGTCGCGCGTCCGTTTGCGGCTCAACCATCGGCGCGCGACCACATAGAACACGGGCGTGAAGAAGATACCGAACAGCGTGGCCGTGAGCATGCTGCCCATGATGCCCGTGCCCACCGCCTGCCTGCCCGCCGCGCCCGCGCCCGTGGCGAGCACGAGCGGCAGCATGCCGAGCACGAAGGTCACGCTCGTCATCAGGATCGGCCGCAAGCGCTGACGCGCACCGTTCACGGCTGCGCTCACCGTATCGCTGCCACCGGCCTCCTCCTTGATCGCGAACTCCACGATCAGAATGGCGTTTTTCGCCGCGAGCCCGATGATGGTCACGAGACCGATATTGAAGTAGATGTCTGCGGAAAAACGCCGCGCCATGGTGAAGAGAACCGCGCCCAGCACGCCCAGCGGAATGATGAGCAGCACGGCAACGGGAATCGCCCAGCTCTCGTAGAGCGCGGCGAGCAGCAGGAACACCACGACGAGGGAAAGCAGCAGCAGCGCACCGATCTGCCCGGCCGCCTGCTGTTCCTCGAACGCCGTGCCGGTCCATTCGTAGGTCAGGCTGCCGGTAAGGACGTGGTCAGCAATGCGCTCCATCTCCGCGAGTGCCGCGCCGCTCGAACGGCCCGGCGCCGCCTGCCCGGAGATCGTGGCCGAGGGAAAGCCGTTGTAGCGTTCGACCTGCTGCGGTCCCGCGCTCCAGTGCACGCTCGTGAACGCCGAGAACGGCACCAACTCCCCCACGTTGTTGCGCAGCCGCAGCGCGCCGATATCCTCGGGCCGCATGCGCTGGTCGGCGTCGGCTTGCATGAGCACGCGCAGCACGTTCCCCTCGTAGACGAAATCGTTCACGTAGTTCGAACCGAATGCGAGCGCGAGCGCGCTGTTCACCTGACCGATCTGCAGCCCCAGCGCGCGCGCCTTCACGCGGTCGATATCGACATAGAGCTGTGGCGCGGGCGGCAAACCGTCGGGACGCACGCCCACCAGCAAGGGACTGCGCGCGGCCTCCGCCAGCATGCGCGCGCTCGCCTGCTGCAGCGCCGCGCCGCCCACGCCGCTGCGGTCGAGTATCTTCATCGTGAAGCCGCTCGCATTGCCGAGCGCGGGAATGGCCGGCGGATCGAGCGCGAAGACGAGCGCTTGAGGAATATTGCGCAACGCTGCGTTCGCGCGCGCCACCAGCGCCCCCGCAGAATTGGCCGCGCCCGGCCGCTCCGACCACGGCTTCAGGTCGACGAACGACATTGCCGCCGACTGTCCCTGGCCGAAGAAGCTGAATCCCGTGACGGATGCGATATTGCGCACCTGCGGCTGCTGCCTGAGAAAGGCCTCGACCTGATCGACGACCTGTTGCGTGCGCTGCGCCGTCGCGCCGGGCGCAGCCGTGTACGCGACGAAAATGTGCCCCTGGTCCTCGCCCGGAATGAAGCCGCGCGGCAACTGGGTGAAGAAGAAACCGGTCGCCGCGCACACCACGACGAAGACGAGGAGCCAACGCACCGGCTTGCGCAGCATGGCCTGCACGGCCAGCACGTAGCGCTCGGTGGCGTTTTCCATGCCGCGATTGAAGGCATCGAACACGCGCTGTTGCATGCGGGCCGGCCAGTGTGTGGCGGCGGGCTTGCCTGTGCCGTCACTGGTCTTCGTCCGGCTGCCCAGCAGCGTTGCCGACATGGCCACGCCCAGCGTCAGCGCGAGCAGGGTCGACAGAAAGATCGAAACGGTGAGCGTGACCGAGAACTGGCGATAGATCGCGCCCGTCGAGCCCGGAAAAAACGCCATGGGAACGAACACCGCAATGAGCACGAGTGTGCTCGCAATGGCGGCGCCCGCAATCTGCCCGACGGCCTTGACGGTCGCGCGCCGCGAACCGAGTCCCTCTTCCTGGATCACGCGCTCGACGCTTTCCACTACCACGATCGCGTCGTCGTTGAGAATACCGATCGCCACGACCATGGCGAACAGCGAAAGCAGATTGATGGAGAGTCCGAACAAATAAATACCGACACACGTTCCGATCAGCGCGATCGGCACGACCAGCGTGGGGATGAGCGTCGCGCGCCATTTCTGCAGGAAGAGGAACACGATGACCGTCACGAGCAGCAACGCCTCGACCATCGTGCGCAGCACGCCGCTCAGCGAGGTCGTGATGAACGGCGTCGTGTCGAACGGCACGACCCATGCCACGCCCTTCGGGAAAGTCGGCTGCAATTGCGTGAGACGCTGCCGGACGGCGCTCGCCACGGCCAGCGCGTTCGCTCCGCTCGCAAGCTGGATGGCGATCCCGGCGGACTCCCTGCCGTTCACGCGAAAGCGAAAGCCATAGCTGTCGTTGCCCAGCTCCACGCGTGCGACGTCGCCCACACGCACCGTCGAGCCATCCGGGTTCGAGCGCACGATGACCTCGCGGAACTGCTCGGGCGTAGAAAAGCGGCCGCGCATGACGATCTGCGCATTGAGTTCGGCGCCCGGCGCAATGGGCTGGTCGCCGAGGCTACCGCCCGCAGTCTGGCTGTTCTGCTCCTGGATGGCCGTCATCACTTCGATTGCCGAAATCCCGAAGCTGCTCAGTTTTTCCGGATCGATCCATATCCGCATGGCATACGACGAACCGAACAGCTGTGCGTCGCCGACGCCGGGAATGCGGCGTAATTCGTTGACGATGTTATTGGCTGCAAAGTTGCCCAGCTCGACAGCCGGGATCGAACCATCGGCGGACTGCAGCGCAATGAGCATCAGAAAGCCGGACGACGCCTTCGTGACGCTCACGCCCACCTGCCTCACCTCCAGCGGCAGGCGGGGCTCCACGCGGCTCAGGCGGTCCTGGACCTGCGAGAGCGCGACGTCGAGATTCGTGCCGGGCCTGAGCGTGACGGTGATCTGCGCCGTGCCGTTCGAGCGGCTCTGCGACGACATGTAGAGGAAATTCTCGACGCCGTTCATCTCGTCTTCGATGATCGACGTCACCGTGCGGTCCAGCGTGTTCGCGTCGGCACCGCTATAGACCGCCGATATCGTGAGCGAGGGCGGCGCGACGTCGGGGTACTGCTCGACCGGCAGCAGCATGAGCGCGAGGGCGCCGAAGAGCGTGACGAAGAGCGCAACGACCCACGCGAAGACTGGCCGGTAGACGAAGAATCGGTTCATGAGGCGCGCCGCTCAGGAGTGGGCCGGCGCGGTGAAGGGATGGGCGTCCACGCGCTGCCCCGGCTGCACCCTTTGCCAGCCGTCGACGATGACGCGCTCTCCCGGCTCCAGCCCATCCTTCACGACCCATTGCCCCGCTTCCTGCGGGCCGAGCACGACATTGCGGCGCACGACGGTGCCGTCGTCGGCGACGAGCGAGAGGTTCGCACCGTTGCTGTCGAACTGCACGGCGCGCGCGGGGACGACGAGGCCGTTCGGTATCGTCCCGATCACGACGCGCCCGCGCACGAACTGCCCCGGCAACAAGATGCGCGATGCATTGCTGAAGCGCGCGCGCAGCACCTGCGTCCCGGTGGAAGGATCGACGACGAGATCGGTGAAGTCGAGCACGCCCGGCTCGCCATAGTCGTCGCCGTTCCCGAGCGTGAGCCACACTTGCGCGCGGGCGGCCGGCGCCGCGAGCGTGCCTGACGCGATCTGTTTGCGTACTTCCAGCAACGAAATATTCGACTGCGTAAAAACGGCATTCACCGGCGTTAGCTGGTTGACCTGCGTGAGCAAGGTTGCGCCCGCAGCACTGACCAGCGCGCCTTCGGTGACGAGCGCGCGCCCCACACGGCCCGCTATCGGCGCGCGAACCGTGCATCGATCGAGGCGAAGCTGCGCGAGCGTCACCGCGGCGCGTGCATCCGCAACATTCGCGTCGGCCTGCTGCAGTGCGGCCGTCGCGGCCTCGAACTCCTGGGCGCTCACGACCTGGCGTGCCACCAGCGGCTTGAAGCGCGCCACCTCCGAGGCCGCATTGCCCTGCACGGCCCGGGCCCGGTTGAGCGCGGCCTGGGCCTGCTGCAATGCAGCCTCGTAGTCGCGCGAATCGATCAGAAAGAGCGGCGCCCCGGCGCGCACGTCGGTGCCCTCCTCGAAGAGCCGCCGCTCGACGATCCCGTCCACGCGTGCGCGCACTTCCGCCGAACGGATCGCTTCGATCCGCCCCGGCAGTTCGATCTCGCGGGGAATCGTTTGCGCCGCAACCGTTACGACGAGCACGCTCGGCGGCGGTGGCGCCGCGCCGCTCTGAGCTTGCCTGTCGCGGCATCCGTTGCCCGCCAGCAGCAACATTGCCGCAATGCCGATCAGCCACGGTCTGCAGCGTCTGGGTTCGCAGTTTGGCACGCGAGGCTCCACCGAAAAATAGAGACGGTACGCGCGCGCCCCGAATGGCTCATTGCGCCGTACCCGACCGGATCATTGCGATGTTCACTCAAACTGCAAATCAGAGCCCCCGATGTGCGCAATTCGCGAATGCTCAAGCGCGCGAAAAACGCATAACGTTTCGATCGTTATCTAACAAGCAGCGCTTTCATGCATTCACAGGAATTACGCAAAACCGCCGCAAAATCAACCACTCGTAAATTACTTGAAGTCGGAATTCCGTTTACTACTATGGATAGACGCTTCACACCCTTATTCACACCGCTAGATTCGTTCGTTTTCCAGCCTTTGCCCATACGCTTTTAAGGGCACGTTCGCACAACTGGATATCACGGATTTCGGGATGTTCTATAACCGAAGAAGCCATAGTCATGGTGACGTCAATCATCTTCTTGCCTCCGGAGATCGAATCATGAAAAGCCAACTCGTCCTCTCAGTCATCGCTGCGCTCCTCCTCGGTGTTGCCTCTTCCGCAATGGCGCAAGACGCAGCATCGGGTGCAGACCAAAGCCAGGGGACAGGTCGCCAGCAGGTCATGCCGACCATGCCGCATCGCGACTGGCATGAGGGCCAACAGGTTCCCTCGAAGTATCGGCATTACAACTACCAGATGAAAGACTGGAAGTCGCATAACCTGGACGCACCGAAGCGCGGCCAGCAATGGCTTGGCGTGAACGGCGACTACGTGCTGGTGACGAGAAGCAACTGGAGGATCTCGAAGATCGTTTCGGGTACTGAATGACCGGATGACGCGACGGGCTACGTTGCCGTAGCCCGTGCTTGCTGCATGATTCAGGCATGGACGGTTGCCATGCCTGCTGCCCTTCTCATTCGACGAGCCGCGCGCGCAGGCGCTTGTACTCGTCGTCGGTAATCGAGCCCGTCGTTTTCAGCTTGTCGAGCTTCTCGATTTCGTCCGCGACACTGTAGCCCACTATGTGGCGCAGTTCTTCGCGCGCCTTCTGCGCCCGTTCCTGGTTGCGATGCGCCATGTCCCTGCCTTGCGTGAGGACATAGGCAAATATGCCGATATAGGGCAAAACAATCAGAAAGATCACCCAGACGATCTTCAGGAAGCCCGATATATCGGTTCGACGGAACAGGTCGCTCGTGATCGTGATGAACAGCCAGAACCACAGAATGAACATGAATATCGAAAACGTATCGATAATAAAGTTCGAAAACGTAAAGCCATTTGCGAAGATCATGAATCGCCTCCGTCGGTTTTGCGTGTGTAAAACGGCAACCGCACACTGACACGGGCATCGATGGCGATACCGTGTGCGCGCGAAACGTGATGCGCGGCCGTGACGCGGCCGCCGACTGCGCTTTCGTCAGGTCAGATCAGGTCGCGCCTGCGCTCCCGGCCGCCAAACGGCACCACGGCCATGGAAATGAGATCCAGCCCGAGGAACAATCCGAGCAAGGGCAACGGCACGCTCGGGAAATTGGCGGCCAGAAAAATGGCGAGCAGGAAAGACAGCGCCGCACTGACAATGCCGATGTTGTTGATCTTCACGTCCTGCCCGACGGAAGCAATGATCTTGAAGAAGCCGTCGAGCACGAAAAAGATCATCAGCATCACGGTAAGCCCGCGAGCCCGTGCGCTGTCATTGACCAGAATGAGAATGCCGATGAGTATGGGCACGATGACTGGCGGAATGCGCCTGATAGCGAGTTTCCAGTCCTTCGTCGTGAACAGATTCAAGGCATGCACGAAGCCGCAGAACAGCAGCATCCTTGCGATGAAAAGCGTTCCGATCAGGGACCTTGTCGAGAGTGACAAGACGATGCAGAAAATTCCCGCCGCGACGAGAAGCGTTGAACTGGCAATCGGAAAAATAGCACGCTTTTTCATATTCGAATGTAACTGCGTCAATACGGTTACATAGCTCGGCATATCTGACTTGCGCGTATTCTTGCCGAATTATAGGCTTAAGCGAAATTAAGCGTTCTACTATCAGCCGTCGAAGTATAGTGCGTGAGTGTGCAAATACAAGGGCGCGATTGCACCGTGAGTCTCGAACGCAGCCACACCTTCTCGTTCAGTCCCAACGGCGAGCACTTCCTGCTCGACGGCGAACCCTTGCAGATTCGCAGCGGCGAGATGCATCCCGCGCGCATACCACGCGAGTACTGGCTGCATCGCATTCGCATGGCCAAAGCGATGGGCATGAACTGCATTGCGCTGTACATCATGTGGAACTACCACGAGACGCGCAGGGGCGTGTTCGACTTCGAAAGCGGCAACCGCGATCTCGAAGCCTTTATCCGTCTGTGTCAGCAAGAAGCGCTGTGGGTGCTGCTGCGTCCGGGGCCTTACGTTTGCGCCGAGTGGGACCTGGGAGGCCTTCCCGCTTACCTGCTGTGCGAACCGGACATCCGGCTTCGCACCGACTCCGCCAGCGATGCCCGTTACATGGCTGCGGTTGCGCGCTACATCGGCGAACTGGTTCCCCGCATCAAGCCGTTGATGATCGATGCAGGCGGGCCGATCCTGATGATCCAGATAGAGAATGAATTCGGTTCGTACGCAAGTAATCCCGCTTACCTCGAAGAACTGAGGCAGCTCTGGCTACGGGGCGGCGTAACGGGGCCCTTCTACACCGAGGACGGCCTCGCGCAACTCGAGCGCAATCGCACGACGGTGACGGGTGGCGCCATTGCATTGAGCAACGGCAACGCGGCGCAAATCGCCACGGTGCGACGCGCGTTTCCTGCCGTTCCCGCGATGGCGGGCGAGGTCTACCCGGGCTGGCTGACGCATTGGGGCGAGCCTGAATTCGCGGGACTGCATTACGATCTTTCCGCCATCTTGAGTGCATTCATGCAGTCGCAATTGTCGTTCAACCTCTATGTCATTCACGGTGGCACGAGTTTTGGCTTTTATGCCGGCGCGAATATGGACGAGTCGGGCAACTATCAACCCGATATCACGAGCTACGACTATGGCGCGCCAATTAACGAGCAAGGGGCCGCCACCGCGAAATACCTGAAGTATCGCGACATCATCGCCCATTACCTGGCCGAGCCGTTGCCGGAGATCCCGGACGCCATACCCACGGTCGCGGGCCACACCCTGACGCCCACCCTCTATGCCTCGATCTGGGACAACCTCCCCGCGCCCTTGCCAAGTGTCGCTCCGTTGCCGTTCGAGCACTACGGCCAGCCATTCGGCTTCATGCTGTATCGAAAAACGTTGCGGTCGCAACCCGCTGACGCGCTGGATATCAGCGGCGTTCACGACTATGCAACGGTCTTCGTCGGCGAGCGCTACGCGGGCGGCGTCTCGCGTGCGTGGATTCCGCACGACTATTCACAGCGGCTACGCGTGACGCATCGCGCGTCGCTCGCATTGCCCGCCGCCGCGTCCGGCGCGTTGGAGATCCTGGTAGAGGCCATGGGCCGCGTCAACTTCGGGCCTGCGATCGTCGACCGCAAAGGCCTGCTGGAGCCCGTGAAAATACATTACGCCGACGGGTCCGTTTCATCGCTCGAGGAATGGGAAGCCTTTTCGCTGCCGATGGATGAGGCGTACTTCGCCGGGTTGCAGGCACGCTGCACGAATCCGCTGAAACCCGGGCTTTTTTTCAAGGCGCGCCTCGTTATCGATGAAATCGGCGACACCTGGCTCGATATGAGCCACTGGACCAAGGGCGTAGTCTGGGTCAATGGGCACAATCTCGGTCGCTACTGGAGTATCGGCCCGCAACAGCGCTTGTTTTGCCCCGCGCCGTGGCTCACGCAAGGCGAGAACGAGGTGCTGATCTTCGACCTGCACCAGATCGAAGCGAAGCCGGTGCATCTGGCGAATGCGTTGTATTAGCCCCCAGCGGTCGGCAGCAGTTCCAGCGTGAGCACTTCGAATGGCGCGAGCTGGATTTCGCACGGCACGTCCGCGTCCAGTATTGCGGGAATGCTGCTCTTGCCTGCATGCCAGAGACTCCGCACACGAAATCGTCCTGCCGCCTCGGCCGGCAATTCCAGTTGATGCCAGAGCGCCAGTGCAAAGCGCCGCGCCTGGTCGTGCGGATTGCGCAGTGTGACGAATGCCTTGTGCGGCGCCCACGCGGCCCAGCCGTAGATGGCCGCTTCGTCGGGCGCGCCGCCGATCCAGTGGCTGTCGCGCAATACATCGCTGTTCGCGCGCGCCCACCGGGCCGCTTGCGCGAGCACGTTCCAGTCGTCTTCGCCCAGCAGCGAAGGCGTGATGTATAGCTCCTGCAATTGCGTACCGCTCGCGAAGAAGGACCGCACCTCGTGCGCGAATGCGTCGCCTGCCGGCGCATTCAGGCGCGGATTGCACTGTGCCAGCACAATGCCGTGCAGCATCAGGGAATTGAGCGGAAAGAGCGGGCTGCGCAGCACGACGTTGCGGTACGTCTGCGCGTCGCGATACGTGATCCAGCGCTCGCGGTTCGTGCCGCTGCCCGCCTGACCGTCGTCACTACCACCGCGCCAGATCGCGTCGACGTAGCGCAGCCAGAACGGCGAGGGATGCGTGCCGGTCGAGAGATTGATGAAGGTTGCCGGTTTCGCCGCGCGAATGTCGCCGATGAGCTGGATTGCCGCGTCCCAGTCGCTATCGAAAAGGCTGCCTGGAAATACACGGTCCGCGTTGCCCGTGCCGTCGAACTTGAACTGGTTCACGCCGTCTGTCGCGAGCAGGCTCATCACGACTTCGCGAAAGCGCTCGTAATAGCGAGGCCCCGATAACGCAAAGCCATTGTCGATGATCTCATAGCCCGTGGCGCGGCCGTGCGTGACGCGTTCGTCCTTCGGCGCGCAATAGCCGCCCCAGGGAGACAGCCAAACGCCGGGCGCGCCGCCATAGCGCGCCGCCGCGTCGCGCAGCGGCGCAAAGCCATGAGGAAACGCCTGGCTGAAATGCCAGCCGCCGCCAAGGTCGTCCCAGCCATCGTCGAAAAGAAACGAATCGATCTGCACGCCGCGCGCGGTATGTAACTCGTGGCCGATTGCGTCGATACGCTCCAGCGCCTGCTCCTGCGTATAAGGCGTGAGATAACCGATATCCCACCAGCTGTTGTAGTGCAGAAACGGCTGATATGGGCGAGCGCGCTCCTGCTCGAGGTATGTGGAGAAATCACGCCGCAACTGTCCGTCGCGAGCCACGCCGGCCACGGCGGAGTAAGTCAGCGTCCGGTTCTTTTCCAGCGGCAACGCGCGATGCAGCGTAAAAGCGATGCTATCTGCCTCCACGTGGCTGGTTGCAAGCGGCAACTCGAAGCCCAGGTAGAAGCTGCCCGCGACGACCGGCGTGCCCTTGCGTTCACTGCCGGTCTGCGCGGCGGCAGCGCGCGCCTGCAGCAATGAAACGACGCCAATGGCTTCGTCCAGGCGCAGGGCCGTCACGTTTAGCGTCATGCGCAGATATCGCGCGCCGTCGCGCTGCTCTACGCTCCATTGAATCGCGAGACGCCCCTGGGCGTCGCCCAGCGTGATGCTCACGCGCTGGCCCTCACCGCGTTCGGCCAGGCGCGATGCGTGCGGGTTGGCCGCGAGCGCGTCTTCCCGTACCGGTGCAAGCACCCGCAGTCCGGCCAGACCGAGCGTGGTGCCATCCGCGAACGTCAGCGTGAACGGCGCGACGATCGGCAGCTCGCATGCTCTTGCGCAATCGACGAGCGAGAAGCGAGTGAGGTGTTCGTCCTCGAGTGTCCAGCGCAATGCAACGGCTTGATTCCCGAACGAGCAGACATCGCCCTGCGTCCGGAATTCAGGCATGGAGGCTTGCGTAGCAGTTCGATCGTCGGTGCACATGGGAAACCTGTCCCGGACGCGAGCAACCTCTGTAGGGTAATGGCAAAGGCATAACCGTGTAATGGCCCCAAAGCGGCGGCCCCACACAACCGGACATTCAGATCCGCGCAACTACCTTATGAGAACCTTAAGCTCGCTATTTTTTCGCGCGGCCTTACCAGCGGTTACACGATTGACAAATCTGCGCATCCCGTCCGTAAGCCCAGCGACTAGAATCCGCTTCCATCGCAACCGCGTCCGTTGACTGGAATAGAGATCATCATGAATCGCCTGACGTTTTATCTTCTCGCAGGACTCGCAGGGACGTGTGTCAGCACAGCGGCATCCGCCCATGCCGATATCGGTGTCTATCTCGGCGTTCCCGGTCCGGTCTATGCCGCGCCCGAGCCGGTGTACGAGGCACCGCCGCCCGTCGTGTATGCGGCACCGCCCGCTGCGGTTTACGAACCGGCCCCGGCCTACGGCTACTACCGCTACGACCACGACGAAGGCGAACACCACTGGCACGACCACGGCCGTCATCGTGGCTGGGAACATCACCACGGCGACGACGATTGATCGGCGCGCCCGCCAGCTCTTGTTCGTTGCGCGCGCAACCTCATGCGCGCGCCTGCCTCTCCCTACGTGTGCAAAGTCCGTCGCTCCCTCCCTGCGACAGCAGTCCTGTTCGGCCACGTCAGGCTAGGCCCATCAAAGTTGTCTAGCCAATAAACGCTTACAACGCACGCCCGACCCCACCTCCCGCCCTTCCTTCCCGTGTGCACCGCGCACATGTCTGCACGTTTACACCGTCCGCCAGCAAAAACCCTAGTTGTCTCAATATGTGAGAGCCGTTATCTTGTCTATACAACACGGCTGACGTGACAGCCCGCTGTTGACCATGCCGCCATCCGTCATGGCGGCGTCGAAAGCCATACTGGAGACTCCACGTCAATGAAGAAGTTTGCCCTGTGCATTGCGATGCTCGCCGTCGCCACCTCGGTCTGTGCGAAGGACTGGACCACCGTCCGCTTTGGCGTGGACGCAAGTTATCCCCCGTTCGAATCGAAGAGCACGGACGGCAAGCTGGTCGGCTTCGACATCGACGTCGGCAACGAAATCTGCAAACGCATCAACGCGAAGTGCGTGTGGGTGGAAAGCGAATTCGACGGCATGATTCCGGCGCTCAAGGCGAAGAAGTTCGACGCCGTCCTCTCCTCGATGTCGATGACGCCGCAGCGCGAAGCGCAAATCGCGTTCTCCTCAAAAGTCTTCCACACGCCTAGCCGTCTCGTCGCGAAGAAGGGCTCGAGCCTCCAGCCCACGGCGGATTCGTTGAAGGGCAAGACGGTCGGCGTCGAACAGGGCACGACCCAGGAAGCCTACGCAAAAGCCAATTGGGCGCCGAACGGTGTGAAGATCGTGCCTTACCAGGATCAGGACCAGGTCTATGCGGACCTGCTCTCGGGCCGCCTCGACGCCGCGCTGCAAGACGCCGTGCAAGCCGACCTGAGCTTCCTGAAGACCCCGCGCGGCGCAGGCTTCGCGTTCACGAACGGCGAACTGAGCGATCCCAGCGGCATTCTCGGCAACGGCGCCGCCATCGGCCTGCGCAAGGACGAGGCCGACCTGAAGGCAAAGATCGACAAGGCACTCGCGGACATGCTCAAGGACGGCACGTACAAGAAGATCGAATCGCGCTACTTCGCATTCGACGTGTACGGTTCCTGAGTCTGACCGGAGCACATGATTAGCGACGAAGGCGCGGGAAACTCCCGCGCCTTTTGCCCTTTCCGCCGCCCGCAACTTCCGTCCTCACGCCATCATGCAGATCCAGACCCATCCGCTCATTTCGCCGGCGCTCGGCACCGCGCGGCACCTTACGAGCTTCCACTACGGCCCCACCGGCGCACAGAAGATCTACATCCAGTCGTCGCTGCACGCCGACGAACTGCCGGGCATGCTCGTCGCCTGGGCCCTGCGCCAACGCCTTGCCGCGCTCGAAGCCGCAGGCAAGCTGCGCGGCGAGGTCGTCGTCGTGCCCGTGCCCAATCCTATCGGCCTCAATCAGCGCCTGCTCGGTCAGCTGCTCGGCCGTTTCGAAAGCGGCACCGCGGCCAACTTCAACCGCCACTTCCACGATCTCGCCGAACTCGTGCTCCCGCGTGTCGGCTCTCGCCTGAGCGGCGACGCACAGCAGAACGTGGCCGTCGTGCGCGCTGCGATGCGCGAGGCACTCGACGAACAGACGCCCACCACGGAACTCGGCTCGCAGCGTCTTGCGCTTCAACGCCTGTCGTACGACGCCGATGTCGTGCTCGACCTGCATTGCGACTTCGAAGGTGCGATGCATCTCTACACGAACCCCGACCTGTGGGCCGATGTCGAGCCGCTCGCGCGCTATCTGGAAGCGAAGGCGTCGCTCTTCGCGCTCAATTCGGACGGCAATCCCTTCGACGAGATTCACAGCTTCTGCTGGTCCGCGCTGCGCGAGCGCTACGGCGAACGCTTTCCGATTCCCAACGGTGCGGTGTCCGTGACGATCGAGTTGCGCGGCCAGGCAGACGTGAGCTACGACTTCGCCGAACGCGACGCGAACGCCATCGTCAACTACCTCACGCATCGCGGTGTGATCGAGGGCACGCCCGCGCCGCTGCCTGCGCTCGAATACGCGGCCACGCCGTTCGCGGGCGCCGAAACGCTCATTGCGCCGGCCTCCGGCGTGCTCGTGTTCCGCACGCCGGTTGGCGTGAGGGTCGAACCGGGTCAGCCGATTGCCGATGTGGTCGATCCGCTGACCGATCGCGTCGTCACGATCACGAGCTCCGTGACCGGCATGCTGTACGCACGCCAACGCACGCGCTTCGCCACGGCGGGGATGGAAGTGGCGTGGGTGGCAGGCGCCACGCCGCTGCGCAGCGGCTCCCTGCTGCCTGGCTAGGCGATGAAACCGGGCAAATCGCCCGAAACGATGTGGGGTCATACCCGATAACGGACACGTTGTGCGGCCCGGTTCGTTTGGAAACGAAACGATATGTGACGGGGCGTAACAGCGGGCCGGCAGGCACGCCGCACAGGACGATGCCTGCCGCTGCGGCGCAGTGAGGGCGGGAGCAAGCACGATTTACACTTGCTTTCGATTCTTTACCTATGCGCGCTGAATTGAAACTTACGATGGCTAGCGCCTGGAACATCGGGCCCCAAGGCGGCCGGAGACCTCCGTTTCCGGCCGCCTTGCTCATTCGTAAATAAGTCAGCGGAATGGCCCACAATAAATGAACAGCTTCGATACCGTCATTCTGGGAGCCCTCACCCAAGTCGATCTGCCGCCACTGCTCAATCATGCGATCCGGGTGATGGTGGGACTCTATACGTTCAAGGGGTATTTCCTCATCCCGCTCATCTGGTGGATCTGGTTTCAGCCGAACGAGCGGCGCGAGTGGCGGCGCGAGATGATGATCGCCACGGTGACGAGCGGCCTGATCGCGCTCGCCGTGGGACGCCTCCTCGCGCGTTTACTGCCGTTCCGCCAACGGCCGCTATTCAATCCCGATCTGCATCTGCATTTCGCCTCGTCGTCGCTGCGGGCGGCCGGGCTCACCGACTTCAGTTCGTTCCCGAGCGATCACGCCATGCTGTGGGTGGCGATTGCGATGGGGATCTTGCTGGTATGGCGTGTGGTCGGCGCGCTGGTGATGTTATACGTGGTACTCGTTATCTGCCTGCCGCGTGCGTATCTGGGCTATCACTACCCCACGGATTTGATCGCGGGCGCCGCAATCGGCGTGGTGATTACCTGGCTGATGACGCGCGACGCAGTCAGGAAGCGGACCGCCGAGCCCGCTCTGCGCCTGATGGTGCGCTTTCCCGGGGCGGCTGCCGCATTCACATTTCTCGTGTGTTTCGAACTGGTCACGCAATTCGACGATCTGCTGCGGCTCGCCCACTCCGTGGTGCACGGCATGATCTGAACACCGGCGCGGGCGGCGTCTTCCGTACGCCGCCCGCGCGGCTTCACACTGCGCCCGGATTGACGTACGCCGTCTTGACCGTGGTGTAAAACTCGCGAGCGTAGCTGCCCTGCTCGCGCGGGCCGTAGCTCGAACCCTTGCGGCCGCCGAACGGCACGTGATAGTCCACGCCCGCCGTCGCGGTGTTCACCATCACCATGCCGGCCTGCACATGGCGGCGGAAATGGTTGGCATGACTGAGCGAAGTCGTGCAGATGCCGGCCGACAGACCGAACTCCGTGTCGTTCGCCACGGCGAGCGCCTCGTGATAGTCCTTCACCTTGATGACCGAGGCGACGGGGCCGAACACTTCTTCGCGGTTGATGCGCATTTGCGATGTCGTGCCGGTGATCAGCGCGGGGGCAAGGAAGTAGCCGCGCGTGGCGCCTTCCACACGCTCGCCGCCGTACACCTCGCCGCCCTCTTCACGCGCGATCGCAATGTAGCGCTCGTCCTGCTGAAGCTGCTTGTCGTCCACCACCGGCCCGATATGCGTGCCGTCCGCCAGCGCGTCGCCCGTCTTCAGCGTTTTCATGCGCGCCTTCATCGCTTCGATGAAACGGTCGTGAATGCCTTCGGTCACGATGAGGCGGCTCGACGCCGTGCAGCGCTGCCCCGTCGAGAAGAATGCGCCGTTGATGCAGGCGTCCACGGCGACGTCGAGATTGGCGTCGTCGAGCACGACCATGGGATTCTTGCCGCCCATTTCCAGCTGGAACTTCTTGCCCGTTGCAAAACACTTCGCGCCGATCGCGCGGCCCGTCGGGACCGAGCCGGTGAAACTCACGGCATCGACATCGGGCGAGCTGACGATCGCCTCGCCCACCACCGAGCCGCGCCCCATCACGAGGTTGATCACGCCGGCCGGCGTGCCCGCTTCCGCAATGATTTTCACGAGCTCCCACGTGCTGGCCGGCACGAGGTCGGCAGGCTTGATGACGACCGTGTTGCCATAGGCCAGCGCGGGCGCGATCTTCCAGGCGGGAATGGCGATCGGAAAGTTCCAGGGCGTAATGAGCCCGATCACGCCGATCGGCTCGCGCGTCACCTCGACGGTCATGCCGGGCCGCACCGAAGGCACGATCTCGCCGCCAAGGCGCAGCGCCTCGCCGGCGAAGAACTTGAAGATCTGCGCCGCGCGGCCCACCTCGCCGATGGCCTCGGGCAGCGTCTTGCCCTCTTCGCGCGCCAGCACGCGGCCCAACTCGGCCTTGCGCGCGAGAATGACACTGCCCACCTGGTCGAGCAGATCGAAGCGTTGCTGCGGCGTGGAGAGCGACCATTGCGCAAAGGCCTTGCGCGCGGCGGCGATGGCGTCGCGCGTCTGCGCGTCGTCTGCCTGCGCGAACTCGCCGATCGCGTCGTCGAGATTGGAGGGATTGATGTTGGTGGATGCCGTAGCGCCGCGCACCCACTGGCCGCCGATGTAATTGTCGAACTGGTTCATGTCGCGTTTCCCGATTCAGTGGCTCACAGCAATCCGCGCGCAGCCAGATTGCGATAGAGCGCGCGCACGCCGAAGGTCCACGGCGCGAGAGCCGTGCTCAATTGCACGGTGTTGATCAGCGCGCCGAGTTCCGGCGCGGAAATGGTGACCTTGTCGCCAAGGTGGTGCGTAAAGCCGCCGCCTTGCGTGTCGCGATCCTTGATCGGCGAGAACATGGTGCCGAGAAAGAGCATGAAACCGTCGGGATACTGGTGATGCGGGCCCCACGTCTGCGCCACGAGGTCGGCCGGATCGCGGCTGATTTCGCTCATGTGGCTGATGCCTTCCAGGACGAAGTCGTCGTCCGTGCCCTCCACGCGCAGCGCGACGCTCGTCTTGCGCACCGTGTCGAGGCTGAACGACTGGTCGAACAGACGCACGAACGGGCCGATCGCGCACGAGGCGTTATTGTCCTTGCACTTGCCGAGCAGCAGCGCCGAGCGGCCTTCGATGTCGCGCAGATTGACGTCGTTGCCGAGCGTCGCGCCGACAATCTCGCCGCGGCTGTTCACGGCCAGCACGATTTCCGGCTCGGGGTTGTTCCAGACCGAAGCGGCCAGCAAGCCGACAGCCGCGCCAAAGCCCACCGCCGACATGGGCTGCGACTTCGAAAACACTTCCGCGTCGGGCCCGATGCCCACTTCCATGTACTGGGACCACGCGCCGCGCCGCTCGAGTTCCGCCTTGAGCTTCATCGCTTCGTCCGAGCCCGGCTTGATCTTCGAGAGATCGGTGCCGATCGTGGCCGCGATGGTTTCGCGCACCTCCTGCGCTTTCGCGGGATCGCCGCCCGCCTGCTCTTCGATCACGCGCTCGATCAGGCTCACCGCGAACGTCACACCGCAGGCCTTGATGGCCTGCACGTCGTTGGGCGCGAGCAGACGCAGCGCTGGCTCCCCGCTGCCGGGCAAATTCGCTTCGATCAGCTTCTGCACCGGGCCGAGCGATTCGCCGCTCACGGTGCGCGCGAATTGCGCGAGGTCCTCGCGGTCGAACAGATCCGCGGTGGTCGGCGCGCTGGCCGTGATATCGATGACTTCGCCGTTGCGCACGAGCACGACGGAGGGGCCTTCATGTTCGCCTGCCTTGCGCCACACGCGGCCAACGAGCAGCGCCTGCCCGACATCGCCGGGAAGCCAGTTTGAGGGGGTGTTCGAGGTCATGGTGCGTCCAGTTGAGTGTCCGGTTAATGCGAATGGCGCGGGTTGCCGCGCTCGGCGATCACTTTCAGATAAAGCGTGGCGGGTTCGAGGCATCCGCCCGTCGACAATTGCCCCACCGTCTTGCGGTAAAGCTCCTGCCAGGGCGTCTGTGCAGGCGGCACCTCGAAGTGCGCAGTTTCGCGGCGGCGCGCCAGCTCGGCTTCGTCGACCAGCACGTTCACGCTGCGCGCGTTCAGATCCACACGAATGCGGTCGCCTGTTTGCAGCAGCGCGAGGCCGCCGCCCACCGCCGCCTCGGGCGACATGTTCAGGATCGACGGGCTCGCCGACGTACCGCTCTGTCGGCCATCGCCCAGCGTGGGCAGTGACGTGATGCCCTGGCGCACGAGTTCCGCCGGCGGCGCCATGTTCACCACTTCGGCGCTGCCGGGATAGCCGACCGTGCCGGTGCCGCGAATCACCAGAATGCAGTGCTGGTCGATTTCGAGCGACGGGTCGTTGATGCGTGCATGGTAGTCCTCTGGACCGTCGAACACGATGGCGCGTGCCTCGAAGGTGTTTTCCGCACCCGGCTCGCTCAGATAGGTTTGCCGGAAGGCGTCGCCGACCACCGACATCTTCATGATCGCGCTGTCGAAGAAGTTGCCCGAGAGCACCATGAAGCCTGCGCCGTGCTTGAGCGGGTCATCGGTTGTCCTGATGACTTCGCGATCGGGCTCGGGCGTGCCGTCGGCGATGGCGCCGATGGTGCGGCCCGATACCGTGAGGCATTCGCGATGCACGAGACCCGCGCGATCGAGTTCGCGCAGCACGCCGGGCACGCCGCCCGCGCGGTGGAAGCTCTCGCCCAGATACTCGCCTGCCGGCATGCAGTTCACGATGAGCGGCACCTGTTCGCCGACGCGTTGCCAGTCTTCGAGGCTCAGCTCGATGCCCATGTGCCGCGCGATCGCGATGAGGTGCGGCGGGCAGTTGGTCGACGCACCCAGCGCGGAGGCCACGACGATGGCATTCTCGAACGCCTCTTTCGTCATGATGCGCGAAGGCCGCATGTCATAGCGCACGAGGTCGACAATGCGCTTGCCGGTTGCGTACGCCATCTGGCCTCGCTCGCGGTAAGCGGCCGGAATGCTGGCGCAGCCGGGCAGCGACATGCCCAGCGCTTCGGCGAGGCTGTTCATCGACAACGCCGTACCCATCGTGTTGCAGTGGCCGATGGAGGGCGACGAGGCCGTCGTGAGCTCCATGAAGCCCTCGTAGTCGATCTCGCCTGCCGCCAGCAGATTGCGCGCATGCCAGATGACCGTGCCCGACCCGACGCGCTGGCCGTTATGCCAGCCGTCGAGCATTGGGCCGCCCGACAGCACGATGGCGGGCATGTCGACCGTTGCCGCGGCCATCAGGCACGCGGGCGTGGTCTTGTCGCAGCCCGTGGTCAGCACCACGCCATCGAGCGGGAAACCGTGAAGAATTTCGACGAGACCCAGATAGGCCAGATTGCGGTCGAGCGCCGCCGTGGGCCGGCGGCTCTGCTCAGCGAGCGGATGGACCGGAAATTCCATTGGGATGCCGCCCGCGTCGCGAATGCCCGCCTTGGTGCGGGCCGCCAGCTCGATATGGTGACGGTTGCAGGGCGCGAGATCGCTCCCTGTTTGCGCAATACCGATGATGGGGCGGCCCGATTGCAGTTCTTCCCGGGTCAGACCGTAATTCATGAAGCGCTCGACATAGAGCGCGGTCATGTCCGCATGGGCCGGGTCGTCGAACCATTCCTGGCTGCGCAGGCGCCGTGCGTTGGGCTGGGTCATATCACTCACTTGCTTGTTCCTTGTCTCGACGATGTGGCACGCAGGTCCGCGCCATTTGTTATCGGTAACATTTCTGGATATTAGCACTTTGCATGCGCCCTGTGCACCAGGTGAGACCACGCGTTTTCCCGACTTCGGCGCCCGCGACCGACTTGCCGTGGCGCCTCGTCTCATGCTAATTTAGCGCCCGCTGTGTTACCGATAACAAAACAGTGCGCTGTTCACAGCCAGCGCAGAGATCCAGCAAGGCACACCACGAAGCTCGTGGAATCGCCTCCCCAGTACCGGGAGCGTTCAAAGGCATATGTGAAAGGAGACACATCCCATGCCAACCCTGACCCAGATTGCGGACTCGCCGGCCGCCGTCAACGAAGCCGAAGAACGGCTGTACCGCAAGGTACTGAAGCGCATCTTGCCGCTTCTGCTTCTGTGCTATGTCGTCGCCTACCTCGACCGCGTAAACGTCGGCTTTGCCAAGCTGCAGATGCTCGATTCGCTCGGTTTGAGCGACAGTATCTATGCGGTGGGCGCAAGCATTTTCTTCTGGGGATACTTCCTCTTCGAGATGCCGAGCAATCTGCTCCTGCATCGCTATGGCGCGCGTTTCTGGATTGCGCGCATCATGGTGACGTGGGGCATCGTGTCTTCGTCGCTCGCCTTTATCGCGCCGCTTGCGAGTTTCTTTCACGTGCAGACCTCGACGATGTTCTACATCCTGCGGTTTCTGCTCGGCGTCTGCGAAGCGGGGTTTTTCCCCGGCATCATTCTTTACCTGAACTACTGGTTTCCGGCGCGTCGCCAGAGCGTCGCGATGTCGGGGTTCCTGATCGCCATTCCGGTGAGCCTCACGCTCGGCGGCATTATCTCGGGCTGGCTGATGGAAAACACGCATGGCCTGTTCGGCCTGGGCGGCTGGCAGTGGATGCTGTTGCTCGAAGGCATTCCTTCGATTCTCGTCGCCTTCGTGGTGCTGCTGCGCATGGGCGACGGCATTCAGTCGGCGACATGGCTGAGCGCCGCCGAAAAAGCCGTGCTGCAAAAGAATCTCGAACAGGAAAGCGCGAAAAAAACGCATAGCGCCGTGGCAGCGCTGAAAAGCCCGCGTGTCTGGCTGCTGACGTTCATCCTGCTGACCTTCAATACCGGCTTCTATGGCCTGGCATTCTGGCTGCCTTCCATCATCAAGGCTTCCGGTGTGAAGAGCACGTTCAACATCGGCTTGCTGACCGCCATTCCCTACCTCAGCGCCGTCGTCGCCATGATCTGGAATGCGTCACACTCGCGCAAGACGGGCGAGCGCCGCCTGCATGCGGCCATTCCGGCCTGTATCGGCGGCGTCGGCCTGATTCTGAGCGCACTCTTCGCGCACAACGTGCCGCTCTCGATCGTATTCCTGACGATCGCCACCTGCGCGATCCTCGGGCTCATGCCGATTTACTGGACGTTCCCGGGGCAGATTCTCTCCGGCACGGCCGCGGCGGCCGGTATTGCGCTCATCAACTCGGTCGGCAATCTCTCCGGCTTCACGGGTTCCATGATCACCAGCGTGGCGAAGGACCTGACCGGCGACATCAACAACGGCACCTATGCGCTGGGCGCCTGTCTGCTGGTGAGCTGCGTTCTGATTCTGTCGATTCCGCAAAGCATGCTGAACCGCGACCCGGTGGAAGAGAACTGAACGTTATGCGAATCGGCTAGATCGTCCGTTGCGAGGGCCACCTTCCACCACCTTCCGGCTGGGCCCTCCTTACACGAACCCGTTTTGAAAATTGCGTCGGCCTTGCGCCGGCGCTTTTTTTTTGGCCTCTGCGCTTTGGCGGTCACGGGCAATCGTCCCACCTGAACACCCCAGCGCCCGCACGAAAAGCGTGCAAAAAAAACAATTGGAATTGTCTCAAGAATTGAAGCACGCTGCCGATAAGACGTGGAGTCTGTTTTCCGCCCAGTGCACCGCTATCGGGCCATTGACACGCAACGGAGACGCTGTGATTCGAACCTGCCTTGGCGGCCTGCTGCTCGCGCTCGGTTGCATTGGCACCGCGGTTGCCGCGGGCCCCGACTGCTCGCGCTCATTTACGCTCGCCTTACACGATCACGGGCTGCTCTACTCCGTCGACACCGACACGGGAATCGACAAGGACTTCGCTGACGCCCTCGCGCGGCGCAGCGGCTGCCAGATTCGCGTGAGCCTGATGTCGCGCGCACGCATCTGGAAGCTCATCGAATCGGGCGCGCTCGATTTCAGTCTGTCGGGCATTGCCAACGAAGAGCGCAATCAATACGCGGATTTTGCCTGGTACTTCAGCAACAAGTACTATCTGCTGGTTCGCAAGGATTCAGGCATTCATCAACTGGCCGATTTCGAGCACAACGACAAGTTTCAGCTCGGCGTGATCCGCAGCTTCCGCTATAGCGAGTCGGCCAACCGGCTGGTCGATTCGCTCTCGGCCGAAAACCGCGTGAGTCAGGCCGGGGGCCTCGAGCCGCTTTACCAGGCGCTGATCCTTGGCCGCATTCAGGGAATGATCATCGAGCCGTTCGATTATCCCGCCATCGATGAAGCGAAGATTCGGAGCGTGACCAATATCGTGGAGTTCGACGATCCACCCATTCCGCATGGACTCATCATGTCGAAGAAGGCGCTTTCGCCCGAGGAGCGGGACAAGTGGCGCGCCCTCGTCAACGAAATGATCGCGGACGGCACGGTGCGGCGCATCTTCACGAAGTATTTCAAGCCTGACCTCGCCGATTCGATGGTCCCCTTCTAGACGCCGCCATGACCCGGACGCGCCTCGTTCTGCTCCCGCTACTGGTTCTCGCCGCCGCGCTCGGCGTGACCTGGACGCTCTGGAACCACGAGCGGGAAGCGGCTCGCCACGAACTGCTGACGCAGTTCGATTACTCACTCGGCGACGTCGTGAGCCGCATCGAACAGCGCATGGGCACTTACCAGCTGTTGCTGCGCGGCGTGCAGAGCCTCTTTGCCGCCACCGGCGAGGTCGATCGCGACGCGTTCCGGGCGTACGTCAATACACTCACTCTCGACGCCAACTTTTCCGGCATCCAGGCCATCGGCATCGTCGCGTGGGTGCCGCAAACGCAAAAGGCCGCACATATCACGGCCATGCAGCAGCGCGGCGTGCCGGGCTACTCGATCCAGCCCGACGGTCCGCGCGCGAACTACGCACCCATCATCCAGCGCGAGCCGTATATCGGCGCCAACCGCGCGGCGCCCGGTTTCGACGCCTGGGCCGACCCGGTGCGCCGGCGCGCCATGGAGCAGGCGCGCGACACCGGCATGGCGACCATTTCAGGAAAGGTGCGCCTCTCGGTCGACACCGATCCCGCCGCCGACCCCGGCTTCGTGATGTATATGCCCGTCTACGCACGCGGCTCGGCGCCGGAAAACGCCACGGAACGCCAGGCGCAGCTGGTGGGCTGGGTCTATGCGTCCTTTCGCATGCACGACGTCATTGCCAGCCTTTACGGCGAGGAACCGCCCGGCCTTTCGGTCTCCATCTACGACGGCGTGGAATCGTCGCCGGACGCGTTGCTCTACAGAACGTCGGGTGCCCCGGCCCCTCACCTGCCCAGCGATCTTTCGGCAACCGAATATCTGGTGGTCTGCGGACACGACTGGATGCTCAAGCTGATGGCGCGCGACGGCTTCAAGGCGCGCTTCGGCCGCGACGCGGCAACGCTCATCGCGATCACCGGAACGGGTCTGAGCCTGCTGCTCGCGCTGCTCACGCGCCTCATGATGACGGGCCGCAGCCGCGCGATACGTCTTGCCTCGTCGATGACGAAGGAACTGCGCGAAAGCGAGGAAAAATTCCGCGCCATTGCGGACTGTACGGTCAACTGGGAAATCTGGTGGTCGCCGGAAGGCAAGCCGCGCTGGATCAATTCGGCGGTGGAGCAGTACATCGGCTATACCGTCGACGAATGCATGGCCATGAGCGACTTCGCCTGCACCGTGATCTATCCGGGCGATGCCTCCTACGTCGCGCCCGAGTTCCGCGGCGCGCAACTGGGCTCGCGTGGCGACAATCTGGAGTTCCGCTGCGTGCGCAAAGACGGCTCGCTCATGTGGCTCTGCGCCTCGTGGGTGCCGATTACCGACTCGAAAGGCGACTTCATCGGTTTCCGCACGAGCGGGCGCGACATCACCGAGCGCAAGATCGCCGACCAGCGCATCAAGGAACTGGCCTTCTACGACGCGCTCACCGGCTTGCCCAATCGCACGCTGCTGCTCGACAACCTGAAAGACGCCCTGACCGACAGCGCAAGAAACGGCACGAGCGGCGCCCTGCTGTTCATCGATCTGGATCACTTCAAGACGCTGAACGATACGCTGGGTCACGACAAGGGCGACCTGCTGCTGCAGGAAGTGGCCAAACGCCTGGCGGCGAGCATACCCGCGGGCGACACCGTGGCGCGCGTGGGCGGCGACGAGTTCGTCGTCGTGGTGGGCAACCTGAACCCCGTTCCCTGCGAAGCGGCCCGCCAGGCCGAGGCCCTGGGCGAGCGGATTCTCGCCGTGCTCGGGAATCCTTATCGACTCGACGAGATCGACTACCGCAGCACGGCGAGCATCGGCGCAACCGTATTCAAGGGCTTCCAGGCGACGACAGACGACCTCATGAAGCAGGCCGACCTCGCCATGTACAAGTCCAAGGAACGCGGACGCAACGCGGTGCGCCTCTTCGACCCCGACATGCAGACGGTCGTGGTGGAACGTGCCGCGCTCGAAGCGGCACTGCGCGAAGCCATCGAGAACGAAGAGTTCGTGCTTCACTACCAGATGCAGATCGACAGCGGCCGGGTCACCGGCGTCGAGGCGCTGGTACGCTGGCGTCATCCGCTGCGCGGGCTCGTGTACCCGGCCGATTTCATTCCCGTGGCCGAGGAAACCGGGCTCATCGCCGAGCTGGGCAGCTGGGTGCTGCGCGCGGCCTGCACCCAGCTGGCGCGCTGGGCCACGCAGCCCGACACGGAGCATCTGACCATTGCGGTCAACGTCAGCGCGCAGCAGCTGCACCAGCCCGACTTCGTGCAAAGCGTGCTGGCCACGCTCGAACAGACTGGCGCAAGAGCGGACCGGCTCAAGCTCGAGTTGACCGAAAGCGTGCTGGTCGACAACGTGCAGGAGATCATCGAGAAGATGGAGGCGCTCAAGGCGAACGGCGTCGTCTTCGCGCTCGACGACTTCGGCATCGGCTATTCGTCGCTTTCGTATTTGAGGCGCCTGCCGCTCGCTCAACTGAAGATCGATCGATCCTTCGTGCGCGATGTCCTCGTCGACCCGAACGACGCCGCGATCGCCCGCACCATCGTGGCGCTCGCGCACAGCCTGGGCCTCGGCGTGATCGCCGAAGGGGTCGAGACCGAAGAGCAGCGCGCCTTCCTCGCCTCGGCCGGGTGTTACGCGTATCAGGGCTATCTGTTCTGCCGCCCGATTCCTGTCGAGGAGTTCGAAGCGGCATTGCGCGGGCTCGAGGCGTCGGAGTGCCTCACGGAGTAAGCGCGCCCCGCCGCCCGCCGCCGGTGGCATCACGCGTCGCCGTGCCCGCGCGGCACGAGCAGGTCGGAGAGGCCCACGCGATGCAGCATCTCCGCCCGCACGCGGTCCAGTACGGCAAAGCCAACGTCCGCGCCATCCTGGGTCGGGTCCACGTGCACCCGGAAGGGCCGCTTCCCGAAGGGGGCATCGACCACATCGACGATCGCCTCGGCCACGAGGCCCACGTCGGCTTGCGGCGGCACGATGGCGGCAAACGCCTCCTGGATCTGCTCGCCGAACCCGGCATAGGGGCCGGCTTCATAGGCGGCGACGACGCCCTTGTCTTCCGGGCTGCCCGCATGCGAAAAGTGATTCGTGCCCGAGGTGAAGGCGCCCGGCACGATGATCGACGTTTCGATGCCCCAGCGCGCAAGCTCGCGTGCGTACTGCACCGCAATCGCATCCATGGCGGCCTTCGCCGCAAAATACGGCGCGAGATAAGGCGGCGTGCCGCCCGCGGAACTGCTGCTCGACACCCACACCACGAGGCCCTCCCGCCGCTCGCGCATGTGCGGCAGCACCGCGCGGTTCACCCGCTGCGTGCCCAGCACGTTGATGTCGTACAGGTGTGCATACTGCTCCGGGCTGAACGCTTCGGCCGGCCCGAAGGCCATGTGGCCCGCGTTGTGGACGATCACATCGATACGCCCGCTTGTGGCAATTACGCGGGCGATGCCCGCGTCCACGGACGCCTGTGACTGCACGTCGAGTTCGACGGTGCGCAGATCCACGCCCTTGTGCAGCGAAAATTCCGCCATCTGCGCGACGACCGGGGCGTTGCGCCCGGCGCTCGCGCGCATGGACGCGTAGACGGTATGACCGGCGCTCGCGAGTGCTTCGGCAGCGAGGCGGCCAAAACCGCTCGATGCGCCGGTAACGACAATGACCTTCTTCATGATGGGCTCCTTGTTCGTCATGAAACGCTTGATCAGGACATCAAACAATGCCGCCGTTCACACGGATCGTTTGACCGTCGATCCAGCCTGCGCCGTTGCCGACAAGGAACGAGACCACCTCGGCGATGTCGTCCGCCTGGCCGAGCCGTTCGAGCGGCGGCATCTTTGCGAGGCGTTCGATCTGCTCGGGCGTCTTGTCCTTGAGGAACAGTTCGGTTGCGGTAGGCCCGGGGGCGACCGCATTCACCGTGATATTGCGGCCGCGCAGTTCCTTGGCGAAGATGTTGGTCATCGCTTCCACGGCAGCCTTGGTGGCGGCGTACACCGAGTAGCCCGGCAGCGCGAGCGCCTGTATGCTGCTCGAAAAGTTGACGATGCGGCCGCCCTGGCGCAGCTTCTTCGCGGCAATGCGCTGCGTATTGAAGGTGCCCTTGAGGTTGATCGCGACGAGCCGGTCGAACAGGGCGTCATCGGTATCGGCCAGATTGACGAGGCCCGGCTGCATGATGCCCGCGTTGTTCACCACGATATCCACGCCGCCGAAGAGCGTAATGGCCTGGTCGAACATTGCGGCCACCTGGGCGGGCACGGCCACGTCTGCCTGAATCGCCGCGGCGCGACCGCCCGCGGCCTTGATGTCCTCCACGACCGCATTGGCGTCTGCGGCGCGGCCGGCGTAGTTGACGACGACTGCGATGCCTTCGCCCGCGAGGCGTCTGGCGATCGATGCGCCGATCCCGCGGGAAGCGCCGGTGACGATCGCGACTTTGCTGGTGTTGGCTTGCGTGCTCATGGTGACTCTCCGTTCCGGTTGGGTGGGTGATGCAACGTGATGCGATGGGTGCATCTTCCCGCCAGCCAACGCTCCACGGTAGCCGCATAACCAGAATATCGGTTATGCTCCCGGCGTATGACCATATTCAACGACCTGGGCCTGCTGCAGGCCTTCGTTGCCATCGTGGAGAGCGGCAGCATCTCCGCGGCGGCCCGCAAGCTGAATCTGAGCCAGCCCACGCTGAGCCGCCAGTTGCGTTCGCTCGAAGATCAATGCGGCGCGGCGCTGCTGCGGCGCGACACGCACCGCATGAGCCTCACCGAAACCGGCCACCAATTCCTTGCCGACGCCCAGGCGCTGCTCGCGCTAGCCGAGGAGTCCGCGCAGCGCATGCGGCGCGACCAGAGCGCGCTGAGCGGCAATATCCGCGTGTTCTCCACCATCGACTTTGGCCAGTCCGTGGTGAGCCGGATGATCAGCAGCTTTATCCAGGCGCACCCGGCAGTGAGAATGGAGCTGGCCTATTCGAACCGCCCGCTGCACATGATCGAAGAGGGCTGCGACGCGGGTATCGTCGCTGGCGTGCTCACTGACGATCGCGTCGTGGCGCGCTCGCTGGGCGAGATCCGCCGCTATCCGGTTGCCTCGCCCGCCTTCCTCAAGGATCACAAGTTCGCCAGCAAACCGGAAAGTCTCCAGGCCTTACCGTGGATCGCACTTTCGAGCCGGCAATTCGGCGGTTCGAGAGATGTCACGCTGTATTCGGGCGCGGCAACGTATACGTTGCAGATCGAGCCCGTGATGATCTCGGAGGGGGTGACGAGCATGCGCGAGGCCGCGCGCATGGGGCTGGGCCTGGCCGTGTTGCCGGAATGGCTGATCGAGGAGGATCTGATATCGGGCCGCCTCGTGCGCGTCTTGCCGAAATGGCAGGCGAAACCACTCGCCGCGCAAATCGTCTATCCCGTTCAAAGGCGGCTGCCGCTGCGCGTGCAGGCATTCACAGAATTCGCGACGGAATATATGACGACAGTGTTGAAGCCGCGATAACGCCGGACTTCGCTCATGCGAACGCTTCGGGCTAAGTGGCCCAACTAGCCGGTGCCCCCACCAGGCACGATGCCATGCTCGACCGCGACCTCGGTCTACGCTGCAGCGTTCGTCGCGCTTGGCGGCGTTGCACTCGTCCTCGTCCTGGATCGTCATGAGCCGGCGCTCGCGTTAAATCACTATTTTCGATTAGGTTACCCAATCATTTTTTGTGGAGAGCAACATGCGCAAGATTCCCGCATTCGGCCTCGGCACGTTCCGCCTGCAAGGTCAGGCTGTGATCGACTCCCTGCGTAACGGCCTCGAAGTCGGCTACCGCGCCATCGATACCGCGCAGATCTACCGCAACGAGGCCGAAGTCGGCGAAGCGATCGCCGCTTCCGGCATCGCGCGCGACAATCTCTTTCTCACGACCAAGATCTGGGTCGACAACTACGCGCGTGAAAAGCTGGTGCCGAGCCTGAAGGAGAGCCTGAAGAAGCTGCGCACTGACGCAGTCGATCTCACGCTGATTTATTGACCCGCGCCCAACAACGGCGTACCGCTCGAAGAATTCATGCGCGCACTGGCCGAGGCGAAATTGCAAGGGCTGACCGGACAGATCGGCATTTCCAATTTCAATATCGAGCTGACGAAGCAGGCTGTCGCAGTGGTCGACAAGGAAAACATCGCGACCAACCAGATCGAGTTGAGCCCTTATCTGCAGAATCGCAAGCTCGTTGAGTTCCTGAAGCAGGAAGGCATTCACGTGACGTCGTACATGACGCTCGCCTACGGCAAGGTGCTCGGCGATCCGGTCGTCGGCGCGATTGCCGAACGGCGCCACGCCACGCCCGCGCAGGTGGCGCTCGCCTGGGCACTGCGCCTGAACTACTCCGTCATTCCCTCTTCGACGAAGCGCGAGAACCTGACCAGCAACCTGCTCGCGCAAACGCTGGAACTCACGATGACGACATGGTGCAGATCGCCGCGCTCGAACGCAACGGTCGTGAAGTGCGCCCTATGGGCCTCGCCCCGCAGTGGGACTAAAACGCCGCGCCGCTTTACATCGACGATTCGAGCATGGCGCGGTAATCGTCTTCGGAGGCCTCGCGCGGATTGGTCTTGTGGCTGTGATCCTTGAGCGCGCCCCTGATGATCTCGGGGAACAGCCCGGCGTTCACACCGAGTTGCGCGAGGCCCGTCGGCAAACCGAGGCGTTCGGTCATCGTACGCACGGCAGGCGCCACTTCGGCGCCGCTGCCTAGCCCCATTGCCGTCGCGAGGCGGTCGAGCTTGCCTTCCTCGCGCACCGAAGACGCTGCCTCGTTGAACCGCAGCACAGCCGGCAGGAAAATCGCGTTCAGCGTGCCGTGATGCAAACGCGGGTTGATGCCGCCGAGCGAATGGCTCAGGCTGTGTACGCAACCCAGACCCTTCTGGAACGCAAGCGCGCCTTGCATCGACGCGCTCATCATGTTCAGCCGCGCCACGCGGTCGCCGCCGTCACGCGTCGCGCGCTCGATGTGACGCCACGCGCGCCACAAGCCATCCAGCGCAATGCCGTCCGCGGGCGGATTGAAGGCGGGCGCGAGGAAGGTCTCCATGCAATGTGCGATGGCATCCATGCCCGTCGCCGCCGTCAAACCGGGCGGCAAGCCCAGCGTGAGTTCCGGATCGCAAATCGCCACGCGCGGCACCACGTACGGGGAGATCACACCGACCTTGCGACCGTCGTCGAGAATCAGAATGGCGCCGCGCCCCACTTCGCTGCCGGTGCCCGCGGTCGTCGGCACGGCGATCACCGGCGCCGTCTTCGCCGTGATGTTCACCGCGCCGCCTTCGATCACCGCGAAGCGCTGCAGCGGTCCTTCGTGCGTCGCGCAAACGGCGACGCCTTTGGCGAGGTCAATGGCGGAGCCACCGCCAACGGCGACGATGCCGTTGCACTCCCCTGCAAGATAGGCCGCCACGGCCTCACGCACGGCCGCTTCGTTCGGATTGGGCGGGGTACCGTCGTAGATCGTTGCGGGCGCAACGCCTGCCAGAGCGCCCAGCACGCTATCGACGATCCCCGCCGCGCGTACGCCCTTGTCCGTGACGATCAATGGCCGGCTGATGCCCACACGTTCGCATTCGTTCCGCAGCAAATGAATGGCGCCGAAATCGAACTGGATTTGCGTGACGTAGTTGATGAGGGACATAGGATTGAGCTTCAGTTATAGTGAATTCGGCCGTTGCGGCGGCAAACGCTGGCAACGGCAATGCAATTACCGCATTTCGGCCGCATAGTGCTATTGTTTTGGGCCAGTATAGGGAGACACCTTATACGCGGTAATTGAGAAGATTTGATACAGCTATAACTTTTCCTCAACCCCATGACCCCGTCGCTAAACTCGATCATCTCCCGCCTCCATGTGAAGCAACTTCGGCTGTTGATCGCCCTGGGCGATCACGGCTCGCTGCTGAAGGCCGCCCAACAGGTCTCACTCACGCAGCCCGGCGCCAGCAAGGCATTGCAGGAGATCGAAACGACCTTTGGCACCGCGCTCTTCAATCGCACCAATCGAGGTCTCGAGCCCACCGAGGCCGGTCACTGCGCGATCCGCTACGCGCGCTTGATCCACACCGATCTCACGCATTTGCGCGAGGAGCTTGTCGGACTCTCGCGCGGGCGTGGCGGACGCGTAGCGGTGGGGGTCATCATGGGCGCGGTGCCGCTGCTGACCGACGCGATTTCCACGCTGATCGCGGCGCATCCGGAAATGTCGGTTGAAATCGTCGAAGACACGAGTGCTGCGCTGCTGAGCCAGATCGATGCGGGCCGGCTCGATCTCGCGATCTGCCGCACCACGGTCAGCCAGACGCCGCATCTCTACGAGAGCCTCAAGTTGCAGGACGAAACGCTCGCCGTGATCGCCAACGTGCGGCATCCGCTGCACCGCGCGAAGAAGCTCACCCTCAAGGACACGGAGAAGTATCGCTGGGTGGTCTACCGCGCCAACATGCCCATGCGGCTGTTGCTCGAACGCGAGTTTCGCGAGGCCGAACTGCGCTTTCCCACGCATCTGCTCGAAACGACCTCCGCGTTCGCCACGCTGGCGCTGCTGCAAGGCAATCCCTCGTTCGTCGCGCTGGTGTCGATCGACGTTGCGCAGTTCTTCGCGAGCCAGGAGATGGCCTGCATCCTGCCGCTGCGCCTCGCTTCCCGCAGCGAACCGTATGAGCTGGTCACGCGCCAGGGTGCGCCGCTCGCCCCCGCGGCGCGGCTGCTCATCGAAACGCTGTGCGACAAGCAAGGCATTGAATTCTGAAGCGCACGACAGCCGGCCCCGGGGAAACCCTGGCATTGACCTTAATCAAATCCCTCCCGCACAATGAACCATATCGTGGACTTAGCGTCCATATTATGGACATAACGAGAGCAATTGATGACGGACAAGCCCTACTCCCCCATGACGCCGTATCAGCTTCCGTTCCCCAAGGAAGCGCAGCAGGAAATCGTCATTCCCCACGCCATTCCCGCCGACGAGCGCGTGTGGGTACCCCAGGCCGAGAACGTATGGTTCCGTCCGCTGTGCCTGAACACGGCACAGGGCTACTGGATGAATTTGCTGCGCGTGCGTAAATCAGGTGTCCTGAGCAGGCATCGGCATCCGCAGGCCGTTCACGGCATGGTGCTCAAGGGCCGCTGGCGCTATCTGGAGCACGACTGGGAAGCGACCGAAGGCAGCTACGTGTTCGAGCCGCCCGGCGAAACGCATACGCTCTACGTACCGGAAGACGTCGAGGAGATGATCACCTACTTCCAGGTCAACGGCGTGATGTTCTATTGCGATCCGTGGGGCAACTACACGGGCTATGAGGACGTGTTCACGAAGATCGACATGTGCCGCAAGCATTACGCGGCGGTGGGTCTTGGCGAGGATTACGTGGACCAGTTCATCCGATGACCTGCGCCCGGTACGATTTCGCGGGGCGCGTGGCCGTCGTGACCGGCGCGGCGGGCGGCATCGGCCGCGCGATCTGCAATGCGTTCGCGCGCGGCGGGGCGCGCACGGTCAACTGGGACCGCGTGCCCGGCCCGCTGGATACGCAGGACGCACCCCCTCACATCGAAGCCGACGTCACGCGCCCCGAGACGATCGAAGCGGCGCTGGCAGCGACGCTCGCCGAGTTCGGGCGCATCGACTACCTCGTGAACAACGCGGGTTTCGCCGGTTCGACCGTGCCGCTCGATGCGTACGATCCCGCCGAATGGCAACGCATCGTCGACGTCAATCTGGTGGGCACCTATCACGTTTGCCGCTTCGTCGTGCCCGCCATGCGCCGCGCCGGTTCGGGACGCATCGTCAATGTGGCATCGCTCGCGGGCAAGGAGGGCACACCGAACGCGTCCGCCTACAGCGCGGCGAAGGCCGGTGTAATCGCGCTCACCAAATCGCTCGGTAAGGAACTCGCGCGAACGGGCATTCTCGTCAACGGCATTGCGCCCGCTGCCGTAGAAACACCGCTGCTCGCGCAGATGGCGCCCGCCCACGTGCAGACGATGATCGACAAGAGTCCGCTCGGGCGGCTCGGCACCGTGGATGAAGTCGCCGATCTCGCGCTATGGCTTTGTTCGGATTCCTGTACGTTCAGCACCGGCGCGATATTCGATCTTTCCGGCGGCCGCGCCACGTACTAATACACGCCCAAAGACACCCACACGATAACAGCCAAAAGGAGACGGCCCATGATCAAAAAATCGCAACGGCTCAAACGCACACAGACGATCGCCATCGCCTTTCTGACGATAGCGGGCATCGTGAACTATCTGGACCGCAGCACGCTTTCCATCGCCAACCATTCGGTGGCGGAGGAACTGCATCTGAACGCTTCGCAAATGGGCTTGCTGCTTTCGGCGTTCTCGCTCGCCTATGCGTTCGCGCAATTGCCGGTGGGCGCGATGCTCGACCGTTTCGGCTCGCGCGTGATGCTCGGGCTCGGCATGCTGGTGTGGTCGCTCGCGCAGGTCACGGGGGGCTTCATTCAAACGCTCAATCATTTTCTGGCGGCACGCGTGGTGCTGGGCATCGCCGAAGCGCCGCTCTTTCCGGCGGGCGCCAAGGTCATTCACGAATGGTTCGCCGTGCGCGAACGCGGCGCGCCAACCGGCACGTTCGTCTCCTCCTCGACCATCGCGCCGATGATCGCGCCGCCACTGCTCACCGCGCTGATGCTCTCGTTCGGCTGGCGTCCGATGTTCATCATCATGGGTGTGCTGGGTGTGCTCGTCTCGGTCGGCTGGTATGTGGTCTATCGCAACCGCGATCAGGTCGTGCTCACGTCCGAAGAAACGGCATGGCTCGAAGACGGCGCGACCGAAGCACCGAAGAAGAGCGCGCTGAGCTTCGCCGAATGGGGCATGCTGCTCAAGCAGCGCAACACGTGGGGCATGATCTTCGGCTTCATGGGCGTGATCTACATGGTGTGGCTCTATCTCACCTGGCTGCCCGGCTATCTGGAGAAGGAGCGCCATATCTCCATCGCGCATACGGGCTGGCTCGTCGCCATTCCCTATGTGTTCGGCACGATCGGCATGGCCAGCAGCGGCTTTATTTCCGATTACCTGCTCAAGCGCGGCATGGCGCCGATCCGCAGCCGCAAGTGGCCGCTGTGCGTCGGGCTGATCGGCGCGGCGGCCTTCACCGTGCCGGCCGCCTACACGCCGAGCACCGCGCTCGCCATTACCTATGTTTCCGTCGCGATGTTCTTCGTGAACATGTCGAGCGGCGCAGCCTGGGCCCTCGTGAGCGTGGCGGCCCCGCGCCATCTCGTGGCGTCGCTCGGCAGCATGCAGAACTTCGGCGGCTATTTCGGCGGCTCGTTTGCGCCGGTCATCACCGGCATCGTGGTCGACCAGACGCATTCGTTCGTGAACGCCCTGCTCATCAGCGCGGCGGTGGCGTTCGCCGCCGCGTTCGTCTATCTCTTCGTCGTCAGGGAAGTCGTGCCTGAAAACGAGCGCCGGACGGCAGCGACCCAACCCACCTGATTCATCTGTTCATACGCACTACGCATCATGACATTCAAGGACAATTTTCTCGCGGGCAAGGTCGCGCTCGTGACGGGCGGCCACTCCGGCATCGGCGCGGCCATTGCCAACCGGCTCGCACAACTCGGCGCACACACCACGGCCGCCGGCCTGCCGCCTCCCGCCGGCACGCCGGACGTACTCGATGCCGGCGTGCAACGCGCCTCGCTCGACGTGCGTTCGAGCGAAGACGTGACGCGACTGGTTAATGGCTGCGAGCGGCTCGATATCGTCGTGAACTGCGCGGGTGTGATCAGCCGCGGCGAAGAGCACCAGATCGAGGCGTTCGAGCGCGTGCTCGATATCAATCTCAACGGCACCATGCGTGTGTGTTCGAGCGCGCGCGAGCTGCTCAGGGCTTCTTCCGGCTGCATCGTGAACACGGCTTCGATGCTGAGCTTTTTCGGCGGCGGTCTCGTGCCGGCCTATAGCGCCAGCAAGGGCGGCGTGGCGCAGCTCACGCGCTCGCTCGCCATTGCCTATGCGCCCGACAATATCCGTGTGAATGCACTCGCGCCCGGCTGGATCGCGACGCCCCTCACCCAGGCGCTGCAGGACGACGGCGGCCGCTCGCAGGGCATCCTCGAGCGTACGCCGATGAAGCGTTGGGGGCAGCCCGAAGAAGTCGCGAACGTGGCCGCGTTTCTCTGCTCGCCCGCCGCTTCGTTCATGACGGGCGCGATCGTGCCCGTGGACGGCGGCTATCTGTGCGCCTGATCCGCAGGAATTGCGGGCATAATGGCGCCACACATGGCGCCCGCTAGCTTTCCGATGTCGACCACTGATTCCCCCACCTCCTCCCAATCCGGCGACGCCAAGGGCGTTGCTGGCACGGCCGCCTTTTCGAAGTTCATCGCCGTGCTGCAGCTCATCGCTGATGCCAGCACGCCGCCGAACATCGCGAAGCTCGTGGCCGCGAGCGGCTATCCGCGCCCGACCGTGCATCGCATCGTCGCCGCGCTGCAGGCCGAAGGGCTCGTCGCGGCGGTGGGCGGCGGCAATACGTTCGCGCTCGGGCCGCGTCTCGTGAATCTCGCGAGCCGCAGCTGGGAGCGATCCGACCTGCGCATCGCCGCCGTCGACGCGCTCATGGAACTGCGCAACACCACCTCGGAAACAGTGCACCTCGCCGTGCCCAGCGACGGCGCGATGGTGTACATCGAAAAGCTCGAAAGTCCGCACGCCGTGCGCATGGCTTCGCGTATCGGCACGCGCGTGGCGCTCACGTCGAGTTCGGTCGGCAAGGCCTGGCTCGCCACGCTCACGCCGCCCGAGCGCGAGCCAATGCTCGCACAGGCGCCGCGCGTGCGTTTCACCGAGCATACGATGACCGACCTCGACGCGATCCGCGACGAGATCGAACTCACGGCGCAACGCGGCTACGCGGAAGACCGCGAAGAAAACGAACAGTCGATCTGGTGTTACGGCGCGGCGATTCTCGGCGCCGATGGTCACGCAGTGGGCTGCGTGAGCGTCAGCATGCCGATGTTCCGCCGCCAGGCGGATGCGCAGCAGAGCTACATCGAACCCCTGCTCGCCGCGTGCCGCACCATCGCCGCGCGGCTCGGGCCGGTTTGCTTGCGATAACTCAAAACGGCACGACTTCAGCAGGACCGGCCTACTTCGCCTCTTCCACGCGCCGTTCATCGGTGTTGCTGGGATATTTCGCCTGCCCGAAGCGGATGATCAGCACGCCCAGCGCGATCAGCACGATCGCGCCCGCAGACGCCAGCAAATGCAGCTCGGTGTTCGCGCCCGCGCGCAGGATGAGGTCCCGCGCGATCGACACCATGGCGATATACAGCGGGAAGCGAACGGGCAACTGTCCAGCCTTGAGATACTGCCCGACCATGGCGAAGATCTCGAGGTAGAGAAACATCAGCAGCAGGTCGGTCAGCGTCACGCCGTCCGAATGCACCATATGCCAGATCAGGGCGCCCATGGCGGCCACGGTGCCAATGCCGATGATCAACAGACCGAACAGTTCGGCCAGCTCCATAGCGCGCTCGAGGCGCTCCTTGATCGCTCGTTGCAGAGCGTTCTCGTACTTCATCTTCGTAGGTTCCCCATGACACAGTAGGGGGATAGTAGCGCGACAAGATGAAAGTTCGAAAACGCGAAAAAAAATCCGCGAGGGCGCGGGCGCGAAACGAAATCAGGGCGAAGGCGCGGCGGTCACGCGCTCCACGTCGTTCAGGAGCGCCGCCTCGCCGGTCGTGCTGAGCGCGGCGATGCCGGCAACGCCGTCACTCGCGTATTCGTCGGTCAGGAGTTACAACGCCTCGACATCCACTCGCCATCGCGCAACGGCGTCACGATGGGCAACCGGATTCCCTCGAACATATCAGGCCCCCTTGTTGCCGGTACGCAGACGCAACGCGCCGATCGTGGCTTCCGGCACGCTGCCTATCAGCGTATGCATCGTGAAGTCGATGTCTTCGGGCGCGATATCGAGTAGCACACGCATGGCGCCGCGCGCGAAGGCAGTTTGCGCGACGTAGACGCCGAGCGGGGAATGCAGCAGCGCCGCGAGATGCGCCCGCGCGGCTTCTTCGGTATTCGCGGTCAGCATGACTTCGAGCCAGGCACGCGGGGCCCGCAACGGAACGACCTTTGCACGCGGCCGCGGAGCCGGCGCCACGATCTCGTAACGGGGGATGGGATTTGCGCAAGCCATGAGATTTGAATTGCTATTCGCAGGTTGTGAACACAACTTCAGCGTATTCCCGAACGCGTAAAAGCGGTGTTAAAAATAGCGGCGCGTCGTGTCTAAATCTCACATGCCTTGTGCGAGCTGCGGATTCAACTCGAGATGCAGCACGACGAGCCAGCGTCGCGGGCACGCGTTGGCAATTTCGAGTGGCGCTTCGTGCGCACTTCCACCGCTTCGTACAGGCCCGATGAAGCCCTGCTTCTTCGCACAAGAAAAAATGCCGTAAAAATGCGCGGCATTTACCTCCCATTCTGACTTCGGCGTTCGCATTCTTCGCGTTTTCGAATCACCCCGATTTCGCGCTGGGGTCTGCCCGAACGCGCGCGAACCCGCATGTTCGAAAACGTCCGTGGGACACATTACGCTGCCGCGCCGCGCAATGCGGTCTACTATATCGTCAGTGTATTGGGCAACCGGGCAAAGGAGGCTCGATGGCCGACTGGTCGAACATGATGCGCGATTTCGTCGACGAAATCGCTGCGAGCGTGGCCATGATCGGCCGCGACGAGCGGGGCCAGTTCGTGGTTTCGGCCTGCAACGATCATTTCATGCGCATGACGGGCGGCAGGCGCAGCGCGATCAAGTCGTTCCCGGCACCGTTCGATTCGCTCATTCCCAACTACGCCCGAACCGAATTCCGCAAAAAGCTGACCCAGTGCTTCGAATCCGGCGTCGCCCGGGAACTCGAGCAAGCCTATGACCTGAGGGACGGAACGCACTGGTGGCGCCTGTCGTTGAAGCCGATACGCCACGCCGAAAGCGGAGTCTCCGTACTCGAAATCATGGTCACAGGCCTTGAAATCACCACGAAGATGTTGCTGACGCACGAACTGGAAGTCAGCACGTCGCGCTTTCGTTCGGTCGTCGATGCAGCCTACGACGCCATCATCACGATCGACCAGCAGCATTGCATCACGCTATTCAATCGTGCCGCGGAAAACCTGTTCGGGTACTCTGCCGAAGAAATGCTCGGCCAACCGATCACGGACCTTCTGCCCGAGCGCTACCGCGCCAATCATTCGCAATACGTCCACCTGTTTGCGCGCTCGCCCGTGCGCTCGCGGCAGATGGACGAGCGCAACCGCGTGTATGGGCTGCATCGGGATGGGTCGCTGTTGCCCGTCGAAATTGCGATTTCGAAAATCAACGTGGGCGGGCTGATCGAATTCACCGCCGTGATTCGCGATATCGCCGACCGCGTTCGCTTGATGGATCTGCTTCAGAAGCAGGCCGTCACCGACGAGCTGACCGGCCTGCCGAACCGCCGAGAATTTGCCGATACCGTTGAACAGCTTCTCGAAGCCGACAAAACGCTTTCCGTCTTTATTCTCGATATCGATTACTTCAAGAAGATCAACGACAGCTACGGGCACGACATCGGCGACGAAGTGCTGCGCGTGCTGGCCAAAGTCGTGATGAACAGCGACAGGCGCATTGGCGTGTTTGCGCGCTGGGGCGGCGAAGAGTTCGTCGCCGCGCTGCCTGAGTTCAATATCGAGCAGGCAACGGCCGTGGCCGAGGAATTGCGCCAGACCATCGAGCAGCAGGACTTCGAGCATCAATGGCGGCTGGGCAAGCCCGTTCCGTTTACGGTGAGCATCGGCGTAACGGAGCGCCTGCCGGGCGAGGATGACTTCGGTGCGATCGTCAAACGCGCGGACGTGGCGCTCTATCGGGCCAAAGACAGCGGACGCAACCGCGTGGAAGTCGGCTAGCGCGCGCCACAATCGCATCGCGTTCTTTCGCCAGGGAGGCCGTCATGGACAGAATTGCGCTGGCCTGCGTGGCCGTGCTGGGTCTTTTGCTGTTTGGCCTCGGCCTGTCCATTTCCATGCTTCGCTTTCGCGAAGGCACGCTCTCGGGATGCGCGCCGGACCCGGCCAGCCTGCTGCACAAGTTCGTGCGCGCGCATGCGAACACGGCCGAATATGTGCCCTTCCTGGCCGCGCTGTTTCTCTATCTGGGCACACACTCGCCCTCGCCGGCAACGCTCGCGCTGATCGTGGCCGCGACCGTCTGCCGGTGCCTGCTCGTCGTCGGGCTGGTCGCGTTTCCCTCGATGGCAAAACCCAATCCCGCCCGATTTATCGGCGCGCTCGGCACTTACGCGGCCGGTATCGCGCTGAGTCTCGCGTTGCTACGTTGACTCGAGAATGGGCTTTCGCTGTGCGCGCAACGTTGTCGCCGGTGTTCGCTACGGCGCACGCGAATCGCCGCGCAGCGATGCCAGCAACTGCACGAGCGCCTCGATGTCTTCATCCCGCGTGCGCCACGACGACACGCTGATCCGCAACGCAGGCCGCCCTTGCCAGATCGTGCCGCCGAACCACGTTTCGCCCGAAGCCTGCACGGCGCTGCGCAGCGCCAGCGTCTGGGCATCCGTTGCGCCGCGGAACAGCACCTGGTTCAGCACGACCCGGTTGAGCACCTCGTAGCCCAGGCGTTCGAGTTCGGCGCCGATGCGCTGCGCCTGCGCGTGATGGCGCTCGACCATGGCCGCGACACCTTCGCGACCGAGCGTGCGTAGCGCCGCCCACACGGGAATGCCGCGCGCGCGGCGCGAGAACTCCAGTGTGAGGTTCTTCTGCGCGTCGGCGCTCGCAGACAAATAGGCCGCGTCGCTGTTCATCGCCTCGGCGAGCGCCGTTGCATCGCGGCAAATGACCATGGCGCAGTCATACGGCGTGTTCAGCCACTTGTGCGCATCGGTCGTCCAGCTATCGGCCCCTTCGATACCCTCGGTCAGCGCCGCCAGTGACGAGGTCCGCGCCCACAGGCCGAACGCGCCATCGACATGCACCCACGCGCCGGCCTCCCGCGCACGCGCGACGATCGGCGCAAACGGGTCGAATTCGCCGGTATTCACCTCGCCGGCCTGCAGGCACAGGATCGTGCGGTCGTCGAGCGGCGGGAGTCGCGCCGCATCCACGCCGCCGTGAGCATCGACGGCCGCGTAGACGATGCGCTCCAGCCCGAAGCCCAGGATGCGCAACGCCTTCTTTACCGTAATGTGAGCGAGTTCCGAGACCACGACCTTGATTTCGGGCGCGCCCATCAGCCCCTGGCGGTCGAAGTCCCAGCCTTGCCGTGCGAGCAGCGCGCGCCGGGCGGTAGCGAGCGCACCGAGCGTGCACGCTGTCGCGCTGGTGCCGAAGCCCACGGCGCTTTCGCGTGGCAGGTCGAGCGCTTCGAGCACCCAGCGCCCCGCGATGCGTTCCACCGTGGCTGCGACCGGCGAGTTGTCGAACGTGGAGGCGCACTGATCCCACGCCAGCATGAGCCGCTCGACCGCGGCCGCTGCAGGCAGCGCCGCGCCAATCACGAAGCCGAAATAGCGCGGACCGTTCGAAGCCGTCGTCGCCGGCGAGCCTACGCGGTCGAGCAGCGACAGCGTGTCTTCGGCGGGTAATCCGCTCGCGGGCAGCGGCTCGTCGAACGCACTGAGCGCCGCGATGGCTGCGTTCGAGGGGAAAACACGCCGTGTGGCGTTGCCTTCGAGATAGCGCAGGCCGCGTGCGTCGGCATCCGCCAGCAGTTTCAGTTCATCCATCCATGTCTCCCGGTTCGAGTTTCCATTCAGGCTTCAATTCGACGTACAGGCGCACGGGGACGCGCGCGGCATGCTGCGCACCGTGACGGCCCAGAACACGAGCGCCAGCAAACTCACGGCCGCGCCCAGCGTACACACACCATGCCAGCCCGCCGCGGCATACGTCGCCGTCGTGCCGATCGCGCCAAGCCCGCTGCCAACCGCATAGAACAGCATGTAAAGACTCACGAGCCGGCTATGAAGTTGCGCGTTGCTGCGAAAAATCAGGCTTTGATTGGTCACGTGCAGCGCCTGACCGCCGAGATCGAGCAGCACGATGCCGACCAGCAGCATCCATAGCGAGTGTCCCAGCATCGAGAGCGGCCACCAGGCCAGCAACAGCAGCGCCAGCGCGGCCGCACTGGTGCGCTGGCCCCAACCCCGATCGGCCCAGTGGCCCGCGCGCGCAGCGGCCAGCGCGCCCGCCGCCCCGGCTATGCCGAAGGCCCCGATCGCCGTATGAGAAAAATTGTAGGGCGGCGCACTCAACGGCAGCACCAACGCGCTCCAGAAGATATTGAGGGTCGCGAACATCAGCAGCGCGAGCACGCCGCGCGTCTGCAGCACGCGATCCGAGCGCAGCAACGCGAACATCGAGATGATCAGTTGTACATAGCTCATCGTGCCTGGCTCACCGCGTGCCAGTTTCGGAAGCCGGCGCCACAGCGGCACGGCCAGGGCGAGCATGACGGCGGCGGAACAGCCATACACGCCGCGCCAACCGGCAAGATCGCTCACGCCGCCGGAGAACACGCGAGCCAGCAGCAGGCCGATGAACACGCCACTGCCCGCTGCACCCACCACGCGCCCGCGCTCGTCGGGCGCGGCGGCGGCCGCCGCATAGGCGATCAAACCCTGCGTCATGGCCGTGCCGAGCATACCCACACCGAGCATGCCGGCCAGCAGCACCGTTACGGATCGCGCGAGACCGACCACGCCCAACGCGCCCGCCAGCGCCAGCAATTGCACGATCATCAGGCGGCTACGCTCTACCCTGTCGCCCAACGGCACGAGTAGCAGCAGCGCCAGCGCGCAACCGGCCTGCGTCGCCGTGACCACGCCGCCAACCGCGGCGCGCGTGATGCCGAAATCGCGCGCCAAGGCGTCCAGCAAGGGCTGCGCATAGTAGACATTGGCGACGCTCAAACCGCTGGCTACGGCGAACAGCAGTACGAGGCCGCGCGACAACGGCGCGCGCGGCTGCACGGGAGCGCCGCGGGCCGGCGGTGCAAGCGCAACGGAATCCGCGTCCATGATCTTCAATCCAGTTTCAAAACAAAACTGATTGAATGGTATGTCGACTGGTTTTAAAATGCAACTACGTGAGGCGTACGCATTACGTCAATACGTTCCAGCAAGAGAGAGAATCGCCATGGCAAGCCGCAAATCCATGCAGAAGGAAACCTGCCCCGTCGCGCGCTCGGTCGACGTGATCGGCGACCGGTGGTCGCTGATGATCCTGCGCGATGTCTTCGACGGCATTCACCGCTTCGGTGACATTCAGCGCAATCTGGGCGTGGCGCGCAATATCCTGTCAGGCCGTTTGAGCCATCTGGTCGAGGCCGGCATTCTCGAAACCCGGCCTGCCTCCGACGGCACGACCTATCAGGAGTACGTGCTAACGAAGAAAGGGGAAAGCCTCTTCCCCGTTATCGTGGCGCTTCAGCAGTGGGGCGAGCGCCATTTGTTCGGGCGCGGCGAACGGCATTCGTGGTTGATCGACAAAGCAACGGGCAAGCCGTTGCTGTCGATGTTTCCGCAGACCCGTGAGGGGCACGCTCTCACCCCTCACGACACCGTGGTCAAGAAGCCCGCATAACGCCCGCCCGGCTTACATGGCCGGGTCGATGGGCGAAGGCGGCGCGCCTCGTTCCTCGATGGCCTGGCCAGCCAGCAGACACAGGTCTTCGCGGAAGTGCCCGGCGACGATCTGCACGCCAACCGGCACGTCCTTCACCATCCCCGTCGAAACGACGAGCCCCGGCAAGCCCATCGCGGGCAATGCGCGCATGGTCAGCTGGGCGTCCCACACGCGCTGGAATCCCGCCGCGCCCTGCATGTCGAGGTTATTGGGGAACGGCAGTTCGCCCGAAACCGGCAGCAGCAGCACGGGATATTCCGCAAGGAACAAGCGCCATGCGCGCGTGAGCGTCGTGCGGCGCACCAGCGACGGGACCACCACGTTCTCGGGCATCGCCGCGACCTTGGCGCGCACGCCGTCCACGACCGCCTGCGCGCCCGGGTCGCCGTCACGCGCCACGGCGTCGGCGAGCGCCGGGAAGCCGTCGCCGAGCCACAGGCGTTCCTGCACTTCGCCGGCGTCACGCAGGAGCGGCACGTCATCGATCTGCTCGACCGTCCAGCCCGCGTCGGCGAGTCGGCGGCCGGCGTCGAGCAAAGCATCCTCCACCTCCTTCGTGATGCTCATGCCGCCCGGGCGCAGGCAGAGTGCCGCGCGCCGCGGCACGTCGGGCCCGATGAGCGGCGCCGGCGTCCACCACGGGTCGCGCAGGTCGGGCGCGGCAAGCGCCGCGAGCGCCACGCGCAGGTCCTCGACCGTACGCGCCATCGGGCCCGCGCCCGACATCATCTGCGCGCCGATCGGCCGCTCGGGCGACGACGCGTTGAACGCCGGCACCCGCCCGATGCTGGGCCGCAGGCCATGCACGCCGCACGCATAGGCCGGGTAGCGCACCGAGCCGCCAATGTCGGTGCCGAGCGCGATATGCCCGATGCCGGCCGTGACCGCCGCCGCCGCACCGCCGCTCGAGCCGCCCGGCGTGAGCGATGCGTTGCGCGGGTTCTTCGTATGCCCGTGGACCTGGTTGCTCGTGAACCAGCGCAGCGCGAAGGTCGGCGAATTGGTGCGGCCGAGCAGCACCGCGCCCGCGCGCACGAGGTTTTCGACGGCCGGGCTGTTGACCTGCGCGATCAGATCCTTTTGCAGGCGCGTGCCGTTGGTCGTCGCGAAGCCCGCCTGGTCGATGTTGATCTTCGTAGTGACGGGCACCCCCGCGAGCGGCCCCGGGTCTTCGCCGCGCGCTATCGCCGCGTCGATTCTGTCGGCCTGCTCGAAGACCCACTCGGGCCGGTAGTCGATCACCGCGTTGATGAGCGGATTGACGGCCTCCAGCCGCTCGAGCGCGGCCTTCGCGGCCTCGCGTGCCGACACCTCGCGCGCGCGAACCCGCTTGGCGAGTTCAGTTGCGGATAAACGCCATAGTTCAGTCACGATCCCTCCGGTTCGTTAGGAAATTAAGAGTTGCCAGACCTGTTCAGGCGCTGGCCGATAACGTCTCGACACGCTGCCGGTCGCGCAGAACCGCCAGCGCGAGCGCCGCGAGTCCGCATGCCGCGATGAGCGCGAGCAGCGCCGCGCGGCCGCCGTGCACCAGCACCCAGCCGCCGACGGTCGGAAACCCGAACGCGCCGACGAAGTACGCCGCGACGAACCACGTGAGCGCGGCGCGGCGGTGCGCGGCGACGGAGTCGTTGACGGCCTGAAGCTGGACGATCGGGTAAGCGAGCCCGTACCCGGTGCCCAGCAGCACCGCGGCCGCCGATTGAAACAGCACGTGAAACGGCACGACGAACATCGCCGCGCTGCCCATCACCATCATGACGAGCAGCACTTTCGTCGCGGTTTCGGAGCGCATCTTGATGACCACGCGCGAGAGCAGCCAGCGCGTGGCGATGACCGTCACCGTGTAGACGCTGAAGAAAGTCGTCGCCTTCGCCTCGGTGCCTTGCACGAGCGACATCTGGAACGTCATGAGGCCCGAGAACACGCAGCCGCCCAGCGCGATGATGACGATGGGATACACCGCGCGCGTGCGGGCGATCACGCCCATCTTCAGGAGCCACGGGTCCGGCGAGGCCGGTTCTTGCGTCGCGGTACTGGAGCGCACGTGCGGCGCGAGCCGGCCGAACAGCTCGAGCAGGACGGCCGCCAGCACGCACAGGCCGCCGATCGTGTAGAGCACGCCGCCAAGCGGCATGCGCCAGAAGCGGATCGCAAAGCCCGCCAGCGCCGGACTGCCGCCGATGCCCGTCATCTGCATGGTGGCGAAGCGCAGGAACCACAGGCCGCGCTCGGCGTCGTTCGTGCGCTCGGCGAGCGCCATGGGCGCGGCGAGGCAGAACGCGCCCCAGCCGAACCCCACGAGGAAGCCGGGCACGACGTCGAAGCTGCTCACCTGCTCGACGAGCGCGAAACTCACCACGCCCGCGCCCACGCAGAGCGCCGCGAGCGCGGCCATGCGCGCCGCGCCCACATGCTGGGCGACCCAGCCCGTGAGCGAGACGCCCACGAAGGTGCCGAGCGCCGCGCCCGCGAGCGCCACGCCGGTGTTGATATCGTTCCCGCCGATGGCGCGCACGTGCATGGAGAACAGGAACGTCGCGCCATAGCCTGCTGATGCGAGCAGGACGCCGACGAGCATGATGAGGGCACTGAATGGGCGCACGGCGGGCCTTCCGGACGATGACGGAAGTGTGCAGATTATCAGTCCCTGTACCCAGCGTTGCATTCAGGTGCTCCTCGGGTGCGATGTCGGCGGCGGGCGAGCGGTCGCGCGAGTCGAAGCGCTTCCGCCGCACGGCCGAGGCGGGCCGGTTACTGTGCGCCCTGCTGCGCGTGTTCCGCCGCGTCGATGATCGCGTCGGCCACGGCCTTCGGCTGGCTCAGCATCGAAACGTGGCTGCCGTTCACGCGCGTCACCTTTGCGCCAATATGCTTCGCCATCGATTCCTGCAGCGCGGGGGCGATCATGCGGTCGCGCGTCGTCACGACGAAGTACGAAGGCTTGTCGTGCCACGCGGCCTGCGTGACCTTCTGCGAGAGGGCGCCGCTGAACCACGGGCCCTGGGTCGCCGCCACGATGCGTTGCTGTGCGGGCGGCAGGTCGGGCGCGAAGTCCTCGCGGATCGCCTTGTCCGAAAGCGTCAGGTAGCCCGCCGAGTCCTTGCGCAGTTCGCTTGCCCAGGGCGCGTCCGGCTGGCCCTGGGTGATATCGGCGATCGACTGGCCGTTGTCGGGCGCGAAGGCCGCCACGTACACGAGCGACTTCACCTTCTCGTCGTTGCCGGCTTCGCTGATCACGACGCCTGCCCACGAGTGGCCGACCAGCACCACCGGGCCCTTCTGCTGCTCGATCACGCGCTTCGTTGCGGCAGCGTCGTCGGCGAGCGAGCTGAGCGGGTTCTGCACGGCGACGACGTGCAGGCCGCGCGCTTCGAGGAGCGGAATCACGCGGTTCCAGCTGGAGCCGTCGGCGAACGCGCCGTGCACCAGCACGACGTTGGTGCCTTTCAGGTCCTGCGGCGGCGCGGCATGCGCCGCTTGCAGCGCGAAGAGGCCGCCGAGGAACGCCACGGACGTAAAAATCTGCTTGATCGAAGCCATCGTTTTTCTCTCTTCTCTTATCGGGTCGTTCGGTGGGTCGGGAAAGGCGGATTACGAATGCGCGTAGATCGGGCCGAGGCCGGGGATATCGTCCTGCGCAGCGCGCGCGGCGTTCGTGCCGTTCATGGCGTGATGCGGCTTGCGCGGAGCGGACGCATCGGACGAGCCGGCCGTCACACCGCCATACGATGACGAAGCGGCTTGCTGCGCGACCTGCGTGGCTTCCACGCGCGCCAGCGCTGCCTGGATGTTGCGCGGGTATTGGGTTTCGTCGGCGGCCGGGTTGTAGCCGGCTTTCTGCAGCTGCACGAGTTCGGCGCGCACCTGCGCACGGGTGACGGGCTCGTTCGACTGAGCGAACGAAAGAACCGGGGCGGCGGCAAGAGCGGCGAGGGCGAGGAGCTTGAGGGCTTTCATGAGGTTCTCCAAAGAGGAAGGGGTAGACAGCGATCGGGTTCAAACCGGGTTCAGTTCAGCGCGAGGGGTGTATCGAGCTGGCGTAGGTGTATTTGAACGTCCCGATGTATCTGCCGTGTTTCCATTTGGGGCGCGGTTTGCATATGGACGTGTCCGAATTGCGCGCAGATACATTGCGCTACAAAAAGCCCTCCGCGATGCGCGGCACAGCCATAACGCAAACGCCGCCGGCCCACGAGGGCACGGCGGCGCGGCGTGGCGTGGCGCTTATCAGCCGAACGTGAAGCTGTAGACGTGCGCGCCCGGGTCGAGAAAGCGGATCTCGAAGGTGTGATCTCCAATGCGGCCGGACTGCCGCACGAGCTGATACAGGCGCGCGCTGGTGGCGACGCCGGTGCCGTCCGCTGCGACGTCGGCGCCATGCGCGGCTCCCGGAGGCGCGCCGTCGATGCTGACGCGAAAGCGCACGGGCTTGCCGTCGGCAGTGGGCGCGAGCACCAGATGCAGGTCGCGCGCATGGAAGCGATAGGCAATGCTCGCCTGCGGCGCGCCCGCCACGGCGGACTCGGCGCCCACGTTCCACTGCCCGCCGAACGCCCACTGGTTCAAGCCGAGCTGCCCCGGCAACGTGTACGCGGCGGCCGTATCGGCCTGCACGCGCTGCGCGTTCGCATTGCCCTGCGCCTCGCGATACCCCACATACGTTTCGCCCGAGCCGATGTCGCGTTGATCCGCGGGAGCCAGCGCGCCGCTTGACTGCGGTGCTGTCGGCGTGGCGGCGGGCGCGGCGCGGCCGTTGTCGGCCAGCAGTCGCTGGATCGCCTGCTCCGCCTGTGCGTAATCGCCTTCGCCGAAGTGGTGATAGCGCACGCGCCCCTGAGCATCGACGAGATAGAACGCCGGCCAGTACTGGTTGCCGAAGGCGCTCCAGATGCGGTAGTCGCTGTCCACAGCGACGGGATAGCGGATGTCCAGATTGGCCAGCGCGCGCTTGACGTTGCCCGTGTCATGCTCGAAACCGAATTCCGGCGTGTGCACACCGATTACGACGAGGCCGTCGTTACGGTAGCGGTCGGCCCACGTCTTCAGATACGGCAGGGTTCGCAGGCAATTGATGCACGAATACGTCCAGAAGTTGACCAGCACGACCTTGCCGCGCAGCGCTTCGGGCGTGAGCGGCGCGGAGTTGAGCCACGCGTTCGCGCCGTCGAGCGCCGGCAGGCGGCCTTCCACCGGAAGATCGACCGCGGGCGCCGGGGCCGGCAGCGACACGCGCACGATGTGGGCCGCTGGTTCGTCTCGTACCGCTGGACGAGCCTGGGCTACCCGCTCCTCATGACGCGCTGGCTCCGCGCTCGGCGTCTGCCGTGCCGCAGCGGGGCTCGCAAGCAGATCGACAAGGCGCGCTTCCACGCCATTGGTCGGCGCGCCCGGCACCAGCGCAAGCAGGCGCGTATCCACGCCCAGCGCGATCGCGCCGACCGTGAGGAGCACGAGCGCACCCATCGCGCGCCGCACATGCTCGCCCACGCCGAGCGAGCGCTTGAGCGCAGCCATCGCGCGATGGCCGAGCCCCGCCACCGCCGCGAGCGAACTGGCGGCGCCCACGGCATAGGCCGCGAGCGCGGCCCACGTCTGCCAGGTCACGCCGTGGCGGGCCACGCCGGTGATGATGAGACCGAGGATCGGCCCGGCGCAGGGCGCCCACAGCAGGCCAGTCGCGGCGCCGAGCAGCACGGCGGAACCGATGCGGCGCGACGCGCCGTCGTCCTGCGAGCGCGCCATGAAGCGGTCGGCGAGCACCGTGAGCGGGCCGGAAAGGCGCGTGGCGAGCGCGGGAAAGAGGAGCGCCGCGCCAAACAGCGCGAAGAGCCCGAGCGCGATCCAGCGGCCGTACTCGCTCAGCTGCGCTGCGCCGTTCAGGCCGGCGGCGCCGAGCCCCGTGAGCAGCGCGAACGTGAGCGCGAGGCCAAGCAGCATGGGCAGCCGGCCAGTAAGGAAAGGTTCTTCGGAACGTGCGAACACGAACGGCACGACCGGCAGGATGCAGGGGCTCAGGACGGTGAACGCACCGCCCACGAATGCGATGACGATGAGTAACATGAGTTCGGTCTCCAGACGAATGTCGGCGGACTTGCCATGTGCCGTATTTCAGCGCGGGCATGTATCCGGGGAATGTCCGGAACGCGGGCGTCGTGCATCGTCATGTATCGCGCAGGCGGCTGGATACATAGGGATACAAGCACGCGCACGGCGTGCAGCGGCCCGCGAAGCTGTGGCCGCGCAGTGGACGATTTGTATCCCTACGTATCGCGCCCCGCCGGCGACACACTACGTTTCAACAGTGCCGCAAGCGGGACACGAGCCAGATACGTGGGAGCGGTCCAATACGCTCGTCGTCCACACAAGGAGAACTCTCATGATCTCTCGTCTCAAGATAGCCGCTGTTGCCATCGGCCTCGCTGCCACCGCCGGGCTCGCCGCGTACGCTTCGGGCGAAGCGCCGTCGGGCGGCTCGGCCGCGCTGCAGACCGGCGCGCAGGCGCCCGACTTCAGCGGAATCAACAACTGGCTCAACAGCCCGCCGCTCGACCTCAAGCAACTGCACGGCAAGGTCGTGCTCGTCGACTTCTGGACCTTCGACTGCATCAACTGCGCGCACACTATCCCGCACATCAAGGAGCTGGACGCGCGCTATCGCGACAAGGGTCTCGTGGTGGTCGGCGTGCATACGCCCGAATATTCGTTCGAGCGCGATACCGGCAACCTGCAGAAGGCGATCAAGCAATACGGCATTACGTACCCTGTCGCGCAGGACAACGGTTACGCGACGTGGAACGCCTATGGCAATCAGTACTGGCCGGCGGTCTACCTCATCGACCAGAACGGCAAGCTCGTTTATACCCACTTCGGCGAGGGCGACTACGCGCAGACCGAGCAGAAAGTTCGCGATCTGCTGGGCATTCAGGGCAAGCAGGGATGATCGGCTGGCGCGGCGCCGCTCCGGCTGGCGGGGCGGCGGCGATCACGCGTTTGCCCGCGTAGATCCGGCAGCAGCGCGCGAAGAGACCGACTATACGCGTAACATGCGCGCGTACCCGCAAAAACGGAGAAGACCGATGTCGACAGACTGGAAAGGCCGCTGCCTGTGTGGCGCGGTGCAATACGAGGCTCGCGGCGCAGCGTTCGCGCAGCTCGTTTGTCACTGCCGCGATTGCCAGCGCGCTTCCGGATCGGCCGGGTTGCCGGTAGTCGTGGTGAGTGCGGCCGAATTCTCGTTCGAAGGCGAAATCCGCACTTACACGATAACGGGCGGCAGCGGCATGCCAACGACACGAAATTCCTGTGCGCATTGCGGCAGCCTGCTCTTTGGCACACCGCAGCATGCGCCGGATATCGTGACGATCTACGCCGGATCGCTCGATGACCCTTCACGGTTTCGCGCCGAATTCGTTCAGTTCACGTCTGAGCGGCATCAGCTGGACGCCCGCGAGCCCGGCATTGCTCAACATGCGGGACGAGCGCCCTGAGATACTCAAAGGTGCCGCGTTTCCGGAGGCGGATTGCCCCAATCATTCGCGAGACCGTTGGCATAGGAGATCGGTGCATCGAGGGCTTCGTTGAGGTCGAAGTCGTCGATGCACATGATATTCACGTTGATGTAAGGGTAACCCGTTCCATTCGGCATATCGACGCGGTCGAATACATGCACGCCGCAGTGTTTGCAGAACGGATGGTGGGCTACCGGGTTCTTCCCTTCGTAATGCGTGAGATCGCTTTCGCCCGAAAGCAGGACGAAGGCTTCCGGGCGAACCTGGACGAGCCAGAGGCGGAGCTTTCCGCAGAAACTGCAGTTGCATTTTCCCGTGCCGTTGCTGAAATCGATTAGGGCTTCGAACTTCACCGACTGGCAATGGCAACTTCCACGGTACGTCCGCTGCATGGGGCTCTCCCGATCAGTGTGAAGACAACTGCGGAATTATGTCACCGATCCTGAATCAGGAGCCCCTGCACCCTGTCAAGGTGCAAATCGAGTAAACAAGTAGTCGCGATCATTTCCCACTTGCGGTAGCCGGGCGCAATCGTCAAGCCGTAGATCGGCGATGCGGCCTGCCCCCGGCGCTTGCGTTCCTTGCTGGGCCCACGCAGCGGGAACCTGCGCGAGAGCCGCGCGCAGTGCGAGCACGACGGGCGCGCGATGCTTGAGAAAACGCGCTTGCATCGCGGCCCCCCGTCACAGATGCGTGACTTGCAGGATGGCCTGCGCGAACTCCTTGGGCGCTTCCTGGGGGAGATTGTGGCCAATGCCGCCATCGAGACTGCGGTGCAGATACTTGCCCGTGAACTTCTTCGCGTAGGCGGCCGGCGCGGGATGCGGCGCCCCGTTGGCGTCGCCTTCGAGCGTGATGGTCGGCACGGTGATGGCCGGCGCGGCGGCAAGACGCTGCTCGAGGCTGTCGTACTTCGCCTCGCCCTGTACGAGCCCGAGGCGCCAGCGGTAGTTGGAGATCACGATGGCCACGTGGTCCGGATTCTGGAAGGACGCTGCGCTGCGCTCGTAGGTCGCGTCATCGAAGTTCCACTTCGGCGAGGCGAGTTGCCAGATCAGCTTGTTGAACGCATCGCGATTCGCGGCATAGCCCTGCACGCCGCGCTCGGTCGAGAAGTAGAACTGGTACCACCACTGCAGCTCGGCTTGCGGCGGCAGCGGCTTGCGGTTCGCCTCCTGGCTGCCGATCAGGTAGCCGCTCACGGAGACCATCCCCTTCACGCGCTCGGGCCACAGCGCCGCGACGATGTTCGCCGTGCGCGCGCCCCAGTCGTAGCCGCCCAGCACGGCCTGATCGATCTTCAGGGCGTCCATGAACGCGACGAGATCGACGGCGGTGACGGCCTGCTGGCCGTTGCGCGGCGTGTCGTCGGAGACAATGCGCGTGCTGCCGTAGCCGCGCAGATACGGCACGAGCACGCGATAGCCCGACGCGGCCAGCATCGGCGCGACCTCGACATAGCTATGAATGTCGTACGGCCAACCGTGCAGCAAAATCACAACCGGACCGTTCTTCGGACCCGCTTCGGCGTAGCCCACATTGAGCAGGCCAGCGTTGACCTGCTTGATCGGGCCGAACGAGACGCCGTTGCCCGTGCGCGAGTTGCCTTCCGTGCCGCCGGCCGACTGTGCGTGCGCGAGACCGCCGAATGCGAAGTCCGCGAGCGTGAGGCCGGCAAGCGACGTGCCGAGAAGGCGACGGCGCCGGACGTTGACGGGATCTGACATGACCATTTCTCCTTGTTGTGCATGCAGGCCGCGCCCGAACGGCTTGGCCTCGTTGATGAGCCGGCGGCAGCAGATCGTTCGAACCGGTCGATCACGCTCGCGGCGGCAGGCAAAACGCCCCGGTGAATTTATAACCGGGCAGCAAAAGCGCCATGTATCCCAATGTGTCTGTTGCGAGCGCGTACACAAAACGAATCAAAAAAGCGTCGGCGTGCCAGGATCGATTCGGCGTGAGCGGGATTGCACGAGCGGCGCGTTTGTATCGCAATGTATAAGCGCCGGCCACAGACACATACCCTTGCAAAACGCGGCGTTCATGAAACACGGCAGATACGTCCGGTGGTTGTAATGCATCAACGCCGGAACTTGCTGTTGACCGGACGGATTTCCGAACCCTTCCCAGGAGAAAGTCATGAACGTCTCGAAGCTCGCCCTCGCCTTCGCCGCCAGCGCCGCAGTCCTCACCGCCGCTCCGGCCTTCGCCGCCATGCCCGCCCAGTCGGTTGCCGCGCAACCCTCGGTTCAGCAAAGTCAGGCATGGATGCCCGCCAGCAATGCGGCCAACGCAAAGATCACGCGTGCACAGGTTCGCCAGGAACTGGTTCAGGCGCAGCACGACGGCCAGCTCGCCGCGATCCAGCAACTGTACCGCGGCAGCTAATTCATTGTCCCGACGACGCTAACCCCAGGAGATAAATACCATGAGTCAGGCAGAAAAAGTGCTGTACACCGGCAAGACCCACACCACCGGCGGCCGCGATGGCGCGGCCCGCAGCGAAGACGGGCGTCTGGACGTGAAGCTCTCGCCGCCCGGATCGAGCGCACCGGGCACGAACCCGGAGCAGATGTTCGCGGCGGGCTGGTCGGCGTGCTTCATCGGCGCCATGGGTCGCGCCGCCACGAAACTCGGCACGACGCTGCCGCGCGACGTGGCGGTCGACGCCGAGATCGACCTCATCAACGCGGACGACGCGTTCAAGCTGCGCGGCCGTCTGAACGTGACCCTGCCGGGCGTCGATCGCGAGACGGCACAGCGCATCGTCGAAACGGCACACCAGATCTGCCCGTACTCGAAGGCCACGCGCGGCAACATCGACGTCACGCTCAGCGTCGTCGAGGCGTGATCGCGTAGCAGAAGAAAGCAAAAAAGCGCGGCGGCTTGCGCGCCCCGCTTCGCTTTTATGTGTTGCCGTGCGCGCTGCGCGCTAGCCGTGCGGCGCGTCCACGAGATTGACCGGCGAACCGCTGCGCCAGGCCTCCACGTTGCGCAGCGTCGTTTGCGCGATCTCGTTCATCGCCTCGCGCGTGAAGAACGCCTGATGCGACGTGACGATCACGTTCGGAAACATCAGGAGACGCGCGAGCACGTCGTCCTGCAGCGGCGCATCCGAGTGGTCCTCGAAGAACAGGCCGCCCTCTTCCTCGTACACGTCGAGGCCGAGATGCCCCAACTGGCCGCTCTTGAGCGCATCGACGAGCGCGGTGCTTTCCACCAGGCCGCCGCGGCCGGTATTGATGAGCATGGCGCCGCGCTTCGTCTTCGCGAGCGCGTGCCGGTCGATCAGATGCCGGGTTGCGGGCACGAGCGGGCAATGCAGACTCACTACGTCGGACTGCGCTAGCAACGTATCGAGCGGCACGTAACGCGCGCCGAGCGCCAGCAAGTCTGCGGCCGGCGGGCCGGGATCATGGGCGAGAACCTGCATGCCGAAGCCTGCCATGATGCGCGCGAAACACCGGCCGATGATGCCCGTGCCGATCACGCCGGCCGTCTTGCCATGCAGATCGAAACCGAGCAGCCCGGCAAGCGAGAAGTCGCCTTCGCGCGTGCGCGACACGGCTCGCGGCAGCTTGCGGTTGAGCGCGAGGATCAGCCCGACGGCATGCTCGGCCACCGCATGCGGCGAATAGGCGGGCACTCTCGCGACGGTGATGCCAAGACGCTGCGCCGCTGCCAGATCGACGTGATTGAAGCCTGCCGAGCGCAGCGCCACGAGGCGCGTGCCGCCCTTGTGAAGGCGCTCGAGCGTGGCGGCGTCGACCGTATCGTTGACGAACGGGCACACCACCTCGTAGCCATCGGCAATCACGGCGGTATCGGCGTCGAGATGCGATTCCTGGTAGTGCAATTCATATTCGAAAGCGCTGTTCGCCTCGGCGAACGTATCGACGTCGTACTGGCGCGCGCTGAACAGGATCATGCGTGGGCGAGCGGACGTGGGGATCTGGGTTCCCGGCATGTTGACCTCGTGCGAGCTTCGGGTGTGGGCGCGAAGTGCGCCTTGATGCGCATGGATGCGCCGTGAACTCGAACGTGAAAGCGTTCGCGTGAGCCGCGTAGCCACGCAAGCACATGGTAACAGCAGGTCGGCGGGGGATCGCGTGTTGTCGCTGGCGGGGTTGTAGCCGGCCTTCTGGAGTTGCACGAGTTCGGCCTTCACTTCGGCACGGGTCACCGGTTGGCTCGACTGGGCGAACGAGAGCGCAGGAACGGCAACGAGGGCAGCAAGTGCGCCGGCGCCGAGCGAGCGGGTGTGCGAGCTTCATGGTATCGCGTGGGCGGGGCCGGCTAACACGACAATAAGGGGCGAATCAAAAGTGTTGCTGCACCGCACACTTAGCTCCTCGCGCCTTGCATTCTGCCCTGAAATCTCTATAATAAGGGTTATCCCTTAGGCACTAACCCTAGCAAAGAGGAAATCATGGGTGCAATCGTCGAAAAACTGACTCAAGTTCTGGCTGCACTGCGTCGTCTTGGCGCCGAAGCGCTGAACCGTCACCTCGAATACTGCGAACTGCTCGCAGAAGCTCAGCGCCGCTGGTACTAATCCGCGCCTGACTGCAGCAAGCGTCCCTGCCCGTACAAACGAGGGACGAGAAGAAGTAACACGCGGCCGCATCGAGCGGTCGGGTTTTATGCGGCGCCCAGCCGTGCCTCGATTCGGGAGGCATCCGTGCGCGCCGCATCGGGCCGTGATCCCGGCGCAGCCAGAAATGCGCGTGTGCGGTCATAGGCTTGCGCAAGGCCACGCAGTTCCCGCGTGACCGGCCGGTCGTCCAGACCCCGCCGGGGGTGAGCGCGTAGCTTTCACCATGGCCACCGCACCGAATCCTGGTAGCGCACAAGCATGAAATGCGCGACCGCGTTCGAGCGGTACGCGGCCACATCCCGTTCGTCCTCGAAGCTCGCCGCAGCGAAGCTGCGACCATAGGGCTCGTCGCCGTATGGGTCCGTGCGCTTCCGCAGCCCTCTTGCCGTTTAGTTGCAATAGCAACGACTTGCCGGCCACAAGATGTGCGCGCCGCAGCCCGGCGCGCCAAATCCCGATTCCTCCATTGCTTTCGGAGCCGTGCAATCCGTGTGCGGCACAACATTCGGCGCGTTTTCCCGCCATTCGGGCCGGTTCGCGCTTTGGGCGGAAAGCGCCTAATCTTGAGGTATCGGCTCTTGCCCCATCTGTGAGCCGGAACGTGCGCCACCTTCCGGACTTCCGATGCGCGATCATCGCCCCTCGCATGCCGCGGTGCACGACGCGCCGCACGCTCACCCGCACCATCCGCTCACCGCGCGGCTTGCTCGCGCCGTTGTGTTCGTCGCCTTGCTGGTCGCGTGGGCCGCTGTGGCGGCCGCGCTAGCCGTGCCGGCTGCGTTCGCGGCGCCGAGCCCGCCCGTCGTCGTCATGACGGTGAACGGCGCGATCGGGCCCGCCAGCGCCGATTTCATCGTCCGCTCGCTGGAGCGAGCCGCGCGCGAGCGCGCGCCGCTTGCGATCCTCGAACTGGATACGCCCGGCGGCCTCGACACGTCGATGCGCCAGATCATCAAGGCGATTCTCGCCTCGCCGGTGCCCGTTGCGACCTTCGTCGCTCCCGGCGGCGCGCGCGCCGCGAGCGCGGGCACCTATATCGTCTACGCAAGCCACTTCGCAGCCATGGCGCCGGGGACGAACCTCGGCGCGGCATCGCCGGTGCAGCTCGGCGTGGGCGGCGGTGGTGGCGGTGGCGGTGGTTTTCCAGGCGGCCCGCCAGGCGCTCCCGAGACCGCCTCCGGCGCCTCGGCCCCGCACGCCGACGACAACGAATCGACGGAAGCCCGCAAGGTCATGCACGACTCCGCCGCCTACATTCGCGGCCTTGCACAACTGCGCGGGCGCAACGCCGCGTGGGGCGAGCGCGCCGTGCGCGAGGCTGTGAGCCTCTCGGATGAAGAAGCACGCGACCAGCACGTGATCGATCTGATCGCGCTGGACGCCGCCGATCTCGCGCGCCAGCTCGACGGCCGCACCGTCACGACCACGGCGGGAACGCTGCGCGTCGCCACCGCGCACGCGCCGCTCGAAGTCGTCGCGCCCGACTGGCGCAACCGCTTCCTCTCGATCGTCGCCGACCCGAACGTCGCGCTGATTCTGCTGACCATCGGCATTTACGGACTCTTCTTCGAGTTCGCCAACCCAGGCTTCGTGCTGCCCGGCGTGGCGGGCGCGACCTGCCTGCTGGTGGGCCTCTTCGCCATGCAGCTGCTGCCCGTGAACTACGCGGGCCTCGGGCTCGTGCTGCTCGGGCTCGCATGCCTCATCGCGGAGGCATTTCTGCCGACCTTTGGCGTGTTGGGCTTCGGCGGCATCGTGGCGTTCGCCATCGGCGCGCTCATGCTGATGGACACCGGCGCGCCCGGCTACGGCATCCCCATCCCGCTCATCGCGGGCCTAGCGCTAGGCGGCGCGGCGTTCGTCGCCACCGTCTCGAGCGTGGCGCTGCGCGCGCGGCGCCGGCCCGTGGTGACCGGCGCTGAGGCGATGGTAGGCGCCACGGGCGAAGTAATCGACGAGGGCCTGCGCCCCGACCCGCGGCCCGGCCACGCAGCTTTGTCGACGGGCTGGGCGCGCGTGCACGGCGAGCGTTGGCGTGTGGCATGCGCCACGCCGCTCGCCGCCGGCAGCCGCGTGCAAGTGAGCTCGCGCAGCGGTCTCACGCTCACCGTAACCCCGCTGCACGGCGCGGCACACGACAAGGCAAACGAGAAGGGAGAACATTCATGATCGGCTTCACGTTCGGCTTCACGGGCCTTCTGATCGCGCTGCTGGTGCTGATCGCCTTGTCGTCCATCCGCATCTTCAAGGAGTACGAACGCGGCGTCGTGTTCATGCTCGGGCGCTTCTGGAAGGTCAAGGGGCCGGGCCTCGTGCTCATCATTCCCGTGGTGCAGGTGGCGGTGCGCATCGACCTGCGCACTGTCGTGTTCGACGTGCCTTCGCAGGACGTCATCACGCGCGACAACGTTTCGGTGAAGGTCAACGCCGTGGTCTATTTTCGCGTGGTGGACCCGGAAAAGGCCGTGATTCAGGTCGCGCGCTACATCGACGCGACGAGCCAGCTCGCGCAAACCACGCTGCGCGCCGTGCTCGGCAAACACGAACTCGACGCCCTGCTCGCCGAGCGCGAGCAACTGAACGCCGACATCCAGAAAGTGCTCGACGCGCAAACGGACGCATGGGGCATCAAGGTGTCGAACGTCGAGATCAAGCACGTGGACCTGAACGAAACGATGATCCGCGCAATTGCCCGCCAGGCCGAAGCCGAACGCGAGCGCCGCGCCAAGGTGATTCACGCGGAAGGCGAACTGCAGGCGTCCGAAAAATTGCTGCAAGCCGCGCAATGCCTCGCGAAGCAGCCGCAGGCCATGCAACTGCGCTATCTGCAGACGCTCACCACCATCGCCGCCGACAAGAACTCCACCATCGTCTTCCCGCTGCCGATCGAACTGCTCAACGCGCTGATCGAGCGCTTGGGCAAGTGATCCGGCCCCTCGGTTTCGAGCCGCTTGCGCCCGGGCAGGCTTCCGCGCGGCTGCGGATCGAGGCGCATTGCTTTTCGCACTGAGCGTGGCCAGCCTTCACTCGCGAAAGTGCCTTGGGCACGACCGAGGCGCCAGGCCAGTTGCCCGGCCCGCTGCGCCGCGCGAGCACCGCCGCAGTGCGCACGATAGGTGACAGCCTATGTGTCAGTGCCCAAAGTAGACCGGCTTGATTCCAGCGGGGGCGTTCATTGGCTGCGCCCACTTCGCGGCCGACTCCGACGAGCCCGCGCTTACGCCGCCATAGCCGCTGCCCGCGATGCCCACCTGCTGGGCGCTAACGCGCGCTTCAGCCGCCTGCAGGTCGCGCGGATAAGACGCCCGGTCGCCCGCCGACGGTTCGTAACCCGCCTGCTCCACCTGAATCAAATCCTGCCTGACCTGGCCGCGGGTCAGGGAATCGCTTGTGGACACTGCAGCTTGCCCGAAAGCGGCAGCAGGAAACGTCAAAATCGCGGTGACTGTGACAATACGTTTAATCGTCTTCATTTAGTTATCCAAATCGTTGAAAAGGACACGTCCAAGAGAGCACGGGCCGTGCCGCACCTTCAACGGATGGCGACGGTCATTGGGGGCAAGGCCGGAGCGAGGACGACGGGTAGGCGGTCCGCGACCGCCGGCTCCCAAAAGACCGCAACGTTGCGGCGATGTCGTGCCTCGCGCTCGCGCTTCAGATCTATCGCAAACTCGGGCCATTGCCGAGCGGTGTTACCCATCGTGCGGAGCCAGCACGTGTGCGCCGGCACACGCCAGCACGGACATCACGGCTCTAGCTTGACCTTGATCCAGCCCGGCTCGCGCTCATCGAATGCCCGGTAGGCATCGAGCACTTCAGTAAGCGGTTCACGCTGCGTCAGCACGCTACGCGGATCGAAGCCGCGTTCCCGCACCAGGCGAACAAGCTCCGGTATGACTGTCCGGTGATTGCAATTCCCCAGTTTGAGGGTGAGATTGCGGTTCATCGCCTCCCCGATGGGAAAGAAACGGTCATTGGGCGGATATACGCCGATCACGCCCAAGGTGCCGGCCTTGGCGACCGTTTTCATCGCCCACTGCAGTACCTGCGATGGCCCGTTGCCGGGTTCCCACGCGCCGCCCCGCCCGGCGCCGTGGTTACCGGTGATCTCGTGCACCTCCTCGTCGAATTGCGCGTCTTTTGCGTCGCCGGCGTTGCTCGCCCGTACGGCGTCCACGCCCACCGCGTCGATCACCCGGTCAGCGCCAATGCCGCCCGTGAGCTCCGCCAGTGCCTCCGCCGGGTCTTCCTTCTCGAAGTTCACGGCCTCCGCGCCCAGCGCGCGCGCCATATCCAGGCGCGAGTCCACGCGGTCAACGGCGAAAATGCGGCCTGCGCCCATGAGCTGCGCGCTTGCGATCGCGAAGAGTCCCACCGGTCCGGCGCCGTAGACGACCACTACGTTTCCGGGCCGTACTTCCGCAAGCTGCGCGCCGAAGTAACCCGTGGGGAAGATATCCGAGAGAAGGATCGCACGGTCGTCGTCAAGTTCGTCAGGCAGCGGAATAAGGCTTGCGTTCGCGAACGGCGTGCGAGCGTATTGCGCTTGCAGTCCGTTAAACGGGCCCGTGCTCTGCGGGCCGCCGAAGAACGCGGTCCCGGCCTGGGCGCCATTCGGATTCGCCTTGTCGCATTGCGCTGTGTAGCCCGCGCGGCAGTAGGAGCATGTGCCACACGAGATCGTGGACGGGATCAGCACGCGGGTGCCGCGGCTCAGGTTGCGCACGCCGGGCCCCACCTCCTCCACGATGCCCACAGCTTCGTGGCCCAACACCGTGCCCGGTTTCATGCCGCCCAGGGTGCCGCGGACCATATGCAGATCGGTGCCGCATATCGCACTTGACGTGATGCGCACGATGGCGTCGGTGGGCTGCTGGATCGTCGGGTCCGGGACGGTGTCGAGCCGGATGTCACCGATGCCATGAAATACGACGGCTTTCATTCAGTCCTCCTTACTGGCTTTGCTGTTCGCGCATCGGTCTTGATGCGCGAGAGTCGTTACCTGTCATGCGGAAAGAACGTCTTTTCCGCGAGGCTCTGCGTCCGGATCCACGTGCGGTACTTTCCTTCGTCTTCCGGTGTATACGCGTCTCGCTCAGGATGATTCTTGCCCTTGGCACCTGCGTGCTGTCCATGTTGCCTGTTGCCATGGGGGCGTTGTTCAACCGTACGTCGGAACGCACGCTCACATCGCCTTCACGCTGCGTGTTTCGGCAAGCGTCGGCGCGCTCGACCGGCTTTTGGTTCGCGTCCCCCTTGAGTCGAGGTTGTCGGGTTCCGCGTATAGCGCATCGCCCGTGCCGCGCAATGTCGTCCGCCATGGACTCAATTCAATGCGCGAACGCATCAGAACGGCGCAGAGTCTCGGCCCCCGGCTTGGATCCGTTGGGCCGGTGGTTGTTGATAACTCTGTGGCCGACGCCCGACAGTCCCCACCGGGATCGCGCGCCTGCCGGTCGGATCTCTTCGACGCACATATTCGCCCCGGACGACCGCCAATCACCTATCAGCTGGCTTGTTCGATTAATACCTTTTAGCATCACCGTCACCGCCACCGGTTGATCGATTCATTTGAGTGCAAGAAAATTCATGATGACCGGGTCCCGCGATTGCGCGTCCTTAAATAAAAGTGATCGATCGACTGGGACATCTCCCTGCTTGTCTTCCTTAAATCCGGCAGAAAGTCATGAACGCATACGAACTGGACGTATGGTCATTGCGAAAGCGCTTCGACACCGCGTTGGAAGATGTCGAAATGCGGTCGAAAGCGATTGAGGATGCGAAGAACGCCAGGGCACCTGACCCTTACCAGATCGAAAGGGCGGAAAGCGCGTACAGGCGGTCGATGTTGCTTTATTTGTCGTGCGAACTGGACCTGCGACGCGTGGCAATAACCCACCGTTCCCGCTCTCGCTCCGCTTGCAGGGTTCTTCTTTACTGCCGTCAAAATGGCATTCAGGCTTCGTTGGAGGCACTGTTGCGTGTTCGCGGCTATGACATTACCGTGACTGCGACGCTAGCCGCAATCAAGACTGAAAAGTCGAAGCGAACGCATTCCGTGGTCGTCGCATATGTTCCACCCGGCAAGAGCGGTCATACCCACTTCGTCGATCTGATAGTGCAGGCCGCGCTGCCGCTGTCAGTCCTGGTGGTGACGGATGCAGTTCCGACCGTTCCCGTCCCTCAGGAGCCGAGCGCTCTTGATGGTAATGGACCAACCTTTAGAACCGTTTCAGTGCATTCGCTGGTCAGCGAACTTGATCAGCTTCTCGGACTGCCAGCAGCGGAAACGTCAAAACCGTTCGAGGATCCTTCGATCGGACGCGACCGCAGCCCGCTCTTCCGGGAACGCGCGCCGGTGCATCAGTAGCCGTGGCTCCCAGAGCGGCGGCGCGCGCAATGGCTCAAGTGTCGTTTGCGCTGAACAGCTAGCGTTGCGGAGCGCAAACGCGCTCCGTACCGATACCACGCCGCCGCTGAGAGTTGCGCGGATTCCTGCGGCGAAGTGTGGAAGCCCGCAACCTCGCTAGAAGTTGTACTAAAAAAGATCTGACTGAAGTTCGTACCTGGATTCGGCGCCTTGATATCCGCGTTCGACAACGAACTGAAAGGACGTCGACGTCGCGCGAACGGGCGTCTGCCGGACGTGCGAAAGAAAGAGAAAGCCCAGAAGTGCGCTTGCGCCCGCTGTCCGCGCTCACCGCTCAGTCTCCGGACCCAAGTTCATTGTGTTTGTGCGAATGCGTTGCGGCGTAGAGCAATTCAAAGTGCGCTCCCTTGCCGCTACGCGTCGGCGGGAAGTGCTCGCCTTCCACGCAGGTGACTTCAAAGGCGTGTCCTCCGTCACCTTCGTGAATGACCCTGTAGATACCGGACGTTTTTACGATCTCGCCGGGGCGGTGCTGTTCAGACATGGTCCTCTCCCAAAACGTAGCTCTGCGCATCGACCGCAAAGCACATGCCGCAAGAGTCCAGCGCCCTGGTCTCACGACCGGGACCAACAGGAGGAGCGCAAACCGTTGCCGCGCGCATTCTCGACGCGAAAGATGCAAGCGCGCAGCAGAGGCTGCCGGTGCCAAACAGCGTCGTCGCCTGCCCTCATTACTCGGGCATGTTCAGGTCGCCCTTGACGAGAACATCAGCCAAATCCCGTGCCGCACCGCGAGCCTCAGCTGGCGTCAGGAACACTCCGGGCGTTGGGCATCCATCGAACGGATAAATGACCTTTCCATCGCTTTTACGTCTAATTTTCAGATAGCCACAGTACCGGCCGAACATATCCACGCGTTGGCCGCAGACGACGTCGTATCCGGGAAAACTGTCTTGCGGTTCTTCCGCGCGGCGAGCTGGCGACATATCAAGTCAGACAAGCGAAAGTAGTTGCGCTCATTCTCTCGCTCGTGGTTGATCTCCGTTTGAGTGGACAGCCACGGGGCGCAACCATCATTCCAAACAAAGTTATCCTAACCAATTGGAGGACACAGATTTCATGAAACCACATCCAGCCCATCCAGCATTGATGCTATCCGCCGCCGCCATACCCGCTGACTCGCGCAAATTCAGCCGAGAAAGCCAGGCAACCGGCGAGCGGCACGGCTGCGCGCCAGCCTGATCGCAGACGCGAGTGCGAGCGAGAATGCGGCATCACTGTTGTCATCGAGGACAATCCGCTCCCTCAGAAAGTCCGCCCAGACAAAAGACGTCTCAGCGCTGGCTGTTTTCGCATAGGCGCCGGCGCGTCGCGCAAGCGCAGCTAGGCTCTGGTATGGATCGTCCAGCATTTCCCCCAACGATTGCGGCAGCGCGCCCAGAGGCTCGCGCACACCTGATGGACCGAACGGATGAACGCGCCGATGCTCGCGCATCAGCGCCCAAAAGTCCTCCGCCTCCAATAGATGGTGGTCCGCCACAACAAGTGCCGGCGCTGACGTCACCCCCATGAAGTGCCACGCCATCGCCCAGTGGTGATGGTCAACGATGTAGCAGGCATCGTCCGGTCCCAGCACGACCTGCACGGGATGCCGCAACTGGAACTGCGCCAACCGCGCCCGGTTGCGTTCGGAGATGACTTCCTTGACGCGAACATTCCGGATGCCCACCGTGATCTGCGTTGGCCGCATACAGGAGAGCGGCAGGTTTCGAAGATCGGTTTTCACGATATATACGGCATTGGCGTTCAAGCCACGGCTGTCATCCAGTGCTGGCACGCTGCGCACTACCGCTTCGGGCTTCTCTTCCCGGCATAGCACGGCGGGAAGGTTTCCCAGCCCCCATGGTATGCGGTGGCATCGCAGCGTCCGGCCGTATTTCGATGACATGCATGCTTCGCGCCGGCCGACGGCTATGGTTTCAGACAATTATCGATCAGCAAGTGATGTACCGCCCGCGCGGTCGATTGGTGTACGGATAGTGTGGGTTGTGGACAGGCGCGTGCTCATTTGGCTTCCACACATGGTAACGCGACTGCCAGCCGTGAGAATGGGTAACCTTATGACCTGCGACGCGCACGCTTTATGTTCCGCGCTCCATTACCGCGCGGCTGCGCGTTGAAAAAAAGATCCCCGCCGGCCTGGTCGGGGGACGTGGAGAAGGTTGAAACTGTGCTGCACTTCAATCCTAGCCGTCGGCTGCGTACCGAGCAAGCCAATGGTCGGCATCCATCTTGTACGCTACAGGAGCCTTTCGGACGGACACACGGCGTCGCCTGTCGCAAGCCACCGGCGTTCGGGGCTCCGCTGATCCTGACGTGCAAGCCGCGCTCCATGGCGGCCCGGAGAATCTGCGACGGCGCGACGTCCAGGTAGCCGCCCACTCGAGCTCCGCCTGGGAGTGGTTTACTCATGGGTGAGTCCCGCGACACGCCGCTGCAATCCCCTCCCCTCCTGCGGCCACGCTCGCTGCGCCAACTCCGTTTGCTTCGCCGTCAACGCTTCGCATCAGCGCGGTCGGCCGCGGAACGAGTAACGAATTTCGTAACCGTGTCAGGCAGATGGTCGAGCAGCCATCTGGCCATCGCGACCTCCTGCGGCAGGTGTTTTTCCATGGCGTACGCATCCCGCAGCCAGTCGACAATGTGTTCCTGGGGCGTGGTCATTTCAGATCTCCTTGAGGCGGCACCTGAGGGCTATCGGGCCGGATGGCTGCCTCGCCAAGCTCGGCTCCCGTCTGCGGGTCCACGGCGGTCTCCGAACTCAGTCGCTCGCGCATGGCTTTCAGCGCGGCCTGCTGGCTCTCGTCCAGGTTGACCCACGCGTTGCCGTCGCCGCCATCAACCGCCGGTTCACCCTGGCGCATCTCCAGGCCGTTGCCGCTGTTCCATGGCGCGGCGATCGTTTCGCCTCCGTGCGACATCTTGTAGTAGACGTTGGCGAATTCGGCGACGGGCGGACGCTTTCCCGGCGGGAAGTTGCCCTGTATCGCATACAGGGCCTTCTCGAATGACTTCTGGTGCGAGACCTCGCGCGTCATCAGGAAGCCCAGGGCGTCACGGATACCAGGATCGTCCGTGACATTGATCAGCCGTTCATACACGATCTTTGCCCGTGCTTCCGCGGCGATATTCGAGCGCAGGTCTGCCGTCGGTTCACCGATGGTGTCGATGTAACCTGCGTTCCAGGGCACGCCTGCGGAGTTGACCAGCGGCGGCCCGCCACCGAACAGGACCTGCGTGACATGGCTGTCGTTGCCAGCGCCGTTGAGCTTGCGGTAAAGCTCAGCCTGCTCATCTACGGCTTCGGCAAGCTCGCCCTTCGCACCCTTGTTGAGCATGGCGACGATCGACCCGATGATTTCCAGATGGCTGAGTTCCTCCGTGGCAATATCGAAGAGCATGTCCTTGCGGCCGGGATCTTCCTCGGCAACCGCCTGGGTGAAATAGCGCATCGCAGCGGCCAGTTCCCCCTGCGGCCCGCCGAACTGCTCGAGCAGCAGGTTGGCGAGACCAGGATTGGTCACGTCGACGCGGACGGTGTACTGCAGTTTCCCGTTGTGCATGAACATCAGGATCTCCCGGTATGACCGAAAAAATTACGCATTGCTAATCAGTCGTTGCCGCACGAAGCAGGCGCCGCTGCCGGGTCGCTCACCCCTTACCCGCCGCCTTCGCGTTGCCCGCCGACTCGGCAAACTTCGAGAGCTTCAGATCGGTAGCCTTTTCTTCCTCAAGCGTTTCCTTGAGCAGCTTCACCGCCTCGTCGTGACCGAGAAGCTTGCCCAGCGCACAGAGGCTGCCGTATGCCGCTATCTCATAGTGCTCCACCTTCTGTGCCGCCGCGATGAGGCCGGCATCGAGGACCGGGCCCTTTTCGATTTCCTCGATCAGTTCGTCGGCTTCCTCAATCAGGCCTTCCATCGCGACGCATTTCATGCGCTTCAGTCGCAATCCGGTGGATTCAACCGCCTTGTCGATGCGCTCGATCTGCCCGTGCGTTTCTTCCAGATGCGTCTTGAATGCTCCTGAAAGCTCAGGATCGCTGACCGTACGCGCGAGCTTTCCGAGGGCGCGGGTCAGCTGCTTTTCTGCGCTGTAGATGTCCGACAGCATATGGACGAACAGGTCGTCGACCGTCTTTCTCTGGCTCATGATCACCTCCGTGGTTTGGGTGATGCGCTTCACGCAACGGGCGTTCCTGAACGAAACTCAAATTCATAAGCGTTCCTATGTCTTTCGCAGGATTTTCCACGTCAACCGAAAGCAGTCCTAAAGTTCACTCCCATATAGAACTCGTTTGTGTCCTGTCAGGCTTCGCGAGGGGCGGCCTTGCCAGGCCTCCCGTGCGGTCAGCAGTTACCGTAGCGGACTGACAGGAGTGATGCGACGTGGGTGGCGTCTATGCCTCATTGCCTAGCGCCTTCGACACTGCCGCCGGGCTCTCGAACGACTCATTCCCAAGCGCGGCGAGCGCCTGCATGACCGCTTCATCAGCGTCGTTCTGTTTCGCTATTTTCAACAGGGCATCCTTACTCGCCGGATAGTCGGCACCTTTGAGCGCCTTTTGCACGTCAATGAATTTGCGAATTTCCGGGTTCTTTGCGTTCGACTTGCCTGATGATGTCATGATGCTGCTCCTTGTGCGGTAACCCACCCACAATGTTAAAAGGGATTTCTGCGAATCCACCCCTCAAGTGCAGGCGGTCAACCACCTTGGCCGCCATGTGCCGATCGCGCCGCTAGCTCGACGGCTAAAGCCTGCGCGGCACGTGCTGCAATATCAAGGGCGTCGTCACGCGAGACAGCGCCACACGTTCCCTTGCGCTCGATGAACCGGTCACACCCGTCCGCGCGCCGAGCGACTCGGACAACCCACAGGAACCGCCCTTCGGAATCGAATTCGACCGTCGGCGTTATCGACAGCTCTGCCATTTCTATACATTGAATTCTCATACCCCCTCCTTTCCAGTGTCTCTGATGCGGGCGGTCAGACTGTCCGATTCAGTTGCTTGCCGGGTTGATTCCCTCAGCCGACACGTCGCTCGATCAGCAAACCACGTTCCGCATGTGCAAGGCCCCGGCTGTACGAAACACAGCCTTTCCGGCCATGCGCGGTTTCTGGCGGTCGACTAAGCGTTGCCCGGCTCCGAAACCGCGCCCATTCGATGGGCCCTGCGCTACCCAAGAGATCGGGAAGCTTCCGCTCGGCCGCTTGCGCTATCGCGGCGAACTGGGTGAAGTAGAAGACGGGGCGAAGCGTGCCTCGAGGCTGTTTAGGTACGCGCGATGCGTATTCGTGAATTCGATATGCAGAGAGCGCTGAAGAGTGCCTATTGAAACCGCTAGAGCAAACGGTGCGACGACCTGATGTAACGCCTCGATGATTTGCCCGCGCAGGAATTTCAGAGGGCCGCCGACGTATCAAAGGGCGTCGGTAACGGGTAATCGTCAGGCGCTCCGCCAAGACCCGCAGGAGGGCCCGATGCAATTCTTTGCGCTTGCCACCGACTACGACAATACGCTGGCGAGTGACGGCCGCGTCGCCGATTCGACGTGGGACGCCGTCGAACGTCTTCGTGCATCGGGCCGTCACGCCGTTCTCGCGAGCGGCCGCGAGCTCGACGATCTTCTCGCGATCTGCCCGCGCCTCGACCTTTTCTCGCGCGTCGTGGCCGAGAACGGAGGCGTCCTGTATTGCCCTGCCACTGGCTCTCATCGTCTGCTCTCGCCCGCCCCGCCGGAAGCCTTCGTCGCCGAATTGCGGCGGCGCGCGCCCGGCGCGTTCAGCATCGGCGAGACGCTGGTCGCGACGGTGAAGCCGCACGAGCACGTCGCGCTCGACGTGATCCGCGACCTCGGTCTGGGCTTGCAGATCGTTTTCAACGGCGATGCGGTGATGATCCTGGCGCCGGGTGTTTCGAAGGCAAGCGGTCTAAACGCGGCGCTCGACGAACTCGAATTGGCGCCGCTGAACGTGGTTGGTGTCGGTGACGCGGAAAACGATCACGCCCTGCTCAGCGCATGCGGCCTGAGCATCGCAGTCGCAAACGCGCTGCCCGCATTGAAGAAGCATGCCGACGCCGTGATGCATGAGGTGGCCGGATCGGGCGTCGCGGAGTTGATCGGGATGCTGCTCGCCGACGATCTGCGCGCCATCGCCGCCGTATCGCCGCGCCGTCGCGTCCTGCTGGGGACACGCTGTTCCTTGCAGGACAATCAGAAGAGCCACGAGCAAGACCGTGAGAAAAACCGGGAGTGGCTACCGCTGCAAGGGAGCGTCTCACTGCTGGTCGGCCCGTCAGGTTGCGGCAAATCTACCGTGACGGCGGGCATGCTGGAGCGGCTCGCAGGCGCGGGCTGCCAGTTGTGCGTGATCGATCCCGAGGGCGATTATGCCAACGACGACATGACTATCGTGCTCGGCGACACGCACAGCGCGCCTTCGGTCGAAGAACTGATGCAGTTGTTGACCCGCCCAGCACGACCCGTAGTCGCCGTCAACCTTTTGCGCGTGCCGCAGGCGGATCGCCCCGTCTTCTGCGCGAACCTGCTGTTGCACGTTCAGCGCCTGCGCACGCGCACCGGTCGTCCGCACTGGGTCGTTTTTGACGAAGCACATCATCTGTTTCCGGCAGCTTGGGAAGGCGCGAGCCAGGCGATCCCCGAAACGCTCGAAACCGCGCTGGCCGTAACGGTATCGCCCGACCAGCTCGCGCCGGCATTCTTGCGTCAAGTCGGCGTCGTACTGGCAATGGGCGATGACGCCGAAGAGGCTCTGCACAGTTTCGCGTCGGTAAGCGCACGTCCGCTGCCGGCCTCGATGGCACCGGGGGCAAGTACGGGCACTGCGCTGCTTAAGCGTGGCGAGGCGCTGTTGTGGCGTGTCAATGACGCAGCCGCACCGCAGGCGGTTTGCCTCGAACCGGGGAACAAGGAAAAGCGACGCCATCACCGCAAATACGCGGAAGGCTTGCTGATTCCCGAGCGCAGTTTTTATTTTCGCGGCGAGCAGGGCAAGCTGAATCTGCGCGCACATAACCTGGTGCTCTTCATCGAACTGGCAGAAGGCATCGATGTCGACACGTGGCAATTCCATCGCCTGAAGGGCGACTATTCGCGTTGGTTCGAAGAGCAGATTGGCGATGACGATCTGGCCTCGGAAGCGCGTGCGATAGAGCGGGACGACTCGCTGGATGCCTGCGAGAGCCGTTTGCGCATTCGCGCTGCTATTCAGGCACGTTACACGCAACCGGAGAACCCGTCGTTGCCCGCAGTCCTGACAGCCCGGCAGCCTGGTGGAGGCGGCGTGTCGGACGGCGCACGCGAGCGGGCGGCGGAGTGACCGCTGCCCTGAAGGGTTTTCTGTACCTGCACTGATAGCGAAAACATGTGTATGGAGATTGCTTTCTGTTGCGCCGGCTCACGCGCTCGCTTCACATTTAATACGGCGTCCTGCCGTTATCGATCTATCTCGATCCCGCATTGAATTCGATTCAAGGCTCCATTGCAGCGACCGCGACAAGGCACGTTGATTGCACACTCCGAAGAAGCCCCGTCTGTTGCTGCTCGGACTGCTCGGCATCTGGTTCTATCTCAACATCGTCGTTGGCCACTCGGCGGTTGCGCGACCGATTCGCATAGTGGCAACGATCGCGGCCATCGTCTACGCACTTACCATCGTCGGTATGCTTTCGCCCTAAGTTCCGGTGTCCGTGGCGCAGCATCTTCGTTACCTGCCTGCATCGCCGCCCATGTACGGCGCGTCATCGTCCGGCAAGGGCGGCTAGCGCCACCAGACCTAGTGTCTTCCAGGTCCGCCGCCGGCCGCAAGATCAATCCGGGAGGACGGATCTGCCCGATCCAGTCGTCGACCAGGACGTCCATGCTGCACCCGATGAAATCGCATAGCCTCATATCTGCTATCTCGGTGTTGGGCCGGGTCAATGCGGGCAAAGAAGGACTCGAAGGGCCGACATCTTCCAGGTTCGTCTCGACTGACCCACCACTCAACGCGCACCCAAACTGGCCGTACTTGCGAGAGCTTCGCGACACATGCCCGGGATCAAAAGTTTCCGGGGCCTCCGGCGGCATCAGATACGCGCTCCGCACCTTTCCTTGCAATGCGAGTCGCGGCTGGCAGGATCAGATGATGCGCGCCTGTTTCCATTGCCAGCGGGAAACGCGAGACCCCTGGAGTCTCTTCCGCGCGCGGCAGCGCCGCAATGAGGCACTGGCGCGATCAATGAACGTCGGCGGCCGAACGCCGCACTGGCCGCCGCTCAACCGGAGTTCACCATGACCGACAATCTGAATCGAACCGCTCTGCCTCCTGATGTGGCCGCAGAGATCGAACGTATCTACCAGCAATGGGACCTCGCATGGTCGACCGACGATCTCGACGCGATGGTCGCGCTCTATGCACCGGAGGCGGTACTCGAAAGCCCACTCGTTCCTCACCTGCTCGGCGGCAGCGACGGTGTCCTTCAAGGGCGCGAGCGAATCCGTTCACTGCTTGACAGCGCGGCGCCGCGTAAGCCTGATGCCCGCTCCTTCCATCGCGAGGGCTATTTCACGAACGGTCGCCGGTTGATATGGGAATACCCGCGCGCGACGCCCAACGGCGAGCAAATGGACTTTGTTGAAGCGATGGACGTTGAGAACGGTCGGATCAGTCGGCATCGCGTGTATTGGGGCTGGCGCGGCGTCGAAGTAATCAAGGCTGATGCGTATTACAAGGGGCACCGCTAGCCGGCCGAATCATTTTCCCTAAGAGCGACCTTGAGTAGAGAGCGTCCTCCATTGAAGTTCAAGGCGATCAATAGATGCGACCAAAACGTCACGCCGACAAAACCGGTAAGCGCCGGACACTCTCCTCATGAGTCCTGGATGGGCTGGCATTGAGAGGGCGCCCCAGAGGTCAGGGCCGCCAAAGACCTGCTTTTATTGCGTTATTGCACGCGCGCCCGCGGCGGCGTGAGCGTGCGGAGATGGACCATGAATGACACGACGCTTGTCATCGGTGCTGGACCGGTCGGTCTCGCGGCCGCACTTTTTCTTGCTGACCAGGGCATGCGCACCCGCATCGTCGATGCCGCTCCGCAGGCTGCCACCGAATCGCGCGCTCAGGTCGTGAATCCCCGCGCACTCGAACTGCTGGAGTCCACGGGCGTCGCGCAGGCGATGGTCGCGCAAGGGCGTGCCATCCACCGCACGCGCTTTTACGACGACTGGAAACTGATTGCGGAACTCGAGTTCGCTGGCGCGCATCCGCGCTACAGAATGACGATCCTGTCGCAGGCCCGCAGCGAGGCATTGCTCGCGCAAGCCTTGCGCGAGCGCGGCGTCGTCCCCGAACGCGGCGTGCAGTTAGATGCGCTGCGCCAGGAGGCCGATTACGTCGAGGCGACGCTCATCCATGTCGGCGGACGGCGCGAGGTCATACGGTCGCCGCTGCTGCTTGGCGCCGACGGTGCGCACAGCCGCGTGCGCGAGCAACTCGGGATCGCTTTCGAAGGCTCTGCCTTTCCTGAAGCGTGGCCCCTGGCCGACACCGGTCTCGAGACGTCTCTTGACCTTGACAGCGCGCACGTCTGCTTCCTGAAAGACGGCCTTGTATTCCTCCTCGGCCTCGAGGGCAAGCTCTGGCGCGTATTTGGCAACGTGCCCGACATCCTGGACCACCTACCACCCGGCACGACACACGTCGGGCCGACGGCATGGACATCCAGCTTCCACATCAGTCACCGGCTCGCGGCAATGGAGGCGGTGGGCCGGGTGGCGATAGCGGGTGATGCGGCTCATATCCATTCGCCCGTGGCCGCGCGGGGCATGAACCTGGGAATCGAGGATGCCTGGGTTTACGCACACTGCGCGGCGGACTTTCTGGCGGATCAGCCTGGTCGCCTTGGGGACTACGGGCGGCTGCGCCACGCTGTACATGAGAAGGTCGTAAGCCACATCAAGCTGCTGACGGAACTCGCACGCGGTCGGCCTGATCTCGTCGGCCTTCTGCGCGACCATCTGATACCGGGTCTCACGAAGTTTGGCCCGTCGGCCCACGCCATGGTGGCGTTGCTGACCGGCCTTGATTCGGACGTGCGCCTGCACTGAGCAACCGGGAAATCGGGCGTCCCGGGCGGCAGGCAGTTGGCGGCCAATCGCGTGATTGGCGAAATGCTTGGCCAAGCTGTCAGCTTGCGACCCTGGCATCGTTACTGTCGGGGGTTACTTCCGGGGTTGATTGCCCTGCTTTCTGGGGACGCCGGCTTCGCGTGCATATGGCGCTTTCCCAGTGTTTCCTCGTGCGATGTGCTCGACCTGCCCGGCGCATCTGTCTCAGCCGTAGGCCCCACGACAGCATCTCCTGGGACACCTGAGGCGTTGCTGTTTCCGGTCCCGCCGCTTGCCGCATCCGGACTACGCTGAGCAAGCGCCACACCGCTTGAAACCATTACCGCCAGCACAGTCGAAATGAAGATCGCATTACCTGCTTTCATGAAATTCCCTCTCCGACGGAGCGCTCACGCGGCAACACTCGCAATACGCGCTGCGGGTCCAATTTTCGCCGGGAGCATTCCGTTTTACCGGTGGCGCGCATAGCGACAGATACAGCGTGACGCTGTTCGATCCATGCGATCGCGAGTTCTGTCGCCTGGGCGTGAGCGTCATCTGCTTGGGCAAAATCACCGTCGACGCCAAGCGTCCCGGCTTCATCCGTATGGTCCGTCACAGTCGCAGCCGCCTTACGGCGACCGTTTTCTGCAGGCGTTGCAACTGACCGGGTCAGCCATCCGCGGTATTCGGTAACTCTCGCCCAACCGCGCCTGCGGACGTTAGACAGCGCGCAAAAGGCTAAACATAGGCATCTGGCATGCTCGGGCACCGCAGTCTTTCAATGCAGTGAATCCCTCGCCGCAGCACGCTTGCCAAGCGCACCGGCTAGCGCCGCTGGACTCACCGGCGAACGTTCGCCCCGGAGCGGTGCGCCATCGCTCATTGACTGGCACCGGCAGCGCTGCTCGCCGCAGCAGGCGAACTGCTCATGCCAGTGTCGCTCTGTGCACTGGTGTTGTCGGCACGTTTGCATCCAGCAGCCGATAGCAGCGCCAGCAGCGCTGCAAGCACAATCCCTGTCACGCTGTGTCTCATTTGATACTCCAATGGCAGTCCCGCAATATGGCGCGCAACATTCATGCCGCGGGTGCGTCAACACACAAGTCCAGTGCGTCGTCCCGATGCAGCCGCTCAAACGAACTGGAACTCATCGGAACCCACTTTGCCTGTTGCATTACATCGACAGGGGCCACGCTCACTATCGAGCGCGCTGCACAGCGTATGCCATACGCGCGGGCACGCGCATGTCCAGCCGTCATTCGGCATAGGCGGCCATCACGATCCGCAGGTTACGACCGTCCTCGTGCACCTCTGCTGCCAGCGCGTATGCATCGTCCGGCCCGCAGGACCTTTCAAGCGCATGCCGAGCCCGGTCGGTGTCTGGAAATGGCTTGTCCGACAGGGCCCGAACCTCGTCGCGACCTTCGAACATCCTGCGATCTGTTCGATATATCAGCGGCTCTCGCTTCCACGCACGAAAGCATTCGCGCACGTGCCCGAAATCTCCGCCACAGACATTCACCTGGTAAAAAATGGCTTTCACCTATCATCAAGCTCGGAGCGATACTTGAACTGACTTCCGTTATCCTGGTGCTGTTGCTCAGCCGGTCCCGCATCTTGCATTCGCAAACGTCCGCAGGAAATCCAGCAACGTTTCCGGATCCACCGGTTTTACAAAATGCCGTGCGCACCCCGCATCGCGGGACCGCTCGACGTCTTCCGGTGCGCCGAACCCGCTGAGCGCAACCACCACGGCGTTCGCGCTTTCGGGCAGCGCCCGGAGTTCCCGTGCCAGTTCGTAGCCGCTGATTCCAGGCAACCCGATATCAAGGATGACGGCATCGGCACGGAAGCCTCTGGCGATCGCAAGGGCATCTTCCCCGTCGAACGCGCAGCGGACTTCATGTTCCTGCAGGACCATCGCCAGCGATTCCGCGGCATCCCGGTTGTCATCGACAATGAGCACACGCAACCGTTTTGCCTGCTGTTCCGGCCGTTCCGCCGCGTCGGCCATGCCGGCACCGGTCCCATGTGTGATGGGCAGCAACACTGTGAAGCGGGCGCCCTTTCCGGCACCGTCGCTTGCGGCCGTCACGTGGCCGCCGTGCATCTCCACCAGGTTCTGGACGACAGACAGTCCGATACCCAGCCCCGACTGGGCCCGCCCTTCTGGCGGCGCGAGCTGCACATACGGCTCGAACATGCGCACGAGTTGCGATGCCGGAATGCCAACGCCCTCGTCCGCGACGATGATCTGAACGCGGCCCTCCCGCACGGCTGCATCTACTGTTATCCGTGAGTCCTCGCCCGAATATTTGATCGCGTTGTCCAGGAGGTTGGAGACGACCTGAGTCAGCCTTGTCCGGTCGCCATCCATCAGTAGCGGTTCGGCGGGCAAGTTAACCTCAATACGGTCCCGGTGATCGTTCGCAGCCGGCAAATTGATTTCGACCGCGCTGTGGACAGACTCCCTGATGTCGAAAACTTCGCGGCGCAGACGGACCTTCCCGCTGCTGATACGGGACACGTCCAGCAAGTCGTCGATCAGACGCGTGAGGTGCGCACACTGCCGCTCTACCGTCAGGCGCGCCCATTCGACCTCAGGGGGTATATCAGTTTTCAGCTGCTTGAGGATCTGCGCCGCATTGCGGATGGGTGCGAGCGGATTGCGCAACTCATGGGCCAGGGTTGCGAGAAACGCATCCTTGAGACGGTCTGCCTCCCGCAGCGATTCTTCGGCGAGCCTACGGCGCGTGATATCGGTCAGCGTGCCAACAAAGGAGCGGATCGAACCATCGGCCTCTTTCCTGAACCGACCATGCATTTCAACCACCCGCGGTGCACGATCCTCGATCCGGAAAATCCGGAAGCTCGACTGGAAGTCGCCAACGCCATCCCTGGTCTCCCCGTGGTGTGTGACCAGGGCCTGCGCGTCGTCGGGATGAACGAGCTCGCGCACAAACGCCTCCCATGACAGCGGGCCCCGCGATTCCGGTTGTCCGGTTATCTCGTACATGCGAGTGTTTTCCCAGACACCCCTGCCGTCGGGAATATCCCACTCGAAAATGCCCGACCCGGCTGCAGACGCGGCCAGCCGAAGCCGTTCCTCGCTCTTGTGTTGGGCGGCCAGCGCCCGGTCGCGTTCGCCGAGGGTATGCGAGATCCGGCTGTCCTGTTCGTCGATCAGTTGCCTGATTGCGGCGCGTATGGTTGCGCTGAACAGATCTTCTATCACCTGGTGGGCATCCGCCTGGACATTGCGTGACACAGAGGTTCCCGCGAAGAACTCTCTTGTTGCCCGCTGTACGCAGCGCTGGAATTCGGTCAGTTCCCCGAACAGCTCGTCGAGCTGGTAGCCAAGCATCCAGCGCTCACTGCCATGTTTTCTGGCGTTGGCGTGTAGCCGCCAGAGTGTCTTCTGCGCCGGCGCGCTCCGCAACACTGCGCAGATTTCCTCGTATATCGAGGGAAGATGGTCGACCAGTTGGACCGTCGATAAGCGTCCGGTCTGCCCGCTCGCCGGATCGGACCGGACCGCGCGAAGCCATCGGCGCGTGATCAGGCCGCGTTTTTGTTCGAGATACGCCGCCAGCTGCTGAAGCGTGCTCGTGTGTGACGGCGTCATGGTCGTTTTCTGATGGCTATTTCAAGACCGATACCCGCGCGACGGCCAGAAAAGGCGACGGCGGCGCGGTGCTGCTTACAACGATGCGGCTTGCTCCAACATGGCACCACAAACGAGCGTTGTTCAGGCGATCGCAGCCGCCTTGCGCGTCGCGCGTGTCTGAGACTCGCGCCGGACTCCGCTGCGAGATGCCCGTAGCAAACGCCGTTCCCGGGAAGCATTGAGTTTCTTCCAATGGATCAGTCTGTCTGTCGGGTCGATGGAGACATCGATCGCTGCCGGGTCCAGATCTGGCGCGAAGGCGACGATCTCTACGCTGTCGTCGGTACTGCCGACGTTGACGTGAGGAAAGGCTTCGCTGCGCGCGGCGCGCAGGCTTGCGGGAAAACTCACGAAGACACTGGCCATCTGCCGTTGCAGTCGCGGCGTAGCCACCGCCCGGGCGGGCGCATCGGAAACCGACAATAGCGGTTCCAATCGCCACGGCGGCAATCGCCCGAATCACGATTTCCCAGCCTGGGGCCCTACGACATCAGCGAAGTGTCCAATGAACGTCCCTGCTTTCGAAAGGACTACATGAACAGCACCATTCAGCTCCGCAACCCGGGCAGCGGTAGTACTGGATGCGGATGTTGCCGAGATATGCCGGTTCGCCGACATCGCGCAGAGGGTGTGTCACATCGAAATCGGGGTGACTCAGCAGAAGACTGCAGGACGCGCAAAGATGTGATGGATCGCAAATCATTTCATTGCCCCTGCATTGCCTTCGATGCGCAACTGCCAGGCGTCGCACGATACTTTTCACGAAGGCAGAAGATCTTGGTGTCAAGGAACACGGAGGCTTGGGGAAAAAGCGGACTGTCCATTCGCGAAGAACGCCGTGTCCGTGAAGCGCTCGAAGTATAGGATGCGGTCCGGCGCGGGCAAGCGTACTAAATCCATGGGTTCCGCACACGCAGTTGACCGCACTCGGACGATCAGCTGTGCACGGACGCGTCAAGAAAGGTTGGACTCGACGGATTGCCATCTCCGCAGCGCGGCGGCGCATGGCCAGGTGAAACAGATCCCTTCAGGAGCCTGCAACTGCCTGGCCCCGTCAGCCTACCGCGCGCAGTCAGTTCGCTGCGGCTCATCTGAATACAGCGCCACTGGTCGCATGCTTGCAAACGTCTGCCCGACGACGACATCGGCGGCTCGACACCAATCGAGCGAATCCCACGCCGACAAACTAATCGCAAATAACGCCGTTCACGACCACATGTTCGTCATGAAACGGACACGCCCAACAGACGCCCAATGCCGTACGTGAACGCAGCAGCGACAAGCCCAATGATGACCTGGCGAACCGCGGAAAAACTGGCACTGCGTCCATTGAACAGTGACGTGAACACCCCGATGGCCGCCAATGCAAAAATACTCAGACCTACGCACTGCACGATCGCCGGGGTGCCGGACGTCCACAGGAATGGCATCGCCGGGAAGATGGCTCCGACCGCAAACAACAGAAAGGAAAATCCCGCTGCAGTCCACGGATTGCCACCGAGTTCCGCCGGGTCCAGCCCGAGTTCCTCACGCGTGAGCGCGTCCAGTGCCTTGTCCTTGTCGCGCATGATCTGTGCTGCCACGCGCTTCGCTTCGTCGCGCTCCAGGCCTTTGGCGCGGTAGATGAGCCTCAGTTCATGCTCCTCCGCATCGGGAGTGTGTTCAAGTTCGTCGGCTTCCAGCGCGATCTGCGTTTTCGCAAGTTCGCGGGCATTGGTGACGGACAGCCATTCTCCAAGTGCCATGGAACAGGCGCCTGCGATCAGTCCCGCCATTGCTGTGAGCAGAATCGCCTTGTTGCCTGTACCGGCGCCAGTGACACCCATGATCAGACAGAAGTTCGATACCAGTCCATCGTTGGCACCGAGCACGGCGGCGCGGAGGTCGTTACCGGATGACACGCCCCGATGCCAGGATTCCGCTTCGGCGATCTCGGCCCCCTTGGTCGGTTCCGGCTTGTCCGCGTTTACCATGCCCTGCACCACGCTAGCGTGCTGCCGTTCCTCTGCGGACATTGTGGCGGTCTCGGGGTTGCCCGCATATTTATTCCGGTCCGCAAATTCGGCGGCTGCAAGCGTAGGCAGCACAAATTTCGGACCAAAGACGCGAACCAGACTCTTCATCATGAAAGTCTTCACACTTTGTCCGTCCGGGACGGGCTGTCCGTTCGCTTTCAGCTTGTCGGCCCATACCTTTGCATGGGTTCGCTCCGCTGCGGCGAGCTCGCCGAAGACCTGCTTCCGGTGAGCGTCCTTTTCGACGTGCGCGAGCGTTTCATAGATCGCCGCGCTATGTCGTTCGTCGGCAAGATGCGCACGGTAACGCTTGAGTTCCTTTCTGGAGGCCATGATGTCGTCCGATTGGGTTGTCGGTAACGGAGCTGCTGCCCTGGACGCAGTCCAGCGCGCCGGCGGTGGCCGAGCCATTTGTGGACCGCAGCAAGAGCTGCGCCCATGTCATGTGAACTGCCGCACAGGGGTGAAATATCAGCGCCGGCGAAGAAGGTCAAGGGATGTCCTTCGAGCCACGCGCCAGCGACGGCAGTCATCGGAAGTGCAAGCAGAAGCAGAAAACGCATGGATTGGTTCCAGAGCTACCCATGGTTTTTTCAAGTTAGCAGCGTGCTACTACATTGACGCACGCGAATGAGCGACGGGCAACGACACAGTTCGTGGCGATTAATATTTTCCTCTACGAGCGTCGGCCCGCAAACAGGGTCTATATGCGTCATGTCGTTCAGTACCGGGTTTCCTGTCATCGGCTGCGTAATGCGTTACTAAGGCAGTATTTCCCGTAGACCAAACAGTGGTGCATTCCAACATTCGGCAATGCGTTTTCAGCGAAAATGCCAGTAACAGCCCGTGTCGTGTTCGTTGTGAATGCCGGACGATTTTGATTTATGGACTGGAATGCGATGACCAAGACCAGAGCAAAAACCATGCATATCGGTGGAATGTGCTTTTTCATCGTCGGTGCCTGATACGGTAACCCGAAACGCCCTGCCAAGGTGCGGCGGAGCTCGCTCTCAGTTCATGCCACTGAGTGACCTGTTATGCCACGTTCGCCAAATGAACATGACGTTGCTCTGCGCCGCCGTGGCGTCATTTGACTTGCACGGCGGAGCATGTACCTCGGCGCGCTGTCCGCGCTTCCACTCATTTCATACGGGCGCAGATTCGTGGGCCTGTCGACCAATCGAAGCTAGATACGCCGTTGTCCATGTCCATTCGGACCGCCAGGAGCATTAACGCGACCCCTCGGGCTGTCCGCGCCGAGGAGTCGCGGTCCCGGAGCGATACCTGCTGCGAACTGCGTACGAAATGTATCGCTTCAAATGACTGTCAGCCATCACGACCCGACCCGCAGGCGCCGTAGCAGAGCCCGTCCTGCCTCGGTTAATCGCACGGTGATCCAGTCAGGCGCTCGCTCCTGAGTTTCGACAAGCTTCCGACTCTGCAATGCCCTCATGTTCGGGTCCAGTGTGCGTACCCGCATTTCCCCGTTCGCAAGCGTTAGCAGCGTGCCGATCTCATGGTGGCTGAGCATCGAAGTCCCCGCAAATGAAGACATGTCGAGAGCAGAAGCCGCGTCACGTGCCCATATGCATACGCTTGCACGAAAAAGACGGGGCCGTGCGCACTAGAGAAGGGGCAGACTTGCGTCTGCCCGATGCACGTTAATGGATAGCCATCTGCACGACCTTCACGATCACGAGACTCACTGCGACGACGAGGTAGGTGCGCAGCACGCCCATCCACACGCGTGTCGACAGCGTCAGGTGCTGCGGCGCCGGCAGGTCTTCGAGCGGCGCCATGCGCCACGTGTTGCGCAACTCCTTGAGCGCTGGCTTGTTGAGCGGCAGGGCATCCTGGGTGCCATTCGCGCCGCGTGATTTGCGCGAGAGTTCCACCGCGGCGTACACGGCCACGGCAATTCCACATCCGCCCACGAGAATCTTGACGATCGCCGCGCCGCTGATATCCGGAAACACGGTGGCCGCCGTCAGGATGATCGACAACACGACGAGCACGGCAATCACTGCACCCGTGAACACGTTCAGCCTCTTCGAATTCACCCACGGGCCAAGCACCGCCTTGTCATTACAGAGCAGCAACAGGAACACCGTTGCGCTCGGCAGCAGCACGCCGGCCAGCGTCTGCACAGCCTCAGTCAAGAGGCCGAGCGGGCTGCCGGGAATCAGCACGAGGGCCGCCGCGACCGCGATGATGCCGAAGTAGACAAGATAGAAACCCTTCGCGTCGAGCACGCTGCGGTGCAGCGAGTGCTTGACCTTGAAGACATCGCCAATCGCATAGGCCGTCGAGAGCGAAACGGCGGCGGCGCCAATGATCGACGCGTCGAGCAGCGCCACGGCGAAGATCGTGGCCGAGGTCTGGCCGACGTACTTGTGCAGACCCGCAATCACGCCACCCGCGTCGGTGAAGTTGCCGAACTCGGGCTTGCCGTCAAAGAGCGCGGCGGTGAAGGCCATCATCGCCACAGCGCCGACGATCACGAACGCGATACCGATCCAGAGGTCCGCCTTTTCGTACTTCATGAAGCGCGGCGTGATGCGCTTGTCGATCACGTAGCTCTGCTGGAAGAACAGTTGCCACGGCGCGACGGTCGTGCCGACGATGCCGATCACGAGGAGCATCACGTCGGAGAGCTTCGAATTCGCCGGCCAGGTCGGCACGAAGAAGTCGCGCGCGATAACGCCCACGGGCGGGTGAATCGAAACGAGCACCGGGATCAGCAGCAGACTCAACAGGCACAGCACGATCGCGAAGCGTTCGAAGCGCCGGAAGTCGCCCGTACTGACCGCCGCCATCGTCAGTACCGCGGCGATGCAGACACCGAGAACCTTCGAGACGCCGAGAAAGTCGAGCGCAAACGTAATGCCGATGAACTCGGTGACGATCGTGAGCGCATTGAGCAGGAAAAGATCGATGACGCTGAAGGCGCCCCAGAACTTGCCGAAGCGTTCGAAGATGAGGCGTGCGTGGCCGACGCCGGTCACGGCGCCCAGGCGCAGGACCATTTCCTGGTTCACGTAGAGAACCGGAATCAGCAGCGCGAGCGTCCAGAGCAGCGACGTGCCGTAGTTCTGCCCCGCCTGCGTATAAGTGCCGAAGGCGCCGGCGTCGTTATCGCCGACCATGACGATGAGGCCGGGGCCAAGGATGGCGAGCAGCGTGCGCAGGCGCGCCATCCAGTTGCTGCGCGGAGCGGTGTCGTGGCGGGCGATCGTGCCGAGGGCGCCTTTGATATCGCCCACGTGCGCGTCGTCGAGCACGGCACTCCGACGTTGCGTGATGTTTGCAGGAGTGGTGGACATCGTTATTTATTCCTTAGTAGTACTTTTTTGAACTTAATGATTGAGACGTGGCGCTGCCCCGCCGACTGATGATGCGGGAGCAGGGGCAGAAGTCGGCGACGCCAGGCCGTGTCAGCGAACGAGCTTTTTGAATGCCGTCCAGACGGCAGCGACTACGCCGGTTGAGCCGTGCGAATGTGAGTCGAGCCCGAGCATGCCGTTGTAGTGCGTGCGAGCTTCTTCGACGTGCGGGAGTTGCGAAACGAGGAGAGCGAAGTGCATGGTGATTCCTCCAGATGCCTGAAACGTGGCGCCATCGATCAGGCGTGCCTTCGTTTCGCTTCACGCGGGGGGCGATATGCCCGGGCGTGTGGGAGGAACGTGTGCGGACTGATGTCAGGCGAAGCGGGCCGCGCCTTGTGGGAGCGCAGCGCAAGTCGTGCAGGGACAAGGCTCAGGGTCGGGCATTGTGAACTCCTCTGTTGTCAGGGTCAGGGTACGAGTCAAGCTTGACGGACGTGTTTAACCACACGCCAGGTCCCGCGCGCCAGTGCGCGAAAACGGCGTGAACGAGCGGCGTCGCGAGCCAATGGCTCGACGCGCCGGGTCGCGTTGACGAACGTGCGTGATAGCACACACGCCAACGACGGCGGCCAATCGAAAAGATGCGCGGGAGAGACTGCGGAAGCTACTGCGGCGCGCACCGTCTGCCTGCTGGCAGGACGGCGGCTAAGGAAGAATCCAGGCGGGCGTCGTGCCGGTCAGGCAGAAAAACGATTCGAAGGTCGACAACTACAACTGTCCAAGGCAAATGCCCCTTTCGTGGAAACAGGCGAATTCTAGTGACGACGCGTGAGCCGAGTCAACGACTATTTCAAAGATTTTTCTTTCGAATCCGTTACTTCCATTTAACGAAATTCATTTGCATTCCGTTTGTTATGCACTCCACAACAGAACCATTGCCCGTGCGTTTGTGTTTGCACACGTGCCGCGCCGCGCGCGCTCGTGAGCCTCCCAGAATGCCATTGAGCTGGCACAGTCCGGTGCATTTGGCATCCCTCTTCAAACTGCTATGCACTGCATGACAATTTTTACTTGCGCGCTCGCAGATGGCGCGCATAGAATCCGCCCTGTCTTAGAAACAGGAGAGTCCTTCGTGGACGCAAGCTCTAGTTGTCGATCTTGTATGCCGGCGTGTGCCGGCAACCAGACTGCAATCGCGCGTTAGCGACGCCGGACTTTCCCTCCTGCCGCTGACCCCGATTGACGGGTCAGCGCGCTTCTTCCGGACCGCCCGTGCGGTCTGTCTGTAGCTCGCTCCCTTTTTGCTTAAGTACGCCGACAGCGCCCGACTTCGCTGACGGTGTGCCACTTATCGAACGTTGCCCGGCCAGCCGGGCTCGACGGGAGTTGAATCATGCATATCGAACGCTTTCTCCTCGCCTCACGCGATTACCTGCGTGCAACGCCAGCAGTCGCACCGCAACGCGAACCTGACGGGCACAGCCAGCTCTGGCGGCACACAGGTGCCGACAGAGTCCAGGCAGTGCAACGCGGCACCTCGGTTGCAGCCCTCTGGAAGATGCCAGGACGCACCGGTGGCGGTACTTGGTGGCCCGCCTGACCGGGTCATCGTCGCAAATAGGCTTTGCAAGACTGCAGCCCCCACGGCGAGGCGGCGCCGGACACCCTCCTGCGTTGGCATCGCTTATTCATCAGTTCGCTTCCCAGAAGAACACAAAATGATCTCCTTTGGCACGCCCACACATAACGACAACAGCATTGACAGCCGATGTATGCTCGCTCCGCCCTCGCGCCTGAAGCCAGGCTGCGCCGCCGCAGCGCTCTTGGTGGTACTGGGCGCCAGCATCGCCATGCCGGCTTACGCACAGTCGGAGTCAGCCGCGCCCACATCGGCGGACCAGGGCTCTTCCGCAACCACAAACACCGACACAAGCGCGGCATCGGCCGGGGCCGCCGCCGCGCCGACCGGCTTCTGGGAGCGCTCTAACCTGCTCGGCGACATGGGCGGACTGCGCACGCTACTGGGCGACCACGGCATCACGTTCAACGCGCAAGAAACCAGCGAGCTCTACGGAAACTTCTCCGGCGGTATCTCGAAGGGCGCTTCATACAACGGCGCCACGCAGTTCGGCCTTAGCGTCGATACTGACAAGGCGCTCGGCCTGAAGGGCGGCACCTTCTTCGTCGATGCCCTGCAGATTCACGGACACGGCATCACGGCGGCACGCCTGAACGCATTGCAGGCCGTGAGCGGTGTCGAGGCCGAAGCGTCGACGCGTTTGTGGGAACTCTGGTACCAGCAGGCGATAGGTGACAAATTCGACGTCAAGATCGGCCAGCAGAGCCTTGATCAGGAATTCATCATCAGCCAGTACGGCAGCACGTTCGCGAACGCGACTTTCGGCTGGCCCGTCCTGGCCGCCACTGACATGCCTGCGGGCGGCCCTGCCTATCCGCTCTCGTCACTTGGCGTGCGCCTGCGGTTCAAGCCGAGTGACTCGATGACGATTCTCGGCGGCATCTTCGACGGCAACCCCGCGCCAGGCAATGGCGACCCGCAGCAACTCAACGCCAGCGGCACCCAGTTCAACCTGCACAACGGCGTCATGATGATCGGCGAGGTCCAGTACGCGATCAACCAGCCGCCGGCAGGCGGATCTGGTTCGGCACAGCCGGGCGGGCTGCCGGGCACCTACAAGCTGGGCTTCTGGTACAACAACAATCACTTCGCGGATCAGCACCTCGACACGAACGGCATCTCGCTCGCGAGCCCGGCGTCGAACGGCGTGCCGGCCACGCATCGCGGCAACTTCAGCATTTATGCCGTTGCAGACCAGATGGTGTGGCGCCCGAGCGCCGACAGCCCGCAATCGGTTGGCGTCTTCACGCGTGTGATGGGCGCGCCGGGCGACCGTAACCTGCTCGACTTCAATATCAATGGAGGCGTCGTCCTGAAAGCTCCGTTCAAGGGCCGGGACAGCGACTCGGTCGGGCTCGCGGTGAGCTACGCGAACGTCAGCTCGAGCGCGAGCGCACTCGACCGTGACATCGCAACGCTCCGGACGCCGGGCTACCCTGCGCGTTCGGCGGAGACGGTGATCGAGGCGACCTACCAGTATCAGGTTGCGCCGTGGTGGTTGCTGCAGGGCGAACTCCAGTACATCTTCCATCCGGGTGGCGGCATCCCCGACCCGAACAACAGCGGCGCACGCATCGGCAACGAGGCCGTAGCCGGACTGCGAACGGTCGTGACGTTCTGATGCCCTGACGTTCTGCAGTGTCCGGGCCTGCCGACGATTTGTCGAAAAGGCCCGGACAGGTCACTAATAGGACGCGTTCGTCTCGACTTCCGGCCACCGCATCAGTCGGTAGCCGGCCTGAAAGCGGCCGTTCGATCTGCTAACACCGTGATGCGTCGGCTGCTATTGCGCTTGCCGTCGAACCGGCTGAACTGAAATTACTGCGCTCATTCCCGTGCGACGGCTTCGAGCAGAAAAACGAGCAGATTCGGCGTTTCAGTTGGGAATCAGCGTCGCTCGTCCTTCGCAATGCGACGCAGGCCGAGCGCGAGTGCGAGCGTGGCGAAGCTCAAGGCGGCGATGACGCCGGCGCCCAGATACACGGCGAAGCCCAGTCCGTGAACCGTCGCCACGCGTCCCAGAATCGGCGCGAGTATGCCGGCGGCCAGATAATCAAGGAGATACAGCGCCGACAGGGTGCCGCCTCGTCCATCGCCGGGGGTCGCGCGGTTAATGAAATCGCGGGGGCAGTCGGGCAGGCTGTATGGGTCATGCCCGTCTCCCCCGGTATCAGAGCTTGGAGCCGCCATCGACACGCAGCGTGTCACCCGTCACCCAGCGTGCCGCATCGGATGCGAGGAACAGGGCAGCGCCTGCGATGTCGTCGGGTTGCGCCACGCGCTTGAGGGCCTGCATGCCGAGGGTGAAGTCCCGCCCGGCATCGGTTTTGGCGAAGTTCGACATGTCAGTTTCAACAACGCCCGGCGCGACGGCGTTCACGCGAATGCCGCGCTCGCCGAGCGCTGCGGCGAAATGCTTGACCAGGGTGTCGATTGCTCCCTTACTCGCGGCGTAGGCTGACAGATTGCCAACCGAAGCGCGGGCTGCAAGTGAGGACAGCAGGACTACGCTACTGCCCTCGCCCAGCACGGGCAGCAGTTGCTGGACGAGGAAGTATGGGGCGCGCACATTGACGGCGAACAACCGGTCGAAGTCCTCTACCGTCGTTTCCGCGATCGACGAGGCCTTCGAGATGCCGGCATTCGCAACGAGAATGTTGAGACGCTCGCCAATCAGCCCGCGTACCTGACGGGCCAGTTCGTGAGGGCCGTTCGCCGCGCTCAGGTCTGCCGCGACCTTGTCGGCCGAACCACCCGACGCACGGATCCCGTCGACGACGGAATTCGCAGCCTTCTCGTCGCTGCCGAAGTGCACGATCACGCGCGCGCCTGCTGCTGCCAGAGCCTGAGCGGTTGCGCGGCCGATGCCGCGCGAAGCGCCCGTGACGAGTGCAGTTTTGCCGTGAAGATTAGTAGTCACGATTAACTCCTGTTGAATTCGGGATCAAATGTGGGTGTAACTGGCGACTCAGGAAAGGAACCTGGAAACGTCTTCCACGAAACGCTCGGGGTATTGATAGAGCGAGCCGTGATTGGCGTCCGGATAGATGATCAGTTGGGCATTCGGGATGTGCTGGCGCAGAATCAGCGAATTGACCGTATAGATGATGACGTCGTCGTCACCATTGACGACCAGGGTCGGCTGGCTGAGTGCAGACAGGTAGGCGTACGGGTTGTCTTGCGGCGCGCCCCATTTCGCGAGTGCCGCGAGCTGGGCCGGTGCCACGGCTTCGTTGGCCACCGGATCACGGTTCTCCGTGCGAAGGCGGAAGCGTTCGAGGAACGCACGCCCGGCCGTCTGGCTGGTCCTGGTCGGCGAGAAATGGACGCGCAGCCAGAGATGGTCCGGTTCGGCATAGCTCGCGCCGAAGATTTCCTGCGCTTCGGGCGTCAGCGAGGCCATGCCTTCTCCGCTGCGCGGGCCCGTGCCGACGAGGATCAGGCGGCGAACCAGCGCGGGCTCCGCAATGGCGAGCGTCTGCGCAATCAGGCCACCCATCGAGAATCCCAGTACATCGACCTGTTCGAGACCGAGCGCACGAATGAATGCGGCAGCGTTGGCCGCCATTTCCTCGATCGATTCGGGAACGTTGCCTGAACTGCTCGAAATGCCGGCGTTGTTGAACAGGATGACCTCACGTCCGGCGGCCAGGCCGTCGGTCACGGCGGGGTCCCAGTGATCCATGGTGCCGGTGAAGTGAATGTTCATCACAAGCGGTACGCCCGCGCGATTGCCGAAGCGGCGATAGGCGAAGCGGGTACCGTTTGCTTCAACGTACTGCGTTGGTGCGGTCTGGTGCGTCTGGTGGCTCATGATTGCGATCCTTTCAGAAGTAAGTGCAGCAGTTGTTTTGCCGGTATGTTTGAAATGCATGGGGTGCTGCTTTGGCAATCCAGTCACGCGCCTGGAAATCTCGTGGGCGGTGCCTGCTGATGGGTACTGTATGCGGTGGCTGGCAAGAGGAAAAAGACTTTGTAGGCAAGTGGCCATGCCTGAAAGATATGGCACGTGCATGACTGCGCGGTCGCAGCCCGCGGGAATAGTTCAGGTGGACGCGGGCTCGTCAATCCTGCGAGGATGCCCGCCGGTCAGCGCGAGCGTCAGGATCGAAACCAAGGCGAGTCCGGCACCGAAGTACATTGCATTGAAGAGACCCAACCCGTCGACGATCCGGCCGCCGACGAACGAACCCAGTGCAATCGAGATCTGGAAATTGGCTACGAACAGCGCCATGCCACCTTCGCGGACTTCGCGGGTTGCCTGCGCCATCCACATCTGCAGTGCGACGGGCATGGCGCCGTACGCGGTTCCCCACGCGGCCAGCGCGACCAGCACCGACGGCCGACTGGTGCCGAGCGCGGGAAGCATGGCGAGCGGCAATGCGATAAACAGGATGCTCGCGATGAGCGTGGTCCTGACGTTCCGTTGCGCGAATGAACCACCGATGAAATTACCGAGCAGCCCGATGAACGTGTAGCCGAGCAGCAGCAACGAGATGACCTTGCCGCCAAATCCCGACACCGTTGCGAGGAACGGAGTGATATACGTATAGGTCGCAAACTGTCCGCATAGGGCCAGCGTCATCGCGATCAGCCCGATGCGTGCCGGTCGCGTACCGAAGATGCCGAGCAGTTCGCGTGTGCTTACCCGATGCTCTACGTTTAGCGACGGCAACGAAACCCACTGGGCCAGCAGCGCGGCAACGGACAGCGCGAGCGCTGCGCCAAATGCGGTACGCCAACGAGCCAGGTCCCCGATCAGTGCCCCGGCCGGCCCGCCGATCAGCATGCCGAGCGAGACGCCCGCGAAAATCAGCGATGTGGCCCGACCGACATTCTTCTCCGGCACGAGTCGGGCGCCGAGCCCCACACTGATTGCCCAGAATCCGCCGATTCCGAATCCGAATAGCGCACGGGCCGCGACGAGAATCGTAAAGTTCGGCGCCAGCATGGCCGTCAGATTCGAGATTACGAGCAGCAGGCCCAGGCCTAGTAGCACGCGCCGACGGTCGAAACGTCCGACCGCTACCGTAAGAAACGGCGCGGCAATGGCGGCCAGCAGCCCGGGCGCCGTGACCATGATGCCGGCGGCTCCAACGCTTACGCCCAGTCCCTGGCTGATGTAACGCAGTAGCCCGACGGGAAGGAATTCCGTGGTGCAGAACACGGTCGCGCTGAGTGCGACCGAAAGAACCGCGAGCCAGTTTCGCGTGCGCGGGGGCTGTATTGAGGTAGTTAGCGACATTGATATATCCGGGTGCGTGAATCGAACTGGATTGCCGAAATGGCGGCGTCGCGCTCGACTCGCTCAGAGCTTCGAGCCGCCATCCACATTGAGCGTCGCGCCGGTTGTCCATCTGGCCTGGTCGGATGCGAGAAAGGTGATCGCAGCGGCGATATCATCGGGTTCGGCGAGCCGTTTGATGGCCTGAAGGCTGAGTGTCATGTCGCGGCCTTCGTCGGTGCGGGTGAAGCTCGACATGTCGGTTTGCACCACGCCGGGCGCGACCGCGTTCACACGAATGCCGCGCGGTCCGAGGTCAACCGCGAAGTGGCGCACAAGGGTGTCCACGGCGCCTTTCGTGGCCGAGTAGGCCGATAGTTCGCCGACGGCCGCATGGGCCGCGAGCGACGAAAGCAGCGTGACGCTGCTGCCCTTGCACATGATCGGCAGCAATTGCTGAACGAGAAAATACGGAGCGCGGACGTTGACTGCGAACAGTTCGTCGAAATCTTCGACGCCTGTTTCCTCGAGCGTGGCTGCCTTCGCGATGCCAGCGTTGGAAACGAGGATGTCGAGCCGTTCACCGACGATTGCCCGGACATGGCGCGCGAGCCTGTGCGGCCCGTCGGATTCGGCTAGATCGGCCTGGAGCGAGTGCCCGTCGCAGTGATTTCGGCGACGACGGCCTTGGCCTCACGCGCACCGCGGCCATAGTGAACGATGATCTGAGCGCCTGCCTGCGCGAGCGCAAGCGCAGTGGCGCGTCCGATGCCACGGGAAGCGCCGGTGACGAGCGCGGTCTTTCCTGTCAGGGTGTTCATGATCGTCCTTCCAGCAGATAACTGACATTGGGGCGAGGTAGGGTTTCGTCCGGCTGATGTGATCGAACGATAGCCGCCACTTGTCCGCGCGAAAAAGACTTTGTAAGCTGATCCCCATACCTGTCATGCATGACTAAAAGGAACGCGTGAATGGAACTGCGTCATCTTCGTTATTTCCTCGCCGTGGCCGAAGAGGGCAGCCTGACCGTCGCGGCGGAACGTCGGCTGTACACGTCCCAGCCGTCTCTGAGCCGGCAGATCAGAGACCTTGAATACGAAGTAGGTGCGCAACTGTTCGTGCGTAGCGCGCGTGGCATTGAACTGACCGACGCCGGCAAGGCATTTCTGGTCCACACGCGTCTCGCCCTTGCACAAGTCGATGCGGCGTGCGAGGCAGCGCGGCGGGCGGCGCGACCGTCCAAGCCGACGTTTGCGGTCGGCTTCCTGAGCGGACAGGAAGTGACCTGGCTCGCGGAAGCGACTCGCGTGCTCGCGAGCGATCTGCAGAGCATCGAAATGACGGTATCGAGCGAGCACTCCCCTGAACTCGCAGAGGGATTGTCGACGGGACGGCTGGACGTCGCCTTCATGCGTGCCGAAGCCAACCGACCCGACCTCGATTACGTGACAGTCGCACGCGAGCCTTTCGTCGTGCTGATGCCAAGCGATCATCGCCTTGCGGCCTTCGATGAGATCGACGTGCACGAACTGGCGGGTGAATTATTCATAGGTGGTTCAGACGTAGCCGGTCCCATGCGCGGCGCGATCGAAAACTATCTGGCGACAAACGACGTCGTCATCGAGCCCGCGCATCGCGTGCACAACCTGACGATGGCGATGTCGCTAATCGCCTCGACGAGAGGCGTCGCACTACTGCCCTCCTATGCCGAGAAACTGCTGCCCTGGTCGGTAACAAGCCGACCACTCAAGGGCGAACCGCCGAGAATCGAGCTTGTGGTGGGCTATAACCGGAATAACCGCTCAGCGATTCTGTCGACGTTTCTGTCGCGCATCGACCAGATCAAGCAATAAGATGCACGACGCGGTGTGGCCTGTGCGGGGTGCAGTCCCGCATGCGTTGAAAGTGCTGAAACGCGCTGAAAGAAGCTGATGCTTACCGGTGTTCGCGCCGTTCGGGCGGCAGACAAAATTCTGACGACAGTCGTGAGGCCGGGCAATACTGTCGAAGCTCAGATTTCCGCACTTCGCCGCGCTCTCGGAGACGACCGGGCGGCAATACGTACGGTGACCGGGCGCGGATACCAGTTCATCGCAGAAGTGCTCCCGCAAGTCACGAATTCGGATAGGCCCCCTGCTGCACCTGCAGACGGACCGGCTTTTTCGGGCCTGCCGCTACCTGCAGAGGTCAGTCCTCTCATCGGCCGGGAAATTGCCGTACGCGAGATTTACCGTGGCCTGCAAACGCATCGTCTGGTCACGCTCGTGGGTACCGGCGGTGTGGGAAAGACGCGGTTGGCGCTCGAAGCCGCGCACGGGGCCGCCAGGATTGCCGAAAGGCTGCTTCGGATCGCTCCGCGAGCAGTCGTACTTGCAACAAGCCGCGAAACGCTGCGCGTTGCAGGGGAGCCGATCTATCGTGTTCCGTCGCTCGAGGTTCCCCCGGACGAAAATTGCGATGTCGCTCTCGACTACAGTGCGGTACGTCTCTTCGAGGAGCGTGTCGGACCGCATGCCGGGCTCAGCGTGGATTCACGGACAGCGTTGAGGCTGAAGTCGCAAATCTGCCGCCGGCTCGATGGAATTCCGCTGGCGCTGGAACTTGCTGCGGCATGTGTGCCGGCGTTTGGGCTCCAGGGCGTGGCCGACCGGCTCGGGAATCGCTTCCAGCTCTGCCTGAGCTATGGAGAGCGAAGGCGGAGGTGCTGGTCGCGATCCGGGGCGACGAAGCGATACCGGCGGCCGAATCGATTTTGATCGATGCTCTTGAGACGGCCCAGAAACACGGATTCCTTGCGTGGCAGTCGCGTTGCTCGTTGAGTCTTGCCCGGCTCCGACACATGAAAGGCGACGCGAAAGCCGCGCTCAATGCCATCTTTCCCGTGACGCAGCAGTCCGCGGGTGCGGGTGACATTGGCGCGGCAGGTCCGACGCTTACCGGCCGTGAGGCGAATCGCAGAAGCCGGCCGCGCTGATACTGAGCGCACGGCATCGGTCACGACAGGCTACCTTGCGGGCCGTCATGCCTTCGACGACGGACGTGCGTTGACTTTGTCGTACCACGCTTGCAGTGCGTCGAAGCCCGTAGGAATGCTCAGCTTCATGCCGCCCGCCGCGAAGTCGATCGCAACCAGCGTAGTAATGTCAGCCACAGAGAATGCGTCGCCCGCGACGAATGGCACTGTCTTGAGACGGTCGTTGAAATCGGCAAAGAAGTGCCCGACGCGCAGCTTGCTGCGCTCGACGATTTCGGGGATCTGCTCGTACGCATGCGGGCCTGAGAGCGCCCGACCTTTCAGCCCGGCAACGGCGTTCCTGACGCCCTCCATTACCGCCGAGAATCCGTCCAGCTCGGCACGTCGTTCCCACATCGTGACGAGCGCCTTCGTAGTTGGCGTCGTGCCTAGCAATGCGGGCTTCTCGGGGTAGGCCTCCTCGATGTAACGCCAGATTGCCGGGACTTCGCCAATCGCTGTGCCGTCTCGCAGCACGAGCGTGGGAACCTGGCGGCGAGGGTTGATCGCAACGTAGGCATCGGAGAATTGCTCTTTGGCGCCGAGGTCCACCGCCTTGGCAGGAAATTCGATGCCCTTCTCGGCAAGGAAGATGCGAACACGGCGAGAGTTCGGGGAAGCCTTCGATTCGAAGAAGGTGAGATCGGTGTTCATTGATGGTTCCATCCAGAAGTGTCGCTTGTATAGGGCTTCGCCGGTTCAGCAGGAAGCCTAAACCGCGTTGAAAGCTCAACCCGCTGTCTTGCCTCCGTCGACGGTGAGGATCTGCCCTGTGACAAACGCAGCACCGTCATTGGCCAGGTAGAGCACCGCCGCCGCGATGTCGTCAGGCCTACCGATTCGTGCGAGCGGAACCGTTGCCGCGAGCGAGGCCTTGTTCTCCGGCGTGCCGGTGAAACGGTCCAACATGCCCGTGTCGGTGGGACCAGGCGCTACGGCGTTGACGCGAACGCGCGCCGAAGCGGCCTCGAGTGCAGCCGATTTCGTGATCCCTTCCACAGCATGCTTGCTGCCCGCATACACCGAAGCGAAGGCCGCACCCTCATGACCATAAGTCGAGGATATGTTGATGATGCTGCCAGCTTGCTGTGCGGTCATCACGCGCAGTTCGTGCTTGAGGCTCAGCAACGTGCCGAGCACGTTGGTGTCGAAGGTATCAGCGTAGCTCTCGGCAGTCTGATCGACCACAGGTCCCGGCTTACCTTCCGTGCCAGCATTATTGACTGCAACGTCGAGCCGGCCGAAGCGAGCAACGGTTTCATCGACGAGGTGACGGACGTCTTCGTCGCGGCGTACGTCAGCCTGCACGAAGAAAGCTTGTGCGCCTGCTTCGCGCAATTCGGCCTCGAGCGCCGAACCTTCCGCGGCACGGCGGCCCGACACGACGAGACGTGCGCCCAAGCGGGCGAATGCAAAAGCGGTGGCGCGGCCGATGCCCGTGAGGGCGCCGGTGATCAGGACGACGGGTTGGTTCATTTTGCGGCTCCAGTTAGGTAAGTTCATGTCAAACGCAACGCAGAGAGAGCTTCGATTCCAGGGGCGCGCGCAATATCTATTGCTTAATATGCAGCTCCCGTCACTGGACGCGAGTTACGCGACAGCGACGGTGACGTCGTCCGGTGCGTGTGGAATGCTCTAACTCGTGCATGCAGAGTAGCGTTTCAGCTCGCAACGGAAAAAGACTTTCCAGGCTCACCGGCATGCCTGCGAAGCATGGCTCCGGAGCTGGGGATAGTGGGAAAGCATGACTACCGATCTACGTTAGCGCGTTACGGTCCCGAAGCAGCGAACCTCATCGCTGGTGGAGCCTGGGTGCAACTTCATCCATGGCGGCCATGGGTGAACACAGGCGACACCGCGCGCGCTCGATGGCGGCTGGTGCGCTCCAAAGCGGTCATGTGACTTTAAGTACGCCCAACGGCGGAAGCGGGTCGAGCTGAGCCGTCCACGGCCGGCGGCCTCGGCCACAACCGGTCGTTCGACACGGGCATGAAGATGGTTGACAATTGGTTCTTCGCCGACGATTGGTTGCCACATCCACTTCTTCGATTGGAACCCCTAATGCCAGTTCACGTACTACGTGTCGCTCGTCCAACGAATGATGTCGCTCGCGCGGCTGCGTTTTATATTCAAGGCCTTGGTTTCGAGGTATTGGCGCAATTTGTCGATCACCAAGGATTTGATGGCATCGTTCTCGGCCATCGAGAGTACGCGTGGCATATTGAACTGACTCACCAGCACAATGTGACGGTCCCGAATGCACCCACTAAGGAGCATCTCTTGGTCATCTATTTGCCGATGCCTGAGGAGTGGGAAATCGCCGTCGAAAGGTTCCGCGAATTGGGAAATGAACCGGTGCCAGCAGAGAATCCGTACTGGGATCGACGGGGTCTGACGTTCGAAGATCCCGATGGCTACCGCGTGGTCCTGCAGAATGCTTCTTGGACGCGCTAGCGCTGCTGTATCAGGTACTGCGCGGTCGTTCGGACGTGCGTTTGCGGCAGAGAGCCGCGTTCGGCCACGAACGGCCGTTCACAAGCCGAGCGTTAGTGCCCACAGCCGCTTGCCATATTCGGTGCCTGCGGGGCCCTGAGAGACTCTTGGGAATCGAGCCTCGAATGCCTGAACCTGCGTTACTGCGAGCGCCCTACGGCCCTCGCATGTCGGCCGACGGTAGTCGGTTCGAGAGCAAGCTGATCTGGGACGCTATCTTCTTCGCATCCTCCGGCGTCGCGGGATTGTAGACACACATGCTGAGATCAGTCCGGCCGTCGACGGAGAAGGTCGAATATTCGAAGGCGAGCGGGCCGAGCACCGGATGGCGGATGCGCTTGATGGCCTCGCCGTGGACCTCTCGAACCTCGTTGTCGCGCCACATCACCTTGAACTCGGGACTGAGCCGGCATAGCTCATCAACGAGAGGCGCCACCTCCGTTGCCGCTCCCGCACGCGCTGCATCGACGCGGAATGCACCGATGATGTGGCGCGCCACGCTCTCCCAGTCATACTGCACGGCGCGCGCACGCGGATCAAGGAAGATAGTGCGCAGCACATTGCGTTGGTTGGGCGGCAGGGAGCCATAGTCGCCCAACATGACAGTGGCCGCCCGATTCCAGGCAAGGACGTTCCAGGTGGCAGTGCGAATGAGGGCGGGGCTGGGGTCCAAAGCGTCGAGGACACGCTGCAGCCGAGGCGTGACACCTTCCTTCTCTTGGTAGCGGGCTTCGGGCGGCCGCCCGAGGCCAACTAGAAAAAGGTGCTCGCGCTCGACATCCGTCAGCATCAAGGCCCGCGATATTCGATCGAGCACATCCGCCGAGGGGGCACCGCCGCGACCTTGTTCAAGCCACGTGTACCAGGTGGGGCTGATATTGGCGCGCTGCGCCACTTCTTCACGGCGCAGCCCAGGCGTCCGCCGGCGCTCTGCGGGAAAGCCGAGTACTGCGGGATCAAGCTTCATTCGCCGGTCCCGCAAATAGGCGGCGAGGAGGTTTTCGTTGTCCTGGCGCGACTTCATGCTGTTAGTAGTCTTACCATAATAAGGTCACTACTTTACCGGAATACTCGCAAAGCTGACACTTGTCTCCAGCGAAACCTGGAGACAAGTTCATGCGCGTTTTCATCACCGGCGCTACCGGATTTATCGGCATTCCCACCGTTAAGGAACTGATTGCTGCGGGACATAAGGTTCTCGGCATGGCTCGTTCAGACGAGGGAGAAAAAGCCCTGGCAACTATTGGAGCGGACGTGCATCGCGGTTCGCTTGAAGACCTCGAAAGCCTTCGGAGGGGCGCAGCGGCGGCCGATGCCGTGATTCACCTGGGCTTTATTCACGACTGGTCCAACTTTGCAAGGTCTTGCGAGGTCGATCGCAGCGCAATCGAAGCTTTGGGCTCAGTCCTCGCTGGCTCAGATCGGCTTCTGATCGCCACGTCGGGAACGGCAGGACTAGCCGGGCCGGGCCAGATCGCGACCGAGGACCATGACGTGCCGCCAGATTTCCCCTTTCCCCGCGTCTCGGAGCAGACGGCGCTATCACTGAGGGGCGTGCGCGCCTCGGTGGTGCGGCTTCCCCAAGTTCACAACACAATGCGGCAAGGGCTTCTGACTTACGCCGTTGCTGTGGCGCGCGAGAAAGGCGTGTCAGCCTATGTCGGGGAAGGACGCAACCGCTGGGCGGCGGCACACATCTCGGATGTCGCCCGTCTTTACCGGTTGGCGCTGGAAAAGAACGAAGCGGGCGCGAAATATCATGCGGTGGCTGAAGAAGGCGTGCTGATGCTGAATATTGCCGAAGCAATCGGCCGCGGGCTGAAACTGCCCACAAGATCCATATCCGCGGGAGAAGCTTCGACGCACTTTGGTTGGCTGGCAATGTTCGCTAGCCGCGACCTTGTGGCATCAAGCGAAAAGACGCGGAGGACGCTCGGCTGGACTCCGACCGGGCCCGGGCTGATTGCCGATCTAGAACGGCTTGGCGCATCGAATAGCTGAAGCATGCGGGCGCGCCGCACGCTTTTTCGAAGGACCGCTTTCGGCGACCCCGAACGTCTCTGTGGGTCGGCTGAGGCCGACCGCATCGGTGGAGAGGTCGGGCCACGAACAGTCAGTAGCAACCGCTGCATTTGGTCACCAAAGCGTCGTTCCGCCCCCCAACAAACGCCCCTCTCGGCACATACGCGATGACTGATGCGGAGCCCCACTCCAGTTGTGGAAAGCGTATCGGTCAAGTGTGGCGTAGCGCGCGATCCAGGTCGTCGAGCAAGCATTGGATCGCCACGCTATTGGGCTTGTAGTACACCCAGTTTTTGATTTTCTTCGAAGTCACCAGGTCTGCCGCTGCCAGCGCCTGCATATGCGTAGTGACAGTGGGCTGACTGAGGCCAGTCTTCTCGGTGATGAAGCTGACACAGACCCCATCCTTCACAAGGTCCGCGTCCCGCTGCGGTGGAAAGTGCTTTTCCGGCTCGGTAAGCCAAATGAGTATCGTCAGCCGGTGGCGATTCGAGAGTGCATGCAGCGCCTCCTGCAGCTGGTTCTCATCGACATTGTCCATTTTCGACATTGCTCAGATTCTCCTTGACGGGACCAATCTATATTGTACTCTTTCTATATAGCTACTTATCGATATAGGTCGACTATGGCGACGCACGCAATGACTTCCACGAGAACCCAGTCGATCGTACGCACGATCAGCGTTGCTGTCGTCTTCACGCTGTTCGTGGCGGTCGTGTTCGGCTTTGGGCTCTATCTTTTTGTGCTGGTCGTGCCAGTGATGCGGCAAAGTCTCGGAATCGACTATACGGCGATTGGCATCGTAACTGGTGGGACCCAGACGGCGTACCTCGTTGCGGCGTTAGTTACTCCGCGCCTCACAACCCGCTTCGGCGAGGGGCAGGTCATTGTGGGCGCTGTCACTGCGGCAGCCTTGCTTTTGCTACTGTTCGCGAAAGTCCAGAGCGTAATGTCGGTCGGACTCGTTCTCGCCGGACTTGGGGCGATGGCGGCTTTCCTGATGGTCCCGAGCGTCGGTGCAATCTCCGGTACAGTTCCCTTCGGGTACCGTTCCCGCGTCAATGGTCTGGTTTCGAGCGGCACGGCCTATGGGCAATTCGCGAATGGTCTTCTTGTGTCGCGGGGCTTACCAGCACACAGTTGGCACTCCATATGGATTGTGGCGGGGTCGGTCTCGCTCGTCATCGCGCTTGTGGGACTGCTTGCGCTTCGCCGCTTCGCTCCACAGGTTTTCAGCCGCAAGGCGCCAAAGCGCGCCGTAAGTCGTCGCGCGTCCGGCGGCCGGTGGCAATTGATGACTCGCACCAACCTGACGGTCTGGATACTGCTCGCGTTGAGCGGAATGGCTTGCGGGCCGTGGCAAAACTACCTGTCGAGCTTTCTGGCCGATGAGGGACATTCCCTGGCAACTATCGGGCAAGTCTGGTCGACGATTGGCGCGGTGGGACTGTTCAGCGGATTTGCGGCGGGGATGGCTGCCGACAAGGCAGGGGCACGGATTGCGCTCGCATTCTCCTTCACTGCACTCGCCGGCTCCGGTCTCCTGATCGCTTTCCATTCCGAAGCATGGCAATTGCGAGCGGCCGCCGTGTGTTTCGGTCTCTCGTTCTATGCGATTTACGGACTGATTCCCGCGTATATCAGCAAGACTATGGACCCTTGCTCGGCAACCACGGTGTTTGGTGTTGCCAACGTCTTTCTCGGTCTTGGAACGACATTGGGCAACGTGATGGGGGGCAATTTCGTAGCCTGGTTTGGTTCGCTCAAGGACGTTTTTATCACCGCGTCGGCGATTGCATGCGTGGCGATGATACTCACGGCGACGCTCCGTGATGAACGAGCGGTTACCTCCTGATATACCGCTTGCACTGCCAATTCGCCGTCCACCGAGCGCCTGCCTGCTGGACCGCTCTGGCTCGCTTTCCGTCGATGGCACTGTGTACGGCATGCGACGGTGGTCGGCCAGAAGCTGCCTTTTACGATCGCACCCACTCAGTCATTCGAGTGGCTGTTCGGCAGCGAACAGCGGACCTTCTCTAAAAAGATCGAATCGAGAATCCGGCGCTGCAAGCCGCACCACGGACGCGCAGATCACTCGGCAGATTGAGCCGTGACATGGCGTCAGTGGTGTGATTGCCTACGTCGAGCGCTTGCCTGATTTGAAGCCCGCGATCGAAACCCGTCGATATTTCGACCCCCCGGTTTGACGTGACCGTCACGATCGCAGTGATTCGTCGTTCAGCCCGGACGATCGACACGCGTCTTGCGACCGTGACTTACAGGGCCGGAATCACGTTTGGATATTCAAGATGGTACTCCACACGCTTGACGCCCGGCACGCTCTCCGCCGCAACGCGGATGGCCCGCTTTTCCTCTACAGATTCGATCACCCCGCATAGATGCGCGACACCATCCTTGACGCGCACGCAGTTTTTGGGCAATCCCCAGCTCTGCCCGTGCATCGTCCGGACTATCTCTTCGCGCAGGCTCGCGTCATCGCGCGAAACTAATTCCACGACCGGAGCAATCCGCGCGAGTGCGCGAATCAGGTTCGAGCGACTTAGATTTCCGATCAGCGTGCCACTCTTCAACACTGGCACGCTGTCGAGACGTCGACGCTCCATGAGGTCCGCGATCCGCTGGAGCGGCATGTCCTCCGAGATCGAAATCACCTCTTCGCACATCACGTCGCCGACGACGCGCCCGTGCTCCTTCAGATACCTCGCGGCCTGAGCGCGGGGGGACGACAACAGGAGTTCGAGCCACCACTGGCGCTTTCTGTGGCAGGTGCTGTTCTCCACTCGATGCAGAAGATCGCGTTCGCCGACGATACCGACAACTTGTCCGTTCTCGTCGACGACCGGCATGCTTCCGATATGGTTTTCGACCAAAAGTGTTGCCGCTTCGTGGATCGTCATGTCCGGTGTGGCAGTGATGACGGACGCAGTCATGATGTCTTGCGCGCGCATAGTTGCTCCTCCTGCTTGTTTGCGACGGGTCCTCGTCTGGTGCTCCCATCACGTGGCTTTGGCAGACCGTCCCGAGCCGATCGCTCGGTGCTGAGGCGCCTTGATTCCACAACCTGATTCAATTCCCGGAGGGGTCGGTGCTCCGTGGGCAAACACCCGCCTTGGTTAGACTTTTCTTATCGTTGAGCGCGATCGCGCCGACTGCGCTATCGGACTGCGAGTGAACAATAGAGGTCGGGAATACAAAGGGCAATTGAGTCATCCAGTGCGGGCTGCGGAGCAAACGGAATCTGCGATGGGTCGAAGCGCGGAAACGGAGTGTTTCCCGAAGCACGGGAAAATACGGCGGAGTCTTCTAGCCCAGAATCGAAATCGTCGTTACCGGTCGCGGCAATACAGCATTGGACCCCGGCGGTGGCCATCGCCGTGAGCAGGCAGCAGGTTCGAACAATGTTGACCCGGCTCGCGCATCTCATGTCGAGGTTCCTTAAAAGGCCAGTTCAAAAAGAGCTCGTAACGGCACGCTGCAATGCAATAGCGGCATGGGTCTAATCGTAGATGATTCGCTGACACCCGAACATAACCTGAATAGGTGATCGCGTGACTCTCTCTCAGCCCGTGCCGGTGCGACCTGTCCAGTCCACTTCGGACAGCCAGCCTGACGACTCGATGTTCGCACTCCGGGATGAGCCCTCTGGCCGACCTGGCCGTCGGCCACGCAGACAGCATGTCAATGCGTTGCGACCTCAACGAGGATGTCCGCGTGCACATCTTTATCTTGCGCAGCGCGGAGGCTCCGCGATTTGCATCCACGGACAAGAAGCCTTTCGGCCTCGCCTTGCGCGGGTGCCTCGCCATCGTCGCCTGCAACGCCAGCGCCTGCAGTTCGCTATCTCAGCTTGCCGAGCCACAGCGCGGTGAGCGTTGAGCGATTCCGGACGTTGAATTTGGCGTAGATCGCCTTGATATGGACATGCGTCGTGTTCGGACTTTGGTCGAGCTTCTGCGCGATCTGCTTTTCCGTGAGTCCGTCGAGCAGCCACAGCAGCACCCTTCGCTCGGCCGTCGTCAGGGGCGCGTCGGCGATGAGCAGGCCGTGGCTGAGCAGTTGCTGCCGGTTGAACCATCTCAGCCCGTGCATCACGAAACCCAGACGCTCGAGATCCGGCGCAGAGAATCGGGGTGCCCGCACATCGCGAAACACGAAGAGATGAATCCGCACATCGTCATTGAGCGAGCAACGCACCTGAATGCTGTCGCCGTGGCCGACTTCGAGGTAGTGGCGCCGATAGTGCTCACCTTCAAACCATTCGGCGGGCATCGCCTCGAAGAGCAGGTTGGCGCAGAACGGCTCGTTCCCTGAGGCGGCCACGACATGTGACGAGTCGACGTGGCCGGACCAGAGCGTGTCGTACTGCTCCTGCACGGAAGCGACCATCGCCGGTACCGGATGCAGAAGCCGAACCAGTCGTGGACGCCAGCCGAACAAAGGATCCTTTGGCGCGAGCGAAGGCAATCGCACGACAACGGCCCAAAGCGCATTCTGTGCGTTGACCATGGCACAGAGCTTGGTTAGCAGATGGGACAGCGCGACATCGCCATCACCTGCTGAGAACTCGGCCAGCCGATCCCAGAGTGCATAGACGTCATCGTGCACCGGTGGATTGGTGGAATCCGCGAATGTAAGCATGTCGTCCTCAAGAAGAATGTGCGGATCACCGATCTTCGGTGAGCATGAGGGTATCACCTTTTCAGGTAGTACCGACGCGTACCACGGTGCTCGATACTGATGTGCCGCTCACAGCCGCGACCGTCATCAACTGGAACTAAACAGCACTGGACACTCGATGCTTCATGGGGCGACGACACCCAGCAGACGCGGGACAAGGCTGCCGCGCGCGACGTGGCGAGCCAGCGCACCCGCCGCACCGATGTAATCAATCCTTGAACGCGCGCTTCCCGCCACAACGGGCGGGAAACACTGGCCTTTCCGGTAATGTCCAACGCGGAGAGACACGGCAAATGGATAGCGAACCTCAGCCCGCGCCCGAGAGCGCCGCGGGACCAGCCCGGTCATTGACCCCGGCAACGGGATGGTACCGCTGGCAGGTCAAACTTCAGTGGGCGGTGCTCGTGCTCGCCACGGCACTTTGCCTGGCCTTGTCCATGCACGAAGGCGTCGAAGTCTTTGTCATCGGTGCCGTTTTTCTGGCGTCTGGCATATCCAGCATCGCGGGCTTCGCCTTCTCCGCAGTCTGCGGCGCAATGCTGTTCCATCTCTCCGCCGACCCGGTGCAGGTCGTCCAGATCATGATTGTCTGCAGTATCGCGAACCAGACAGCAATGGTCTGGTCACTCAAACGGGATATCCAGTGGCGGCCGCTGGCTGTTTTCCTGGTCGGCGGCGGGGTCGGACTGCCCCTGGGCATCGCCGTACTGCTCACGCTGGATCGTCACGTCTACACCCACGTGCTTGGTGTGTTCCTGGTTCTCTACGGGTGCTACATGCTCGCCAGGCGGCCGCTCGTCATCCGGCGCCAGGCGAAGGCACTCGATGTCTTGGCGGGATTTCTCGGCGGCGTCACGGGTGGCGCGACCGGCTTTCCCGGAGCATTCGTGACCATCTGGTGCGGGTTCAAGGGGTGGAACAAGGACCGCCAGCGTGCCATGTATCAGCCGTTTATCCTGATCACGCAGGTCGCTGCGCTCGCTGCAATTAGTCTCTTGCGACACTCCGCCGGCAAAACCGGTTTCACCCCAGCCATTCTGCTCTGCATACCCGGGTCGCTGCTCGGAACCGCGATCGGCATGACGCTCTATAAACGGCTGTCCGACAATCATTTCGTACGGCTTGTGAATCTGCTGTTGATTGTCTCGGGGATCAGCTATTTTGGATAACTAGAGAATCCGCCGCAGAACGTGCGCCCCGTCGAATCTGGCTGTCCGCTCAAATGACCTCTGAACCGCAGCGGAGCGGCCAGTGATGTCCAACAGCGCTGTGGTCCGCTATCGGGTCGCCTGCGGGCATCCGCGTCGGGCCGCAGGCGGCCCATGAAGGGCCACTCGCGCTCGGGCCGCCGCCGATGTTCGGATGACTCACACACCCCTTCCAGCGGCCGTTCACATGGGCGAGCCTTTATCGCTTGCCCTGGGACGGGGTTTATGTGTCCGCCTGCCGCTTATCTTATGTGCGTTGCCCTACATATACGCTTCGTCGCCCCTGGTCATCTACGTCAAATCATCTAGCCTTTTTCTGTCCGAAACGAGGATTGCGCGACGTCACGGTTGCCATATCCAGGCACCTCAGACCATCACAGGTCGACCCAGAGGGCGCTTGAGGTTACTACTCTCCAACGCGACAGGGGTGCCGACATGCCGCAAACCGTCCGAAAGTATTGGGGCCCCTTCCAGGGGCGCACGACGCTCAATTTCAACTGGGACGCCATCAACCACGACTCAACGGTCATCGTCACCGCCGCCGAGTACAAGGTGACTACGCCCGCCGACAGCGAGCACCGTTTCATCGGCGCGGCCACCATCACCGTCGACAACGTCTGCCCCCACGGGCCACCATTCGACTCCAACCACGGTGTCACCTTCGTCGTCAACGTCAATTGGGGGGCGCCGCTGAACATCGTCACGGACGTCACCGTTCTCGACGATGCGCCGATCGAGATCCAGTACTGAGGCTGGGATCATGCCGCTGACCATCCGCAAGTACTGGGGGAAGTTCCTCGGCCGCACGACCCTCAACTTCAACTGGGACGCCATCGACCACGACTCGACGGTCATCGTCACGGCGTCGGAGTACGCCGACAACAAGGTCCGGTTCATCGGTGCAGCAACGATCTCCGCCGACAACGTCTGCCCCCACGGACCGCCCTACGACCCCAACCACGGCGTCACCTTCGTCGTCAATGTGGACTGGAACTCGCCGCTGAACGTCGTCACCGACATCACCGTCCTCGACGCCAAGCCGATCGAGGTGCAGACGTACGTACCGGACGTGACCAACCGCCTCGCGGTGCGGTTGCAGTACCAGCAGAGTGACCAGTGGTGCTGGATCGCCTGCGGCGCCACCGTCGATCACTTCTACGACCCGGCAAGCACCTGGAAGCAATGCGAGGTGATGACGCAGATAGGACAGGAGATCAACGGGTTCCCGACGAACACCACTGCTTGCCCGTCGGCGCAGGCACTGATCCAGAACCCCGACCTGGCCGCTCGCTACGCCAACCCCTACGCCATCGGCGCCCGCTACGTGCTCGACGACGCCCGCCTGGGGATCGACACCCGCTATCTGAAATCCGGCGGGGTGACCGACGCGTTGAAGACGGTCGGCAACTACGCCAGCTATCACGGACCGGATCTGACTCTCGCCGACCTCAGAGCCGAGATCGACGCCGGGCGACCTGTTGTCGCCTCGATCACCTGGCTCAGCGGCGGGACCCACTTCGTCGTGATTGCCGGCATCCAGGGCGAGGGGCTGCTGATCCTCGATCCGGTCAACGGCGAGTGCTTCACGGAGTTCGGCGCGTTCCCCGGCACCTACTTCGGCGGAGCGACCCTGGACGGCTACGCCTTCACCAAACCCTGAGCCACCTCGAAGAGCACCGGCACTCCGATACGGTCGCCGGAATGCCGCACAGATGCGCGACACAGGGGTGGCGACCTCAGCGGACGACTGGTGAGGCGGCGATGGTGTCGAGCAGGGTCGCCAGACGGATCGACTGCCCCGCCGTCCACGGGCTGGGACCGCCTCTTGCGGACGTTCGACAACCTCATCGGGATCGTCGACAGCTTGAGCAGGACGCCATTTATGTCGGCGGTGGAAATACAAAATCAGCACTAGCTGTCTGGCGCGAGTGGGGGCTTGACACAGTTCTTCGGGAGGCGTGGGAGAGCGGCGTGCTGCTCGCGGGCATGAGTGCGGGCGCAATGTGTTGGTACGAGGCCGGTCTGACCGATTCGTTTTGGGGGGCAGCTTATCGTCCGCTCGACTGCCTTGGCTTGCTGCCCGGTGGTTGCGCCGTTCACTACAGCAGCGATCCAAAGAGACGCGAGACGCTGCATGCCGCGCAAAAAGCATATACGGTCCCACCTTCCATTGCCATCGATGATTTTGCGGCCGCTCTGTACTTGAGCACTTCTGTCGATAGCGTGTTTTCCTGGCGAGAGGGATCAACCGCATATCAAGTCTATCGCGAACACGAGACGGTGATCGAGACCGCGTTGCCGGTCAAGCGAATTGGCCGATAACGCCAACGATCCAATGGCGGTAGTGGAAATTTGCGGAGGGGCCGCTCAGGGGGACTTTAGTCGCCCGTGTCTGTGAACCAATCGTGTCAGTATGGGATTGCCGGTTTCGGTCGCTCAACGCCCGTGACGATGGGTCACAAGCTACCGATCCGAAGCCATTCGATGGCGGGGTGCTCGCCGGGAACGGCTTCTGGTAGGACCGTATGTACCAGCCTCATGCCTCGGGCCGAATTGGCGAACCAGACGACTGCATCCTGCGTCGCACGATTGGCGAGAACAAGCGCCCGGAATCCCGGGTTGTTTCCCCAGTGAAAGAAGCAATCTTCAAAGGGTTCGAGCCCCCAGCCCAATCCCCAGGCAACGTTCAGATCGGGCGGGTTCTGACCGATAAGGTCTTCGGCGTCGTCGCCTTGGCGCGTATTGATGCGCGGCACGAACCATTGATCGTAGCTCGTGGCCGCCAAGCCTCGGCGAGCCAGTACATGCTGAATGAAGCTGACATAGTCAGATGCCGTCGTCAGAAGTGACCAGGAGGCCTGCGCCGTTTGCACGCGACGCTTAGGCACTGGCTCGCCTTCCCATTCCTGGCCCTGCGCATGGTTGACCGCGAAGCGCTCCTGCCACTCAAGGCTCGAATGACGCATCCCCAACGGCTCGAATACGCGCTCTCGCGCCAACATTTCTCGTGGGCGTGTGCTTACGGCCTCCATCGCGCGCTGAAGCCATGCAAACGCACTGCTGCCATAGCTGAATCGCTCGCCGGGGACGAAATACGTACGGAGTGGAGCTTGGTCGCGGACAATATTCGGAAGACCACTCGTGTGAGTCAGCACATGAAAGGCTGTTATTCGCCGAGCATTCGAGTCTCCGGGTACATACTCTCCACAGATGTCGAACAGGGGTTTATGCAGATCCAGCAGCCCTTCTTCGGCAAGCTGAAGCGCAACGTAGGCGACGAGCGGTTTGGTGAGAGACGCAGCCTCAAAGACGGTCGCCGCATCGACGCCTGCGCGGTCGTGCGCACCACGAACGCCGAAGTAATGCTCGGCGCTTATTGTCCCCGCGTGAAGAACGGCTAGCGATACGCCGGGAATTTTGCCGCTGGCAGTCGCTTCCGCCAGAAATCGGTCGAGGTCGGTCATCGGTCCGCGCGTCGGCAGGGTTGTTGCCTAATTGTACCGGCTGCGACGGCGCAAAGCCCCTCTGCGAGGTTCGGTTCGGCTCGGCCAATTCCCGTCACACGACGAGTGAACCAACGTCGTCAACAATCGGAGCGGCAGTGTACAGTTGGAGGCTTCGATTCATGCCAACCGTATGCCGACGACATGGACATTCAGCTGTTGATGATATGCGGGCTTACATTCGTAATCCATGTGATTGCGACGCTAGCATATGCGGTTCGGATTGCCGGCGTTCGCACGCGCCGTATCGCCGTGTCATTTTCCCTATTCGGAATCATCGCCCTTGTTTCCCGGACGGCAAATTCCTTTCAGGGACCATTCATCGCGAAGCGGGTTGAGCTGGATATCGCGCGTCACCTGGAGCACGGTTTGCTCGGGGACTTTCGGCTCTTTCTGCTAACCGCCACGGCGGCAAGCACTGTCGGTGCGTTTCTGATTCCCACGTTTCAACGTTATTTCAGCCGCGCTGTCGACCACTTCCAGGCAAATCGCTCGATCCCTCGTCTGCTACTCCATATCTTCAGTCGCGGAGGCATCAACTACATTCGGCTTGGAGCGCGGCTCCCGTCCCGCCACAACGTCACCCAACTAGCGACTGGGGCGGGCGTTTCCTGGAAAGTCATCGGGCTAAACGTAGTCGCAATGGCGATCTGGACAGTCGGCGTTTTCGCGTCGCTCTACGCTGGATACCTCAATCCTGATCTGCGGGTTACATGTGCGAATCTGTCATCCGTTATCAATGGTTTTGCGACGGTGGTGTTGGCACTCGTCATCGATCCGCAAGTTTCAGTGATGACTGACGACGTAATCGAAGGCCGGATTTCGGAAAACAGCTTCCGGCGGGCCATTACAACCCTCGCGGGTGCGCGTGTGCTCGGGACGCTGTGCGCTCAGGCAGCGCTCGCTCCAGCGGCATTGATCATTGTTCGCATCGCCGAACTTATTTAGCGATGCGAACAATACCGGAAACGTGTCTGGCATCGGGCGGCGAGCAAGTCACATCCGACAAAGTATTCTTTTTCATGGACGATTCCAAAACATCTTAAGTTCGCCGGAGACTTCGCTGTGCGAGTGTACCTTTCTTCCTTCGATGTGGGCGCCAGACCAGAACAACTCGTCGGCTTGGTCGGTGGTCAATTGCGAGCGGCAATTGTCGTCAACGCACTTGACCATCGCGAAGCGGCGCGCGCCCAATGGCTGGAGAATCAAACAATCAAACTTCGAGCACTTGGCTTCACTGTGCAGGAACTTGATCTTCGGCAGTTCTTCGGAACAACTGATCGCGTAGATGAGACACTCGAGCAGTTCGACGCGGTATGGATCAACGGTGGAAACGCATTCATACTTCGCAGGGCGATGAAGCAGAGCGGATTCGATGTCGCTATAGCGGATTTGCTCGAACGTGACAGAATCGTCTACTCGGGATTCAGTGCGGCAGCGGTCGTTGCGTCGAGCACGCTGCGCGCACTCGATCACGTCAGCGATCCCACGGAAGTTCCTCCGGGATACGATCCGGCTGTGGTCTGGGACGGGCTCGGAATTTTACCGTTTTCCCTCGTCGTGCACTTTCAATCCGATCATCCCGAGTCGGAGGCGGTCGGTGAGGAGGTCGCATTCTATGAGCGCCACCAAATGCCATATAGGACCTTGAAAGACGGCGAGGCTTTTGTAATGGACAGCATGCGGAGCGAGATCGTTGGCCCGCGGCGTTGCGAATGAACGGTACGCCGCGAACGCCCATTCCATGATTGCGCTAGCACGCTGAAAGACGTTATCCGCGACACGCAGGCACTCGATCCATGCGGACGCGAGCGCATCGAAAAAGTCACGCGGCTTGAGCGTATCGACCCGGCGCTCCAGCAGCGGCGCCAGGTGCGCTTTCACGCTACTGAGCCACCGCCGCGCGTTTGTGCCGTCGGCTTGCTTCCAGGCACTCTTAGCCTTCTCATGCTTTTTCTCGGCGGCCTGCAAGAACGTGGGCACCTTCGCATCCCGCTCGATAATCACCTGCTCGCGTATGCGCTCCTGGATGGGGTCATGGCCACCATCGATCTGGCTGCGCATTGCCAGCGCACGCGCTCGGGCGTCGCGCAGCGACGTAGACGTAGCGCCCACTTGCCGCCGTTAGCATTGGGTCGAATCATCAGTCCGGGTACCTGACTATCACTGAGCGGCATGTCGCCGGGTTTCAGGTTGCGCAGCGCGCGGTCGGTCAGCATCGGCATAGGGTATTTCCCAGGATTTTGACCCACCATCTAGCCCACCACTGGACACATGGCAGCAGTCGGAACAAAATGGATCGAACCGGACTCATTATGTTGGCAACCTATTGATTATACAGTGAAATTTGGAAACGCTCGTGGGTCATACCGGATAAATCTGTACAACAATGGATCGACAAATGGATTACAGTCCCGAAGCCATCCGCACGATCGCTCTGGTCGGCCATGCCGGCTGCGGCAAGACCTCGCTTGCCGAAGCGCTCCTGCACCAGGGCGGCGCGCTGCACGCGCCAGGCAGCGTGAATCGCGGCACCGCCCTCTGCGATTTCGATCCCCTCGAACGCAAATACCACCACTCCCTCAACTCCGCCATCGCCCACCTCGACCACCAGGACACGCGCATCTACCTGCTCGACACACCCGGCTACCCTGACTTCGCCGGCATGTCGATGAGCGCGCTGCCTGCGGTGGAAACGGCGGCCATCGTCATCAATGCGCGCACCGGCATCGAGATGACGACGACCCGCATGATGGCGTACGCGCAGCAGCGCAAGCTGTGCCGGATGATCATCGTGAACGGCATCGACGCGGAGAAGGTCGATTTGCCGGGGCTGCTCGAGCAGATCCAGGAGACCTTCGGCAAGACCTGCCTGCCGATCAATCTGCCTGCGCAAGGCGGCCGCGAAGTGGTGGACTGCTTTTTCAACCCGGCTGGCGAGGCCGATTTCTATTCCGTGGAGGCAGCGCACAATGCGCTCGTCGACCAGGTGATCGAACTCGATCCCGAGTTGATGGAGTTGTACCTCGAACAAGGCGAAGCCATCAGCCCCGAGCAACTACACGAGCCGTTCGAACGCGCGTTGCGCGAAGGCCATCTCGTCCCGGTGTGCTTCACTTCTACGGCGACGGGTGCGGGCATCGCGCAACTGCTCGACGTGTTCGTGCGGCTCCTGCCCAATGTCACCGAAGGCAATCCACCGCTGTTCTACCGCGAAGTGGAGGGCAAGGAAGGCAAGGAGCCCGTGCGCGCCGAGCCGGATGCCGACAAGCACGTGCTCGCGCATGTGTTCAAGATCGTGATGGACCCGTATATCGGCAAGGTGGCGGTGTTTCGCATTCATCAGGGCACGGTGACGCGCGACAGCCAGCTTTATATCGGCAACGCGCGACAGCCGTTCAAGGTCGCGCATCTGCTGATGCTGCAGGGCAAGGAGCATACGGAGGTGCAGCGCGCGGGGCCCGGCAATATCTGCGCGGTGGCGAAGGCTGACGATATCGGCTTCGACGCCGTGCTGCACGACGCGCCCGAAGACGGCAACATCCACCTTACGCCGCCTGCGTTTCCCAATCCGATTTACGGTCTCGCTATCGAGCCGGCGCGACCCGGCAACGAGCAACGCGTGTGGGAAGTGCTGCAAAAGCTCGCGGCAGAAGATCCTTGCCTGCAGATCGATCACCCCGAAGGGACCAATGAAACCGTGGTCCGCGGCCTGGGCGAACTGCACTTGCGCTACATGCTGGAGCGGCTCACCGATCAGTACAAACTCGACGTCGTGACGCGTCCGCCGACGATTGCGTGGCGCGAGACGATCGGCGGCAAAGCCGAAGGCCATTGCCGCCACAAGAAGCAGACCGGCGGCGCGGGCCAGTTCGGCGAAGTCATGTTGCGCGTCGAGCCCTTGCCGCGCGGTGCGGGCTTCGAGTTCGTGGATGCAGTGAAAGGCGGCGCGATTCCTTCGCAGTTCATGCCTGCCGTGGAAAAAGGCATCTTGCAGGTGATCGACAGCGGGCCGCTCGCGGGCTTTCCCATGCAGGACGTGCGCGTGATCGTGTACGACGGCAAGCACCATCCGGTGGATTCGAAGGAAGTGGCGTTCGTTACCGCGGGGCGCAAGGCGTTTATCGATGCGGTATTGAAAGCGCAGCCTATCGTGCTCGAACCGATTGTCGATATCGAGGTGATGACGCCCGAGGCCGCGATGGGCGACATCATCGGCGATCTTTCGGCGCGGCGTGGGCAGGTGCATGGCACGCGCACGATGGGTGGGCAGGCCATGGTCATTGCGGGGAAGGTGCCGCTTGCCGAGCTCAACGATTATCAGTCGCGGCTGAATTCACTCGCGGGCGGGCATGGGAATTACAGCATTCAGCTGAGCCACTACGATCCGGTGCCGCCGACGCATCAGGAAAGGCTCGCGGCGCAGCATAAGGGGCGGGGGGAGAGTGTGGAGTGAGGTGTTTGAAATGAGGCTGTTGATTAGGAAATAAACATTTCCTATAATCTTCCCCATGGCATCCGAGCACCCATCCCAACCCCTGTCCCGCTCCCCCGGCCGCCCACGCGAGTTCGACATGGCAACCGTCGTGGACGGCGCCGTGCGCGTTTTCCGCGAGCGCGGTTACCACGCCACCTCCGTAGGCGATCTCAGCGAAGCAACGGGCCTGACAGCAGGGAGCCTCTACAAGGCATTCGGCGACAAGCGCGGTGTCTTTCTCGCCGCGTTCGACCATTACGTCACTACGCGCAACGCCGAACTGCGTCATCGCCTCGACAAGCAGTCCAAAGCAAGCGAGAAGATCCGCGTCATCTTCCTTTTCTACGCCGAATCTTCCCATGGCAGCGAGGGTCGGCGCGGATGCCTCGTGGTTTCCAGCGCAACGGCGCTCGCCACTTTCGACGACGAAGTCGCCACGCGCATCGAAGCCGCCATGCGGCGCACCGAAGAGATGCTGCGCGAACTCCTCCAGCAAGGCCAGCAAGACGGCTCGGTTGCAGCGGAAGTCCATGTCCCGGCGATGGCGCGCACGTTGCTCGCCCTGCTCCACGGCTTTCGTTTGATCGGCAAATCCGGGCGCACGCAGCGCGACATGCTTGCCGCGGCCGACGAAGCCATGCGCTTGCTGCGTTGAAAATTTTTTGGCCAATTTGGAAATGAATATTTCCAATCTTCGCCTACGTTCCTCAAAACCACAGGAGCTTCACGCCATGAATACGCCCTCACGCATCATCGACCACGGTCCAGCGTCGCTGGCCGACCCCGTCCTGCCCGGCTTCGCGCATCGCTTCGAAACTGTCGAAGGCACACGGCTCCATTACGTAATCGGCGGAAATAAGGATGGCGAAACAGTCGTGCTGCTGGCAGGCTATCCAGAAAGCTGGTTCGCGTGGCGCAAGGTCATGCCGCTGCTCGCCGGGCGTTATCGCGTGATCGCACCGGACCTGCCCGGCCAGGGCGATTCCGACCGCCCACAAGGTGGCTACGACACGCAATCGCTCGCAACCGCCCTGCACGCGTTGATCGGCGAGCTCGGAGCGCCCCGTTACCACCTCGCCGCCCACGACGTCGGCGCATGGGTCGCTTATCCCTATGCGGCGCTTTTCGGCGATGAAGTGTCGAGCCTCGCATTGCTCGACGCCGGCATTCCCGGCATCACGCTGCCGGAAGCGCTGCCAGTCGCGCCCGAGCGCTCGTGGCGCACCTGGCACTTCGCCTTCCATGCGGTGCCCGATCTGCCGGAGCTGCTGATAGCGGGCAAGGAGCGCGCGTATCTGGAGTGGTTTCTGCGCCGCAAAACGGCGAATCCGCAGACCTTCACGGATGCCGATATCGACGAATATCTGCGCGTGTTCACGAAGGAAGGCGGATTGCGCGCGGGGCTGGCCTACTACCGAGCGGCCGATGTTTCGGCGCGTCAGAATCGCGAGTTGAGCACGCGCGGCAAATTGCGGATGCCCGTTCTCGCGCTGAGCGCCGATCAGGGCTCGATTGCCGACATGGCCGGTCCGCTGCGCCCTTACGCCGATGAAGTGCAAGGCGCGACGCTGGCCCACTGCGGCCATTTCCTGCCGGAGGAGCAGCCCGCGGCCGTGGCCGAAGCACTGCTGCATTTCTTCGGCCGGACCTGACTCGGGCCGGCGTTACTCCGGCGCTTCGACCGTGGTCACCGCCGAGGAGAACACATACCCCTCGCTGCGCAGCGTCTTGATGTAACGCGGCTCGCGCGCCTCGTCGCGCAGGCGCTGGCGCAACCGGCTCACGAGCAGGTCGATCGAGCGGTCGAACGCGTCGGCCTGGCGGCCTTGCGTGAGGCTCAGCAGCTGGTCGCGCGTGAGCACGCGCTGCGGATGGTCGAGAAACACGCGCAACAGCCGGTATTCCGCGCCGCTCAGCGCGACGATCGTGCCCTCGGCGTCGAGCAGATGCCGCGCCGTGGTGTCGAGTCGCCAGTCGCCGAACGCGAGCAGTTGCGCCGCCTCGCTCACTTCCATGCCCGGCGGCAGCATGCGTGTGCGGCGCAGCACCGAGCGGATGCGCGCGAACAGTTCGCGCACGGCGAAAGGCTTGGGTAGATAGTCGTCGGCGCCCATTTCGAGGCCCACGATGCGGTCAGTCTCTTCGTTGCGCGCAGTGAGCATCACCACGGGCACGGCGCGGAACTTGCCCGCACGCAGCTCGCGGCATAGCACGAGCCCGTCGTCGCCGGGCATCATGAGGTCGAGCACGATCAGGTCGGGCGCGCCGCCCTCCAGCACCGAGCGCATTTCTCGCCCGTTCGCGGCCAGCGACACGCGCATGCCGTTCTTTTCGAGGTAGGCTCCGACCAGTTCACGTATGCCGCGATCGTCATCGACGATCAGAACGTGATCCATCTTTTCCGTCATTGGTATTTTTCTCCTTGCGCCCGAGGCGTGAACGGGTTTCTGCGATGCACGAACAGTACACCGGATGCGCAATCTCCGCAGCCAGGCCGCTCGCCGCGAAGAACAGGATGGCGAGCAGGCGTTTCATGCGTCCTCCACCAGGGAAAGACTAGCACCGTCGGCAACCGACGCTTCGAGCGCGTAGACGTCCACACCCTCCAGGCAGCCGAGATTGACGCGCCAGCGCGCCGGGTCCCTGCGCGTCTGATGAAACGGATAAATGCCGCAGTGCCTGCAGAAAAAGTGCTTCGCCACGCGCGTATTGAACTGGTACAGCGTGAGCGCGTCTTCGCCCGCGAGGATCGTCAGTTCGCGGCCCTCGAACGGCGGGCTCATCAGCGCGCCCTTGCGGCGGCACAGGCTGCAGTTGCAACGCCCGGCCGGCTCGATCGGGGTGTGGACTTCGAACTTTACCGCACCGCAATGACAGGAACCCTTCCAGCGGGTCGTGCTCGTCGACGTGCTCATCTTGCTCTCCATTATTTCGATGGGTGATGGATAGCGCGCCACCCGCCGCGTACAACCTGGAACCGCCCCGCCCGATTCGGGACGACAATGACCGCTAGCGCCCATCCGGCGCGACGCATATCGACCTGAAATGGCCGGCGATGACCACAGCCGGGCCAGCCACAAACCGGCATTGTTTATGCTCGCAAGCTGATAGCGAGCGAAACGCAGAGAACGGCTCCAGGAGGTCCCAATGAAATGTCTGCGCATCTACGCCGACGCCCAGGGTGAGTCCCATTTCGAGGACATCGATATCCCGCTCACGCCGCTCGAGCTCTTTCCGAACATCCCGCCCATTTACCTGTCGACGTGGGAGCCGGCGAAGGCGGTGCGCTTCGGCTGGGTGCCGGCCGGCCTCAAGGAGGCGGACTGGCACACCACGCCGGTTCGTCAGTTCGTGATCTGGATGACCGGCTGGGTCGAGTTCGAAACGAGCGACGGCGACACGCGCCACTGCGAGCCGGGCACGGTCGTGCTGTGCGAAGACACCATTGGCAAGGGCCATCGCTCGCGCCATCCCGAGGAAGGCCAGTTCAACGTGTTCATTCCGCTCGCCTGAGTAACCGCTTGATTCGCACGACCGGGCGCTCGTGGCGCGCCGCCATTCACGCCTGCGCGCCGCGCAGCACGAGCCGCCCTTCCAGGCCGCCTTCGGGCCGGTTGCGCAGCGTGAGCTCCGCGCCCATCGCCACGGCGAGCTGGCGCGAGATTGCGAGACCGAGACCCGTGCCGCCCGTGCCCCGGTTGCGCGAGGTCTCGAGCCGGTAGAACGGCTCGAACACCTTCTCGAGCGCTTCCTCCGGAATGCCGGGACCGCTGTCGAGCACCGAGATCGTGACGGTCTTGTCCCGCGGCGACGCGCTCACCTCGATGGCCGCCGTGCTCCCGTACTTCAGCGCGTTATCGACGAGATTGCCGACGATGCGACGCAGCGCCTGCACGCGCGTGACGATCGCCACGTTCAGGCGGCGCTCGAAGGTCACGGGCGAGCCCGCATCCACGTAGTCGCATACGAGGCTGTCGAGCAGCGCATCCAGGTCGACGCGGGCGGGCGCTTCGCCGGTGCCGTGCAGCGTACGCGCGTAGGCCACGCCCTCCTTCACCAACTGCTCCATCTCGTGCAGGTCCTGCGCGAGCTTGCCCGCTTGCGCTTCGTCGTCCATCTGGTCCACGCGCAGGCGCATGCGCGTGATCGGCGTCTGCAAATCGTGGGAGATGGCCGCGAGAATCTGCATGCGTTCGGCCACGTGCGCCGAGATGCGCTCCTGCATCGCGTTGAACGCTCGCGCCGCGCGCGCCACTTCGGAGGGCCCTTCTTCCTCCAGACGCTCCGCCTTCAGGTCCGGGCCGAGCGCGTCGGCCACGCGCGCGAGTTCGTGCAGCGGCCGCGTGGCGGTGCGCACCGCGAACCAGCAGCACGCCGCCAGCACGACGAGCTGGGCGATAAGCACGGCCGGCAGCCAGCCCGACAGGGGTAGCGCGGGACCCGGGCGGTAATCGATCGTGAGCGGCGAGCCGTCCGACAGCTGCAGGTGGATCTGCAGGCGTTCGTGCTTGCCGGGCACCGAATTGGTCGTGAGCGCGTACTTGTCACCCAGGCCCGCCGCGATGGCCGAGGCCACGTTCTTCGAGCGGCTCGCTTCGGGCGGCTCGCCCGGCGTGCCGGGACCGAGGATGAAGCTATAAGTGCGCCGCGCGAGCTGCGGCAGCCACGCGGCACGTTCGGCGGCGGGCAGATGGTCGAGCAGCGCCACGGAGATGGCGACTTCGCGCGAGATGTAATTGGTCATCATGTTCGCGGTGGCGTCGTTGCGCTCGGTCATCGTGAGCTTGAACGACAGCCCCTGCGCGAGCGCGAGGCCGACGCAAAGGATCAGGGCGAGGCGCGCGAACAGCGTGCGCGGCCAGTGCAGCGCGCGCATTGGCGCGCCGCCCGCTAAAACCGGCGGTGTGCGGCGGGCCGCAAGTCCATCGGCGTGCATGTTCGGACTCCGTGTGCAGGGAATGATGCGTTTATACCCCATGCCGCGAGCGGCTTTGTATCCCACTGTATCGGCGCGGGCACGGGACACAATACATTGCAGGTCGGTTCGTTTCACCGCGTCCTTTCATGTTTGCGGCTTGCGCTGCGGTGCGGCATCGGCCCATTCGCGCACGGCCTGCGCGAACAGCCGCAGCGCCGCGGGCGGATGGCGATTGGCCGGATAGTAAAGACAGAGCCCCGAAAACACCGGCCCCCACTCGGGTAGCAGGTGGACGAGCCGCCCGCCAGCCACATGCTCGGCCACGAGCGTTTCCGGGACCCAGGCCACGCCCACCCCGGCGAGCGCCGCCTCGACCATCAGGTTGAGGTTGCCGAGCGTGAGCGGCCCGTCCACGTCGATGCTGGCGCTCTTGCCGCGGTGCGCGAAATCCCAGCGGAACAGCGCGCCGCTCTCGAAGCGAAAGCGGATACAGCGGTGCTGCTCGAGGTCGTGCGGCGCGCGCGGCGGCGCATGCTGCGCCAGATACGCGGGCGAGGCCACCGCGCCAAAGCGCATGTCCTGCGTGAAGCGCACGGCGATCATGTCGCGCGGCACGTCTTCGAGCACGCGCACACCGGCGTCGAAGCCACCGGCCACGATATCCACGAGCCGCGAGTCCGCCACGAACTCCACACGGATGTCCGGATAGCGGGCGAGGAACCCCGGCAGCACATGGCGAATCAGCGGGCGCGCCCCCGATTCCGAGGCGCTGATGCGGATCGATCCCGAAGGCCGGTTGCTCGCGGTCGCGACGTCGTTGACGGCGTCTTCGAGATCGGCCATGGCAGGCCGAACGCGGCTGAGCAGCTGCTCGCCCGCCTCGGTCAGCGCCACGGAGCGCGTGGTGCGGTTCAGGAGGCGCACGCCGAGCTTCGCCTCCAGGTTGCGCACGGTGTGGCTGAGCGCGGAAGGCGAAACGCCGAGCACGCGCGCCGCGCCGCTGAAGCTGTGCTGCTCGGCGATCGTCACGAAGGCCGTCAGTTCGGATAAGCCGGTGCGCACCATCTGTGAATTTCCTTCAATACCCCATGCAAGTTTAGCGGCATTGTTGAGTGGCCTGCAGGAACCTACACTCGGTCGGGTAGAAGGCGGCTTCCGTGCGAACAGGAGCGCCGGTCATTTCAGTTCACGCAAAAAGGAGCAAGACATGCAAAAGCGCACACTCGGCAAGAACGGCCTCGAAGTTTCCGCGTTGGGCCTTGGCTGCATGGGCTTAAGCTTCGGCTACGGCCCCGCCACCGAAAAGAACGACGCGATCCGCCTGATCCGCACGGCGTTCGAGCGCGGCGTCACGTTCTTCGACACGGCCGAAGTCTACGGGCCCTTCGTCAACGAGGAACTGGTTGGCGAGGCGCTCGCGCCGATTCGCGATCAGGTGGCGATCGCCACGAAGTTCGGCTTTCAGGACGGCGACTCGAAGAAGCCCATGGACAGCCGCTCCGAGCGCATCCGCGCGGTGGCCGAAGCATCGCTCAAGCGCCTGAAGACCGACCGCATCGACCTGTTCTATCAGCATCGCGTCGATCCGAACGTGCCGATGGAAGACGTGGCCGGCACGGTGAAGGACCTGATCCGCGAGGGCAAGGTCAAGCACTTCGGCCTTTCCGAAGCGGGTGAGCAGTCGATCCGCTGCGCCCACGCCGTGCAGCCCGTCGCGGCGCTGCAGAGCGAGTATTCGCTCTGGTGGCGCGAGCCGGAGCACAAGGTGATGCCGGTTCTCGAGGAGCTGGGCATCGGTTTCGTGCCGTTCAGCCCGCTCGGCAAGGGCTTTCTGACCGGCGCGATCGACGAGCGCACGTCGTTCGACCAGAGCGACTTCCGCGCCATGGTGCCGCGCTTTACGCAGGAGAACCGCAAGGCGAACGCGGGGCTGGTCGACGTGCTCGGCCGCCTCGCCGACGGCAAAGGCGCGACGCGCGCGCAGATCGCGCTGGCCTGGCTGCTCGCGCAAAAGCCGTGGATCGTGCCGATTCCTGGCACCACGAAGCTTTCCCGGCTCGACGAGAACGTGGGCGCGGCCAGTGTCGAGTTGAGCGCCGGCGATCTCGCCGCGATCGAAGCGGCGCTCAACGAGATCCAGGTCGTGGGCGACCGCTATCCGGCCCAGTGGCAGCAGCGGGTGGATCGCTGAGCCTGCGCGCACGTGCCATGTTCGTCGGCAATGGGCCGGCTACAGATCCGCCGGTTCGACATTCCTCGCTATTCATCGGAACCGATAGAACCTGGCAGCTACTACGCGAGTCGAGAATCCGACCCGCGGCGAGGCGCGAAGGCAGAGGCGTGTTTTATCGCCGCGTGCAAGGGTCAGCTCGTGGAAACGCCCGCCATGGATGCGCCTGGCAAAAGCGAAGCCCCCGTTGACGAAAGGTCTCGGGGGCTTCGCGCTGATCAGTCGGGAAAATATTGGCGGGCCGTCCGGAACACACTCAGAGATCGGTGGCTGCCAGTGTGATCCGCTCGTTGACGAGTAGAGGATATCGATGCTCGATCAGGCGAACGAGCCTCGATTTATTGAGCGCAAATGCCAGCATGAGTTGTTTCGGGGATCCCTTGCCGTAGCGATTGCCGGCCACGGTCACGCTGAATCCGCCATTTAGTACGGAATCCATACCAACAGGATTGTGCTCGCCGGTCTGAAAGCCGAGATAAGGCACGCGGCCGAGGCGGTCGTCGAAGCGCGTGAGCACGCTCATCGGCGCAATCTCATCGGTCGACACGTGTCTTTCAATGCGTCCGGCGTGACGCCTGGCAGATCGGCGCCGTTCAATTGCCGCTCGACCTGCCCCGGGTCATTGCAAAGAAACAGTACGCGGCCGGTCAATTCCAGTGTTGCCATCCAATTTCTCCTTGAGGGGAAATCTAGACGGCGGCGTGCGGCGCGATGAAGTGCTCGATCGGCACCTGGCGCTCGAGGATATCCCCACGTCCGCGCGGTCTTCCATACAGGCCCGCACTACACCGTCGCTGATCTCTTCGGTCAGGGCGATCTGCACGAGCGGGTAGCGCGCCTGAAAGTCCTTGAGCCGTTCCGGCAGAAAACCAATGATTGCGGACGCGTTAGCGAACAGGCGCAGCACGGCCGCCACCTCGCCGCTGAGCGACCGGACTTCCCGCGCCAGCGACTGCAACTGGTCGTGCACCGCCACCGCGCTTGAAAACGCGTGACGGCCCGCCTCGGTCAACTCGACGCCCTACTTGCTCCCAATAATATCAATAGAGTCAATTAAAATCCGACCCGAATAAAACAGAAAGCAATTTAAAAGGGAAATATAGACGAAAGAATAAATTACATCGATACACTTCAGACCATCCCAGAACTGCCGATATAGCCGGCAATAGCAGGCGAAACACGCGATCCATGCAGTAAGCATTACCTTCTGCATTTGAGGTAATTAATACCTTGCTATTGGCGAAAATTGACTAAGTTTCGGTAATTGAAACTCGAGCCAATTCGTGTGACATTTTGTTACGTCTGATTTTCACATGGCAGGGGGAATTATCGGTAATATCCGCCGCGCGTCTGACTTCAAGCAGTGACTTCGTAATCTTCGTCCGAAAAAATTGCGCACGTCTCCCCTCCTTCAGGGATCCAGCGCAGGGCCGAATTCCCGACGGGGCAGCCGTAGCGAGGGTGCAAGATTTACCCACGTGAAAGCAAGGACAGATACGCACGTTCGCGCAATAGCGCGAGCCGCGCGGCGCACGTAGCGGGCGCAGGGCTCATCGAGCCGTTGTGCAGCGTCCGTTAAATCTCATTCTTCAGACCTTAGCCAGCATCCGAGCGCTATCGCGCGCCGTCGCCGGCTGGGCGTCGTTTTGTCTTTTTTTTCTTCGATCGATGAAACTTTTCTATCTCTTGCTGTCGTCGTCGTTGTTCCTCGCGGCGTGCGGCGGCGGCTCCGGAAGCTCCGGTGCGAATGCAACCAATGCCTCGGCCACGGCACAAAGCGCGAGTGACGCGACTGCCATGGACGCCACCGCAAATGCGGCCACCACCACGCGCGGCACACTGCACTGCGGCTCCGCCGTGAAATCGGGCGCGAGCTCCAGCAGCGAACTGGTGAGCGTCGATACGCCGACCACGCAGAGCGGCCGTGTCTTCGCCTCGGGCGCGGCATTTCCCCTCGCGTTCACTACCAACGCGCCCGCAGCCGACACCGTGAACTGGTCGATCAGCGACCATCTCGGCAAGGTGGTCACGAGCGGCAGCCTGCGCGTGACGGCAGGCCCGGTGACGACCACGCTGAGCTGCTCGTCGACGCTCGCGGGCTACTTTGCCGTGACCGCCAAGCTCGCGACCGCCGGCGGTCAACTCCCCGAACTGGGCACCCGCCCCGCCGGTACCGCGACCTTCGGCGTGCTGCCCAATCTGGCCGGCATCGTGCCGACTGTGACGTATTCGCATCAGGACCTGCACCGCTTCGGCATGCAAGGCGAAGACGACAACACTTCGGTGCTCTCCTCGCTCGGCATCTCGTGGACGTACGACCACCGCGAGCTGTACAACATGGAGCCGAACGGCCCCAACACCTTCAACCCGAACGTCAACAATCTCGACCCGTTCTACAACACGGGCAACGTGATGCGGCTCGTGCGTCTGGACGGCATTCCCGCCTGGGCGAGCCCGACCGGCGCGTTCGAGGACGAAGCCCTTCCGCCGAGTAACCTCTCGTACTACCAGAACTACATGAGCCGGATCGGTACGGAGTCGAACCTCATTCGGACGGCTTATTTTCCGAAGCAGGCGTCGAACTACTACCAGCTCACCTGGGAGCCGGACGCCCAATGGCAAGGCAACAACACGCAATTCGTGCAGCTCTATCAGGCCGTCTATCAAGGTATTCACTCGACCGACCCGCACGCAGTCGTGATGGGGCCGACCGATACGGCGCCGTCCGGCACGGCCGATCACCTCAAGGCCCTCGCGCCGCTCGGCTACGCGCAGGACATCGACGGCGTGACGACGCACGGCTACTACGACATCAACGGCAGCTCGCCTTCGTTCCCGCCCGAGCGTCAGGAAACCGATCCGGCCAACGCGTCCGGCTCGCTGATGGGACAAATGCGCGCGCTGCGCAGCGAAATGGCGGCTGACTACAAGCCGGGCACGAAGCTGTTCAGCACGGAGCTTGGCATCAGCTACGACAACGGTTCGTCGTACGGTCCCAACTATCCGACCGGCAATATCCTGTACGCGCAAGGCGCAGTGGTGGCGCGCAGCCACCTGATCATTCTGGGCGAAGGCGCCGATCAAACCTGGATCTTCTACGGTGCCGACTTCCCGGGCCTCGTGGGCTACGGCACGTTCTTCGATCTCGCCGACGCACAGGGTCAGTATGGCGCGCAGAACATCAGCCCGAAGCCCGCGGCCATGTCCGTCGCGGCCATGACGCGTATTCTCGACGGCACCAACACGCTCGGTCCGGTGAAGAAGACCCCCTCGGGCGTCTACGCCTACGCGTTCCAGCAGCTCAACAACGGCGCGGTCATCACGGCCTTGTGGACGCACAACAACAGTGTGTGGAGCGCGAGCGCCGGCTACAGCTCGACCTATAGCGTGGGCTACAGCCTCGCGGTGGATGCACCCGGCACGAGCGGCACGGTCACCGTGCTCGATGAAATGGGCAATCCGACCACGAAGAGCTACACCAACGGCAAGGTCGCGCTGAGCCTGACCGAGTCGCCGGTGTATGTGATTTCGCAGAACGCTTCGGTGGCGAGCGCCAATGCGACGCTGCCCACGGGCTACGTGGCGAACTGATCGAACCGGGCGGCCACCTGGTCGCGCGAAACAAGCTGTACCCCGAGGCGCCCGGCCCGCGGACATTGTTCTGCGGGCCGGGCGCCTCTTCCGTTTACCGTCGGCGAGGCATGCTTGCCGCGGTAGACTTGCGCTCTGTCCATCCGCGAGCCGGAACATGGAGAATTCGACGTCGACATCCGGCTGCACAGATCCTTCACGGCCTCATCGGTTAGTGATTGTCGAGGGCATCGCTCTGCACGGCGTACGTGATCGCGACGCCTGCTCGCGGCACCCTCGAACCCTAAAATTTTCGACGCAGCGACAGAAATGAACGAAAATCCTGCGAAGCCACTGGAAAGCAACATGAAACGACTGTTACTCGCCGCACTCACCGCCGCCTCGTTCGTGACCTGCGCTCATGCGCAAAGCGACGCGACCGGCTCGTTCGCCACCGCCGCAGGCACGGTGCAATTCGTGCGCGACGACCGCGACTTCGTGGCGGTCCTCGGCAAGGATATCTTCGACCGCTTCGACGCGAAGACGCTCGCGCACTTCGACGAAGCGGGCCACGACAACAGCACGATTACGCGCATGCTCGTGCAAACCGCATACGGCCCGGTGCTGTACGACTTTCGCCACAATCCGCCGCTCGTGCAGCACGTGAACACGCGCATGACGATCAAGCGCGTGTTCTGGCAACCCGACGAAGTCGTGATGCAAGGCTCGGAGGGCTGGTTCCGGCTCAAGAACGGCGCGCTCACCAGGCTGCAATCGTCGACGACCACGTACCGCACCAATTAATCCGGTCAGAGGTCTTTGTCGTCCTTCTCGTCGCCCTGCGTGTCGCGATCCGCGATCTTCAGCTGACGCAGCTTGTGATACAGCGTTTTCTTCGGCATCCCGAGCTCCTCGCTCGCCTGGGCGACGTTACCTTGATGGCGGCGCAGCGTGTTCTCGATCAGCATCCGCTCGAAATACGCCAGCTGGTCCGCCAGCGTCTCCCCTTTCACGGTAGCCGCGCCCGCTGAGAGCAGGCTGTCGCCAGTCAGCCCGAGCACGAAGCGGTCAGCGACGTTCTGCAGCTCGCGGACGTTGCCGGGCCATGCGTGCGTCATGAGCTCGGACACTTGCGCAGCCGTCACGACCGGCGCCGGCGTGCCGAAACGCCGCGCGGCCGCGAGCACGAAATGCTCGAACAGCAGGGGAACGTCCTCGCGCCGCTCGCGCAGCGGCGGCAATTCGATCTGCGCGACGTTCAGCCGGTACAGCAGGTCGGCGCGAAAGTCTCCTTGCGCAGACACTTCCGCGAGGTCGGCCTTCGAAGCGGCAACGATCCGGCAATCCACCGGAATCAGCTCGTTTGCACCGAGGCGCTCGACCACGCGCTCCTGCAGCACGCGCAGCATCTTGATCTGCAGCGGCATCGACATCGTTTCGATCTCGTCGAGAAAGAGCGTGCCGCCGTTCGCCCATTCGATCTTGCCGACGCGCTTCTTGATCGCGCCCGTGAACGCGCCCGCCTCATGCCCGAACAGTTCGCTCTCGAACACCTGCTCGGGCAAACCACCGCAATTCAGCGCCACGAAATGCGCGTCGCGCCGCGCGCTGAAGTCATGCAGGCTGCGTGCGATCAGCTCCTTGCCCGTGCCGGTTTCACCGGTGATCAGCACTGACACGGAGGTATCCGCGAGACGCAGAATTTTCTTGCGGACCTCCGCCATGGCCGGCGACTTGCCTAGCACCAGCGCCTCGATCCCCTGCCAGTTGTGCAGCGAAGCGCGCAAGCCCTCGACTTCGAGCGTGAGCCGCCGTTTCTCGACCGCGCGCGCCACGCGGCCCGCGATGACATCGGAGGAGAAGGGTTTTTCGATGAAGTCGTAGGCGCCCACGCGCATCGCGCTGACCGCCGTCGAAATGTCCGCATGCCCGCTGATCAGCAGCACCGGAATTTGCGGGTCGATCGCCATCACGTGATCGAGCAGTTGCAGGCCGTCGATGCCGGGCATGCGTACGTCGGAGACGATCACGATCGGCGCGCCCGGCGCGATGTCGGCATACGCATCGGCCGCCGACGCATAGGCGCTCACCGGAAAGCCCGCCAGCGCCACCGCCTGCTCGACGCCGATGCGGACATTCTCGTCATCCTCGACGACCAGCACCCGAATCTCATCTGCCATGTTCTGTCCTCTGCGGCTCGGCGGCCGCGAATTCGATCGTGAAGCGGGCTCCGCCTTCGTCGCGATTCGTTGCGGTGATTTTCGCGCCAAAGCCTTCGACGATGCGCGACGTGATCGCGAGCCCGAGCCCGAGTCCTTGCCCGCGCGGCTTGGTCGTCACGAACGGCTCGAACAGGTGCGCCAGCACATCCGGCGCGATGCCGGGGCCGCTATCCTCGAGCGTGAAGCGCACGCGGCCTTGCGCGTCAGGCTCACTCGCCTCGATCGCGATCACGCGCGTGCTCGCGTCGCGCACGGCGTCGAGCGCATTGCCGAGCAGATTGACGATCACCTGCTGCAGCTGACTCGACTCCGCATACACCGTCGTACCGGGCGCGATCCGCACATCGAGCCGCACCGCTTCGTCGCGGATTCGCGACTCGTAGATGAGCCGCGCATGTGCGACCGCTTCGCCGAGCGACACCGCCACGCGCTCCACTTCCGGCTTGCGCGCGAACGCCTTCAGCTCGCTCGTGAGCACCGCCATGCTGTCCACGAGACGGCCGACGCGTTCGAGATTGGCGATCGCTTGTGCGCCCTGATTGCGCTCGAAGAAGGTACGCGCATTGTCGCAGAGCGTGCGGATCGCGACGAGCGGCTGGTTCAGTTCGTGTGTGAGCCCCGCCGCCATCTGGCCGATCACCGCAAGCTTGCCGGCATGCACGACTTCCTGCTGCGTAGCGCGCAGACGCTGCTCGGTGCGTTCGCGCTCGGCGATCTCGCGCTGCATCTGCGCGTTCGCTTGCGTGAGCGCGGCGGTCCGCTGCGCCACGGTCGTTTCCAGCTGATCGTTCGCGCGCCGCAAGGCTTCTTGCGCCTTGAGCTTCTCCACGATCACACGGCGGCGCTGCACCGCATACAGCGCGTAGAGCGCGGCGATCAGAAACACGCCCGTCACGAACGCGAACGCAAGCCGTTGCTGGCGCCGCGCGCCCGCCGTGTCGAGCAGCACCATGATCGTGTCCTGCCCTTGCGGCGCGGGGCGGGACATCACGAGAAGGCGTGCCGTGCGGCCCGCGCGGCGCAGGTCGGGAAAGATGCCGATCCACGCGCTGTCATTCCGGTCGCCCACGCGCCGGTATTGCAGCGCCTCGACGATGCGCCCCGCGTATTGGCGCGATGCCTGGATATCGCGCTGCTGCGGCTCGGTCATCGCGCGCATCGCGGTGAATTTCCATTCGGGCTGGGTCGAGATCACGATCACGCCGTTGCTGTCGACGACGATGGCCGCCTCGCCAGGCGTGCGCCACGCGGATTCGAGCGCGTCGACGCTGACCTTCACGGCTGCCGCGCCGATCGCCGTGTCGCCGTCGTGAATCGCACTGGCGAAGTAGAGCCCGGGAATGCCGGTGTTCGTGCCGATGCCGAAGAAGCGGCCGCGGCCCTGCGCGAGCGCGTCCTTGAAGTACGGGCGATACGACACGTTGGTGCCGACGAAGCTGACCGGCTGGTTCCAGTTGCTCGCGGCGACCACCGTGCCGTGCGCGTCGATCACGTCGACCGCGCCGCTGCCGACATCGTTGTTGACCGCTTCGAGATAAGCATCGACCGCGGGCAACATGCCATGCGCTTCAGCGGGCGGCGCCTTGAGCAACGCGCGCACGCTGTCCTGGCGCGCCACGAGCGCGGGGACCATCTCGAAGCGTCCCAGCTCGCTTTTCAGGCTCGCCGCGTAGAGATCGAGCCGATGCTCGCCGACGTCGGCCAGCGCGTCGATCGCTCGGTTCCATGCGAACTCCACCGCGGCGGCGGCCGCACCGACATACACCACGGCCGCCGCTGCCCATCCCCACCATGGAATGCCCTTGTAACGCATCTGCACGTTCGCCCTCGTCGATTGGCTGCCGCCAGACGGCGGGTTCAGCGGATACCGCGCGCCGGATGCACCGGCGCCACGATCGCGAAGGCGCGTACGAGGGGCGCACAGCAGCGCGTCATGCGCCGAAATGCGCGAGCAGAATGAGCGTCACGGTCACGACGATGGCGCCGCCAATGCGCGTGGCGATCTGCGCGAACGGCATGAGCTGCATGCGGTTCGCGGCGGTGAGGATCGCCACGTCGCCGGTGCCGCCCTGGCCGCTGTGGCACGCGTTCACGATTGCGGTGTCGATAGGGTACATCTTCATCAGGCGGCCCACCACGAAGCCCGTGCCCATCAGCGTAACGACGGTCGCGGCGATCGTCACGACATTGACGAGCGTGAACGCGGCCATGAGCTTGTCCCACGGCGTCATCGCCACGCCGATCGCGAACAGCAGCGGATAGGTGACCGCAGTCGAGAAGAACTTGTAGACCACGAACGCGCCTTCCTGCAGCGGCGGCGAAACCGCGCGCGCGAGCTTCACGAGCACGGCGAGGAACAGCATCGCCACCGGCGCGGGCAGGCCGAACAGCTTGTTCGCCATCAGGCCGATGAGGTACAGCGTTATCGCGGTGATACCGGCCGCGGCGATGTGGCTCACGTCCACGTGCCCGCGAGCCTCGTCGTTCGACGACGCCAGTTCGTCGCTCGCGCCGACTTGCAGACGGCCGTTACCGGTGAGATGCGGCATACGCTTGCCCAGCATGTCGAGCATGCCCGAGAGGATGATCGCCATGAGGCTGCCGAGCATCACGGGCGGCAAGACCTGCGCGAACAGGTCGCCTTGCGCGACGTGCATGATTTCCGAATAGCCCACGGAAAGCGGAATCGCGCCTTCGCCCACGCCGCCGGCCATGATCGGCACGACGATGTAGAGCAGCGTGTGCTTGACGCCGAGACCGAGCGCCGCGCCAACCGCGGTGCCCACGATGGTCGCCGCCACCGTGCCGGCCGCAAGCGGAATGAAGATCTTCAGGAAACCTTGAATCAGCACGCGCCGGTCCATGCTGAGAATGCTGCCGACGATGATCGAGGCGATGAAGAGATAGAGGAAGTTGGTCTGCTTCGTGAACTCGACCGTGAGGTGCTGCACGGGCGTGGGCAGCACGTGGTAGTACACGAGCGCCGAGGGCACGAAGGTCGCGAGAATCGCCGCCGCACCGATATTGCGCAGCAGCGGCAGGCGCTTGCCGAGTTCGGCGCACGTGAAGCCGCAGAAAGCGAGCACGGCGATGGCCATCGAGATCTCGCCGGGCACCTTGCCGGTGACCGCGAAGCCCGCGATCAGCGCAAACAGGATCACGTAGATCGGCAGCGGAATGATGCCGATGCGAATTTCCATCAGCTTCCACCAGCCTTCGGGCCAGAAGCGGGTTTGCGTTGTTTGGGATGACTCGGGGACCGCCTGGTTGACCTGCGAGGCGGCGGATACGGATGCACTGTTCTGCACGGGATGTCTCCTTCGTTTTCGCGACCGGACTGCGTCGCATCTCCGGTGCTTGTTTAATGAGGGCTGCGGGCTATTCAGGGATAGGCCGTCGGAGCTCTATAAAGCAGTAGCCGTGCCAGCGCGCATCGATGTCTGGAACAATCCGCAACACATTGATTTCTTTGCCATTTTCCGGAACGCCACTCGGCTCGAATCCGCCATCGATCCGAGATTTCAGAATCGGCTCGAGCCGCAGGCCGAAATCTCGGCCTGCCTCGACCCGACCGTTGAGTGTATGGCAAGAGTGAGTTTCAGAATTCGCTCTGGAACGGCGCCGATCGTTGGCAGAAGATGGATCACCGCAATGTGAGGAGTGAGCCATGAAGATCGTCTTGCCAGGATGCGCCGTCGTTTGCGCCGCGGCGCTATGGAGTGCCGGCGCGCTGGCCGCGCCGCCGGGTTCGGCTTACCAGACGCCTGTGCAGTTATCGAGCGGAAGGAATCTGCTTTGCAGCGTGAACGCATCACAGCCTGCCGGCGAAGCGGCCGCGCTCACGCGTCGCGAGCAGGTGGAAGCCGATGTCCTCGCCACGCAGCCTTTGAGGCTCGTGAGCGGACCGGCATCGCCTTATCCCTCGGCCTATACGGCGCCGAGCGTTGCCTGCGTGGACGCGGGTTGATGCCGCAGAAAGCACCGCGGGGCTCGATTCGCCTGACGAATCGAGCCCCGCGTGCTACGAAGTTGAGTGAGAAGACCGATCAGAAGCGCGTGCGCACGCCCGTCGTCACTTCGACCTGGTTGGTCGCACCGAAGGTCGTGCCCACCGTGTAGCCGCCGTGCAGCTTCATGTAGTCGCCTGCCAGATACACTTCGGTGCGCTTGGACAGGTGATAGAAGATCGAGCCGTAGAGCGTTTCCTTGAAGCCGTTGTGCAGCCCGCTCGTGGGATCGAATGCGCCGATGTTGGCGTTCGGAATATTGCCATCGACGTTATACGCGGCGTTGTGCGTGCGCATTTGCTGGTAGCCCAGTTCGTAGTCGAGCGCGCCCTTCGGCACGAGCTTGAACGAGACCGTCCACGCATTGTCCTGACGCTGGCCGAGCGCCCCCTGATTGCCCCAGTAGCGGAAGTAGCCCGCATTGGCGCGCACGATGCCGATCGTGTAGTTGCCGCCAACCGAGAACGCCTGGTTCGTGTTGCCGTCGCGGTTCACGTGGTTATAGAAGGTCGAGGCCGTCCACGTCGGGGCGTTGTAGCCGAGTGCGAACTGATAGTTCGCGTTATTGCCGAAGCTCGTCGAATTGCCGAAAGCGTAGCCCGCTGCCGCGTAAATACCGTTATCGAAGACCTTCTTCCACGCGAGGCCGTTTTCGTAACGGGTGCCCGTTGCGCTCGCCGCGTAGAAAATCATCTGCTTGAAGTTGTTCGCGTTGGTCCAGCCGCCCTCTTCCGTCGTGAGCTTCGCGTTGCCGTACGGGTCGCCGTAGATGGCCGCGGCGTCACGCGCGATGGTGTTCTGGAAGCCCGCCGTGAGCTTGCCGAAGCGCTCGTCTTCCACGCCGACCCAGGCGTCACGGTCGAAGATCTGGCCCGGGTCTTCCATCTGGCCATCGCTCACGCGGTATTCGCTTTCGAGCCGGAAGATCACCTTCGTGCCGCCGCCGATGTCTTCGGCGCCCTTCAAGCCCCAGCGGCTGCCGCTGAACCACGGTTCGCCAGCAATGCCCATGCCGATCACGTGGTTGCCGTTGGCGTCCGCGTGCGATTGATAGGTGGGGACGCTCAGGTCGATGAGGCCGTAGAGTTGAACGCTCGATTGCGCGTGTGCGCCGCTCGCTGCGAGTGCGCCGAAGGTCGCGCCTACGGCAGCGACAGCAAGTTGTTTTCTCTTCAAGATCGTCTCCAGGGGTTGCTTCGTTGGAAGTTTTCATGGACCCGCTGCCATCACTCGCCGGTTTCGGCGAGCCGTGTGAATCAGCGGGTGAGACGAATAGTAGAGAAGTGAATCCTTCGCGATTCTTTCACGAACGATGGGTATTCCTAAGTAGATCCACTAATACCGTAAAAAAAGCCGGCCTGCTCAGGCCGCCACCGCCTCTTTCACGCGAAGGATGTAGCCGAGGCCGCGCAGCGTGGTGATCTGCACGCTGGATTCCGCCAGATGCTTGCGCAGGCGATGGATGTAGATGTCGATCGCGTCCACGCTCGGTTCGTCGCTCAGGCTGCAGATGCGATCCAGCAGCGCCTGCTTCGGCACAGCCTTGCCCTGGCGCAGCATGAGTGCTTCGAGGATGGAGTGCTCGCGCCGGCGCAGGGTGAGCGGTGCATCCTTGTGGCGAAACTCGCGCGTGTCGCAAACGTACTGCAGGTCGCCGCAGGTCAGCCAGCCCGACTTCTCGCCAGTCTGCCGCCGTATCAGCGCCTTGATGCGCGCAACCAGTTCGCGGCTGTCGAACGGCTTGACCACGTAGTCGTCGGCGCCCGCGCCGAAACACGCCACCTTGTCGTCTATCGAGCCATGCGCGGTCAGCATGAGCACGGGCACGTTGTTGCGCCTGCGCCGCAAACGATTGAGCACGTCCTTGCCGCTCAGTCGCGGCAGGCGCATGTCGAGAAGCACGAGGTCATAGCTCTGCGTGAGCAGCACGGAGTCCGCGGCTTCTCCATCGGCCACGCAGTCCACCGTGAAATTCTCGGCGCGCAGCAGGTTGACGATCCAGTGCGCGAGTTCGGCGTTGTCTTCTACGAGCAGCAGCTTCATGGACCTTCTTACCCCTCCTCATCCGGGCCAGACGGGCAAACGCACCGTCGCGACCAGACCCACCCGCTCGGCCCCCGCGGCAACGCTCACCGAGCCGCCGTGCGAGCGCGCGACCTGATGCACGATGGCGAGACCGAGCCCCGTGCCGTCGGTATCCGCCGCGACGCGATAGAAGCGCTCGAACACGTGCGCACGGGCCTCGGCTGGAATGCCGGGGCCGTTGTCCACCACCTGCAGCATGACCTGCCCCCCTTCGCTGCGGCACACGGCCGTCACGCGGCCGCCCTTGTGCGTATAGCGAATGGCGTTGTCGATCAGGTTGGACACGAGCGAGGCCAGCAGGCCGGTGTTGCCCGCCACGTGCACGTCGTCGTCGAGTTCCGCGCCGAGATCGATGCCGCGCCGCTCCGCCGCCTGGACCATCTCTTCGAGCACGGAAGACACGACCTCGGTGAGATCGACGCGCGTCTGGCTCGGCGACGATTGCGTCATCGATTCCGCCTGTGCGAGCACAAGCAGTTGATTCGTCAACTCCGCCATTTTCTGGCTGGTGCGGCGCACACCTTTGAGTGCGTCGAAAAGCGCGGGATCGTTCGCGTCGCACTGACTCGCGAATTGCGTTTGCGTGGTGAGCAGCGTGAGCGGCGTGCGCAGCTGGTGCGCCGCGTCGGCGATGAACTGCCGCTGCATGGCGGCATGCACCTTGAGCCGCGCGATGCACTGGTTGATCGCCTCGACAATCGGCCTCAGTTCCGATGGCAGATGATCCGGGCGGATCGGCTCCAGTTGCACGGGCTCGCGGTCCGCGACGTCGTCCTTGAGCTTCATGAGCGGCCGCAGCTCGAGCGTAAGCCCGAGCGGCACGAGCAGCGCGACGAGCGCCAGCATGAACCACTGGCGTGCGAGTTGCGGCCTCCACAAGGCGTTGATCATCGCCTCGCGCGACGCGATCGTCTTGCCGACGATCACCATGACGCGTTCGGCCCGGCCCGAGTCGTAGAGCATGCGCTCGTAGGCCACGGCGCGAATCGGCAATCCCGCATACGTGGTGTCGTAGAACACAGGCACCTCGGCGGTGTTCGCGCGCGGCAATGGCAAGTCCGGCGCGCCGCCCAGCAAGCGGCCATTGCCGGCGAGCACCTTGTAGAACACATGATCCTGCCACGGCGATTCGAACAGTTCCAACGCCGCCGGCGGGATCGTCGCTCTGAGGGAGCCGTTGTCCCAGTCGACGTCCTCGATGATCGTGCGCGCCGAATCCAGCAGCGAGTGGTCCTGCACGAGATCCGCGGTCTGCCGCGCGGCATCGTACGACTCGCAACTCGTCACAACGACAAACGCGGCGAGCGGCACCAGCAGCCACAACAGCAACCGCCCACGCAGGCTATGCACCATGTCGCGCTCGCTCAGATACCGGACCGCCAGACGGCGAGCGCAGGACGGCAGCTCCGGACCTGCTTCATTTCGCGCTGACGAATTCGTTCGTGTAGGTGCCGGACAGATCCACGTGCTTGCCCTTCACCGAGGGATTGAAACTGGAGAGCACCTTCAGTACGGTCGCCGGACCGTCGGCGGGCATCTTGCCGTCTGCGGTGTACATCGGCAGCGAGGCCTTGAGTGCGCTCACATAAAGCGCCTTGTCCTTTTGATAGTCGGCCGGCATTTGCGCGGCGATTTCCTCGGCGCTGTGCGTGTGAATGAATTGCATGGTGCGCACGAACGCGTGCGCGAGCTTCACCGCCTGAGCCTTGTGCGACTGGGCCCATGCGTCCTGCACGTAAAGGCTTGCGGCGGGATAGGTGCCGCCGAGCGCGGCGCGCGTGCCTTCGACCGTGCGCATATCGACGAGCACCTTTGCATCGCCGGCTTTTTGCAGCGCCGATACGGTCGGCTCGGTCGTCATGCCCGCGTCGATGCGCCCCTGCTTGATGGCCGCGATGAAGCTCGCGTCCGCGCCCACCGGCAACATGGTGTAGGCGCTGGAGGCGATGCCATGCTGGCTCGCCAGATACTGCGTGAGAAAACTGGTCGAGGACCCAAGGCCCGTCACGCCGAGCGTCTTGCCTTTGACGTCGGCCATCGACTTGATCGTGCCCGCCGCTTTCGACGACACCAGTTCCACTTCGCCCGGCACCTGGCCGAACACGACGATCGCCTTGACGTCCTTACCCTTGGTCTGCAGGTCGATAGTGTGATCGTAGAAGCCGACCACGGCCTGCACCGCGCCTGCGAGCAGTTCGTTCTCCGCATCCACGCCCGCGGGTTGCGAAAGCAACTCGACGTTCAGCCCTTCGTCGCGGAAATAGCCCAGTTGTTCGGTGAGGCGCGCGGGCAGGTAAATGAGCTTCGTGATACCGCCGACCATGATGGTGATCTTCTCGCCGGCATCGTCGGCGGCATGCGCGCCTTGAAGCGCCATGGCAAACAGCAGGCCACCAGCGAGTGCGACTCGACGCAGCGCGCCCCCAAAACTCAATTGCATTGATTGTCTCCGTCGGGATAGGCCGGTGGCGCGATGCTCGCCACTTCGATCGTTTCGGGGATTCTAGTGATTCAAACCCTTCCCGAAGCTTTCGCGGGTCAGGCGGATTTATACGGGATTTCCATGAGCGACGGTGTTATTTATGCTTTTAATTATTCTGAATAAAAATGGCTTTTATTCAGAATGACGACTGCGGCGCAGTCAATTCAAACAGGATTACTGATCGATTTGGTGCAAAGCCGAGAGACCCGGTTCGAGAGTCTCTGCCAAGGGAAATACCGGCAGGAGTTATTGCGGCAGTGCGCCCTTCATGACGCGCACCACGTCGCGGGGCTCAATTGCTGGCCTGCCGACCAGCGAGTCGTCACAGAACGCGCTGGACGGCCCGGGCGGAATCTGTGATGTCCTGCCCGAAACCGGCGACCGTGTTGCAGCCCGCCAAAGCGGTCAAAGCGCCGATCATCGATACCGCCGCCAGAATCCGTCCGATCATGTTCAACTTCCCCTAAGCTCGATTTTTGATTGTTGCGCGGGCGGCCGCTCATAGCCATTCGCCCGCGGAGTCCAGCCCGATTTGAGTCGGCCGGAATTTCGTATTCTGCCTGTGCCGGGTCTTTGCGTGCAAATTGGCAGCGGATGCGGTCACGCGCGGGGGCATTGCGCCGCCCGCGCAATCCGGCAGTTGCTTCAATGCGGCGCTCCTTCTCGAGCAAGGCGCTAACGCCAGTTATTCGCTTTGGGCAGCCGTATGGCGCGATGACGAATCTGATCGAAGCGGGGGCCGATCCGTCCATCGCCGACCCGCAAGGCCGCGATAGCATGGCGATCGCGCGCGAACGCAAGCTGCCGGCGGGTATCATTGAAAAGCTCGAGTCGCTGCAGCGCAAACTGCCTGGGCGTCGCCATTGATCCGCCAGCTTCCAGTCATTTCGACGCCTGCGACGCGTAACACAACCACGTAACACAACCACGCAACACAACGGGCCCTCTCGTCAATGCGCATTTTCGGAATCAGCCTTTACGTCATCATCGCGCTGCTTTTTGCAGTGCACGCGATCCGCAACCAGCAGAACATGTACTGGCTGCTGATCCTGTTTCTTTTCCCCGGGCTTGGCAGCCTCGTCTACTTCTTCGTCATTTATCTGCCGAGCCTGCGCCAGTCGCGCGGGGCGAGGGCAACAGGCCGGGCCATCTCGCAACTGGTCGACCCCAACCGCGCCGTGCGCGAAGCGCGCAACGATTTCGACCGCGCGCCGACCGTCGCGCACCGTATGCGCCTGGGCGCTGCGCTGCTCGACGCGGGCAACGCCGTCGAAGCGCTGGAGCACTACCAGGCGGCGGCCACCGGGCCGTTCGCATCCGATCCCGCGTTGCTCGAAGGTCTCGCACGCGCGCAGTTTGCCAATGGCAATACCGTAGCCACGCAGGAGACGCTGGAAAAGCTGTTCGCCCTCCAGCCTGTCGCCCGCCAGCAGCCGGATCCCTCCTTGTTGTATGCACGGGCGCTCGCCGCGAATGGCGCAGCGGGCACCCGCGCCGCGTTCGAAGCCGCGCTCTCGTGCGCGAGCGACGCCGCTCCGCGTTGTCTCTTCGCCGACTGGCTGGCAAAGCAGCCCGGTGACGCCGATCGCCAGCGCTCGCGCGAGCTTTACGCCGAGATCGTGCACGACGCGAAGCACTGGCCGCGTCACGCCCGCGAGCACAATGGCGAGTGGCTGCAACGGGCTCAGGCCGCGTTGAGCCGATAGCGTGCCGAGCAGCGCCGCGGTGTCATGGTGTGCGCCGGTCATCGCGCCTGGAATCGATATGACATGACCTGCCGGATGCGTTCAGTCCGGCGTGTGCGCGTCCATGCGCGCGCACATGCGCCGGTAGGCGGCCGGCGTCATGCGGTACGCGCGGCGAAACCAGCGGCCGAGATGGCTCTGGTCGGCGAAACCCACTTCAGCCGCGACCCGCGCCGGCGTGTGGCCCGCCGCCAGCAGCCTGCGCGCGGCACGCAGGCGCAAGCGCACCAGGTACGCATGGGGCGACGTGCCGAACTCGCGCTGGAACAGGCGCGTCAGACGAAACCGGTCGATGCCCGAGCTATCGACGAGTTCGTCGAGCCCGATGTTCGCGCTCATGTGTTCGTGCAGCAGGTCGCGCACACGGGCAAGGGCGGGCGAAGCGGGGCGCGCCGCTGCGGTCGTATCGACCAGATGGCCGCCCAGGCGCTCCAGCAAGCAGTCGAGCGCCTCGTCGCGCGCGAGCCGGCCTTCCTCGCCGTATAGCGCAAGAAACGCCCGGCAGATCGACTCGGTCAGGCGCGGGTCGTCAACGAGCGTCTGGCCGAAAGCGGGCACCACGCCGCCCAGGCCCGCGATGTTCAGCCTGCGCGCCGCACACTCGACCCACGGCTGCGGGAGGTACAGCATCGCGTAGGTGAAGCCGCCCGGTTCGGGCGCGTGGCCGTCGTGCAGCGCGCCCGGTTCGATCAGGATCGCGCGCCCCGGCACGCTCGTATGCAGCGACCGGTGACACTGAAAGCGCTGCACCCCCTGCTCCGTATAGCCGATCAGCATGTCGTCGTGATCGTGGGGATCGTAAGCGTGGCCGCTGAAATGCGCCCGCAGACTCTCGATGCCCGTCTGCGCATCGCGCCGCGCGACGAGCCAGTGATCGTTCCGGCCCTCAGTCACCGTGGCGTTCGTCATGGCAAGCCTGGCTCCTCGTTCCCGATTCCTTTCCCAAGGGGACGAGTGTACGCCGGCCATGCGCGGATGACAGAACGTGGCCTCGTCGGCATGATCGGCGCCGGCTCTCGATCATCGGGTTCAGTCGTCGAACTCGCCGGCCTGCAGCGCTTCGTCGAAATCCGTGATCCACGGGGCGAAGTGATCGGTGTCGTAGGTGGCCGTCTTGCCGTTGGCGATCCGTGTGACGGATACCTGGCGAATCGCCGCGCGCTCACCGCCGGCAGCGGATTTCTCGTTGTCCGAGATCCGGAACTCGCCCAGGTCGAGCCCCCGGCTCGCGAGCACAGCCTTGACGTCTTCCTGTTCATCCCAGGAAAACTCGGCGAAGTCGTGGGCTGTCATGTTCGTCTCCTCCAGGGCGTCATCACGGGCTGCACGGCGCGACGGGCAATCCCTCGGCCTTCCAGCGCAACATGCCGCCAGCGAGATTGGCCACCTTGCCGAAGCCCGCCTTGGTCAGCAATACGCTTGCCTGCGCGGAGCGCACGCCGGAGCGGCACACGGCCACGACCGGCCGATCGCGATCGAGCTCGTCGATGCGCGACATCAGTTGCGAGAGCGGCACGAGTTTCGCGTCGGGCAGATGGCCGAGATGGTCGATGAACTCGGGCGCCTCGCGCACGTCGACGATCTGCAGCGCCGCCGCATGCTCCAGCAGCGCCATGGGCTCGATTTCCCATACGCCGCTAAAGCGCAGCGTGAGCGGCGCCCAGTCGGGCGTTTCCCGGATCGGCGCGTCGCCTTCCGGCTTGCCGCAGCGCAGGTTGGCGGGCACCGCGACGGCCATCTGCTTGGGGTGCGGCAAATTCAGGTTGTGCATGTAGCCCGCAAAGTCGCCGAGATCGACGTCGCCGCCCAGGCGCGGATTAAAGCGCCTCTCCTCCGCCACGCTCGTGACCGTGATGCCGCGATAGTCGTGCGCCGGGTAGAGCAGGCAGTCGTCGGGCAGCGTGAGAATCTGCTCGCGCACGGAAGTAAACAGCTGCTCCGCGCTCCCGCCCTGAAAATCGGTGCGGCCGCAGCCGCGTATCAGCAGGCTGTCGCCGGTAAAGGCCATGCTCGCGTCGTCGAGGACGTAGGTCAGACAGCCGCTGGTGTGACCAGGCGTGGCGCGCACTTCCAGATACCGTTTGCCGAAGGCGATGCGATCGCCGTGCCGCAGCGGACGGTTCACGCCCTCGGCGCCCACCGCGTCGGCGAGCGCGATCTGGCTCCCGCTGCGCTCGCGCAAACGCCACGCGCCCGTGACATGATCGGCGTGCACATGGGTATCGAGCGTCGCCTGCAGGCGCAAGCCCAGCTCCCGCAGCAGCGCGAGGTCGCGCGGCACCTGCTCGTAGACCGGGTCGATCAGGAGCGCCTCGCCGCTTTCGGGGTCGCCGAGCAGGTAGGTATAGGTAGACGATACGGGGTCGAAAAGCTGGCGAAAGATCATCGCGGCTCTCTGCGAAAACAAACGCGTGGTTCGCTTTCCAGTATGCCGCATCCGGTATCGGCCCGGCGGCTCCACGTGCGCGATCTACCCGCGTTTGTTCGGCAGAGAACCAAAGAGCCGCAAGGTCGCTCGCCGCGATGCGGCTCATCGATTGCCATTGCCCGGCTCACCCCTGTGCTTGGGGCGAGCCGTGGGAAGTGACGTGCATTGTTGGCGATCAGTTACCCGTGCGCAACGTCCAGACCGTTGCCGCGTTGGTAGTGTCGTCGACGGCGGCGAACTGCGAGTGGTGCTGGCTGTCCATGCCAAATGCGAGCCCGAACGCGGAACCCGTCGTGGGATCGACCGACATCTGCGCGACGAACTGGCCTTCCACGGTGAATTCGACGATCTCGCTGGGCTGTTGCGCGTCGACGTTCACGGCGTCGCCATTGGCCGTGACGAGATGCCCGTTGGGCGCGAGCGCAAGGGCAAGCGGTCCGTGCAGGTGGGTATTGTCCTGATAGATCAGCCGCCCCACTCCGCCGCTATGATTCGCACCCGCCGCGCCGTAGACGGCGAATACCGCGTTGTCGCCTGTCGAAGCGACGTAGAGCACGTCGTGCTGGCCATCATAGGCGAGGCCCGTCGGGCCGACGACCAGCGCAGCCGGATCGGTGCGATGCATGTAGCCCGAAGCGACGATGGTCGAGGAGGGCAACTCCTTCACGCCGTCCTCGCCGATCGCAAGGTCTATCCGGGCGACGGTGCCGTCGAGCACGTCCGAGACGAAGACCTTCACGATTTGGCCGCCGTCGAGCACGGTGAGGTCCCAGGGGCCGTCGAGCAGCCGCGCATCTTTCAGTTCCTTGACGAGCCGGCCCTGCGGATTGATGACGAGAAGCGAGCCCGGCGCGATGACGTCCTTGCCGTTCGTGGTCGGCACGTTGCCCACCAGTACGAAGCCGCTTCGCAGCACGGCGAGCGCCGTCGTGAGACCAAGGTTGGCGCCCTGGAAGAACGTCACTGGCGGGCTATTCGGAACGAGCTTCACGATCGTCGTGCCGGTGCCTTGCAGATTCGATTTCGCGTTGAAGTTGGACACCACCACGTCACCGGGCTTGAGCGTACTCCATGAGGGCACGCCGAACGGTACGAATGCGATGCCGTACGGATTGACGTCGCCTTTGGACGGCACGGTCGATGAAGTCGCAAAGGCCGGCGGCAGGATCGCCTGCAGGCCGTCGGCGCGCACGGTCCCAAGCGTCAGGGCGAAGAGCCCGGCGCCCAATGCGAGATGACGCAGTCGCGGCACGAACGCCGCCCGGTTCCGGCCGAAGTATGAACGACATGCAGACAACGAGCGGGAAGCTTTCATCTGACACCTCCTTCTCGCGGGGACGGTCCGGACGCCAGGACGACTCGCGCGGCCAGTGAACGCACCATGCTTCGCGCGCCCCGCGTTTTGCGTAAACGATCCAGCGGCGAGGCTATTCCGCTAGTCGCGCTTCAACGCTTTGCCATTCCGATTTTCGCTTTTGGCGAAACCGCAGGCGCCGAAAGCTGCTCCACCAGAAAATCCACGAACGCCCGCACCCGCGACGTCAAATAACGTGCATGCGGATACAGCAGGATGAACGGCCGGGTACGCCCTCCCTCCTCGCGCAGCACTTCCACGAGCCGGCCTTCGCGCAGGTCGTCGGCGACGACGAAGCGGTACGTCTGGAACAGCCCCGCTCCCGCGCGCGCGAGCGTTACGCCGGCGAGCGCGTCGCCCGACGTTCCGTAACTTCCGCTCGTGATCACGTCGCCATCTTCATTGGCATTGCCGTCGAACGTCCAGGCAAGATGGCGCCCACTACTTGGCAGTTCGAACTGTATGCATTCGTGCGACTGCAGATCCGCCACGGTCTTGGGCACGCCCGCGCGCTTCAGATAGGCGGGCGTGGCCACCACCACCATCTCCGCGTCTTCCAGCTTGCGCGCCACCAGGTTGGAATCGGCGGGCGCGCGCCCGCGGATCGCCAGGTCGAAGCCTTCGTCGGCGAAGTCGATGTTGCGGTTGCTCAGATGCGTGTCGACCTGCACCTCCGGATAGCGCTCGCGAAACGCCGGCAAGAGCGGCAGCACGCGATAGTGCCCGTAGGGCGTGGGCATGCTGATGCGCAGCACGCCAGCCGGCGTGGTCTGTTCGCCCGTGACTTCGCGCTCCGCGTCCACGAGTTGCGAGAGCGCCTGGCGGCACTGCTCGAAGTAGCGCCGCCCCGCATCGGTCAGGCGAATCTGGCGCGTCGTGCGCACGAACAGGCGCACGCCGAGCCGCTCTTCGAGCCGCGCCACGGACCGGCTCACCGCGGCGGGCGTGACGCTCGCCGCATTGGCCGCCAGCGTGAAGCTGCCCAGCTCCGCCGCCTGGCAGAACAGTTCGATGCTGCCCAGCAGCAGATCGTCGAATTTGCGTTGCATGCCCTTTTCTCCTGATGGCTCCAGCTCGCGCCAGATGCTTTAGTTCTATTCTGATGCGTCCAACATGAGGCGAATACGCATCGCCACTCGAGGAGAACATGGTGTCCGTCGAACAAAAACTTGCCGATCTCGGTCTCGCTCTGGCCGCCGCGCCGCAACCGCTCGGCAACTACAAGGCCAGAAGGCTTTCTCGAGCAGCCTGCCGTGCTCGACGCCGCATCGGATCTCTTCGCCGCCGTGCTCGGCGAGAAGGCCGGGCACGCGCACTCCGCGTTCTCGCATGCGCGACTGCCCCTCGATCTGCCCGTCGAACTCGTGGTGATCGCGCAGATTCTGCCTGCCTGAAGCCGTCTTTGCCGCCGCCTAAAGGAACATCGGCACGCGCATCCATCGCGCGTGCCGATGTTCCCGTTTGCGTCGATCAAATGCCGCTCAAGCCCATACCGACTGCAGCCGTGCGATGCTCTCGCGCGTCTCGCGCTCCAGTTGCGCCACCAGCTCCGCCGCCGGCAACGCGCGCGCGAGCGGCGCGGCCTGGCCCGCCCACTGCGCGCCGTAGCCGAATTCACCCTTGGCCTTCGCAGCCGCGATCAGCGCCTTGCCCGCGTCGTACGTGATCGGATAAGACGGAACGCGCGGCGCCTTCGGGTCCTCGCCAAGCGCGGTGAAGCGATTGACGATGCTGCGCGCAAGCCGCCCCGAGATTGCCGAGGTGAACGTCGTATGGCGCGCGGGGTCGCCGAGCAAGGCGGCGCGATAGCCTTCGTCGGCCGCGCTCTCCGGGCAGGCCACGAACGCCGTGCCCAGTTGCGCCGCCTGCGCGCCCAGCGCGAGCGCGGCCGCGATGCCCGCGCCGTCCATGATGCCGCCCGCCGCAATCACGGGCACGTCGAATTCGCTCACCAGCAGGCGCGTGAGCGCGAACGTGCCGAGGCCGTCGTCGCGGGCGTTCTGATCGAACACGCCGCGATGGCCGCCCGCCTCCACACCCTGCGCGACGATCGCATCCACGCCCGCCTCCACCGCTGCGGCCGCTTCGTCGAGACTCGTTGCGCTCGCAAACAACCGGACGCCCGCGTGCTTGAGCTCGGCGATCACCGCATCGGGCGGCAGGCCGAAATGGAAGCTCACCACGGCCGGCTTCTCTTCGAGCAGCATGGACTGCATGGCCTTGTCGACGACGAAGCTCATGTAGATCTCCGAGAGCGAGGCAGGCGGCTTCGCGCCGTATTGCTCGAACACCGGCGCGAGCCAGTCGAGCCACGCGCGCTCCACGGCCGCGTCGGGCGTGGCCGGGCGATGGCAGAACACGTTGATGTTGAACGGCTTCGCCGTCAGCTCGCGCGTCTGGTGGATCGCGCGACGCGCGTTCTCCGCGTTCATCGCGGCCACGCCCAGCGAACCGAGCGCGCCCGCATTCGACACGGCGGCGGCCAGCGCCGGCGTGGTAGTGCCCGCCATGGGCGCCTGGATGATCGGCTTCTGAATGCCGAGCGAGCGCAGCAACGCCCGCTGGTCCACTTGAGTGCTCATGTTGCGTTCCCTCCGGATCCGTTCCCGTTTCAAGCGTGAGCGCGGCGCTGCGCCCAGTGCGCGAGTCCGCCGCATGCGACCAGCAGCGCGCCGGTCGCGAAGAACACGGCGTGCAGACCGAAGTGAACGCCGACCACGCCGCCGATCACCGGCCCCACCACCTGGCCGCTGAATTGCGCCGACTGCAAATAGCCGAGCATGCGGCCGGTTTTGCTTTCGTCTACCGACTGCCGCGCGAGCTTGCCGATGGAAGGCAAGAGCCCCGCGAGCGTCATGCCCATCACCACGCGCAGGCCCGCGAGCTGCCACCAGTGTGTGACGAACGCTTGCGGCACCATCGCGAGCCCGGTGAGCACGAGGCAGGCGACGATCACGCGCCAGCTCCCGAAGCGGTCGGCCAGTGCGCCGAGGCGCGCCGCCGTGAGCATGCTGCCAAGCGCCGAGCATGCCATGACCACGCCCGCCACGCGCGCGAGATGCGCCGCGCCCACGCCCAGACTGCCGATATACACCGTGATGACGGGCTCGATCGACATGTTGGCGAGCAGCACCATCATCGCGGTCACGAGCAGCGCGGCCACCACCGCATAGTCGGGGCGGCGCGCACCGCTGCCCGAACCGGCCGCCGCGTTGCTTGCGTGCGGTTTCGCGTCGCTTTCTGGATGAAACTCTTCCTTCACGACGAAGATGGTCAGGAGCGCCGCCACGGCGATCATCGCGCCGCCGGCGAAAAAGGTACCGCGAATGCCGATCCAGCCGGGCAGCACGCCGCCCACCAGCGGCCCGACGAGATTGCCCGCGAGCGCGCCCGTGGAAAGAATGCCGAGCGCCCAGCCCGCGCGCTCGCGCGGCGCCTGGGTGCCGACCATCACCGTGGAAGCCGACGCGTAGCCACCTACGAGGCCGGCGATCAGACGCAGCGCGACGAGCTCGTACACATTGTGCGCCACGCCGATCAACGACATCACCACGGCCATGCCGATGGCCGCGCGCACGAGCATGGGCTTGCGGCCATAGCGGTCGGCAAGGCGGCCCCAGATCGGGGCGGTGAGCGCCGTGCCGAGGAAGGTCGCGCCGAATGCCACGCCCGACCACTGGATCACGGCGGACTGCGAGCTCACGCCGAGCTGCCGCACGTAGAGCGGCAGGAATGGCAGCAGCATGCTGAGGCTCACGAGCGTCGTGAACGAGCCGATCACGCACACGACGAGATTGCGCCGCCAGTACTGCGCATTGCGCTCCGAATAGCCGCGCGGTTGCGGCTTTGACTGCCGCAGCGTAGCCGCGGGCGAGGAAACAGTGGTATTCACTTGGCCCTCAACGCAGAGAAGAGATCGACGAAGAGCGCGAGCCCGAACGCCGCATGGGAGCCAGTCTAGGTTAGATCGCGCAGCGAGAGAATCGCCGCGATACGTAAGTCATTCTTCCGTGAGGCGAACGAATGGTGAGGACTTGCTCAATCGGCGTCGGTAATGCGCCGGGCCTGCTCGAAGTACTCACGTAGCCGGGGCACGGCGAAATCGACGAAGCTGCGCACCTTGGGCACCGAGAGGCGCCCGTGCGGCGTGACGAGATTCGCGGGCAGCGGCCCATGCTCGCTGTCGCGCAGCACGATCCGGAGCCGGCCCGCCTCGACCTCTTCGGCCACGTGATAGGAAAAGAGCCGCGTGACGCCATGCCCCGCAACGGCCGAAGCCCGCGCCGCGCGTATGGTATTCACGATGAAGCGCGGCGAGAATTGCACGACCTGGGGCAGCGCGGTCTGACGCGCCGCCGGGAAGCTCCACGAGTCGAGCCCGAAATGCGTCATCGAGATGATCGGGTGGCTCGCGAGATCGGCGGGCGTCTCGATAGCCGGATGCGTGGCGAGATAGTCGGGCGAGGCGACCACCACGCGCCGCACCTCGCCCACCGGGATGGCGACGAGCGTCGAATCCTGCAGATGCGCAATGCGCAACGCCACGTCGATGCCCTCGTCGATGAGGCTCGCGGGCCGGTCGAGCAGGTGCAGACGGATCGACACCTCGGGGTTGCGGTCGATGAACGCCTCGATCATCGGGCGCAGCACTTCTTCGCCCACGGCCACCGCCGCCGTGACGCCCAGCAGCCCGCGCGGCGCGGAGCGTTCGTCGGCGGCGAGCAGGTCGGCTTCCTCGAGATCGGCGAGAATGCGCCGGCATGCCAGCGCATAGCGCTCGCCCGCCTCGCTCAGGCGAATCGTGCGCGTGGTGCGGTACAGCAGCGCCGTGCCGGTGTGCTCCTCGAGGAACGCAATGGCCCGGCTCACCGCGGCGGGCGAGCGGCCCAGCCGGCGGCCCGCGCCCGCGAGACTTCCCTCGTCGAGCGTGGCGACGAAAACCTTCATGGCGTCGATTCGGTCCATTGCGCGTTCTGGCTTGCGGTCGCTTCGCTCTGTGAATTCCGCGTCGATCTTAGCGGATATCGCGCAGGCGTTAAAATCGGCGCTTCCACTTTTGCGGCAATCGATCACTCATGAAGTGTCCTACCCTCTCGCCGGTCCTCGCTGCCTTCGCTGCCATGGCGCTGGTCGCAACGCCCGCCCTTGCCCAGACGTCGTCGGGCGATTCGAATTCGAAGCGCGACTGCGCGATCGGTTATGTGACGGGCGTGGCAGGCTCGGCGCAAAGCGTGCGCGACTATCTGGCCACGCCCGACCGCGACCGCATTCGCTACCTCAAGGACAACGAGATTCAATGCAAGATCGCCGACGACGACAGCCACGCGTCCGGCTGCACCGGCGTCACGCTATTGAAGAACGAGAAGGTGAGCGTGTACGACGATAGCGACCCTGCCACCACCGCCATCGTCGTGCGCGTCGAACTCGATCGCGGCACCTACCCGGTGATCATCGTCGCGCCCAAAAACGAGGTGAAGTGCGACGAGTGAGCGGAACGTAGTTAGCCTGGCAGTTAACGCGCGCTGCGCTCGCACGCCGCGATTTCCGCCTCAGTCACGCCCGCCATGCGCGCGGCATCGATGATCTGCGACCAGCTCGTCGCATCCACGGGAATGCCCTGCGCTTCGCGCTGCCGCCGCGTCGCGTCCTCGCGCTCGCCGGGCAGCAGGATCTCGTCGACACCCGCTGCGCGCCGCGTGGCCTTCAGCCATTCCACGAACGCGAGCGCTTCGTGCTCGCGCGAGGGCGCGTCGAACGCCGCCGGATCGACGATCACCGACGTCATGCAATTGACGATCGCGTGCGTGGAGACGATGGTTTGCTCGCGCGTGGTGAAGCCGCCCGAGAGCGCGCCCGCCAGAATTTCGCACATCGCGGCGAGCCCCGAACCCTTATGGCCCGCCACCGCGCCGCCGAAAGCGCGCAGCGCACCGTGCTGCGTATCGCTGAACAGCGCGCCCGGATCGCGCGTGGGGCGGCCGTCGCTGTCGATCAGGGCGTCGGCCGGCACATCCACGCCCTTGTTGTAGGCCACGCGCACTTTCCCCGCCGCAATCGCGCTCGTGGCGAAGTCGAGCACCAGCGGCGAGCGCCCCTCGAGCGGAAACGCCGCGCAAAACGGATTGGTGCCGAAGCGCCTGTCGATGCCGCCGAACGGCGCGACGAGCGGATCGCCCGCGACGTTGACGAAGTGGAACGACACGAGCCCGGCGCGCGCGCATTGCTCCGCCCAGTGCCCGATACGTCCGATGTGATGCGCGTTGCGCAGGCCGAGTGCACACACGCCGAGCGATTTCGCGCGCTCGATGCCGCGCTCCATCGCCTCGAACGCCGTGACTTGCCCGAAACCGCGCCCGCCTTCGATCGTGAGCACCGCACCCGCGTCGCGCGCGACCTGCGCGTGCGCGTTCAGTTTGAGCTCGCCTTCGCGGCACGACAGCATATAGCGCGGAATCATGCCCACGCCGTGCGAGTCGTGCCCGGCGAGATTGGCTTCGACGAGATGATCGGCAACCAGCGTCGCCTCGCGCGCCTCGCTGCCGGCCGCGCGCCAGATGGCGACGACGAAGGCGTGCAGCGCACGAGCCTCGATAACGACTTCTGAACCTTTTGCAGCAGCGGCATTCGACATGTACGTGACCCTGTGTATGGCAGCGGAGTAAGAGGCCGCGCCTTCGTGGTTACGTGCTTACGTGCGCGGCGCGTAAGCCGGTTGGTCGACGCGGCTGGCCTCGGGAGCCTCAAGCGGCTCGACGCGTCCGACAATCACAAGATAGCTCACCGCGCCGAGCACGCAAAACCCACCGGCGACCACGAGCGGAATCGTGAACGAGCCGCGCGTGAGCTGCAGCATCACGCCGGTAAACGTCGTCAACGCGATGCCTGCGAGATTCGACGCGAAGTTCTGAATGCCCGCCAGCGAAGCGACATGCCGCGGCGTGGGCGCGACGTCGGCAGGCAGCGACCAGATGCTGGCCGCCGCAGCCGCGAGGCTCCCATAAGCAATCGCGAAGAGTGCGAGCATTACATAGATATCCTGAACAATGCCGGTTAGCGTGATCACGGACGAAAGCAGCATGCCGCCGACGATGCACGTCTTGCGCGCAGCCGTCAGGCTCCAGCCGCGCTTCACGAGTGCATCGGAAAGCCAGCCGCCCAGCCAGCCGCCCGGTATCGAGGCGATGGCGGGCAAGGTGCCGAGCGTACCGAGCGACTTGAGCGAGAAACCGCGCGCCTCGACGAGATAGCTCGGGAACCACGTAATGAAGAAGTAAATGACGAAGTTCAGGCAGAAGAAGCCGAGCATCATGCCCCACACGGTGCGGTAGCGGAACAGGCCGCTCCAGCGTATCGAGGCGGCGGCCGGCGCGGGGGCGCGCGGCTTGTCGAGTGCGGCCCGCGCCTCGGGTTCCCGGTACATCACGATCCAGCCCAGGATCCACACGAGCCCGAGCGCGCCGGTAATCACGAACGACGCCTTCCAGCCCCACGCGGCCATGATGGCGGCCACGAGCGGTAGCGAGAGTGCGGAGCCCACGCGCGAGCCGCTGTCGAAGATGCTCGTGGCGAGCGCGCGTTCATCGCGCGAGAACCATTGGCTCACGAGCTTCGCGCACGACGGATACGCCCCCGCCTCGCCCACGCCGAGCATGAGCCGGCAGCCGAACATCGCCGCGAAGCCGCCCGCCACCGCGGTGGCCGCGGTGAACACCGACCACCAGCCCACGGCGAACGGCAATGCGATGCGCGCACCGGCCCGGTCGACGAACCAGCCAAACGGCAGTTGCATCACGGCGTAAGTCCAGAAGAAGCCGCTGAGCAGCAGCCCCATGGCGGCAGGACCAATGCCGAGGTCCTTCATGATGTGCGGCGCCGCAACCGCGAGATTGGCGCGGTCGATGTAATTGACCGCAATCGCCAGAAAACAGAAGAAAATGACCAGCCAGCGCGATTTTTCTTTCATCGAAAGCACTCCTTCTGAATGTGGCGTCGTCTGTCCGGTGAATGGCGGCGCCTGTTCGAATCGCTCCCGCTCTACATGACCGCTCCCAGATGCCAGGGCACGAATTCGTTCTGGCCGTAGCCGTGCAGCTCGCTCTTCGTGCGCTGCCCGGAGGCGGTCGCGAGCATCAGCTCGAAGATCGCAGCACCGGCCTCGTCCACGCTTTGCTCGCCGTCCAGAATGCGGCCGCAGTTCAGGTCGATGTCCTCTTCCTGGCGTCGCCACAGCGCGCTGTTGGTGCCGAGTTTGAGCGACGGCGAAGGCGCGCAGCCGTAGGCCGAGCCGCGGCCCGTCGTGAAGCAGATCAGGTTGGCGCCGCCCGCCACCTGGCCTGTGGCGGACACCGGGTCGTAGCCCGGCGTATCCATGAACACGAGACCCTGGGCGCGCACGGGCTGCGCATACTCGTAGGTTTCGACGAGCCGCGTCGTCCCGCCTTTCGCCACTGCGCCGAGCGACTTTTCGAGAATGGTCGTGAGGCCGCCCGCCTTGTTGCCGGCAGACGGGTTGTTGTTCATGTTGGCTTCCATGCGCGCGCAATACGCTTCCCACCAGCGAATGCGCGCCACCAGCTTTTCACCCACCTCGCGCGACACCGCGCGCCGCGTGAGCAGATGCTCGGCGCCGTAGATTTCGGGCGTTTCGGAGAGGATCGCCGTGCCGCCGTGCATGACGAGCCGGTCCACGGCCGCGCCGAGCGCCGGGTTCGCGGAAATGCCGGAATAGCCGTCCGAGCCGCCGCACTGCAAGCCGACCATGAGGTGACGCGCATCGACCGGCTCGCGCGTCACGCGGTTCGCATCGGCCAGCAGCGCACGCACCTGTTCGATGCCCGCTGCCACCGTGCGCGCGGTGCCGCCCGTCTGCTGGATCGTCATGGTCGAGAGGCGCGTACTGCGCTCGAGTTGTTCCGCTTCCACGAGACCGTCGATCTGATTCGTCTCGCAGCCGAGCCCGACGATCATCACGGCGTAAAAGTTGGGGTGCCGCGCATAACCCGCGAGCGTGCGGCGCAACACCGTGATCGGCTCGCCCTCGGCCGCTAGCGCACAGCCTTCGCCGTGCGTGAGCGCCACCACGCCATCCACGTTGGGGAACGCTTCCAGCGCTTCGGGGTGGATGTCGCGGCGAAAGTGATCGGCAATCGCGCGCGCGACCGTGGCCGAGCAGTTCACAGACGTCAGGATGCCTATGTAATTACGCGTCCCGACGCGGCCATCCGCGCGCCGAATGCCGAGAAACGTGGCCGGTTGCGCAGCTGCGGGCGTGTCGTGCGCGTCCACGCCGAAGGCGTAGTCGCGCTCGAAATCGCCCATCGAGAGATTCTGCGTATGCACGTGTTCGCCGCAGCGAATCGGCCGGCTCGCAAAGCCGATGATCTGCCCGTAGCGACGCACCGGTTCTCCTGGCTCGATGTCGCGCAGCGCGACCTTGTGGCCCGGCGGAATCATGCCCGCGACCGTTTGGTCGCCATAGAGTGCCGAGCCAGGCATCAACTGCCCACGCGCGATGGCAACGTCATCGCGCCGATCGAGGAGAATGAGCGCGGACGAAAGCGAGGCGGAGTCGAGAAGTGTCATAGCCGGTCTCCGTAAGCAGCGCCGCGCACGCCAACGTAAAGCGAGTACAGCGACGTGCTGGCTGCAATGAATAGGCGATTGCGATTCGGGCCGCCGAACACGAGGTTCGCGACCGTCTCCGGCACGAGAATCTTGCCGAGCAGCGTGCCATCGGGCGCATAGCAGTGGATGCCGTCGCCCGCGCTCGTCCAGACGTTGCCATGCTCGTCCACGCGCATGCCGTCCGGCACCCCAGGCGAAACGTCCGCGAATAACCGCCCGTTGTGCAACCCGCCTTGCGGATCCACGTCGAATACGCGGATGTGATGCGGGCCGTTCTCGATATGCGACGCGCCCGAGTCGGCCACATAGAGCCGCAGTTCATCGGGCGAGAAGGCGAGCCCGTTGGGCTTCATGAAGTCGTCGGCCACGCGCCGCACCACGCCCGTATCGGGCGCCACGCGATATACGTGGCATGCGCCGATCTCGCTCGGCGCGCGAAAGCCCTCGTAGTCGCCGAGAATGCCGTAGTCGGGGTCGGTGAACCAGATCGAGCCGTCCGAATGCACGATCACGTCGTTGGGAGAATTCAGCCGATGCCCTTCGTAGCGGTCGGCAATGACGGTGATGCGCCCGTCGTGCTCCGTGCGCGTGACGCGGCGCGTGCCGTGCTCGCAGGTCACGAGCCGGCATTCGCGGTCGAGCGTGTTGCCATTGCTGAAATTCGAGTTCGCGCGGAACACGCCCGTGCCGATGCCGGGCACCCAGCGCATCATCCGGTTGTTGGGAATGTCGCTCCAGACAAGAAAGTCGCCGGCGGGAAACCACACCGGTCCTTCCGCCCACATGCAGCCGCCCGCGAGCTTCTCGAACTGCGCGTTGGGCTGCAGCAGCATGCGAAAGCGCGCATCGTGGATTTCGTATTCGTGGGGATTCATCGTTCCGGCCTCGTACCGTCAGGGTCAGGTCACGGCGACGCGCGTGACCCGTCGCTCACTGCCGCGCCGGTTTATTAAATACTAGTTGAATAGGCCTGTGAAGATTTTCTTCAAGCGCCTGGAATGTGGTTTACCCGTGTTTCCCCGCGAGCCTGTGTGGCAATCAGGTTTTGTCGAACACCTGGTCCAGGTCGTAGACGAGCAGGAACACGCAGCCCGTGTCGCTATGAAATCCTGCGTCGACCGTGCCCTGTTCGGCGATGCTGGCATAGCCCGCCGTTAGTCGCCGGCCGTTTTGCACGGCCTCGCCTTCGAGTACGTAGATGAACTCCGGGCCCGTATGGCGGTGATCAGGGAACGTTGCCCCTGCAGCGAACCGGACCAGTTGCATCGCGCGGCCGTCTGCCTTGCCGAGGTTCTTGACCTCCACGCCGGGCGCGAAGCGGGAGGGCACCCATGGCAGGCTCGCTGAATCGATGCCTGAGAACCCAGGCGCGAGCGGCGGATCGTTTGCCATGACGGTGCCCTCGTGTGCGCGGGTGCGCGCTATTGCGCCTTCTCGTCGGCAGCGGCGAGCATGGCGTCGGCGATGCGAGACTCGCCGCTCGATTTGAGCGCTTCGCCCGCGCCGCGAATATCGCGCTCTTCCTTGTTCTGGCTGAGCTTGCTCTTGCCGACCAGACGCGTGATCTCGATCTCCACGCCGACGATCGCCTTGACGAGCGTGTCCGTGTAGTCCTTGGGCGCATCGGCCATCTTCCAGGGCTTGGGCTGCGTGGCTTCGTGCGTGCGCGTCAGGCGGCCAATCACGCCGCGCACGTAGCGCTCGTCGTCGAGAATCTTGATGCGCCCGTGAGCATGGACCACGACGTAATTCCAGGTCGGCACCTGCTTGTGCGCCTCGTGCTTGCTCGGATACCAGTTCGGTGAAATATACGCGTCGCCCGCGCGGAAGATCACGAGCACGTCGTCGCCGTTCGCCACGTCCTGCCAAACCGGGTTGGCCCGCGCGACGTGCGCGCGCAGCACGCCCAACTCGCGCTCGCCCGCCGCGAGTTCAAAGGGGAGGTGATTCGCATCGAGCCCGCTTTTGCCCTGCGTGACCAACGTGCCGAACGGATGTTGGGCGATGCAATCGTGCAGAACGTCTTTGCGGTTTTCGGCGAAATGGGCTGGTACGTACATGCGTTTGTCCCTGCTCGTAAGGTGATGGGCGAGCGCGGCCGCAGCCGCCACAAATCCGAGTCTGCCGCAAAAGTGGTTTATTCTATAGATCCAGTTTATTCATAATCCAGTGAACCAGAATCATGCCGAGAACCGCGCAGGCCGCGGAGATGCCATCGTTCGGCACGCTGGACCGGGAGGCCGGCAATCTCAGCCGCCAGGTGGCCGAGGCGCTGCGCGAAGCGGTGCGCAAAGGCGATCTGCAGCCCGCCGATGCGCTGCCTTCCACGCGCGCGCTCGCCGCTTCGCTCCGGGTCGCGCGCGGTACGGTGGTCGAGGCCTACGAACAGCTGATAGCCGAAGGCTTTCTTGAATCGAAAGCCGGGGCAGGTACCCGCGTGGCGCTCGCACTGGCGGAGCCGCCCGCGCGCGAGCCCCGCGTGGCTTCATCGCAGGCGGCGCAAGCCGGGCTGCCGGAGCGCGCCGAAGCGTTCGCCAGGATCGGACGCGAGTTCAAGCCGCTTCCTCCAGTACCGTTTGCCATATCGGTGCCAACGGGTATGACCGCGCCCGGCGACATCTGGCGCCGGCTCGGCAACCGCCTGCGCGCGCGTGGCCCCGCCTCGCCGACCGGCTATGCCGACCCGCTGGGCGCACTGGCGCTGCGCGAAGCGATTGCCGATTATGTGCGCAAGTCCCGCTCGGTGCGCTGCGAAGCGGATCAGGTCATCGTGACGAGCGGCACCCAGCAGGGGCTCTTTCTCGCAAGCCAGGTGCTGCTGGGGCCGCGCGACCAGGCGTGGGTCGAGAACCCGGCCTATCGTGGCGTCACCGCCATCCTCGAAAGCCTGCCCTACCGCGACGCCATGGTGCGCGTGCCCGTGGACGCCGAGGGTCTCGACGTCGAGGCCGGCATTCGCATGGCTCCGAAGGCGCGCGTGGCGTTCGTCACGCCTTCGCATCAATATCCGCTCGGCATGCCGCTGAGCATGGCGCGGCGCGCGGCGTTGCTCGCCTGGGCGCGCTCGGCCCATGGCTGGGTCGTCGAAGACGACTACGACAGCGAACTGCGCTACGAGGGCTCTCCGTTTCCGGCGCTGCAGGGCCTCGCGCCCGATCGCGTGGTGTATCTCGGCACCTTCAGCAAGATCCTGTTTCCGTCACTGCGGCTTGGCTACGTCGTCGTGCCGCCCAGCCTCGTAGATGCGTTCTGCGGCGCGCGCGTGCTCATGGACCGCCATCCGCCAACGGCCGATCAACACGTGCTCGCCGCCTTTATGACCGAGGGGCACCTCGAGCGACACGTCCGCAAGGTTCGCAACGTCTATGCCGAGCAGCGGCTCAGCCTGATCGAAACGCTCGAAGCGCTTTTGCCCCGTGAACTGGCGTGGATCGAGCCCGGCGATCAGGGCATGCATCTCGTGCTCTGGCTCGCCGCGAGGCTGGACGATCACGAGATCGTGCGGCTTGCAGCGAACGAGGGTATCGCGGTGCGCGCAGCGTCGCCGATGTTCGCCGCGGGCACCGCACGCCCAGGGCTCATCCTGGGTTTTGGCGGCTTTATCAGCGCGCAAATGAAAGCGGCCGCAGAGCGCCTCGCCGCCGTGATCGCCACGGCGGCGACATGAAGCATCGCTAAGCGCTTCGGGCTACTGGATATCGCTGCGACTTGCTCAATTCCATAGCGAGGAAGTCGACGAACGCCCGAATGCGCGTGGACAACTGATGCCGCTGCGCATACACGGCGTAGATATCCGCACCGGGCGTTTCATACTCGGGCAGCACGACCACGAGCCGCCCGTCCGCCAGATACTCGTTGATGTCCCATTCCGCGCGCATCAAAATGCCATGCCCGTCCAGCGCCCACTTCACGGCAATCTCGCCGTCGTTGGTCGTGAGATTGCCATTGATCCGGACGGCTTCCGATTTCCGCGCATTGCCGCGCTCGTGCGAAAGCCGCCACACGCCATAGGCTTCGTCGCCCTGGCGAATGCTGATGCAGTTGTGCTTCACGAGGTCGTGCGGCGTGGCGGGCGTGCCCCGGCTCGCGAGATAGGCGGGCGAAGCACAGAGCAAGCGCCGGTTCGCTGCGAGACGCCGCGCGATCACGCGCGTATCGGGCGGCTCGCCGAAGCGGATGCAGACATCGTATGAATCTTCCGTGAGCGGCGGCGGCATGACCGAAAGCTGAAGCTGCACGGAAACCTGTGGATACTGCGCGACGAAACGCGAAAGCGCGGGCCCGATATGGCTGCGCCCAAAGCCGAGCGTCGCGTTCACGCGCAGCAAGCCCTTGGGATGCTTCTTCGAGCCGCCCAGCAGCTCGCCCAGCTCGTCGATCTCGTCGAGAATGCGGCGCGCGTGCTCCAGATACACCTCGCCTTCTGGCGTCAGCATCATGCGGCGGGTCGTGCGGTTCACGAGCGGCACGCCGGCGCGCTCCTCCATTTGCGCGAGCCGCTTGCTCACGGCGGCGGGCGTGAGGCCCAGTTCGCGCGCGGCGGCGCTCAGGCTGCCCGAGGAGGCGAGCGTCGAGAAAAAGCCAAGATCGGCGGGTAGAACGGTGTCGGTCACGGTCGCCACTTGTGAATTCAAGTTAAGGATGCTTTGAGTCTAGCACCGGTTTTTGAACCGGGAGTTCGGTAAAGTGAACCCACACTGGCCTCACTTCACAGGAACGAGACATGAAGACCTATCGCATCGCGACCATTCCCGGCGACGGCATCGGCAAGGAAGTCGTGCCCGCGGGCAAGGAAGTGCTGGAAGCGCTTGCGAAAACCACGCAGCGCTTCGCGTTCGAATTCGAAAACTTCGACTGGGGCGCCGACTACTACCGCCAGCACGGCGTGATGATGCCGGCCGACGGGCTCGATGCCATCCGCAACAAGGACGCCATTCTGTTCGGTTCCGCGGGCGACCCCGACGTGCCCGACCACATTACGCTCTGGGGCCTGCGCCTGAAGATCTGCCAGGGCCTCGACCAGTACGCGAACGTGCGCCCCACGCGCATCCTGCCCGGCATCGACGCGCCTCTGAAGCGCTGCAAGCCCGAAGACCTGAACTGGGTGATCGTGCGCGAGAACTCCGAAGGCGAGTATTCGGGTGTGGGCGGCCGCGTGCACCAAGGTCATCCGCTCGAAGCCGCGACCGATGTCTCGATTCTCACGCGCGCCGGGGTCGAGCGCATCCTGCGCTTTGCGTTCCGCCTCGCGCAGTCGCGCCCGCGCAAGCTGCTCACGGTCATCACCAAAAGCAACGCGCAACGCCATGCCATGGTCATGTGGGACGAGATCGCGCAACAGATCTCGAAGGAGTTCCCGGACGTGAAGTGGGACAAGGAACTGGTGGACGCCGCCACGGCGCGCATGGTCAACCGCCCGGCTTCGCTCGATACGATCGTCGCGACCAACCTGCACGCGGATATTCTCAGCGACCTCGCCGCCGCGCTCGCGGGCAGCCTGGGCATCGCGCCGACCGGCAACATCGACCCCGAGCGGCGTTATCCGTCGATGTTCGAGCCGATCCACGGTTCGGCCTTCGACATCATGGGCAAGGGGCTGGCGAATCCGATCGGCACGTTCTGGTCGGTCGTGATGCTGCTCGAGCACCTCGGCGAGACCGAAGCCGCCGCTCATGTGATGCAGGCCATCGAAACCGTGACCGCGAACCCCGCGCTGCACACCGGCGACCTGGGCGGCAAGGCGACCACGGCGCAGGTCACGGCCGCGGTGTGCGAACTCGTCGAGAAGGCGGCCGTCGCTGCCTGAGCGCTAGCGCGCCGTTAAAAAAGCAGACACGGGGGGCGTGACACCAAAAATACCCGCATGCCCCCGCCGAACCCTCCAGGGAGGAGACACGTGAATTCGGATACCGAAGCAATCGTCACGCGCAAGCTCATGTGGCGCATCATCCCGTTCGTCATGCTGCTCTATTTCGTGAGCTTTCTCGACCGGGTCAACGTGGGCTTCGCGGCAATGACGATGAACAAGGCGATCGGCCTCTCGCCCACGGCGTTCGGCCTCGGCGGCGGCCTCTTCTTCATCGGCTACTTTCTGTTCGAAGTGCCTTCGAATCTCATCTTGCACCGCGTCGGCGCGCGCATCTGGATCGCGCGCGTCATGGTCACGTGGGGCATCGTTTCGGCGGCGTCCGCCTTTGTGACCGGCCCCACCAGTTTCTATGCGCTGCGCTTTTTGCTCGGCGTAGCGGAAGCGGGCTTTTTCCCCGGCATCATCCTTTACCTGAGCCTCTGGTTCCCGACGAAGCAACGCGCGGCAGCCGCGGCGTGGTTCATGGCGGCGGCGCCGATTTCGACGGCGCTCGGTTCGCCGATTTCCGGCGCGCTCATGCAATTGCCGACCCTGTTCGGGCTCGCCAACTGGCAGCTGCTCTACGTGATCGAAGCGGTTCCCGCCTGTGCTGCTCGGTTTCGTGGTCCTGAAAGTTCTCACCGATGCGCCTTCGAAAGCACACTGGCTGAAGCCGCAAGAACGCGACTGGCTCATGGCGAAGCTCGCCGACGAAGCGAGAACGCGCGAAGGCCACGCAGGCCACACAGCCGGGGCGCTGAGCGCCCTGCGCGACCCGCGCGTGCTGGCGCTCGCGCTGATCTACTTCGGCACCTCGGCCGGCCTGTACACGCTGGGTCTGTGGGCGCCGCTCATCATCCGGCAATATGGCTTCAGCGCGCTCGAAACCGGGCTGCTGAACGCGATTCCGAGCATCGTGGCGGTCGTCGCCATGATTCTCTGGGCGCGGCACTCCGACCGCACCGCAGAGCGCACCTGGCACGTCGTGATTCCCTGCGTCCTGGCATGCGTGGGCTTCATCTTCGCGGGGCAGGCCAGCACCGCGCTGATGATCGTGCTGGCGCTCGTGGTGGTCAATGTCGGCATCAGCGCCGCCAAGGCGCCGCTCTAGGCCATGCCCAGCATGTTCCTCTCCGGCGCCGGGGCCGCAGCGGGCATCGCCATGATCAATTCGATCGGCAATCTCGGCGGATTCGTCGGGCCCGCCGTGATCGGATGGCTGAAAACCCAGACCGGGAGTTATGCCGCGGGCTTGTACGTCGTTGGCGCGACGCTCGCGCTTTCCGCGGTCGTGACGTTGATGCTGAGCCGCAAGGCGAGCCAGCCGGTGATGGCGCAGGTAAGGCACGATCACTGAAAGCAGGCAGGCCCTTGCGCGGGCATCGGCCGGGTGCGTCAGGCCTTGCCCGCCAATCGCACCGCAATCACGCATAGGCTTCGGTCCAGAGCAGCGCCTGCACGATCGTCCCGCGCAGGTTTTGCCGATTCTGGCGCACGTTGAGTGCGCTTGCACTATGTGCGCTAGCGCACGGAGCAGGCCGCGCGGAGTCACTATCCTCGCCGGGTGCCCGAGAGACCCGGCGCGAGCCCTCACGTTCGTTTCGCCAAACGGTATCGCCAGTGCGTAGCCAAGCCATCCAATATGCCTTGCTTCTCGCCTGCGGGTGCCCGCCAGCCTTCGATGCGCACGCAGCCGATGCAATTGGCATAGTCAAGACGATCAAAGGCTCGGTGCATATCGAGCGTGCGAGTCAGCCAGTCGGCGTCGCAGTCGGCAGCGAGGTGTTCGCGAGCGACCGCGTCCTGACCGGCCCCGCGTCTTCCGTCGGCATCACCCTGCGCGACAACACGCTGCTGACCGAGGGCGCCAACTCCGTTCTCGATCTCAACAAGTTCGCATTCGACACCACCACGTACGACGGCGCGCTCGACGTGAGCATCAAGCGCGGCTCGCTCGCCGTGGTCGACGGCAAGCTCGCAAAGGCCAATCCGGAAGCCGTGCGCTACAGCACGCCCACCACCACACTCGGCGTACGCGGCACGGAGTTCATCATCGAGGTGGGAGGAAGCGGGGAGACCGATCATTGAAGACGACGAACGCCGCACACTGCCTGCCGCAATGCATGGCGCTCACGCTGTGCGCGTGCCTCTGCGCGTGCAGCACGCCCGACAAGATCACGCTCCTGCCCAACCCGGACGGCAGCGTCGGCAACGTGATCGTGCATAACGGCGGCAAGACGCAAGTCATCAATAAGGCCTACACGCGCGCCGATGTTTCGAAAGGCGGTGCGATCGAGCAAACCGCCGGCAACAAAGCCGCGGTGGATGCCCAGTACGGCGACCTGCTGGCCGCAGAGCCGCCCAGGCCCCGAACGTTCACGATCAACTTCGTATTCGACTCCGCCACGCAGCTTGCGCCCGAGTCCGCGGCCACCGTCGCCGAGTTGAAAAAGGTATTGGCGAACTGGCCCGCACCTCACCTCACGGTGGTCGGCCACACCGATATGGCAGGCTCCCAGGAGTTCAACGACCGGCTTTCCATGCGCCGGGCGCAAAGCGTGGCGTCGTTTCTGGTCAAGTCAGGCATACCCGCGCAGCAGATCGAAGTTGCAGGCCGAGGCAAGCGCGAGCCGCTCGTCCATACTGCGGACGGCGTGCCCAACCAGGCAAACCGTCGCGCGGTCATCACCGTTCAGTAATCCGTATCGATCCGCGATGCGCTTCATCGATCCCATGCCACCATGAAACGCTACCGCAACTCATGCATCGCCTTCCTCAGGCGCATGATCCGGGCGCGCAAAGGGCGCCCCTGGGCGCTTGCGGTGCTCTTGACGCTTCTGTTCATCAACCTGTGCAGCGAATGGCCCGGCGATATTGCGCGGCCGGCCTTGCTCGACACGCTCGATAGCGTGTTGCCCGACACCTTCGGCTCGGCACGCCAGCTCCTTTTCGACCACTACCAGCGCCGCTTTCCGCGTGTGCCAACGACGCAGCCGGTGACCATCGTCGAGATCGATGACAAGACGCTCGAAACCTTCGGCCAATGGCCCTGGCCGCGCAACCGCCTCGCCGGGCTCGTCGATGCGATCGAGGCGAACAGACCGCTGGCGATCGGCCTCGACATCTACATGCCCGAGCCCGACCAGACCTCGCCTGGCATCGTGGCCGACAATCTGCCCGCCTCGGAGGCCGCGCTCGCTACGCAACTGCGCGCGCTGCCCAGCCATGAGCGCATTCTCGCGACCGCGTTGCGCGCATCGCCTTCGATTCTCGGCGCAGCAGCCTTCGACTACGCGACCTCCACGACGCGCACCGACATCCTGAGCGCCCCCGTGCTCGTGCACGGCCCGGACGCCCTCGCGAACGTTCACCGCTTCAATTACGTGCTCGCGAGCCTCCCCGAATTGCAGGGCGCCGCCCACGGCCAGGCCATGCTCAACGTTGCACAGGAACAGGGCACGGTACGGCGCATTCCGCTCGTGCTGGGTCTTGGCGACAAACTTGTGCCGAGCCTGCCCATCGAGATACTGCGCGTGGCCACCGGCTCGCCAGCCATCGAGGTGTTCGCGGGCCCATCCGGCGTGCGCGCCGTCGGCGTGGCGGATGTGCTGGTGCCCACGCAGCCCGACGGCGATATCTGGCTGCATTTCGCCTCGATTGCGCGTACGCAGCAGCGTTATGTTTCCGCACGCGATGTGTTGCAGGGCAAGGTCGATGCGAGCCGCATCCGCAACAAGCTGATTCTCGTCGGCCTCACCGGCACGGGCCTCACCGACATGCGCACAACGGCGTTAGGCGAACTGGTGCCCGGCATCGAGATTCAGGCGCAGGTCATCGAAACGATTTTCGAGGGCAGATTCCTGCAGCGCCCGGACTGGCTGATCTGGTGTGAGACGGTTTTCATCCTCGCGCTCGGCCTGTTCTTCATCTGGTATGTGCCGCGCAACGATTCGCGGCTTGCCGTCTTCATGCGCGCCGTGCCGAAGGCCTCCGCGATCATCGGTCTTACGCTTAACTTGTTGACGCTTTCGATTTGCTTCCTCGTATTCCGTTATTTCGGCTTCCTCGTCGATGCCGCATCGATCTTCATCATTCTTTCCGCGGTCATGGGCAGTTTCTTCACCATCTCCCTCATGGAGCCGGAAGCGCACAACGCATCCACCTCCGCCAAGACGCCCGGTTCGAGCGCGACGACCAACACTTAACGATTGCTTCGGTTGCCTGCATGGCTTCGACCTGGCAACCTCGGTGCTACATTACGATCCTGATTGCCCGACAACAGGAAGTCATGCAAGCACGGAGCGCGAATGACCCCATCGGAACGGATTGACCAGCTGATCGCGGAACTCACCGACTGGCGCCGCGAAACCTTCGTCGCGATACGCGAGGCCATTCTCGCGGCCGACCCGGCGATCGTCGAGGAATGGAAATACATGGGCAGCCCCGTGTGGTATCGGGACGGCATGATCGCCGTGGGCAACGCGCACAAGGGCAAGGTGAAGCTCACGTTCCTGTACGGCGCGAGCCTGCCCGACCCGAAGCAGCTGTTCAACGCCGGGCTCGACGGCAACGCGCGACGCGCCATCGACTGGCTCGAGGGAGATAAGGTCGACAAACGCGCGCTCACAGCGCTCATTCGCACGGCGATCGAATTCAACCGGCGCAACGCGAAGAAAAAAGCGCCTGCCAAACCTCGTGCCCGCAAAACCGCCTGACGCGAGCGCAAGGCGGCGCGCGTCAAAGCACCTTCGCCTCAGGCGTCGGCCTCGATCATCTCGCGAATGGGAATCACGGTGCGCGCGCCGCAATCGCGCAGCAGGTCGCGCAATTCGTTGATGACGGGAAACACTTCGTGATTCCAGTCGGCGCCCTGGTTGTCGTGCGCGGCCTGTTCGAGTTCGACGATGGTGCGGTCTTCCTTGAAGATGCGCTCCGTGAACCAGACCAGCAGCGGCCACGCCGCATCGAGCAGGAAGGGAATGGCGGGCCGGCGGATCGAAAGGAGTCCGAAAGTCCGGTTCGTGCGCTGCCGTGCGTCGAGCGGCACATAAACGATCCACAGGTCCATGAGGAGCGAGTCGTCGCCCGAGCGTATTTTCAGCGTTTGATACGGATATTCCGTGCGGATCGTCATCACGCTCTGGTCGCTCGGGTCCGCGCGGTTCTTGCTCGCGCCAAACACGAGCGCCTCGCCTGCGGGCTGCTTGCCCGCCATGCGCGCGAACGTATAGTCCACTTCGATGGAGTTCTCGCCACGCCGCCGGCCAAGCGAACGCGCCCGCATCTGGCCCATCTGGCGGCGGTGCAGAAACTGGTGATTCATGTCCATCAGATTCTCGTGCATGAACGAGTAGTGGCACTTCACCTCCTGCCCGAAGCGGCGCGTCTTGTATGCCTTGTCCGTGACCGAATCCAGCACGGGCAGCGGCGTTGCTTCGGCGAGCGTGGCGTTGCCGGGAAAGACGAAGATCATGCCGTGCGCCTCGCGGCACGGATAGGCGCGCACGCCGTTGGGCAGGCGCTCCCTGCCGAGGTAAGGCACGTCCACGCATTGGCCCGAACAATCGTAGGTCCAGCCGTGGTAGCCGCAGCGAAGCGACTCGCCCTCCACCACGCCCGCATGCAGCGGCACCTGGCGATGCGCGCAGCGGTCTTCGAGCGCGTGCACCGCGCCGGACGCGGTGCGAAAGAGCACGATGGGCTCGCCGGCGAAATGCGTGCCCAGCGTCTTGCCGGGCTTGAGTTCGCGCGACCAGGCAAGCGGATACCAGTGATCGGGATGAATGGGCACTCGGCGCAGGTCGCGCGGTTCCTGCAAATGTGACTCGATCGTATAGCCGTCGGGGAAAGGCATTGCGCGCATGCGGAGAAACTCCTTGGCGAGTCCGTCGATATGGTCGTTATCGTCGTTCCGGGAAATCGGTACGTCGACGCAAATCTCGTGCCCGCCCATTCAACGCGAATGGCGCATGCGTGTCGATCAGTGTTTTGCCGGAAAGCACGCGATGATGGCCACCTGGACCTTGACGATGGCGGCGTCGCGCAGCGAACTGTTGCGCCACCCGAGTTCCACGGGATAGCGCGGCAGATCGATCGGACACTCGAGCAGCTTCAGGCCCGTCACGCGCGCGATCGCCTCGGCCGCGTGGCGCGGAATCGTGGCGACGCTGCGCGTGCCCTTGAGCAGAAAGGGCAACGCGGCGAAATGCGTCGTCGAGGCCACGACATTGCGTTTCAGGCCCCGCGCGGCGAGCCCTTCGTCGACGATCCCGACCACGCCGCCCGACGACACCAGGATGTGCCCTCTCGACACGTAGTCGCTCAGCGTCAAACGCCGCGGCGTGCGCGGTGCGTCGTCCACGAGGCACGCATAGCTGCCCTCGCCGAGCACCCGGTGACTCAGCCCGCGCGAAGCGAAGCCGCCCGCCGCGACGGCCAGATCCATGTCCTGATTGGCAAGCGCATCGGCGACGATCTGACTGTGCGTCTGGCGAAAGATGATGCGCAGACCCGGCGCGCTGGTTTCCAGCGTTTCGATGATGCGCCGGCCGAAAGCCACTTCGAAGTCGTCCGAAAGCCCGATGGAAACCGCGCGACCGTGAAACGTGGTGGCATCGGGCGAGGCGATCGCGAGGCTATGGCGGCAACGGTCGAGCGCTTCGCTGATCACGGGCTTGAGCTCCTGCGCACGCGAGGTCGGCGCGAGCCCGCGGCCGGTGCGCACGAAGAGCGTGTCCGCATAGAGCGCGCGCAGACGCCTGAGCGCCGCGCTCACGGCCGACTGCGTCATGTTGAGGCGAATCGCGGCGCGGCTAGCCCCGCCCTCTTCGAACAGCGCCTCGAATATCTTCAGCAGATTCAGGTCCACGCCGGCGATATCAAACTGGTTCATATCACATAGTATCGATATACGGTCTCGCGATTTTATCGCCGTGGAAAGATGTGGGCAGTCCAACCCCTGGGAGCCATCATGGCCAAGTCGAAAGTCGCCGCGCTGCAGATCGGTTCGTCCGCCGCCGGCAAAGCGCACACGCTGGAACAGATTCTCTCGTTCGAAGCGCAGATCCGCGCCTCGGGCGCGAAGCTCGTCGTCATGCCCGAGGCGTTGCTCGGCGGCTACCCGAAGGGAGAAATATTCGGCACGCGCCTCGGCTACCGCTTGCCCGAAGGCCGCGAGGCATTCGCGCGCTACTACGAAAATGCGGTCGACGTGCCCGGCGCGGAAACCGAAGCGCTCGCGGAGCTTTCGACGCGTTGCGGCGCATCGCTCGTGATCGGCGTGATCGAGCGCGACGGCAGCACGCTCTTTTGCACCGCGCTGTTCTTCAATCCGGGTGAGGGGCTCGTGGCGAAGCATCGCAAGCTCATGCCGACGGGCACGGAACGGCTCATCTGGGGGCAGGGCGACGGCTCGACGCTGCCGACCGTTCGCACGGAATCAGGCGTCGCGGGCACGGCCATCTGCTGGGAAAACCACATGCCGCTGTTGCGCACGGCGATGTACGCGAAGGGCGTGCAGATCTGGTGCGCGCCCACCGTGGACGAGCGCGACATCTGGCAATGCTCCATGCGCCATATCGCGCACGAAGGACGCTGCTTCGTGATCAGCGCGTGCCAGGTGCAGCCTTCGCCCGCGGCGCTCGGCGTCGAGGTACCGGGCTGGGACGAGAACCGGCCGCTCATCAACGGCGGCAGCCTGATCGTCGGGCCGCTCGGCGATGTGCTGGCCGGCCCGCTGCGCGGTGAAACCGGGCTCATCGTCGCGGAGATCGATACCGACGAACTCACGCGCGCCCGCTACGATTTCGATGTGGTGGGCCACTACGCACGGCCCGATGTGTTCGCGCTTTCGGTCGACGAACGGCGCAAGCGCACGGTCTCGTTCATCGCGGAGTAACGTCGCGCGAAGCTACAGGCGCGCCGTCAGGCCGAATAAAGCCCTTCCGGCCCGTTGCGCAGCGTGCGCGCCAGCAGTTCCAGCCCTTCTCGCAGGGCCTCGTGGCTGCGCGCGCCGCCGAGGCTCAGGCGCACCGCGTGCGGCGCCGACCCGCGGCCGATCACGAAGCTGTCCGCCGTTTTCGCAAGCACGCCGGCCTGACGCAGCGCCGCGGAAAATTCGGCGGCGCGCCAGGGCTCGGCGAGCGGCAGCCAAAGATGCGGGCTCGCCGGATCGGTGCGATACGTCCAGTCCGCCAGCACTTCGGCGGCGATCGCATGGCGCGCGTCCACCTGCGCGCGCTGCTGCGCGATGAGCCGATCGACCTCGCCATCCACGATCCAGCGCGCCGCGATCTCTGCTGCGAGCGGCGACGTCATCCAGCAGTCGCTGCGTATCACCGCGAGGATCTTGCCGACCCAGTCCTGCGGCGCCTGCACATAGCCCACGCGCAGGCCCGGCGCAACCGCCTTCGAGAGACTGCTGATGACGATGCCGTGCTCGGGCAGCCGCGCGGCGAGCGGGGTGGGCGGCGCGTCGAGCAACGCGGCGGGCACGAGGTCTTCGATCACGACGAGGTGATGGCGCACCGCGATCTCGGCGATCTGCGCGCGGCGCGCTTCGGAGAGCGTCGCCGTGGTCGGGTTGTGCAGCGTCGGCACGCAAAAGAGCGCGCGCGGGGCGAGCAGCCCGCACGCGCGCTCGAGCGCGGCGGGGACGATGCCCTCTTCGTCGATTTCGATGCCGACGAGATTCAGCCGCAACTGCCGCGCGAGCGCGACGATGCCCGGATAGCTCAACGCCTCGGCGAAGATCGTGTCGCCTGGCCGCAGCACCGCGCGCAACACACAGGCAAGACCGTGCTGCGCGCCCTGCGTCACCAGCACACGCTCTGCAGCCACCGTGCAGCCCATGCGCGCGAGCCAGCGCGCACCCGCCTCGCGGTGCGAGCGGCGCCCGCCTTCGGGCTGATAAAGCAGCAGTTCGCCCGCGAGGCGCTCGTCGGTGGCCAGCTCGCGCAAGGTCTGCGTGAGCAGGAAGGCTTCGTCGGTCGGCATCGGCACGTTCTGGCCGAGATCGATCAGACGTCCCGGCGCATGGATGCCCGGCGCACCCGGCGTGACCTGCGCGGCGGCGGCCCGCTCGCTGGACTCGGGCACGCTGCGCGCGCGGTCCTGGATGCGCGCGCCGTCGGCGTCGGGCTCGGCCACATAGGTGCCGTCTCCCACGCGCGCCACCACGAGACCGCCGCGCTCCAGCTCCGCATAAGCACGGCTTACCGTGCCGGTTGTGACGCTGAGCTTCTTCGCGAGCAGCCTGTGCGCGGGCAGCTTTTCTCCGGGCAGCATCTGGCCGCCGTGAATGGCCTGTGAATAGGCCTGGGCGATCGCCCGGTACTTGGGTTCGCTGCTGCGCGAGAGCGTGGGCATCCAGCCATTCATGGTTTTCCCGAAGGAGATATGCACGCCGCGGCACGGCGCGACGGCTGCGTCATTATCGCGCCCAATCCGCGGAAATGAAGGCTGTCATTTACTTCAATTGACTTCATTGAGTGCACGAAATTGACCCTCTAGGATGCCGTAACGCCTGACAAGGCCAAGGAGACAATCGCCCGCCCACGGCGCGCCGCATGCGTATCTTCAGACGTAAGCCACGCAATGCTGCGCGCCCAAGGCGGCGCCCCACGCGCCATGACGAATCGCATCGCACGCATCACCATGAGCCAGCACCGGCTGCCGCTCGACCCGCCGTTCCCCGCCTCGTGGGACAGCCGCCCGCGGCGCGCCTTCCCGGCGACGATCGTGCGCGTGGAAGATAGCGAAGGCCGCGTTGGCATCGGCTCCGGCGACGCGATGTACGGCTTTGACGACTACCGGGATCTCTTCATCGGCGCCGACCCGCTCGACCTCGCGCGGCACTCGGCAGTGCTCGAGAACCTCAGCTTCCACGCGGGACGCCTCTGGCCGCTCGACGTCGCGCTTTGGGACCTCGCCGGGAAGATTCGCGGCGAGCCGTGCTGGCAAATGGCCGGCGGCCGATCGAAACGCGTGCGCGCCTATGCGTCCTCGGGCGTGCATCGCACGCTCGACGGCATGGCGCAGTGGGCCGAGCATGCCGTCGCCCGCGGCTTCCCGGCGCTCAAGGTGCGCTTCGGCCGCCCGACCCTCGCCGACGATCTCGCCGCGCTCGCCGCCGTGCGCGAAGCCGCAGGCGAGAACATCGAACTGATGGTGGATTGCAACCAGGGCTGGCGCATGCCGTGGGACACCCAGGCGCCGTGGCGCGCCGACGAAGCGCTCGCCGTGATTCGCCAGATCGAAAAGCATCGCGTGTACTGGGTCGAGGAACCGCTGCATCGCGGCGACTACGCGGGCCACGCGCAGTTGCGCAAGCAAACGCCCGTGCGGATCGCAGGCGGCGAGATGACACGCGACGCGCACGAGTTCGCAGCGCTCCTCGCGCACGACTGCCTCGACGTCTATCAACCCGATGTCGTCTGCACGCTCGGCATGGAAGGCGCGCGGCGGCTCGCGGCGCAAATCGAGGCGCACGGCAAGGTCTTCACGCCGCATACGTGGGGCAACGGCATTGGCCTCGCGGCGAACCTGCATGTCGTGGCAGGCGCTGCGCACGCACCGTTCGTCGAGTTTCCGTACGACCCGCCTGAATGGACGCCGGCGCGGCGCGACTTCCCGATCAAGCGCGTGATCGACATCGACGCGAACGGCTGGATCGAGCTAAGCGATGCGCCAGGACTTGGCATCGAACTCGACGAAGCCATGCTCGCCGCGACACGCGCACACGACAGCCGTTACGACTGAAACCTCTTTGGGCCGCAGCAACGAACCGGATGCCAGCCCCATCTAAAGCATTCCGAAACATTTCAATAAAACGGAGACACACAATGAAACGCTTCACCACCCTCTTGCGCGCAGCCTGCCTGGCGGCCCCGCTCGCCCTCGCCGCGTTGCCGGCGCACGCCGCCGGCACCTGGTGCAGCGCGGGCAAACCCGTGCGCTTCGCTGGCGTCACATGGGAAAGCGGCAACTTCACGAGCGAAGTGCTGCGCTACATCCTCAAGAACGGCTATAGCTGCCAGACGGACACGGTGCCGGGCAGCACAGCGGCCACCGAAACGGCGCTCTCGCGCAACGACCTGCAGATCTGGTCCGAGCAATGGACGGGCCGCTCGGAGATCATCGCCGGCGCGGTCAAGGCGGGTTCGGTCAAGCTCGTGGGCGACACGCTGCCGGGCGGCACGAAGGAAGGCTGGTACGTGCCCGACTATGTGGTGCACGGCGACGCGAAGCGCGGCATCAAGGCGAGCGCGCCCGACCTTCAGTCCGTGAGCGATCTGCCCAAATACAAGGGCCTTTTCGTCGATGACGAGGAACCGGATCGCGGCCGCTTCCTCAACTGCCCCTCGGGCTGGGACTGCGAACGCGTGAATACGCGCCTGCTCAAGCTGCTCAAGCTCGACGACACCTACACGAACTTCCGCCCCGGCACGGGCGCGGCGCTCGACGCGGCCATCTCCTCGGCCTACGCGCGCGGCAAGCCGATCCTCACCTACTACTGGGAGCCGGCCGCACTGATGGCGAAGTACAAGTTCGTTCAGCTCAAGATGCCCCCGTTCAACGAAGCGTGCTGGAAGACGCTGCGCGATGCCAACAGCGCGCAGCCATGCGCCTCGTCGTATCTGGTCTCGCAGTTGAAGATCGGCGTTTCGACACCGTTCTATCAGGCCGAGCCCGACGTGATGGCGTTCTTCTCGAAAGTGAACTTCCCCATCGACTTCCTGAACACGACGATTCTCGACATGACCGAGCATAAAGTCGATGCCCAGAACGAAGCGCTCAAGTTCCTCAAGCAGCACCCCGAGATGTGGAAGACCTGGGTGCCCGCCGATGTCGCGCAGAAGGTGCAGAAGTCGCTTGGCGCGTAAGCGCGACGCGCCCCACGAGATAAAACGATTCCAACGAGAAAAGCCGGGCCGCGCAATGCGGCTCCATGATAAGGAGACTTAAATGAATAAGAAGATTCTCGCGGCGCTGCCGCTGGCGCTGGCGCTGGCCGCAGCGGGCGCGCACGCCCAAAGCAGCGTGACGCTGTACGGCCTCATCGATCTCGGCGTGGACTACGCCAGCAATGTGGCGAACGGCGCGAACGGCCAGCTCGTGCCGGGCACCGGCAGCAAGCTCGTACAGATGCAAAGCGGCGTGCCCGCCGGCAGTCGCTGGGGTCTGCGCGGCACCGAAGACCTGGGCGGCGGCTACGCCGCGATCTTCCGGCTCGAAAGCGGCTTCAACGCGGCGACGGGCGGTCTGGGCGGCGGTCTCGCGTTTTCGCGCAACGCGTATGTCGGCTTCAAGTCGGACCAATACGGCCAGATCACCTTCGGCAAGCAATGGGACGCCACCGTCGATCTGATCGAGCCGTATTCGCTCAATGGCAACTACGGCGGCTGGTATTTCGCACACCCGAACGACATGGACAACCTCGACAACGGGTTCCCGGTCAACAACGCCGTGAAATACGTGAGCCCGGTGCTCGCCGGCTTCCAGTTCGAAGGCCACTATTCGTTCGGCGGCCAGGCGGGCCAGTTCTCGAAGAACGCCTCGTATAGCGCGGCAGCGGCCTACACGCTCGCCTCCTTCAGCGCGGGCGTCGGCTACCTGCGCGTGAACGATCCGATCACGGCGGTGGCCGGTTATGGCAGCGGCGGCAGCTTCGTGAACTCGATTTTCGGCGACGCGCTCGCCAACGCACGCTATCAGGGCATCCTCTCGGCCGGCGCGTCGTATGTGATCGGCAGCCTCAAGCTGATGACGAACTACTCGAACGTAGACTTCGCCTCGGCCACCGGCAGCGGCGACCTGCACTTCCAGAACTTCGAAGTGGCGGGTACCTATGCCGTGACGCCCGCGTTCGTCGTGGGCGCGGGCTACACCTACACGGTGGGCCAGGACCATGCCACCGACAAATCGCCGAAGTATCACCAGGTCAACCTGATCGGCCAGTACGCGCTGTCCAGGCGTACCTCGCTCTATGCGATGGGCGTGTACCAGCACGCGGCGGGCTCGGCGGACAACGCGCAGATCACGGGCTTCAACCCCTCGGGCACCGACAACCAGGCCGTCGCCCGCGTGGGCATCACGCACGCGTTCTAACGTTTTCCACGCTGTCCTTATCACCGAAAATGCGCCGGCGCGAACGACAATGCGCCGGCGCTTCTGCATCGCGAGGCTTGCATGCGCCGCCTACCCTCTTTATCGGCACTGCGTTCATTCGAGGAGGCGAGCCGCACGCTCAGCTTCACCCGGGCAGCGCAGAACCTGCACGTGACCCAGGGGGCGATCAGCCGCCAGATTCGCCTGCTCGAAGACTATCTCGGCACGCCGCTCTTCATGCGGCATCATCACCGGCTCGAAATCACGGCCGCGGGCAAGCGTCTGCTGCCTACGCTGCAGGCCGCGTTCGACAGCATCGCCCATACGCTCGACACGATTCGCGCCGACCCGTCGAACAGCCTGCTCAGTCTGAACGCCGCGCCCACGCTCGCCACGCGCTGGCTCACGCCGCGCCTGCGCGACTTCCAGGTGCGCCACCCCGACTTGCGCATCTCCGTCACCAACGAATACGGGCCGCTGCACGGCACGGAGCGCAACGAAGATTGCCAGATCCGCTTCGGCATGGAACCGCTGCCGGGCGGCCAGAGCACGCTGCTCATGCGCGAGCGCCACGTGCTGGTCGGCTCGGCGCGCGAGTTCAGCCAACCCGCCGCCGATCAGGACGCGTTGCGCGAGATCCTCGCGCAGCATCCGTGGCTCTATATCCTCGATATCGACCGGCGCCTGCTGGTCTGGGAAGCATGGCTCGAAGCCGCGGCGCTCGACGTGCAGATGGCGCCGCGCGGAGAACTGGAGTTCAGCACGCTCGATCAAGTGATCCACGCGGCCGTGGCGGGTCTGGGCATCGCCGTTGCCGACCGGCACATGATCGCGCCCGAACTGGAGAACGGCACGCTCGTGCAACTGAGCGAAGTGGAAGTGGTGGGACCTTCGGGATACTGGCTCGACGTGCGTCCCGAAGTGCAAGAGACACTACGCGTGCGCAACTTCAGCGACTGGCTGGTCGGCTACCACAGCGAACAGGGCAGCCAGCAACGCTAGCGCGGGTGCATGACTCGCGTCACGCACCCGCGTCTGCGCTTTGGATATCGTCAGTTGGGATCGATCGGTGGCCCCGGCGGGCCCGAGTCCACCTGTCTCATCGTGGCCGCGGGGGGGCCCGCGCCCTGTGCCACGTGGCCGGCGCCCTGTGCCATGTTGCCGGCTCCCTGAGCCGCGATCGAACGCGAGAGGATCTCCCGCGCTTCGCCGCTCGACGAATCGACGGTCAGTGCGTGCCCCGCGTTATGCCAGGCGCACACCCACCGCCCATCGCGCGCGCAAAGCCGCGCGTAGCCAAGCAACGAATCGCGCTGATCTTCGCGCGACGTCAATTCGGCCTGCATTTGCAGCGCGGAGCCGTTGCCCGGTTGTGCCGCGAGCGCGGAATTGATCGCACTGCGTGCTGGCCCGAGGCTGTTCTTGTCGAGGCTCGCGCGCGCCATCGCCAGACTTCTCGAGACGTCGGCCCGCGAATCGGCGGCGGCCTTCGCTGCGGCGACCTTCTCTGCGTTGGCCTTCGCGGCCGCGACCTTCTCCGCGTTCGCCTTGTCTGCCCTGGCCTTCGCGGCGGCAATCCTCTCCGCGTTGGCCTTGTCTGCCTTGGCCTTCGCTGCAGCGAGCGCGCGCTCTTCCGCAGCGCTCGGCGGTGGTGCGGTCTCCGCGCGAGCGGTCGCCGTACGCGGCGGCTGCACTTGAGCAGGCGTCGGTTGAGGCGCCGGCGCCGGTGCGGGCGGCGCGACATGGGCCACCACGGGCGGCGGCGCTGTATTGACTGGAGGCGGCTTGACGCTCGCGACCGGAGGCGGCGGCACACTGGCAACCGGAGGCGGCAACTGCGCGACGGCTACGGGCGGCGCGCTGAGCACCGTATGCGGCTTCGAGTCGTGCGCGGCCGGTGTGGCCTTGGGTCCGAGAATCGCACCCTCCACGATCTGGGCGCCCGGGGTCGGCTCGCGCTCGGTCCGGTGCGAAATCATGTAGGCGGTCAGCAGGAACGCGATCGACACTACGCTGCCAATCGCATAGAAGGGCAACCACGAGCGTGGCGCCCGAGGCGCCTCATCGCGCAGCTCGTAATCGCTGTCGCGCGGCGCGCCGCCGCTGAAGCTGAATGCAGAAGGGTTCCACTGCGTGCGCGCATGGCGCGCGAAACCATCGTGCCATTCGGGCGCGACGGATTCGCTGGCCGGCGACGTGCGCGGGCCAGAGGAAAGCTGCTTCGCGCCGCACTGAGGACAGATCATCAGTGGCGCATTAAAACCGGTCCCGCAGTATGGACATCCCCACGGACCAGACTTGGATCGGCCAGGTTCGTTGAACATTGCAGGCATGGAAGCTTTGACAGGATGGTTTCGGGTTGGCTACCGGCGGCTGGTGCGCGTCGCAGCGGAGGCAACCAGGCGGCCCGGATTCGAAGTATTCGCTGTAGTCTCTACTCTATTGCGCAGATCGTTGGACGGTTGTAACAAATAGTCGATTTGAATATGAGCTACTTCGCCGCGAAGTTCAACCGGCATAATCGGCCAGATGGCGGATAAGGACAGGCGGGATTTCGACCCCCGCGGGGGCCGCTCGGGGCGTTCCATGATGGCCGCGCTGCGCAGGCAGATGGGCGCGCTTGATGCGTCCCCGCGCCGTGACATCTTGATACAGAAATCGTGTGGCTGACTGTGGCTGATACGCCATGAGCGCAGCGTTCGGAACGCCTGCGCGGGATATTTCGCCCTCGATTTGCGTGCCAAATCGCGACCGCGACCCGTTTGTTTTCGGCTGTTTTTTAAGTACGTTGGTGACGCCGCGAGCCCGCGCCCCACACTGTCACGCCTTCAACGCGTCCTTGTAGACGCGGCCATCCTTCATGATCAGGCTCAGGTTCTGATCGGGGTTGGCCAGCAGCGTCATGTCCTGGAGCGGGTCGCCCGCCACGATCAGCAGATCCGCGTATGCGCCCTCCTCCAGCACGCCGAGCTTGTGCGGATACGGATTGCGCTCGCCCGCCATCGCGAGCAACTGTCCGTTCGTGGCAGTGGCCATGCGCAACGACTCGGCATTCGAATACCAGCGCGTCATGTGCCCGAGCATCGTGCCTTGCCGTGTGGCCAGCGCCTGCGAAAAGATCAGGTCCGTGCCGAACGCCACCTTGAGCCCATGCTTGCGCGCGAGCTTGTACATGTTGTCGGTCCCGGCTGTCACCTCGAGAAACTTTTCGCGGCTCGACGGCGCCAGCGGCGCAACGTCGTCTTCGCTGGTAAATGGTTGCGTGCTCAACCACGTGCCGTTCTTCGCCAGGACTTCGGCCGTCCGGTCGTCGATGAGGTGTCCGTGCTCGACGCATTGCACGCCGGCAGCCACCGAGCGCTTCACCGATTCCGGCGTGTAGGCGTGCACGAGCACGTAAGTGCCCCAGTCGGACGCCGTTTCCACCGCGGCTTTCAGCTGCGGCTCGGTGAACGTGAGCATGTCGAGCGGACTGCGCGGGGTCGACACACCGCCGCAGCCCACGAGCTTGATCTGCGTGGCGCCCATCATGAACTGCTCGCGCACACGCAGGCGCACTTCGTCGGCCGTGTCAGCGATGGCGGCCGCGCCGGTGCGTTCGATCTCGCTGATCTGGCTGCTCGTGCGCGGTACGTCGGTCAGCAGACGAAAGTCTCCATGGCCGCCCGTCGTGGTGATCATCGCGCCGCAGGGGTAAATGCGCGGGCCGCTCAGCATGCCGGCGTCGATGGCCTGTTTCAAGGCGAAAGCGGGACCCCCTACGTCGCGAATGGTCGTGAATCCGCGCAAGAGTGTGCGCTGGGCCTCCGCGCCCGCGGCCAGGTAGACGAAGCTCAGATCGGACTGGAGGATGGTCGCGATCGGGACCGCAGCGAGAAGCGAATGCCAGTGCATGTCGATGAGGCCCGGCATCATCACCTTGCCGCCGCAGTCGATCACGCGCCCGCCCGACGCGTTCTGCGCGTCAGGCGCGCCCCGACGCAGCCGCGAAATGCGGTTGCCATCGACGACGAGGGACATGCCGTCCTGCAGCGCCGCGGACTTGCCGTCGAACAGGCGAAAGTTCGTGAAGGTCGTGGGCTGGGCGGGAGCGGCGGCGCCAGGCTGCTGCGCGCTGCTGAACTCGGGCAGCACCGCGCTCAACAGGGATGCGCCCATGCCGATCAGGAAGCCGCGACGGGCAAGATCGGCGCTGATGCGGCGACTGGCGAACTCCGCGAGCGCCTTGTCGCCCAGGCAGGCGGAGACAGGGCGGATTGCATTGCCGCGGCGGTCGATTCTGGAAGCCATAGTTCACCTGTGAAAGTAAGCCACGCTTTTATTCTGCACGCCTGACTACATCGTCCTTCGTCAACAGCAGCGCCAGCGGCCGTGTCGAGCTGAACGCAGAGAAAATGATCGTGAGTGCCACGGTGCCCGGCACGGCGAGAAAGGCGCCGGGTATGCCCCACAGCGCCGTCCATGTGGCGAGGCTCATCAGGATGACCGCGGGGCTCAGGTTCAGCGACCCCGCCATCAACCATGGATCGAGCACGTTGCCCATCACGAAGTTGATCGCGGAGAGCGCAATGAGCAACGTGATCGACTCGTTCCACTGGCCGAATTGAAGCGCGGCGAGCAAGGCGGGAAGCGCAACGGATATGAGCGACCCCGCATACGGCACGAAGTTGAGCAGCACGATGAGCACGGCGAGCAGCGGCGCGAACTCCAGCCCGACCAGATGCATGCAGATCCAGCTGAGTATGCCGAGCACCACGCCGAGCAGCGCTTTCAACGCGAGATATGTGCCGATCTTCGAATTGATGGCGTCGATCACGGGCTCCATGTCCGCCTTGCCGCGCATGACCGCGGAGAGCTTGCGGCGGAACCGCCCCATCTCGACCATGAAGAACGCCGTGTACAGCAGAACGACGAGCGTCGTTGCCATGAGCGACGAGAGCGAGCCGAGCAGCGAGGTGAGCAGCGACTGGACGTTGACGGTCGCGAGCAGCTCGCGGCGGAAGGCCGTCCACGAAGCCTCGGTCTCCAGATGAAACAGCGCGGTGATTTTTGCGAGCAAGGCGAGCAGCGTGGCTTCGTATTTCGGCGCCACGGCCAGCATGCGGTCAGTATCGGACAGCAGCAGTTCGGTCGCGACCCACGCGGCCACGAGGATGAGCGCGGCCGCGCTCCAGTAGCGCGCCCCCGCGCGAATGCGCGTGCCCACGTGAGGCACGCGCCGCAGGATTTCAGCAAGCCCGTAGATCACATACGACGTGATGATCGCGAATGCGATCGGCACCAGCACCGGGCGCCCGATATACAGCACCCACCCCGTGATGACGGCGATGACGACCACGCAGGTGAACGTGACGAGATCCTGTTTCATGGAGATGCTTGGGATGACGAACCACGTTGCGTTGATGTTGTAGACAGCGGTTGCGTACAGCGTGTCGCGCGGCGAAGCGGGGACCAGGCACGAGACGTTTGCAACCCATCCACGCCTCGCCGCGCACATCCGGCCCTCAATAAAGCGTCTTCGGGGCGCGATCGGCCGCCACTTCGCAAGACTAGCCGCTTTGAAGAAGACGTGCGCGCTAGCTGGCGAGGAATCCGAACAACCGCGCCGCGGCTTTTCGTTGCGCGCACATCGACTCTTCGCGCGGTCAAAAGATCTCTCCTGCATTTAAGTCACGTTTAAGCAGCTAAACGTACCTTACGCGCACCTTCACCCTCTCTTCGAAGACCATAGCAATGAGTACCATCAAATATCGGCGCCGGGGCCTGATCGCCGGTGTAGCGGTGGCGCTTGCCGGCGCCTGGGTCGTGAGCCATGAGCACGCCAGCGCGGACGAAAGCCCCATCACGAAAACGACGTTATCGGCACCCGTGCCCAAGGCAGACGACGTCCGGGGCTCGGCGCCCAACTTCTCGGCGATCGTCGCGCAGTACGGCCCGGCTGTGGTCCATGTCGAGGTCGTCAAGGAAAACCCGGACTCCGAAGACGGCCATTCGGGCGCCCTGGGTTCGGGCTTCATCGTGAGCCAGGATGGCTACATCCTGACGAACAATCACGTCGTCGAAGGCGCGGACGACGTGACGGTCAAGCTCACCGACGGCCGCAAGTTCCCCGCACGCGTGATCGGCACCGACAAGGCAGGCGACGTGGCCGTGCTGAAAATCGCCGGCACGGGTTTCCCCACGGTGAAGATCGGCAATCCGGCGAACAGCAAGGTCGGCGACTGGGTCGTCGCGATCGGCTCGCCCTATGGTCTCGACAACACCGTGACCTCGGGCATCATCAGCGCGAAGTCGCGCCAGCTTTCGGAAGATAGCCCGACGCACCTGATCCAGACCGACGTGCCCGTCAACCCGGGCAATTCGGGCGGCCCGCTCTTCAACCTGAACGGCGAAGTCATCGGCATCAATTCGATGATCTATTCGCGCACGGGCGGCTTCCAGGGCCTCTCGTTCGCGATTCCGATCGACGAAGCCATGCACATGAAGGATCAGATCGTGCAGGGCGGCGGCCACGGCAATGGCACCACGCTGGCCCGCAATGCGCACCCGCGTCTGGGCGTGGCCGTGCGCGCGCTCAGCGGCGACGAAGCGCAACAGATCGGCGTGGAAGGCGGCGTGCTCGTCGTGAAGGCTGGCGGTGCGGCAAAGGCGGCTGGCATCAGCGCCGGCGACGTGATCATCGCGGTCAACGGCATCGAGGTGGACAACGTCGAGCAGCTGCAAAGCATGATCGCGCGGGCACGCAGCAACGTATCGATCGTCGTGGCCCGCGACGGCGAGCAAATGACCGCACAGGTCGAGCTCGCGCCGCACGCATAAACCCTGGCCGGGTCCGGGCCTGACGCGCGCCAGACGCGCGCTCACGGCCCGTGGCTCGCCAGGTAGTCGATACGCTCGACGATATAGTCGTAGAAGGGGTTCCACGAAAGCCGCGTGAGAAGCCCCGCCCCCACGATCAGCGCCCCGGTTTCGCCGCGCACGGACTGGGCGCCCAGATGGATGCCCAGGTCGTCGTTGGGATCGGGGTTGCGGCCGTACAGCGAATCGGTCACCGGAAACGGCAAGGCCACGTGTGAAAGCGAATAGACATCGAGCGGATAGTCGAGCCCCGTGGGTTCGACTTTCGCCGTTGTCTCGTTCGGCGCCGTACTCTCTTCGACGACGTGCGGCGAGGTGGCGGAGGCGTTGGTGAGCACGGTCAGGCGGTAACGCAGTGGCGGCACGGGCGAGAGACGGCGCAGCGCGTCACGCATCGACGCGCGCAGCAGCGGGCTCCATTGCGCCGTGCGATTAATGTCGAACAGCACGAGCTCGCTGCCGTTGGCAGGCAGTTGCGCATACAGCGAGCTGACGATCGCGCTCGTGCTCACCGTGAAGTCGAGCACGGACTGGAACGTGAGCGTGGGCGGCAGCGCCGCCAGCTTGCCGTTGCGCGCCGCGTCCGCCACTTCCTGCTGGATCTTGCGCGTGACCCGCCACGACTGGCGTGCCCCGTTCACCGGAAACGAGTTGTACTTGAACGGATTGAATTCCGGCACGATGTCGAGCCACGCGGCTTTCGCAAACGCAGGCAGGATCGCGGGCAATGCCGCGAGCCCCGCAAAGCGCGCGAAACGCGTAATGCCGATCATCGGCGAAAGCAGGATCAGGCGATCCGCTTTCGGCAGGCTCGGGTCGTCCAGCGCCTCGAGCGAGTATTGCAGCGCGAGCGCGCCGCCGTTCGAAAAACCCACGATATGCAGCGGCGCAGGCGCCGGCACGAGGTGCCGCGCTTCGCGCACGGCGAGGCGCGCGGCCGCCTCCCAGTCTTCCGCCGTCACTTCGGTCAGCCCCGAGGGCACGGTGCCGTGCCCCGGCAGGCGCACCGCCACCACCGCGAAGCCATCTTGCTGATAGCGCTGCGCGATGTGCCGCAGGCTATAGGGAGAATCGGTCAGCCCATGCAGCATCACGGCCACGCCGCGCGGCGCGCCCTCTGGCATAAGAGTGTATGAGCGGTTCCAGTTGGTACGAAAGTGCCCGGGATAAATCGGGCTGCCCGAGAAGTAACGATTGGCGGGAATGCGATCGTCCGCCGGCAGCTTGTCGGTCACGTTTTTCTTCACCGAGTCGAACAGGCGGTTCTCGTTGGCGATGTATTCCTCCCACGTCGCATGATCGATTTCGTGCGCGTGCATGTCTTCCGGCACGTACGTGTGCCACAGGCTCAACGGCGCCTTGCGCTGCGCGTCGAAGAACCGCACGCCGGCAATGCACACGAATGCGATCAGCACGAAAAGGGAAATCCGCTTGATCCAGCGAAGGAGCCACGCTCTCGTCAAGAAATTCGCCATGTCCGGTCAATGCCTCGTGAACGGGTGGCCGGCCCTTCCTCGCGCTAGCGCGGGAAAACCGGCCAGATGAGCGGTACCAGCATGACGGTGATCACGAGCGCCCCGAGGGCAGCCGGCGAGCCCACCATGAAAAATTCCCGGAACCGATAGCCGCCAGCGGTGCTGACGAGCGCATTCACGGGCGTCGAGATCGGCGACATATAGGCCGCCGACGCGGCAACCGCCGTGGTCATCGCGAACGGATACGGAGACGCATGCAGGTGCGCCGCCATCGCGAGCACCACGGGCGCCATCAGCACCGCCGTCGCCGTGCCGGAAATCACGGTGCCGATCACGAGCGTCAGCAGGAAAACGGCGCCCAGCAAGCCGTGCGCCCCCCAGTTGCCGGCAACGCGCAGCACGGCGTCGGCGGCGATATCGATGCCGCCCGTGCGCTGCAGCGCGATGGAAAACGGCAGCATGCCCACGATCAGCACGAGGCTGCGCCAGTGAATCGCGCGATACGCGCTGTCGAGGCTCACGCAACCGGACGCGCCCATCAGCAGACACCCGATCAGGCCCGCGAGCACGTTCGGCACGCGCGGCGTGAGCATCATCGCGATGACGAGCGCCATGATGGCGAGCGCGTGCAGCGCCTTGTGCGGCACCGGCACGTAGGCATCGCTTTCGACCGGCATGGCGAGACAGACGATGTCGCGCTCCACCGACTGCATCGAGAAGATGTCGATCCACGGCCCGACCACCAGCAGCGTGTCGCCCACCTTGAGCTGCGTGGCCTGCAGGTCCTGCTCGAGCGCGGCGTCGGCGCGGCGCAGGCCGACGACCGTCACGCCGTGCCGACGCAGCGCCGAGGAACTGCGCGCGACGTTGCCCACGAGCGACGAGTCCGGCGGCACGATGACTTCGGCCATGCCCACGTCGTGCGACTGGTCGGTGAAGTATGCGCCCGACATGCGGCGCGTCGCGAGCGCATAGCGCGCGCAAAACGCCTGCACGTCGAAACTCGCGGATTCCACGTCGAGTAGCAGCACGTCGCCGGGCGCAATGCTGCTGTCCGCGGTCGCGGGCAGGACCGTCGCGCCCATGCGCGTGCGCCGCTCGATCGCGACGACGCGCGCCACGGGGTCGTCGTCGAGCCCGGTGTGGCCGAGCGTCTGCCCGACGAGCGGCGAGTCCCCGCCGACCTCGAGGCGAAAGGCGCGCCCTTCGAGCGAATAGCGCGCGACCCAGTCGTTCAGCGACGGGCGCGTGGTCGCCTCCGCGCCATCCGTGCCGGTCAGAAAGCGCCTTGCGAACAGCATCCAGCCGATGCTCGCGGCGAGAACCGGCACGCCCAGCGGCGTGATGGCGAAGAAACTGAAGGGCCGGTAGCCGCGATAGACGAGCGCGCTGTTGATGACGAGATTCGGCGTGGTGGCGACGAGCGTGAGCATGCCGCTCGTGAGCGCCGCCATGCTGACCGGCATGAGCATGCGCGCGCGCGACACGCCCGACTGGCGTGCGATGCGAATGACGATGGGAATGAAGATCGCGACGACGGCCGTCGAGCTCATGACGGAGCCCATGACGCCGACGATGATCATGATCAGCACGACGAGGCGACGCTCGTTGGACCCGCCGCGCTCGATCAGGTAGTCGCCCACGCGCTGGGCGACGCCCGTTCGCGCGAGCGCGTCGCCCAGCACGAAGAGCGCCGCGATGAGGACGATGTTCGGGTCCGAGAAACCGGCCAGCGCCTCGTTGACCGTCACGATACCCGAGAGCGACAGCGCGACGATCATGATGAGCGCCACCGCGTCCGCGCGGGGCCGGCCGATCAGGAACATCGCGATCGCGCAGGCCAGACAGGCAACGGTCATCAAAAGGTCGGTAGACACGATTTCGTTTTGCCTGCTCAACGGGCCTCGGAAACCACTGCTACCGCAAATAGTGCCGGATTTTGAAAACTTACGTTTCAGCGCGGCCTCGGGCCGTCATGGCCGCGATGACGCCGTTTTAATGAAACGTTTGTGAACGTCAAAGCCTTCACGCCTCCAGCAGTGAAACGCGGTTGCGCCCCTGGTGCTTGGCGCGGTACATGGCTTGATCGGCCTGGTCGAGCAGCGAGCGCGCCAACGCTTCGGGACTCGCGGCACCGGCATTCGTCTCGCTGTTGAGCCGATACGCCGCCACGCCAATCGACACGCTGAGCGCAATGCGCTCACCCTCGTCGTCGAGCACTTCGAGCGCCTCGACCGCAATCCGGATACGTTCCGCAACGGCCAGCGCGTCGGGCAGCTCGCACATCAGCAGCGCGACGAACTCCTCGCCGCCGTAGCGCGACACCGTATCCCCCACGCGCACCTGCTGCTTCAGGCAGGTGCCGATGGCGCCCAGCGCGAGGTCGCCGGTTGCGTGGCCGTGCGTGTCGTTGATCTGCTTGAAATGATCGATGTCGATGAAGAGGCACGACATGGGCGCCGCGTGCGAACTCGCGCGCCGGATCTCTTGATGCAGGCGCTCGTCGAAATAGCGGCGGTTAGACAGGCCCGTGAGCGGGTCGGTCACGCCGGTCTTGCGCAGATGCTCGCGGTGAGCGACGTTGTCGAGACTCGCCGCCGCAACGCGGCTGAAGCGCGCGAGCAGATCGGTGCCCATGCTGGCATCGAAACGCGCGGAATCATCGCTTGCGAGGCACAGATAGCCGAGCAGTTGAGTGCGGTTCAGAAGCGGCAACACGATCGCACTGCCGATCGCGGTCCGCGCGTCGAAGAAGGTCTCGCTCACGGCGGGCTCGAGTTCGCTCAGTTCGCTCACGCGGCCAAGCCACGGCTGGTTTCCCGCGCACAGACGCGACAGCGCGAGGCCGCCCTGGAGCCCCGATCGCAGATTCGCTTCGAGGTCGGCGCGCCCGCAGTCGGATTCGAGCAGATCGCGTAGCAGCGGCGTACGGACGTCGAGCCAGAGGCCGGCGCAAGCCAGCCGGAACACCTCGGGCAGATAAACGAATATCCCTTCGAGAAAAGCGCACCAGTCGTGCGCGCCGATCAGGCGCAGTTCCACGTCCTGGAACGACTTCGATGCGCGCTCGTTGCGCTGAACGGTTTCGATTAGCGCAGCAAGATCCAGTGAAGGCTCAGTCCCGGGATGTGTCACGATGCATCGAGAATATTCCGAAGCCTGCTATTACGGCAGCCTGGGGACAGACTTGAGCGTCGAACGACGAGACTCGCGCGGCGGCGGCCTGTTCCAACGGAGTCAGGGCAAAAGAAAAGACCGCTGTCCGTGAGGGCAGCGGTCTTGCTTATGGTCACAGGCTGCTGTTATTTCGCTGCCGGCGACCTTACGCTCGGCCTCGCCAGCGAGTTGTTGTCAGGGCCGCCGGGGGCCGGCGCCGCGCTGTTGTCCATGCTATTCGGCGACGCAGCGCTCATGCCGCTGTCCGAGCCGGTGGCGCCAGGCGTGCCGTAGCCGCTCGTTGCATTGGTATTGGCTGCGGCAGCCGGCGACGTAACGCCTGGGGTTGCCAGTGTGTTGTTGCTCTGTGCATACGCACCGGCGGACAGCGTGAGCGCGGCAACGGCCGCGATCAATGTGCTGGTTGTCTTGCTCATGACTTGCTCCTCCTTTGATTGGACTGGAATTCCGGCACAAACGACCCGCGATATTTCTCATTGGGCGGTCGTTATATGCGGCTCACGACGATCAAATCGCGTAACTGTTCGCAGTGGTGTACGTAAAGCAAACCACTACCAGTTGATGTCAAGTTTAGGAAAGCAATCGCGGATAATTAAGCGCATTGTGCGCAACGATTTATTTCGTTTTTTGGCAATTACCCGTAATGGCGTAATGGATTTATCGGCCTGTAATCCGGGCGCGGCGCGGTTCGATATGCGGTTCGGCGATTTGACGTGGCATTTGCGAGAAGCCTTTTTTGGCGCCCTGATTGAAATCCACCTCAACGATTTACAGCGCATTTGCGAGACTACATTTCGCATCCATATTGCGGAATATCGGTCGCGTTCATTGCGGCACACATAATCGGTCTGCGCGATTTTCGTTGCATGCGCATCGAGGTCATCATTCATTTCCGCGCTGGCATGCAGCCCGCAGCGTGCCGGCAAAAACCGTACGAAGCGCGAGCGAGGCCACCGAGGCCACCGAGGCCACCGAGGCCACCGAGGCCAAAATTTTCACGTCGTGCGAGCGATCTCCTTGCCAATTCTTCGATATTTCGACTATTATCGAAACATGGAAACGAACCAGACCATCGCCGCACTGGCGGCTCTCGCGCACGAGTCCAGGCTCGCGATCTTTCGCGCCCTCGTTCAGGCAGGCCCCGAAGGCTTGCCCGCAGGCCAGATCGCTACCCTGCTCGACGTGCCCCCGTCGTCGCTCTCCTTCCATTTGAAGGAGCTGTCTCACGCGCAACTCGTCACGAGCCGCCAGGAAGGCCGGTTCGTTTTCTACTGCGCGAACTTCGCGACGATGAACGGCCTGCTGGCCTACCTCACCGAGAACTGTTGCGGCGGCAATCCCTGTTCGCCGACATCAATGTGCTCACCCTCCACGGAGAAGCAGTCATGAAGCGCTTTCACATTCATGTCGCCGTTGCGGATCTCGCATCGAGCATCCGTTTCTACTCGGCGCTGTTTGCCGCTGAACCGACCGTCGTAAAGTGCGACTACGCGAAGTGGATGCTCGAGGACCCGCGCGTCAATTTCGCGATCTCGCAGCGCGGCGCCGCACCGGGCCTGGATCACCTCGGTGTGCAGGTCGAGAACGAAGCCGAGCTGGCCGAAATGCACGCGCGGCTGGAAAGCGCGGCATTGCCGGTGGATACGCAGCTGGATACCGCGTGCTGCTACGTGAAGTCGAACAAGTACTGGAGCGTCGATCCGCAGGGCATCGCGTGGGAGTCGTATCACACGCTCAATGAAATTCCCGTGTTCGGGGAGTCGCGCAATACGCCGACCGGTGCACCCGCCCGCGAAGTGGCTGCGTGCTGCGCGCCGTCGGCGGACAGGCCGGCTGGCAATCCGGCCAGTTCTTCGGCGTGCTGCTGAGCAGCTGCGCACGATCGAGCGGGAAAGCCATGACGACCAACGTATTGATCCTGTGCACGCACAACTCCGCTCGCAGCGTGCTGGGCGAAGCCATGTTGAATCACCTCGCTTCGAAGGCCGGCAAGGACGTGCGCGCGTTCAGCGCGGGCAGCGCGCCGGGCGGACGCCTGAATCCTTTCGCCGTCGAGTCGCTAGAGCGCGCGGGCATCGACGTGAGCGGCTACCGCAGCAAAAGCTGGGACGAGTTCGCCGGCAGCCATGCGCCGGTCATGCGCATCGTCATCACCGTCTGCGACAGTGCCGCCGCCGAGACGTGTCCGTATTGGCCTGGCAGTCCCGTCAAGGTTCACTGGGGCTACCCGGATCCGTCTCTCGCACCCGGTGGCGATGAAGGCAAGCGCGTGGCGTTCGAACTCACTCGCCAGGCGATCGGTTATCGCATGCTGCAACTCCTTGCGCTGCCGCTCGAATCGATGAGCGACGAGGAGCTTCAGCAGGCGCTCACTGCAATCTCCGGATCATGACCGCAGTCACGAGTCTCAAGCGCAAGGTCCTTGCCGAGTTGATCGGCACGGCCTTGCTGCTCGCCGTCGTCATTGGCTCCGGCATCATGGCGCAACGGCTTGCGGGCGGCAACGCGGCGATCGCGCTGCTCGCCAACACGCTGGCAACCGTGGCCGGACTGTATGTGCTGATCGAGGTGTTTGGGCCCTTGAGCGGGGCGCATTTCAATCCCGCCGTCAGCGCTGTCATGGTGCTGCGCGGCGAACTGCATGCTCAGGAATTGCTGCCGTACATCGCTGCGCAACTCGTCGGCGCGCTGCTGGGTGCATGGCTCGCGCACGCCATGTTCGACCTGCCCATCGTCGAGCTATCGAGCAAGGTGCGCGCAGGCACCGGACAATGGATTGCCGAAGCCGTGGCGACTGCAGGTTTGATCCTCGTGATCCTGCGCGCGCCGGGCGAACGCGCCGCGATCATGGTGGCGGCGTACATTGGCGCCGCATACTGGTTCACGGCATCGACATCGTTTGCGAATCCGGCCGCAGCGTTCGGACGCATGTTCAGCGACACTTTTGCAGGCATTGCGCCTTCCAGCGTACCCGCCTTCGTCATTGCCCAACTGATTGGCGCGGCGACTGGCCTCGCGCTGCATACAGCCTTCGAACCGCGCAAGCTACGCGTTGGTCACCCGAACCTGGTTGAGTCGTCCGGCGAACACGGCGACGCTCGCTGATGCGCGCATGCGGCTCAGCTGCAGCTTCGCGAGACAAAGCCCGCAGGAGGATCCCGGAGACCTGTCTCCGGGCTTTAGCGTATGCGCCCGGCCGGGCGCAAGGCCATAGTGAGGGGATGATCAGGACTCGTTCGGACGGATCGTCAGCGCGTTCTTGACCGACGTGACGCCTTGCACGCCCGTGGCGACTTCGGTGGCGTGTTCGATCTGCGACTGCTCCGGCACCGAGCCCTGCAGGACGATGGCGCCGTCACGCGCGCGCACGGTGATGTTGGCAACATCGATCTTCTTGTCCTTGGCGAGAGCGGTGCGGACCTTACGGCTGAGCGCGCGATTAGCGGCCTTGGCCTGCTTCGATTGCGCCTTCGACGGGGTTGCCTGTTGCTCGGCTGCGGCAGTCGCGCCGCTAGCTGCGTCGCCCTGCGCATAGGCGTGCAAAGACGCGGCCACGAGAGCCGTCGCCGCGGCCAGCTTGAATACCTGAATAGCCTTCATGGAATTTCTCCTGTTGTCACAGTCTTGTTGTCGGCCCACGAACGGGCCGGTGCACTACACCATCCACGACTAAGCATTCGCGCGCCAGAAACGGCGCTAGACGCGATGCCGCATTTTTCGACGACATCGCATCCATTCGCGCGAGCGCGCCGCAAATTATAAGAATGAAAGGAACGGCACAGGTCGGAGAAAAAGCGGCCGAATCATTAGCTTGATATCGGTCCCGTCATGGAGTAGGCACACCGTTCGTGACCACGGGCTTGTGGCCACATCGCCCGCTCCCTTAATTGCATCCGTCAACGATCGAACGGCTTCGATGCGCTATTTTCGCGTTGGGAGCGAAATGGCGCGCGCAAACGGTCGCGCGTGGGCGGCAAAATTCTGCCAGGCGTCGCATTATTACGACGCCGGTTTTGCCGTTGGATCAGCGCGATGACCGGCTTCCTCTTGCACTGCGCGACGCATCGGATTTCACTATTGCCTCGCGTTCGAGCCATGAACGGAACAACGCGACCCGTTCATCGCCGGACTTCTCGTCCGCCACGTAAGTGCAATAGCTGCGCGATGGCAGACGTGGGCCAGCGAACGGTGCGACGAGCCGGCCAGCGGCGAGGTCGTCGGCGACCAGCGCGGTGGGCCCCATCGCGATGCCGATTCCGTCGATGGCAGCCTGCAAGGTCAGAAAGAAGTGGTCGAAGGTCAAAGCGGCGGCCGGCCTCAGGTCGGGCATCTGCACGCTCGCCAGCCAGTCGGGCCAGAGCCGCGGAAGACTCGACGTGTGCAGCAACGTGTGCTCTCGCAAGTCGCCAGGCGAGCGCAGCGGTACGCGCTTCAAAAGCGTAGGACTACAGACCGGAAGCCGCTCCTCGGACAAGAACGGTTGCATCGAATAGCCGTAGAAGGTGTCCGGGCCACCCCGGATGACGAGGTCATAGTCGTCCTTCAGACTCTCCAGCGGCTCGTTCGACGTCTCCACCTTGACGTCGATGTCGGGATGGCCGGCGCGGAATTTCGCCAGCCTCGGCACCAGCCAGCGCAGCGTGAATGTCGCGGGCGCATTCACGGACAGGGTTCGGGAGACCGTTTGCGGCGTGCCGTATCGCGCGGTTGCCGCCGAGAGCTGTTCGAACAACGGGCCGATTTCCGCCAGATAGTGCTTCGCCGCCGGCGTCAGTTCCACGCGGCGGTTGTGCCGCTCGAACAGCGACGCGCCAAGCCACTCCTCCAGCAAGCGCACGTGCTGGCTCACTGCACCGGGCGTCACGTGCAGTTCCGCGGCGGCGTCCTTGAAGCTGCCGAGCCGGCCTGCGGCCTCGAAGGCTCGCAGGGCGTTGAGTGGGGGCAACACCGGTTTCATTCGCGAGAGTTTATCTAACGTAAGCACCCAATTTATCTGGTTTGTTAGCCCGTCACAAGATAGATATCCTTCTTGCTAGACCATTCATGCATCCCTGCCCGCACCCTCATGCTCAGTTATACCGGCGGTATCGTGCTGTTCGCCGCGCTGCTCCACGCGAGCTGGAACGCGATGCTCCACGGCAACCGCGACCGGTTTTTCTCCATGGCGTGGATGAGCATCGCCATCGGGCTGGTCGCCACGCTCGTCATCCTGTCCGTACCCTCGCCGGCCCGCGCTTCGTGGCCCTACATCGCCGCGTCGGGGCTCGTGCATGTCTTCTACAACGTGAGTCTCGTGCGCTCGTATCGCCGCAACGACCTGGCGCTCGCGTACCCGATCGCACGAGGCTCGTCGCCGCTGCTCGTCACGCTCGGGGCGGCACTGTTCGCGCATGAAGCGATCGGCCCGTTGCACGGTCTCGGGATCGTGATGATTTCGGGAGGCATCATCGCGATCGCGCTGCAGGGGCGTCACGTGTCGCGCGCGGGCGCACTCGCCGCGCTGACGACCGGTGCAACGATCGCGCTCTATACCGTGATCGACGGCATCGGCGTGCGCCTGTCCGACGGCCAGCCGCTCAGCTACACCGCATGGATGTTCCTGTCCTATTGGACGATGCCGGCGCTGTTCGTTGCGCGCCGCGGGCCCCCGGCGCTATGGACACCGGTACGCGCCGAGCCGCTGTCGATCGCCTCGTCGCTGGCCGGCGGCCTCGTGTCGATCGGGGCGTATGGCATCGTGATCTGGGCGCTGCAGGCGGGCGCGATGGGCGCAATATCGGCGTTGCGCGAGACGAGCGTGGTGTTCGCGGTGCTGATCGGGCGGATGTTTTTGCGGGAGGCGGTGAGCGGATCGCGCTGGCTCGCCTGCGTGGTCGTCGCGGCCGGTGCGGTTTGTCTCGGGCTCTGAGATGATTTCACGCACACTGTTTGCTACCCGTGCTGCATCACGCAACTGAGCACGCAACTTGAGTTCGAAGGAGCGCCCCATGCTTGACCATATCGAAACCGACCTGCTCGACATCGCCTATGACGAACAGGGCGACGCGAATGGATGGCCGGTCGTGCTGCTGCACGGCTTTCCCTATGACATCCGCGCATACGACGAAGTGACGCCACGCCTCGTATCCGAGGGCGCCCGCGTCATCGTCCCCTACCTGCGGGGATACGGCCCAACGCGCTTCCTTTCGCCCACGACACTGCGCTCGGGCCAGCAGGCAGCGCTTGGCGCTGACCTGCTGGCGCTGCTCGATGCCCTGCAGATCGAGCGCGCCATCCTCGGTGGATACGACTGGGGCGGCCGCGCGGCATGCATCGTGGCGGCGCTCTACCCGTCGAGGGCGCGGGGTCTGGTTTCCGTCAACGGCTACAACATCCAGGATATCGCCGCTGCCGCACAGCCAGCCGACCCCGAAAAGGAACACCGCATGTGGTACCAGTACTACCTGCACGGCGAGCGCGGCCGCACTGGGCTGACTGAAAAACGGCGCGAATTCTGCCGTCTCCTGTGGTCACTCTGGTCGCCGACCTGGCACTTCGACGACGGCCTCTACGCGCGCACGGCAGCGTCGTTCGACAATCCCGATTTCGTCGACGTGGTGGTCCATTCTTACCGTCACCGTTTCGGACTGGTCGAAGGCGATCCCCGCTTCGACGACATCGAGCGCCGCCTCGCCGCCACGCCGCCGATCACCGTGCCGACGATCACGCTCGACGGCGACGCAGACGGCGTCCAGCCGCCCGGCGCACGAGAGACAAGCTCGAAGCGCTTCAGCGGGCGCCATGAAAACCGCATCGTGCCGAATGCAGGTCATAACCTTCCGCAGGAGGCGCCAGAAGTGTTCGCCAAAGCGGTGCTCGACGTCAACGCGTGGGCAGGTTGACGCCGCGTCCTTGCACAACACGCTTTATTCGAGAGGAGAAGCTAAAGACATGGTTGGCGATACGAACCAACGGGCAGGCCAGTGCCATTGCGGCGCAGTGCGTTTCGTGGCGACGCTAAGCGACGGCTTCAACTCGATCCGCCGCTGCAACTGCTCCTACTGCCGTATGCGAGGCGCGGTCATCGTCGCGGCCGAAACGGGTGGGATCGAATTCCTGCAGGGCGAGGAGATGCTAACGGACTACCGCTTCAACACCGGAGCGGCGCGGCACTTCTTCTGTTCTCGTTGCGGAATCGCCACCCATCTTCAACGGCGCTCGAATCCGAACCTGTATGGCGTGAACGTGGCTTGCCTCGACGGCGTCAGCCCGTTCGATTTCGCCGAGGTCCCTGTCATGGACGGCGTGAATCATCCGAACGACACCGGCGGGCAGGCGCGTCTGGCGGGCATGCTGCGTTTCATCGCAGCCAACTGAGGTCTCAGCGCCACTCGCATATCGAAGTGAAGGCTCAAAAAAACCGCCGCACTTTCGCGCGGCGGCTTTCGCCAGAAGCTGGCAAGCGTAGCAACAGCAAGGAAAATCAGCCGAGCCCGCCCATCATCAGGTACTTCGTTTCGAGGTACTCGTCGAGCCCGTACTTCGAGCCTTCGCGCCCGAGCCCCGACTCCTTCACGCCACCAAAAGGCGCGACTTCCGTCGAGATGATGCCCTCGTTGATGCCGACCATGCCGCTTTCCAGCGCGCCCGCCACGCGCCACACGCGGCCAATGTCGCGCGCGTAGAAGTAGGCGGACAGGCCGAAGTCGGTATCGTTCGCCGCCTGGATCGCTTCTTCCTCGGTCTCGAAGCGGAACACCGCGGCAACGGGGCCGAACGTCTCTTCGTGCGCGAGCATCATGCCGCCGTGCGCGCCCGTGATGACCGTGGGCTCGTAAAACGTGCCGCCCCGCGCATGCGGGTGGCCGCCGCACGCAATGGCGCCGCCCTTCTCGAGCGCATCGCTCACGTGCGCCTCGACCTTGCGCAACGCCGCGCCGTTGATGAGCGGCCCTTGCGTGGCGCCCGGCTCCATGCCGCCCGACACGCGCAACGCGCGCACCGCCGCAACCAGCTTCTCGACAAACGCGTCGTGTACGCCGGCCTGCACGTAGAAGCGGTTCACGCACACGCAGGTCTGCCCCGTGTTGCGGAATTTCGAGGCGATCGCGCCTTCCACGGCGGCATCGAGATCGGCGTCGTCGAACACGATGAAGGGCGCGTTGCCGCCCAGTTCGAGCGACACCTTCTTCACCGTATCGGCGGCAGCGCGCATGAGCAGCTTGCCCACGCGCGTCGAACCCGTGAACGAGATCTTGCGCACGGCCTTCGAGGCCATCAGCGTATCGCCGATCGCCGGGGCATCGCCCGAAACGACGTTGAACACGCCGCGCGGAATGCCCGCCTCGACCGCCAGCTCGGCGAGCGCGAGCGCCGAAAGCGGCGTCTCTTCCGAAGGCTTGAGCACCATCGTGCAACCTGCCGCGAGCGCCGGGCCGGCCTTGCGCGTCACCATGGCGAGCGGGAAATTCCACGGCGTGATCGCACCGACCACGCCCACGGGTTCCTTCGTCACGACAATGCGCGCGCCCTTCTTCGGCGCGGGAATCACGTCGCCATAGGCGCGTCGCGCTTCCTCCGCGAACCACGTGAGAAAGCTCGCCGCGTACGCCACTTCGCCCAGCGATTCTGCGTACGGCTTGCCCTGCTCGGCCGTCATGATGCGCGCGAGGTCTTCGCGATGCAGGTGCATCAGCTCGCCCCAGCGGCGCACCTTCGCGCCGCGCTCCGCCGCCGTGGCGTCGCGCCACGCAGGGAACGCGTGCGAGGCCGCCGCCACGGCCTGCAGCGCTTCGCGCGCACCGGCGCGGGCCACTTGCGCGAGCGGCGCGCCGGTGGCCGGGTCGATGATCGGGTAGGTCGCTTCGCTCGCCACCCATTCGCCGTCGATGAAGCTCGAGGTGCGCCACAGGCGCGCTTCTTTCAGTCCGTCAATCGTCAAGCTCGTCATGCTGCGATCTCCAGGCGTCGCGCCGCGCGCGGCACGCGCGGAATGCGTGCGCTCACGTAATCGTTGATCACGTCGCACGGCGTGTAGTTGCGATCGAGTTCGTAAAGCTCGTCGGCGGTGAGTTGCGTGTCGAGCGCCGCGAGTGCGCTTTCGAACTGCGCGACGGTGTCCGCGCCCACGAGCATCGACGAGATGCCCGCACGCCCCAGCACCCAGGCCTGCGCGATCTGCGCGCACGACACGCCGCGCGCCGCCGCGACTTCGGCCACCGAACGCGCGATATCGCGCGAGGCCTCGTCGTCGTACATCTGCACGGTGAAGAAGTCGGTCTGGTTGCGCACGGACTTCGCGTCGCCGGAAAGGAGGCCTCGTGCGAGCGGACTGAACACCGACACGCCCACGCCCTGATCCTGGCAGAACGGAATCATCTCGCGCTCTTCCTCGCGATACGCGCAGTTCAGCTGCAGCTGCATATTGATCGGTCGTGCGAAGTGATAGCGCTCGCACGCCTGCAGAATCTTGGCGAACTGCCAGGTGAACATCGTCGACACGCCGATATAGCGCGCCTTGCCTGCGCGAACGATGTCGTTCAACGCATCCATGGTTTCTTCGACCGGCGTATTCACGTCGAAGTAGTGCAGCATGTAGACATCGACGTAATCGGTTTGCAGCCGGCGCAGCGAGCCGTCGATGGCTTCCATGATGTGCTTGCGCGAGTGGCCCTGGTTATTCGCGCCACTGCCGATCGGATACCCGACCTTGGTCGTGAGCACGAGTTCGTCGCGCTTCGCAAGCCGCCGCACGATGCGCCCCACCACTTCTTCGCCCACGCCGGTCGAATAGAAGTCCGCGAGGTCGATGAAGTTCACGCCCGCTTCGAGCGCGCGGCGCACGATGGGCTCGCTCTGCTCTTCGTTGTAGATCCAGGGCTTCCATTCCGGCGTGCCCATGTTCATCGTGCCGAGGCACAGGCGCGACACCTTCAGGCCGGAGCGGCCAAGTTGCACGTATTGCATCGTAGTCACCTGTAACGATTGGTGCGGCTCAAGCCGCCCTGGCCTTCGGCGTGTAGAACGGATTGCTGATCTGATCCTTGATCTTCGCAATGTCGTCCAGCAACGGCAGCCCGTTCATCGCGGCGCGAATGGCCGTCTTGCAGGCCACGTAATTGTTCTCGTACACGGCGTCGAGGTCGTCGCACGACCAGTTCACCCAGTTCGCCGTGACGATGCACCACTCGTTCTCCGCTTGCGGCGGCAGCGTGCCGTCGAGCATCGCTTCCGTCACCGCCTTCGCGATGGCCGCCTGCGAGGCGCCCCACGTGGCGTTGCCGTGCAGGTCGCCGCGAATGTCGGCCTTGTTCACGTAGAGCGTGGCGGGCTTGACCGGCACGTTGGGCTGCGCCACCACCATGAACGGCACGTGCCCTTGCGAAGGCGACGACAGGCTGTTCGTAAACGCCTGCCCCACGGGGCCATTGCGCGGGCCGATCATGATGTTGATGTGGGCAGCGTTTACGCCTGGTCCAGCGAAACCTTCGCCGATATAGACTTGCAGGTCTTTCATGTTTGACTCCGTCTCCTGTGTACATGAGTTCGAATTTGGCCAGACGCATTCCAGCACACGCCGCAAGCGCCCAAAAGCTATGAAATCTCATGGGGGCATGACGCGCAGTCATCGCTCTCGCCTGCATGATTCGCGTGATGAAAGTGGCATGAGGTCAGGTAATGCATCGATGACTATTCGTTGCTTCGCAACCCGAAATGCCACGGCTAGACTCTGGTCGGACTGATTCGAAAAGCGGCGGCCCACGCTGGCCCGCGCATACAATTCCAATCACTGGAGACGACATGAGACGTATCACGCTGGCAGGCGTGCGTATTGCCGCCGCCCTCGCGCTGACCTGCGCGGCCACGAGCAGCTTTGCAGCCCCCGGCTGGTGCCAGGCGGGCAAAACCGTGAAGCTCGCGCAAATCACCTGGGAAAGCGGCGCGCTGATGACCGAAATGGTGCGCACGGTGCTGGAGAAGGGTTACGGCTGCAAGACCGAAGTCGTGCCCGGCGCCACGGCCGCCACCGAAACGGCGCTCACGAAGAACGACCTGCAGGTGTGGGCCGAGCACTGGACGGGCCGCAGCCCCATCGTCGCGCGCGGCTTGAAGGACGGCAGCGTGAAGCTCGTGGGCGAACTGATTCCCGGCGGCGACAAGGAAGGCTGGTACGTCCCCGACTATGTGATCAACGGCGACGCCAGGCGCGGCATCAAGCCCATGGCGCCGCAACTGCGCTCCGTCGCGCAACTGCCGCAGTACAAATCCCTCTTCACGGACGACGAAGAACCCGGCAAGGGCCGCTTCTACAACTGCCCCGCGGGCTGGGATTGCGAGCGCTTCAACAACCGCCTGCTCACCGCCTACAAGCTCGGCGACGACTACACGAACTTCCGCCCCGGCACCGGCGGCGCGCTCGACGCGGCGATCGCGTCGGCCTACGAGCGCGGCAAACCCATTCTGTTCTACTACTGGCAGCCCGCCGGCCTGATGGCGAAGTACCACTTCGTGCAACTCGAGGGCGCGCCGTACTCCGACGCCTGCTGGGACACCATCGCCGATCCGAAGGGCGCGCCGTGCGCCTCCGCGTTCAAGGTCTCGCATCTGAAGGTCGCGGTCTCCACGCCGTTCTACGACGCCGAGCCGGACGCCGTCGCGTTCTTCGGCAAGGTGAGCCTGCCGCTCGCGCTCGACGAACAACTGGTCCAGCAGATGCACGACAAGAAGCTCGACGCCTCCACGGTCGCGCGCACGTTCTTCGAGCAGCATCCGGAAATCTGGAAGCAATGGGTCACGCCGGAAGTCGCGGCGCGCGTACAGGCCGGCCTGCGCACGTAAGCAACGACACTGGCCGCACGACGGCACGCATCACATGACACACGCAGAATGAGGCTCACCATGGGATCTCCCTTTCTTCACCTCTCGATCGCCGACTGGGTCAACGATCAGGTCGCCGCGTTCGTGCAGCGCTACGGCGACGCGTTCCACAACTTCAGCGTGCTCATGCTGCGCGACCTGCTCGTGCCGCTCGAAAGCCTGCTGCGCGCCACGCCTCCCGTCGTCGTGCTCGCCGCCGTGGGCCTGCTCGGCTGGCATGCCTCGCGGCGCGTCGGCGTGGCGCTGCTGTTCGTCGTGCTGCTCTGGCTGATCGGCTGCTTCGGGCTGTGGGACAAGCTCATGCAGACCTTCGCGCTGATGGTCGTCGCCACGCTCATTTCGGTCGTGCTCGGCGTACCGCTCGGCATCCTCGCGGCTTCGAGCAGCGGGCTGCGCCGCGTGCTGCTGCCGGTGCTCGACGTCATGCAGACGCTGCCGAGCTTCGTGTACCTGATTCCGGTGCTCATGCTGTTCGGCCTCGGCAAGGTGCCCGCGATTCTCGCCACGGTCGTCTATGCGCTGCCGCCGCTCATCCGTCTGACCGATCTCGGCATCCGCCACGTGGATGCGGAAATCGTCGAAGCCGCGCGCGCGTTCGGCACCACGCGCATGCAACTGCTGTTTGGCGTGCAGTTGCCGCTCGCGCGGCCGAGCATCATGGCCGGTATCAACCAGACCACGATGATGGCGCTTTCGATGGTCGTGATCGCCTCGATGATCGGCTCGCGCGGTCTTGGCGAAGACGTGCTCGCGGGCATCCAGACGCTCGACGTGGGCAAGGGCACGCAAGCGGGCGTCGCCATCGTGATTCTCGCGATCGTGATCGACCGCATCAGCCAGGGCTACGGCCAGGGCCGGCGCACACGCGGTCTCGCGCGCAAATCGAAGCAGCCCTCGCGCATTCCGTTTCGCCGCGTTCGCGAACAGGAAAGCACAAGCGCCGACGCGGCCAACGGCAGCGACCTGACGAGCCAGCCGGCCAAGTAACGAACGCGAAGGCAAAAGCGCCGGCACAATGGCGGAGACCCGGCCGGCGCATCCAGCATACGCAATGAGCATGCAATGAGGTAACGATCATGAGCGGCATCGAAGTCAAGAACGTCTACAAGATCTTCGGCACGCGCGAAAGCAGCCAGCGCGCGCTCGAACTGCTGCGTGGCGGCGCCGGCAAGGCCGAGGTCCTCGAGAAGACCCGCTGCAACGTAGGCCTGAACGACGTGAGCCTGTCGATCGGCTCGGGCCAGATCTTCGTGATCATGGGTCTGTCGGGCTCGGGCAAATCCACGCTGGTACGCCACTTCAACCGGCTCATCGAGCCGACCGTGGGCGAGATCCTCATCGACGGCAAGGACGTGCTCAAGCTCTCCGACAACGGGCTGCGCGATCTGCGCCGCTACGGCGTGAGCATGGTGTTCCAGAGCTTCGGACTCCTGCCTCACCAGACGGTACTCAACAATGCCGCCTATGCGCTGGCCACGCGCGGCGAAAAGAAAGCGGCGGCGCACGCGAGTGCGCGCGAATGGCTCGGCAAGGTGGGCCTCGCGGGTTATGCGGACCACTATCCCGACGAGCTTTCGGGCGGCATGCGCCAGCGCGTGGGCCTCGCTCGCGCGCTGGCCGCGAACACCGACGTGCTGCTGATGGACGAAGCGTTCTCCGCGCTCGATCCGCTCATCCGCACCGAAATGCAGGACCAGCTGCTCGAACTCCAGGCCACGCTCAAGAAGACCATCGTGTTCATCACGCACGACCTCGACGAGGCGCTGCGCATCGGCAACCAGATCGCGATTCTGCGCGACGGCCGGCTCATCCAGTGCGGCACGCCCGACGACATCCTGCACCGCCCCGCCGACGACTACGTGCGGCGCTTCGTCGAGCGCCGCGCCGGGACGACGCACTAAGCCGCCGTACATGCGGGCGCTCATCGGCCTGCTGGGCGGCTATACGATCCTCGTTTGCGGGAACAGCCTCCTCACGACGCTGATCTCGCTGCGCATGCTGCAAGGTGAGCGCACCGCACTCGACGTCGGCCTCGTGCAATCGTGCTATTACGTCGGCTTTATCGTCGGCGCGCTGGGGCTCGGCCCGATCGTCGGGCGCATCGGGCCACAGCGCGCCTTCATCGGCTTTGGCGCGCTCGCCGCGCTCGCGGCGCTCGGCTATCTCTCGTTCGATTCCCCTGACATCTGGGCCGTGCTGCGGCTCATCACCGGCTTCAGCATGGTCGGCGTGTTCACCTCGATCGAAAGCGGCGTGAACGGCGCGGTGCCGAACGAGCGGCGCGGGCGTGCGTTCGCGTTTTATCTCGTGCTCACCTATCTCGGCGTCAGCGCCGGGCAGTTCCTGCTGGGCGTGGGCGCGCCCGGCGGCATCTTCGAGCATGCGCTCGTGAACGGCTTGTTCGTGACCGCGCTCATCCCGGTGGCGTTGATCGGCGAGTGGCAATCGGCGGGAGCCGGACCGCCCGCGCCTGCGGCCACGGCGCCGCCTTCCGCGCTCGCCACGCCGAAGCGCCCCACGCTGCTGCTCGACGGCCTGCGCGAACTGCACCGCGTCGCGCCGCGTAGCGTGCCGGCCTGCATCGGCGCGGGGCTGCTTTCCAGCGCGTTCTATGCGCTCACGCCGGTGTATCTCGCGCGCATCGGTTATCCGGCCAGCGGGATTTCGCGCGCCATGGGTGTCGTGCTGATCGGCGCACTGCTTTCGCAATGGCCCGTGGGGAGGCTCTCGGACCGCCTCGGGCGGAGCGCCACGCTCGGCCTGATCTCGCTCGTCTCCGCGTGCGCGGCCGCGGCGCTCGCCATCCTGCGCGCACCGGTTCTCGTCGATACGATCCTCTTTCTCTATGTCGCGCTTACCTTCACGCTCTACGGCGTGATCGTCTCCGACGTGAACGACCGTGTCGATCAGGCGCGACGCGTGCAGACGAGCGCGACGCTGCTGCTCGTGTTCTCGCTCGGCGGCGCGGCCGGTCCCACCGTCGCTTCGCTGTTCATGCGTCTGTTGGGGGCGGGCGGGCTCTATGTGTTCGCGCTCGTCGTCACGCTCTCGCTCGCTGCGCTCTCACGTGCGCGGGGCGTCTGAATGGCGGCGCGGGCCGGTATACTGCGTCGTTTGCAGGAGGCGTCGTTTCGACATGGCGCCCGGAGCGAGGAGACGACCTTGAAGCGAAAGATGCCGGCGCTGAACGCCCTGAAGGCGTTCGAGGCGGCAGGCACGAGCGGCAGCTTCACCCGCGCCGCCGAGCAGCTGAACGTGACGCAGAGCGCGGTGAGCCGCCAGGTGCGCCAGCTCGAAGAGCAGCTTGGCGAGGCGCTGCTCGAGCGCCATCATCACCGGCTCGAACTGACCGAAGCCGGGCGTGCGCTGCTGCGCACGCTCCAGCAGTCGTTCGACCGCATCGAACTGACGGTGCGCACGATCCAGCAGAAGAGCGACCTCAACCGCCTGCGCGTGAACGCGCCGCCCACCTTCGCGAGCCGCTGGCTCGTGCCGCGCCTTACGCGTCTGCAGGCGCGCCATCCCGAACTCGAACTGAGCCTCACCACGCATCTGCAGGACAGTCTCGCCGATTCGACGGCGCTGGACTGCGCGATCCGCTTTGGCGATGGCGAATGGGAAGGCCTCGACAGCTCGCTGCTGATGCACGAATCGCACATCGCGGTGTGCGCGCCCGCGCTGCTCGCGCAAGGGCCCATCGATCTCACGCGGCACACTTTGCTGCACGTGCTCGCGGGCGACAACCAGCGCTATCTCACCTGGCGGCACTGGCTCGACGCGGCGCGCATCGAGGACGTTGACACCTCGGGCGGCTACGAATTCGACCTGCTCGACCATGCTATCCGTGCGGCCATCGAAGGGCTCGGCGTGACGATGGCCGACCGCCACATGATCGAGCACGAGCTGGCCCAGGGTCTGCTCGCGCCCGTGCGCGACATCCACGTGGACGGCCGCCAGTCATACTGGTTCGTGGTGCGGCCCGAACAGAAGGCTTCGAAGCCGCTCCGGCTTTTCCGGCAATGGCTTCAGGACGAAGTTGCGGCCATGCGCTGACGGCCCTGCTCGATGGCCTTTGCGGCGATGGCCTGATCGGCGTCTTCCAGAATCAGGTCTGCGCCCTTTTCCGCGACCATCATCGTCGGCGCGTTGGTGTTGCCCGAAGTGATATTGGGGAAGATCGACGCATCCACCACGCGCAGGCCCTCGATGCCATGCACGCGCAGGCGCGCGTCCACCACCGCCGTGCGCGGGTCCGGCCCCATCGCGCAGGTGCCGCACAGGTGATAGATCGAGCCGCTTTGCTCGCGGAAGAACTGGAGCATGCTCGCGTCGTCGGTCACTTCGCCGGCGGGCGTCACCTCGGCTTCGGTGATGCCCTGCAGTGCGCGCGCTGTCATCAGCTTGCGCACGAGGCGGCTGCCGGCAATCGCTTCGTCGCGATCCTTCTGCGTCGAGAGGTAGTTGCCGCGAATTTTCGGCGCGTCTTCCACGTTCGCCGAAGCGATCTCCACCGAGCCGCGGCTCGTGGGCCGGCAAGGATTGAAGCAGACGAGAAAGCCCGAGTACGGCTCCGGCGTGAGCTGCGCCCGATTGGATTTGGGAATCCGGTACGAAAGCGGATTGAAGTACACCTGCATGTTCGGGTGCGCCTCGTCCTGGCTCGTGCGGAAGAAGCCGCCCGACTGGTTTACGCTCATCGAGAACGGGCCCTTGCGCTGAAGCACGTATTGCAGTCCGAACTTCAGCTTGCCCACCCAGCTGCTGAATGAATCGTTGAGCGTCTTCACGCGCGAGCGATAGTAAAAGCTCACGCACAGATGGTCCTGCAGGTTCTGGCCCACCGCAGGCAGTTCATGCACCACGTCGATGCCGTGCTTCGCGAGCAATTCGCGCGGGCCCACGCCCGATAGCTGCAACAGCTTGGGCGAATCGACCGCGCCGGCCGCGACGATGACCTCGCGATTTGCACGAAACGTGCGCTTCACGCCCTGCTGCACGATCTCCACGCCGATGGCGCGTTTTTGCGCCTCGTCGAACAGCACACGCGTGGCGCGCGCATGATGCTCGATCTTCAGGTTCGAGCGCTGCCCCGCGCGATGCAGGTAGGCCACGCTGCTCGAATCACGTTTGCCGTCGCGCGTGTTCACATCGTAGATGCCCACGCCTTCGAGCCGCGCGCCGTTGAAGTCCTCGTTGCGCTCGTAGCCGAGCTGCGTGCAGCCTTCGACAAAGGTGCGGCAAACCGGATGCGCGCCCTCCTTCATCGGCGTGATGCGCACGGGGCCGTTCGCGCCGTGCCACGGCGTGTCGCCGAGCGGATGCGATTCGAGCTTGCGGAAGTACGGCAGCACTTCCTGGTACGACCAGCCCGCATTGCCCGCCGCGGCCCAGTCGTCGTAGTCGCGCGCGGCGCCGCGCACGTAGATCATGGCGTTGATCGCGCCCGAGCCGCCCTGCACCTTGCCGCGCGGCGCGTAGATCTGCCGGCCGGCAAGCTCCGGCTCCGGCTCGCTGTAATACATCCAGTTGTACTGCTTGTTGTAGTACAGCTTGGCGAACCCGATCGGGATCTTGAACCAGAACGAATCGTCGGGTCCGCCCGCTTCGAGCAGCAGCACCGAATGACGCCCGGAAGCGGAGAGCCGTTCCGCGAGAATGCAGCCCGCCGAACCGGCGCCGGCGATGATGTAGTCGTAGTTCATCTGAGTGCTCCGGCAGGTCAGCCGCGTGCGGGCGAGGTATCGCGCACGTCGGCGGGCTGGCTCGCCATCTGCAGATGCAGACGCTTGCCCGTATAAGGCGAGTGCTCGCGCACGACGTCCATGTCGAGTTCGACGCCAAGGCCCGGTGCCTTCGACGGGATGATGTAGCCGTCTTCCCACTGAATCGGCTGCTTGAGCACTCGTGCGTGGAAACCGTCCCACGTGCCGATGCTTTCCTGAATCAGGAAGTTCGGCGTGCAGGCCGCGAGCTGAATGCTTGCCGCCGCGCCAATGGGCCCGTTGTAGAGATGCGGCGCGATCTGCGCGTAGTGCACTTCGGCGAGCGTCGCGATTTTCTTTGCTTCGAGCAGGCCGCCCACGCGCGCGACGTTCAGTTGCAGGATCGACGCACCGCCCGCCTGCAGCAGCTTATGGAATTCGTATTTGGTGGTGAGGCGCTCGCCCGTGGCAATGGGAATCGACGTGTGCTTCGCGACATTGGCGATGGCCTCCTCCTGGCCCGGCGGCACCGGCTCTTCGAACCACAGCGGGTCGTATTTCTCGAGCCGCTTCGCCAGCCGGATCGCCGAGGAAGGCACCATCTGTCCATGCGTGCCGAACAGCAGATCGGCCCTGCTTCCCACCGCTTCTCGCACCTTGCGGCAGAACGATTCGCATCGGTCGAGCACGTCGAGCGAAAGCTGATGCCCCGAGTAAGCCGTGTACGGACCGGCCGGATCGAACTTCACCGCGGTGAAGCCACGCTTCACGTTCTCGGCCGCGCATTCGGCGGCGAGATCGGGATCGTCGTAGTCGTATTCGCCCTGCGCGTTCTTCGGGTACAGGTAGGTGTACGAACGAAGGCGCTCGTTCACCATGCCTCCGAGCAGTTCATACACGGGCTTGTCCGCCGCCTTCCCGATGATGTCCCAGCATGCCATTTCGAGGCCGCTCACGATGCCCATCATCGTGAGGTCCGCGCGCTGCGTGAAGCCGCTCGAATAGGTCTCGCGGAACAGGCGCTCGACGCGGTGCGGATCGTGGTCCAGCAGATAGCGTGTGAAGACGTCTTCGATCGCGCTCACCATCACGTCGGGATGGAACGTGGCCGCGTAGATTTCGCCCACGCCTTCGATGCCGCAATCGGTTTTCAGCGTAACGAAGATCCAGTACATGCCGCCGAGGTGCGGAGGAGGCACCGCGACGACGTTCGTTTCAATTGCAACGACTTTCATGGTTCAGGCTGTTTCAGGCAGGTTTGGAGTGGGTCATGCGCTTGAGCACGAGCGCGGCGATACCGCCGAGCGTGCCAATCGCGGCGACATAGGCGAAATAGATCTGGTAGCCGAGCATGCCCGCGTAGTGCTCGGTGATATAGCCGTTCACGAGCGGCAGGAAGATGTCCGACGAATAGCCGACCAGCGAAACGAGGCCGATGGCGAGGCCGGTAATGCGCATGGGGATCGCGCAGTAGTCGAGCAGCGTCCAGTAGAGGCCGCGAATCGCGTACGTCATGAGGCCGATGAACAGCACCACCGCGCCGAGCAGCGCCATGTTGCGCAGCGCGGGCAGCAGGATCAGACCGATCAGGCCCGCGACGGCCAGGAACAGCGCCCAGATCAGCACGCGCAGGTTCGAAAGACGGTCGCCGAGAAAACCGCCGCCAATGCCGCCGATGGGGCGCATCCAGAGCTTCGCGGTGGTGACCATGCCGGCCGCCACGACGGTCATATGCATCTCGCCCTGTTGGAGATACGCGGAGAAGCTGTACGTCGCCCAGAAGATCTGATAACCGCAGAACACCACAGCGGCCATGAGCCAGAGCTGCGGAATCGCGGCGAGCGTCGCGAGATCGCGCCACAGCGAGCCGTTTGCATTCACTTCGACCGACTTGGTCTCTGCCTGCGCGGGCGCGGGATCCTTGAAGAAGCTCATCAACGCGCCGAGTGCGATACACGTGAAGGAATACATATAGATCACGTGGCGCAGGCCCGCCGCTTCACCGCGTCCCGATCCGGTTGCGGCGGCGAAGAGCGCGAGCGCGGCGGTGGCGAGCAGCGCTTCGACGAGCCCGCGTCCGCCGTCGAGCAGCCCGAAGAAGCGGCCTTGTTCGTTCGCCCCCGCGATCATGCGCACGCGTTTGAGCACGGACGCCCAGAACGTGAGGCCGGTCGTGACGCCCCAAAGGCAGAAGATCACGAGCAGCGCATGGAACGAGGGTGCTGTGGAGTACCAGAGGCCCAGCGCCCCGGTGCCGATAAGCGAAAAGCAGATCAACAGGCGCGGTGCGACGCGGTCGGCGAGCCAGCCGCTCGGCAGATAAGACACGAAGAACACGATGCCGAGCACCGAGTAGAGATAGCCGAGTTGGGCGTTGTCGATATGCAGGACATCGAGCATCGTGGTCTGGTAGACCTGACGCAGATACAGCAGTGGATAGATACCGCCCGCGGCGAGCACGAGCAGCAGCAACTGCACGTAGCGCTGCATGGAGCCCGCAGCGGCGGGCGTGAGCGATGGGGTTTCGGCGCGCGGCATCGCCGGCGCATTGGGCTTTCCGATGGACTTCTGCAAGTTTGTCTCCTGTCGACCAGAGTTGGCGCTTTAGCTGTCGACCGGAGTTCGGGCTTTAGCCCTTACTCCGGTCCCATGCAAAGCACTTACTCTGGTCCCATGCAAAGCTGTCGACCAGAGTTGGTGCAAAGCACTTACTCTGGTCCCATGCAAGGCTGTCGACCGGCACGCGGGCGGTTGCCCGCGCGAGGCGTCTTTTCTTTATCTGCGACGCCCAGTTCAAGGGCGCCGTTGCTGCGATTAATCAGTATCTCGAACGGTCAGAACGGCATCACGACAAGGCGTGTCTGCGTGAATTCGAGCATGCCGTGCTTGCCGTCGTCGCCGCCGAGGCCCGAGCGCTTCCAGCCGGCGTGATAGCCCTGATACGGGTCCGCGGGCGAGCGGTTCACGTACAGCTCGCCGGCTTCGATCTCGTTCGCGACGCGCAGGGTCGAGCGGTAGCGCTCCGTAAAGAGCACCGACGAAAGGCCGAACTGGTGATCGTTGGCCATGCGCAGCGCGTCGTCGAGCGTCTCGTATGAAAGCACCGGCAGCACCGGGCCGAAGATCTCCTCCTGCACGATCTCCATGTCCTGGCGGCAATGCATGAGCAAGGTAGGCGGATAGAAGTGGCCCTTGCCTTCGGGCACGTAGCCGCCCGTTTCGAGCTTCGCGCCTGCGGCCACCGCACGTTCCACCATCGCGTGGATCGCCGTGCGTGCGCTCGCGCTCACTAGCGGACCCATGCGAGCGGCGTCTTCGGCGCGGTCGCCGAAGCGCACGGCGCCCATCTTCTCGCGCAGCAGCGCGACGAAGCGGTCATGCACCGAAGCGTGCACGTACACACGTTCGATCGCCGTGCAAAGCTGGCCGCAATGCGTGGTTTTCGAGCGCACGATGGCCGTTGCGGCCGCTTCGAGATCGGCGTCGTCTTCGATGATCGCGGGCGTCTTGCCGCCCAGTTCCAGTGACGGCTTCGCGATATTTTCCTTGCAGTAGTCGAGCACCTTGCGGCCCGCGCTCACGCTGCCCGTGAGCGTGATCATGCCGACGTCCGCATGTGTGCAGAGCACAGCGGCGGTGTCGTGGTCCATGGCCAGCACGTTGAAAATGCCCGCCGGAAGTTCGGCTTCCTGCGCGGCGCGCGCCACTTCGAACGCCGAGCACGGCGTGTTGTTGCTCGGGCGCACGACCACCGCGTTACCGGTGATGAGCGCCGGCGCGACCTTGCGCAGCAGCGTGTACACGGGGAAGTTGAACGGAATCAGGCATGCGGCCACGCCGATCGGCTCGCGCATGAGAATGAGGTTTTCGTTCGCGCTGTCGCTCGGAATCACCTCGCCTTCGATGCGGCGCGCCCACTGCGCGTGGTAGCGCAGGATTTCGGCGGCGTACTGTGCTTCGGCGGTTGCGTCCGCGACGCTCTTGCCCGACTCGGCGGCAAGCGCCGCGCCGATCTTCGGCGCGCGCGCCACGATCGCTTCTGCAAACCGGTTCAGGCTCGCGCCGCGTTCGGCGGCGGGCAACTTGCGCCAGGCGCGCTGCGCGGCCCTGGCGGCCACGACCGCGCGAACCGCGTCCGCGGCGCTCGCAGCGCTCACGTGGCCGATCGCGTCGCCGGTTGCGGGATTATGGACAGCGATCTGCGGCCCTTCGGCGCCGACGAACTGCCCATTGATGAAATTGAGGTCTGATCGCATGGATTGCTGCCGGTTTGGCGTTGCCGCCGCTTCACGAGAAAGGGCAGTATCCGTGCGGCATCGGGACGCCACAAACGATTAATTGTCGAGTGGAGCATGCGAAAAACGCATGCTCGCCGAAGCCGGCGCCGGGGCGGCAGGAGCTAAAGCGCGTGGCTATCGCACGCCTTGCTTGTTATAATTCGCTCAAGCATACGAAACAAATCTAACGTTCGCCGGAACGCAGCACAGTCCGGCGCAGCACCCACTCCATGGCCAAAACCGACCGGCTGCGCGCCCTTGCCGACGCGCTCGCAAAACACAACGTCATGCACCTGCGCGATGCAGCCAGCGTGCTTGGTGTCTCCGAGATGACCGTGCGGCGCGACATCGCCGCGAATCCCGAGCGTTTCACGTATCTGGGCGGCTATATCGTGAGCGCGCAGGACGTGCCCAATACCGCCGGCTACTCGCTCGAACACGAAAAGGACCACTTCGCGCAGGCCAAGGCGCAAGCGTCCGCGCACGCGGCACGGCTCATCGCGCAGAACGACACCGTCTTCATCGACTGCGGCACGACGCTTGCCGCACTCGCGCGCCTCATTCCTTCCCAGTTGCAGATCACGGCGGTGTGCTATTCGCTCAACGTGGCCGAGATTCTGCGGCGCATGCCCAATGTGCGCATGATCCTGCTGGGAGGCGTGTATGTGCCGTCGTCGGATTCGTTTTCCGGCGAGGAGAGCCTGGAAACGCTGCGCCGCATGGGCATCAACAAGGCGTTTATTTCAGCGGGCGGCGTGGACGCCGCGCGCGGCGTGACGTGCTGGAACTTTCACGAAGTGGCGCTCAAGCAAGCCGCCATGGCCAGCGCCGTAGAAAGCCATCTCGTTGTGGATGCCAGCAAGTATGGCATCGTGAAGGCGTGGCGCTTTTCGCAGCTGGACGACTTCAATTCCGTCATCACCGAGAAAGGCCAGACGCTGCGCGAGCACAGCGCATAAGCGCCGACCGGCCGTGCGGCGCCGGTCTCGCGCCAATAGTCTGCCGACTCAGCCGCGCCGGCGCAGCGCGAACAGCGTGCCGGCCACCAGAATGAACGCGCCGACAATCACCTTCTGCCACGTGCTCGGCACGCCCACGAGAATCAGCACGTTGTTGATGAGCGTGACGAGCGCCACACCGAGCAGCGTGCCCACGACCGTGCCACTGCCGCCGGTAATGCGCGCGCCGCCCAGAATCACGGCCGCGATCACGTCGAGTTCCGAGCCCACCAGGTCAAACGGATTGGCAAGCCGGTTGTTCGCCACGTGCAAAATGCCCGCCACGCCGGCGAGAAACCCCGTATAGCCGAACACGAACAGCCGGATCGCGCGCAGGTTGAAGCCCAGCCGCTCCGCAATCGCCGTGCTGCCGCCCATGGCGTAGACGCCGCGCCCCATCATCGTACGGTTGAGCAGCCACCACGTGAGGAGCGCGCCTGCCACGAGTGCGATCGCGGAAACCGGCAGCACCGCGTTGAGCCCATCGGCGGTCTTGTAGGCGATGAGCGGAATGCGGCCGAAGTGATCCATGCTGTGCGGGATGTTCATGAAGAACGTCGTGCCCACGAAGGTAAGCAGCAGCCCGCGATAGAGGTATTGCGTGCCGATCGTCACGATCAGCGAGGGCGCCTGCAGCCGGTGCACGAGCATGCCGTTGATGACGCCGAGCACGATACCGCCCACGGCGCCCGTGAGCAGAATGAGCGCGAACGGCGCATCGGGCCACCACGCGAATACGGCCTTCGTGATCGAGTACATCGTGAGCGCGCCGATCGCCGTGAACGAGACGTCGATGCCGCCCGACGCCAGCACGACGAGCGTGCCCAGCGCGAACAGCGACGTGATCGTCGCCGAGTGCAGCAGGTCGAACAGCGTGGCCCACTGGAAAAAGCGCGGGTTGATGGAAGCGACGATCACGCAGGTAATGACGATCAGCGTGGCCGTGAACCATTCGGGGTTGCGGGCGAGCTTCGCGCGCCAGTTGAGCGGTACGCTCTGGCGCGCGACTTCGACGGTGTTGGACGACGTGCTCATTGTCTGATTCATGCTCATGCGGTGTCCGGCAAAACGTTACGCGGAATTCAGGCTGCCTCTGCAAGCAGCGCACGGTACAGCTCGGCTTCGGTCAGACGATCGGCGTGGTGCTCTTCAGCGAGGCGGCCCTTACGCATCATCAGTACGCGGTCGCAGTTCTGCAGCAGCTCGGGCAGGTCGTCGCTCACGAGCAGAATGCCGATGCCGCGCTGCGAGAGCCGCTGCATGATGCGATAGATGATGTCCTTCGAGCCGACGTCCACGCCCACGGTCGGTCCGTGGAGAATCAGCACGTGCGGGTCGATGGCGAGCCAGCGGCCAATCAGCACGCGCTGCTGGTTGCCGCCCGAGAGAGACTGCACGGCCTTGTCCACATCGGGCGTGGCGATCTGCAGTTCCTTCACGGTGCTTTCGGCCAGCGCGCGTGCGCGCGTGCGATCGATCTGGCCGAAGCGGTCGCGCAGGCTCGCGATCATCGCCGTGATCACGTTGTCGCGAATCGGCTTGTCGAGGAAAAGGCCTTCGTTCAGACGGTCTTCCGGCACATAGCCAATGCGCGCACGCCTCGCGTCGCCGGGCGTCGAAAGCTTGATCGCGCGGCCTTCGAGCACGATCTCGCCCGCATCGGCGGGCGCGACGCCCGCAAGCGCGCGCGCGAGTTCGTTGCGGCCCGAATCGAGCAGACCCGTCACGCCGAGAATCTCGCCGCGATGCAGCGTGAACGACACGTCGCTGAAGAGGCCCGTGCGACCCAGACCGCGAACGTCGAGCAGCACGTCGGCTTCGGCCGCGACGTTGCGGTAGCGTTCGGTGGAAAGCTCGCGCCCCGTCATCAGTTCGCTCAACTGCGCCTTGGTGTAGTTCGTGATCGGGCCTTGCGTCACTTTCTGGCCATCGCGCAGCACGATCACTTCGCCCCCGATCGCATAGCACTCGTCGAGCTTGTGGCTCACGAACAGCACGGTCACGCCCTGCGCGCGCAACTGGCCGAGCACGGCAATGAGGTTGGTCACTTCCTTTTGCGTGAGCGAGGTCGTGGGCTCGTCCATGATGACGAACTTCGCCTCGCTCGCAATGGCGCGCGCAATCGCCACGAGCTGGCGCGTGGCGAGCGGCAGTTGTTCGATGAGCGTCGCCTGGAAGTCGGCGTCGCCCGGCAGGCCCACGGCCTTCAAGGCGCGCTCGGCCGTGCGCGCGAGTTCGCGGCGGTCGAACGTGCGCGCGAGGCGCCCCGCGTGCTCAGCGAGTTCGGTCGTGAGCCCGATGTTTTCCGCCACGTTCATGTTGGGCAGCAGCGAAAGATCCTGATACACAGTCTCGATGCCCGCCGCGAGCGATTCGAGCGGCGTGAGCCGCGCGTGGCGCGCGCCGTCGATCACCAGCTCGCCTTCGTCCGGCGGCTGCGCGCCGGAGATGATCTTGATGAGCGTGCTCTTGCCGCACCCGTTCTCGCCGAGCAGGTGATAGATCTGCCCGCGCTCGAACGCGAGCGTCACGCCGCGCAAGGCGTGCACGCCCGTGAAGCGCTTGTGCACGCCGAGCACCTGCAATAACGGTTCTGAAGCCATGTCGTCTCTTCGTGACGTTGCGACGAAGCGCGCGCCGGGCTGCGAGCCCGCTGCGCGCGCCACCTTCTACCGATCAGAAGTTGTATTGCTTGTAGTTCGACTTGTCGACGCTCACCCAGCCCTGGCCGCGCACGATGATGCCCTTGCCCGGACCCTTCGACACCGTGACCTTCTCGTAACCGGGCAGACCGAGGTTCGCGCCGTTCTCCACGGTCTTGCCGTCGATCAGCATCATCGCGATCTTGTTCATGGCGATGCCCGCCAGCTTCGGATCCCAGAACGCAATGCCGTTGATCGCGCCGCTTTCGAGGTACTTGCCGGCCTCGGTCGGCAAGCCGGTGCCGTATACGCAGATCTTGCCCTGCAGGCCCGCTTCCTCGACGGCGCGGCCAATGCCGATCACGTCGAGCGACGACGAGCCCTGGAAGCCCTTGATGTCCGGATGCTTGCGCAGCACTTCCTTGGCCACTTCATACGCGTGCTCGCCGTCGTTGTTGGTTTCGAGGTTGGTCTCGACGAGCTGCATCTTCGGGAACTTCTTCTTCGCGTTGTCGATGCCGCCATTGGCCCACTGCACCTGCGAGCGGCTGCCGAGCGAGCCGACCATCGTCGCCCACTTGCCATCGTCGTGCATGCACGAGGCGAGGCGGTCGTTGAGCGCGGCACCATAGGCGGAGTTGTCGAACGCCTCGACGTCGACCATCGTGTTCTTTTCGTTGTCGGCTTCGTGCGTGACGACCTTGATGCCGCGGTCCATCGCCTTCTTGAGCGCCGGTTCGAGCGTGGGCGGGTCATACGGCACGACCGCGATCGCGCTCACTTTCTTCGCGATCAGGTCGTCGATGATCTTCAGTTGCTGCGCGGCGTCCGCGCGGCCGGGCCCGGTCTGGTAGACCGAAACTTTCGGGTTGTCCTTGCCGAATTCCTTGACGCCGTCGTCCATCCGATTGAACCAGCTGATGCCGGTCACCTTCACCACCGTGACGATGGTCGGGTTCTCCGCCGCATACGCCACGGCCGCCATGCCAGCGGCAAGTGCACACGCCGTGATCGCCACACTGAGTCGCTTGATCTTCATGTTCGATGTCTCCGTTTTTTATTAGCCGATTAACCGTCGCCCCGAAAGAGATGGCGGCGGACCTCCGAGGCACGAGGCCCGCCTGCTACACAGTTCGGCTGGTCAGCCCGAAGTCCGCCCTTTACCAGCAGACGGGGAGCCGCCGAAACCGAAAATCGCGCGCACCCGCTCGCCGCCCGCGAACGCGAGCGAGAGCAACAGCAGGAAGCCCCAGGCGCAATCGCCAAAAAACTGCGAAACGCCCATCAGATTGAAGAGGCTCGAAAGGAATTGCAGCACTGTGGCGGCGAAGAACACGCAGATGATGCGTCCGTAGCCGCCCGCCGGATTCACGCCGCCCATCACCGCAATGAGAATGGCGATCAGCAGATAGGAATTGCCGTAGTCCCATTTCGCACTGAGCGTGTGCGAAACGCTCACGAGCCCGGCGAGCGAGGCGAGCACGCCGCACATCGCGTAGGTCATGATCAGCATGCGCGCGCGCGGAATGCCCGCATAGAACGCCGCGCGCTGGTTCGTGCCCATGAGGTAAAGGCGCAGCCCGAACGGCGTGCGCCTGAGCAGCCAGCCCAGCAGCACGACCACGGCCACGAATAGCAGGAACGAAATCGGTATCTGAAAGAACGTGCCGTTGCTGATATCGGCGAGCGGTTCGACATAATCCACGTGCACGGAGGCGCCGTTGCTCAGCGCCACCGCGAAGCCCGTGAAAAGCAGTTGCGTGCCGAGCGTGCAGAGAATGGGCGTGAGCCCGAGGCGCGCAATCACCACGCCGTTGAGCAGACCGCCAAGGAGCCCCATCCCAAGCACGATCACGATGAAGAGCGCCGTATAGAGCGCGGGCGAATCGTCGCCGCTCACGAAACGCGGCACCACCAGCGCGGCGATCATGCCCGAAAGATTCGCGAGCCCCACGCCGGACAGGTCGATGCCGCCGTTGCCTGACAGCATGGAGAGCATGATGCCGAGCGCGAGCAGCGCGACTTCGGGCAGTTGCGCGCCCATCGACTGCAGGTTGTCGATGCCGACGAACTGCCCGCGCGACACCCAGACCGCGACCAGCACGACCAGCAGGTTCACGGCCAGCAGGAAGTTCAACTGCCGGTCGCCGAACCATTTGGCAAAGAGTGCAGACTTCATGGACCTCATCCTTTGCGGTGTGTTTTCACCTGGCAACGTTCAATGCGCGCTGGCGCTCGCCGTGCGCGCGAGCATGGCGTCGACTTCTTCCTTGCGCGGCATGGAGGGCGCGGTGCCGGGGCGCGTAACGGAAATGCCTGCCAGCGCGCAGCCAAAGCGTGTGGCCGTGAGCGCGTCGTCGCCGCGCGCGAGCGCCGCCGCGAAGCCGCCCGTGAAGCCGTCGCCCGCACCCGCCGTTTCCACCACCGGGCCGCAGTTGAAGGCGGGAAGCAGGACCGAAGCATCGCGCGTATGGAGCAACGCGCCGGCTTCGCCCAGCGTCACGATGACCGCGCCCGCGCCCTTGGCGAGCAGCACGTCGGCGGCGCGGCGCGCGTCGTCGGCGTTGCGGATCTCGATGCCCGTGAGCGCCTGCGCCTCGGTCTCGTTGGGCGTGATGTAGTCGCACAGCGGGAAGATGTCGTCGGGCAGCGCCATGGCGGGGGCCGGATTGAACACCGTCTTCACGCCATGCCGGCGCGCGAGTTCGAGGCCGCGCCGCGCTGCCGCGAGCGGCTGTTCCAGCTGCGTGACGAATACCTGCGAGGCCGCAATATCGGCTTCGATCGCTTCGGCGTCGCCGGGCTCCATCGTGGCCGCTGCGCCCGCCGCGACGATGATCGCGTTCATGCCGGTCGTGTCGTCCACGAAGATGTGCGCCGCGCCCGTGGCCAGTCCGTCTACGGCCTGGGTGCGCGCCGTGATGCCTTCGGCGGCCCACGTCGCCCGCGCGATGTCGCCGAACGCGTCGTTGCCCACACGCGTGCAGAACACCACCTGCGCGCCCGCGCGCGCGGCGGCCACGGCCTGATTCGAGCCCTTGCCGCCCGGTCCCATCGCGAATGCCGATCCGGCGAGCGTCTCGCCGATCATCGGCATGCGGCTCGCGCGAAATGCGAGATCGGTCACATAGATGCCGAGGATGACGACGCGTCCGCTCATTGGCCCTGCTCCCTGCCGCGCGGCGCGTCGGGCGCGAGCAGCACGCCTTTGGTGAACACGAAGCAGCCGTAGCCGCGCGTTTCGCCCGTGGCGATCACGCAGTAGGCCTTGCGGGCGCGCGCATAGAACGCATGGCGCTCGATAGGCGCGAACGGCACGGCGCGGCCTTCCGCGGCGTCGACCTCGGCCTGCGCTTCGTGCTGCACGGCGGGAATCGTGTTGGGTTCGCCGACCACTTCCATGCGCATGGCCGGGGCTTCGACGAAGGTGTCGAGCGGCAGCACGGAGAGGATCGCGCGCACGGCGCGGGGCGCATCCGCGCCGTCGATGCGCAGGAGCTTCCCGAGCACCGTGGCGCGCGCAACGGAGTCGGCGGGAAAGTTGGCGTCGCAAACGACGAGTTCGTCGCCGTGACCCATCGCGCGCAGCGCTTGCAGGACATCGGCGTTCAGAAGCGGGTCGAGATTCTTCAGCATGCTTTTGTCTCCATTGATCTGGCGTTTTCTTGTTCGAAGCGCTCAGTCGCCGTACGGTATCCAGATGTTCTTCACCTGCACGGCATGGCGCAGGAACGGCAATCCTGCGCTCGTCCGGTCAAACCAGTCAACCTCGCGGCCATGATCGACGAAGGTCCGCTTCAGGTTGCCCACCGACTCGCGCTCCACGAGGGACGAATCGGCCGCCGTGCCGAAGCACCAGAGCGCGTCCACGTCGTCGTGCTTCGCGAGCGCCGGCAGCAGCGCGGCGCGCTCGCCGGTCAGGATGTTGAGCGCGCCCGCAGGCACATCCGAGGTTTCCACGACCTGATAGAAGTCCGTCGCAGCCAGCGGGCACGCCTCGCTCGCCAGCGCCACGACGCGATTGCCCATCGCGAGCGCCGGTGCGATCAGCGAAACGAAGCCGAGCAGCGGCGCTTCGTCGGGGCAGGCGATGCCGACCACGCCCAGCGCCTCGTGCATGGCGAGCGCGACACCGCGCAACGGCGGGGTATGCACCGCGCCATCGAACTTGTCGGCCCACGCTGCGTAGCTGAAGAGCCGGTCGATCGCCATCTCCACTTCACGCCCGGCCGCGCGCGCGTCGTGCCCGGCGCGGCGCGTGAGTTGCCGTGCGAATTCTTCGGCGCGCGCGCTCAGGTTTTCCGCGAGGTAGTACAGCACCTGGGCGCGAGCGTGCGTGCTCATCTGCGTCCACTTGCCCGCGCCGCGCGCGGCGGCAACGGCGTCGCGCACGTCCTTGCGGCTGCCCGCACCGACTTCGCCCACCCATTCGCCGTTTGGTGTGTAGATGGCGTGTGAATAGCCGCTATCGGGCCGTACCTGTTTGCCGCCGATAAAAAGCTTCGCAGTGCGATCGAGACCGCCGCCCGCGTGCGCAAAGTCTGGCGCCGGCGGGCGCACCTCACGTTGCGCGCGCATCGGCAGCTTGCTCCACGCGGCCGGCTTCAGATATTCGAACACGCCTTCGCGGCCGCCCTCGCGCCCGAAGCCCGATTCGCGATAGCCGCCGAAGCCCACGCTCGCGTCGAACAGGTTCGTCGCGTTGATCCACACCACACCGCACTGCAGACGCGGCGCGATGTCGAGCGCGCGCCCGATGGTCTCGCTCCACACGCTCGCGGCGAGGCCGTAGCGCGAATTGTTGGCGAGCGCCACGGCCTCTTCCGGCGTGCGAAAGCTCATGGCCGCGAGCACCGGCCCGAAGATTTCCTCCTGCGCGAGCGTCGAGGCAGGCCCGATGCCCGTCACGAGCGTCGGCGGATAGAAGCAGCCGCCCGATGGCAACTCGACTTCGCGCGGCTGCCACACGTTGCAGCCTTCGCGCCGCCCGGCTTCCACGAGCGACTCGATGCGTTCGAGCTGTACCGGATCGACGATCGCGCCAATGTCGATGCCCTTGTCGAGCGAGGGCCCGACGCGCAGCGTCGCCATACGGCGCTTGAGCTTCTCGATAAAGCGCGCCTCGACGCCCTCCTGCACCAGCAGCCGGGAACCCGCGCAGCATACCTGGCCCTGGTTGAACCAGATCGCGTCCACCACGCCTTCCACGGCGCCGTCGAGGTCGGCGTCGTCGAACACGATGAACGGCGACTTGCCGCCCAGTTCGAGCGTGAGCGACTTGCCCGTGCCGGCCGTGGCCGTGCGGATGAGGCGACCTACTTCGGTCGAGCCCGTGAACGCGATCTTGTCGACGCTGGGATGCTCGACGAGCGCCGCGCCCGTGCTGCCGTCGCCCGTCACCACGTTGAGCACGCCCTTGGGCAGGCCGGCGCGATGCGCCAGTTCGGCGAACAGCAGCGCGGTGAGCGGCGTGTATTCGGCGGGCTTGAGCACAACGCAGTTGCCGAGTGCGATGGCGGGCGCCACTTTCCACGCGAGCATCAGCAGCGGGAAATTCCACGGCACGATCTGGCCGATCACGCCGAGCGGCGACCAGCCTTCCAGCTCGCTCTCCTGAAGCTGCGCCCAACCCGCGTGATGGAGGAAATGGCGCGCCACGAGCGGCACGTCGATGTCGCGCGCCTCGCGAATCGGCTTGCCGTTGTCGAGCGCCTCGAGCACGGCGAAGAGGCGGCTGTGGCGCTGCACCATGCGCGAGAGCGCGTAGAGATGCCGCGCGCGCGCCGCGCCGCCCATGGCGTACCACTCGGGCTGTGCCGCGCGTGCTGCCGCAACGGCCGCCGCTACGTCCGCCGCACCGCCTTGCGCCACGGCGGCGAGCGCCTCGCCCGTGGCGGGCGCGCGTACTTCGAAGCGCGCGCCATCGGCACTTTCGCGCCACGCGCCGTCAATGAAATGCCCAAACGCGGCCTCGTGCTGCGCGAGCCACGCGCGCACGGGCTGATCGTCCTCGGGGGCGGGACCGTAATCCATCGTTCGGAAATACTCGGCTACGCTCATCGGTATGGTCTGCTCAGGCTACGGGGTGGCGGTGGAAGGCGGAATAGCGGCCGCTCACATGGTGTTCGAGTTGGCGCTCGATGTCGGCGAGCAGACTCGACGCGCCGAAGCGGAACAGCTCGGGCTCGAGCCAGGGCCGCCCCAGCTCTTCCTTCATGAGGATCTGGTACGCGAGCGCGGTTTTGGCATTCGAGACGCCGCCCGCAGGCTTGAAGCCCACCAGCGCGCCGGTGCGCTCGCGGTATTCCCGGATCATGCGCACCATCACGAGCGAAACGTCGAGCGTGGCGTTGACCCCTTCCTTGCCCGTGGACGTCTTGATGAAGTCCGCGCCCGCCATCATGCAGACCATCGACGCGCGGGCGATGTTCGACAGCACGCGAATGTCGCCCGTGGCGAGAATCGCCTTCAGATGCGCGTCGCCGCAGGCCGCGCGAAACTCGCGCACTTCGTCGTAGAGCGCGCGCCAGTTGCCGGTGAGCACGTGCTCGCGCGTGACGACGATGTCGATTTCCTCGGCGCCGTCCTTAACGGAGGCCTCGATTTCCTTGAGCTTGAGCGCGTGCGGGTTCAAGCCCGCCGGAAAACCGGTGGAAACTGCCGCGACGGGAATACCACTGCCCGCCAGCGCATCCACGGCTGCCGCAACGAAGCGGTGGTACACGCACACCGCGCCTGTCGTGATGGCATCGGGCGCGAAGCCGAGCGCCGCGAGCAGGTCGGCGCGCACGGGGTGGCGCGCCTTCGTGCACAGGCGTCGCACGCGGCCTTCGGTGTCGTCGCCGTTGAGCGTGGTGAGATCGATGCAGGTGATGGCCTTCAGGAGCCACGCGGCCTGCGCGTCCTTCTTGACCGCGCGGCGCGTGCCGAGCGTGGCCGTGCGCCGCTCGACGGCGGACTGGTTGACGCGCAAGGCGTCGAGCCACGCCGCGTCGAACGCCACGCCGGCGTTGCGCGCTAAATGCGCAGCATGCTGGGCGGGCGCGCCGCGCAGCACGACGAGCGAGTTCGTTGAGGCTTCTGACATAGGCTGGGTGGCGAATTTGTGCGATGCACATCAAACCGTGGTGGTTTATTCGCACCCATCCTATACCGATGAAACGATCGTGACAATACTCGTTACAATCCTATCTATCGGGCTCGGGACGTGGGAACGCTGACCCAGAGAGCGGTTTAGAACTGCAACCGATACCGTACGAAATCGTCGGCTTGCGCGAATTCGTCGTAGAGCTTGCGCGCGGGGTTGTCCTCGCGCGTATGCCAGTAAAGACGCGACCATGCGCGCGAACGCGCCAGTGCGATGAGGTCTTCGATGAGCCGCCTGCCGATGCCCTGGCCGCGGCAAGCGGGATCGACGAACAGGTCTTCGAGGTAGCAAATGGGCGCTTCGACCCACGTGCCTTCATGCAGCACACACATTCAGGAGGTTGCCGCTTCTCTCAAGCTCGCAAGCGACGCGCGCTGCTGGCCTTGCGCGTCGAAGTTCTCTTTCGAGAGCCACTTCTCGAATGCGGCTTTCGCGAGCGGCCAGTCCTGGTCGATGATCGCGAACCACGCCGTGTCGCGGTTGCGGCCCTTGTACACGATCGCCTGGCGGAAAATGCCCTCGAACTGGAAGCCCAGACGCAACGCCGTCTTGCGCGAAGGCGCGTTGAGGCTGTCGCATTTCCATTCGTAGCGCCGGTAGCCGAGATCGTCGAACACGTAGCGCATCAGCAGGTACTGCGCCTCGGTGGAAAGCGGCGTTTGCTTCAGGCGCGGCGAAAACGTCACGCTGCCCACTTCGATTACACCATGCACCGGCTCGATGCGCATGAGCGCGAACGTGCCCACGGCCTTTCCGCTCGCGCGGTCGATCACGGCGTAATGGAACGGGTCGCTCGATGCAGCCGCTTTCGCGAGATATTCGCGAAACGCGGCGAAGTCGGTGAAGGGCTCGGAGAACAGGTAGGTCCAGTCGCGCCCGTCGGCCGCCGTGCCGTAGGCTTCGAAGAGATCGGCGGCGTGGCGGTCGAGGTCGATCGGCTCGATGCGGCAGAACCGGCCCTCGATCGTCACACGCGCCGGCCGTTCGCGCGGCTGCCAGCCGCTGACAGGGTCCCCGATGGGCTGCTGGAATTCGTTCAGTCTTGCGGACATGCGTGACAAGCTCCTCTTGCGCGGGACGTAGCCAATATTCGCGTTAAGGTACCGCATGTCGTGGTTCTGTGGAAAGGTCCACGAACGGCAGGGTGCGTGGAACCACGCAGCGCACACCAATTGTTCAGTTTTCCTCTGCTTTTCGATTCCCGCCTGCGTGCGCCATTGCGGATCACCGACGCCCACCCGCAAGCCGCACCGCATCCGGATGCCGCCGCAGCCGCAGCATCGCCACACAGCCGAGCGCCGGTCCCACAGCCAGCATGCCGAAGCCGCCCCGCCATCCCAGCCACGCCACCGCGTACGGCACGAGATGAATGCTCACGAGCGTGAGTAGAAAACCCGCGCAAGTCTGCGCGGTCAGCAGCGTACCGACCGAGTCCGGGTCGGCCAGCTCGGCCACGCTCGCCGAAAACTGCGCGGAATCGGCGATCACCGAGACGCCCCACACGAGCGCGACCGCGCCCATCACGATGAGCGGCGCGTGCGCCAGCCAGCCCATCAGCGCGGCACACGCTGCGCTCGTCGCCATCGCGCCGACCGTGACGGCCGTGCGCCCCACGCGGTCCGCCAGCACGCCGCCGAGCCACGCACCCGCCGCGCCGATCGCGATCACGCTGAAGGTCATCCACTCCGCGCGCGTGCGGGCATTGGCCATGCCGCGCGCGACGAACGTCTGCTGCAGGAACAGCGCGAGCCACGCCCACATCGCGTAAAGCTCCCACATGTGGCCGAGGTAACCGAGATTGGCGAGCCGCAAGGCGGGCCGCCGCCACGCCTGCGCGACCTTCGCAACGTCGATGCGCGTGGCGCGCCGGATATTCGGCCCGATGCCCGCAAAGCCGATCAGCGCCGCGGCGCACGCCGCGCACGCCGCGGCGACGCCATAGATCGTGCGCCAGCCGAGCCCGCCCGTGGCCGCCAGCAGATGCGGGCTTGCCGAGCCGAGCGTGAGCGCGCCCACGAGCAGGCCGACGAGCAGACCGAGATCGCCTTGCGCCCAGGTGGCCGCGAGCCGCATGCCGACGGGATACACGCCCGCCATGCACATGCCCGTGATGAACCGCAGCGCAACGACCGCACCGCCGACCGGCGGCAGGAACGCGAGCGACGCCGTGGCCACGGCCGCCACGACCGCGGAACCCGCGAGCAGCCGGCGCAGATCGTAGCGGTCGGGCAGCGAAAGCAATGCGGACGTGATGGTGCCGGCCACGAATCCGCACTGCACGGCGCTCGTGAGCAAGGCTTCGTCGAAGGCGGCAATGGCGTGCGCCTGCTTGATGAGGACCACCACGGTGCTCGACGAAAACCATACGCCCATCGCCGCCACTTGCGCGAGGAGCAGCAATGCGAGCGAGGCGGCCTTGCCGCGTTGCGCCGCGCCAAGCCCCGGCGGCTCCGTTTCGTCCGACGAACGGGAACCGGCAGCGCCTTGGGAAGGCGTGCGCGTCACGCTCAGGCCGACGCCGCTGCCGCTTGCGCCTGTGCGAGCACGCGATGAAACGCGCGGCCGAACCAGATCAGCCCGTCGCGCCCGCCCACCATGCGCGCCGCCTTGATCTCACAGAAGAACACCGTGTGCGTGCCGACTTCGGTCGTGCGCGCGATGTGGCAATCGAACGAACTCACCGCGCCGCGCAGCGCGGGCGCGCCCGTTTCGAGCCGATACCACTCGGCGAGCGCGAAACGTTCGTCCATGTCGATGTCTTTCGTGGCGAAGCGCGTGGCCACCTCGCGCTGATCGGCCGCCAGCACGTTCACGCAGAGCCGCCCGTTCTCGCGCAGGATCGCGTTGTTGCGGCTCGTGCGATTGATGCAGACGAGCAGCGTGGGAGGCTCGTCCGTCACGCCACACGCAGCGGACGCCGTACAGCCCGCGCGCCCGGCGTCGCCATCGGTGGTGACGATGTTCACGGCGGCGCCAAGACCGGACATGGCGTCGCGAAAGAGGGATTTGTCTACCATATTCTCGCCCGCTTGCCGCGGTCTCCTCGTAGCGGGAATTCAGTGCCCGATTTTCATGCGTGGCTCATGCCTCGCTCATGCCTCGTTCACGCGCGCGCCGCGATACTGCGCTGCCGCGTGAGAGGCCGGCAAGCGCGCGCGGCCGGAGAGCTTTTCGCGCAGGGTGCCCTCACGATACGCGCTTTTATATACGCCACGTGCTTGCAGTTCGGGCACCAGCAGTTCGACCACGTCGTCGAAGCATTCCGGCACCACCGTGCGCGAGAGATTGAAGCCATCCACGCCGGCCGTTTCGCTCCACTCGATCAGCGTTTGCGCGATGCTCTGCGCAGAGCCGACCCACGGCGCCTGACGGCTGCCAAGCACCATCTGCTCGAGCAGCGTGCGGCGCGTCCATTGCGGCCCGGCGCTGCGCGTCATGGCCTCGACGTTCGACACGATCGCCTGGCTCTTGCCCGTCTCGATGGGCTCGTCGAGGTCGTAACGCGCGAAGTCGATGCCAAGCGACGCCGCCGCGTGCGCGAGCGCCGCTTCCGAACTCACGTAGCGCCGGTACTCGTCGAACTTCTCGCGCGCTTCGCTATCCGTGCGTCCGACGATCAGCGTCGCGCCCAGAAAGACCTTCACGTCATCGGCCGCGCGCCCGAGTTGCACCGCTTGCGCCCGAATGTCTCCGACGATCTCCTTTACGCCTTCCCTCTTCTGACCGTTGATGAACACGCATTCGGCGTGCGTCGCGGCGAAACGCCTGCCGCGCGTGGACGACCCCGCCTGGTACAGCACCGGCGTGCGCTGTGGCGACGGCGCGCACAGATGCATCGCATCCACCTTGTATTGCGGCCCGCGATGATGAATCATCCGCACGCGCGCGGGATCGGCGTAGATGCCGCCGGCGCGATCGTTGACGACAGCGTCGTCGTCCCAGCTGCCTTCCCAGAGCTTGTAGACGAGCGCCATGTATTCGTCGGCCAGATCGTAGCGGTCGTCGTGAGCGTTCTGGCCGTCCATGCCGATGGCGCGGGCCGCGCTGTCGAGGTAGCCCGTCACGATGTTCCAGCCGATGCGCCCGCCCGTGAGATGGTCGAGCGTGGACATGCGCCGCGCGAACAGAAACGGCTGTTCGTACGTGAGATTGGCCGTCACGCCAAAGCCCAGATCCTGCGTCACCGCGGCCATGGCGGGAATGACGAGCGTGGGGTCGTTCACGGGCACCTGCACCGCGCCGCGCAGCGCGGCGTCGGCATTGCCGCCGTAGACGTCGTACACGCCGACGACATCGGCGAAGAAGATGCCGTCGAAGAGGCCCCGTTCGAGCTTCTTCGCGTAGTCGGTCCAGTACTGGAGTTCCGTATAGCGGCTCGACTGGTCGCGCGGATGTGTCCACAAGCCTTGCTGAATGTGGCCCACGCAGTTCATGTCGAAAGCGTTCAGACGGATTTCACGTGGCATGCCGGCTCCTTTTGGGCGCGCTCGATGCCATCTACTATAGTAGACGAACGGATACTCGTGAAACCTGGGATTGATCCGGTGTTGGCGCAAAGTACTCGGGTGAACTTCGCCTGCCGGCTTCACTAAATGTGATGCCACCCATCACGGATTGTCATTTGTCCCGCTCGACCGGGTGGCGTATGTTTGCCGGGACGCAGCGCTGCAGTTGGCGCGTGCCGGGCTCCGATCAGCGCGGCGCGGGCAGCGTGGTCCCGTTATTTCCTGGCGATGCGATATTGGCAGATGAGCCGGCCTTCGCGTAAGCAGTGCTCGCTGACCGGGCGGCCAGTCGCCTCGGAAAAATACGCTGCGAGCGCGCGACATACGCATGGCGTTTCACGCACAGCACCCGCAACCGGGCAGCTGTAATTGCGGACCATGATTGCGTCACCATCGGGGACGGCTTCCGTGTGCGCGCCGAGCGCGTCGACGATTGCCATGGCGTCGGCGAGATTCGTCTTGAAGTCGCGTGATGCGGGCAGGCCGTTCTCGCGCGCAAGGCGGCGGCCCGTTTCCGTGAGGATTTCCTCGAGCTCACGGTCGTCGAACCGATGCTTGAGTGTGGCGAGAAGGCCGAGCAGGAACCCGGGGTACGCGCTCGACGATGCATCTTCACTGCCCGGCGCGGCCTCATAGAGGACTGCCGGTTTTCCCGGAGTCCCGGTTTGCAGCAATTTCCGCCGTTGAACGAGCCCCTCCGCTTCCAGTTGCTTCAACTGCATGTTGATCGCCGTGCGCGTCACGGCAAGCCGCTCGCAGAGTTGGACGACAGTCAACGGTTCTCGTTGCAGCGCGCGCAAGACGTCGTTCTTGGTAGTCACGGGAAAGAGGTATGGATCAGCAGGCGTAGCGGGCGATTATAGCCCCGCCCTGGACGGGACCATATTAACCATAATGACATATATAATTGTCATTATTGTCGATATCGACTAGACTTGCGCTGTCTCGTCCAGCCCTCATCCAACCGAAGAGTCCCCAAGCATGAACCGATCCGTGCCCCGTTTTTCGTTAGCGATCCTGTTAGCCCTGTCGACGGGGCAAGCCGCGACTGCCCAGACAACGGCATCCCCGCCCGCTCAAAAGTCGACCCCGGTACAACTCGTGGACGCCCTGAATGGGGTATTCGGCAAGCATCCGGACGCGCGGGCGGTGCATGCCAAAGGCATCGTGCTCGAGGGCACTTTCACGCCCAGCGCGAGCGCGCCGGCCGTGAGCAAGGCGCCGCATTTCCAGACCACTGTCCCCGTCGTCGTGCGGTTTTCGAACTTCGCCGGCATTCCCGATATTTCCGACGACCATCCCCTTGCGTCCCCTCGCGGCATGGCCATCAAGTTCAAGCTGCCGGACGGCAGCGACACCGATATCGTCGCGCACTCGTTCAACGGGTTTCCTTCCGCGACAGCCGACGATTTCCGCGATCTGCTGATTGCCCTCGGAACGAGTGGCCCGAACACACCGAAGCCGACTCCGCTGGACGTTTATCTGGGCAGCCATCCGGTGGCAAAGGCATTCCTCACCGCCCACAAGCCATACCCGCGCAGCTATGCGTCACTGCCCTACTTCGGGGTCAACACGTTCAGGTTTATTGATTCAAAGGGCATCGTGACGTACGGGCGCTATCAAATCCTGCCGGTTGGCGGCGCGCACTACCTGGCGGATGCCGACGCAGCAAAGAAGGCGCCAGACTACCTGCAGTCGGAAATCCGCCAGCGCGTATCGCATGCGCCCGTGCGGTTCCGTCTCGTTCTGCAGATCGCTCAAGCGGGCGACAAGCTCGACGATCCGTCCGTAGCGTGGTCGAGCGCGCATCGCACCGTGGAACTGGGCACGATCTCGATCACGAAAGCCGTGGCGGACAATCAGGTGGCCCAACGTAGTCTGCTGTTCCTTCCCAACGCCTTGCCGGCCGGCATTGAAGTCGAAGACCCGATGATCAATGCGCGTTCCGCTGCCTACCCGGTCTCGTTCGCACGCCGCCAGCAATAATCGCCAAACTCAAATCGTGAATCCCGGCACTCAGGTCTGACGGGCTATCGGAGTGCCACCCTCACGCTGTCCCACTCAAGGAGAAGTTCACATGCCAATGCTCAAATTCGACATCATCGAGGGCCGCACCGACGAACAGGTGCGGGCGCTTCTCGACGCCGCCCATGAGGCCATGGTTCAGGCCTTCGATGTACCCGTTACCGATCGCTACCAGAGCGTCAACCAGCATCGTCCCGGCGAACTGGTGGTGGAAGACACCGGACTCGGGTACACACGATCGAGAGACGTCATCTTGCTCACGGCGGTGAGCCGCAAGCGCACCGAGCCGCAAAAGGTCGAGTTCTATCGCCTGCTCGTCGAAAAGCTGCAAACCCAATGCGGCATTTCGCCGGACGACGTCATCGTGTCGATCGTCGAGAACGACGATGCGGACTGGTCCTTCGGCCGCGGGCGCGCGCAGTTCATCACCCGGGAACTGACATAGCGTCGCGAGGTGGGGGGCCACGGTAAAACTGCAGCAACAGTCGCGCACCGGCGAGGAGCCATTCAAAATCTCTGCGCCTGAGCGATACGCCACAAGCCGGCCCGTATAATCGACTCATGGACCGACCGCTCACCGACCCCACCTCCGCCATTTCCACGCGCGTGCGCATCGAGCGCGAATCGCGCGGCTGGTCGCTCGCGGACATGGCCGAGCGCTCGGGCGTTTCCAAGGCGATGATCAGCAAGATCGAGCGCGGCGAAGCGAGTCCTACCGCTACCGTGCTCGGCCGGCTTTCGGGTGCCTTTGGCCTGCAGCTGTCCATGCTGCTCGCGCTCGCGGAGCAAACCGGCGAGCGTTTGAGCCGCGCCGCCGACCAGCAAATCTGGCAAGACCCCGAAACCGGCTACACACGCCGGGCCGTCTCGCCGCGCAACGGCGGCATGCTCGACCTCGTGGAGATCGCGTTGCCGGGCGGGGTTCGCGTTGCGTATCCGGCGTCGGCGTTCACGTTCCAGCATCAGCAGATCTGGGTGCGCAGCGGCACGCTGGTATTCGAGGAAGGCGAGCAGGTTCACACGCTCGAAGCCGGCGACTGCCTGCAACTCGGGCCGCCTGCCGACTGCGCGTTCTTCAATCCGGGCAAGGGCCCGTGCGTGTACGTTGTTGCGCTCGTGCGTCGCTGACTGCGAGCATTTGGACAACTAACCGAGGGTGGGCGCTCATCCCTCCATCCGCGCCTTCACGATCTTCCCTCGCTGCGGCACATATTCAATCCGCTCGCCCTCACCGGCCACCATGCCGATGTCGGCGAGCGGATTACCATCGAGCACGACCATATCGGCAATCGCACCCGCCACGATCACGCCCAGTTCGCCCTTCAGTTCACTGCGTATTGTTGATGGGATCCGTCGGCGAAGCCACACCGCCCGCCCCCTTGGCGGCCGATCGCGCTTTGCGTGAGGTGCAGTTCGGCAGCCGCACGCGTGAAGCTGGCGTGACGCACGGCGGCTTCGAACGCGACGAGACAGGGCAGCGGAGGCAGTGGCGTGATGCGCATGGAATGACTCGGGCGGGTGGCAGGGAGATGTTGCCATACATCCCACGGCCGCAGCCTCGAACCAAAACTGCACGCGCACCAGGTTGCGCGTGCCTGTTGCGAAAAAAACTTACTATTGCGTTGAATCTCTGCGCAACCAAGGGGGCGAAGATGAGTTCTGCCGAGAATGCGGCAACAGGTGCGGGCGCAGTACAGTGGCACGCCATGCCCGCTGCCGAGATCGAGCGCCAGCTCAGCGTGAATCCGTCGCAAGGGCTCGATGTGGCGGACGCCGCGCAGCGCCTGGGCACCTATGGGCCAAACGTCCTGCCCCAGGGCAAGAAGAGTGGCCCCCTCGTGCGTCTGCTTGCCCAGTTCAACAACGTGCTCATCTACGTGCTGCTCGCGGCGGGCTTCATCAAGCTGATGCTGAGCCTGTGGCTCGACGCCTCGATCATCTTCGCAGTGGTCATCCTCAATTCGCTGCTGGGCTTCCTGCAGGAAGGGCGCGCCGAGAAAGCGCTCGACTCGATTCGCAACATGCTCTCCGCGGAGGCGCGCGTGCTGCGCGCCGGCGAGGTGCGCCTCGTCCCCGCCGAAGAGGTCGTGCCCGGCGACATCGTGCTGCTGGAATCGGGCGACAAGATCCCCGCGGACATCCGCCTCGTCGAGGCGCGCAACCTGCGCACGGAAGAGGCGGCGCTCACGGGCGAATCCGTGCCTGCGGAGAAGAACACCGGCGCGGTGCCGGCGCACGCCACCGTGGGCGATCGCGAGAATATGGCCTTTTCCGGCACGATGGTCCTCTCGGGCCGCGCAACCGGCATCGTCGTGGCGACGGGCAGCCAGACGGAGCTTGGCCGCATCAACGAGATGCTGGCCGAGGTCAGCGCGCTGGAAACGCCGCTGCTACGCCAGATCAAGAAGTTTGGATACGTCATTACGATCGCCATCGGCATCATCAGCGTGCTGCTCTTCGCATGGGGCCATTGGCTCGGCCACATGACCTTCATCCAGTTGTTCCAGGCGGTGGTGGGCATCGCGGTCTCGGTGATCCCGGAAGGCCTGCCGGCGCTCATCACCATCACGCTCGCCATCGGCGTGCAGCGCATGGCGAAGCGCAACGCCATCATCCGCCGCCTGCCCGCCGTCGAAACGCTGGGGTCCGTCTCGCGCATCTGCTCGGACAAGACCGGCACGCTCACCCTCATGGAGATGATGGTGACCTCGGTCGTGACGGCCGACGCGCCCTATGAAGTGACCGGCGACGGCTACGCACCCGAAGGCGAAGTCCGCGCGGGCGGGAAGGCGCTCGGCGCCGAACGGCCCGAGGTGCTCACGCTCATGGGCCGCGTATCCATGCTGTGCAACGACGCAGGACTCTTCGAAGAAGACGGCAAATGGAAAGTGGAAGGCGACCCGACCGAGGGCGCGCTCTACCCGTTCGCCGGCAAGCTCGGCATGGACCGCGGTGCCGAAGCCGCCGCCGCGCCACGCATCGACGGCATTCCGTTCGAGTCCGAACACAAGTTCATGGCCACGCTGAACCGCTCGGCGCAAGGCGAGATGCTGCTCGTGAAAGGCGCGCCGGAAGTGATCATCGAAAATTGCGACCGCCAGCAAACCGCAAGCGGCCCCGCGCCGCTCGACCGCGAGCGCTTTGCGCGCGAAGGGGAGCGGCTCGCCTCGCAGGGCGAACGCGTGCTGGCGCTCGCCTGGCTGCCCGATCCCGGCCTCGAAGTGGGCAACCTCGGCCCGCAGGATCTACCGAAGACGCTCGTGCTGCTCGGTCTCGTGGGCCTCATGGACCCGCCTCGCAAGGAGGCGATCGATGCGGTGCGCGAATGCCACGGCGGCGGCATCCGCGTGACGATGATCACGGGCGACCACAAGGTCACGGCCGCTGCGATCGCGGGCATGCTCGGCATCGGCGACGGCAAGACGGCCGTGGCGGGCACCGAGATCGAGGCGATGAACGACGCCGCGCTGCAGGAATGTGTGCGCGACGTGGATGTGTTCGCGCGCGCGAGCCCCGAGCACAAGCTGCGGCTCGTGAAGGCGATCCAGGCCAACCGGCAGGTGGTCGCCATGACGGGCGACGGCGTGAACGATGCGCCCGCGCTCAAGAAGGCCGACATCGGCGTGGCGATGGGCATCAAGGGCACGGAAGTCACGAAGGAAGCCGCGGGCATGATCCTCGCCGACGACAATTTCGCCTCGATCTCGGCGGCGGTCAAGGAGGGGCGCACGGTCTACAACAACATCGAAAAGGCCATGCTCTTCATGCTGCCCACCAATATCGCCCAGGGCGCCGTGATTGCCATCGCGATTCTGTTCGGCTTCGTGCTGCCGATCACCGCGCCGCAGGTGCTGTGGGTGAACATGGTCACGTCCGTCGCGCTTGGCCTCGTCATTTCCTTCGAGCCTCACGAGAACGACGTGATGCAGCGCCCGCCGCGCTCGATCGACCGTCCTATCGTCACACCATTCGGCGTGTGGCGCATTCTCTTTGTCGGCGCCACGCTCGTGCTCTATACGCTCGCGGCATTCTTCTGGATGAAGTCGCAGGGCGTGCCGGATTCGATGGCGCGCACGGCCGCCGTCAACGCCATTACGCTGGGACAAGTCTTCTATCTGCTCAATAGCCGCTCGCTGCTCAATTCAGCGCTGTCGGTGCGGGCGCACATGGGCAATCCGTATCTCTGGTACGGCATCGGTGCTGTCGTCGTGCTGCAGATTCTTTTCACCTATACGCTGCCCTTTCACGCGGTGTTCAATACCGAGTCCCTGCCGCTCTCGACCTGGCTCTGGCTCGTGGCGGGTGCGATCCTGTTCTTCCTCGTGGTGGAGCTGGAGAAGCTCGTCATTCGTTCGATACCGGCGCTGAAGAAGTCCGTGAGCCCGCAACCGCGCGGCGCGCCAACAAGGCAGTACCATGACGCGTAGAATCGTTTCGTCCCGTCTCGAGAGCGAGGGCCCAATGCCATGCTGCCTGGTGCGAACCTGAACCTGGTCGAGGTGACCGGACTGCTGGTGGGCGGGCTCGCCCTGTTCCTGTTCGGGCTGGATCTGATGACGGGCGCGCTCAAAACGATCGCCGGCGCGCGCCTGCAATCGCTGCTGGGTTCGCTCACCGCCAACCGCTTTCGCGGCGTGCTTGCGGGCGCCGGCATCACGGCGCTGCTGAATTCGTCGACTATCACCACGGTACTGCTGGTGGGCTTCGTTTCCGCGCGGCTCATGACGCTGATGCAGTCCATCCCGATGATCATGGGCGCCAATATCGGCTCGACGCTCACCGCGCAGATCATCGCGTTCAATATCTCCGCGCTCACGCCGTTCATGCTCGGCGGCGGCTTCCTGCTCTATGGCTTCGCGAAGCGCGAAACGCTGCGCGAACTGGGCGGCGCGCTGCTCGGCCTCGGTCTGCTGTTTCTCGGCATCGAAATGATGGGCAACGCGACCCGGCCCCTGCGCGATTACCAGCCGTTCATCGACGCGATGCAGAACATGCGCAATCCGCTCATCGGCATCGTGATCGGCGCGGTGTTCACGGCCATCGTGCAAAGCTCGGCGGCCACGCTCGCGATCGTGATCGCGCTAGGCAGCCAGGGGCTCATTCCGCTCGAATCGGGCATTGCGCTGATACTCGGCGCCAATGTGGGCACCTGTGGCACGGCGCTGCTCGCTTCAATCGGCAAGTCGGCGGAGGCGGCGCAAGTCGGTATCGTCCACCTGATCTTCAACGTGCTTGGCGTGCTGTTCTTCGCCTTCGTCATTCCGCAGTTCGCCGATTTCGTGCGCATGATCTCGCCTTCCGCGCCCGAGCTGACCGGCGCTGCGCGCCTCGCGGCGGAAACGCCGCGGCAGGCCGCCAATGCACACACGGTGTTCAGCGTGTTCAGCACCCTCGTGCTGATCTGGTTCACGGGGCCCATTGCGAAACTCGCCGAACGCCTGGCCCCGGCGCGCCGCGAAGGGTGGCAGGACCCCGGCGTGCCGCGTTACCTCGATGAAACGCTGGTCGAAATGCCGGCGCTCGCCATTGCCCGCGTGCAACTCGAACTGGCTTCGCTCGGCAAGCTCGTGCAGATTCTCGTCGAGCATAGCGCCACGCTGCTGGTCGAAAGCTCCACACAGGCGCTTTCCACGGTGTCGAACGAAGACAAGGCGGCGGACTCGCTCAGCACTGCCATACTCACCTATATCGGCAAGCTCTCGGATGCCGTGCAAAGCGACGACGAAGGCCGGCAACTAGTGGATCTCGCGCGAATTGCCACCTGCCTCGACGCCATCCGGGAAGTGGCCACCACGAGCATGCTCGCGCTGAGTCAGAGGCGCGCCGCGCAAAGCGCGGACGTGACCGTGTTGGCGAACAACCCTGAGCTGGTGCAATTCGCCCGGTCCGTCATCGAGCGTTTCACGCTTGCCGTGCAGATGATCGCGCACCCGGAGGCCGACGTCGTGACGGGCATCGTCAACGCCAAGCCGGAAATCGAAGCGCAGTCCGACTCGGCGCGCCAGCGCATCATGTCCGCACTGCAGTTGCGCAACGAGGGCGCGGCGTTCCTTTTCCGCTTCGCCAACGACGTGATCGAGCAATTGAACGAGGTGGCGCGGCTTTCCCGGGCCATCGCCAAGGCCACGCGGTGGCTGCACGACGTGAAAGTGCTGGAGCCTGAAAGCGCAGAGGCCGTGGCCGAGACCGAGGCAGAAGCTCAGGCGTGAAGACGCGGCGCGCGCATGCCGCGCGTGGCCTTCAACGCGGCGCGCCCGAGGTCAGTGCATGAGGAACGGTCGTGGGCACCGCTTCGAGAAAGCCGCGCCCCATCTCCGTCTCGAAGCGCGAAGCGCTCCCCTCCCAGACGATGCGCGCATGTTCCAGCACATAAACGCGGTCCGCGTGCGGCAGGGCGAAGCGAACGTTCTGCTCGCCCAGCAGCACCGTAATGGGCGTGGACTGCTGCAGCGCGTCCAGCGCCTTCGAAAGCTGTTCGAGGATCACGGGTGCGAGCCCGAGCGTCGGCTCGTCGAGTATCAGCAGCCTGGGCTGAGGCATGAGCGCACGCGCAATGGCCAGCATTTGCTGCTCGCCGCCCGAAAGCGTGCGCGCGGTTTGGCTCTGGCGCGACTTGAGGATCGGAAAGAGGTCGTAGAGCCAGGTGAGCTGCTTCTTGCGCACGTCGTCGGAGAGATGATAGCCGCCGAGTTCGAGATTCTCGCGCACCGTCATGTCGCCGAACAGCTCGCGCGTTTCCGGGCATTGCACGAGGCCCGCGCGCGAGACCGCCGCCCCGCTCATGCCCTTCAGATCGCGCCCGTCGAAGCGGATCGTCCCCTGGTACGGCAGCAGGCCCGAGAGCGCGTTGAAGAGCGTGGTCTTGCCCGCGCCGTTGAGGCCGACCACCGAAACGAACTCGCCCTCGCGCACGTGGAGGCTCACGCCGTCGAGCGCGCATGCCTTGCCGTACAGCACGCGCAAGTCCGAAACCTCGAGGATGGCGCGCTTCGCCTCGCCCGCGACGCTCGAGCGCTGACGCAGCTCCAGCTTGCTGCCCAGATACACGCGGCGCACCGTTTCGTTTTGCATCACCTCTTCCGCCGTGCCTTCGGCAACGTGCTCGCCGAGGTACATCGCGAGCACGCGGTCGGCGAGCGCTGAAAGGCTTTTGACGTTGTGATCGACCAGCAGCACCGCGCACCCCTCCGCGCGAAAACCGCGAATCAGCTCGGAGAATGCCTCGGATTCCGCAACCGTGAGTCCTGCGAAGGGCTCGTCGACGAGCACGACCTGCGGGTCGCGTGCAATCGCCTTCGCCATCTCCATGCGGCGCAGGTCCGCGAACGGCAGCGTGGCAGGGTGCCGGTACATGACGGCGGCCAGACCCACGCGCGCGGCGATTTCCTGCGCGCGCTGATGCACATGCGGCTCTGCCGCGAGCTTGACGAGCGAGTCGGGCAGCAGTGCGAGCTTGATGTGCTCCAGCACCGTTTGCCGATGCAGCGGGCGCGAATGCTGAAACACGATGCCAACACCGGCGCGCGCAATGCGGTGCGGCGCCCAGCCGGCCATCTCTACGCCGTTCACCTTGACCGAGCCCGCGTTGGGGCGCTCGATGCCCATGATGAGCTTCATCACCGTCGACTTACCGGACCCGTTGGGGCCGATCAGGCCCAGGATCTCGCCGGGCCGGATGTCGAAGCCGATGTCCTTCACCGCGACGAGACCGCCAAAGCGCTTGGTCAGCCCGCGTACTGAGAGCAGCGGCGTGTCGTTCATTGGCGGGCCCTCGTACGCAGCAAGTTGCCGAGCAGGCCGTCCGGAAAGAACAGCAGCGCCGCGAGCGCGACGGCCGCGACGACGAACGTGTTGAGTTGGCCAAGTGGGCGCAGGAATTCGCCGGCCACGATCAGGAAGATCGATCCGAGCACGGCGCCGAGTATCGTGCGGCGCCCGCCGAGCACCGCCGCGATGATGATCTGCACGCCGACGCTCAGGTCCACCACCGTGCTCACCGAAGCCGTGCCTTGATAGAACACGAGCATCGCGCCGGCCACGCCCGAAAACACGGCGCTGATGCAAAAGGCCACGAGCTTGTGCCGCGTGACGTTGAAGCCCAGCGCCTGCGCACCGGTCGCGTCCTGGCCGCTCGCCTGCAAGATGAGGCCGATTGCCGAGCGGGAGAGACCGAACAGCAGGATCGCGCAGACGACCAGAAACGCCAGCGCGATCCAGTAGTTGTGGTTGGCGTCGACGGACATCACGTCGGGCACCATCATGCCGATCTCGCCGCCCGTCACGCCCGCGAAAATCACGATGGCGTTCTGCAGCAGCAGCACGGCCACGAGCGTGACGAGGCCGAAGTACGGGCCGCGCAGCCGCAGCGCGGGCACCGCGAGCAGCAGGCCGCCGACCAGCGCGAAGAGGCCGCCCGCGATCACGCAAACAGGAATCGGCAGCCCCCAATGGGCGTCGATGATCGCCGCCGAATAGGCGCCGAGACCAATCAGGAACGTCGGGCCGAAATTCACCTCGCCGGCAAAACCGAACAGCAGGTCCCACGACATCGCGAACACGCCGAAGTAATACGCGACCGTGAGCACGCCGAGGATATACCCCGACATCCACCACGGCAGCGTGGCCGCCGCAACGGCGAGCAACACGGCCACCCACACCCCACGCGAACGAAGAAGACCGGACATGTCGATGTGCTCCCTTCGCTCCGTTAGCGACGACCCAGGAAGCCCTGGGGCCGCACATAGACGACGAGCACCAGCAGCAGCAGCGCAGGCAGCGGCCGCAGCGTCGGCGCAACGAGATACGCGGTGACGGTCTCCAGATAGCCGACCACATACGCGGCCATCAACGATCCGGAAACGCTGCCAAGTCCGCCCAGCACGACAATGGAGAACGCGCTCGCCGTGAGTTGCCCGGCGTTGTTCGTACTCACGCCGAGGAACGACGCCAGCAGCACGCCCGCAATGCCCGCCAGCACGCCGTAAATGGTCCACGCAAGCAGATAGATGCGCGAGAGTTCGAAACCGAGCAGCGTGAGGCCGCGCGGATTCATCGAGGCGGCGAGCAGCGCCTTGCCCGCGCGCGTACGATTCACGAAGAGCCACAGGAGGCCGATCACGGCCCAGCAGACCACGGCGATCATGATCTCGTTGAACGGCACGCGCACGCTGCCGATCATCGCCACGCCGCCGATGAGCGGGCGCATCGTCACCGGGTTGTCGGTGAAGAGCCAGGCCATGCCCTGCTGGATCATGATGCCCCACAGCAAGGTGCCGGTGAGCACGAAGATTTCCTTCTCTTCGGCCGGAATCGCAGCGGAACGCTGGATAGGCCGAACCACCATCAGGTAGGTAACATAGGCCGCGATGAGACCGGCGACCACGCCAAGCAGCGTGCCGAGATAGGTGCCGAGCCCTGCCTCCCCCGCGAGCATCCAGCCCATCAGCGCGGCGACGAGCATCACACCGCCATGCGCGAGATTCAATATGCCGGAGACGCCGAAAATCAGCGTGAAGCCGATGGCGCCCAGCGCGTAGAGCGAACTGATGGCAAAGCCGTCGATGAGGATCTGCAAGAGCAGCATGCCCGGCCTTTCAGGTGGATTGGCGTGTCGCAACATGCGCCATGCGGCCCATCGTCAGACGAAGGGCCGCACCGCGCGACGCACTACGCGAAGCTAGTTTGCGCTAGCCTGCTGGAGCTTGATGAAGGTCGGGAACTTGACCTTGCCGTTTGCAACGGACTTGGGCCAGATCGCGATCTGCTTGCCGTCCTGCCACTGCAGGTTGATGCCGGTGATGTAGCCCGGGCCGTACTTGAGCGCGTGCGTGAACGTGTCGTTCTTGCCGTAGAATTCCCAGCGCCCGATCGTGCCGACGTAATCCGTCTTCTCGAGCGCGGCGACCATCTGGTCCGGATCGGTCGAGCCCTTGTTGCGCTTGATCGCATCCGCGAGGATGTATACGAGGTCATAGGTCGAGAAGCCGCAATACGCTGGCGATACGCCGAACTTCTTCTGGTACGCATCCGCGAAGGGCACCGTCTTCGGCGTGATCGCCACACCCGGCGCCGCGGCGGAAGCCGTGATCACGCCCTCCGTCGCGCCGTTCGTGTCCTTCCAGAAGCTCGTGGTCGTGGCCTGCGAGCTCTGGCCCGACATCGGGATCGGCACCTGCTGATCGTGCCATTGCACCGTTGGCTGCACGCCCACGTGGCTGATGCCCGTGGTGATCGTATCGGGGTGTTTGGCCTCGATCTGGTTGAAAATTGGTGTGAAGTCCGAAGTATCCGGATTGAAGCGGATATGATCCAGCACCTGAAGACCGGCCTTGGGCAGGCATTCCATGAAGCGCTCGTCGAGCGGCTTGGTCCATGCCGCGTCCTCGCTCATCACGACCGTCGACTTCATCTTGAACTGGCCGACGAGAATATCGTGCGAAAAATCGCAGATCGACTGCGCGATGAATGCCGACGTCATCCAGCCGTGGAACGTGTATTTGTAGTGGTCGTAGTCGTCGTGAACGTGCTTCGAAATATCGTTGCTCGCGGCGCCCGGCGTAATAAAGGGCATTTTCAGCCGCGCCGACCAGGGTTCCATGGCGAGCGCCACTTCGCTGATATAGCTGCCGATCACGGCGACGACCTTGTCCTGGGTCGCGGCGCGCTGGAACGCGCGCACGCCGTCCGAGGCCGACGAGTGGTCGTCGTAGGCGATGATCTGGATGGGCCGGCCATCTACGCCGCCGCTCGCGTTGATCTCGTCCGCGGCGAGCTGCGCCGCCTTGCTGATCGAGGCGCCCGCCACCGCGGACTCCTCGCTGATCACGCCGATCTTGATCGGGTCGCCCGCGGCATGCGCGCCGGCCGCGAGGCCCAGCCCTGCCGCCACCATACCCGTCGCCGCTACGCGATGAAGGTTTCGCCACACGCCGTTACAGGACATCATGCATCTCCGATTCGCCTGGATCGTTGAAGAACATCTGCCCGCTTCAAAGCTGCTTTGAAGAATGTGCCCCCAACAGTAACACCCGCCTTTACACGCTCAATCGGGAAAAACGATGACAGGTAACATACGGATAACGTGCTGATTTCATGGTGCAAGGCGGCAAGAAAACGCGCTTGCCCGCGCGGCTACGAACGATGCGCGCAGCACCTCGCGCACGTTCGCGCTCGCTGAACGCATCAGGGGACGAGACGCTCACTCGCGGTCCTTGCCCCAGCGCCAGCGAGGCGGCTCACCCTTGAGCCAGCAGACCGCCGAAAGCGCGAGCGTGGCGAGTATCACGAATGCCGCGAATGCGTACGGCTGCCCGTGCGGTTCAAAAAGTACCGCGCTCAAGGCAATCGACAAGACATACGCCACGAGCACCACCCACCCCTGCCAGGTGAGCGGAAGTCCCCACCCCCAGCCATAGCGTTTGGCTCGAAACCAGTATTTGCCAGTGCCCGGCATGTCCCCATCTCCCGCGCCTCGCGTGAGGCGCAACTTCAGGCCGATGCAGTATGGCACACGGCCTCGACCCGGTTTCCGGCAGGATCGATGAGAAAGGCGGCGTAATAGTCGGCGTGATAATGCGGCCGCAAGCCTGGATCGCCATCCGAGCGGCCGCCCGCAGCGAGACCGGCTGCATGGAACGCATCGACCTGCGAGCGTGTAGCGGCCTTGAAGCACCAGTGCCGCTTGTTCGGCTCGATGGCGCTGGCGTCCAGGTAGATGGAAAGATACGACGACTGCGTTTCGGCGGCGTCGCAACGCTCGCCGTAGCCGAGCGCGTTGGGGCGGTCGTAGACCTTGAGCGCACCCAACGCATTCATGATCGCATCGTAGAAGGGACGCGCAGCGTCGAGATCGGGCACGCCGATCGAAACGTGATCGAGAAGCTGCATGGTGCTGGCACTCCGCAGTCGTGAATACACGACTATAACCGGCGGATCACACCCTGCAGCGTTTGCGTTACCCGGTGCGGCCGACGCGGAACACCGAAACCGCGGCGTTCAGCCGGTGCGCTTCGTTTTCGAGCGACGACGCGGCAGCCGTTGCCTGCTCAACGAGTGCCGCATTCTGCTGGGTCACGAGGTCCATCTGTCCCACGGCGACGTTGACCTGATCGATGCCCGTGCTCTGCTCCGCCGCCGCCGATGCGATCTCGTTCATGATCGCACTCACGCGCGCGATCGCTTCGACGATTTCGCTCATGGTCGAGCCCGAGCGCTCGACGAGGCCCGCGCCCGTTTCCACGCGCGAGGTCGACGACTCGATCAGTTCCTTGATCTCCTTGGCCGCCGCGGCGCTGCGCTGCGCGAGCGAGCGCACTTCGCTCGCCACCACCGCGAAGCCGCGCCCTTCCTCGCCCGCGCGCGCCGCTTCCACCGCCGCGTTGAGCGCGAGGATGTTGGTCTGGAACGCAATGCCCTCGATCACGCCGACGATCTCGCCCACGCGCCGCGAGTCGCCCACGATGTCCTGCATCGTGCCGACCACTTCGCGCGAGAGCGCGCCGCCTTGCGCGGCAAGACCGGAAGCGCCCTCGGCCAGCGTGCTGGCCTGGCGTGCGTTTTCGGCGGTCTGCTTGACGGTGGAGGTCAGCTCTTCGATGCTCGCCGCCGTTTCCTCGAGCGAGGCAGCCTGCTCCTCGGTGCGCTGCGAAAGGTCCGTATTGCCCGCCGCGATCTCGCTCACGCCCTTGTCGATCGACAGCGCGCCTTCACGCACGCTGCTGACCGTCTTGATGAGTGCATCCTGCATCTGCCGCAGCGCGGCCTGCAGGCGGCCCATTTCGTTGTTGCTCGTCGTCTGCACCGTGCCGCTCAGGTCGCCCGCGGCGATACGCTGGAACTGGGCGATGGCCGCGTCCACGGGATGCACGATCGCGCGCATGAGCGCGGCGCGGCCAATCCACGCGAACAGCAGCGAGAGCACCATGCCCACGCCCACCGCGACGCTCACTGCGTTGAAGCGGTCCTGCGCTTCCTGGTAGCGCTGCGCACCGAGGTCGATCTGGCGCTTCTCGAGTACGAGCATCGCCTTTTCGTAGTTGCTGTAGAGCGACGGCAGCTTGTGGCCCTGCAGTTCCTGGAATGCGGTTTTGTCCCCGGCCTTGAGCGCCGCCAGTGCCGGCTCGAGGCCATCGTGCAGGAAGCTGTTGCGCCTGGCCTGCATGTCGGCGATCAGATCCTGCGCCTCGCCTTCTCCGCTCGCAATCGACAGATAGTGGTCCAGACGCTCGTTCGAGTTCTTCAGGTACTGGTCGTAGCGCTTGAGCACCGCGTCCGCGGCATCGTGGTCGCCGAGATCGGAGAGCGATGCGTTGGTGGCGAGCGCGAGGCGCAGACGCAGCAGCTGGCCGGCGCTGCCCTCGAGGTCGGCGACGGCCGGCGTATTGACGGTGTACATGGTGCGCAGCGACTCGTTGCCCGCTCGCATCGACAGGAGTCCTGTGGCGGCGCCGACGATCAGGACGACGCCGAAGAAGGCGATCATCAGGGTCAGGCTCGCGCGTATCGACAGCTTGTGAAGCATTCCTGGTCTCTCTTCCGTGGGGCGCGCGGCTCTGGAGGCCGCGCGTGGCCCAGTCGTTTTTCATTGATTGTTCCGGTGCGCTTGTCCAGTGCAGCCCGGGCGTTCAGGCTGATTAAGCGCCCAGTACATAACAACGGCAGGAGAGCTTGCGAACTTTATGGTTTGCTGCAAAGAAGTACGACCGTTAGCAACGCTTCGCAATACAGACCAATATATGGGACGCGTACGAATCAATCCGCATCACGCGCTGGCTGGCTCCGCACCCGCCTCGCCCTCGTCCATCGGCACGAGATAGCGCAGCACGTCGCGCCAGCTCACGATGCCAACGGGACGGAATTCGGCATCCACAATGGGAATGCACGAAATCTTGTTGGACAGAAAGAGGGCCACGGCGTCGGAGAGGCTCGACTCGGGCCGCAGCGTGAGCGGCTTGCGGCTCATGATCTGGTGCACGCGCTTGTTGAGCGTGCCGAGATCGCGCGCGGATTCGACCACGCTGTCGATGAACGGGCTGATCGCGCGCAACAGGTCGCGATCGGAGACGACGCCTTGCAGCTTGCCGTCTTCGACCACGAGCAGATGATGAAAGCTCGCTTCGGCGAAAATCTCGCGCACGGTCGCGAGCGTGTCATCGAAGCCAATGGTGACGACACGGCTCGTCATGAATTTCCCTACTTGCATACCTTCCAGACCTGAATGGGTTCGACGTCCCGAGCCGGACGATGCGCGGCCGATTCCGGCTGCAGCTCGGGGCTTCAGCCCGTTATATCGACCGCAGACGCGTCAATCTTCAGTCTGGAAAGCGGCGTGAGGCGCGCGCGAACGGCACGCCCCACACGTTTCATGCCTTCGTCATGCTTCGAGCGCGAGCGTCGCGAAGGTGGCGAGCCAGTGCTCGCCCATGTAGTCCCCAGCCACGTGGTCGAGCGCGCTGGCTAGATGCAATTGCGCGGCATCGTTGAGGACGGCCACGCGTGCGTCGCCGGCCGGCAGTGCGCGTGCAAGTGAGCGCTGACACCACGCGCGGCTCAGGTTGAGGCCGTCGAGGTGGGCGATCTTGCCGTCACTGCGGTCGGTCACGGTGGCCGGCGTGAAGAGCGTGACCGGCTCTTGCACCGCGAGGCTGGGCAAGAAGCGCGTGAACCACGGCTCGAAATCCTGTGCGCGCAACACTCGGCTCATCAGCAGGGCCACGCTCAGCGCGGGCGAGAGGAATTCGTCGCCGCCCGGCTCCCATGCCTGGCAGCCCGCGTCGTTCGCGTGCCAGCGCGTGGCGGTGTCTTCGATCAGCGTCGCCAGCGCCGGACGCGCTGTGGCTTTTGCGAAGTCGTACGCGAGCGTGAGCGCGAACGCCGTATTGAAGTGAGTGCCCACTCGCAGCGGATAGGTCGCCTTCGGCAGGAATTCCTCGAAACGCTCGACGAACCAGTCGGTGAGCGGCGCGAGCGCCGCCTTCCAGCGCGCGGCCTGCGGCAGCTTCATCGATTCGACCAGCGCGTCGACTTGCGCCGCGAGCGCGAGCAGCCATGCCCAGCCATAAGGGCGCTCGAAACCGCGATTGTGCGCGAGCGTGAGGTAGGCCATCTCGCCGGCCATCTTCTCCGGCGTGAAGTGTTCGTCGACCACGGCGACGATCTGCGGCCCCTCGGGCAAGTCGGGAAAGCGCTCGAGCAGATGCAGCACGAGCCAGTAGCCGTGCACGCACGAATGCCAGTCGTAGCTGCCGTAAAAGGCCGGGTGTAGCGCGCGCGGGCTCTGCACGTCCTGTGGGCCATCGAGCGAGTGGGTCAGCTTGTTCGGGTACTCGCGCGTGAGGTGGGCAAGCGCGAGCGAGGCGAACTTCGAGGCATGGGCGGCGGTGAGGTGTGTGGTCATCGTGAGCTCATCAGAACCGGAAAACGAAGGCGTACATCCAGCGTGTTGAGAAATCTATCACGGCAATTTATCGATAAATAGTCGATAAAGTCTTTGTAAGGGAAGTCCCTGGGCGATGGGCATCGCATGAAGGCGAATCAATGCCGCCGCGCTGGGGCGCGGCGTATGGCTGGGGTTGGCGGGCTTGGCAGTTAGTTGCAATCGCCGCGACGGACTGGAATCTCTGTTCAGCAGGATTCAGAGATCGAATGCGTGTTGATCGTTCGCCGCCTTCGGCGCGTCGTGGAACGACAACTCGGCGCCAATGCGCTCGCCGCTGCGCACGCGGCTGATGGCATGCCGGAGGTTCACGCGGTAGTAAGCGCTGCTGCCTTTGAATGGCCGCTGGGCCGTGGCGATGATCGCCGCGTCGCCCAAGCCGAGCGGAACGACCGTCGGGCGCGACTGCATGCGCGGACGCTGCTCGGTCAGCACGAGTTCGCCGCCCGTGAAGTCTTTCCCCGGCGCCGAGAGCAAGGCGACCATTTGCAGCGGAAATACATGCTCCCCTTCACTGCGTTGATGCAGCGCCAGATAGTCGTCGGTGCGGAGCTGGTTCAGATGCGACTGCGCCTGCGTTTGCCCCGCTCGACGGTTGCGCTCCAGAAATGCATCCAGCGCTGCAGGGTATCGATAAGGCATGCCAAGCATCTCGTTCCATCGATTGGCGATGGGCGCCAACTGGCGATAGAGGTCCGCACGCCATTGCGCCCACGGATGCGGCAGCGCGGCGCCGAAGTACAGTAGATCGCCACGACCGAGATCGAGCGAGTCGAGCGGAACGCGGCGCAACGCGGTCAATCTGCCGGCCTCGCGCGCGAGCATGCGGGCCTCGGCCGCGCCAGCTAGCCGAGGCAGTACCGCATACCCTTCGCTGTCCAGTTGCGCGGCGATTGCGCTCCAATCGAGCTTATCGAATGTGTTGGCGGCTGAACTCATAGACAAGGACATATTCGTTTCAAAATCCCGGGAGCGTTGCCGTCTGCGGAACCTCGCGCGCGGCCGCAATCGCCTTCTCGTGTTCGAGGAGCCAGCGCTTGCGATGCAAGCCCCACGCGTAGCCCTTCAACTCGCCGTTGCTGGCAATCACGCGATGGCACGGCACGACGATAGCGATGGGATTCGCGCCGTTGGCCGCGCCGATGTCGATCGCCGCGCGCGGGTCTTCGAATCCCAGCGCTTTTGCGAGCTTGCCGTAGCTGGTGGTGGTGCCGGCCGGAATGTGACGCAACGCCGCCCAGACCTTTTCTTCCAGGTCCGAGCCCGCCATGACGACCGGGAGAGCATCGAGCGCGTTCAATTCGCCCGAGAAATAGCGCGTCATGGCGTCGGCAATCGACGCCGGCGCGGCGGCGTCGATCAATTCGGCACCCCCGTAACGATCGCGCAGACCGCGATGCAGACGAGAGCGGTGATCGGCGAATTCGAGCGCATACAGCCGATGCTGCGCGTCGCTCACCAGCATGAGATCGCCAGGCGGCGACTCGATATGGCTGAGAAACAGTTGCATGATGCGGTCCTTCGCGTTTGGCGCGCTAACGTGAATCGTGAAAAATCAGGCCGACGGTATGACGCTTGCCGCTGCGCACGACGCTCACGCCGTGCCGCATCGCGACCCTGCGCGTGCCGCCACGCCGGTTCGCAGCCGGCCGCTGGTTGACGGTGAACAGCACCGCGTCGCCCTGGTCCAGCGGAATCACTTCGGCGCATTGACCGTTCGACGCGCTCTGCGTCATCACGAATTCGCCGCCCTCGAAATCGACGCCGGGGCGTGAGAGCAGCATCGCCACCTGCAGCGGAAACACATGCTCGCCGTACAAGTCCTGGTGCAGGCAGTTATAGTCGCCCGGGCCGTATTCGAGGATGAGCGGTGTCGGGCGCGTTTGCCCCGCGCGGTGGCATTGATCGAGAAACGCGTCGAGATCGGCCGGGTACTGCGTGTCGATCCCCAGTTGCTCGTTCCAGCGGTTCGCGATCGGCGCGAGGGACGGATAGAGCGCATGCCGCAAGCGCTGAAGCAGCGACGGCAGCGGATACGCGAAGTACTTGTACTCCCCGCGCCCGAAATTGTGGCGCGCCATGACGATGCGCGAGCGAAAGCCATCGTCCCTCGCGTAGAGGGCGGCGAGCTGTGCGCATTGTTCGGGCCTGAGCACGCGGGGCAGCACTGCGTAGCCGCGCATGTCGAGCGATCGCTCGATCTCGACCCAGTCATATGTTCCGGATTCCGGCTTCCCTGCCCGCATGGCCCCGGTACTCATCGCGTGTATCCCTCCTTTCGCAAGCGGCATTTTCGCCGATCTCCCATACAGACCAACGATACACCTACGCTCCGCGCGTTCCGATCCGAATGTTGCGCTCTAATTCGGCGCGCGCCACGGCGTGAATGCCACGCGAATGTCACGGCAAGAAACGGGTATTGACGAGGTTTGCCTGTCGATATCGTTCATTTCAGGCGCAGCAATCCTGCTTCGCCATGAATCGAGATCAACAAGGAGTCGAACATGTCGATGGAAGAGGACAACAAGGCGATCGTTGGCCGCTGGTTCACGCGCTTCTGGGGCGAAACCTGCGACCTCGGCGTCGTCGACGAGCTGGCCGCGCCGGACATGCTGCTCAAGTATTCGCTGCACGAGCCGCGCCGCGGACGCGAAGACATCAAGGCGTTCATGACCGGCTTTCGCGCCGCGTTCCCCAATCTGAACTTCTGGGGCGCGGCCGACTTGATCGCCGAAGGCGAGTACGTGGTGGGCCAGTGGGAAGGCGGCGGCACGCATTCGGGCCCGGCGTTCGGGGACTTTCTCGCGGGATCGTTGCCGGCGGCGAGCGGCCGCAAGATGCATTTCACCGGCACGACGGTGTTGCGCCTGAAAGACGGCAAGATCGTCGAGGAGATCGGACTCGACGACGGCGTAACGGCGCTCACGCAGCTCGGGCTCATCAAGCGCGTCTGATAGCGCGGCGAATGGAAGGTCTCACATAGGGAGTCGAATCATGTCACAGCTTGCTCCGCTCCTCGCCCTTCACGCGCTCGCGGCTCAACGCGGCGACGGGCTGCGGCCTGAACTGCTCGCACTGTTCCTGCGCCATGCGCATTCGCATGCCGGACTCAGCGCGGGCATCGATGCCCCGAGCGTGGAAGACGGTCAGGCGCCGCCGCAATGCGCCACGACGTTGGACTGCGCATCGAGCCAGACGGGAATGGCATCGAGCTTCGCTCCCGCGCACGGGCCTTCGACGCACTGCCCGTCTTCGAAGCGAAACAATGCGCTGTGATGCGCGCACATGATCACCTGGGCGCGATACGTTGGCACATGGCCGGGCTCGTAGTCGAGCGGCACCGAGAAGTGCGGGCAGCGGTTCGCGTACGCCCATACTTCGCCGGCACGCCGCACGACGACGACCGGCCGCCCCGCGAGCGCGGCGTCGATCACGCGCGCGCCCCCGTCGGGCACCTCGTCAAGGCAACACAGGCACACGGTCTGCATGGTTCACACTCTTTGCTCAGGATTGCCAAGATTCCAGTCCCACGGACGAATCTCTACGTGCTCGAACAACCCCGCCAACGTATAGGGATCGTCGCGCACGAAGCGCATCACGTCGTCGTATCCTTCCGCCTCGATCACGAGGAGCGTGCCGTTGAGCGCGTCGCAATGCGGCGCGAGCGTCGAGCCGCCCAACCGCACGAACACCCCACGCTGCGCGGCCGAGCGCAGATAGGTGCGATGCACCGCGCGCACGCGCTCGCGGACGTCGCGCATGCCGGGCTTGTCGGTGGCGAATACGGCGTAGTAGCGCGTGTGCGGTCTCATGCGCGCTCCAGCACGAAGTCGTAGCGCGCCTCGCGAAAGCCGCCCTCGAAGCCGAACTGCTGCGCGGCCGCCTCGCCCGCCGTGTGCTCGCGATAGTCGACGAGCAGCGAGGGCTTTACGCCGAACACAGCATCCGAATCCAGATACGGGTCGTTCTGGTTGAACAGGTGCGTCACGAGCGTGCTGTGGCTCGGCGCCGTGATCATGAAGTGCAGATGGGCGGGCCGCCACGGATGCCGCCCCGTGGCGTCGAGCATGCGGCCCACCGGGCCGTCGGTCGGAATGGGATAGCACACGGGCACGATGGTGCGGATCGCATAGCGGCCTTCGGCGTCGGTGCGATAACGGCCGCGCAGGTTGCCGTGCGGTTGCTCGGTGTCCTGCCCCGAGTACATGCCGTTGTCCGCCGTCTGCCACACGTCGAGCAAGGCGTTCGCGATTGGCTTGCCGTCGGTCGTCAGCACGCGGCCATGCACGAGGGCCGGCGTACCCGGCGTGAACGCCATGTTCTCGCCATAGGCGCGTTCCGGCATGCCTTCGATATAGAACGGGCCGAACACGGTCGTATCGGTCGCGCCGGAAGCGTAGCGGTGGTTGATCGCGTCGACGAGCATCGACACGCCCAGCGTGTCGGAAAGCAGGATGAATTCCTGGCGCACGACGTCGTCGCACATCTGGCCCGTCTCAGTCAAGAAGCGGATCGCGGCGAACCACTCCGCCTCTGTCGGCTCGACTTCGCGCACGTAGGCGTGCAGGTGCCGCACGAGGCTTTGCATCAGCGTGCGCAGGCGCGCGTCGGGTGTGTTCGCGAAGCGGCCCACGACCTGTTCCGTCAAGGCGCGTTCGGCCTCGGTGTCATGCATCGACATGGTTGTCTCCTTTCCTTCGTTTTGCGCGCCACGCTCGCGGCGTGGCACGGCCCGGCTAGCGCGGCGCCAAGCCTTCCCACGCGCGTTGCAGCAATGCGCGGATCGCCGCGCGCTCCAACGGTCGCGGATTGGGATAGGCATTCGTACACGCGAGATCGGCCGCTTCGTCGAGGCCCGCTTCGGGCATACCGATCTCCGCGAGCGAAAGCGCAATGCCAAGCGACTCGTTCAACGCGTAGAGCCGTGGCCCGGCTTCGTCCGCCTGCGCGCCGCCGAGCGCACGCGCCACGCGCTCGAGCGCGTGTGGCGCGGCCGCGTGGTTGTAGTGCGCCGTATGCGGCAGCATGACCGCATGCGTTTGCGCGTGCGGCAGGTTGAACGTGCCGCCGAGCGTGTGGCAGAGCTTGTGATGCAGCGCCATGCTCACCGCGCCAAGGGAAGTGCCCGCGAGCCATGCGCCATACAGCGCGCGACTGCGCATCGCCGCGTCGTCGGGGCGACGCACGACACCGGGCAGCGCCTCGCCCAACGCGCGAATCGATTCTTCGGCCATCAGGCTGATCACCGGGTTCGCGTCCTCTGCGTAGAGCGCCTCGACCGCGTGCGCGATGGCGTTCACTCCCGACGCCGCCGAAATGCCGGCCGGCAGCGAGACCGTGAGCGACGGGTCGTAGATCACGGTACGCGGCAGCACACGCAGGTCGCGCCCGGTCTTTTTCAGACGCCCTTCGGTGAGACCGTAGATGGGCGTCATCTCCGAGCCCGCATAGGTCGTGGGCACGGCGACGATCGGCAGCGCCGATTCGAGCGCGATGGCCTTGCCAAGGCCGATGGTCGAGCCGCCGCCCACGGCCACGCAGCACTGCGCGTCCAGCGCCGCCGCTTTCTCGCGTGCTGCCCGCGCGACCTCCACGGGCACGTGCATGACCGCTTCGGCATGGATGCCCGCGGCGCGCTCGCCGAGCAGGCGCGCGACTTCTTCAGCGAGCGGCCGCTGCTCGGGCGTCGAGAGGATCAACGCGCGGCGCGCGCCCAGCCGGTCCACTTCTTCAGGCAACCGCGCGAGGTTGCCCCAGCCGAACACCACGCGCGACGGCAAGCCCTGATAAACGAAGCGATCCATACGTGCCTCAACGCTTGAAGTGGGGCGGCACCTGGGCGTCCACGTTGACCCACACCGAGCGGGCCTCCGTGTAGTCGTGCATCGCCTCGAAGCCCATTTCGCTACCGTAGCCCGATTGACCGACGCCGCCGAACGGGCTGCCCGGATTCACGCGCTTGTAGCAGTTCACCCAGCACATGCCCGCGTGAATCTTGCCCGCGATGCTGTGCGCGCGAGAGAGGTCGCGCGTCCACAGGCCGCTGCCGAGACCGTAGTCGGTGCCGTTGGCAATCGCGAGCGCTTCTTCGTCGGAATTGAAGCGCAGCACGGTCACGAACGGGCCGAACACCTCTTCCTGCGCGATACGATCGTCCGGCGTCTTCGCCTCGATCACCGTGGGGCGCACGTAGTAGCCGTTGGCGAGCGCGGGGTCCTGCGGCGCCGTGCCGCCCGTGAGGACGCGCCCGCCCTGCTCGCGCGCCACGTCCACGAAGGCCTTCACGCGCTCCAGATGCTGCAGCGAAGTGAGCGGCCCCATTTCTGTTTCGGGGTCCAAAGGATTACCGATACGAATCGAAGCGGCGAGCGCCGCAAAGCGTTCGAGAAATTCGTCGGCGATACGCTCGTGCAGCACCAGACGGGAACCCGCAATGCACGCCTGCCCCTGGTTGTGGAAGATCGCCCAGGCCGCGCCGTTGATAGCGGCGTCGAGATTGGCGTCGTCGAACACGATATTGGCGCCCTTGCCGCCCAGTTCGAGCTGCACGCGCTTCAGGTTGCCCTTCGAGGCCTCCACGATGCGCCGCCCCGTCGCCGTCGAGCCAGTGAAGGCGATCTTGCCCACGCCCTCGTGTTCCGCAAGCCGCTGGCCGGCCGTATGTCCGTAGCCCGGCACGATGTTGACGACACCCGCGGGAAAGCCCACTTCCGCCATCAGCTCGACGATGCGCAGCGTGGAAAGCGGCGTGATTTCCGAGGGCTTCAGCACCACCGTGTTGCCGGCCGCGAGCGCTGGGCCCATCTTCCAGCTCGTGAACATGAGCGGGAAATTCCACGGCACGATCTGGCCCACCACGCCAATGGGCGCGCGCTGCACGTAGTTGAGAAAGCCCGTTTCGACCGGAATGACCGAGCCTTGCAGCTTGTCGGCCATGCCGCCGAAGTAGCGGAAGCACGCCGCCGTGCGCGGCACGTCCAGCGCGCGCGAATCGCGGATCGGGTGCCCCGTGTCGAGCGATTCCAGTTGCGCGAGTTCTTCGCCGTTCGCTTCGATGGCGTCGGCCAGACGCAGCAACAGGCGGCCGCGTTCGGCGGCCGGCATCGCCGCCCACTGCGGGAAGGCGCGCGTAGCGGCGGCCACGGCCAGATCGATGTCGGCGGCGGTGGCGGCGGCGATCTTCGTGATCAGCGAGCCGTCGTGCGGATTGAGCACGTCGATGGTGCCGCCCTCGACGGCGTCGACGAAGCGGCCGGCGATGAACAATTGCGTTTGCATGAGTAAATCCTCGGTTGATGCTTAAGGCTTGCTGTGTAGCTGCGAAGCTCGTTCAAAACTCGACCGGATACGGCTTGAGTTCGCCGCTCTCGTAGCGCTTGGGCAAACCCGCGGTCGCGTTCTCCCACACGAGCAGCATCGAGCGCTTGGTCGAATAGCCCTGGTGGCGGATATCGGCGGGCATGGCGCAAATGTCGCCCGCGCGCATGGTGATGCGTGCGCGCGGCGCGCCGGTGTTCTTGTCGCCGATGTCCCAGACGATCTCGTCGGAGAGCTGCAGGAACCACTCCACGCGGTCGTTGCCGTGGAAAACCGGCAGGATGTATTCCTCCGTGGTCGGGCAGAACAGGCTCTGGCCGCACACCGAAGTGACCGAGGGGTTCCATGTCACGTCCGAGCGCGAGAGGTACTTGAAGAGGTTGAACGCGTGCAGCTCGCCTTCGAAGCCGGGCTCGGCGTGCACTTCGGGGTTGTCCTGAGGCACGTCGGCGAAGGCGCGGTTCACCGGGAGGTCGTCGCGCAGCGGCGAGTCGCCTTCGAGGCCCGGCATGCGGCGCGTGGCGATGCGCGTACGCTCGATCGCGGCGTCGTTCTCGCCATGCTTGCGGCCGAATGCGGTGCCGGTTTCCTCGGGCGCGGCGAACGGGTCGAAGCCTTCGTTGGTCCAGTCGTGCAGGATCGCCTTGAAGGTCGCCATGATGGTGGGCGTTTCGAATGTCTCGATATAGTCCACGCCGGCGTCCTTCATGATGCCGTTGAACGAGCCCGCATATACGTCCACCTTGCCGTAGTGGTTGCGCGTGCCGAACACGTGGTCGAAGTTCACCCAGCCGTAGAAGAAGCCCCAGGCCACGTCGCGCATCATGGCGCGCAGGAAGGCGTCGGCGGGGATGGCGTGCGTGCGCGTCTGCCCTTTCGCGGGCCACAGCACTTTCACGAAGTACTCGTCGCGCGTGAATTCGAACGCGCCGAGCGTGTAGCGGCGATAGCCGGTCACGGCGTCGGGCTCGCTCGCGCGCACGGTGTCGGCGGCGAAGCCTGCGGAATGGTCGAGGGTATCGAGGGTGGCCATGTCGTGTCTCCAGTAGTCGAGTGTTCGGATAGCGCGTGTTGTCAGTGCAGGCAGATATCCGCCCACTTCTGCACGGACAGTTCACCGGCCATGGTCTGCACGAGCGCCACGCCAGCCCTCTGCGCGCTGAAGCGATACGCGCAGCCGGCCGGCAGCAGCGCTTGATGGCCGCGGCGCAACACCACGTGGCCCATCTTGCGGCCCGCGGGCTGCTCGCCCGCGTCGACCGTGCCCGTTCCGCCCGTGGGCGGCGTATCGAGCTTGATGAAGTCGATGCGCACTTCGCCATCCATCAGGATCGTGAACTCATCGTGTGCGCAGGCGAACCAGCGCGATTGCCCTTCCGTGCGCAGCACCTCGATCACGTAGTCGAGGTTCTTGCCGACCACGACTTTCTCGTAGGGCGCAGAGCTTGCGGCGACTTCGAAGACATTGGAGAAAACATAGTGGCGGGCGTCGCCGTTCGTGATTTCGATCTCGCCCTTGCGATACTGCTCGAGCGAGCCGAAGGCGGTGTGGAATGACGAATCGGTCATGGCTGTCTCCTGTTTTGGAAGGTTCGTTGGAATCCACTTTAGGAGCGCTGCGCGGCGGCAACAACCGGTGGCCAGGCAACTACGGCATTCGCGTTTCGCAAATAATCGCGGCAGGCGATCATTGCAGGCGCTAGCGCACCCAGCCGCGCTCGATCAGCGGCACGTCCCAGGCGGGCTCGGGGCCCAGATACTCGGCCAGAAACTCCACCAGCGCCTTCACTTTCAGGGCCTGGCGCTGTGTGGAAGGATATACGGCGGCAAAACTCAATGCCGATAAGTGGTAGTCGGTGAGGATCGGCACGAGCGAACCGTTTAGGAGCGCCTCGCTCGCCACGAGCGTAGGCAGGCACACCACGCCGCCGCCCGTGAGCGCGTAATCGCGCAGCAAGTGCACCGAGTTCGAGCGGATCATGCCGGGCAACTCCATCTCCACGACTTCGTCGCCGCGAGTCATCGTCCAGCGGTTGCGCGAGGGATAGCCCGAATAGAGCGCCGTGGTGTGCTGCAGCAATTCGCGCGGATGCTGCGGCGCACCATGCTCCTCCAGATAAGCGGGCGTGGCGCAAAAGAGCCGCCGCACCGAAAAGAGCCGCCGCTCGATCAGCGAATCGGAAATCGGCGGGAAGATCTGGAAAGCGACGTCGAAGCCTTCTTCGATCGGATCGACCACGCGGTCGTTGACGATCACGTCGAGCTGGATGCCGGGATAGCGGCGGTTGAACTCGGCAAGCGGCGCGCCGAAATGGCCCAGCGCGAAGCCCGGCAACATCTGGATGCGCAGCCTGCCAGTGGGCGTGGCGCGCAGCTCGCGCATCTGGTCGGTCAGCTCGTTCACACGCCCCACCACCTCCGCGCACTCACGATAAAACGCCTCGCCGACTTCGGAGAGGCGCACGTGCCGCGTGCTGCGATGAAAGAGCGGGGCGTTGACGAACTTCTCCAGTTGCTGGATACGATTCGTCACGACCGAACTGGTCACGCCGAGTTGCCGGGCCGCCTCCGCGAAACTGCTCGTTTCCGCCACGCGCACAAACGCTTCGATGCTCAGGAATCGGTCCATGCTCCTCTCTTCTTCTCGGGTTCGGGCCCTTCAAGTATAGGGCCCGCCTCCGGGCGCTCGCGCCGCTCTGCACGGGCGGCGCGCACGCTACTCGGCCTGCCCCGCTGCAGGCAAGGGCGCGCCGGGGGCAACGGGGGCGGCGGCCTCGCTGCGCCGCAGCTTGGCGGGCGCGGTTTCCTTGAGGAAGAGGCTCACGAGCACCCCGAGGAAGACCGCGCCGATCGGCAGCCACAAAATGTTCTGGATACCGAAATGCGCTGCCACGAATCCGGCGAGCGCGGGCGCCACGCCGCCGCCAAAGATTTCGCCCGCGCCCACCACGAGTCCGATCGAAGTCGAGACCATGCCGGCCGGCGCGGCTTCGGTGGCAACCGGTCCCGAGAGCAGCGAAACAAGGCCGAGCGTGAAGAACGACGCCGCGAACAGCACCGCGAAGAGCGCGAACGGCTGCGCACCGAGACCGCGAAACACGATCAGCATGACAGCAGTGCCCACGAAGCCGACGACGCTCGCGAGGCGCCGGCCCAACAGATCCGAAAGCCCCGGCAAGCCGAACTGTCCGACGAAACCGCCAAAGCCAATTGCCGAGGCCACCACGCCCATGCGCTGGGTGTCGAGCGAAAGGTACTGCGTGAGATAGAGCGGCAGCATGGCGCCGAGCACGAACACGCCCGTCATGGCGCAGAAGAGCGCGACCATCGCCACGGGAATGTTGCGGCTGCGAATCACGTCACGCCAGTGGCCGCGTTCGGCCTTCGCCACGGATGCGCCCGAATCAGGCGCAGGCGCGCCTTGCGGCTCACGGATCACGCGGTACATCAGCAAGCCGAGAATGAGGCCCGGCACCGAGACGAGTGCGAACACCCAGCGCCAGCTCATCACGCCCAGCAACTGCGTCGCGATGATCGGCGAAAGCGCGAGCCCGAACAGCGCGAAGCCGCTTTGCTGGAGTCCGAGATTGAAGCCGCGGCGCTTCGGATGCGAGGCATCGGCGGTGGCGGCGAAGCTGGTCGGGCAGAAAGAACCCTCCGCCACGCCCATCAGCGCGCGCACGGCCAGCAGGCTCGCGAAGCCGCCTGCGAGGCCCGAGAAGCCCGAGAGCAGCGAGAACGCGATGATCGCCGGGATCAGCACCTTGCGCCGCCCCACCTTGTCGGACATGCCGCCCATGACCGCCGCGAACACGCCCCACGAAAGGCCCAGGATACCGATGCAATTGCCGACATCCTGCGCATTGAGGTTGAGGTCTTTCATGATGGACGGGAACAGCGGCGCGATCAGCCAGCGGTCGAGGCCCACCAGGCCGAAGCCCAGTGCCAGCAGCGTCACGGCTTTCCATTCGTAGGCCGTGTCCCATGTGTTCGGTTTCATCTCTGTCTCCTTGGGCCGGCCGGATGCCGCGCCACTCGTTCATGGTCGAAAACGGGTGTGCGACGCGACGTGCGCCACTGCGCGGGACGCTATCGACATCGACGACGCAAAGATAGTCGCAAGCGCAGCGTGATCAGTACCGGATAACGCCCGAATACGTCATTCGCGGATCGCGAACAATCGGGCGCGCAAGGCCGCCGGGCACGGCAGACGGGACGCTGCGAGCAGGGCGCGCCACGCGCTGCATCGCGGCGCGCCCACCCCAGGACAATTACGGGTAGACGCTCGCTGGCGCGCCGGGCGGTAGGCTTTCAGCGCATGAGTTGACCGGGCCCGAGCGATCTGCAGGCCGCCGCCGCGCGGATCGCGGGGAAGATCCGCGAGGAATGAGTGCGGCGCTCACGCTTTGCGCAAGTGCTCGGTATGCATGTCGCTCAGACGGCTCAGCAGGATGCCGTAGCCGGTCAAATGCCCGAGATAGACGCTCGTGAACACGCCCGTTGCGGGCAGCGCTTCGACAAGCGCATGCAGTTCACCGCGAGTCAGCGGCTCCACGAGTAGACCTGGGCGCTCCACCCGAAGGTCGGCCTGCGAAGCTAGTTGCCGGTGCACGTCCACGAGGCGCGCGAGGCCGAGCCGGTATGCCTCTTTCCATTGCGTATCGAGCGCCTCGTATTGCGCGTTGAACGTATCGAGCGTTTCAAGAAAGCCGACGATCGAATCGAACAGCTCGTGGTAGCACGCGAACAGCGGCAGGCGATCCCGATTGCGCTTCAAATGCGCCGACACCCACGACTGCTCGAGATCGGACTTGAGGAGATCGTGCGCCTGCTTCAGATTGCTGCTCGACACGCGCAGCGCAGCCGTCGCCGATTTCAGTTTCGTGCGGTCCAGCGTTTTCGTTGCAACCTCGGTGAGCAAGGCTTCGGCCTGTGCGTTGCCGTCGTTCACGAGCGTATTCGCCCAGAAGCCGTGATCGGGCGGAAAGGCAACCTGCTGGATGATGAAACCGAGCAGCATGCCGAGCACCACGCCGATCAGGCGCTGCTCCAGCAGCGGTATGTGCTCGCCCGTGTAGAGCACGAGCGTCATCGGCACGGTGATGCTCGTCATCTGGAACACCGAAGGCCGCATGCGCACGATCGTGAAGATCACGAGCGGCAGCAGGATCACGCCCAGCCACAAATGCGGCGCGGTCAGCCAGATCAGCAGCGTGCCGATCGGCATCGCGACTAGATTCGACATCACGCGCTTGTGGAAGTATCCGCGCGCCGCCGAGATGGAACTGCCGAGCGCGAGTGTGAGCATCGCCGAGCCGGAAAGCGCGACCGCCGCCTCGGGATACCCGCACGCGTACGGCACGCCGAATCCGATCCACATGCCGAGCGTGAGTTTCGTGTATTTCGCGAGTTCGGAGAGGGAAAAGCGTGCGAGCGCACGGCGAAACGGCGTGAGCGGTTTGTGGGCGTAGGAGATGGTGGCCATGGATGCCGTCGGTCGTTTCAGGCGGAGCGCCAATGTTAACGCGATTGACGCGACTGTTCCGGCACTCAGTCCACCTCAGACGATTCCGGAGCATTTTTCCACCCCGGATTTTTTTCCGATTTGTAAGACCAAACGTCGGCACTTTGTGCGGATGCCGGCCAGTGTTGGCTTTGCGGGCCGCGCTGCGCAAGGCGCATTCCTTGCGAATTATTTTCAATTTCTTTCGCGTTTTGTTCCTTTACCGTCACGTGCAACGGATGAAGTTCGCATTACGAACCCACTTTTGCGAACGTCTCCGCATCCCTCAAGCACTGGGGTCTGCCCATGACGACAACAACGAAGGTCTCCATTTGCCTGCCGACGTACAACCGGCCTGAACTGCTGGTTCGCTGCATCGAATCGTGCCTCATGCAAACGCATGCGAACATCGAGATCGTGATCGGCGACGACTCGAGCGACGATCGCACGCAGCAGCTGATCGCCTCGCGTTACGGAGACGACCCGCGCATCGCCTACCGGCGCAACGTGCCGGCGCTCGGCCAGGCGCCCAACGTGGCCAGCCTTTTCGAGCGGGCGAGCGGAGACAAGATCCTCCTGATCCACGACGACGACTATCTGCTCGTGCACTGCATCGAGAAGCTGCTTGCGCAGTGGGAGCGTTATCCGGATCTGGAAGTCGCGTTCGGCGATCAATACGAAACCGATCACGACGGGCGCATCATGCACGCGGCCAGCGAACGCATGAACATCGCGTATCACCGTACGGCCAGCGCCGCGGGACTGCAACACCCGCCGGGCCGCGTGGGCATCGTGCAGATGTTCCCCAACAACGGCTGGCTTGCCAATGCGGCGCTCGTCAAGCGCATCGGCTACGACGACCGCTACGGCACCTGCTGCGATTACGTGTTCGGCACGCGCCTGTGCCTCGCGGCAAAACGGGTGTGCTACGTGAACGAATACGTTTCGTGCTATCGCATCACAGACGTTTCGGTGTCCCAGGCGACGCGCACGAGCATCAATGCCTCGTCGATCTCGGCGTGGCGTTTTCTCAACAGCCTCACGTTGCCGCCCGAACTCGAACCGGCGCGCAAGCTCGCCATGCGCCGGCTCGTGCCGATCGTGGTCTCGCTGCTCGCGCGCAATCGCGAGGCGCGCGCCGGGTTGCAGCTCGCACTCTGCAATCTCTACGCGTACCGCTTCGGCTTCAGCCCGCGACTCTACTACCACCTGCTGATGATCTGGAAAGCCACGCGGCGGCCCGGCGCGGAGCCCGTCGCCCTGTTAGGCATGAAGGACGAGCAGGTCGTGGATACGTCCCGAACGCGCATGCCGTAGCAGACACATCACGCCGTGAACGGGGCTGCAGGTCTTGGGTGCACCTTTCGTGACGGGCTCGCAGTCGTCCGTCTCGTTGGAATACGCGCACATGGCGTTGGCGAGCGCACCTGTACATGGCGTCTCCTTGCCGGACCGGTAGTCGATTGGAATGCCTTTTAGTGTCGACAGTTGGATTCAGCATATGGCGAATTCCCGCCTTTCTCCGAGACCTTCTCGCGACCGTGTTGACATCTCCGTAACCGCCCTGCGATTTCGAGAGCGAAGCGGGCGGCGGATTTGTTACACTCCGCGGCGCTGCGCCCGGTCGCGGCGCCCCGGTGGAAAGAAAGCGCATGGATGAAGACGTCGGCGTACTGGCCGCCCTGGAAACGGGCGAGCAGTCGAGCGTCGCCGAGATCGTCTACCGAGTGGCGCGCGGCATCATCGAAGGCCGGCTCGTCCCGGCGACGACCCGAATTCGGTCGATCTCGCCAAACGCTTCGGTGTGAGCCCTACGCCCGTGTGTGAGGCGCTTTTCGCGCTCACGCGCGAAGGCCTCGTCGACCGGTCGCCGCGCCGCCGCCCGCCGCCTGCGCTGAGCAAGCGCCCTCGCTGCGCCCCTTTTTTATTAACGCGGACACCGCGGCGAACGGGGCCTGCCGCCCTCCCCGCCAGGCTTGCCGAAAGGCCGGGGATACAACATACTTGACGATTCGACCGAATTCCTTCCGTATTCTCGTTCTACCGGGTTCTTTCTCATCATGAGCACAATTCTTGAAAGCCTTCCGACCGGCCAAAAGGTCGGTATCGCCTTCTCCGGCGGCCTCGACACCAGCGCCGCGCTGCATTGGATGAAGCTCAAGGGCGCCGTGCCTTACGCCTATACGGCGAACCTGGGCCAGCCCGACGAAGACGACTACGATTCGATCCCGCGCCGCGCGACCGAATACGGCGCCGCCGGTGCACGCCTGATCGACTGCCGCGCGCAACTCGTGGCGGAAGGCATCGCCGCCCTGCAATGCGGCGCGTTCCACATCTCGACGGCCGGCGTCACGTACTTCAATACGACCCCGATCGGCCGCGCTGTGACGGGCACGATGCTCGTGGCGGCGATGAAGGAAGACGGCGTCAACATCTGGGGCGACGGTTCGACCTACAAGGGCAACGACATCGAGCGCTTCTACCGCTATGGCCTGCTCGTCAATCCGGACCTGAAGATCTACAAGCCGTGGCTCGACCAGCAGTTCATCGACGAACTGGGCGGCCGCTCCGAAATGTCGGAGTTCATGCGCCAGTCGGGCTTCGAATACAAGATGTCGGCCGAGAAGGCCTATTCGACGGACTCGAATCTGCTCGGCGCAACGCACGAAGCGAAGGACCTCGAAAGCCTGGAAAGCGGCATCAAGATCGTGAACCCGATCATGGGCGTGGCGTTCTGGCGCGACGACGTCAAGATCGACCGCGAAGAAGTGACGATCCGCTTCGAGGAAGGCCAGCCGGTCGCGCTGAACGGCCAGACTTTCCCGAACGCCGTGGAACTGCTGCTCGAGGCGAACCGCATCGGCGGCCGTCACGGTCTGGGCATGAGCGACCAGATCGAAAACCGCATCATCGAGGCGAAGAGCCGCGGCATCTACGAAGCCCCGGGTCTGGCGCTGCTTCACATCGCGTATGAGCGCCTCGTGACGGGCATCCACAACGAAGACACCATCGAGCAGTACCGCGAAAACGGCCGCCGCCTGGGCCGCCTGCTGTACCAGGGCCGCTGGTTCGACCCGCAGGCCATCATGCTGCGTGAGACGGCCCAGCACTGGGTGGCGCGCGCCATCACCGGCGAAGTGAAGATCGAACTGCGCCGCGGCAACGACTACTCGATCCTCAGCACGAAGTCGGACAACCTCACGTATCAGCCGGAGCGTCTGTCGATGGAGAAGGTCGCCTCGACGTTCTCGCCGCGCGACCGTATCGGCCAGCTGACGATGCGCAACCTCGACATCACCGACACGCGCGAGAAGCTGCGTGTGTACTCGAAGGTCGGTCTGCTCGCACCGGGTGCGGCTTATACGCTGCCGCAGCTGAACGACGAGAAGAAGTAAGGCGTCGTCGCTCAAGGAAGAAAGGGAAGGCACTGGGCCTTCCCTTTTTTTATGTCTGCGCGGATTTGCGACTGGCGTTCGAGTTACCCACAGATTTTGTTGGCAAGCTTGTGGAGAACACCTGGGACGAGTGCCCTAACTCGTTGATCGACTGGATGTTTTCCGCCACGTGAGCGCGGAAGGCAGTGACGGACTGCGAGGCCAGGCTGAAATACGCCCACCGACATATCAGCCGTCAAGCGTATTGCAGACACTCACTGCGCGGCAAGTTGCTTCATCTTCCCGTAGACGAATTGCCCGAAATACCACGACAGATCGGAATGGTTGAGGATGTTCCCGTCGGAGAGCGCCCCCGCCTCGAGCTTCAGGCGGCGCAGCATGAGCTTGCCGGCCTGCGAGGCGATGTAGAGCCGCACCAGCTCCTTGCGGGTCTTCTCGTCGGCCGATTCGAAGTGCTCGCGGCCTCGCTTGACCTCCTCGTTGCGCTGCGAGCGCGCCTCTTCGTCGCGCGCCGCGATGCTCTGCTTCACCGCCGTGGTCGCGACCGTCCTGGCGGTCTCCTGAGCCGTCGCAGCCACGGCCAGCTCGCCCTGGATCGCCACCATCTTGCGCTCGGCCTCCGAGACCTGCCAGTTGTGGCTCAACGCCTTCATCAGATAGCCCGCAGGGCTCTTGGTCACCTTGCCCTGGTTGAGCCGGAAACGCGTGTATTCGATGGCCTGCTGGATGCGCTCGTCGGTCCAGCTCATGCGATGCTCCGCGATCACGTCGAACTGCTTGTTGGAGAGGCCGAACTCCTCCTTGAGCGTGAGCAGCAGGTCGTGCGCGTCGGGCTGCCGCGAAAGCAGCGCGGCGACCGTGTCCTTGCGCTTCATCCGGAAGCGGATCTTGTTGATTTTGCGCGAGGTTTCCGAGTCGGCCCGGGTTTCGTAGCTGAGGTCGATGTCGGATAGCTCGTTGATCTGGCGCACCGCCGGATCGAGATACTTGGGCCGGAAATGCTTGAACTCCGACGCGCTCGTACCGAGTTTGCCGGGCCAGCGCCGCATGACGTCGAGCTCGATCCAGTCGGTCAAGCCGGCCGCCACGAAGGGCAACACATAGTCGTAGATCGCGCGCGCGTAGGTCTGCGAGAACGACGCCGTGATGCACAGGTTCAGCCAGTGATGCTTGTCGGGCCCGGTGATGTGGCGCAGCATGAGCGGCGGAATGCGGAACTGGATGCGCCCCTTGCCGATCTTGACGCTGCCCATCAGTTGCTCGGAAATCCACTGGTCGTCTTCGCTGGGCGCGCGGTCGGGCGGCGTGTCGGTCACCTCGATCAGCACGCGCTGCGCTTCCTTGATGACGCTCTGCAAATGGCGCACGTTGCGGCTCTCATAACGCATGAGCCACTTGAAGTAATTCAGGTCGACGTCGTAGATATCGCGCGGCGCGGGTTCCTGGGCGGCAATGAAATAGGCGGCGTCGATGAAACGGCGCGAAGAAAGCCCAAGCCCATTGATGGCGACGAACACGTTGTTGCGCTGAAAACCGATCTCCCGCGTGCTCTCATTGATCGGCTGGCCGGACATCTCCTCAAAGAGACCCAGCGACATCTGCAGTGTTGTAGTCCTTCGCCCGCTCTCCTCCGACATACGCACGCTCTCCCCGTCGACATTGGCGGGCACTCTATCACTACGCAAACACAAGTCAACACAATAAACGTTACCTCAAACAGGCACCGGATTCGGCTCGCGCACAAAAAACGTACCTGATCGCACAAATATCTCTACAGCGGCGGCACATAAAACGGCACCCGGCCGCACATAAAACGGTGCAGCGAGCACATAGAACGGTGCTTTTGAAAGGCAAGTCCTTGAAAAGCAAGAAAATGGGTGCGTACGTTAGTTGGTTGGTGGGTTTTTATCTTTAAGTAAACAAACAAACCGCTCACAAAAAAAGATGCTCAGTGCGAACTTTTTCGTGTTGTGTCTCGCGATGCAGTGAGGGAATTCAAGAGGAATAACCCTTCAAAGCCCCGCACGTAAAGGCTCTCGGTGGCGGTGCATCGGGACTGGATTTGCTTTTCGCCCGCCGAAACCCATGGAAAGGTAACGATTTCTGTGCAGTTACAGTGATCTATGGAAGTGGTTTATGTGCAGAACGTCTTTACGCGAGCCGACATCAAGTTGGATGCGGCAAAGGTGGTCGATGGGACGTTATTCAGAAGTGACTTTTCGGTGGGAGGAAGGAAGGCAACGGAATTTGTGCATGGCCGAGCGACGCCGTGATAGCAACGTTTTTTGTGCACATCCTGGAAGGCGGGCGGAAGGTAACGGTTATTGTGCGGTCGCCGTGTGATGATTCCGTCGTTTGCCGCCTGCGCGAGGTAACGAAATTTGTGCAGCGTTGGCGGTGAGATTCGTCCTGGTGGAACTGGGCTGCCTCGGGATAGCGAAATGGCAGCGGCATTGGGCGCGCAGGGGAAATCGGGTAACGGTTTTTGTGCCTTTACGGTGGTCGGCGCGCGCGCGGCAAGGCTTTCCCTGCGCGTACGGTAACGGTTTTTGTGCAATCGCGGCCGGCCAGGGTGGCTCGCAGAAATCTGGAAGCACAAAAATCGTTACCCGCCCGCCAGGTCAGGGGGCTAAGCGGATCAGCCGGTGAAACTGCACAAAAACCGTGACTGTGCGGGGCGCATGGGAGCGATGAAGCCTGCGGGGAATGATCTGAAGCTGGATTTGCACAAAAACCTCGACCGACATCGTCAACAACGAGGTGCTCTGGCCCCGGCGATTTGCACAAAAAATAGGCAGACGGCAGCGAAAGGGCCTACAACGGCCTGGGCGACGTTGCCGGTTTTGCTGCTACTTTGCCCTTGGGAATGTCCCACGAGGGCAATACGGGCCGTTTTGAAGGGTCATTTTTTTTCATATCGCCCTCAATTAGTGTGTTTTCATACGCTTTTGCTGTATTCTACGCTTTATCCAAATTCTGATAAAAAGCGTATTAATGGCGAAAACTATCGAATTGCCGTCGATCGATCGACGTGTGGATCTTTCCGCGATCACTGAATTTGCCGAAGAGGCCGGTCGTCTATCTGAAGAGCTTCGGGAGATGATGCTGGCGCCGCGGCCGCGAAAGATGGCGCCCACATTTACGTCCGCTCAGGTCGCAGAGATGTGCGGCATTGATCGCATCAAACTGAACAACCTGCTCGCCACCCGCGAGGGTCTTCCGCAAGGTGTGGCGCAAGGTTCCGGGCGCAGCCGGGTCTTCACGCTGCCGGAAGCGAGAACCTGGGTCCAGCAGGTCTCCGATATTTATCAGACACCGCTCCATACCGGGGTGCGCGACGCCGACGGCAAGGTGATTCTCGTTGCCAACTTCAAGGGCGGCTCGACGAAAACGACCACCACCATGTGTCTCGCCCAAGGCCTGACCTTGCGTGGTCGCAAGGTTCTGCTGATCGACCTGGATCCGCAGGCGTCGCTCACGGAGCTTTGCGGTCTGTATGCCGAAAAGGAAGTGACTGAGGATAGCACGGTCCTGCCGTTCATCTACGACCCGCATATGGAAGGCGGTCTGCTGAATTTTGTGCAGGAAACCTATTGGGACGGACTTGACGTCATTCCCGCGCACCCCACGCTGTTTTCCGCGGAGTTCCATATTCCCGGAACCGTGATCAAGAACCCGGGGTTCAAGTTCTGGGATCTGCTGCGTCAGGGGGTGGAGGTGCTGCGCAAGCAATACGACTACATCATTCTGGATACGGCGCCGTCGCTGTCTTATCTCACGATCAATGCGCTCATGGCCGCCGACGCGATGGTCATGCCGCTCGTGCCCGAAAGCCTGGACTTCATCAGCTCGGTCTCGTTCTGGAGCCTGTTTTCTGACCTCGCGCACACGATCATGGAACGCGGTGACGAGAAGACATACGACTTCGTTTCCGTCCTGCTTTCGAAGGTCGACTACGGCAAGACATCGTCTGCACCGGTTGTGCGCTCGTGGGTGCAGCGGACTTACAAGGACTGGGTGAACGCGCTCGAGGTGCCGGCCAGTTCCGCGATGAGTAACGGCGCACTCGCCATGGCGACTGTGTTCGACATCAGCAAGGGAGACCTCGCTGACAAGACGGTCGCGCGCGTGCGTCAGCCGCTGACTGATTACGTACAGTGGATCGACGATCTTTACGTCGAACAATGGAGGGCCGGCAAGTGAGTTCATTCCGCGACAAGATGGCGGCGAAGACCCGTGAACTCGGTTCGACGTCGGAGCGGCCAGCCGCCGAACGGCCGGCAGCCGTCGCTCCGGCCGAGCCGCCGCGCCGCAGCAGCGCGTTCAAGACCGGGCCCGGCATGCTCGGCGCGTTGGCGGTGGCGCAGCAGCGCATCCAGGAACTGGAGAACACGAGCGACAAGCTCATGCTTCCGGTGAACGCGATTCAGCCGAACCCGTGGCAGCCGCGCAAGATTTTCAGCGACGAGGGCCTTGCCTCGCTGGCCGAATCGATCCGCGAAGTCGGGCTCGTCGAGCCGATCGTCGTTCGTCGGGCGGAGAACGGCTATCAGCTGATCGCCGGTGAACGACGTCTGCGCGCGCACGCCCTGATTCAGGCACAGGATATTCGCGCCTCCGTGATCGAGTGCTCCGATCAGGACATGGCGGTGCTCGCGCTGGTGGAAAACGTCGGTCGCGAAGATCTCACTGATTATGAAATTGGACAATCGCTGCGCCGCGCCGAACGGGAGTTTCCGACGCGCAAGCGCATGGCGGAGGCGTTGGGAATGTCGCGCAAAGGCCTGTACCGGTTTTTGGCCTTTGAAAATCTGCCGGACTTCATCCGGCGCGATCTTGATTTGAATCCACGACTGCTCGGCGGCTCGGCTGCTGACGAGGTTGTTTCGGCAATCAAGAAGTACGGCTCGGCGGGTCTTTCGGCTGCGCGCGACTTGTGGCCGGCCGTGGTCGGCCGGACGCTGGACCAAGGCAAGCTGGCCGCGGCGATCGGAGCGCAAGCGAGTCGGGGGGAATCGACCGAAAGCGTATCCGAACGCAGCATCGAGAAGATCTTCTCGGGCAAGAGCCACGCCGGCAGCATTACCAAAGACACCAACAGCTTTACGGTGAAGCTCAAGACGGGTGTGCTGTCGGATGCCCAGGAAACGCAAATTCGGGAGCTGATCAGTCAGCTGTTCAATGTGAAGCCCGGCTGATTGGGCCTCGAGGCTGTTGATGTGGATGGAAGCCCGCCTCGGCGGGCTTTTTCTTTTTGCGGGTTAAGTTGTGTGTCGAGTTGACACACAGTTGTCCGGCGGGGCGAGCGTGTGTCGACTCGACACACGGGAAGGTGCGTCGTGGCCGGGACGTGTGCGGGCTGTGACGATGCCCTGTGCACGGTGCCTGGATTTCGGTTGCCGACAGCTCGTCGCGGGTTGGTTGTTGGGGGTGAGCGTTTCCAGACGTTGGGTCCATCGACTTGCTCCGTGTGTCGAGTCGACACATTGCGGGGAGAAGGTGTTCGGCTTGGCTTGCGTCGTGTCGAGCCGAGCGGGCGTCGATAATGCCTGCGTTCCCCCGGCGATCGGTCGTGTGTCGACTCGACACACGACCGATGATCGTGCCGGCCGAAAGACGCAACATATAGCCGGCTTGAGTGCGCCGCCGGCGACGCCCGCGGACTGCTGTCGGCGTGGGGCGCGCTCGAAAACTGTGAGCAGCGGTCCACGATTTTGTCCGCGAGGGATTGGACGCTGTGTCGAGTCGACACACGCGGAGCGTCGCTGCAAACCGGAGAGTCATCAGACCGCGCGACGACGGGCACGGGGATGAGATCATCTCTCAAGCACTCTCATCGTGTCGCGTCCGCGAGGACGATGCATTGCCTGTTCGCTTGCAAGCCGACTTGCTACCCAGAACGGTGTGTCGAGTCGACACACTGCCTCGACTTCCTCTCGGTCCCTGTCTGAGAGGATTGCGATCCAGGACACGCCCCATCGGTGCGAAGCGAGAACAAGGCATGAGGTCATCTCCTCGGCTGCACACATCCTGTGTAGCACGGGACCATGGTCCATCGCTCAAGTCCTGATCTGGCGGCCGAGGCTGTGTGTCGAGTCGACACCCGCGGACCGTGGCGGCAAATCGGGAGGGCCATGGAGCGCGCGACAACAAGCATGAGGATGTGACATCTCCAGCCGCCTCCATCATGTTGTGTCCGCGAAGACGATCCGTCGTCTGTTCGCTTGCTTGCTGAATTCCCACCCAGAACGGTGTGTCGAGTCGACACACGGTCGTTGCCTTCCCGCGGTAGCGGTCTCTGGCGAACGTGATCTGGGAGATGCCTCGTCGGGGGGGGGGCGCGGCTCGTGAGGAAGCGAATACCTCCAAAGTGCCTGGCGCCCGCCACGTGTGAAACCCGCAGATGCCACTGTCCCGGGCGCCGGCCGCCACAGTTGCGATTAGCGTAGCCAGCGCGTGCGTAGTATCGGGCGTGCCGGTGTGTCGACTCGACACACGGTGGACGCACTCAACGCCCTGCGGCTTCAAATGGGTCAGGCTGCTCGCCAGTGGAAAACGAGCGGCTTCAACAGTACCGGACGAGATCACGCCGCTTCGAAGATCCGCAGACGTGCCATGTCTCTCATTAACTCCTTGAGAACGACATCGCCCACATTGATTTTCCCTGACACCTTCTCGGCGACGTGCGCCCCGTACGCGTCACATTCAATTTCACGCCTTGCGTTCATGCTCAAGCAGTGTGCACGCGCTGTTCGCTCGTTTAGCCGAAGCTTTGCGCCGAGACTCCCAGCCGGTTGCCCTCGGGACCGGAGTAGCCCCGCTTAACGGTGCCCGCGTGACGCGTCTTTTCGTACGGGTAGCCTGCAGGCAAGAGGCGAACCTGTCGCGCGGTACAGCAGCGGGGTAGTACCACTCCTCAGGTTGACGTGGCACGGCGCCCGGTCTCCGCGCTCCCGCATCGAACTCGTCTGTTATTCGTTGCTCAGCCGGCCAGCGACTGTGGAGCATGACATCTCGTCACTGAATAAGCAGCGTCCCGCAGCAAGTTTAAAAATGCAACTAACTGACAAATCCGCTCCCCAAAGATGAAGCAAGCAACACAAGGCACACGCGTCCAATGCTCCCCATAACGAGAAGGCAAACTAGCGACCAGCACGCCACCCATCAAGGAAATCGAACAGAGGCGCAGAGCAGCTATGGGAAGCCAGTGGGAAATCAGCCAACCGCCCAGCGACCTAAACGACGACAACAACAGACACAGACACATCGCAGAAAGTTAAACGACGCCCGCGCCTCAGAAAACCAGCGTGAAACAATTCACTCAAAACTGAGAAATCGGCAAAACGCCCATCCCACGGGCGCTCCACGCCTGAAACCATCCAAATTCTAGTACTTGTTTCACGGCGATAACGGACGTCCGACCCCGAAACACAGTGAGAATAGCCGCGAAGTCGCTAAATCCCCGCGCGTCGGCATCAATCGTATATTTCAATACGTATTTTGTAGTTTTCGAAAATTCGAGCCGACGTGACGCGCGAGCAGCGCTTCACCCACGCCCCACCACGTTACCTGAAGCCGCCCCCATCCGCGTCGATTAAAATTGGGCCCCATTGCCGAAGGCTCAGTCAGGGTTTCGATCCGGGACCACAGCCATGTTCAAATCGCCAGCGCGCATCACGCGCCGCTCGCGCGATAAAACAGCAATCGCCCTTTCTCCATTCAGCGCTCGCAAACACCAAAGAGGACACGTCGTGAAGTTCATCCACGCGGCAGACCTACACCTCGACAGCCCGCTACATGGCCTGAGCGCCTATCCCGATGCGCCGGCCGCCCAATTGCGCAACGCCACGCGCGAAGCCTTGCGCCTGCTCGTCGATCGGGCCATCGAAGAAGAGGTCGCGTTCGTCGTCATTGCCGGCGATCTCTACGACGGCGACTGGAAGGACCACAACACCGGCATCTTCTTCGGCCAGCAGATGGGACGTCTGCGCAAGGCCGGCATTCGCGTCTTCGCGTTGTGGGGCAATCACGACGCGGAAAGCGAAATGACCAGGAAGCTCACGTTGCCGGACAACGTGGTGGTGTTCAGTCATCGCAAGTCTGAAACCCACGCGCTGCACGACATCAAGGTTGCACTGCACGGACAGAGCTTCAAGGACAAGGCCGTGATCGAAAATCTGGCGGTGGGCTACCCGTCGCCGGTTCCCGGCTACTACAACATCGGTGTGCTCCACACCGCGCTCGAAGGCTATGCCGCGCATGCGACCTACGCGCCATGCACGCGTGCCGAATTGCACGCAAAGGGTTACGACTACTGGGCGCTTGGTCACGTCCACGAATTTCAGCAGTGGGCGGAAGAGTCGACCATCGTCTTCCCCGGCAATCTGCAGGGCCGGCACATCCGCGAAACGGGGCGCCGGGGCGCCGTGCTCGTGAGCGTCGAAGACGGTCGCACGGAGGTCGAGCGTCTCTACCTCGACGTGCTGCGCTGGGAGTCGGTGCGCGTCGACGCGAGCGACTGCGAAAGCGTCGCGGATCTGGCGCGCAAGATCGGCGCTGCGCTCGAAGCGCTCCTCTCCTTCGACGCGCATGTGACCCGCGCAGTCCGCGTGACGGTGACGGGCAAGTCGCCGGCACATGGACTCTTTTTCGGGCGCGCGACGCAATTGCGCGCCGAAGTGCTCAATCAGATCGGCATCATCGGCAATGACAAGTTGTGGCTCGAAAAGGTCAAGCTCGAAACGAGCGCGGCCGATACGGCTGCCGCACAGAACGAGCAGATCGAAGCGCTCGCCGACCTCAAACTGCTACTCGAAGCCGCCACGCAAGACGCCGAATTTCTCGCGCTGCTCGAACGTGATTTACGCGCCTTTATCGGCAAGGTGCGCAGCGAAGTGAAAGAAGACGCGCCGCTGCTCGAACTCGCCCGCGACGGCAAACTCGCGTCGCTGGTGGAGCAGGTCGGCCCCGCGCTGCTTGCGCGACTTTCCACGGGAGAATGACCAGTGCGTCTCAAGCAACTCGATTTGATCAAATACGGCAAGTTCACCGACACGACCCTGCCGTTTCCGCACGCGGCGCACGATTTTCACGTCATCGTCGGGCCGAACGAAGCGGGCAAGTCCACAGTGCGGACCGCCGTGTCGGAGTTGTTGTTCGGCATGCGCCTGCAAACGCCGCTCGATTTTCTCCACAACACACCGGAATTGCGCATTGGCGGCGTGCTGGAAAACGGCGCGGTCGAGCAACGATTTCATCGCGCGCGCGGCCGCAATTCGCTGCGCACTCCGCAGGACGACAAGCTACCCGACGATTTTCTCGCGGCATTTCTCGACGGCACGAGCAAGGAGTTCTTCGAGCAGATGTTCGGCCTCGATCATGTGCGGCTCGTTGAAGGCGGGCGCAGCATTCTCGACGCATCGGACAAGCTCGGCCAGGTGTTGTTCGAATCGGCGGCGGGTGTGGGCAGCCTCGGGCCCGTGCGCGAAGAGCTCGAGAATCGCGCGGCCGAACTTTGGGCTCCGCGACGCAGCGGCAGTGCGTATGCACAGGCGGAAACGTCGTTCGCCGAGGCAACGAGCGAACTGAAGGCCGCGCAGGTGCGTACGCGCGATTGGGTCGAGAAGAAAGACGCGCTCGAAGCGGTCGAACAGGCTATCGAGCGGTTGCGCGCCGAGCAGCGCGGTCTCGAATCGCAGCGCTCGAAGCTCGAACGCGTGCGCCGCCTCGCTCCCTATATAGAAGAGCTTTCGCTCAAGCAGCGCGAGTTGGCCGCATTGGGCGAGGTCGTCGATTTACCGCCCACTGCGCATGCCGATCTGCTGAAGGCGCAAGCCGACATTGCCGCCGAGCGCAAAGTGCAGGAAGCGCGCCAGGCCGATCTCGCAGGCAAAGAAGCCTCACGCGATGCGATCGAGCCCGATCGTGCGGCACTTGCACTCGCCGCCGAAATCGATGCGCTCGATACGCTGCGCGGCGAATGTGTCAATCATCCGCGTGAATTGCTGGTGCGTGAAACCGAGATCCGCAACCATCTCGACGCCGCATTCGCCGCTGCGGCTCAGCTAGGCTGGCCGGGTGACGAAGCCGCATTGCGCGCGGCGCTGCCCGGCGCGCTCGCGTTGAAGACGGTGACGAACCTGCTGCGCGATCACGGTCTTCGCGAGCAGGCGCTCACGACCGCGCGCGAGGGACACGATGAACAAGCGCGTAAGCTCGCACAATTGCGGGAGCAGCTTGTGCGCCTGCCGGGCATCGAAGTGCCGCACGCGTTGCGCGCCGCGCTCGACGATGCACGTGAATTGCGCAACAGTGTGACGAAGGAAAGCGCGCTCGAGCGCGAACTCGCAGATGCTCAGCGCACGGTCCGAGAGAAGCGCCAGCCGCTGGGCCAATGGAACAAGCCGGTGCCAGCGCTGCGCGCGCTCGACCTGCCATCGGCTACGCGCCTGGCCGCACTGCAAAAGGAAGAAAGCGATCGCCTGAGCGCAGTGGCCGCAGCGCGAGAAGCAGTCGCAGCCGCGCAAGAAGAGATCGAGCGTTTCGAATTGCAGGAGACGCATTTCACGCAGGGCAACAAGGTTGTCACGACTGCGCAAGTGCAGGCGGCGCGCACGCGCCGCGATAGCGCGTGGAACGAAGTCAGGCAGGCGCGCGTCAGCCTCGCGGATGGCGCACCCGTCGTGGACGACGCGATGCGCCTCGCCGACGAACTCGTCGACGCGCAACTCGGCACCTCGCAGGCGGCGGCCACATTGCAGAACTTGCGTCAGCAAGTCGAAACAGCGCGCGCGAATGCGCAGCGCAAGCTTGCGGCATTGAGCGAACGCGAGCGCGAGCTCGAAGCCTTTCGCAATACCTGGACGCAAATTGCCATTGATGCGCAACTGGCTGGCATGCCGATTGCGGACATGGGCGCTTGGCTCGCGAATCGCGAAGCGGCGCTCAATGCACAGAGCGAATGCGATCGCCGCGCGAGTGAGCTTGAAGCGCGTCGAGCGGCGCGCATCGCCGCGCATGCCGAGCTTCTCGAAACGTTGCGCCCGGTGGCGCAGGCAAACGAGGGCGACGCACTGACTACGTTGATCGGCATCGCGGAAACCGTCGTGCAATCGGCTCAGAAGAGCGCCGTGCAGCGCGAAGGTCTTGAAACGCAGATTCGCGACGCCGAACGCGCGAGTGAATCCGCGCAATCCCGTTTGACCATTGAACAGGAAGCCTACGCAAAGTGGCAGACGCAATGGCGAGAGGCACTCGCGCAAGCGAATCTCGGCGCTCGTGCGGCGACGCTCGCAGCAGCGGAAGGCGCTGTCGAACTCGCCAATATCATTGCGGCCGCTTTTTCGGACGCCGAAGCACCCCGTAACCGCATTCGCGCGATCCGCACGCAACTGGCGATGCTGGAAACCGACGCGCGACGCCTCGCCGAGGCGCTCGCGCCCGAATGGCCCGCGTCGAGTGACGGCATCGACGTGGCGCGTCAGCTCGCGGCGCGGCTGGCAGCCGCGCGCGAAACGGCAAAATGCCTCGCCCAGGCCGATGCAGAAGTGCAGCTTGCCCGCACGCGCGTGGCCGATGCCGCCGCGGCGGTGGCGGGGGCACAGGCGCGCATCGAGCCCATTCTGCAGCTCGCGGGCGTGAACGGAATCGATGCGGCATTGCCGCTCGCCGAGCGTTCCGACGCGCGCCGTGCGCTGTCGAAAGCGATCTCGGCGGCGCGGGACACGCTCGTGCGCGAAGGCGATGGACTTGCGCAGGAGGCCATCGCGGCAGAGATTGCGGAGCAGCCCATTACCGAGCTGCCTGCGCTGCTGGCAACGGTGAACCAGAAACGCGAAGCCGGCGACCGTGCGTTGAGCGAGTGCCTGCAGCAGCAGGTCAGCGCGAGGCAGGCGTTCGAAGCCATCAACGGCCAGGCCAATGCCGCGCTGGCCGAAGCAAAACGCCAGGAAGCCCTGAGCGCCATGGGCGAAGCCGCCGAGCAATATCTCGAAGCCGCGACCGCGAGCCGCTTGCTCAAATGGGCAACGGATCGTTATCGCGACCAGAAGCAGGGGCCGATGCTGCGTCGCGCAGGTGAAATATTCAGCGGACTCACGCTCGGTGATTTCGCGAGGCTCGTGGTGGATAACGAACGCAATCCGCCCGCATTGCATGCACGGCGCAGTAACGGCAAAACCGTGGAAGTGAGTGGAATGAGTGAAGGCACGCGCGACCAGCTTTTTCTCGCGCTGCGTATCGCGGCTCTCGAATTGCAGCTGGTGAGCAAGGCGGCGCTGCCTTTCGTTGCCGACGATCTCTTCATCAATTTCGACGACGAGCGCGCAAAGGCCGGTTTCGCGGCATTACGGAATCTCTCCGCGAAAACCCAGGTGTTGTTTCTCACGCACCACGATCACCTTTTGCCCATGATTCGCGAGATATTCGGCGTGCAGGTCAATGTCGTCGAATTGCAGCGCGCGCCTCTCGTCGCCTAGCGGTGCGAATGTTTCTCAATGGAAATTCATGGAGACATTGTTTGCGGAACGATCAATAGTCTGATCAGGAAACATGTTTTTCACTACAAAACATTCGTTTAAATTGCCAGCATGCGTGATTTGACTTCATAATCACCTTGTCTTTCGCGACGCCCATGCCGACAAGATCGCAATTCGATCGGCCAGTGATGGTTGAAGGGTGTCCGTAAAAACCGTGAATAAGGAGGTGTGAATGGTCACCCTGGATGCAATTCAATCGAAGATCGCAAAGCTGCAAAAGCAGGCCGAATCGATCGTGGAAAAACAAACGTCGGTCGGTCTCACGAAAATTCGCGATCTGATGGCCAAACATGGCCTGAGCGTGGCCGACATCGAACGCTTCGTCGGCAAGAAGCGTGGCCGCAAACCTGGCAAAGGCGTCAAAGCCGCAGGCCCAAAGCGCACCGTTGCGGCCAAATATGCCGATCCGAAAACGGGCGCCACGTGGACCGGCCGCGGCCGTGCGCCGGCGTGGATTCGCGACGCGAAAGACCGTTCGAAATTCCAGATCGACGGCAGCGCGGCAAAGGCCGCCACCAAAGTCGCACGCAAACCGCGCGCCAGTGCGGCGGCGGTGAAAAAGACCGCGGCGAAGCGCGCCAAGGCCGCGCCCGCAAGGAAAGCCGCACCCGCAAAACGGGCGGCGCGTAAAAGCGCAGGCCGTAGAGCCGCCGCAAAGCCGGCACAAGCCGCAGCGGCTGCTTAATAAAGTCGCTGAGAAAAGCGCATAAGCGAAATTCGCTTGCGAACCGGTGGCCGCGCCGGCGTTTCGACGCCCGCGGCCACTTTCACATGAGCGGCGCGAAACGACGCGCGCCTACTGCCCTGATCGTCATCGATGTCCGGTCTTTCGTTTTCCTCGGGGCTTCTCGCGCCCCATCTGCAGTCGCTCGACGGACTTCAATTGCTCGGCATTGCGGTTGCGCTCGTGCTGGGCGGCATGGTGAAGGGCGTGACGGGCATAGGCGTGCCGCTCGTGGCCATGCCCATCGTCACGCATTTTTTGCCGGTCAAGGAAGCGGTGCTGCTGCTGTCCATGCCGATCATTCTCGGCAATATTCCGCAGGCGCTGGAGGGGGGCGAAATGCTGCCTACCGTGCGCACTATCGCGGCGCCGCTAATTGGTACCGTGATCGGCAATGTGATTGGGGTGTCGGTACTGATCGCACTTGAGCCGCATCACGCCCAGGCGGCCTCGGGCGTGGCATTGATCGTGGCGGCGTTGCTTTTGCTCGTCTCGCCGCGTTTCAAGCTCGCGCCTGCACTCGCGCGGCCGGTGGGATTCGCGCTCGGTTTCGGGGCGGCGCTCATGGAGAGCATTGCCGCCGTGCCGGGGCCGTTGCTCGCCATGTATCTGATCGCGTCGGGCGCCACGGGCCGCGCCTTCACGAAGCAGATTGCGATCATTCTCGTCGTTTCGGTCATCACGCTCATCACGACGTTCAGCCACGGCGCGCATGCCAATCTCGTCGATCTCGCGATTTCGGCGGCGGCCAGCGTGCCCGCCATCGCGGGCATGCTGCTCATCAGACCGTTGCGCGACAGAATGCATCCGCTCGCGTTTCGCGTGGTCGTGCTCGTGTGCGTGCTGGCCGCGGCCGTACAGATGATCGTCAAATCGGACGTGCTGTTTTGACGATCGCCTGATTCAATGGCTGATCGCTTCGAGCGAGAGCCCGCGCGTCACCGGCCCTAGCAGAATCATCACGATGCCCACGAGCATCGAAGCGCCGATGAACACCGCGACGCCAGGCACACCGTAATGATGGAGCAGGATGCCGATGGCGAGCCCCGCGAATGCGGCGGCGATGCGGCTCCACGAGTACACGAAGCCGACGGCGCGAGCGCGGATACGCGTGGGGTAAAGCTCGGCCTGGTAACCGTGATAGGCGTAGGACATCACGTTCGAAGCGAGCGTGAAGAGCACGCCCAGCACGATCAGGACCCACGGCTGCGTGGCTTGCGCGAATAGCGTAATCACCACCGCCATCATCAGGAGGCCGCCGACGATCTGCGTCTTGCGCTCCAGCTTGTCGGCGAACCACACGCCAATCAGCGGCCCGAACGGATTGGCGATGGCAATCACGAAGGCGTACGCAAGACTCTGCGTGATGTGGACGCCACGCGCGATGAGCAGCGTCGGCACCCATGCCGCGAAGCCGTAAAAGCCGATCACCTGCGCCATGTTGAAAATCGACAGAATCACCGTGCGCCGCAAATACGGCGCGCGCAACACTTCTCCAAGCGAGCCGCGCCCGGCCTTTTCAAGCGAGATCGCCCCGAGCGGCGGCAACGCCGTGCCCGTTTCTGCCGTGACGCGCCGCTCGATGCCGGCAACGATGCGTTCCGCTTCGTCCTCACGGCCATTGCGCGCGAGCCAGCGCGGACTTTCGGGAATACTCCGGCGCAGGAACCACACCACCACCGCGCCCACCGAACCGATCAGGATCACCACGCGCCAGTAGTCGAGGCCGATAGGATGCGTGTCCTTGAGGATATAGGCGAGAAACGCGACGACGGGCACCACGCTGAAGGTGATGAACTGGTTGACCGCATAGGCGCGGCCGCGCTCGCCGCTCGGGATCAGTTCGGAAATGTACGTGTCGATGGTCACGAGCTCGATGCCAATGCCGATGCCGGCAATGAAGCGCCAGATATTGAGCGCCTGGCCGCTCGTCTGAAACGCCATGATCGCCGTGCAGGCGATGTACCAGATCAGCGACCACGTGAAGATCATGCGCCGCCCGAACCGGTCGGCGACCTGGCCGAACGCGAGCGCGCCGACCCACAGCCCGGCGAAGGTCGAGAACACGAAGGTGCCGAAGCCGGCCACCTTGAGCGGCCCGAGCGCGGAAAAGAAGCCGAGCGATTCCGGCGTGAAAAGACCCGAATGCACCATGCCGGGCGCGACATAGCCCGTGAAGAAGAGGTCGTAAAACTCGAATACGCCGCCGAGCGACAGCAGAATCACCATCGACCAGACTGTGCGCGACGGCGGCAGCCGGTCGAAGCGGGCGGCAATTTCCGCCGATTTTTCAATGGACATCCCGATTCCTCATTACATTTTGAAAGCGTGTGGGGAACAACATGCGCCTGCATCGATGTGTCTGCATGGCTTGCGCGCGACGTATGCAAATGCTGAAACAGGCCATAGCACGCACTTTATGGGTGCCGCGACGTGGAAGCACCTGGTTGAAACCCAAATGCGTTGCGCTTATGACAATGCCGCTTATGCCAACGAGGGAGGCAATGAGTCGGCCGCGCTTTACGCGATGCTCGCGCCTGTGTGGCTCACGCGGTTGCGGCCGGCGTGTTTGGCCGCATACAAGGCGGCGTCGGCGGCTTCGATCAGCGCATTAGGGGACGACGCAACGATCGCGTCGCGCGTGGCGCAGCCCGCGCTCACCGTGACGAGGCCGCCTGCGGAGGGGGAGGGAATGCCGAGTTGCTCGACGGCGGCACGTGCGCGTTCGGCGAGCGCCGCGGCTTCATTTGCGCCGGTATCGGGCAGGACGAGCGCGAATTCTTCGCCGCCATAGCGCGCGACAAAGCCGCCGGGCGCGTGCCGCGTGCTCGCAAGCGTGGCGGCGAGCGCGCTCGCTACGGCGCCGAGACAGGCGTCGCCGTGCAGATGGCCGAAGGCGTCGTTGTAGTGCTTGAAGTGATCGACATCGAGCATCACGAGCGACAGCGGCTGGCCGCTGCGCGCGGCGCGCTCGAAGGCCTCGCGGAACTGCTCGTCGAAATAGCTGCGGTTGTAGACGCGCGTGAGCGCATCGCGTGCCGAGGCGCGGATCAGCGTGGCGTGTTCTTCGGCGAGCTGACGATAGAGCGCCGTCACTTCCCACACCAGCACGCACACGAGCACGCCTGGCGCGAACATGCTGAACACGCGCGCGACATACCAGCCCACCGTGAAGCGCTCGATGCTGAGCGTATTGAGCGCGGCGTCGACGAGCGAGGCGAGCAGCGCCACCACGATCCACAAATCGAGCACGAGGCGCAGCCGTCCCTTGAGCAGCACGAGCGCGATGGCGATCAGGTTGAGCGCGCAGATCACGAGACCCGCGAGATTGTTCGCGATGGCCGACACCGGCGAGGGAGCAGGCGCAGCGTTCGCAACGTCGTGAAACGGCGATGCGAGATCGACGTGCGTGACGAGCACGCCGAGCAGGGCGGCGAGCGCCGCCGGGCCCGCGATCAGCAGCCAGCCGCGTGCGTCGAGACGTTCGCGGGCGAACGGCGGGGCGGGCAGGCGCTTTCTCACCAGTTCGGCGACGATGACGAGCGCGGGAAAGCCTGCGTGCCAGAACACCCACATCCATGCGGCGCTATTCGGGAGCGCGCCGAGCAGCCCCGTGCGCGCGAACACGCCAGGAAACATCAACAGCTGCAGCGCAACGGCAATGGCCGTGAACGCGTAGGCGCCGCCCAGCGCCGCGAGCATGGCCACGCGCGTAGCCGCGAAACGCGCGCCCAGCAGGAACGCCGCGATGCTCGACGTGGTGAACACGGCGAGCGCGCACATCGGCATGAACGGGGCGATGCCGGGCAACGCGTCGCGTGCACGCGGCGCCGCGAGCGCGAGCGTGAGGAGGATCGCAAACGCGCATATGCTGGCGAAGAGCGCCTGCCTGCGTGTTGCCGGACCGATCAGCAAGCCGTCCATATGATGACTTTTGGGTTGATGCGCAGCTCGAGCATGTGATCGTGGCGTGACAGCGTGAGGGCCGCTCGCGTCCGGAAAGCAGACTAAATTGACTGAAGGTATTGTGCTCCGAATCGGCTAAATAGTGGGGCACGGATGCGCGAGCCCAGTTATATTGAGTTTCGGTTATGAGCGCGCTACATTGGGCGCGCGAATTTCAGCATCGCGCGATCGGTGGTCGTCACGCGCGGGCGTGGCTAATGTAATTTGCATGTAAGGATTGCTGATGATGCATCGCGTATCGCGCGACCACCGCGAAGGCTATGGTTGGCTCGGCGGTCGTGCGGGCCAGACGAGGCTTGGCTGGTCCGCGTTGGGGTTGGCTTGCGTGTTCGGCGCGCTGGCTTTCGTTTTCGCTGTGCCGTTCGATGCACGCCTATGTGCCGTGATGTCGAGCGCGTGCCTCAATCTCTTCATCGTCGCCTTCGGCACACGGCTCTCGGCGGCGCGCGCGCCAGCCGGCGAACCGGTCTCGAAGACTTCGCTGCGCCTCTTGCGCCTCGCGTTCCAGCGCAATTCGGAGGCCGCCGACATGCGCGGCCTGCTGCGGTCGCTGCCGTGGCAAGGGTGGATCGCGCCGCTCGGCGCGCTCGTTTCGCTTGCGTTCGCCATCTCTGCGTGGACGTTCCCCGCCCATGCGCCAACGGTTTCGCAACGTGAATCCGCGCCTTTTCTCGTAGCGGGAGCCGCTGCGCTCGTCATCGCTTTTGCTGCGCTCGTGGCCGAGCGTTTTCATGCGCAGCGCGCCGCGCAGTCACGCGAATCCGCCGCGCTCGCGGGGCCGTTGCGTCTGGTGCTCGTCGCTGCGTTGAGTATGGCGGCTTCAGTTGCGGCGCTGGCTTATGCGGGCGAGGCGCTTACATGGCTAGTGCGTATCGTCGCCCTGCTTTCCGGTGTGATTGCCGTCGAACTCGGCCTGCGTGCGCTGCTCGCTGCGCTGGCAAAGCCCGGCGATGACCGCTTCCTGCATAGCACTATCGCGGGCGTGCTGAGCGTGCAGGCACGTCCGGTCGCCGCACTGAATGCCCAGTTGCGTATGCGTTATGGCATCGATCTGCGGCAGAACTGGGCGCTCCAGAGTTTCGTTCGCCTCCTGCCAGGCGCGCTCGCGGCCATGGTGGTGGCGGGCTGGCTACTCGGCGGCGTGACGATCCTCGGCCCCGATCAGCGCGCTGTGTACGAGCGCTTCGGCGCACCTGTCGCCGTGTGGCAGCCGGGCCTGCATGTGGGCCTGCCCTGGCCCTTCGGCCGCGCGCGCGTGATCGACAACGGCGCGGTCCATCAACTGATCGTCTCGGGCAGCGCGAACGACAGCAGCCGCGCCGCGCCTGCCGTTTCCGCCGATGGCGACACACCCGCGCAATTGAATCGCCTGTGGGATGTGACGCATCCCTGGGAGACGACTCAGGTGATCGCGGGGACGAGCGGCGCCCAGCAGGCGTTCCAGATCGTGAGCGCGGACGTGCGGCTCGATTATCGCGTCGGGCTTACGGACGCGGCGGCGCGCGCCTCGCTGTATCGCGCTGTCGCTATGGACGACACGGTGCGCTCGATCGCGAACCGCGAGGTCGTGCGTTACCTCGCGTCGCGCACGCTGCCGTCGCTGCTCGACACGCCGCAAACGGCCATGGCCGGCGCGCTGCGCGGCGCCGTGCAGCGCGAATTGGACCGGCTCGCGAGCGGCATCGAGGTCGTGGCCGTGGTGATCGAGAGCGTGCATCCGCCTGCGGGCGCGGCCGCCGCGTATCACGGCGTGCAGGCCGCGCAAATTCGCGCGCAGGCCAGTGTGGTGCAGGCGCACGGCTTTGCGGCGACGGCACTCGGACAAGCGCAGCAGCAGGCGATCGAGACCGTCGCGCTGGGTAGCGCGAACGCCGCTGACACGCTTGCCGCCGCGCGCGCCCAGCAGATCGCCTTCGACGCCGATGTGATCGCGCAGCAGCTCGGCGGGCCGGCATTCGGCTTCGAGTATTACCTGCACAGCCTGCAAAAAGGGCTGAAAAACGCGAGCGTGACCGTGATCGACGACCGGCTCGCGAGCGGCAGCCGCGCGACGATCGATCTGCGCACGTTGAGCCCGGCCACGGCGGCTGGCATGAAGAAGGCGTGGTGACCCGTTACCCCATGGACAGAGTAAGGTGATTCGACAGTGAGCCTTTTGCATACGCACGGCGATGCGCATTCTCATCATCATCATGACCACGGCGCAGGCAGCTCGGGTGGCGCAGGCGGCCTCGCGCCCGTGAATCCCCGGCGTTTTGCGTTGCGCGTGGCGTTCGCACTGTTCTGCGTGATCGTCGCGCTCATCGTGGCGAGCGTCGTGCAGGTGCGCGAGGGCGAGGCCACCGTGGTCACGCGCTTTGGCGACCCCGTGCGCGTGCTGCTGCGGCCCGGTCTCGCGTGGCGCCTGCCTGCGCCCATCGAGGCCGCGGTGCCGGTGGACCTGCGGCTGCACACGACGTCGAGCGGTTTGCAGGACGTCGGCACGCGCGATGGCTTGCGCATCATCGTGCAGGCCTATGTGGCCTGGCGCGTGCCCGCCAATGCGAACGACATTGGCCGCTTCGTGCGTGCCGTGCGCAACGAACCCGACGAAGCCGCGCGCCAGATTCGCTCGCTCGTCGGGTCGGCCTTGCAGACGACGTCTGCCGGCTTCGATCTTGCCTCGCTCGTGAACACCGATCCGTCGCAGGTCCGCATCGGCGCATTCGAAGAGGCGCTGCGCCGCCAGGTCGATGCGCAGGTGTACGCGGCCTATGGCGTGCACGTCGTGCAGGTGGGGCTCGAGCGTCTCACGCTGCCCGCCGTGACGCTGGCGGCAACGGTCGATCGCATGCGCGCCGAACGCGAGACCGTGGCCGCGCAGCGCACCGCCGAAGGCCTGCGCGAAGCGGCGCAGATCCGCTCGGACGCCGATCGCGACGCACGCGTGCTGATCGCCGACGCCAACGTGAAAGCCGCCGATATCGAGGCGCAATCGCGCAAGGATGCGGCGGCGATCTACGGCAAGAGCTACGCCGCCGATCCGCAGCTCTATACGATGCTGCGCTCGCTCGACACGCTCGGCACGGTCGTCAACAGCAACACGAACCTGATCCTGCGCACCGATGCCGCGCCGTTCCGCGCACTAGTGCAGGGGCCGCCCGGGCTCGGAGCGGCCACGGCGCCGTCTGGGCAGGTCGTTGCGCCCGCAACCACTTCGCGCGCGCGCGGGCACACGCCATGAGCACGAGCGACAACTTCCCGGCGCTCGGGCCCGGCGCACAGGCGGTGCGTCTGTCGTTCTGGTTCGTGGCGGCGCTGGCCGTGCTGGCCGCGCTCGCGTGGGCCACGTCGAACGTGCGCCGCATTCCCGCCGACAGCAGCGCCGTCGTGATGCGCTTTGGCGCCTACGTGCGCAGCCAGGGCGCGGGACTGCTCGTCGCGTTACCGCGGCCGTTCGAAACGGTGCTGCTCGTGCCGGGCAGCGAGCGCGTGCTCGAGAAGCGCATCGTCTCGCTTACACGCGATCCGGGTGCGCCCGCGCAACTGAGCGATGCAAGCGACGCGCTCGCGGGGTCCGGCTACGTGCTCACGGGCGACAACGGCGTCGTGCAGGTGAGCGCGACGCTGTTCTACCGCGTGAGCGACCCTTACGCGTATGCGTTGCAGCTCGAGCATCTCGACGCCGCGCTCGAGCGCATCGTCTCGGCCGCGCTCGCGCAAACCGCCGCGCAACGCGACCTCGATTCGATCCTCGTCGCGCGCCCGGAGATGGTGGCCGCCGATCAGCAGATGGCCGCGCGCCGCGAGCAATTGCGCGGCGATCTCGCACGCGCGGTCCAGCGCCAGCTCGACGCGCTGACTGCCGCGCGTGCGGGGCTCGGCATCGAGGTCTCGCGCATGGATCTGCAAGCGTCGTTTCCAGCCTCGGCGGTCGATGCGTTCAATGCCGTGCTGACTTCGCTGCAAAACGCCGAGCGCGATGTCGCGCAGGCGCGCACGCTCGCGGAAAAAACGCGGCAGCACGCGCAGCAGAGCGCCGACCGCATCGTGCAAGACGCGCAAGCGAGCGCCGCGGAGCGCGTGGCGACGGCGCAGTCGGAAACCTCGACGATCGCGCAACTCGAAGCGGCGCTCGGCGCGAACCATGACCCGGGGCTGCTTGCGCGTGCGTATCGCGACCGCGTGCAGGCGGTGCTCGCGCATGCCGCGCGCGTGACGACGCTCGACCCCAACGACGCATCGAGCCTCGTGCTGCCGGGGCGCGCGCCATGACCACGCCATACGACACGCCGACGAGTCAGCGCGCACCCGGCGCCGCACAGGAAACCGGATCCGCGCACGCCCACGGCCACGCACGCGAGGGTCACGAAGCTCCCGCAGGTCCATCCGTCGCCACGCTCGTCATGTCGGACGCCGAGCGCCGCGCCATCACTCGCCACACGTCGCTCGCGCTGTTCGCGGGTGCATTGCTGCTGCTCTCGCTCGCGTGGCCGCATCTGGCGCCCGGCAGCGCCACGCTCGCGCAAGTGCTGGCGGCGGTCGCCTCGCTCGTGGTCGCGCCGCCCGTGTTCGCGGGCGCGTGGCGCAGCCTCAGGACGCCGAGTCTGCACGGCGTGACCGACCGCCTCATCGCGCTCGCCATGCTCGGCGCGTGGGCCGTGGGCGACATGACGACGGCCGCGCTTCTGCCGATCGTGATGACCTTCGGCCACGCGCTCGAAGAGCGCAGCGTGCTCGGCTCGCAGGAAGCGATCCGCGCGCTGGGCCGCCTTACTGCCGGCGACGTCCGGCGTGTGAGCGCCGCGGGCGCGATCGAGACTGTGCCCTATGACGCGCTTCGTCCCGGCGACGTCGTCGACGTGCTGCCCGGCTCGCGCGTGCCCGCGGACGGCATCGTGCGGCACGGCCGCTCGGCCATCGACAACGGGCCGATCACGGGCGAATCGTTGCCGCAGGACGCGGGCGAGGGCGCGCGCGTCTTCGGCGGCGCGATGAATCTGGACGGCCCGCTGCGCGTGGAGATCACGCACGTCGGCAAGGCCTCGACGCTGGGCAAGGTCGTCGAGTTGATGCAGCGTGCCGAAGCCGCGAAGCCGCCTATCACGCAGGCGCTCGAACGCTACATGGACGCCTACCTCGCGCTCGTGCTGCTGATCGCGGCGATAGTGTGGTTCGTGAGCGCGAATGCCTCGTCCATGCTGGCGGTGATCGTCGCCGCGTGCCCATGCGCGCTCGTGCTGGCAGCGCCTTCCACCGCGATCGCCGGCATCGCGGCGGGTGCGCGGCGCGGCATCTTGTTCAGGAATGCGGCCTTTATCGACGCGCTGGCCGAAATCGATACGCTCGTGATCGACAAGACGGGCACGCTCACGCACGGCGAATTGCGCGTGACGACGGTGATGTTGCAGCCGGGTGCGGACGAAGCCACCACACTGGCGCTGGCCGCCCAGCTCGCTCAGGTCAGCGCGCATCCGGTGTGTCGCGCGCTGTTGCGCTACGGCGCGCCGGGAACGCCGCCAACCGAGCCGCCCCCGCACGCGCGCGAGATGCGCGGACTCGGCGTGCTCGCGACGATGCCGGAAGGTGACGCGGTGCTGGGCCGCCATGATCTGCTCGAACAATACGTGAGCGCGCTGCCGCCCGCGCCCGCGCAGCTGGACGGCCCGTGCGCAGGCCTCGCGCTGAACGGCCGCCTGCTCGCATGGTTCGGTTTCGCCGACACGGTGCGCCGGGAAGCGCGCGAAGCGTTGGACGGAATGCGTGCGCTCGGCATCGAGCGTGCGACGTTGCTCACGGGCGACCGCGAGCGCGTGGCGCGCCGCGTGGCCGCCGAAGTGGGCATCGACACCGTGGTGGCGCATGCGCTGCCGCACGACAAGCTCGACTATGTGCTGGGCGAGATCGGCGCGGGGCGCCGCCCGATGGTGGTCGGCGACGGCCTGAACGACGTGCTCGCGATCAAGGCCGGCGCGACCAGCGTGGCGATGGGAGAGCGCGGCATCGATATCGCCGTGGCCGCCGCCGATATCGTGCTGCTCGCCGACGACCTGCGCCGCGTGCCGGACAGCGTGCGCCTCGGGCGGCGTTGCCGGCGCATCGCGACGGCGAATGCGGCGATCGGGCTGGCGTGGACGGTGGCCGTCATCACGCTCGCGGCGCTAGGCGTGTTGAGCGCCGTGGCGAGCGCGGTGCTGCACAACGTGGGCACGTTCGTCGTGATCGCGAACGCGGGGCGCCTCCTGCGCGACGAATGACGAACGCCGTTAGTGCGGCACCGCCGTCAACGTGCGCAACTGCTCCAGCAGCTTCACCGCCGGGCTCGGCAGAATGCCGTGGCGCCGGCGAAACGCGGTGAGCGTGCGCCGGCCCTCGACTCCCGGCATGTCGAGCGTATCGAACACACCCGCCTTGCTTTCCGTGAGGTACATCGTCGATGCCATCCAGCTCAGGAACCCCGAGCGGGCCACGAGGCTCTTGAGCGCCGTGATCGAGCGCGTCTGCACGACCACGTTCGGCAGGCCCAGCCCGTGCGCCGCGAAGACCTGCTCCATGTGCTCGAACGGCGCCGTGCCGCGCGGCGGAATCGCCCATTGCTCGTTCAGGGTGTCCGCGAGCGCGACGTCGGGTTTCGCGCGCAACGGATGATCGTGCGCCGCCACCACATAGCTGGAATCCTCCCAGCGGCAATCGCCGATCGCTGCGATTTCGTCGGTATCGGGCACGGCCATGCTGAGCGCGAGATCGATCTCGCGTTTGACGAGCGCATCGGCGAGCCGGTCCCACACGCCTTCGAGAATCTCGACGCGCAGCCCGGGCCAGCGCCGCAGCACGCCGCTCACGGCGAGCGGCAGCACGAGGCTCGCAATGCTGCCCACCGCCCCCACGCGGATCGTGCCGCGCGCGAGGCCGCGCATGGCGTCGATTTCCTCGCGCGCCTGCTCCGCTTCGCGGTGAGGTGCATGCCGCGCGAATGCCGCTCGAACAGCGGCGCGCCCACTTGCTCTTCGAGGCGGCGGATCGCGCGCGAGAGCGCGGGCTGGGTCACGTGCAGCGTTTCCGCCGCGCGCCCGAGACTGCCCGCCGAGACGATGGTCGCGAACGCCTGGAGTTGCTGGAGGTTGTAAGTCATGCCTAAAGGTAATGGCTTTTGGCGAAATCCGCAATTTCCGGTTACCCGTAGCGTCGCGATAATGATCCTCCATTGAACGACGCGCTTTTTTCGACAGGAGGCCTTGGATGACTGGCAGCGCGCCTCAGCAGAACCAGCAGAAGCGGGACACCACGGCACCCGGCGGCCCCGGCCGTGCCTATACCGTGCGCGACGCGGTCATCGACTTCGCCCGCCGCGTGGGCATGACCTCGGTCTTCGCCAACCCCGGCTCGACCGAGCTGCCCATGTTCCGCGACTTCCCCGCCGACTTCCGCTACGTGCTCGGCCTCCAGGAAGCGGTCGTGGTCGGCATGGCCGACGGCTATGCGCAGGCCACCGGCAATGCGGCGCTCGTGAACCTGCACTCGGCGGCGGGCGTGGGCAACGCCATGGGCAACCTTTTCACGGCGTTTCGCAACCGCACGCCGCTCGTCGTCACGGCGGGCCAGCAGGCGCGTTCGATCCTGCCGTTCGATCCGTTTCTCGCGGCCACCCAGGCCACCGAGCTGCCCAAGCCCTATGTGAAGTGGAGCATCGAGCCGGCGCGCGCGCAGGACGTGCCGCTCGCCATTGCACGCGCTTATGCGATCGCCATGCAGGAGCCGCGCGGCCCGGTGTTCGTGTCGATTCCCGTGGACGACTGGGACCAGCCGGCCGAACGCGTGCCCGAGCGCGCGCTCGCGCACACCACGCGCCCCGAGCCCGCGATGCTGGCGAACATCGGCGTGGCGCTAGACGCGTGTGCGCGCCCCGTCTTCGTGGTGGGCGGCGCGGTGGATCGCGCGGGCGCGGCCGACGACGTGGTCCGGCTCGCGGAGCGCCATCGTGCGCGCGTGTTCGTCGCCCCCATGACGGGCCGTTGCAGCTTTCCGGAAAAGCATCCGCTGTTCGCGGGCTTTCTGCCGGCCATGCGCGAGCGCATCGTCGAGTTGCTCGGCGGGCACGATCTCGTGTTCGCGATCGGCGCGCCGGCTTTCACCTATCACGTGGAGGGCCACGGGCCGCACGTGCCGCCGGGCGCCGCGCTGTACCAGTTGATCGACGATCCGAACACCGCCGCGTGGACGCCCGAGGGCATGGCCGCCGTGGGCAATGTGAGGCTGGGCGTGCTGGATCTGCTGGAGCGGCCCGCGCCGGCCGTCGAGCGTGCGATGCCCGCGCGGCGCGCCGTGCCGCCGCGCGCCATGCCGCCGGCTGTGCCGGGCGAGCGCATGTCGGTCGCCTACGCGCTGCAAACGCTCGCCGAAGTGCGCGACGCGGGCACGACCGTCGTCGAGGAAGCGCCCAGCTCGCGCCCGGTGATGCAGGCGTATCTGCCCTACGAGCGCCCCGGCACCTTCCTCACGATGGACAGCGGCGGCCTGGGCTACGGCATGCCCGCCGCCGTGGGCGTGGCGCTCGCGAAGCCGGGCGAACGCGTGATCGCGCTGATTGGCGACGGCTCCAGCATGTACTCGATCCAGGCGATCTGGAGCGCGGTGCAGCTCGAGCTGCCAATTACCTTCGTCATCCTGAACAACACGCGCTACGCAGCGCTACAGGACTTCGCGCCGGTGTTCGGCTTCGCGCCGACCGACCCGGTGCAGGGCACCGACCTGCCGGGGCTCGATTTCGTCACGCTGGCCGCGGGCATGGGCTGCCCCGGCGTGCGTGTGAGCGAGGCGGGGCCGTTGCGCGATACGCTTGGCCGCGCGCTGGCCGGGCAGGGCCCGAAGCTGGTCGAGCTGCTCGTCGCCTGAACGGTGCGTGCGCAACCTGTCGAATTCACGTAAAGCGAGGAAAAAGGACATGCAAACCGTAACGATGCTGATCGACGGCGAAGCGGTGCAGGCACGCAACGGGGCGACGTTCGAGCGCCGCAATCCGCTCGACGGCACGGTGGCGAGCCGCGCGCCCGCGGGCACGGTGGAAGACGCAGTCGCGGCGGTCGATGCGGCGGCGGCCGCCTTCCCGGTATGGTCGGCCATGGGCCCGAGCGAACGCCGCGTGCTGCTCACGAAGGCCGCGCACGCGCTCGAAGCCAAAGCCGAAGCGTTCGCCGCCGCGATGGCCGCGGAAACCGGTGCATCGGGTATCTGGGCGGGCTTCAATGTGCATCTCGCGGCAGCCGGCCTGATCGAGGCCGCCGCGCTCACCACGCAGATCGGCGGCGAGCTGATTCCCTCCGACGTGCCCGGCAGCCTCGCCATGGGCGTGCGCCAGCCGGCGGGCGTCGTGCTCGGCCTCGCGCCCTGGAATGCCCCCGTGATCCTCGCGGTGCGCGCTATCGCGTTGCCGCTCGCGTGCGGCAATACCGTCGTGCTCAAGGGCTCGGAGATTTGCCCGGCCACGCACGGTCTCATCATTGCGGCGATGCAGGAGGCGGGCCTGCCGCGCGGCACCGTCAACTTCGTGACGAACGCGCCCGCCGACGCGGCGCGCGTGGTCGAAGCCATGATCGCGCACCCGAAAGTGCGCCGCGTGAACTTCACGGGCTCCACGCGCGTGGGCCGCATCATCGCCGAAACCTGTGCGCGCTATCTGAAGCCTTCGGTGCTCGAGTTGGGCGGCAAGGCGCCGCTCGTCGTGCTCGACGATGCCGATATCGAAGCGGCGGCGCACGCGGCCACGTTTGGCGCGTTCGCCAATTCCGGGCAGATCTGCATGTCGACGGAGCGCATCATCGTCGATGAAAGCATTGCCGACGCTTTCGTCGCGCGTCTGGGCGAGCGCGCCCGCGCGCTGCCGCTCGGCGATCCGCGCAAGGGCCCGGTCGTGCTCGGATCGGTGGTGGACATGAGCACCGTGGAGCGCTGCAACGCGCTGATCGACGACGCGCTCGCCAAAGGCGCGACGCTCGTATGCGGCGGCAAGGCCGAAACCACGCTGATGCCCGCCACGCTGCTCGACCATGTCACGCCCGGGATGCGCGTCTATCACGACGAATCGTTCGGTCCCGTAAAAGGCATCGTGCGTGTGCGTGGCGAGGACGCCGCGATTGCCTGCGCGAACGACAACGCGTACGGGCTTTCGTCGGCGGTATTCAGCCGCGATACGGCGCGCGCGTGGGGCGTCGCGCAGCGCATCGAGTCGGGCATCTGCCACATCAACGGGCCGACCGTGCACGACGAAGCGCAGATGCCGTTCGGCGGCGTGAAGGAGAGCGGCTTTGGGCGCTTCGGCGGCAAGGCGGGCATTGCCGAATTCACCGAACTGCGCTGGATCACGATGCAGACCGCGCCGCGCCACTATCCGTTCTAAGGGCGCGCCATGCATATCGCCATACTCGGCGCGGGCGCGATGGGCTCGCTGTTCGGCGGTCTGCTCGCCGTTGCGGGCCATCGCGTCACGCTGCTCGACGTCGACGACGCTCACTTGAACGCGATCAACGAAGCCGGTCTGCGGCTCACGACCGATGCGGGCGAGCGAGTCGTCGCGAATCTCGAGGCGTTGCGCCCGGAGGCGGCGACCACGCCGGCCGATCTGTTGATCGTCTTCACCAAGACGCTGCACACGCAGGCGGCGCTCGGCGCGGCGCACGCCGTGCTCGGGCCGCAAACTGCGCTGCTGTCGCTGCAGAACGGCCTCGGCAACGCCGAGCGTCTCGCACAGTTCGCGGACCCGGCTCGCGTGATGATAGGCGTGACGACCTGGCCCGCCGACAAGAACGGCCCTGGCCGCGTGAGTTCGCACGGCCAGGGCGTGATCCGCCTGATGAGCGCGGACGGCGCGCATTCGCCGATGCTTTCCCGCACGGTCCAAGCGCTCAACGACGCCGGACTCGCCTGCAGCGCGGACGCCGATGTCTGGGCGGCGATCTGGGAGAAGGTCGCGTTCAACACGGCGCTCAACAGCCTTTGCGCGGTGACGGGCTGCACTGTCGGCGAACTCACGAACGTGCCGGACGGCGAAGCGCTCGCGCTCAAGATCGTCGCAGAAGTCGCGGCGGTGGCGCATGCGCACGGCGTGGCCGTGAACGAGGCGCATGTGGCCGACAACGTGCGGCACGCGCTCGCGCATCACCGCGCGCATCGGCCTTCGATGCTCCAGGACGTGATCGCCGGGCGCAAGACCGAGATCGAGGCCATCAACGGCGCGGTCGTCGAGGCGGCGGGCATGCGTGCGATCGCCGTGCCATATACGACAGCGCTGCTGCATCTCGTGCGCCTCGTCGATGCAAAGGATTCCGTATGAAATAGCAGTCAACGTCGCACCACCATGACAAACGAATGACTGCGCGTCCACAGCGCAGCAAAGGAGACAATTCATGACTTATGCCACGCCCGCCCCCGCCTCGGGAGCGACGCCGCGCGAGAGCGACGCCATCGCCGGCGGCACGGTCGATATCGGCCGCACGCTCGACGAAGGCGCGTATTCCACGCTGCAGAAGTTCGCCGTGGTGCTGGCGGCCTTGTCGATCGTCGTCGACGGCTTCGACAGCCAGTTGATCGGCTTCGCGATTCCGGTGCTGATCAAGGAGTGGGGCATCACGCGCAATGCGTTCGCCCCCGTGGTGGCGGCGGGGCTGATCGGCATGGGCTTCGGCAGCGCATTCGCCGGCCTGTTCGCGGATCGCTTCGGACGCCGCTGGGCCGTGGTGGGCAGCGTACTCGTGTTCGGCACGGCGACCTGCGCGATCGGCCTCGCGCCGAACGTGGCGGCCATCGCCGCGCTGCGCTTCATAGCAGGCTTTGGCATTGGCGGCGCGCTGCCGAGTTCGACGACGATGACAGCCGAATTCACGCCCGCGCGCTTTCGCACCTTCGCGGTGACGGCGACCATCGTGTGCGTGCCGCTCGGCGGCATGCTGGCGGGCATTTTCGCGGCGCAAGTGCTGCCGGTGTACGGCTGGCGCGGGCTCTTTTTCGCTGGCGGTGTGCTGCCCCTCGTGCTCGCGCTCGTGCTGCTCGTGGCGCTGCCCGAGTCTCCCCGCTTTCTCGCACGCCGGCCGAAGCGCTGGCCCGAACTCGTGCGCCTGCTCGGCCGCATGGCGCGCGAGGTTGCGCCGGACGCGGTGTTCACCGACGTGCGCGAGCAAAGCGCCGAAAAGCACGTGGGCTTCATGGCGCTCTTTCGCGACGGCCGCGCACGCGACACCGTGGCGATCTGGTGGGCGTTCTTCATGTGCCTGCTCGCCGTGTACAGCGCATTCAGCTGGCTGCCCGCCATGCTGACGAGCGAAGGTCTGAGCGTCTCGCTCGCCGGCTACGGGCTGAGCGCGTACAACCTGGGCGGCGTGATCGGCGCGTTGCTGTGCGCGCTCGCCATTGCGCGCTTCGGCTCGCGCGGGCCGCTCCTGCTGTGCTGCGCGGGCGGCGCGGCGAGCGCCTGGGTGATGCTCGGCGTGGGCGCGACCCAGCACACGGGCTTGCTCATTGCGGGTCTCGGCCTGCACGGCCTCTTCGTCAACGCGGTGCAATCGACCATGTACGCGCTGTGCGCCTACGTCTACCCAACGGGCGTGCGCGCGACGGGCACGGCCTCGGCGCTGGCATTCGGCCGCGTGGGCGCGATCCTGAGCGCGTTTGCCGGCGCGGTGGTGATTACCGCAGGCGGCGCGGCAGGCTATCTGACGATGCTCGGCGCAGCCATGGCGCTGGTGCTGATCGCGCTGGCCGTGGTGGGCCGTCATATCCCGAAGCGCGCGGGACAGCAGCGGATTTGATCCGTTCCTGAGACTGGACGATGGCGCGGGCCTGCGCCATCGCGTTCGGTCGGTCAGTGCATTCAATCAAGAGTACTAAAAAACGACGCACGACAAGGCGGCGTGGCTGTGTGTCGCCCTCTCACGCGTCGAATCGAAAACAACGTCCGGCTGGCGGCAAGTCCGCGAGACCGGAACACCAGGAGAACACGGAGATCATGAAACTTCGGATCGCAGCAGGGCTGGTCTGCGCTGGCCTCAGCGCGTCGGCGTTCGCGCAGGGCAGCGTTACGCTTTACGGCATCGTCGATACCGGCATTGAATATGTTTCACACGCGAACGCGGCGGGCGACAGCGTGGTGCGCATGCCCGGCATTACGGGCGAAATGCCCTCGCGCTGGGGCGTGCGCGGCAGCGAGGGGCTGGGCGGAGGGTGGTCCACGATTTTCGCGTTGGAGAGCGGCTTCAACATGCGCGGCGGCACGTTGAATCAGGGCGGCCGGCTGTTCGGGCGCCAGGCGTGGGTGGGCATGAGCAGCCCCTATGGCAGCCTGACGTTCGGGCGTCAGTACACCATGACGTTCTGGGCGATCGCCGACGCCGATCTGCTCGGACCGGACATCTACGGCGGCACCGCTTCGTTCGACCAGTACCTGCCGAGTTCGCGCAGCGACAACACGATCGTCTACAAGGGCAGCTACGGCGGCTTCACGCTCGGCGCGACGTGGTCATTCGGGCGCGATTCGGCCGGCACCGGCAATTCGCCGGGCCAGGGCACCTGCGCGGGGCCCGTGCCGGGCAGTTCGCAGTCTTGCCGCGAATGGTCGGCGATGCTGCGCTACGACCGCAATGGCTACGGCGTCGCCGCTGCCTATGACGAACAACGCGGCGGCCCAGGCGCGGCGGCGAACCTCTACGACGGCACGCCGACCTTCGCGCTGACGAACCCGGGCGACACCGACGTGCGCATCCAGTTCAACGGCTACGGCCATGTCGGCGCGCTGCGCATCGGCGGCGGCTGGCTGGGCAGGCGCGTCGACACGGTGTCGGCTGAAACGCCCAACGTGCATTCGGACCAGTTCTATCTCACGGCGCAGTATCCGGTGACGGCGGCCTTTATCGTCGACGGCGGCGTGTACCGCATCGTCAATAGCGACCACGACACGCGCGGCACGATTGCGGCGCTGCGCACCACGTATCAGCTGTCCAAGCGATCAGCCGTTTATCTGCAGGGCGCGTATTTGTGGAACAGCGCGAAGGCGGCCTACACGGTGAGCCAGGGTGGCGGCGGCACGACGCCCGCACCGGGAGCGGGGCAACTGGGGATCATGGCGGGTATCCGGCATAGCTTCTAGGAATGCGGCTGCCGGTGGCGGTGCAAACCCTCGCGTTGCACGCGGCCCTCACCTGAACGAGGCGAGGGCCGCGTGGGCGATCAGAGACCGCTTACCGTCTTGACCGTCACCCACTGGCCGTTCTTCACCTGATAGACCGTGGACGAACCGTTCTTGAGCGAGCCATTCGCGTTGTACGCGATATGGCCGGTAATGCCGTCGAAGGCGATGCTTTGCATCTTCGCGCGATAGTCGTCGGGCTTGGTCGAATTGGCGGCCTGCATCGCCTTGATGGCGGCCCACGCCGCGTCGTAGCCGAACGGCGCGTAAGAGAGCACGTCGACGCCATACTTCTGCTTGAAGCGATCGGCGAACTTCGCGCCGACCGGCGTGCTGTCGAGCGGTCGGCCGTACTCCCACGCCATGGCGCCTTCGGACACGTCGCCCGCGAGCTTGACGAAGTCCACATCCTTCACGCCGCCGCCGCCCACGTACTGCGCCTTGATGCCGAGCTGGGCCATCTGCTTCATGATGCCGGCCGCCTGCGGGTTGAGGGCGCCCACGAAAATCAGATCGGGGTTCTTGCTCTTGATGTTCGTGAGCTGCGTCTTGAAGTCCGTCGCCTGGTTCGTCGTGTACTCGCGGTCGACGATCTCGCCACCGTGCGCCTTGACGGCCTTCACGAATTCGTCGGCTTCGCCCTGGCCGAACGCCGTGCGGTCGTCGATGACGGCGATGCGCTTGGCCTTCGTCGTCGTGACTGCGTAGGCGCCCGCGGTGCCCGCGTTTTGCGCGTCGCTCGAGATCACCATGAAGATGTTCTTGAAGCCGCGGCCGCTGATGACCGGGTTCGTCGCGGCCGGATCGATGTCGGGCAGGCCCGCCTTTTCGTACAGCTCGGAAGCGGGAATGGTCGTGCCCGAGTTGAAGTGGCCGACGACGACCGAAACGCCTTCGTCGACGAGCTTTTGCGCGACCTGCACGCCCACGCGCGGGTCGGCCTGATCGTCTTCGGCGACGAGTTCGAACGAGACGGGCTGGCCGTTGATCTTGACGCCTTGCGCCTTGGCGTCGTCGAGGGCCATCTTGACGCCGTTTTCCAGGTCTTTGCCGTAATTCGCGTTCGGTCCGGTGAGCGGCGCGGCAAAACCGATTTTAACGACGGTATCCGCGCGCGAGGCGAGCGGTGCAACAGCGAGAAGTGCTCCAGCGGCAACTGCGATAGGGGTAAGAGTCTTCGCAAAACGCATGTTGTTTCCTTTGTCGGCAAGCATGGGTCTACTGCTGTGGCGTGCATACCGGCCAGGCCTGCCCGCTTCGCGCGGTTAGCGGCCGGCTCACGACTCTCTTGTTCGCGTCGACTGCGGGTTGGGCTCCTCCAGAATAGGCGTGGAATCGATCGAAGCGCCCCGCACGCAAGACGCCGGGGCGAGACGCTGAGAGCGACTATAGGAAGCCAATATCGCTTCGTCTTGACCGTTCACGACGGCTTCCATGCGCATTTCTGCATAGCCGGCCGAATCGGGGCAATCAGGGCAAGTACGCCCTGCCGGGGGGAAATAAGGCGTAATAGAAATGTAATCGACATCCGCGTGGGGTCCGGTAAAGTCCCGCCATCACGCGCAATGCAGCACAACAATGACATCACGCCTGTCACGACGAGAATTCATCAAACTGACGATCGCGGTCGGCACGACCGTTGCGACCATTGAAACGAGCCCCGCGGCCTTCGCGAACGCTGCGCCTTGCCGGCTCACGCCCGAGCAGGAAGTCGGCCCTTACTGGATCGACGGCGATCTCGTGCGCAGCAACGTCCGGGAGGGCAGACCGGGCGTGCCGTTGACGCTCGACATCGTGCTTACCGACGCGAGAACGTGCGCACCGCTCGTTGGCGCGGCAGTCGACATATGGCAATGCGATGCGATGGGCGTCTACTCCGGCTACACGAAGATGGAACTTCCGCCCCCGCCGGATTTCGATCCGAAGGCGCCTGGCCGCCCGCCTGCGGGTCAGCCCCCTGGTCCGCCGCCCATGACGCCGCCCACGCTGCGGCCTACCGACCACCAGACCTTCCTGCGCGGCATTCAGCACACCGATCGCGCGGGCATCGTCACGTTCGAAACCATCGTGCCGGGCAACTATCCCGGGCGCACCAACCACATTCATTTCAAGGTCCGCACGGCAAGCGCGTCGCAACCGCAGCGCACGCATGTTTCGCATGTCGGCCAGGTCTTCTTGCCGGAATCGCTGATGGTGACGCTGATGCAACTCGATCCGTATCGCGGCCACGCGATCCAGCGCACCACGCAGAGCGAAGACCCGGTATTCGTCGATCAGTCCGGCTCGACGATGGTCGCGAGCGCGAGCCCCATTGCCGTTGATGGCCGCGTCACCGGGTTGCGTGCGCGCGTGAGCGCGGTGGTCGATCCCGATGCGCAGCCGCAGCCGCTCGAACCGCTTCCGGGGCCTCCCGCACGCTGATCCCGGCCGCGCCGGGCGCGGGGCGGCAATGCTGGCCCAGGCGCGCTGACAGACTTCTTGCATGCAACATGGGAGAAGCGATCGTGGGGGCGTTCGAGCGTGTCTTGATGCGAGCGTTCGGTCGACCCGAAGGCATCCTCGGCCGGCTCGGCGGCATGCTCATGGCAAAGATGAACCAGCCGTGCGCGGCATGGGCTATCGGCCCCCTCGAGATTCGCGAACACGACCGGGTGCTTGAAATCGGGTTCGGGCCTGGCGCGGGTATTCAGCTTCTCGCCGCAGCGGCACCCTCCGGGCACATTGACGGCATCGATCCATCACAGGAAATGCTGGCGCAAGCCACAGCGCGGAATGCCGCTGCAATCGCCCGCGGCCGGGTCGGTCTGCGAATCGGCTCAGTGGAGCGGTTGCCATGCGAAGCCAGCACCTTCGCGCCCGGTTTCACTGCGTATTCGGGACAAAAGCCCGGCGGGTTGATCGGACGACTAACAGCCGCTGGCTTTGTCGAAGCGAAGCTTGTCGAAACCGAGAAGGCTTTTTGCGTGCTCGCTGTCAAACCATGAGCGAACAGGCAGGTAACGGCCATTCAGCAGGATCGCAGAACAAGCGTGTGCCTATTTCTTTCGCCTGCTCTTTTCGGGGTCCTGAAGGGTGCGAAGCGCATAGCACGACGCTCCATGCCGGCTCAGGAAGAGCCGGCATACACGCCATCGCGCGACCTCGTCAGACGAAAAAGCTTACGACCCGCCAAAGAACACCGGCTTCATCCCGGTCGGGCTGGCCGGATGGCCCATCTGCGACGAGCCGTTCATGGCAGGGCCGTAGCCGCTGCCCTGGCCGGCGGCACTAGCGTCGGCGGCCGGCATGCTGGAGGGAAAGTCGACGGTGTTCGCATTGGCCGGATTGAAGCCGGCTTGCTGAAGCTGTGCGATCTCGGCCTGTACTTGTGCGCGCGTCAGACCTCCATCCGACTGCGCCAACGAAGCAATTGGCACAGCCATGACGGCGACCGCGCAAACTGCGTGGACTAGCGTCTTCATAATGGTCCACCTCCGGGTTAGTGACACCGGCTCACACGTGCTGCAAACGGCCCGTTCATCCGAACCCTGGTTCGACCCCTTGCCAGACTTTGCAGCGCTCATACGTTATCGTTGTCCTCTGTTCCGATCGTATGCGCGGGTGATCGTTTTGGCCTCCACCATTTGATGGAGGCTCTCGAAATGGCGCGGCGGATCGTGTGGCCATGCGCGTCGAAGCAGGGATCGGCATTTAGATCCTTTCCCGAGATTGCGTAGATTGTTCGGGGGCGGATGGTCTAACGGCTGTTCCGCAAGGTCAGCTGATTCGTCACCGACCTGACTCCGCGCACCGATCTTGCCGTGTTGCCGGCGAGCGCGATCTGCCTGGGCTCAGGCACCCATCCCGTGAGCGTCACGACGCCGAGGCGCGCCCTGACGCGAATCCCTGAAGCATCCAGGTTCGGCGTCCGCCCAAGGGCGCTGCGGACGTCACGAGTCACGGCACTGTCCGGCCTGTTCTGAAGCCGCGACGTCGAGTACGCCGCCCGATGCGCTGCCGCGCCAGCACCCGTGTTCTCACCTGTCTGCGCGCCAGCGTGGATCGAGCCACAACTCATGGAGACCACAACCAGGATCGCGCAGATTTTGACGCTCACACCGCTCACTTTCATGCTCCCTTTCAGGCCAGCCCTTCGATTTCCCGCTTTCTAGCCGCTCCATCACGGTAGAACGCGTCACTGGCGTCCACCACTTGCGAGAGTCCGGGCTGTTCGAGTGGATAATGCCCGGCGCTTTCGAGCATGACAACCTTCACCGGCACCCTCTGGATCCTCTCGAGGAACGGTTCGCTCAAGTGCAAGGGCGTCCAGCGGTCTGCTGCGCGCAATGCCACGCCAGGCAAGGGGCGCAGCAAGGTAGGGCCGCATCGTTTCGCCGGCAAAGCGGGCCGCCTCGTGAAACAGTTACAAGATAAGTATTGACGCTGGTCCATCCGGCAGGGTAACGTTCGCATCGAAGTTCAAGAAGTTCGATTGCTGTTCATCAATTGCTCGCGCCCCCGCGGTATTCGTTGTCCTCTCCCTCCTTGAAGCTTCACGCGCTCTTCAATAGAGCAATTTTTCGCATTTTTTTCTCAAGGATTCTTCATGGATACCGGCACCGTTAAGTGGTTCAACGACAGCAAAGGCTTTGGCTTCATCACCCCGGACAAGGGCGGTGACGACCTGTTCGCTCACTTCTCCGAAATCAAGAGCGAAGGCTTCAAGACGCTGGCTGAGAATCAGAAGGTGAGCTTCGAAACGAAGCAAGGCCCGAAGGGTCTGCAAGCGGCTAACATCAAGCCGCTGTAAAGTTGAAGGGCCCGGCCTCCTCAGACGGACGCCGGGTTGCAGCGACACCCTCGCGGAGCTTTGCCTCCCTCTGTTGGCGCGATCACTCCTGATTGGCATCTGTTTATTCAGCAGCTTGCCGGCGCCATACGCCTCGTTGCGCCTCATTCTCCCCTCAGGCTTTAACGCCCTTTTTTCGCTTTTCGACTGCTGAAGAATTCGGCTCGAATGGCTTTGAATCGGCGCGCCCGTGCGCGATTCGCACGGCATGTGCGCGCTCAAATATCATTAAAATTAAAATGCAGAACAAGCAAATTCAACATTACAACGGCTATGCCGTCCAATCCTCGGCGCATCGCTTGCCCGATGGTAGCTTTTCATCCAACCTGTCGCTCGAACTCATCGACGGCGAGCGAGCCGAAGGCCGCTACTCGTTCTATTCGCTCGATTACTTCAAGAGTGAAGAGCAAGCGTTGCAGCACTCGACCCAGTGGGCACGCAACTGGGTCGACACGCGCGGCTAAAGACGACACCAAAGTGCGAAACACTCAACGCCCCTGAAGCGCCAGGGCGGGTGCAGCAAAGCGCGCCCAATCATCACGCGGGACCCCGAACTGCGCGTCGTCGGCATGCGGCGCTGACAACACCCATTCCTTGTGGCCCCGCCGAGAGTGGCGGGATAAATAGCGGCCTTCGGTTACAATACAGGACTAGTTCGCTTCGCACAGCACCGACAAGACGCGTGTGGGTGAGTCGCGAGTCCTCCTTTGATTGATAGTCCAGCGATAACTGTGCTCGCTGGACTATACGCCCCGACGCGTATCGGTCCGGTATTGCGAGCCGCCGCGTTTTACCCATCCCCTCGCGTATCTCAGTCGCCGCCCGGACAGAGCGGTGACCATGACTTCCGGGACGCAAGGGCAGCCCGGCAATTTCATGCTCCCCATTGCCGCGCGAGCGCTTGTCGATCAACGCTCGCGACGTCTTCGCAATGCGGCGTCCGAACCCATGTCCCGCCAAATGATCAGGAATCTTGAATGGCCAAAGAAGAACTGCTGGAACTCGACGGTATCGTTGACGAAGTGCTGCCAGACAGCCGTTACCGCGTCACGCTCGACAATGGCGTGGTTGTAGGTGCGTACGCATCCGGTCGAATTCGCAAGAATCACATTCGCATCCTTGCGGGCGACCGGGTAACGCTGGAACTCTCGGTGTACGACCTGACGAAAGGACGAATCAATTTCCGGCATAAGGATGAGCGAAGCGGCGCCGCAACGCCAAGAACCCCATTTCGCCGTCGTTGACGGAGCGCGCGACCGTCGGCTGTGACCCTTACCTGTGCCACGACGCAGCGTGCACATCCATATCACGATTCGCCATGGCTGGTGGATCTCAACCAAGGAAAATAGTGACTACCGTAATTCTGAAACCCGACGAGCCCATGGAAGTTGCGTTGCGCCGTTTCCGTCGCTCGATCGAGCGCACCGGCCTGATTCCGGAGCTTCGTGCCCGGACAGCCTATGAAAAACCTACCGCAGTACGCAAGCGCAAAAAGGCCGCTGCTGTGGCACGCCTGCGCAAGCAGATCAAACGGTCGTTGCCGCCGAAGAAGCGGTACTGACCGCACCGGCATCTACCTGTGCCGACTGCCCCGATCCCATGGTGGCACTGCGCTGACCGCATCGACGAGGAAATCGATCATGACGCGCACCCTGGCGCTCAGCTGTCGACGGCTCGGGTACATGGCGAGTATGTCGATCTCGGCCAGCCGATAATCCGGCAACACGTGAACGAGTTTACCGGCACGTAGATCGTCGCCGATCAGGAATGTTGGTTGCCAGATCACGCCTTGGCCAGCGAGCGCTGCCAAGCGTGCCGTGTCGCCGTTATTGGCATGCATGTGGCAGTCGACCCTCACAGCGTGGGTCTTGCCGGAACGGTCGATGAGTTGCCACTCATCGCCGGTGGCCGCATAGGTGTACCCGATGCAGCGGTGCTGCATCAGGTCCGCCGGCATGGCCGGTTGTCCGAAGTGGGCCAGATACGCCGGCGACGCGCACAGGATGTTTTGCGATGTCGCCAGCTTGCGGGCTGCGTGGCTAGTGGAGCCGGCGCGACGAATGCCTTCAGACCTGGTGGAGACGCTCAAAGCGATTGGCATGTATCGCATGTTCGTACCCAGGAGTCACGGCGGAATGGAACTGGATCTTCCGCAGGGGCTAAGGGTGATCGTCGAACTCGCTAGGATCGATGGGTCGTTGGGTTGGACCGCGATGATTGCCAGTGCAAGCGCGCTGATTGCCTCCCTGCTGAACATTCGGACCTATGATCAGGTGTACGAATCAGTTCCGGACGTCATACTCGCCGGGTCATCCCAGCCCGGGGGCACCGCACAGCCGGTGCCGGGTGGCTGGCGCGTGAGCGGGCGCTGGCCGTTCGCGAGCGGTTGTCAGCAGACCGAATGGATGGTGGGTTTCGGCACGATGACGAAAGACGGAAAGCCGCTTCCCGGTCACGCTGGCGAAGACGGGCCGCCGCTGGTGCGCGGCTTCATTCTCCCGGCGTCCGAATGGCAGATCGAGGATACGTGGCACGTGGCAAGGCTCAAGGGTTGCGGCAGCCATCACATCGCGATCGCCGACTGGATCGTGCCGGAAAGCAACTTCTTCGATATCGAGAGCCGCGCGGTCCGAACATCAGCAGCGTGGGCGAGTCATCTCCCTGAATGCCTCATGAAAGCCCCCGGAGCGATCTGGCCCGATTCGTGAATATCGAAATCGCAGGCACGCAATGATGCGTGGTCAGGCAAGCACAACTTCTGCAAGGAACGTTGCGAAGTAGTCGTCGTCCAGCCATCCTGAAACATGCTTTGACGCTTCGATGCGCTGGATTTCGCTCTGTCCTTTATCCGTCAGGACGGCAATCTGTAAGGTGGGGAGGTACTTCGTACTGGGGGGAGGTTTCTGGTCTACGGTCTGGATCAAACCCTGTGCGCGAAGCAACGTGAAGATTGCCGGTCGCTTGTGCCACGGTATTTGTCGATGCAAAGCAAGTCGAAGAGCTTCTAGTACAGCGCCATTATTGAATTCCATGAGGATCCTTCTGGTGTTCGACTGAAACGTCCTGCTGGCTCTGGGTACCTACAGTAGCACATGAATGGGTTCTGTACGATGACACATAAAAACGAAACCTGTCATGTTCAGCGATGATGCCGGCGCGGGGCGCGGCGCCGCTACCTTATTCAGCGGCGTTCAGCATCGATCTTCCTGACCATCGAACCTGCGCGGTAACCGCTAAAATTACAGTTTTAGCCCGGAATACGCCGATGTCTTTTGCCTCGCTTGGCCTGATCGAACCCTTGCAGCGTAATGTGCAAGACCTCAATTACCAGACGCCGACGCCGGTGCAGGCCAAGGCGATTCCTGCCGTGCTCAGCGGCAAGGACGTCATGGCTGGGGCACAGACCGGTACCGGCAAAACGGCGGGTTTTGCGCTGCCCCTGTTGCAGCGGCTGGTGCAACACGGCCCGGCGGCGTCCAGCAACCGCGCGCGCGTTCTCGTGCTGGTGCCCACGCGTGAACTGGCCGAGCAAGTGCTGCAAAGCTTTATCGCTTACGGCAAAGGCCTCGACTTGCGATTTCTGGCCGCCTATGGCGGCGTGAGTATCAACCCGCAGATGATGAAGTTGCGCAAAGGCGTGGATGTGCTCGTTGCCACGCCGGGCCGTTTGCTCGATCTCAACCGCCAGAACGCCGTGCAGTTTGATCAGGTACAAACGCTGGTGCTGGATGAAGCCGACCGCATGCTGGATCTGGGCTTTGCGCGCGAACTCAACGCCGTCTTTGCTGCCTTGCCGGCTCAGCGGCAGACCCTGCTGTTCTCCGCGACGTTTACCGACGATATCCGCGCCATGGCGGCGGGCATTCTGCGCAGCCCGGTCAATATCAGCGTGAGCCCGCCCAATGCCACGGCCAGCAAGATCAAGCAGTGGGTGGTTCCGGTGGATAAAAGGAACAAGCCTGAGCTCTTCATGCACCTCGTGGCCGAGAACAACTGGGAGCACGCGCTGGTGTTCGTCAAAACCCGCAGTGGCGTGGATTATCTGGCGGCCATGCTGGATGAAGCGGGCTATGCGGTCGACACCATCCACGGCGACAAACCGCAACCGGCGCGACTGCGTGCGCTGGAGCGCTTCAAAACGGGCGAAGTCAATATGCTGGTGGCCACCGATGTGGCTGCGCGTGGGCTGGATATCGACGATCTGCCGTTGGTGATCAACGTCGATCTGCCGATCGTGGCGCAAGACTATGTGCACCGTATTGGCCGTACCGGCCGCGCGGGCGCCAGCGGCGTGGCGGTGTCGCTCGTGTGCGCCGATGAAGCGCCGCAACTGGCCGCGATTGAAGCGCTGATCCGGCAAACGCTGCCCCGCGAAGAAGAACCGGGCTTCGAAGCCGAACACCGCGTGCCGCAAACGAGCGCGACGGGCGAACTCATCAAGAAACCCAAAAAGCCCAAGAAGCCCAAAGTGCCCCAAGCAGTGCAGGTCGCCAGCAAAAAACCGCGACCGCAAAGCGGCGAAACCAAGGGCAAGCCTGCCACGCAGCGCACTGTGGCCGCGGGTAAGGGCACAAGTTTCACGAGCGGTAGCCCATTCAGCGTGCAAAAGCCACGCAGCAAGCCTGCCAGCAAGCCAGCTGCGGATTCGCGCAAGCCGGCTGGCAAACCCGCTGGCGCCCGCGGCAAACGCCAACCCTGATCCTTGGGATGCGCAACGCCAGTCCTGGAACAGGCTGGCCACCGGCGCACTTTGGCGCAGACGCGCACACAACCGTGCTCAACGCGGCCAGTGCCTGCGAGAGACGACAGCGAAGCTTACGGCGATCGCACCCGTCGCCGCGCGAAGGCGGGCGTCGTGGGACACGTCGCCGAAGCGAGAACGGCGACTGCGCACTCTGCGCGAATCGGAGCGGCTGACCGGGGGCGTGTCGGATTCGCTGACGACCGCCGTTTTACCGATGGCGTCGGTTTCAAGGTCCGCCTGGGGGCCGTCAGCCGGCGAGGTTCGAATTGGCATTGCGGATGATTTTCGAGAGGGGCATGCACGTATTGAACTCCTCGCCCATCGATCAGTAAAATGAATGTTCTTACCGGTATGATTACTTTTCCGAATGGAACTGAAATTACTGAGGACGTTTCTGACGGTTACCGACCTGCGCCATTTCAGCCGCGCAGCGGATGCGTTGCACATGAGTCAGCCGGCACTCAGCAAGCAGATCGGCGCTTTGGAGGCGAGCCTCGGTGGCAGGCTGTTCGAACGCGGTCGGCACGGTGCGCAACTCACGCCGTTTGGCGAGACGTTCCTGTCCGATGCGCAGGCGCTCGTACGCGACGCGGATGAAATCCTGTTGCGCGCGCGAGAGGCAAGCAGCGGCCGGCACGGCCATTTGCGCCTCGGAATCTGCCTGTCCGTATTGACGATTGTGCCGAAGCTCATCGCCGATTTTCGAGAGCAGCATCCTGCCGTCTCCGTCACCCTGAGCGACCTGTCTTCCGCAGAGCAAACGCGCCGTCTGCTGGCGGGCAAGCTGGATGCCGGTTTCCTTCGCTTGCCTGCCGCGGATGGTCTGTCGTCATTCAAAGTCGTAGACGAGGGACTTGCGCTCGCATTGCCGCCACACCTTCGGTACACACGCCTCCCGGCGAATCTCGACGCGCTCAATGAAATCGGCTTCATCTCGCTGGTGCGTGCACGCGGGCCTGGGCTCGCTGCACAGATCGACCGGTGGTGCATCGCGCACCGCTTCGTGCCGAAGGTGACGCAGCAGGCCGAAGACATCCAGTCGGTCCTGACTTCGGTCGCCGCGGGAGTGGGCATTGCGTTCATTCCTTCTCGCGCACGACATCTGCTGCGGGATGCTACGGTACTGCCGCTTCATGGCAAAAACGCCAAGTGGCGCGTGGGACTCGCATGGCCTTCCATGCGGGAAAATCCGGTTACGGCGCGCTTTGTTGCATTCTTGCGCGCCGCAATGAAGAACGGTTAGTGGATGCGCGGCTGTTCCTGGAACTTGTGTACCAGGCCGACCCCTATGCCGCGCGTGTCGCTGCCGGGAGCCACCGTCAAGCCTGAGTAGGCGGTGCCGGAGAGCGTGTATTGCGCCTGATTCCGGTTCTGGAGAAAGCCGGCCGCTGTGTAGATAGAATGGTATTTTTTTACTTTCAATCGAACCGGGTAAACCAGTATCGAACCGTCGAATCGCGCACAGAAGCCGCAATTCGCCGGTCGATCTATGCGCGAAAGGATTTGCGAATGGTTGTGCGAAAAATGGCGCGCTTATCTGACCGAGGGCAGTGTCGTCGTCCGCCGCCGCACCGATCTTTTGCACGGCCTATAGTCGATTCTCAGCAACCATAGTTTCGAATTCCTCCCGATAGCGCCGCGCGAGTGCCGATGCGGTTTCATGCAGTGATTCGCGATCGGTCGCGAGAGCATTGGCAACCGCATCGGCAAGATTGCCCAGATTCACAACGCCTGCGAGACCTGCCGCTTCCCATGTCCGCACATAAGCCGCATGCTTGCTTGCGTCGAGAGAATAATCAGGATGACTGATGTTGACGCGAGGAAGCGCATAGGCCATCGCGACGATGCGACCGTGCAGGCTGCTGCCGCAATAGATGCGGCTTCCTGCGATCAGCGCACAGATGTCCCAGACGTTCAGCGAGGCAAACACGCGAACGTGAACCGCGCGCAGTCGAGCCGCGAGCCGCTCGTACACCGCGAGGTCGTCATGCCAGGGGGCGGCGCCCGCGCGAAACAGCGCAATACCCAGGCCGTGCCCCCGCGCCGCGAGTTCGAATTGGGTGGCCAGCGTATCGAGCGTTGCATCGTCGCCGAAGTCAGCGCTGAATTGCGCGGCGACATAACCGCGTGGGAACGCCTGCCGCACGCCGGGCAGCGCGGAGTTGGCGGCGTGCCGGCGTATTGCCGTGCCGAACAGGGCCGCTGTCATCGTGGCGGGGTCCGGTATCAGGCGGGCTTCGATGCCCCGTTGGGCGAGCAGCGCCTGGGTTTGGCGGTCGCGCACGCTGACCGCATCCGCGGTTTGCAGCGCGGCGAGCACGTCGGCGCCCAACAGCGCATTGCGCGCATCGAGATCGACGCCTCCTGCCGCGTTGAACGAGAGATGCTTCACGCGCACGCCCGGCAATGCGGATTTCGACAGCACATACGGCGCGAGCGACGCCACGCCAACATGCTGGTGCGCCCACGCGCGTCCGTCGCGCAGCCAGTCGTCTTCCGCTGCGATGAGCGCAGGCACGCGCTGCGGCGAGGCGAGCATGACGGCGGCCTCCCAGGCATTGCAGGTCAGCAACTCGCCGCCTGCGTGAATCACGTTCACGGGGCGGCCGCGCGCGAAAGCGGCGATGCGCGCGAGTGCGACCGTGGCAGGGCCGCCATCGCCATGCGGATCGCGCGCGGCGAGCCCGGCGAACAGCAGTTCGCGGCGTGGCAGCATGCGCGCCGCCACCTGCGCGATCAGCAGGTCGCCGAAATTGTGCCGGTCGAAGGCGCCGAAGATCACAGTGGGCGTGGAAGCCATGCGCGCCTCAGATCGTGCTTCTGTTCAATATCCGCCAGTCCCATACTCTCCCGTCCATACGGCGCCGCAGCATAAAGAAGTGGGGCCGCAAGTCGGGCCGCTTCCCATACTGACATAAGGAAACCTTAAGCATTCTCGAGGAAACTGTCGGCCTTGCCGACGTGTTTTCCCTGCGTATGAGAACGGTCTATTCCGAACTGAAGAGCGCGCGCCTGCGCCCTACATCCAGCCGCGTGGCCGTGCTGAAGGTATTTCATGAGGCGCCGCACGAGCATCTGACGGCTGACCAGGTCTTTCGCCGCATTGCAAAAGACGTGGAGCAATGCAGCCTGGCAAGCGTCTATCGCGCGCTTGCGCAACTGATGGAATCGTCGCTGCTCGACAGCACCTGGGTTGGCGAAACGCGCGTGGTGTACGAACTCGGGCGTGGTGCGCCGCACGCGCATCTCGTGTGCGAGAGCTGCAAGACCGTGGTGGACATCGACGAGCCGATGCTGCAGGAACAGCACGCCGCCATCGCTGCGGCGAAACGCTTTCGCTATACGCATTCGAGTCTCGTCGTGTTCGGGCTTTGCGCCCAGTGCGCCGCGGCTTCGTCGTGAACTCGCGCATTGCCGGCGCCAGGTTCAGAGCGTAACTATCACCTTTCCCAACTGCTCGTTCGATTCCAGATAGCGGTGCGCCTCGACGATCTGCTCGAAGGGGAACGTCCTCGCTATGACGGGCCGTAGTACCTCCGCTTCCAGGCCGTCCAGAATGAAGGCTTTGGAGCGCATCGTTTTTGCACCCGCCTGCTTCGTGTTTGCTCGCGCAAGCAGCTTGAGCGCATACTCGCCCCATACCGGCTACCATGGTATTCCGCCTGCAGTCTCGCGCTGATTCGCAACGACCTGCGCGGCGAACTAACCGGAATACAGGAGCGAAAGAAAATGCTTTTCCGCAAGACGATGTTGGCCGTAGCCGCATTCAGCGCCGTGCTGGCCAGTGCCGGCGCGAATGCCCAGATCGCGGGCGCGCAGCCCTTGAGCGTTTCGGTAGAGCAGTCGCAGGCGCTGCTCGAAGGCTGGAGCGTGAAGAAGAGCGTACTCGGCAAGTCCGTTTATAACGACGACAACGTGAAGATCGGCACCGTGCGCGACCTGATCGTAGCGCCGGACGGCTCGGTTTCCGCAGCCATCGTTTCGGCGGGCGGTTTCCTTGGCGTCGGCTCGCACGACGTGGCCGTGCCCATCGCTTCGCTCGACGTGCGCCAGGGCAATCTCTATCTGCCCGGCGCAACCAAGGAAGCGCTGAAGGCCACGCCCGCGTTCCAGTACGCGAAGGTCGAATCGCCGCCGAAGCCGAAGAAGGTCGAGAAGCAGCAGTAAGCTAGAGCCGTCGCGTTTCAGCAGCCGCACTTCCAGTCCGGCTGCTGCAACGCCATGCCGTGCAGGCCGCGATATTCGGCGACAGGCGGCGAAGACCAGCCTTCCAGCAGCGCCGGCGCCAGCCGGTAGATCTCGATGCCGAGCGGCCGGCAGACTTCCAGCGGGTCGCGTGCATCGGGTCCCCACATCGGCAATGACAGGTCGCCGCCGGGGCAGGTCGAAAGCGCGCACAACAGGTCGATCTCGGCGAAAAACTCGAGGTAGTCGCCCTTCTTCGCCGGGCAGGCCTTCATGAAGTACTTGTCCTCCAGATTCAGGCCGGTGCACTGGAACACGTTGAGCACGTCGTGCACGTCGTATTCGGTGAGCCCATACGGCGCGATGGCGCGCGTGAGATTCGAGTGGCAGTGGAAATGAAAGTCCTCGCCGGTCAGCATGCGGTTCACGTAGGGGTCGCACCGCGTGCCGAGCAGGTCGTGTACGCGTCCGCCATGTTCGTCCACGCCGTAGTCGGCGAGGCTGTCGTCGGTGATGGTGACGAGCGGGCGCAGGAAGGGCAGCGTCGACCATAGGCGGTCGAAAGTGCTCACGTGCGCCTGCTGGAGCTGGCGCGTGCGCGAAGCCCACATGCGTTCGCGCGGATCGTGCCGGTTCCACAGATTGAGGTCGGCCACCTGCGGCCCTTCGATCGTCACGATGCGGAACACGTGTCCGGCGGGCACGCTCCAGGCTTGCCCCGAGCGTATCGGCACGACGATCGATTCGATTAGCTCGCGCTGATCCTTCTCTTCGGCGATGCGGCGGTAAAAGGGCTTGTTCACGTCGAGCGCGGAGCCCTTGGTCGACTGGTAGGCGGCGGGATAATTCAGCATTGCCTCGTACTCCTGTATGAACGACCTGCGTGAACGACCTGTGCCCGCATTCGCGAATCCGATGGGGCACGGCGCAGCCTTCGCGGGATCTCTGCTGGGGAGTATAGGAATCGCGCAACGGTAAGCCAAAGATTGTTCAACGATGCAATGTTGGGGATTCGCGGACTTTTTGGCGTGATCGGGCCTGCCCGCGCTCGAGGTGGCATCGTGTACAGTTCGCTTACTCCATGACCGCGGCGCCTGCTTCCGAGGCGAGCGCAGCCCAACGACGCGACGGTACATGATCAGACTGGAAGACCTCGTTATCTTTATCAGTGCAGCGGACAACGGGAGCCTCTCGGCCGCCGCGCGCCAACTCGATCTCACGCCCGCGGTGGCGAGCGCAGGCCTCAAGCGCCTCGAAACCGAACTCGGCACGCGCCTGCTCGCACGCTCCACGCGCAGCCTGCGCCTCACGCCGGACGGCGAACGCTACCTCGAATACGCGCGCGGCGTCATGGAGCAGGTGGAGGCCGGCCAGAACGCCGTGGCGCATGGGCGCAAGATGATCGGCGGCACGGTGTCGCTGTCGATTCCCTCCGATCTCGGGCGCAACGTGCTCGTCCCCTGGCTCGACGACTTTCAGGTGCAGCATCCGGCGGTGTCGTTCCAGGTGCACATTGGCGACCACGTGACAGACATGTTCCGGTCGCCGGTTGCCGTGGCGGTTCGCTATGGCGTGCCCGAAGATTCCTCCCTCGTCGCGCTGCCCCTCGCGCCCGACAACCGGCGCGTGCTGTGCGCCGCGCCCGGCTATTTCGCGCGTCACGGCAAACCCGCGACGCCTGCCGATCTCTCGCGCCACAACTGTCTGCGCTTCGCGTTGAGCGACACGCTGCACGACCGCTGGACCTTCTACCGCGGCGACGTAGCGAGCGTCGTGAACGTGCAGGGCAACCGCAGCAGCGACGACGGCGAACTCGTGCGCCGCTGGGCAGTGGCGGGGCATGGCCTGGCGTACAAGTCGCGTCTGGACGTGCTCGCCGATATCCAGGCGGGGCGCCTCGAAACCGCGCTCGACGCGTTTCGGGGCGAAGGCGCGCCGCTGCATCTCGTCTGCGCGCACCGCACGATGCTCTCGCCGACCGTCAACGCACTGCGCGATTGGCTGCGCGATCGCATTGCCGCGTATCTCGCCTGATATTTGAATCCGCGGTCAGTCCGCTCGCTGTTCGGTACCGGGCCCGATCGCCCACTCGATCTTCAAAGCGGCGTTGAAGCTGAATTCGCCGTTTGCCCCTATGCGCGCCGGGCGCGCTGGCCGATTATTCGTACGAAGACGAACGGCACGGAGGCTCGGATGATCGTCGCGATAGGCCGCTTTTACCTGCGAGCCGACAAGATTTCGCGTTTCGAGGCGGCCTGGCTGCACGTATGCCCGCTGCTCACGAACAAGCCGGGTTATCGCGGGCACCGCCTCGGTCCGCAGTGCGAAGACGAAGGCTGCTACGTGCTGGAAGTGGAGTGGGACTCCCTCGACGCGCAGAGCGCGTTCATGATGCACGGCGATTTCCAGACCTTCCTGCACACGCTGTGGCCGTACTTCTCGGCGGACCCCGACCTCTATCACTTCGAGCCGCTCGTTCAACAAAGCCGGTTTCCCGCAATTTGACTGTCTGGAGGTATTCACGATGAAAGCGATTGGTTACTACCGAAATCTCCCCATCAGCGACGCCGATTCGCTGATCGATCTCGATCTCCCCGAGCCGCAGCCGGGTCCGCACGATCTGCTCGTCGAAGTGCACGCGGTGTCGGTGAACCCGGTCGACGTGAAGGTGCGCGCGAACAAGGCGCCCGAAAACGGCGAGCCGAAAGTGATCGGCTGGGACGCGAGCGGCATCGTGCGCGCCGTGGGCCGTGACGTGACGCTCTTCAAGCCGGGCGACCGGGTGTGGTATGCGGGCTCGCTGCTGCGCCCCGGTACCAACAGCGAATTGCACGTGGTGGACGAGCGCATCGTGGGCCGCATGCCGCAGAGCCTCAACTTCGCCGAGGCGGCCGCGTTGCCGCTCACCTCCATCACAGCGTGGGAGTTGCTGTTCGACCGCCTCAAGGTGCCCGAAGGCACGGCGCCGTCCGGCGACTCGCTGCTCGTGATCGGCGCGGCGGGCGGCGTCGGTTCGATTCTCGTGCAGTTGGCGCGCAAGCTCACGGGCCTCACGGTGATCGGCACGGCGTCGCGGCCCGAAACGTCGAAGTGGGTGAGCGAACTGGGCGCGCATCACGTCATCGATCATACGAAGCCGCTTTCGCAGGAACTCAAGCGTATTGGTATAGAAGGCGTGGACTATATCGCGAGCCTGAATCAGACCGACCATCACTTCGACGAGATCGTCGCCTCGATCAACCCGCAGGGGCATCTCGCGCTGATTGACGATCCGGAGCTGTTCGACTTCCGCAAGCTCAAGATGAAGAGCGTGGCCCTGCATTGGGAGTTCATGTTTACGCGCTCGATGTTCGGGACGAAAGACCAGATTCGCCAGCATGATCTGCTCGAGCGCATGGCTTCGCTCATCGACGAGGGCGTGTTGCGCACGACCCTCAACGAGAGCTTCGGGACCATCAATGCGGCAAACCTGCGCCGGGCGCACGAACTCGTGGAAACCAACCGCTCGCGCGGCAAGCTCGTGCTCGAAGGGTTTTAAATCGCGCTGTCCGTCACTCGACCCCGCGGTCGAACGTACAATCGGCCGTGCTCACGAGCCTGACGAAAGGGCCACTCAGGGTGCGGTTATGGTGACACGGCTCGACGGCAATCCACGCCGTCGAGCTCGAGCGCGTCAGCGCGCAGTTTCGGGGCGCTTCCAGTGCGCGTTGGCGTGCTTGTCCGTAATGCGAACCTTCGCCAGCAGCGGCCTATAGCCTCTCAGGACGATTTCGCTGATCGCGAGAAGCTCGGAGCGAAAGATGTTCTCGGCGAACTTGCTGCCGTCCGCGAACTCCAGGGCATAGCCATCGATTGGCCCCCATTGGCCTCTCGGTAACGGTTCGATATAGACGTCCATCATGTTCTCCATTGATCAACAAGCGAATAAGAAGCGTCGTTGGATTCAGTCTATCGCAGTGAAAGACGACTTCCCTGCAGCATCGGGGAACCGCAATTTCCTTGTTGTTCAATGGTTTACGTGATGTCTTTCACGATAAGAGAAGGTGTCCTTCCATGTGCAATTGCAGGCCCGCAGCCGCAAATGCGGAATTTGCACACACCGGGCGCGCATTGCACGATATGAAAGCGCGAGCGTACATTCACTCCTTGTCGCGCTGCGCCGGTTCGCCGAGATCGATCTCGTCCATGCCCTTGTTCAACTGATTCAGGAAGTGCACGAGCGAAACCTTGTCGTCGAAGCGAAAGCTCGCGAGCGCCTGGCGATAGAACTCGTAGATCTTCGGCTGCAGGCTCTCCCAGAACACCTTGCCCTGCTCTGTGAGCACGACCTTTTTCGCACGCCGGTCCACGGTGTCGGCCACGCGCAGCACGTGATCGTCGCGCTCCAGGCGCTTGAGCACGCCGTCGAGACTCTGGCGGCTCACCACGAGATAATCGGCCAGTTCGGAAAACGACATGCCCTCTGCAACCTGCGGGCGCGACAGCGCGCCGAGCACCGACCACTGCACGGTCGTGATGCCGAGCGCCTTGGTCGTCTGCCGGTCGAGCGTGTTACCCGCCTGGAAAAGCCGGAAGAACAAGCGGTTGTGAATCGACGAGACGGATTGATCGTACGAAGGGTCGTTCTGGGTCATGGGCGCCTTTCGGTCGCCGCGCGAGTGCGGCGGCAATGAGACAAATACCTGATACGAAAATAGTGAAGGGAAGTGGGCGCGCCGTCCATCTGGGCAATACCCCTCCTCGTGCCCACAATATATATCATGATGTTGACGTAATTAAGGGACTCGCCTAGAGTGTGGAAACGACGCACGAGAATATCAAGAGACATCCCCATGGCGACCTACGATCGGCTTTTGACCCCGCTTCGCGTTGGCGCGACGCTGCTGCCCAACCGCATGGTGATGGGCGCGATGCACACGCGGCTCGAAACGCTCGACCGTCCGCAAGAGCGCCTCGCCGCGTTCTATGCGGCGCGCGCGGCCGGCGAGATCGGCCTGATTCTGAGCGGCGGGTTCTCGCCGAATGCCGAAGGCGTGATGGAGGCGGGCGGCCCGCTTTTCAATCGCGCGGAGCAGGTCGACGAGCATCGCGCGGTGACGCACGCGGTTCACGAAGCGGGCGGCAAGATCGTGCTGCAGATCCTGCACGCGGGCCGCTATGCGAAAGTGCCGGAGTGCGTGGGGCCATCGGCCGCCAAGGCGCGAATCAACGCGTACGCGCCGCGCGCGCTCAGCACTCAGGAAGTGCGCGCCACCATCGATGATTTCGCCCGCACGGCGGCGCTGGCGGTTCAAGCCGGCTACGACGGCGTGGAGATCATGGGCTCGGAAGGCTATCTCATCAACGAGTTCACGGCCGCCGTCACCAACGCGCGCGCCGACGAATTCGGCGGCGACTTCGCAGGCCGCATCCGCTTCGCGCTCGACATCGTGCGCGCCGTGCGCGCAGAAATGGGCCGCGAGCCCATGCTGATCTACCGTATCTCTTCAATCGATCTCGTGGAAGGCGGCATGAGCGGCGCCGAGATCGCGGCGTTCGCGAAGGAGATCGAAGCGGCCGGCGCGGATCTCATCAACACGGGTGTGGGCTGGCACGAATCGGCGGTGCCGACCATCGCGGCGTGCGTGCCGCGCGCGGCCTGGCGCGACGCGATTCGCAACGTCAAAGAGGCGGTGTCGATTCCGGTGATGGCGTCGAACCGCATCAACATGCCCGAGGTCGCGGAGGAACTGATCGCCTCCGGTGTGGCCGATCTCGTTTCGATGGCGCGCCCGCTACTGGCCGATCCGGACTTCGCGAAGAAGACGCGGCTTGGCGTGGCCGACGAAATCAACACCTGCATCGGCTGCAATCAGGCCTGCCTCGACCGCATCTTCACGGAACGCACGGCCACTTGCCTCGTCAATCCGCGCGCCGGGCGCGAGATCGAATTCGCGGCGGGCAAGGCTTTGCAGCCCAAACGCATCGCGGTCGTGGGCGGCGGACCGGCCGGCATGGCGTTCGCGATCAACGCCGCCGAACGTGGCCATACGCTCACGCTGTTCGAAGCGCATGCGCGGCTGGGTGGGCAGCTGAATCTGGCGAAGGTCGTCCCCGGCAAAGCCGAGTTTCACGAGATGCTGCGCTATTTCGAGGTGCGGCTAAAACGGCTTGGCGTGACGTTGCGGCTTGGGGAAGCCGCTACGGCTGATGAACTCGCCAGCGAGGCGTTCGACGAGATCGTCATCGCCACCGGCGTCACGCCGCGCGTGCCCGATATTGCAGGTGTCGATCATCCGAAGGCGGTGTCGTACATCGATGTGCTCGCGGGCAAGGTCGAAGTGGGCGCGCGCGCGGCGATCATCGGCGCGGGCGGTATCGGTTTTGACGTGGCCGAGTATCTGCTGGGCGATGAGCAGGAATCGCTGGACCGCGGTGCGTTTTTCCGCGCGTGGGGCGTCGATCCTGAGAATGCGGATGCGGGCGGCTTGACGCGTAGCGACGCTCATGGCGCGCCGCGCCGTAGCGTGCACATGTTTCAGCGCAAGGAGGAACCACTCGGCAGGAGCCTCGGCAAATCGACGGGATGGATCCTGAAGGCCCGGCTGCGCAAGGCGCACGTGATGATGACGTCGGGCGTGACCTATGACGCGATCGACGACGAAGGCCTGCATTATCGCGTCGACGGCAAGCCGCATGTGCTCGCCGTCGATCATGTCGTGCTGTGCGCGGGCCAGAATTCGAATCGGACGCTCTATGACGAACTCGTCGCGCGCGCAGCGAAACCGAAGGTGATAGGCGGCGCCGATGTCGCCGCCGAACTCGATGCGTTGCGCGCTATCGATCAGGCCACGCGGCTCGCGCTAACGATATGACGTCGCTGCTGGCGCATGCGCTGGTTACGCGCTGGTCACGAATATGCTTCGTCCGTGAGCGGCGCACTCTTGCGCGCGTCGCGAATGAAAATTGCCGAGAGCGCCGCGCCAGTGAGTGCAACCGCACCGGCCAGCACGAACGCCGTGGCGAACGAGCCGCTGCGCTCCACCAGCAAGCCCGTCACTGCCGGCCCGATCACGCCCGAAAGGCTGCCCACGCAGTGCATGCAGCCGCTCACGCTGCCCACCCTCGCGGAATGCACGACGTCCTGCACGATCGCCCAGTAGAGCGCACCCGTCGCATAGAGCAGGAAGAGCGCGATGGACATCAGCGCGATGGCCGCGACAGCCGTATGGACGAGGCCGGCAACGCCCACGCACACGCCCGTCGCCGCGAGGCACGTCGACAGGACAAGCTTGCGTGAGAGCATGAGCTTGCCGGTCCAGCGGAAAATCGCATCGGAGATCGCGCCGCCCGCCGCGAGGCCAACGGTGCCCACGAGCCACGGCACGACGGTGGCGAGACTCATCTCGCGAATGTTGAGGTGATGCGCCTGCACGAGGTAGCTGGGAAACCAGCTCAGAAAGAAGAACAGCACGTAGTTGTAGGCGAAGAACGCCACGGCCGTTGCGATCACGAGCGGCTGGCGCAGCCATGCCGAAAGCGGCAAAGAAGCGGCGCTGTCGGGCACCGCGCGGCTCGTGTGCGCGACGCCCTGTCCCCGCCGCGCGGGCTCGGCTTCGTCGAGCGTGCTGACAAAGCGGCTTTCCGAGGGACGGTTGGCGGTGAGCAGCATCCACGCGACGCACCATACGAGGCCAATCGCGCAGATGATCAAGAACGCGGGGCGCCAGCCGAAGCTGATCGCGAGCAGCCCGATGACCGGGCCGGCAATTGCGCCGCCGAGCGGCGAGCCGGCGCTCAGGAGTCCCATGGAAGTCGCGGCGATGTCGCGCGGCATCCAGTTGTTGACCATCTTGTTCGCGCCTGCGCAGAGCGGCCCTTCGGCCATGCCGAAAAGCACGCGCAGCACGAGCAGGCTCGCGAAGCCCACGGCCACGGCCGTGAGCCCGCAGAAGATCGACCACAGCCCGACCGCGAGGACATACACGATCTTCGGCCCGAGCTTGTCGCTCGCGAGGCCGCCCACGAAGTTGAACAGCGCATAGCCTACGAAGAAGCTGCTGAACACGATGCCCATCTGCGCCGCATCGATGCCGAGGTCCTTTTGAACGAGCGGTGCGGTGATCGAAAGCGCCACCCGGTCGAGATAGTTGATGCCGTAGACGAGGAATAACAGGAATACGGTTATCCATCCCATCGTGCGTTGCTTCATGTTCAGTCTCCAGTCTTTATAGATATGGGCGCGCGTGCGGCATCAGGCAGGGGCGGGGCAAGCCAGCAGCGCGTTCGTGCCGTGCAGGCGCAGCGATTGCAGATGTCCGGCGAGCCGATCGGCGAACGCCTGCGGCCAGGGCGTTGCGCCAAACACGCTCGTGTGCGAGAGGGCGGCTTGCACGGTATCGAGCGCCGTGCTCGCGCCGCGCAGCTTCGCGGCAAGTGCGGGGGCGCCAGGATCACTCACCGCGAGCGACGCGCCCATGTCGCTGCGTTCGGTCGCGAGGTAGTGCAGCCAGGCGGCGAGCGCGCGTTCGAGATGGGGGCGCTCGATACCGCGCGCGAGGCTCTCGCGCAGCGCGGGTAGCCAGCGCACCGGCACTTTCTGGGTGCCGTCTGTCGCGATCTGACCGGTACGGTGCGCAAGCGTCGGGTTGGCAAAGCGCGCCAGCAGATCCTGGCAGTACGAATGAACGTCGAAGCCGGGTGGGACCGTCACGGTGGCGAGCAGGTCCTCGGTCATCAGCGCGCGCACGAAGGCGGCCATGGCAGGATCGCCCATCGCATCGGAAACGGTTTCGCGCCCGCGCAACTGGCCGACATACGCAATCGCCGAATGCGAGCCGTTCAGGAGGCGCAGTTTCATGGCCTCGTACGGGTGCACATTGCGTGTGAGCAGCGCGCCCGCGTCTTCCCACGCGGGGCGCGGGCCGCTGAAGCGGTCTTCGATGACCCACTGGGTGAACGGCTCGCATACGATCGCGGCTTCGTCGTGCAGGCCGAGTTGCGTGGCAGCCGCGTCGAGCGACGCGGGCGTGGCGGCCGGCACGATGCGATCGACCATCGTGTTGGGAAACGCGATCGTCTCGCCGATGCGGCGCGCGAGCGCCGGGTCGAACTGCTCCGCATACTGGATCAGGAGCTTGCGCAGCGTGTCGCCGTTGGCCTGCATGTTGTCGCAGCAGACCACAGTAAGCGGCGCGCTGGCCAGGCGGCTGCGGATGCCCGCGGCGAGCACGCCAAGCGTGGTGCGGGGCGCATCGGGTGTCATGAGGTCGTGGCGGATGCCGGGGTCGCCGGCGTCCAGCTCGGCGCCGGCGGGCGCGATGCTGTAGCCCTTCTCGGTCACGGTCAGGCTCACGATGGCCACGCCGGGGTCCGCAATTGCGCCGAGCACCCGGTCCATCGCCTCGGGCGCGTAAAGCGCGCCGCGCAGCGCGCCGACCACGCGGCACGCCGCCGTCTCACCGCTGCGCTCGGTCACCGAATAGAGGTAGTCCTGGGCAGCCAGCGCCTGCGGCACGCGCCGCTCGCGCAGGCTCACGCCGACGATGCCCCAGCGCGTGTCGCCGCGCTCGAGCAGCGCTTCCGTATAGAGCGCCTGGTGCGCGCGATGAAACGCACCGAGCCCGAGATGGACGATGCCGGGGCGCACGCGCTGGCGGTCGTATCCCGGCTGGCGCACGGTCGACGCGGCTTTAGTTAGTGAGCGCTCGCATAGAAGAGGTGCCGTCATTGCTTTGTACCATGGTACGAATACGAATGACTGAAGCTTAGTCCGATGCTTTATCTCGTTTTATCGGGGTTAACGCTATGCGGTGACCGTACAGCGCATTTGCTACCATGGTACAAACCGTTTCCCGTTACCGACATGAGCCAGACCGTCATCGAACCGCAAGAGGACACCGTCCTCGCCGCACTGAGCGGATTCGTCGCCAATCCCGACGCGTCTTATCGCCCGCAGGTGCACGCCTTCCTGCGCGACGCCATCGTGCGCGGCTCGCTGCCGCCGCGCGCAAGCCTTTCCGAAGCCGCGATTGCCGAAGCGCTGCAGGTCAGCCGCACGCCGGTGCGCGAAGCGCTTGCGCAGCTCGCCGACGAACATCTCGTGAACATCTACCGCAAGGTCGGCACGATCGTCGCGCCGATCTCCGTGTCGCAGCTCGAAGAGGGACGTTTCGCGCGCAGCACGCTCGAATGCGCGAACCACGTGCAGCTGGCCCAGACCATCACGCCCGAGCAGCTCTCGGAGTTCGGCCGGATCGTCGATGACCAGCGTGACGCCGTCGCGCGCGGCGACGTCGATCGCTTTTTCGATCTCGACGAGCTGATGCACCGGCGCCTGTTCGAATTCGCGGGCCGCTCGCATGTGTGGGAAATGCTGCAGCCAATGAAACGCCAGTTCGATCGCGTGCGCTGGTTGCTGCTCGACCGCGTGGCGGACCATGCGCAGCGCGCGCTGCGCGAACACGAGTTGATCCTCGCGCATATTGCCTCGCGCAACTTCGCGCAACTGGGCGCGACGGTGGCGAGCCATATCGACCGCGTGGGCTCGCATCTGCCGGAAGTGCGGGCGCGCGTGCCCGACTATTTCGTCGAATGAAACAGAGTGGAGACAGCAATTGAAGATTGAACGGTTGCAGACGATCGTCACCTGCCCCGGCCGCAATTTCGTGACCGTGAAGATCGTGACCGACGAAGGCGTGTACGGTCTCGGCGACGCGACGCTCAACGGCCGCGAACTGGCCGTGCGCTCGTACCTCGAAGATCACGTGTTTCCGTGCCTCGTGGGCCGCGACCCCCGCAATATCGAGGACATCTGGCAATACCTCTATCGCGGCGCGTACTGGCGGCGCGGCCCGGTCACGATGACCGCGATCGCCGCGATCGACATGGCGCTCTGGGATATCAAGGGGAAGCTCGCGAACATGCCCGTGTATCAGTTGCTGGGCGGCAAGAGCCGCGAAGGGCTGATGGTCTACGGCCACGCAAACGGGCGCGACCACGAAGAAGCCATCGACGCCGTGCGCCAGCATGTGGAGGAGGGCTACCAAGCGATTCGCGTGCAGTCGGGCGTGCCCGGTCTCGACAAGGTGTATGGCGTGGGCAAGGTCAAGGGCGAATACGAGCCCGCCCAAAAGGGGCTGCCGCCCGAGGAACCGTGGGACACGGCGCTCTATCTGCGCCATACGCCCGAACTCTTTCGCAAGGTGCGCGAGGCCGTGGGCTTCGGCCCGCATCTGCTGCACGACGCGCACCACCGCCTCACGCCGATCGAGGCCGCGCGCCTGGGCCGCGACCTGGAGCCGTATCGCCTCTTCTGGCTGGAGGACGCGACACCGGCCGAGAACCAGGAGAGCTTCCGCCTGATCCGCAGCCACACGAGCACGCCGCTTGCGGTGGGCGAGGTGTTCAACTCGATCTGGGACTGCAAGGACCTGATACGCGAGCAGCTCATCGACTATATCCGCGCGACCATCGTGCACGCGGGCGGCATTACGCATATGCGCCGCATTGCCGATTACGCGGCCATGTACCAGGTGCGCACGGGCTTCCATGGCGCCACCGATCTTTCGCCGGTCTGCATGGCCGCCGCCGTGAACTTCGGCCTGTGGGCGCCGAACTTCGGCATTCAGGAACTGATGCCGCACAACGCGCTCACGAATGCCGTGTTCCCGCATCAGTACCGCTTCGAGAACGGTTTCCTCGTGATGGACGAAGCGCCGGGGCTCGGCGTGGACATCGACGAGACGCTGGCCGCGAAGTATCCCTATGAACGCGCCTATCTGCCGGTCGCCCGTCTGCGCGACGGGTCGATGTGGAACTGGTAGGCAGACCTGATCAAATATTCATGGAAGCGTCCACTATGTTGAGCGTCGTAGTCGATCAACCGAACAGCCTCGCCGTGCGCGAGATGCCCACGCCCACGCCCGCAGCGGGAGAAGTGCGCGTGCGGGTGCGTTATGCGGGCATCTGCGGCTCGGACCTGCACATCTATCGCGGGCACAATCCGTTCGTGTCGTATCCGCGAATCATCGGCCATGAGTTCGTGGGCCGCATCGAGTCCGTGGGCGACGGTGTCGATGCCGCGCGCGTGGGCGAACTCGTGGCCGTCGATCCCGTCATCAGCTGCGGGCGTTGCCACGCATGCCAGATCGGGCGGCAGAACGTGTGCCGCAATCTCGTCGTGCTGGGCGTGCATCGCGACGGCGGTTTCAGCCAGTATGTGTGTGCGCCCGCGCGCAACGCGTACCGCATTCCCGAGCGCATTGCGCAATCGTGCGCGGCGATTGTCGAGCCGTTCGCCGTGGCGGCGAACGTTACAGCGCGCACCGGTGTGCTGGCCAGCGACGTTGCGTTGATCTACGGCGCGGGCACCGTCGGCCTGACGATCCTCCAGGTGCTCAAGCGCGTGTACGGCGTGCGTGCCTTCATTACGGATCAGCTCGACGAGCGGCTCGAACTCGCACGCAATTGCGGGGCGCAGGCCGACGAAACGATCAACACGCGCAACGAGCCGCTGGCCGACGCGCTGCGCACGCGCGGCGTGGAAGACGGCCCCACGCTGATCTTCGACGCGGTGGGCCATCCGACCATCCTCGAAGAAGCGGTGCGGCTCGCGGCGCCTGCGGGACGTATCGGGTTGCTCGGCTTTTCGTCGACGCCTTCGGCCATCGCGCAGCAGGAGCTGACGAAAAAGGAACTCACGTTGTGCGCCTCGCGCCTGAACTGCGCGATGTTCCCGACCGTGATCGACTGGCTCGAGCGCGGGCTCGTCACACCGGAATCGATCATCACGCACAAGGTGGATTTTCGCGAGGTGAGCAGCGCGTTCGAACTGGCAGAGCACAATCCGCGCGAAACTTGCAAGGTGTTGCTCGACTTCGGCGCGTAAAATGCGGGACCTTCGTGCAACAGAATCTCTTCGCGCATGCTCACCCGAATACTCGTTAGCGCTTGCCTGCTTGGCAATCCGGTTCGATACGACGGCTCGGCGAAAACCGTTGCGCATGCATTGATGGAGCAGTGGCAGCGCGAGGGGCGGCTCGTGCCCGTATGCCCGGAAGTTTCAGGCGGGTTCGGCGTGCCGAGGCCGCCTGCGGAGATCGCAAACGCCGCTTCGGGCGCCGCGGTGCTGGCGGGGATCGCACACGTGATCGACGTGCGCGGTGAGGACGTCTCCGCGTATTTCGTCGAAGGCGCCCGCGTCGCGCTCGAACTGGCGTTAGCCCACGACTGCCGCTACGCGTTGCTGACCGATGGCAGCCCTTCGTGCGGCAGCCGTGCCATTTACGACGGCAGCTTTGCGGGCCGCAAGCATGCGGGCGCAGGGGTGACGACTGCGTTGCTGCGCGAGCACGGCATCGAGGTCTTTGCCGAAACGGAAATCGAAGCGCTTCACGCGCGGCTCACGCAGGCGAGCGCGTAGCACCGTAACTACGGCGATTACCGCGCAATCACGCTTCCTCGCCGCTGCCGGCTTCCCTCACGATCCATTGCTTGAACGCGCGCATGGCGGGCGTCGCCGTTTTCCCCTTTTGCGACGTGAGCCAGTAGCTGCCGGCCTGCACCTCGATATCGAAGGGCCGCACGAGCCTGCCCGCCGCGAGATCGCGCTCGAACATCGAAACCGGGGCGAGCGCGATGCCCGCGCCCTGCATTGCTGCTTCCACCATGAGCCGCGACGAATCGAATACGGGCCCGCGCACCGGACGCGGGGCGAGCCCGGCGGCTTCGAACCAGAGCGTCCAGTCGTCGGCGCGATACGAGCGCAGCAGTTTTTCGTTGGCGAGATCGGCAGGGCTTTGCAGACGCTGCGCGATATCGGGCGTGCAGAGCGCGGCGAGCGGCGCGTCGAACAGCTTCGCGGCGCGCGAACCGGGCCAGGTGCCGTCGCCGAACCGGATGGCGAAGTCGAGACCTTCTCCCGCGAGATCGACGAGATTGTTGTTCGTCATGATGCGCAGCTCGACGAACGGATGCGCGTCGTGAAACGACTTCAGGCGCGGCATCAACCAGCCCACCGCGAAGGTGCCCACGGCCCCCACGGTCAGCACCTCGTGAAAGTGGCCGCCCTCGAATTGCCGCAATACGGCTTCGATCCGGTCGAACGCATCGGTGAGCACGGGGCGCAGCGCGAGACCTTCGTCGGTGATCGCAAGGCCGCGCGGCAGGCGCTTGAAGAGGGTCGCACCAAGCCGCTCCTCGAGCGTGCGGACTTGCTGGCTCACGGCCGCCTGAGTGACGTTCAGCTCGCTCGCCGCGCGTGTGAAGCTCAGGTGCCGCGCCGACGTTTCGAAGGCACGCAGGGCATTGAGGGGCAGATACGTTCGCATGATCGAGTCATAAGTTTTTCTGGGGCAACGCGCAATTTATCATCGTTTGTCACCCTGGCGAGAACGCGCGATAGTGGCGGCACTTCAGGGAGAGGCCATGATCACGCGACGTCGATTCACGATGACAGTGTTGGGCAGTGCGATAGCTGGCGTTGCATCTCACGCGTTCGGCGCCACGGCGGGACAAGCGCCGGAAGCGGGCGCGGCGCCCGCTGGCGCAGTGGAAAAGCAGCTCGCCGCCATCGAGGCGCAGGCAGGCGGGCGGCTCGGCGTGGCGATGCTCGATACGGCAAACGGGCACGTGCGCGGATGGCGCATGCACGAGCGCTTTCCGATGTGCAGCACGTTCAAGGTGTTGCTCGCATCGGCCGTGCTCACGCGCAAGGATCACGGCAAGGAAGACCTCGCGCGCAAAATCGTGTATTCGCCTGCGCAAGTCGTGTCGTATTCGCCGGTGAGCGGACCGCGCGCGGGTAGTGAGGGCATGACGGTCGCCGAACTGTGCGAAGCCGCGCTCACGCGCAGCGACAACACGGCGGCTAACCTGTTGCTGGAAAGCATTGGCGGACCGCCCGCGATCACCGCCTTCGCACGCAGCATTGGCGACCCGGTCACGCGCCTCGATCGCAACGAGACCACGCTCAACGAAGCGATCCCCGGCGACCCGCGCGATACGACCATGCCTGCCGCCATGGTCGCGAACCTGCGCGAATTGCTGCTGGGCGAGCGTCTGTCTGCGGCATCGCGCGAGCAGCTCATTGCATGGCTCGTCGCCAACAAGACCGGCGACGCGCGTTTGCGCGCAGGCTTGCCGAAAGACTGGCGCGTGGGCGACAAGACCGGCACCGGCGACCGTGGCACGGCAAACGATGTGGCAATTGTCTGGCCCACGGAACGCGCCCCTATTCTCGTCACGACCTATCTCACCGGCGCCACGCATGCGAGTTCGGCTCAGCGCGATGCGGCGATCGCGCAGGTCGGAGTATGGGCGGCGAATCTCTGATGCAATTGATACGGCATCCTGATCGTATGAAAAGAGACCGATCGTTCGCTCAACGTTCGCTTCCTTACGCGTTGTTATATTTGCAACATTGACTTAATTTTTTGACGTCGATGTCGTCAATAGGGATGACCTCTCACTACGGCGTCCCCATGTCATTCCTTACCAGAATCAAGATCGGTCCGCGTCTCGGCGCGGGCTTTGCCATTGTGTTGCTCCTGCTCGGCGCGGTGGGCGGCATCGGGCTCCTTCAGGCCTCGCGCATATTCGACGGCACGGAAGAAATCGGCACGAATTGGCTGCCTAGCGTCGAGACGCTCGGGAACATGCGCAATCAGGCGCAGGACGTGCGCCGCACGTCGCTGCGCATGCTGATCACCAACGACGCCAGCGAGAAGGCCGCACTGGACGACCAGCACGCCCAGATGATCAGCCAATTCGGCACGATGTTCGACAGCTATTCCAAGCTGGTCTCTTCGGCTGAAGAGCGCCGCGTGGCCGATTCGATCGGCACCGCATGGTCGCAATATCTGGACGACGACAAGAAGATCGAGGCCTTGATCATGTCCGCCGACGGCGGAGCGCCGGATGCCCGCGCTGCGGTCGCGTCCGCATCGGCGAAGTCGTTCACGGGCGTGATGGATCTCATCAACCAGGACGTGACCCTCAATCACAATGGCTCGACCGCCGAAGTCGCCGCGGCGAAGGCGGCGTACCGAAGCGCGGTCGCGTGGACGATCGCGCTGATCCTGATCGCCATCGGCTTTGGGGCCACGATTGCGCTCTTCATCACGCGTTCGATCACGGGCCCGATCGCTCGCGCCGTGGACGTGGCCGAAACGGTGGCGCGCGGCGATCTGACCGCACGCATCGAAGTGGTGGGCACCGACGAGGCGGCCCAGTTGCTCGGCGCGCTGCGTCACATGAACGAGCGGCTCGTCGACCTGGTGGGCCGCGTGCGCACGGGCAGCGAAGGCATTGCGACGGCTTCCGCGCAGATCGCGGCCGGCAACACCGACCTGAGCCAGCGCACCGAAGAGCAGGCCGCTTCGCTCGAAGAAACGGCGGCGAGCATGGAAGAGCTCACGGCGACCGTGAAGCAGAACGCCGATAACGCGACCCAGGGCAACACGCTGGCGGGCCAGGCTTCGCAGACGGCCACGCGCGGCGGCGAAGTGGTGGGGCGCGTGGTCGATACGATGCGCGATATCGCCAACAGCTCCGAGCAGGTCGCGCAGATCATCTCGGTGATCGAGGGTATCGCATTCCAGACCAACATCCTGGCGCTCAACGCGGCCGTGGAAGCGGCGCGTGCCGGCGAACAGGGCCGCGGGTTCGCGGTGGTGGCCGGCGAAGTGCGCACACTGGCGCAGCGCAGCGCGACGGCAGCGCGCGAAATCAAGGAACTCATCAGCGTATCGGTCGAGCGCGTGAACAACGGCACGGCGCTCGTGGACGATGCGGGCCGCACGATGGGCGAGATCGTGCAATCGGTCAAGCGCGTTGCCGACCTGATGAACGAGATTTCGGCGGCTTCGGGCGAGCAGCGCACCGGCATCGAGCAGGTCAACCAGGCCGTCACGCAGATGGACGAGGTCACGCAGCAGAACGCGGCGCTCGTCGAGGAAGCGTCGGCGGCCGCGCAGTCGATGTCCTCGCAGGCAGCGGCGTTGCGCGAACTGGTGTCCGTGTTCAACATCGGCTCGGCGGGCCGTGCGGCCACGACGAGCATCGCGCCGGCGGCGAAGGCCGTTGCGAGCGCAACGGTCAGGCGTCCCGCAGCTTCCAGGCCTGCACCCGTGCGTGCCCCCGCTGCGTCCGCTCCGAAGGCCGACCGCCGCGAACCGGCAACGGCCACGTCCGATGACGACTGGCAGACCTTCTGATGTAGCGCGCTAAAAGCGCAGTTCAAACGCCCCGGTTAGCAGCACAACCGGGGCGTTTGCATTTTTGATGCGGCTAGCAGCGCATCAAAGCACGCCGAGCGTGGACTTCGGTTCCAGAAACGCTTCGATCCCGAAGGCGCCGTACTCGCGCCCCATCCCCGATTGCTTGAAGCCGCCGAACGGCGCAGCCGGCTCGTGGGCGAGCGTATTGACGAGCACGCGGCCCGCTTCGATCTGCGCGGCCACGCGGCGCGCACGCGCGACATCGGTCGAGAGCACGTAGGCTTGCAGGCCGTAGGGCGTGTCGTTGGCGATCTCGATGGCGTGCTCCATGTCGCGATACGCGATGATCGAAAGCACCGGCCCGAAAATCTCCTCGCGCGCGATGGTCATGTCGTTCGTCACGCCGCTGAACACAGTGGGACGCACGAACCAGCCCGACTCGATACCCTCGGGCCGCCCCGCGCCGCCCGCAATCAGGCGTGCGCCTTCGTCGATGCCGATGCCGATATAGCGCTGCACGCGTTCCCATTGCTTCTGGCTCACCATCGGGCCGACGCTCGTGCGCGTGTCGCACGGATCGCCCGCTTGAATCTGCGCGACGGCTTCCACGACACGCGCTTCGAATTCGACGAGCCGCGACTGCGGCACGAGAATGCGCGTGCCCGCAATGCATGCTTGCCCGCTGTTCATGAAGCCAGCCTGCAGCGCGAGCGGCACGGCTACGTCGAAATTCGCGTCGTCGAGCACGACGACCGGCGACTTGCCGCCCAGTTCGAGCGTCACGCGCTTGAGCGTTTCCGCAGCCGTGCGCAGGATCGACTTGCCCACTGCGGTCGAACCCGTGAATGAAATCTTGGCGACGTCGGGATGCGCGGCGATGCGCGCGCCCACGGTGTCGCCGCGGCCCGTGACGATGTTGAAGAGGCCCGCAGGCAAGCCTGCCGAATGCAGCGCCTCGGTCACGATGCGCGTCTGGATCGCGCTCATCTCGCTCGGCTTGATGACGGCCGTACAGCCCGCCGCGAGCGCGGCTGCCAGCTTGCCGCAGATGAAGCCCGCGTCGCTGTTCCACGGCGTGATCAGCCCCGCTACGCCAAGCGGCTGCATGGTGACCTCAGCCGTGCCTGCGCGCCGCGTGAATGTGTAGCTTTCCAGCGTCTGCGCGGCGTCGCGCAACACGTTGGAGGCGTGCTGCGCCATCCAGCGGCCGCGCGAGACCGGTGCGCCGTACTCCTGCACGATCGCTTCGAAGAGCGCGTCCTCGCTCGCGACGACGGCCTCGTGCAGCGCCATCAGCATCTCGATGCGCTGCGCCTTCGGGGTGCACGAAAACGCCGGGAACGCGCGCTTGGCGGCGGCGATCGCCGCGTCAGCGTCCGCCGCATCGGCGAGGCGCACGCGGCCGATCACCGTCTCGGTCGCGGGGTTGAAGAGGTCGAAGTGTTCCTCGCCGTGCGGCGTGACGAACGCGCCGTCGATATAGATTTTGTCGATGATCTGCATGGCTGTTCCAGAAAACGTGAGTCGATGAACGCAAGATAGACGCCTTGCATTGCGTTGACTAGCCGTACAATGATGCATGACATGTTGAGCGATTTGGGACAATGAAAACATCGGGGCTGGTGGAACTCGAAGCCGTGCTGGCCGTGGCGCGCCATCGCAGCTTCCGCGCGGCGGCAGACGAACTGAGCGTGTCGACTTCGGCGCTCAGCCACGCGGTGGCGGCGCTCGAAGCACGCATCGGCGTGCGGCTCTTCAACCGCACGACGCGCAGCGTGGCGTTGACGGAAGCAGGCGCGCAGTTCGTGGGCAGCGTCGCGCCCGCGTTGTCCACGATCCGCGAGGCGCTCGACCAGGCCGGGAGCTTTCGCGATACGCCCTCCGGCACATTGCGCATCAACGCTTCGGTTGGCGCGGCGAAGCAGGTTATGCCCGTTTTCATCGCTTATTTGCAGCGCTATCCCGAGATGAAGCTCGATCTCGTTACGGAAGGGCGGCTCATCGACATCGTGGTCGAAGGCTACGACGCCGGCATTCGTCTCGCCGAAACGGTGCCGCAGGACATGATCGCCGTGCCATTCGGCGACCGTCAGCGTTTCGCAGTGGTTGGCAGTCCGGAGTACTTTGCGAAACACAAGCCGCCGCGTACGCCAGCCGATCTGAAGGCGCATCGCTGCATACGCAGTCGCATGCCGAGCGGGCAAATCTACCAGTGGGAGTTCGAGCGGCGCGGGCAAGCCGTGCGCGTGGACGTGGAGGGCACGTTGACGCTCGACGAGCCCGGTCTCATGCTCGCGGCCGCGCGCGATGGACTCGGCCTTGCATATTTGACCGAATGGAACGTGAATGCGGACCTGGCGGCGGGCACGCTGGTGCGCGTGCTGGAGGACTGGACGCCGCCGCTCGACGGGCTCTGCCTCTATTACACCGGGCGGCGGCACGCGCCGGCGGGGTTGCGCGCGCTGATCGAGACGATTCGCGAACACGCCGACGCCGTGCGTAAGCGTGCTGCCGCGCCCGCGAAAAAGAGCCGGCGCGGGGCTGCCACCAAGGGTTGATTGTGGCGCACGCGATCATCGCTGGTTCCGATCGCGACTATCGTGGATTCCCGTTTCCGTTGCGTACGATCCGAACGCAATACCGACCTCTCCACGATGGAGAGACGCATGGAAACGGACATCACGAATCGAACCGCGCGCACGAAGACCGCGAACGTCATCATTCAAGGTTTCTCAATGCCGACACGGAAAAGGGACACCGCGGTGGCCTCGCTTGCGGTGGCTGACGCAAGAGTAGCGTTCAGGCGAGCGATGCGAACCGCCCGGCTGCGCCGCCCCGGCGATACAGCACGAGAGTCGCGACGAGTCCGCACGCGGCGGCGAAACTGAGCCAGTATCCCGGCGCGGCCTTGTCGCCGGTAATCTCGATGAGATACGTCGATACGGCGGGCGTGAAACCTCCAAAAACCGCGGTGGCGAGACTGAACGCGAGCGAGAAACCGGCCACGCGGACCTCGGCGGGCATGACTTCAGTGAGTGCTGCAACCATCGCGCCGTTGTACATGCCGAAGAAGAACGAGAGCCACAGCAGCACGACGAGCATGCGAGCAAAGCTCGGCGCCGATGACAGCCAGGAGAGCGCCGGATACGACGTGCAGATAGCGAGCGCGGTGATGGCGATAAGAATCGGCCTGCGGCCGATGCGATCCGAGAGCGCTCCACCAACGGGCAGCCAGAAGAAGTTCGAGAGGCCCACGCAAAGCGTGACGATCAGGCTGTCTGCGGTAGTGAGCTTCAGAACGGCTTTGCCGAAGGTCGGCGTGTAGACCGTGATGAGGTAGAACGTGGTAGTCGTCATGGCGACCAGCATCATGCCCGCGAGCACCGTCCGCCAGTTTTGCAGCATCGTGGCGAACACTTCGCGTGCGCGCGGATGGTGCGTGCGCGCTTTGAACTCGTCGGTTTCCTGCAGCGTGCGTCGCAACAGAAAGATAACCGGCACGATAGCGCAACCGACGAAGAAGGGAACGCGCCATCCCCATGCGCCGATTTCACTGGCCGTCATCAGATGGTTGAGCAGATAGCCGAGAGCGGCTGCGACCACGATTGCAACCTGCTGGCTCGCGGACTGCCAACTTGTATAGAAGCCCTTGTGCCCCGGCGTCGCCATTTCCGCCAGATAGACAGAGACGCCGCCCAGCTCGGCGCCAGCGGAAAAGCCTTGCAGCAGGCGCCCGAGCAGCACGAGAGCGGGTGCCAGAAATCCGATCGTCGCATATCCGGGGACGCACGCGATCAGGATCGTTCCGCTCGCCATGATCGACAGTGTGACGATCAACCCTTTGCGGCGCCCCACTTCATCGATGTATGCGCCCAATATGATCGCGCCGAGCGGGCGCATCAGGAAGCCCGCGCCGAACACGGCGAAGGTGAGCATCAGCGAGGCGAACTCGCTCGTGGACGGAAAGAAGATGCGCGAGATGTAAGTCGCATAGAAGCCGAAAAGAAAGAAGTCGAACTGCTCCAGAAAGTTGCCGCTGGTCACGCGCAGCACTGCGCCAAACTTCGACGTTCGGCCATGCGCGCTATCCCCGGCGTTGAGCGATGAGGGATGCATGAGTTGTCTCCATGGATGTGTTATGTAAGTGCGGCCGCCCGTCGAAGGTATTGCCTCGAGGACCGCCGTTAGTCCGAGCCGGGTTGCAGGCGGCTGGCCTGTCGTTTTTCGATCGATGACTTGAGAAGCGCCGCACAGCGATAGATTCCGTGGGCGAATTTGCCGTAAGGCAGCGTGGCGAAGAGTGCCATCACGACGCCGAGGTGGAGGGCCAGGAGCCACGCCATCGCGGCGGTGTCGCGCCACGCGAGGAGCGCGAGACCCGAAACGCTGGTCAAGAGCAGCAGCGCGATGAATCCACGGTCCATCGGGCGCTGCTTCGGATCGCCCCGGCTCGGGTCGCGGCGCAGATTGAGCCAGAGCAGGCCCGCCGGCCCGACGAGCAAACCGGCACCACCCGCTGTGCCGAGCATCACGGGCAGACTCAGGACCGGGTAAGGCGCGTGCAGATTGAGCGCATAGTGATAGAAGGTGGCCACCGCCGTAGCCGCGAAGCACAGCATGAATCCATAGAAGGTCAAATGATGGAAACGCCGGCGTGCGAGCGTAAAGGCGTCATTCGACTCGTTGCAGCCGTCGCCATGGCCTCCGTCGAGATACGTCAGGGTAAGCGTGTGCTTCGCGGCCTCGGCGATGGCCGGCGCGCTGGCCGGTCCCGCAGACACGTCACGCCAGAATCTCGACACGCCGACGCCGAGCGCGAGGATCGCGAAGCCGAAGACCGAACCGAACATCGCCGCGAGCAGGTTATGCGGGAAAATCGCATAGAAATTGCCGCCCAGATTGCCTGCGAACAGCGAACCCCTGAACCCGATGCCAAGCATCAGAAAGAGGGCGAGTCCGATCGCGAGCGCAAGCGCGACGGTCAATCCGTTGCGCTTGTAGAGTGCGCCCATCGGTGCGGGCCACGCATACTCCGCATAGGTTTCGACGCGGACTTCGGCCATCGCCTTCGGCACGTTCACGGCGAACTCATGTGGCGGCGCATACTGGCATGCGTGATAGCACGCGCCGCAGTTGTGGCACAGGTTGGCGAGATAATTGACGTCCGCCTTGGCGAATTCGAGGCGCCGTGTCATCGCGGGGAAGACCGCGCAGAATCCTTCGCAGTAACGGCACGCATTGCAGATCTGCATCTGCCGTGCGACTTCCGCTTCATTTTGCGTGAGCGGGAGCACGCGGATGATCGGCGCCGCGGGCTCGCTCGTGGCCGTGTAGCCGGTGATGACGGAAGGCGAGGCGAGTTCCCGCGCCTCGCGGGCAAGCGCTTCAAGCTTTTGCACGTTGAACTCCAGTGTAATGAGCAGCAGCCATCGCAGCCTGTGTGCCGGCAATGCGTCCGAACGCGGTGCCGATCGACATGCCGACGCCCGCGGTATAACCCTTGCCGAGCACGTTGCCGGCCATCATTTCTCCTGCAACGAAAAGGTTGTCGCTGGGGCGTCCGCCGAAATGCACCTGCGCGTGGTCATTCACCTTGAGTCCCAGGTACGTGAACGTGATGCCCGGCCGCAATGCATAGCCGAAGAAGGGAGGGGTATCAATGGGCCGCGCCCAGTGGGTTTTCGCTGGCGTGAGGCCTTCGGTGCGGCAGTCATCGAGTGCCGTGTGATCGAAGGTACCGTCGCGGCACGCGGCGTTGTAGGCGCGAATCGTCTCGACGAAGGCCGCTTCGGGCAAATGCAGTTGACGCGCCAGTTCGCTCAGCGAAGCGGCTTTCGCGCCCGGGAACACCGGAGGCATGAACCGCCCGACGGCCTTCGCGTCGATGATCGAATAGCCGATCTGGCCCGGCTGCTGCGCGACGAGCCGTCCCCAGATCGCATAGCGCTTCGGCCAGAAGTCTTCGCCCTCGTCGTAAAAACGCTGCGCGTCGCGATTGACGACTACGCCGAGCGACACGCAGTCGATACGCGTGCAGATGCCGCCATCATAGAGCGGCGCGCGGGCGTCGATGGCGACGCAGTGCGACTGCGACGGATCGCCAATCGCATCCGCCCCTGCTTCGATCATGTGCTTGAGCAGCAGGCCCTGATTGAAGCGCGTGCCGCGAATGAGAAAGTTGTCGGCGGGCCATTCGCCGCGCTCGTTTTGTCCCCACGCTTCTCGCAGCCACTCGCGATTCGATTCGAATCCGCCGGCCGCGAGCACGCAGGCGCGCGCCTCGAAACGTTGCACGCCGCTGCGCGCCGCGACGAAGCGGCCTGCGTCGAGTTCGATTGCGTCGACAGGCGTGTCGTAGCGGATCTGGACCCCGATCGCTTCGGCGCTGCGGTAGTAGGCGTTCACGAGCGCTTTGCCGCCGCCCATGAAGAACGCATTGGTCCGCGCGACGTGCAGGGCACCGGAAAGCGGCGGCTGAAAGCGCACGCCGTGCTTGCGCATCCACGGACGGCATGTCGACGATGCCCGGATCACGAGCCGCGCGAGCGCCTCATTCGTGATGCCGCCGGTCACCTTGAGCAAGTCTTGCCAATATTCCTCTTCCGGATAAGCATCGACCAGCACGTCTTGCGGCGCATCGTGCATGCAGCGCAGATTGCGAGTGTGCTGGGAATTTCCGCCGCGCCATTCGCGCGGCGCCGATTCGAGAAGCAGGACGGAGGCGCCGGCTTCTCGCGCCATCAAAGCGGCACACAGCGCGGCATTGCCTCCGCCGATTACAAGAACGTCCACCATCTGGGTTGTCTCCTTTGAGACAACTATAAGAAGCTCCGTCCGGCGCGGCCATCAGGGAGACGGCAAGGGGTCTTCAGGATTCGTGAAGGGCGGGTTGGCGCAGCGTTGCGCCGGGCCAGCGGCCTGCCAGGACGGTATCGCGCGCGACATCGGCGAGTACGACGCGCGCGGCAAGCCCCGCGGGAGAAAGTTCGTCGTCCGAGACGCTCGCAATCAGGTTCGGTCTTGTCGCGTATGCCTCGACGAGCGGCACGCTCGCCAGTGAAGCGTTTTCTGCGCGTGCGAGCGCCGCTCCGGGCTGAATCGTCGCGCCGAGCCCACCGCGCACGGCGTCCATGAGCATGGCGAGGCCGTCGACTTCGGCGGCGATGCGCGGGGTGTAGCCAGCGCGCTTGAATGCGGCGTCGAGCAGTGCGCGAAGGCCGTGTGTGCCGCTCGGCAGGATCAGCGGCAGGGGGCCCAGTTTCGCGATCGACGTGCGCGATCTTGCGGGCATGCCTTGCAGCGTCGACGCGCCTATTACGAACAGCCGTTCATCGAGCAAGGGCATGACGCTCCAGCGCTGCGCGGGCTCTTCACGAAACAGAATCGCGAGATCGATTTGCCGGGCGCCGAGCATCGCGCCGAGATAACCGGAGAGGCTTTCGACCATGCGCAGCCGCACGTCGGGATACCGCTCGCGCATTGCCTGCATGAATGCGAGACCGAGCACGCCTGTCGTGCTCGGCGCGAGGCCCACGCTGACATGACCCGAGAGGCGAGCCTGGCGCGCGGCCAGAGCGGCATCGTCGACGTGGCGCAGCGCGAGTTGCGCCTGGCGCCAGAAGGCGAGTCCCGCGTCGGTGGGAACGACGCCGCTCGAAGTTCGCTGTAGCAGGCGCGTCGAGAGTTCGCCTTCCAGCCTGCTGATCTGCTGGCTGAGCGCCGAGGTGACGATGCCTAGCTCGAGCGCGGCCTTGCCCATGCTGCCGTGTTCGACGACGCTGACAAAATATCGCAACTGCCGAAGTTCCATCGAAAGTCTCAGAGTATGCGGTCCCGGAGAACCGGTTCGCGCGCATCCAGTTAGTTTCCGCTGCTCGATGCCCATAAGCGCGGCTAACGTAACAGGTTCGCCACTTGCCATTTCATCATGAATCGGGCCCGGCGTCGCGATCGAGTGGGGTTGCCGGCTGATCGAGGCAGAGATCGGGCACGCCGGGAGGAAGCCTCGTTGATGATCAGACGCGCGCTCGCTTATCGTCGGATTTCATGCAGGAATGCGAATAGAGTCGCGTGCGGAAAGCGTATTATTTCGGCTGTCTGCTCACGGTGAATCGTCTGCCATCAGATGGCGGATTACGAGCGCCGGGTCAGCAATTTCCAGAATCAGCCGGCGAAGGATGCGCCTGCGCATATGCTCTTCGTCCAGGATCCAGGGTTTCCCCTTCTCGCTCAGATAGCGCGCGAGGGCGTCGCGATGGTCCTCGCCGTCAGGCAGATTGAGCCGCACGGCGAGTAGCCCCGCCACGACATCATCGATCTCGACGTCGAGCGGTCTTGAGTCAATATGAAGTTCGAGTTTCATGGCGGTTATGGTGCAAAAAAAGCGGCACCGCTCCCGCGAAGACAGGAAGAACGATGCCGAAGAAATGCACCGGCCGGGCTTGATGACCGGTGCAGAGCGGAACCGATGCGGTCAGTACTCCAGTTCCGGCGCGCTCGCCTGCGCCGGCTTGTCGTCCTTCGGCGCTTCGGCCACCGTTGCATCCGTCGTCAGGATGAGCCCTGCAATCGATGCCGCATTCTGCAGAGCCGTGCGCGTGACTTTCGTCGGATCGACTACGCCCGCCACGACAAGATCGCCGTATTCGCCGGTGGCCGCGTCGTAGCCGAAGTTGCCCTTGCCTTCGAGCACCTTCGCGATGACCACCGAAGGCTCATCGCCCGCATTTGAGGCGATTACGCGCATGGGCGCTTCGAGTGCGCGCAGCACGATCTGGATGCCAGCGTCCTGATCACTGTTGACGCCTTTCAGGCTCGTCACGGCCGAACGCGCACGCACGAGCGCGACGCCACCACCCGGCACGATGCCTTCCTCGACCGCCGCACGCGTGGCGTGCAGCGCGTCGTCGACGCGGTCCTTCTTCTCCTTCATCTCGACTTCGGTGGCCGCGCCGACCTTGATCACGGCCACGCCGCCAGCGAGCTTCGCGACGCGCTCCTGTAGCTTTTCGCGGTCGTAATCGCTCGTCGCTTCCTCGATCTGCCTGCGGATCGAGTGCACGCGCGCCTCGATGCGCTTTTCGTCACCGGCGCCATCGATGATGATGGTGTCGTCCTTGCGGACCTCGACGCGTTTTGCTGACCCGAGATCCTCGAGCGTGGCCTTCTGCAGCTGCTTGCCGGTCTCTTCCGAGATGACGGTCGCACCCGTGAGGACGGCGATGTCCTCGAGCATCGCCTTGCGACGATCGCCGAAACCGGGCGCCTTGACGGCGGCGACCTTCAGGATGCCGCGCATCGCGTTGACCACAAGCGTGGCCAGCGCTTCACCGTCAATGTCCTCCGCGACGATCAGCAGGGGCTTGCCTGCCTTGGACGTCGCTTCGAGAACCGGGAGCAGGTCCCGGATATTCGAGATCTTCTTGTCGTGCAGCAGGATCAGCGCGTCATCGAGATATGCGGCCTGCCTGTCGGGATCGTTGATGAAGTAGGGGCTCACGTAGCCGCGGTCGAACTGCATGCCTTCGACCACGTCGAGTTCGTTCTCGAGTGACTTGCCGTCCTCGACCGTGATTACGCCTTCCTTGCCGACTCTCTCCATCGCGTCAGCAATGATTTTCCCGATTGCCTCGTCAGCGTTGGCCGAGATGGAACCGACCTGAGCGATTTCGCGGTTCGTCGAAATCGGCCTGGACAGCTTGCGCAGTTCGTCGAGCACGGCGGCGACAGCCTTGTCGATGCCGCGCTTCAGATCCATCGGGTTCATGCCCGCGGCGACGTGTTTCATACCTTCCTGCACGATCGCCTGCGCAAGCACCGTGGCTGTGGTGGTGCCGTCCCCCGCCACGTCGGCGGTTTTCGATGCAACCTGTTTCACCACCTGCGCACCCATGTTCTCGAAGCGGTCCTTCAGTTCGATTTCTTTCGCGACCGACACGCCATCCTTCGTGATGGTCGGCGCGCCGAAGCTGCGCTCGATCAGCACGTTGCGGCCTTTGGGTCCGAGCGTGACCTTCACGGCATCGGCGAGCACGTTCACGCCCTTGACGATGCGGGCGCGGGCGCTGTCATGGAATTTGACGTCTTTGGCACTCATGTTCTTGCTCCGGGTAAAGTCGTTGACTCGACACGTCGCGAACGACCGGGCGGGTGTCCGCGACCGGTCGAAAGTTCAGGCGGCCTTGCGGGCGGCGCTGCCGTCGGCCTCGAGGACACCCATGACGTCCTCCTCGCGCATGACGAGCAGTTCCTCGCCATCGACCTTGACGGTCTGGCCTGCGTACTTTCCAAAGAGAACCTGGTCACCGACCTTCAGCTGGAGCGCGCGCAGCGTTCCATCCTGCAGCAGCCGGCCGCTGCCGACGGCGACGACTTCGCCCTGTTCTGGTTTTTCTGCCGCTGAATCGGGAATCACGATGCCCGAGGCCGTCGTCCGCTGCGTTTCGATTCGCTTGACGATAACCCGGTCGTAGAGGGGACGAATCTGCATTTCCATCTCCTGAGCGATTAAAGGATCACCAATAAGGGAATCCGGCTGCGTGAACGAGGCGCGTGGGAGGCCTCCGTGCAGCCGTGCCAGTGTCTGGCGGAAAGCGAAATAGAGGCGCTGCATTCGAGGTTCAAGAGGGAGCGCGAATCGCAAATGTAACAAAATATTTCAACGCGGCAAGAGGATACGGCCGACGGTCCCAAGGCGGTAGACCGTACGTCCGAGCGCGCGCTTGTGCGCGCTGCGCGGCTGCGGGTGCACGGGGCAGGGCGGCTGACGACCGCCGTCCGCATCGAGGCTGTCGTCGGCTTCATCAAGCGCCCGCCACACGCCACTCTTCACCGGTCGGAAGAGCCAGCGCACGTAGCCGCGTCGCGCGGCCAGTCGCATCAGGCCATCGCGATCACTCGCACCGTCAATGAGTGCCCCGTCGGGCGGGATGTCGCTTCCGTAGTCGCCAAACGCCTGGCGACAGGCGAGCGCTTCGGCACCGCCGGCGCCGATCGTATTGCACCCGCGCCGCACTATGCGCTCGACCTCCCACGCACCGAACTGCCAGGCCGCGTCGAGCAGCATGGCGTCGACAGCTTCCACGCTCTGCCAGGGCGCATCAATCTGGATGGCGGTGCCGGGGACTGGCCGCGCCGGTATCTCCACACCGGGCAGCACGAGCGGCGTCGCGCGCCGGAAACCGTGCCAGTGAAGTATCGCGACGAGCGGCGTATTGACCTGCGCAGCGGCGCTGACGGTGACCGCGAAGAGCGGCAGGCGCACGCTTTCGGCCTGTTCCCGAAGTCTGTCGAAAAGGTCCATGAAGCCTCCCGTGGCTTGTTGCAAGGGCCACTTGAAATTTCCGTTCCATGGGCTATTTTATGCATCGTTCCGGCAGCCGCGCCAAGCGTTGCTGTCATGCAGCCAGACTCCCGTGCGGGATCACTGGCGCTTGCGGCTACACAGTCCGGTTGCCCTTCCAGAACATTGGGGGAGGATACGATGAGCCCTGATCCGAGAAGGTGGAATCCCTTCAAGTTCCTTCGAGCAGCTTCCCGCAAGTCCGATGCGCAAGGCCGGGAAAGCACGTCGGCGAGCGAAAACGAACGTGCCTCGATGCCCGACATCGCGCGGCTGTTTTCACGCGAACCATGGCGCGCAATGGAGGAATTTTTTCTTGACCCGTTTGCGGGCCGTGGTGCGCTCGACCGGTGGTTTGGCGACTTCAGTTCGTCGCGTTTCCAGCCGCGTATCGACGTTGTCGACGAAGGACCGGTGCTGCGTGTGACTGCCGAGCTGCCCGGAATGGAGCGCGAAGACGTGAAAGTGAGCGTCGAGGACGGCGCGATCGTGCTCCGAGGTGAGAAGAAGCAGGACGTACACAGTGAGGAGAACGGCTGCTACCGGCTGGAGCGTGCCCACGGACGCTTCGTGCGCACGATTCCGATGCCCGAATATGCCGATCCCGGCCGCGCTCTGGCGAAGTTCGACAATGGCCTTCTCACGTTGACGATTCCGAAAATGGAACCAGCGCCGTCCGCGCACCGGACGATCGATATCGGTTAGGGCAAGCACACGAAAGCGCTGTGACGGCGACGGTAGAAGTCGACCGGGTCGTTAGCTCAGCTGGTAGAGCAGCGGACTTTTAATCCGTTGGTCACTGGTTCGAATCCAGTACGGCCCACATCCAACCGGGGGTTGTGCGCCGCAGCGGCGTGCGCAAACTCGCGCCGGTCCCTGAAGCCTCTCGCTATCGTCCATGAGACTTCGCTCGTGACATGCTGCGGGGCCTCTTGAAATTTCCGTTCCATGCGCTATTTTGTTCATCGCTCAGGCAGTCGCGACAAGCGCTGCGTGTTTCGATTTGTTTGTCGGCGGGGTTTCCCACGGACAGGCGGACTGGAGCGCGTGGTTCCATTCGTCCTCCGTGTCGGCCCCGGTTTTCCAGGAGCCAGTCATGAGCGATCCCTTCTTCAGCACCGATCTGCTGGGCGAATTCGACCGCCTGCAACGGCAGATGGCCAGCCTCTTTCCAGCCTTTCCCGCAAGCCTGCGCGCCACGCGCAGCGAGACGTTTCCCCTACTCAACATCGGCAGCACCGACAACAGTGTCGAGATCGTAGCGTTTGCGCCGGGGCTCGATCCGGCGGCGATCGACGTCTCGATTGACAAAGGACTGCTGACGATCAGTGGTGAACGCAGGCAGCCCGAGCGGCAAGCGGGGGACGATACGCGCGTGTATGCCAGCGAACGCTTCATGGGCGCGTTCCGGCGCGTGATCGAGCTGCCCCGGCACGCGGATCCCGGGAACGTCAATGCGCGCTATGCAAATGGTTGCCTGACCATCAGCATCGGACGTTCCGAGGCGTCGAAGCCGCGCGCGGTCACCGTGCAGTGAGCACGGTGCGAGCCAGGAGATCACGGAGGACATCATGAACGACAGCATTGAACTGACCACCGGTGCGGCGCGCAACGACGTCGCCGACCGTGAGCGCGGCGGACCCGCGAAGCAGCCCACCCGCCTCACGCCCGCCGTCGACGTGTTGGAGGACAGCAGGGGCATCACGCTATATGCAGACCTGCCGGGGGTACCGCGCGAGAAGCTCGATGTGCGGGTACAGGACGGCAATCTGACGATCGAGGCCGAGGCGGTGATTCCGACACCATGCGGGCTGAGGCTGCAGCATGGCGAAGTTCGCCACCTGCATTTCCGCCGCGCCTTCGCGCTCAGCCCGGACTTCGACGTTTCGCGCATCGACGCGCAACTGCGCGATGGCGTGCTCATGCTGACGATTCCTCGCCGTGAGGAAGCGAAACCCCGTCGTATCGAGGTGAGCGTTGGCTAGGTACATTGCACAGGAATGTTTCCGGTCGTGCGGCGCGGGCCGCCGGGTCCGCGCCGTTTCGGCACATGCGACCTCAGACAACCATGGACGATACACGCAATCAGAACTGGAAAGGCTTCGCGATCGAAACCAGCGCTATTGCCGTGCGGCACTGCGTACTTCCGCAGGGATCAGGCAGGTACATGGCCATTGTGCGTATCCGGCGCGGCGAGCAGACGGTCGAGGACTGGCACCTGCCGTGCGTCGCACAGCGCTGGGCGAGTGCGGAAGACGCACATCGGGAGACCGTCGAGTACGCCATCCGCGCGATCGATGCGGGACGCTTCGCCGGCACGGAAAGCTTCGCAGAGACGAGGCGACCGGAATCACCCGGGTGAAGCGACGGAGGCTGAATGAGGCGTACATCGTGCTGTCTACCGGCTTGCCACGGCCTCGGGATCGCCGGGCTGCCAACCACCGCCAAGTGCCTTGAAGGCAGCGACGGCTGCGCGCGCCGATTCCGTTTGCGCCTGCACCCGCTCGTCGGATGCGCGCAGTAGATTTTCGTCGGCCTGCAGGACTTCAATCAGGCTGACGACACCTTTTTGATAGGCCGAAAACGAAGCGGCTCGTGCCCGACCAAGTGAGTTCACTCCCTGGGTGAGCACCGCGGCCTGTTCCTCCCGCTTGACGAGCGCTGAAAAGGCGTTTTCCACATCTTCCGTGGCATGCAGTGCGGCGAGCCGATACGCGGCCAACATCTCGGCGTCCTCGCCCCTGGCCTGCGCGATTTGTGCATTGATGCGGCCGAAATCGAACAGACGCCAGCGCAGACCCAACACCCCGGCCGCCTGACTGGCGCCGCCAGTGAACAGATTGCCCGCGGCCATTGACGTTGCGCTCCCGATCAGTCCACTCAGCGAGAATTTCGGGTAATACTCGGCAATGGCCACTCCGATGCGCGCGTTCGACGCAGCCAGGCGACGCTCGGCCACGATCAGGTCGGGTCGGCGCCTGAGCAACTCTCCCGGCGTTCCCGTGTGCGCGATCCGCGGGGCGGGCGGGATGTCCCCAGCATCGACCAGTTCGGCTTGATGCGTGCCGGGCTGTGAGCCCAGCATCACATCCAGTGCGTTCATGGCCGCGTCCAGTGTCGTCTCCAGGACAGGGATGGATGCCTGCACCTGGGCCAGCGCACCCTCAGCCTGGCTTACCTGAAGATCGGCCGCCAGTCCTTTTCCATACAGAAGCTTGATGGTCGAAAGCAGATCCTGTTGCGTTTGCGCCTGCCGCCGGGCCACCTTCAGACGTGCCTGCAATCCGCGAATCGTGATGTAAATATCGGCAGTCTGCGCTGCCACAGCCAGGCGCGTGGCCACCGCGCCGGCTTCCGAAGCCTGATACTCGGCGAGTGCCGCTTCCCGCCCGCGACGCAGGCCACCGAACACATCCAGTTCCCAGCTCGCGCTGAAATTGGCCTCGTAGTCGTTGCCGTAGCGGTCGAATCCGGGCGTTGAATTCAGGACGCGCCCCAAGGGCGTTTCGACAGATTGGTAGACTCGCGCCGCCTGGCCGCTGACATTGCCTGAAGGCAGCAGCGCGGCATTCGCTGCGCCGAGTCCTGCGCGCGCCTGCGAGACGCGCGCGGCGGCCTGCTCGAGGTCCAGGTTCTGTTCCAGCGCGAGCGCGACGAATCGTGTGAGTTGCGGATCGCCGAAACCCGTCCACCACGTGACGAGGTCAGAACTGGCCACCGTGTGCCGTTGATCCACTGCGTCCTGGCCCTGGAACTGCCCGGGCATGGCTACACTGGGCCGGACGTAATCAGGGCCCACGGCGCAGGCTGTCGAGAGGCCGGCAACGATGATCGCGGCGAGCATGTGATTGGGTAGCATGAGCGTCTTCGCAGGGTTACTGTGGTGACCATAATACCAAACGGTCACTGGTTGTCTATTGTTGTATGCTTATCCCCATGAAAAACGCCACCACTCCTCCCATCACGACTCGCGGCCCCGCTGACCACGAAGTACGAGATCAGATCGTTGCCGCCGCCACCGAGCACTTCAGCCGGTATGGCTACGAGAAAACGACAGTCTCCGATCTCGCCAGGGCGATCGGGTTTTCCAAGGCCTACATCTACAAGTTTTTCGAGTCCAAGCAAGCCATTGGCGAGATGATTTGTGCGAACTGCCTGCACGAGATCGAAACCGAGGTCAGGGCGGCCATCGCCCAGACCGATCTGCCGCCGGAGAAGTTGCGGCGAATGTTCAGCGTCTTCACCGAGGCGAGCCTTCGTCTGTTTTTCCAGGACCGCAAGCTCTACGAGATTGCAGCATCAGCGGCCACGGAGAACTGGCAGGCCGTGGTTTCGTATGAGGCGCGCGTCCAGAAGCTGCTTCGGGACATCCTTCAGGAGGGCCGGCAGAGCGGGGACTTCGAGCGCAAAACGCCGCTCGATGAGACCGCGATGGCGATCTATCTGGTCATGCGCCCCTACCTGAACCCGATGCTCCTGCAGTACAGCTTCGATTACACGAAGGTCGCGCCCGCGCAACTGTCCAGCCTCGTGCTCCGCAGTCTGTCGCCTTGAGGGAAATTTCGTTTGTGACCATTGACTAAATTGGTCACAAGAACCACAATGAAAGCCCCGATTCCTCCATCTATGGGACTTTCATGCTTCGGCGTCGCCTCGCTACCTCTGCAGTCGTCTATGCACTGCCACTTGCGCTAGCCGCCTGCGGCGACAAAGCGCCTTCCGATCCGCGCACCGAGACGCCCCTGGTGCGCACCGCCATCGCCGAGGCCGCGATTCCCGCGTCCCGTTCGTTTACCGGAACCGTCGCCGCACGTGTGCAAAGCGACCTGGGATTTCGCGTCTCCGGCAAGGTGCTGGAGCGGCTGGTGGATGCCGGGCAAACCGTCAAACGCGGCCAGCTGCTGATGCGCGTCGACCCCATCGACCTCAAGCTTGCCGCGCAGGCCCGGCAGGAGGCGGTCACCGCTGCACGGGCACGGGCGCAGCAGACCGCGCACGATGAGGAGCGCTATCGCGACCTGCGCGGCACGGGTGCGATCTCGGCTTCGGCCTACGACCAGGCCAAGGCGGCCGCCGATGCAGCCAGGGCGCAGCTCAGCGCGGCCGAGGCTGACGCCGACGTGGCGCGCAACGCGACGGGCTATGCCGAGCTGGTGGCGGACGGGGATGGCGTCGTGATGGAAACGCTCGCCGAGCCGGGTCAGGTCGTCAGCGCCGGACAACCCGTGGTGCGCCTGGCCCACGCCGGGCGCCGCGAGGCTGTCATCCAGCTACCGGAAACCCTGCGCCCCGCCATCGGTTCGGTCGCCCAGGCCACCCTGTTCGGCAACAGCGGCGTGAGCGTGCCAGCCACGCTGCGCCAGCTCTCGGATACGGCGGATCCGCGTACCCGCACCTTCGAAGCGCGTTATGTCCTGCAGGGTGCGCTGGCCGACGCGCCGCTGGGCGCCACCGTCACGATCGAGATACCGGACGCACGCGTGGCGCTCCAGGGCGGCTTGCAGGTGCCGATCGGCGCGCTGCTCGACGCGGGCAAAGGGCCCGGCGTATGGGTCGTCAACGGCGAGCCGGCCAGGGTTGCATGGCGGCCGGTCACGGTCCTTCACCTGGACGACGACAGCGCTCGCGTCTCCGGTACGTTGAAACAGGGCGAGCGCGTCGTCGCGCTAGGTGCCCAGTTGCTGCGCGAAGGCGAACAGGTCCGGATGTCCGGCCAGGCCGTCGTAGTGGCGAACCAGGGAGCACGTCCGTGAGCGAAGGCCGATTCAACCTGTCGGCGCTCGCCGTGCGCGAGCGCTCCATCACCCTGTTCCTGATCTGCCTGATCTCGCTGGCCGGACTCCTGTCCTTCTTCAAGCTGGGTCGCGCCGAAGACCCGGCGTTCACCATCAAGGTGATGACCATCGTCACCGCGTGGCCTGGCGCCACCGCACAGGAGATGCACGATCAGGTCGCGGAGAAAATCGAAAAGCGCATGCAGGAGCTGCGCTGGTACGACCGGACCGAGACCTACACGCGGCCCGGCCTGGCCTTCACAACGCTGACGTTGCTCGACAGCACCCCGCCGTCGGAGGTGCAGGAGGAGTTTTACCAGGCGCGGAAAAAAATCGGCGACGAAGCCGCCAACCTTCCGGCGGGCGTGATCGGGCCGATGGTCAACGACGAATACGCGGACGTCACCTTCGCACTCTTTGCGCTGAAGGCCGGGGGCGAACCGCAACGCCGGCTCGTGCGCGACGCCGAGTCGCTGCGCCAGCGGTTGCTGCACGTGCCGGGCGTGAAGAAGGTCGACATCATCGGCGAGCAGGCCGAGCGCATCTACGTCCAGTTCTCACATGATCGGCTGGCAACGCTCGGTGTCGGCCCGCAGGACGTGTTCGCCGCGCTCAATGGCCAGAACGCCCTGACGCCAGCCGGCTCCGTGGAGACCAAAGGACCGGAAGTGTTGATTCGCCTGGACGGCGCCTTTGACAAGCTGCAGAAGATCCGCGATACGCCCGTCGTCGTGCAAGGTCGCACGCTGAAGCTGTCGGACATCGCCACCGTCGAGCGCGGTTATGAAGATCCTGCGACCTTCATGATCCGCAACAACGGCGAACCGGCCTTGCTGCTCGGCATCGTCATGCGCGACGGCTGGAACGGGCTCGATCTCGGCAAGGCACTGGACAGCGAGGTCGGCGCAATCAACGCCGGGCTGCCGCTGGGAATGAGCCTGACCAAGGTCACGGATCAGGCCGTCAACATTCATTCGGCGGTCGACGAGTTCATGCTCAAGTTTTTCGCCGCTTTGCTGGTGGTCATGCTCGTGAGTTTCGTGAGCATGGGCTGGCGCGCGGGCCTGGTGGTGGCCGCCGCCGTGCCGTTGACGCTGGCCATCGTGTTCGTGGTCATGGCCGCGACAGGCAAGAACTTCGACCGCATTACCCTGGGATCGTTGATCCTGGCGCTGGGCCTGCTCGTCGACGACGCGATCATCGCCATCGAAATGATGGTGGTGAAGATGGAAGAAGGCTATAGCCGCGTGGCCGCCTCCGCCTATGCCTGGAGCCACACCGCCGCGCCGATGCTCTCGGGCACGCTGGTGACGGCGGTCGGCTTCATGCCCAACGGCTTCGCACGGTCCACCGCGGGCGAATACACGAGCAACATGTTCTGGATCGTCGGCATCGCGCTGATCGCATCCTGGGTCGTCGCTGTGGTCTTCACGCCGTACCTCGGCGTGAAGATGCTGCCCGACTTCAAACAGGTCGAAGGCGGCCACGACGCGATCTACGACACGCCCCGCTACAACCGCTTCCGTCAGCTGCTCACGCGTGTCATCGCGCACAAATGGCTGGTCGCCGGTTCGGTCGTTGGCCTCTTCGCCCTGGCCATCCTCGGTATGGGCGTTGTCAAGAAGCAGTTCTTCCCGATCTCCGACCGTCCTGAAGTGCTGGTCGAGGTGCAGATGCCCTATGGCACCTCCATTTCCCAAACCAGCGCCGCGACCGAAAAGGTGGAGGCGTGGCTGGCAAAACAGAGGGAAGCCAAAATCGTCACGGCTTATGTCGGGCAAGGTGCGCCGCGCTTTTACCTGGCCATGGGGCCGGAGCTGCCCGATCCGTCGTTCGCCAAGATCGTGGTCCGCACGGACAGCCAGGACGAGCGCGACGCGTTGAAGCAGCGACTGCGTAAGGCCATCGCCGACGGTCTCGCCCCGGAAGCGCGCGTGCGGGTCACGCAACTCGTGTTCGGGCCGTATTCGCCGTTTCCCGTCGCCTATCGCGTCACCGGTCCGGACCCGGACAAGCTGCGCGCAATCGCGGCTGAAGTTCAGCAGGTGATGCAGGCCAGTCCGATGATGCGCACGGTCAACACCGACTGGGGCACGCGCTCGCCCACGCTGCACTTCACGCTGCAGCAGGACCGTCTGCAGGCGGTGGGGCTCACCTCCAGCGCCGTCGCGCAACAACTGCAGTTCCTGCTCACCGGCGTGCCCGTCACCGCCGTGCGTGAGGATATTCGAAGCGTGCAGGTCATCGCGCGTTCGGCCGGCGATGTGCGTCTCGACCCGGCCCGGCTCGGCGACTTCACGCTGGCCGGGGCCAACGGGCAGCGCATTCCGCTGTCGCAGGTGGGCAAGGTCGACGTGCGCATGGAGGAGCCGGTCATGCGCTGGCGCGACCGCGTGCCGACGATCACGGTACGCGGCGACATTGCCGACAACCTGCAGCCACCGGACGTCTCGACGGCCATCACGCGGCAGCTTCAGCCGATCATCGCGAAGCTGCCCGGCGGCTATCGCATCGAGCAGGCGGGCTCCATCGAGGAATCGGGCAAGGCGACGACCGCCATGTTGCCGCTGTTCCCGATCATGCTGGCGATCACGCTGGTCATCATCATTTTCCAGGTTCGCTCGATTTCCGCGATGGTGATGGTGTTCATGACGAGCCCGCTCGGCCTGATCGGCGTGGTGCCGACGTTGATCCTGTTCCGGCAGCCGTTCGGCATCAACGCGCTGGTCGGCCTCATCGCGCTGTCGGGCATCCTGATGCGCAACACGCTGATCCTGATCGGGCAGATTCATCAGAACGAACATGCCGGGCTGGATCCGTTCCATGCGGTTGTCGAAGCCACCGTGCAGCGCGCCCGCCCGGTGATCCTGACGGCCATGGCGGCGATCCTCGCCTTCATCCCGCTGACCCACTCGGTGTTCTGGGGAACGCTCGCCTACACGCTGATCGGCGGTACGTTCGCCGGGACGATTCTCACGCTGGTGTTCCTGCCGGCGATGTATTCCATCTGGTTCAAGATCCGCCCCGGCACTTCCGCGGGTTCGCACAAGAGCCGGGATAACCAGTCATCGCATTCAGAACCGGTGACACAGGATGCGCTCGACGCGCGCACTTAAAACATCATCAATTTCACCTGAGGGGAGCTGTTCATGTCGAAATCCACCGTTGTCGTTGTGACCGGGGTGTCATCGGGTATCGGACGCGCCACCGCCGAGAAGTTTGCCGGCCGGGGTTGCCGCGTATTGGGTACCGTGCGCAGCATCGCAACAGCGGTGCCTATCTCCGGCGTCGAGCTCGTCGAGATGGACGTTCGCGACGATGCATCGGTCCGGGCCGCAATCCAGTCCGTCATCGAACTCGCCGGGCGAATCGATGTGCTCGTCAATAATGCGGGAATGAGCCTGATCGGTGCCGTGGAGGAAACTTCGGCTGCCGAAGCCGTGTCGCTGTTCGATACCAATGTATTCAGCATTCTACGCACGACGCAGGCGGTACTCCCTCACATGCGGGAACAGCGTGGCGGAAGGATCGTCAATGTCAGTTCGGTGCTTGGCTTCCTTCCCGCCCCCTACATGGGTCTCTATTCGGCGTCCAAGCATGCCGTCGAAGGGCTGACCGAGACCCTGGACCATGAGGTGCGCCAGTTCGGCATACGCGCAACGCTGGTCGAACCGTCCTTTACCAGGACCAACCTGGACACCAACGCCCCTCTGGCAAGCTCGAAAATCGCCGCCTATGATCGCGAGCGTAGCCTTGCATCGAGCGCAGTCGTCAAGAGTGTCAAAGGCGCCCCCGCGCCCGACGGCGTAGCGAACACGATTGTCGAAGCGGCGCTTGGGAGCTGGCGCATGCGTCGCACACCGGCGGGTGAGGCCTCTCTGTTGAGAAAATTGCGACGCTTTATGCCCGCGGGCCCCGTCGATTCAAGCTTGAGGAAAACGTTTGGACTCCTGTGAAGCCGTACCATCAGCCAGCCCGAGTTCCTGCGCTTTCCGCAATGCCGGGATGGGTGACGTTTGATTGATCGGAACGTTTGCGAACCTCGCGACGCATGTTGGACAAGCTGCCCGTTCGCCGCGACGCCCGAAGCCATGTGAGGCGCATCCTTGCGAGTCAATAGGCGCGCAATCAGTGCCATATGAACAGTGCGGCGATCGATGCGACAAGCAGCAATACGCCGAGAAGCAGCCACCTGTTGGGTGTCACGAGTGGCACCCCCGTCGTCGGTCCGGAAGTCGTGAGAGCGCCACCTTAGACGGAGGGTGGATGCAGGCGTGAGCGAAGTGCACGACTCCCGGTACGCTCGACGTGGGCCGCATGAGCGGTTTCCTTGGGTGGACACCATTCCATCGTGCCAGATATCCCAACATATGGGAATATTGTTCTGGCGTGAGAGTGCCTCTCAGGACTGGCACCTGCAGACCCAGTTTGCATCTCGTCTGGCTGACGTGACGGAGCTGTCGCTCGCATAGTCTCGCAGCGCTTGCACGACGTGACCTGGTGCTTGTGTTCCCGTTCACATGCCACCCGGTTGATCCAGGATCACGGCATGCGCGTTCGCTTTCGTTGGGGCGCCCCGCCTTCGAACTGGTGCAAACTGTGTGTCGCGATGCCGCCAAACGGGCCGGGGTGGCGCGTGCGGCGCAACCCGAGCGTCGGCCTTGATGACAGTTTTCTCTCGCCGGGTTTCCTGTGCCGCATCCTTTACGTAGCCGTGCAGCGAACTCCGTCCCGGCACGGCGATGAAATCAGGGCGCGTGGGCGGCGCGTCGACGAAATGCAACGGATCGACTTGCCGACAGCATGCAAAATGGCGAAGGTGCCATTTCGACTGTCGTCGCGAAGCGCGGCGGGCTCCGCCGCGCTTCAGGCAGTGCGGGGACGTCATTCGTGCAAAAGAGGGGACCAGCATGGCCGAATCGCACAAGCTGACCGTAGTCTGGGAGACGACAGACTGGGCGGCCCGATGGATTGACTCAACTTCCGACTATGCGATTTTTGCGCTGACGACCGACGGACGCGTTGCGAGCTGGAACCCCGGCGGCGAGTCGGTCTACGGATATGCCCCCGAGGAAATTCTGGGGCGTCCACTATCCATCTTCTATACGGACGAGGACCGTCGCGACGGTGTACCCGAGGATGTACTGCGCGAGACACGGGAAACCGGTCGCAGCGAAGCCGAAGGCTGGCGCTCGCGCAAGGACGGGAGTCTCTTCTGGGCAAGTGTGATTCTCACGGCACTGCACGATCCTGCCGGGCAACTGCTTGGTTACGGCAAGATTGTGCGCGACATGAGCGACAAGAAGCGGGCGCACGACGCGGTGGTCGAAAGCGAGCGGCGATTCCGGATGCTGGTAGACGGCGTCACGGACTATTCCATATTCATGCTGTCGCCCGATGGGCGCGTTACAAACTGGAACCAGGGTGCACGGCGAATCAAGGGCTATGCGGCACCTGAAATCATCGGCTCCCATTTTTCGCGTTTTTATACGCCCGAGGATGCCGCGGCAGGGCTGCCGCAGCGCGGGCTCGAAACGGCCGCGCGCGAGGGTCGCTTCGAATCCGAGGGCTGGCGCGTGCGCAAGGACGGCAGCCGCTTCTGGGCGCATGTGGTCATCGATGCGATTCGCGACAACGACGGTGCGCTGGCCGGTTTCGCGAAAATCACGCGGGATGTTACCGAGCAGCGCGAGACGGAACGCGCGCTCGACGAAACGCGCATGGCGCTGTACCAGTCGCAGAAAATGGAGGCGATTGGCAAGCTCACTGGCGGTGTCGCGCATGACTTCAACAACGTGCTGCAGGTCGTGCGCGGGAATCTCGAGCTGATCGAGAGCAGGCTCAGTCGCGACAGCCAGATACAGGAGCGCCTCGACAAGGCGATCGACGCCGTAGAGCGCGGGGCCAAGCTCGCTTCGCAATTGCTCGCGTTCGGGCGGCGGCAGCCGTTACAGCCGGTTGTCATCAATCTGGCAACGGCACTGCGCAACATGGACGACATGCTGCGCCGCGCGCTCGACGAAACCATCCAGGTCGAAACCGTCGTGGCCGGTGGTCTGTGGAACACCTATGCGGACGTCCATCAACTCGAAAACGTCATTCTGAATCTTGCGATCAACGCCCGCGACGCGATGCCCGACGGCGGGAGGCTGACGCTCGAACTCGGCAACACAATGCTCGATGACCGTTATGTGGCCGGACTGCAGGACGTTCCAGCGGGACAATACGTTCTGCTGGCAGTGACGGACACGGGAGTGGGAATGTCCCCCGACATACTCGCGCGGGCGATTGACCCGTTTTTCACGACAAAGCCGGAAGGCTACGGAACAGGCCTGGGTCTGAGCATGGTCTACGGCTTCGTCAAGCAGAGCGGCGGCCATTTGCGACTCTATAGCGAAGTCGGCCAAGGCACTACCGTCAAGGTGTATTTGCCGCGCTCGACGGGGAGTGCGATCGAGCGTCCGTCGCCCGTCAGCACACCGCTGCGCGGTGGCAGGGAAACCGTGCTCGTCGTGGAAGACGATGCGAAGCTGCAATCGACCGTTGTCGACATGTTGGGCGGCCTTGGCTACACGGTGCTCAAGGCTGACGACCCACAACAGGCGCTGGCCATCATCCGTAGCGGCGTGCATATCGACCTGCTTTTTACGGACGTCGTGATGCCGGGTCCGCTGAAGAGTCCGGACATGGCGCGGCAGGCTTGCGAGACGCTGCCTCAGCTAAAGGTGCTGTTCACCTCCGGGTACACACAGAACGCCATCGTGCATGGCGGGCGGCTGGACGAGGGCGTTGAACTCCTCAGCAAGCCGTACAGCCGCGACCAGCTCGCGCGGAAGATCCGCCGCCTGCTTGGCTCGCCCGGCATCGATCTCGAAGTGGTCGAGGAAGGCGAGCGCGAACAAGGGTTGGCCCCCGGCTCATTGCGCGTACTGGTGGTCGACGACGACGCGGGCTCGGCCGATGCCGTGGGCGCGCTGCTCGAAATGCTTGGACATTGCCCTCAGTTGCACAGATCGGCCGAGAGCGCCGACGAGGCACTGCGCAAGCAGGAGTTCGACGTATTGCTGACGGACATCTCGTTGCCTGGCATGTCAGGCGTGGATTTCGCCCTGAAAGCCGTGCGCGAACGGCCCCATATTCGCGTGATATTTGGATCGGGCTCGAGCGTTCCCCCAACCGGCCAGCTGCCTTTTTCATGGCGCGAACTGCGCAAGCCCTATACGGCTGACGACCTGCGCGGGGCACTTTCCTGACGTTTCACCCACTCTCGCGGCACTGCAACGTTGTCCACTAGCCGGGAATGAACATGCCCACGGCCGCAGCCGCCATGAATGCCGTTGCGATCCAGCCGCCCGCTTTCAGCAGCCCGGATATCGCGAACTTGCCCATCACGCGCCGGTTGGTACCCATCAGCATGACCACGACCATGACAGGCACGGCCGCCAGTCCGTTGACGACGGCACTCCAGTACAGCGCCTTGACCGGATCGAGGTGGCAGAACGTGATGGCGGTGCCGCCGAGGATGGCCAGGGCGATGACGGCATAGAACTCACGCGCAAGAGTGAGATGCAGAGAAAGGCTGCTGCGCCACCGGAACGCGCCAGCAGCCCCGTACGCCGCGGAGCCGGCCAGAACAGGCAGCGCGAGCAGGCCTGTGCCGACAATGCCGGCGGCAAAGATGTATGCCGCCAGATGGCCTGCAACCGGTTCGAGGGCTCTCGCTGCATCGGCAGATGTCTGGATTTTTATGTGATGCGTGTAGAGCGTCGCGGCGGCCGTCAGCATGATGAAGAATCCCACTCCGTTCGAGACGGCCATACCGATCCAGGTGTCAGCCGTGATCCGGTCAATGTGCCGGTAGGCCCGGAACGATGAGATCCATCGCAGCGGCCGCTCGCCAGGCTTCGAGCGCATTTCTTCGACTTCCTGTGACGCCTGCCAGAAGAACAGGTACGGGCTGATGGTGGTACCAAGCACGGCCACAACGGTGGTGAGATACTCGCCAGAAATATTGGCGCGCGGCCAGACCAGTGAGACGGCGACCTTTGTCCAGTCGACCGGGACGACGAACGCGACCGCCACGTAGGCGAACAACGCCAGGGTCAGCCACTTGAGTAGGCGCGCATAGCTCTCATAGGGCAGCGTAATCTGAATGATGGCAGAGAGCACGCCAATGGCAACGACATAGAGATGCTCGGGGCCAGGAACGAGAAGGTGGATCGCCGCGCCCATCGCGGCGAGATCTGCTGCGATGTTGATGGTATTGGCCACGGCCAGCAGCAGCACCAGCACGACGACGAGCCATTTCGGACCGAACGCGCGCATGTTCGAGGCGAGTCCCTTGCCCGTGACGCGGCCGATGCGCGCGCTCGTCATCTGGATGGCGACCATGAGCGGGTAGGACAGCAGAAGCGTCCATAGCAGCGTAAAGCCGAACTGCGCACCCGCTTGCGAGTACGTCCCGATGCCGCTCGGGTCGTCGTCCGCCGCGCCGGTCACCAGGCCGGGGCCGAGGCGCGACAGCCACGAGCGTTCCGTGCGATCGGTGACCGCGGCCTCGGGCTCGAGATGGTCCTGTTCCAGATCCTTTTCGTCCGGCACGGCGCAGCTCTCCTTTCGAAGCCGCAGCCTGCGGCATAGCCCCGTTCCGCAACTTCCGTGCCGAATCCCGACTGCCGCTTCGGCGCGTCTGGCACGGTCCTTGCGCGCCGGGGTTCAGGCCGCGCCAGCGGCCGTGTGCAGCCGGTGTTGCGCTGAGGGAGAAGTCGTGAAAAAAGCATCGCTAAAAGGTGTCCCGACTCCGGAGGAGCGGGCGCCCCGCCTGGCGGATCTACGCATGCGCAAGATGGCGCGATCAGCGCATGCGTATGTACGCGGCAGCGCGGACCGCTTTTATGCGTGGCTCGACAGCCAGGCATCCGGGACGTTGCCTGACGGGCCTCCCGTATGGATTTGCGGCGACTGCCACCTCGGCAATCTCGGCCCGCTGGCCGATGCCTCAGGGCGGGTGGCAGTCCAGATCCGGGACCTGGATCAAAGCGTCATCGGCAACCCGGTGCACGATCTCCTGCGCCTGGGACTGTCGTTGACCACCGCCGCCCGTAGCGCGGATCTGCCCGGCGTGATCACCAGCCGTATGGCTGAAGCGCTTATCGACGGATACGAACAGGCGTTCGACGACGCACGCACGGACGAGACGAAACGCGCGGAACGGCCGACAGTCGTCAGGGTTGCGATGAAGCAGGCGCTGCACCGCTCGTGGCGCAAGCTGGACCGGCAGACGATTGACGGCGTCGCGCCTCGCATACCACTTGGCAAACGTTTTTGGCCCCTGTCCGAAGAGGAATCGCAGGCGGTGCGCACGCTGTTCGAATCGCAGTCAGGGCTTGCGGTACGGGAAGCGCTGGGCCGCGCTGTGCGGGGCGGCGGGAAAATAGACGTCCTTGACGCTGCCTTCTGGGTAAAGGGATGCAGCTCCCTCGGGCGGCGGCGTTATGCCGTGCTGCTCGATATCGACGGCACGTGTTCTCCAGGAGGGCCGCCCTGTCTTGTCGACATCAAGCAGGCCGCCGCCGCCGCGGCGCCTCGCCACGCCGGCGCCACGATGCCGCGCGACAACGCAAAGCGGGTGGCGGAGGGTGCCAGACACGTCTCGCCGCTGCTTGGAGACCGCATGCTCGCCGCCCGTCTGGATGGCTGCGCGGTTGTGATCCGCGAGCTCATGCCACAGGATCTCAAAATCGACGCAGACCGGCTCACGGAAGCCGACGCAGTGAAAGCTGCACACTTCCTGGCGCTGGTGGTCGGGCAGGCGCACGCGGGACAGATGGATGCCCCGACCCGCCGGAACTGGCTGCATGAACTGCAGGCGAGGCGGCCCGGATCGCCGGGCGCGCCATCGTGGCTTTGGCGCAGCATGGTTGAACTGGCTGTCGCCCACGAAGCGGAGTATCTCGAGCATTGCCGGCGCTACGCGCTTCGTCGGGGCGCCGGCAAGCGGTGATGCCGCGAGACAGCTGGCCGTGCCGCCCCCGTTTGGCGTCGATTGACGAGCCGCGCAGAGAAGCGGCGAGCGCGCCGTTTCCGTCCAGAACCCCTCCCTCAGGAATGGCCGTTGCGTGAAGCGCATCACCCAAACCACGGAGGTGATCATGAGCCAGAGAAAGACGGTAGACGACCTGTTCGTCCATATGCTGTCGGACATCTACAGCGCAGAAAAGCAACTGACCCGCGCCCTCGGAAAGCTCGCGCGTACGGTCAGCGATCCTGAGCTTTCAGGCGCTTTCAAGACGCATCTGGAAGAAACGCACGGCCAGGTCGAGCGCATCGACAAGGCGGTTGAATCCACCGGATTGCGACTGAAGCGCATGAAATGCGTCGCGATGGAAGGCCTGATTGAGGAAGCCGACGAACTGATCGAGGAAATCGAAAAGGGCCCGGTCCTCGATGCGGGCCTCATCGCGGCGGCACAGAAGGTGGAGCACTATGAGATAGCGGCATACGGCAGCCTCTGTGCGCTGGGCAAGCTTCTCGGTCACGACGAGGCGGTGAAGCTGCTCAAGGAAACGCTTGAGGAAGAAAAGGCTACCGATCTGAAGCTCTCGAAGTTTGCCGAGTCGGCGGGCAACGCGAAGGCGGCGGGTAAGGGGTGAGCGACCCGGCAGCGGCGCCTGCTTCGTGCGGCAACGACTGATTAGCAATGCGTAATTTTTTCGGTCATACCGGGAGATCCTGATGTTCATGCACAACAGGAAACTGCAGTACACCGTCCGCGTCGACGTGACCAATCCTGGTCTCGCCAACCTGCTGCTCGAGCAGTTCGGCGGGCCGCAGGGGGAACTGGCCGCTGCGATGCGCTATTTCACCCAGGCGGTTGCCGAGGAAGATCCCGGCCGCAAGGACATGCTCTTCGATATTGCCACGGAGGAACTCAGCCATCTGGAAATCATCGGGTCGATCGTCGCCATGCTCAACAAGGGTGCGAAGGGCGAGCTTGCCGAAGCCGTAGATGAGCAGGCTGAGCTTTACCGCAAGCTCAACGGCGCTGGCAACGACAGCCACGTCACGCAGGTCCTGTTCGGTGGCGGGCCGCCGCTGGTCAACTCCGCAGGCGTGCCCTGGAACGCAGGTTACATCGACACCATCGGTGAACCGACGGCAGACCTGCGCTCGAATATCGCGGCGGAAGCACGGGCAAAGATCGTGTATGAACGGCTGATCAATGTCACGGACGATCCTGGTATCCGTGACGCCCTGGGCTTCCTGATGACGCGCGAGGTCTCGCACCAGAAGTCATTCGAGAAGGCCCTGTATGCGATACAGGGCAACTTCCCGCCGGGAAAGCGTCCGCCCGTCGCCGAATTCGCCAACGTCTACTACAAGATGTCGCACGGAGGCGAAACGATCGCCGCGCCATGGAACAGCGGCAACGGCCTGGAGATGCGCCAGGGTGAACCGGCGGTTGATGGCGGCGACGGCAACGCGTGGGTCAACCTGGACGAGAGCCAGCAGGCCGCGCTGAAAGCCATGCGCGAGCGACTGAGTTCGGAGACCGCCGTGGACCCGCAGACGGGAGCCGAGCTTGGCGAGGCAGCCATCCGGCCCGAGAGCCCTGTTCAGGTGCCGCCTGAGGGAGACTCAAAATGACCACAGCGCAGAAGCATATTGTCGACTGGCTGCGTGGTGCGTATGCGCCAGCCCCGTCACCCGGCATGTGCCTTGCGGATTGTGACTGCTGCCGCCGCGGACGCCGACTGCCGCGCTTTGCATGGCGCACTCGCTGGCTTTGACTCTGGCGGCGTCGATGTCGCGAGACGACCCCTTGAGTTTCGAATCGATTGGAATGGAGGCAAACATGACGACGAAGTCTAAATTGATAGCAGCGCTGGCTTGTCTTGCGCTTTCCGGTGGCGCATTCGCCGCCGGAGGCGGTGGAGGTGGGGGTAGCGGTGGCGGCAGTGGAGGTGGCAGTGGAGGCGGCACCGGAGGTGGCACCGGAGGAGGCTCTGGCGGTGGTGGCGGCACAGGCATGAGCGCGCCCAACTCCGGCGGCTCTACGGCCACGGAATCGAATGCCCAGGGTGGCAACACCATGGGCAATTCTGGCCCGTCGAGCGGGACGATGCACCACCGGAAGACGACCCATCCGAAGGCTACCTCGACGCAGTGAAGTCGTCGTGCCCGGCACGACCGAGTGGGTGCGCGCTCCGACGCTCACAGTGGCGTCGGAACCGTTCGCCCCTCATCCATCGAGTCGCGCGCCGCGTACCAGGCCCCGACTAGTGCGCCGACATTTCCCGGTGCCGGTAGCGCTTGCGAAGGAATGACATGCGTATTGCCCAGATCGCCCCGCTTTATGAATGCGTACCGCCGCAGCGTTACGGTGCCACTGAGCGGATCGTGCATTACCTGACCGAAGCCCTCGTCGAGCGCGGCCACGAGGTGACGCTGTTCGCGAGTGGCGATTCGCAGACTCACGCCACCCTCATCCCCTGCTGCGCGCGGGCCCTATGGCACGACCGGGACGTTACCGACACACTGGTTCACCATGTTGCGCAGCTGGAGCGGGTGGCCGCGCGAGCGCACGAGTTCGACGTCATGCATTTTCACACCGAACCGCTGCATCTGCCGCTGGCGTGCCGACTGAACGTCGCTTCGCTCACGACGCTGCACGGCGTAATCCGCCCGCAAGATCTGGGCGTGCTGCTGGATGTATCGCGGGACGCGGTGCTCGTCGCACTGTCGCAAGCGCAGCGCGAGGGCGCTCCGCACGCGAACTGGCTCTCGACGATCGGGCACGGCTTGCCGTTCGATCTGTTCAGGCCCAGCGCGGTTCACGACGGCTATCTGCTGTGGATGGGCCGCATGATGCCGGGCAAGGGGCCCGACGCGGCCATCGAAATCGCCCGACGATCCGGCAAGCCGTTGAAGATGGCGGCAGCAGTCCATTCGGGAGAGCGCGCCTGGTTCGAGGATCGTATGCGTCCACTGCTCAGGCGACATGCCAGTTGCGTGGAGTATCTCGGGGAAGTGGGCGGCGAGTTGCGCACGATGCTGTTGAGCCGCGCTGAAGCGTTGTTGATGCCGATCACCTGGGACGAGCCGTTTGGACTTGTCATGATCGAGGCACTCGCGAGCGGAACGCCAGTGATTGCCAACCGGCGCGGCGCTGTGCCCGAGGTCCTCCGCAATGGGGTCAGCGGGTTCATCGTCGATGGATTGGAAGCGGCCGTCGATGCGGTAGCACGCTTGCCTTCGCTTTCCCGCGACAGCTGCCGCGCCGAATTCGAGCGACGCTTTACGGCCGAACGCATGTGCGATGACTATCTCGCCGCATACGACACGCTGATCGCGCGACGCGGCGCGATGCATACGGCGCCAGCATGGGTCGGGAGCTGTCTATCGCAAGCGAGTGAGGCGAGCCGAACGAGGCTCGCGTCATAACCGCGATTGGCCGCACGCATGGGAGAGCGGCAGGTTGTCTATCCACTACGCGGGTATGCCTCGGTAGTCGTATCGGCTTCAAGGCCGCCGGTCAGTGCGGGTTGCGGGAAACGCATGCCGGAGCGCGTCAAGGAGCGTCATCCCTTCGTTGATGCGCGCCTGTTCGATCTCTATCTGCTGTTTGTCACCGACGCGCTCGGCCCATTTCTGCCGCTCTCTTGCAAAGACAATGCGTTCGTTGATCGTCCGTATGGCCGTCCAGATCGCGTTTTCTTCAGCCTTTTCATGGCCATCTTCGAGGGAGAGTGCATTGTATGCATGGCCGGTGTGGCAGCGGTAACGTAGTACCCGATCGTCAAGCACGCGCCATAGCATGCCGCCGCATTCCGGGCAGGCGAGCGGCGAGCGCTCGCCGATCCGGTCGAGGTCCTCGGGCTGCAGCACGTCAAGCTGGTCCAGACGTGCCTCAAGAGAAAGGTCGTTCGTGGACATCGGGAGCGGCTCCTTCACTGGAGCGCCGCGCACTGCGGCGACGATGCGCGCTGCCAGATGCGCCGCGTCGGCGATAGCGTCCGCGCCTGCGGCCGCAAGCGCCGAACGGGGCATCGAATGCGCCTCGCAATCGTCAGGATCCTGCACGATGCAGTAGCCGCCATGCGCCCGGACGGTGGCAAGGCCTGCCGCGCCGTCATCGAGGTCGCCGGTAAGGACGGCGGCGACCACGCGGGCTCCGTAATCCAGCGCGGCCGACCTGAATAGCGGATCCGCCGCGGGTCGCGCGAAGTTCTCGGCGGCTCCGCTATCCAGTCTGAGTCGCCCCTGCGACACCCGCATGTGCCGGTCAGGCGGCGCGATGTAAATCCTGCCATTCTCGAGCGCTTCGCCGTCGGCGGGATGGCTGGCAGGCAGGGGGCCCCAATTCGACATCAACTGAGGCAGCACGCTATCGTGCCTGCCAACGTGCAGCACGATGCAGATGGCGGCCGGGAGATCGGCGGGCAGACCGGCGGCGATCATGCGCAAAACGCCGAACGCACCGCGTGAGCCGCCAATGACGACAATGTCACGTTGTTCCATGCCTCTAGCGAGCGCATTTGGCGGTCCCGCTGTGCAGCGACCGGCAGGAACGGCACACCGCTGCATGCAGCGGCCGCGTCGCGCTCAGGCACGCCGCCCTTTTTTTACCGGCGCAGCGCTGGCAGGAGGTCGCGGAGCACCCGAACCAGTGTCTGGAAGTCGACCGGTTTGCTCACATGCGCGTCGAAGCCAGTTTCGCGTGCGGCGCGCCGGTTCGCCTCGGTGTCGTTCGCGGTCACCGCGACAGATCGAAGATTCGCAAGCCGCGGATCTGACCTCAGATGGGCGGTGATCGTGGCGGCGTCGATGCCAGAGCTGCCGATGTCACAAATCAGGACATCAACGACTTCTGCTTCCAGTGCCGCCAGGACCGTGTCTGCGCCAGCCAGCATCACGGTCGATGCGCCCTCCAGTTCGAGAAGTTTTCCCAACGAGGCTGCGGTATCCGGATCATCAAGTACGATCATGGCTCGTACACCTGAGAGCGAACCGGCCGGTAGCGCTGCAGCGCCGGACTCGCCTGCCGCTTCGACGGCCGGCAGCCACACTGTCATCGTGCATCCGAGGCCCGGACCGTCGGAATGGGCGACCGCGCGCCCGCCATGCATTTCAACCAGCTGCCTGACCAGTGCAAGCCCGATTCCGAGGCCTGTCTTTGAGCGGCCGCGGATTCCCTGGCGGTACATGTCGAAGATGTGCGGGAGTTCCTCCTGGGCGATGCCCTGGCCGCTGTCGATCACATCGATCCGCACCATCGACGCTTCAGGAGCGAGGCGCAGCTCGATCCTGCCGCCGTCACCGGTGAACTTGATCGCATTGGAAACGAGGTTCCACAGGATCTGTTCGCAGCGGGTGCGATCCGCATGGACCATAACCGGCGGTGGGGGGACGGTTACCGACAGGTCGATGCCTTTCGCCCTTGTATCCTGTGTGCAGGCGCCCGCGATGCCCTGCAGCATCGAGGCAATGTCGAGCGGCTCCAGCTCCAGCGCCAGTTTGCCGGTGCGCACCCGCGACAGGTCCTGCAGGTCGTCGATGATCTGCGCCTGGCCCCGAACCGCACGGCGAATCGCGTCGGCGGTTTCCCGCACAAACGTGATCTCGCGGGTCTCGGGCTGCCGCGTCAATATTTCTGCCTTCATGCCTATCAGATTCAACGGGTGCTTCAGCTCGTGCGAAAGGACCGCAATGAAATCGTCCTTGAGCTGGTTCGATTCGCTTTGCCTTTGCCTTGCCTCCTGTTCGTGCAGCAACGCGATCTCTTTTGCATCCTCGCGCTGCTTGCGCTGCGTGAGATCGCGCAGGATCGTGGCGAAGCCGGTGAAGGAGGCATCGGCGATCGGCGTGACGACGCCGCTGCACCATACGCGCCGCTGGTCCCGGGTGACGTGCCAGCGCTCATCGTCAGCGCGGCCCTCAATGCCGGCGGCTTCCCGTTGGCTCGCCGCAACGTGCGCATCGCGGTCGTCCGGCTCGTAGATGAGCGCGATATCCTGGCCCATGACCTCGCGTTCGGTATAGCCGAAGATCCGTTCCGCGCCCGTATTCCAGCTGACAATGCTGCCGGCGCGATCGTGAACGATGATGGCATAGTCGTTGGTTGACTGCGCCACGAGCCGCAGCCGCTGCTCGCCGATGCGTGCCTGCTCTTCTGCCTCGTGGCGCGCGGTGATATCGATAAGCGTGAGCACGGCGCCGTCGATACGGTCGTCGGCCGTTCGGTAGGGAAGCAGACGCATCAGATACCAACGCCCATCCTGGCTTTTCAGTTCGCGCTCGATCAGCTTGAGCGTCTCGAAGGCTTCCTTGACGTCCGCGGCTAGCGTGGGGTGATTCAGCGAGTGCGTGATGTCGAACAGCGAGCGTCCGATGTCGGACTCGATCAGCTTGAAGATGCGTGTGGCGCTCGGGGTGAAGCGTTTGACCTGGATCTTCCTGTCGACAAACACGGTCGCAATCTCGGTCGAGACGATGATGTTCTGCAGGTCATCGTTAGCCTTGGCGGTTTCCTCGACACGCGCGTGCAGCTCCGAGTTCAACGTGGTGAGTTCCTCGTTGACCGACTGCAGCTCTTCCTTGCTGCTTTCGAGCTCCTCCGTTGCCGAGCGGAGCTCCTCGTTGATTGCCTGGAGTTCTTCGTTCGAAGCCTTGAGTTCCTCGACGGAAGTTTCGTACTGCTCGATGGTAGTGGACAGCTGCTCGCGGCTGTGCTGCAGCTCCTGTTCGAGCTGCATGAGAACCGGGTCCTGCCCCTTTTGCTCGGCTTCGCCTTCGTCCGACATGCGTTCCTGCACCTCGTCGAAAAGCACCAGGAAGAAGTCGGCGTTCACGCCCTGATCATGGAACGGGCGAACGGTCATGTTGATCCACGACGGGCGGCCGTCGCGGACCATCTTCACGCACCTCGCCTCGACGCTCGCTCCGGTCTGCAGGGCACGGAACAATGTCGTACGCAGATCGAGACGCAGTTCCGGCACGACGACGGTCATGATATTCGTCGACGGCTCGCCCCCGGCGTGGTGCAGGAACCTGCCCGCGTTGTCGGATAGATGCACGATCGCCGAATCACGGTCCACGATGACGCTCGGCGGCGCGTATTCTTCCAGGACCCGCTGGTGCAGGGCGGAGAAGGAGAAGCTCCGGCGCTCGACCGGAGGCGGCGGGACTGCGCTTCCCGCGACCGCCTGCACCTCCTCGGGGACCCCGCTCGCCTGCGCGAGCGAGGGAAAGGCCGTAGCTTGCCTTGCCCGATTGACGATCTTGCGCGCTCGATAAACGCGATGTTTCTTGTCGACGACGGCGAAAAGATCATCGGCAGCATCGGCCGATTCTGCGGACCCAAGGAACAGATAGCCGTCGGGGCGCAGTGCAAAGTGGAACAGTTCGAGGATCTGTCTCTGTACCGAGCGCTCCAGGTAAATCAGCACGTTGCGGCACGTAATCAGGTCGAGATGGGAAAACGGCGGATCCTTGAGCAGGCTGTGCGCGGCAAAGAGAATGCGCTCACGTACCGGCTTGACAATGGCATACCGCCCCCCTTCATGCGTAAAGTAGCGTCGCAGCAGGTCGGCGGGCACGTCGACTGCAATCGACTCGGGATAGGATCCTGAACGCGCCCGCGCAATGGCCGCGTCGTCGATATCCGTCGCGAATACCTGCATCGCCGAAGCCGATCCGGCCGCCTCGCGCGCCTGCGCCATCAGCAACGCGACGGAATACGCCTCCTCGCCGGTCGAGCAGCCGGCAACCCAGGCCCGGATCTGCCCATCGCTGGCGGCAGTACGGAACAAACCGGGGATCACTGCGTGCCGCAAAACATCGAAGGCCTCCCGGTCCCGAAAGAACTGCGTCACGCCGATCAGCATATCGGCCAGCAGCGCACTGGTTTCGTCCGGCGTGCTACGCAGGAAATTGCGATAACTCTCGAGGTCTGTCAGGCCGTTCACCTGCAGTCGCCGCTCGACGCGGCGCAGCACCGTTGCGCGCTTGTAATGCCGGAAATCGTGGCCGGTACGTACTCGCAGGTGCATGAGGATATCCTGAAGCGCGCGTTCGTCACCGGTTCGCGGAATATCCGGTGCGTCCTTCCCGGGCGTCATCCCGTCCAGTTCGGGCACGTGGATCCGCTGGGCGTTGTTCCTTAATTCGCGGAGTTTGCCGGGCATTGCAGCCGCGGGCAGGATGATGTCGACATGACCGGTCGTGATGGCATGCTGAGGCATTTCCGGATATTCGGCGTCACTCGGGTCTTGAGCCATCGTCACGCCGCCGCTTTCCCTGATGCGACTGAGCCCCGCTGCGCCGTCCGAACCGGTGCCCGAGAGCACGATTCCCATGGCGCGCATGCCCTGGGCGTCGGCCAGGGTGCGGAAGAACTCGTCAATCGTGAGAATCCTGCGGTCATGTTCGTAGCGATCGGTCACCTTCAGGCAGCCGTCCGACAGGTGCAACTGCTTGCCTGGCGCGATCACGTAGACGTGATCCTTCTCCAGGCGCGTCAAGGCGGTGACCTGTTTCACGGGCATGGAGGTCGCCCGTTGAAGGATCGCGTCGGCATGACTTTCGTGCTCCGGCGAGAGGTGCAGAATGACGACGAACGCCATCTCCATTGAGGCGGGCACGTTACTGAAGAAGTCGACCAGCGCGGGGACGCCGCCGGCAGACGCCCCAATGCCGACGACCGCGAATGGCGAGCCAGTCGTCACGCGGCGCGCGCCGCTGGCATGGCTGTCTTCGCCTGGAGCACTAGTTGTCATGCTGAAGTCCTTTCGTTGTCACCGCCGGCCCGGCACGCGGGGTCCATCAGTCCGGCTTCATTGCGGGGCGTACCGACGGCGAGGGCGCCCCGTATGCGCTGACGGAATCGCACATTACTGCCGATGAGACCGACGGTCAACGGCGCTCGACACTGATCCCGCCGTGGCGCGCCGGGGAGGGCCGGTTGCATGGAACGCGGCACTTGCCCGCTCTTCGCGGCTCACCATCATTGCCCGCTTGTCTGACAAGGCGGCCACATGACAGGGATGGCGTTTTTCGGCGACCTGGCACGGTTGAACGCAGGGGATATCACCAGATAAAAGCGTTGTTTGTATGTCCGGACGGCGGGCGCGAAGCGATCCGGCTTCGGAGGAGCGGGTTCGACGACGCACGCACGGACGAGACGAAACGCGCGGAACGGCCGACAGCGGTCAGGGTTGCGATGAAGCAGGCGCTCGACGGCAGGTGTTCTCCAGGGGGGCCATCCTGTCTTGTCGACATCCAGCAGGCCGCCGCCGCGGCGCATTGCCGGCGCTACGAGTTTCACCGTTGGAGCCACTTGCCCGCTGTCGTGGCACTTAGTGCGAAGCGGTTGCTCCAGGCAACTTGTCGCTGCCCGCACTGTCGGACCCACTTCCGCGCGCACGCTTTGGTTCAATCGCGACCACGCGCACCGGTATCGATTTCGCACCGGGGACCTTGCTTTCCTTTGCGTAGTGCCACAGCGGGAGCAGGGGATTGCATTCGGGATAGTAACCTGCGGCGCATCCGCGGGGGATATCGTAGGGCTTCGCCGCAAGGCCCGCAACCTCACGCACAACGCCATCGTCCGCGATGGTGCGCAGTGTTACGCGGTCGCCCTCTTCTATGTCGCGTGCCTCCATGTCATCGCGGTTCATCAGTACAACCATGCGCGAGCCCTTCACGCCACGGAAGCGGTCATCAAGGCTATAAAGCGTCGTGTTGAACTGGCCATCCGCGCGCAGGGACATCAGCCGCAGCGCGTCGGGCTCGCGCTCATTCATGTCGGGATCTTCTGAAAGCGCTTCGGGCACCATGAATTCTGCCTTGCCGCTTTTGGTTTTCCACGTGCGTTCGCGCGCGGGCAGCGGCCGTACAACCCCGCCAGGTGTCCACATGCTCGACTCGAAGCCGGCGAACATCGCGGGCCATGTCTTGCCCATTTCCGTACGCACCCGCGCGTAGTCCGCGCACCAGTCCTCCCAGTCGACGGTCGAACGCTCGCGCAACGTGGCGCGAGCAAGCCCCGCGATGATGAAGGGTTCGGACCGTACGGTCGGCGCGGCAGGTTCGGCCACGCCCCGCGAGCCATGGAAACGCGCCGTGCTGTCCTCCATCGAGACGAATTGTTCATGTCCACCGGTTCGATCGATTTCGATACGGCTCAGGCAAGGCAACACATAGGTGGTCTTCGCGTGCACCAGATGGCTGCGGTTGAGTTTCGTCGCCACGTTCACAGCAAGTTGCAGGTTCGCCCATGCAGGTTGTGTGCGGTTCCTGTCAGGCACCGAACGCACAAGGTTGCCGCCGAAATTGACGACGGCCTTCACCGTGCCCTCCAGCATGGCCTCGAAGGCTTCGACCGTGTTGAACCCTTTATCGCGCGGCGGCTCGAAGTTGAACTGCTTCGCGAGCTCGTCCAGCGGGGCGAGTTCGGGCTTCTCCGTGATGCCGACCGTGCGTTGTCCCTGCACGTTGGAGTGTCCTCGCACTGGCGAGGGACCTGCGCCCGGCCTGCCGATGTTGCCACGCAGAAACAGGAGATTGCAGATCATGCGAACGTTCTGGACGCCCAGACGGTGCTGCGTGAGGCCCATGCCGTAATGAACGATGACCGCGTTGGCGACGCTATACTCGCGCGCGGCGGCTTCCAGCGCAACGCGCTGCAAGCCGCTTTCTCGCTCGATGGCGTCCCAGCCGGTCTCGCGGACGAAGTGCGCGAATTCGTCAAAACCCTTGGTGTGTGCTTCGATGAAGACGAGATCGAGTACCGGCGGCTGCCCCAGTGAAACTGCCTTGTCATGCGCTTCGATAACGGCCTTGCAGATTCCTGTTATCGCCGCCGTGTCGCCGCCCACACGCAACTGATGGTACTGGGTACTGATCTGCGTGTTCGCAGGCAGCAGCATGTCGTGGGGCGACTGCGGATTGGCAAAGGCGACGAGGCCCGGTTCGCGCAGCGGGTTGAAGGTGATGACCGGCACGCCGCGCCGACGCGCATCCTGCAACTGGTGGAGCATGCGGGGGCTATTCGTGCCTACGTTCTGCCCGAAGAAAAACATCAGGTCGGTCGTGTCGAAATCATCGAGGCCGATCGTTCCTACGCCCACGCCGATGGCCTCCTTCAGGCCGACACTCGTGCTTTCGTGGCACATGTTCGAACTGTCGGGCAGGTTGTTGGTCCCATACATTCGCGCGAAAAGCTGGAGCATGTACGACGCCTCGAGTGACGCGCGGCCCGAGGTGTAGAAGACAACGCCCTTCGGATCAAGCCCGCGAAGTTCGGCGCCGATCGACTCAAATGCTTCTTCCCACGAGACCGGCACCAGATGATCGGTTGCCGCGTCGTAGCGCATCGGTTCGGTCAGGCGGCCCGCCTCTTCGAGGTCATGGTCGTGCCATTGCATGAGTTCGGTCACGCTGTGTGCAGCAAAGAATTCCCGGTCGGCCCGTTTCGGCGTCGTGTCCCACGCCGTGGCTTTTGCTCCGCTTTCGCAAAACTCGAAGGCGTGTGGCCTGGCTGGTTTGGCCCACGAGCAGCTCACGCACATGAAGCCTTCCGGCTTGTTTTGAAGGGGAAGCAGACTCATGTCCTTGAGCGCAACCTTCTCCTTCACGAGGATACGGGTGACGGCCTTCAGCGATCCCCAGCCACCGGAGGCGTAGGGATACTCCGAAGTCCGGCGGCTCTCCCGCGCCTGGGGCGTTTCCTTCGATCTCTGACCTTTTGCCATGGCATGCCTCGCGCGGGACGTGAACGCGCTTCCTGTGCGCAAGCCCCATTCCACGCGCTCGGCCGTCTTGGGCGAAATTTGCAGTGCCTTGTCAGCGGCTGTTGCGTTCGTCGGCGCTGGGCTTCACGATCAGGCTGATTTCGCCATTCCTTTCCAGCAGCGCAGCCTCGACCCTATCGAGCGAGGAACCGTGAAGTCCGACGCGGACGGCTTCGAGCACATCGGCCCGCGTGATGAGCGCCGCGGACATCTGCGCATCATCGAAGGTCCCGTCGCGGTACACCGTACGGGCCTGACCGCCAATGACGCGCTCGACGAAGCGTGAGCGCACACACAGCCACCCAAGCGCCCGGTGCATCAGCACGAGCACGAGGGACGCCGCGACGGTGGGGACGGCAGGCGACGCGCCGACAATGAACCGGCTCAGGGTTGCGCCGAGCAGGATGGCAACGACATAGTCGAAGGTCGAGCGCTGCCCGAAGGACCGCCTGCCCGAAATACGGATGAGGACGAGGGTAAGCAGGAACGCTGCTGCGGCGCGGGCAGCCATCTGCCACGCGTCGAGATCCTTGCCTTCCCCGAAAACCGCGTTCAGTGTGTTCATTTTTCGCACCTCCAGTCCTTGCTTCGAGCACCGGGGGCGAGGCGACGCGAGCGCCTGGACCTCGCCGCCCCGTTCCCACGCATCAACCGTGCGTGGCGCGGGAACGATACCCGGCATGCAATGAACCAGCAGCGCGATCAGGACCGCAACAGCCAGCAAGCAGACGTCGAGGCAAAGTCATTGTGCCGTGCCTCGCACGACGTGGGCGTAAGCGGCGCGCGCAGCGATGGCGGCTCAGCCGCCGCCGATTCCTTGCATGACCTTTCCCGTGCCTCCGCAAACGGCACAGCGCTTGCCCTGCACCAGCCCGGTGCCGTGGCAGGCTCCGCACAGGTCCTCGCCTACGCCTGGCGCGCCCGGTTGGCCTTCGTCACCCGGATTCAATGGAATTTCATTCTGGCCAGATTCCGGCTTTGTACGTTGCATGGCTAGCCCCTTGAAAGTGAATGCCCGTCTGGCGTTTTCAGGCCTGACGATCAGGCAGGATTGAGCGCAGTCGCCATGCCCAGCCCGCGAAGACCCTCCCGCAGCGCCGACCGCGACGGCGTACCGGCCGAGGCCGTGGGTACGGTGAATGCGCAGAAGGCGGGCACAAACAAACAGGTTCGCCTTTCCGTTGCCCATCCGTATTGGAGTCCAGCATGCCTTCCCGCGAAATATCGGCGTCCCGTCGCAACTGGATGCAAGCCGCCTCGGCAGGTGTCCTTGCCGCAGTAGCGCCCGCCGCGATGGCGCAGGAGCCGGGTACCGCGAGTGGTCCGACGCCGCAGGAAGATCCCCGCGCCGCTTATCCGCATCCGCCATTTCCTGCCCAGCAGCAACCCTGGCCCGGACTCGCGGGACGCATGACGCCGCGGCCCGACCACGGGGAAACGAGCTATCGCGGCACCGGGCGTCTAAGCGGCCGCAAGGCGCTCGTAACGGGCGGCGACTCGGGCATTGGCCGCGCAGCCGCCATCGCGTTCGCGCGGGAGGGCGCCGATGTCGCGATCGCCTACCTGCCGCAGGAGGAGCCGGATGCCCGCGAAGTTGTCCAGTTGATTCAGTCTGCAGGCCGCAAGGCGGTTCCGCTGGCAGTCGACATCCGCAGCGAAGCGGCGTGTCAATCGCTGGTGGAGCGCGCGGTGTCAGGGCTAGGCGGCCTCGAGGTCCTCGTGAACAATGCGGGACGACAGCAAAGCCACGACTCGATCCTCGACATCAGCACCGAGCAGTTCGACTGGACCCTCAAGACCAACCTGTATGCGATGTTCTGGATCACCAGGGCGGCCATTCCGCACATGCAGGCAGGCGCCGCAATTATCAACACGACTTCCGTTAACGCCTACGACCCGTCTGCTAACTTGCTCGACTACGCCATGACCAAGGCGGCAATAGCGAACTTCACCAAGGGGCTCGCGAAGCAAATGATCAAGCGGGGAATCCGGGTCAATGGTGTGGCGCCAGGACCTTTCTGGACCGCACTGCAAGTGAGTGGCGGCCAGACCATGGAGAACGTGCAGAAGTTCGGCGAGCAGGTGCCGATGGGCCGGCCGGGTCAGCCGGCAGAGATCGCGCCGATCTATGTCGAACTCGCATCGGCGCAGGCCTCGTACATTACCGGACAGATCTATGGTGCCTCGGGTGGAGCGGGCAACCCGTGAGTATCGCGACGAATGGTCGTCGTGTTGCCACTCTCTATGCTGAGATTGACGGTTCGCTCAGTGGCAGGACGGCTGTTCGTGAACGCGGCTGGCCAACGTAGCGGGCTTGCGGATTGCTGGGACTTCGACATTGCGTGGAGGAGGGCAATGAGTATGGAAACGGGAGCAGTGCGCCGGCGCCTCGGTAACTGGATGCCAGGCGAGGAGCAAAAAAGCGCGACGTTCAGGCTGGAAATCGCGCGGCAGGCCCGAGCGCGCGCGGCGCGTGCAGCGCTGTCCAGCGTCGTGCAGGATCTCGGAAAACTCATTGACGGCGATCCGGTGCTACGGATGAACCTCACGCGAGCGATAAGCGAGGCGCTTGAGCAGGGTAAGCAGCTGGGGTATTCGGATATCCACGAGCTGCTCGCCATCATTGACTATCTGACGACATACAGCCCGCCATTCGACAGCGATGCACCGATGGCCACGCCACTCAATACCGTTCTTGAATGGCCAATGTGCATGCCGTCCGGCTATGCGGTTTTCCGGGATCCGGCGTTCAATGCGCAGTTGCGTCGCGTCCTCAATACGTGGTGCGCGTTTCTCAGCGGCCCACGGTCACGCGTATGGCTCAACGATGCGCCGAAGGGCTGGTTCAGCCCTCCCGCGTTGGAGAAGCTCGGGATGGACGACTTCGTCCATGATCGTACGCGAGCGCATTGGGGCTTCGATTCGTGGAACGGTTTCTTTACGCGCCATCTGCGTCCCGGCGCCCGGCCGGTGGCGAGCCCGGACGATCCTGCCGTGATCGTGAACGCGTGCGAAGCGTCGCCCTTCGACGTGCGCGAGGGCGTGCAGCTGATCGACCGCTTCTGGATCAAGTCGCAGCCCTATTCGCTCAAGGAGATACTGACGTCGAGCGACGAGGCGCTTGCCCGACGCTTTGTCGGTGGCACGGTGTACCAGGGCTATCTGAGCGCGTACAACTACCATCGGTGGCACGCTCCTGTCGACGGCAGGGTCCGCGAAGCCTACAACGTCGACGGCACCTACTATTCGGATGCCGAAGCGGAGGGCGAAGACCCGAGTGGACTTAACGACTCCCAGGGCTACACCACTGCCGTTGCCGCTCGCGCAGTGATCGTCATCGAAAGCGACAACCCTGTCATTGGGGAAGTTGCGTGCGTCTTCGTGGGCATGGCCGAGGTTTCGTCATGCCAGGTATGCGTACGCCCAGGCGATGAGCTTGGAAAGGGCGACGAGCTCGGGTGGTTTCAGTACGGGGGAAGCACCTACTGCCTGATTTTCCAGCCGGGCGTCGTCGAGCGCTTCGCGCCGCGACCACCGTGGCATGACGACGTGCCGCCACTCCGCGTCAATTCGGCGTTGGCTTTCGCGCGCAGCGGCGCTTGAACGGGAACACAGTGGCAACCGTTATCTACACGGGGCCACTTGCGCCGAGACCAGCCGTGGTCTGATCCGGTCGTATGCAGGCTAAGTGATTCGGGACCGCGAATTGCGCCGGTCCACGCATGAACCCGCAGATCAAGAGGCATCCAAGCGGTGCGCTCGACGACCCGCGCGCCGGTTCCCCAAACTTGCTCCAGCCTGGCCAGACCTGCGAATGCGTTCGTCATGCCGCGCGATTCCGTCTGCTGATCGACGCGGCGGACTATTTCGCGGCGCTACGTGTAGCGATAGTCCGGGCGCGCCGCAGCGTGATCATTGTCGGCTGGGACATTGACAGCCGCATGACGCTTGTGCCCGCGGGCGCGGGCGATGGATTCCCCGAGCCGCTCGGCGATTTTCTTGCCGCCGTGGTCGCCAGCCGTCCTCTGTTGCACGTTCGGATTCTGGCGTGGGATTTTGCCATGCTGTATGCGCTCGAGCGCGAATGGTTGCCCGCATACAAGCTGGGCTGGCGCAGCGGCAAGCGCATGGACGTGCGGCTGGACAGCCATCACCCACCGGGTGCCTCGCATCACCAGAAGATGGTGGTCGTGGACGACCGGCTGGCCTTCGTGGGAGGCATTGATCTTGCCCGTTCACGTTGGGATTCGTCCGCGCACGCGCCATATGAGCCGCGCCGGAGCAACGGTCCGCGCCAGTACTATGGACCAACCCATGACATACAGGCCATGTTCGACGGCGAGGCCGCCCGCACTGTAGCGGCGATAGCGAACGAGCGGTGGCATATGGCGCAGAGGGTCTCGCGGCGGGCGCCGCGCGCGCAGGAAGTGTCCCCGTGGCCTGCGACTGAGCCGGTCCGCTCGCCGGCATCCCCATCTGCAAGCGTCGATCCCTGGCCCCCGGGCTACGCGCCCGATATCGAGGACGTGAAGCTCGGGATTGCGCTTACGTGCGCTCCCCATGATCACCGCGAAGGGGTCCAGCAGATCGGCGCCCTCTATCGCGCCGCGATTGACGCTGCGCGCCGAACCCTCTACATCGAGAATCAGTACTTTACGGCGAGTGCCGTGGGCGACGCACTCGCGCAGCGGCTTTCGCAGCCCGATCCGCCCGCGGTCGCCGCCGTCATGCCGCGCGAACAGACCGGCTGGCTGCAAGCCGCGACCATGGGCACGCTGCGCGCGCGACTCTATCGTAGACTGCGTGATATGGACCGGTATGCGCGGCTACGACTGTACTCGCCTTGGAGCGGCGACTCAGGTGACATATCCATAAACGTCCACAGCAAGCTCATGATCGTCGACGATACGCTGCTGATCGTTGGGAGTGCGAACCTCAACAATCGATCGATGGTGCTCGATACAGAATGCAACGTCGTGCTGGAAGCCGCCGGCGACCAACGTGTGCGCGCCGCGATCGCGGCGATACGCAATGCGCTGCTTGCGGAGCATCTGGGCGTGGATCGCGCGCAGGTCGACGCCGCTTTCGTGCGATTCGAGGGCGACATCCACCGGGTGATCGGTGCTTTTGCAGGCGGCACGCGCGGTCTGCACGTGCTCGAGCCGAAGGTGAGTGCGATGCTCGACCAATGGGTTCCCGAAAGCGCCGTAGTCGATCCGGAGCAACCTGCCGTGCCGGACGAAGTCGTGCGCGAGTTCGTGCCCGGCCGCGGGGGACGCTCGATTACCGGACGGCTCATGCTGCTCGGCCTGGGCGCGCTCTTTGCCGTTTTGATGACGCTGGCATGGCACTACACAGGGCTCGCTCGCTATGCGAACCTCGGCAGTATCGGCAACGCGGCCCGGGCGCTCGCGGCCGCGCGCTTCGGGCCCATGCTCCTGGTGGGCGCTTATGCGCTTGCGGCAGTCGCTTCGGTGCCTGTCACGGTTCTGATCGTCTGCGCGGGGGTGTTATTCGGCGCGTTCGCGGGTAGTCTCTATGCGCTGGCTGGATCGCTGCTCGCCGCACTGATCACCTATTCGATCGGCCGATGGGCTGGCCGCGACGCGGTGCGGCGGCACGCCGGTTCGCGCCTGAACCTGCTTTCGGCGCGGCTTGGCAAACAAGGCGTGGCCGCGGTGGTCGTGCTGCGCATTCTCCCGTTGGCCCCTTTCGTGCTCGTCAATCTGGCGGCGGGCGCTTCGCACATCGGACTGCGCGACTATCTGCTGGGCACGCTCATTGGCATGGGGCCTGGCATTATCCTCGGTGCCACCTTCGCGCAACAGCTTGCCGCCGCTGTGCACCATCCGGGAGTCGGGTCGGTGGCATTGCTTGTGGCAATCGGTGCCGTGCTGGTGGCACTGTCCGCAGCGCTGCAGCGCTTTTTCGGAGCGCGTGCATCGCAAGGAAACGCTGCGGCGAAAGGCGGCCCGAAGTGACAGCCGGTCTCGTGAAGGAGGTGCAAGGCGGGCGGGGCGGCGAGCTGACGCTTGTCACCTGGAACATTCACGGCGCAGTGGGAACGGACGGCGCGCGCGCACCGGAGCGCATTGCGCGCGTGCTTATCGAAATCGATGCCGACATCGTTGCGCTGCAGGAAGTGCCACTCGGCGGCGCGGCTGCGGCGAGCGCCGATGTTTTGGCGGGACTCGCCCGCGCCACGAACCGCCGGGCCGTAGCGGGCCCGACGCTTGATACGCCTCAGCGCCGGTTTGGCAACGCGGTGCTCACACGGTGGCCTGTGACCGAGGCGCGCACGCTCGACCTCTCCTTTGGCGGGCGCGAGCCACGCGGCGCACTCGACGTCGACCTCCTGTGCAACGGCGAGGCGCTGCGTGTGGTCGCGACGCATCTCGGTTTGCGGCCGCGTGAGCGGCGCGCACAGATTGCCCAGCTGCTGACAGCATTCGACCGGCCGGGGCTTCCCGTCATACTTGCGGGCGACATCAACGAGTGGTTGCTATGGGGCCGCGCATTGCGCATGCTGGCCGGGCATTTCCGGGCAGCGCCGGCACCAGCCACATTTCCCTCGCGCTGGCCCATGCTCGCGCTCGATCGCGTGTGGATGCATCCAGCGTCGCGCCTGGCGAGCGTGCAGGCCTGGAGCCACGGCGAGGCACCGGTGGCCTCGGATCATCTGCCGGTCGTCGCACACATCTCGGCAGGGGCGCGATAGGTGAGCTATCTCAGCCAAATGCGTGGGAAAGCGACATAACAGGCGCCGAGGCATCCCTCCAAACTGGCAGATTATTTGTGTGAAGGATATCGCCACTGGCCGTATCCACGCTGCGGATGGACTCGTTCACGGAAATACGGCTTGTTCCAATGTCGGGCTCGGGACGAATTCACCCAAGGCTCAGAAATTGCTCTCTACGTCCACTCTGGGGTGTGCTGTTCAGGATTCCATCGGGAGGGCCAATGCTGAAAGTCATTGTTGACGCCGTTTTCGACGCCGCGGTTTGCGGGAAGCGCCGGGAGTCGCGCAGCGAGTCGCGATAATGGAGCAGCGCATGTCCCAGTCTCCATCCACCGACCCAGCGATGGCCTGGGAAATGGCGCTGATCGCTCGCGTCTCCGAGTACGGGATCTTCCGTCTGACGGATGCGGGAATCGTCGCCACCTGGAACCCAGGCGCGGCGCGCATCAGCGGTTACGATGCCGCGGAGATAATCGGCAAGCACTTCTCCGTTTTCCACGCCGCCGAGGACAGGCAAGCCGGCGTGCCGGAGGCGATGCTGCAGTCTGCCCGTGAGCACGGGCACTGCGAGGCCGAGGCGTGGCGCTTGCGCAAGGATGGCTCACGTTTTTGGGCGAACGTCCTGGTTATACCGCTTTCGGCACCGGACGGAAATTTGAGCGGGTTCGCAAACATCGTCCGGGATGTCACGGACAAGCGGCTTGCTCACGAAGCAGTGCTCGAAAGCGAGCGCAATTTCAGGCTGCTCGTCCAGGGTGTTACCGACTACGCGCTCTTCATGCTCTCGCCAGAGGGCATTGTCACGAACTGGAACGTCGGCGCTGCCAGAATCAAGGGCTACGAGGCGGACGAAATCGTCGGGACTCACCTGCGGTGGTTCTATACGCCCGAAGACGCTGCGAAGGGGCTACCCGAACGCGGTCTGGAGATCGCTGCGCGTGAGGGCCGCTTCGAAGCGGAAGGATGGCGCGTCAGGAAAGACGGAAGTCGTTTCTGGGCCAACGCCATCATTGATGCGATTCGGGATGAGCACGGCGAACTCGTTGGCTTCGCCAAGATCACGCGCGACGTGACCGAGCGCAAGATTGCCCAGGAACAGCTGGAGAAGGCGCGGGCCGCATTGCTCCAGTCGCAGAAAATGGAAGCCATCGGCAAGCTGACCGGCGGAGTCGCCCACGACTTCAACAACGTCCTTCAGGTGCTGCGTGGCAATCTCGAGCTGCTGGAGCGCCGCCACCGCGATTCCTGGTCCCGCGAGCGCCTCGAAAAGGCAATCGAGGCGACCGAGCAAGGCGCAACCCTCGCTTCACAACTGCTCGCCTTCGGTCGGAGGCAAGCATTGCAGCCCGCAGTGGTCAACCTTGCGGTCATGCTCAGGAATATGAACGACATGCTGCGTCGGGCGCTCGGCGAAATGATTCAGGTGGAAACGGTGGTCTCGGGTGGTCTCTGGAACACGCTCGTCGACCCCAATCACCTGGAGAATGTCGTGCTGAATCTCGCCATCAACAGCCGCGACGCGATGCCCCGGGGCGGTCGGCTGACGCTTGAGTTGTCGAACACAACGCTCGACAGCCACTATCACGCGCTTCCTGACGATGTCGCCGAGGGGCAGTATGTGCTGCTTGCGATTACGGACACAGGCACGGGCATGCCGCCGGAAGTGATGGAGCATGCGTTCGAACCGTATTTCAGCACCAAGGCCGAAGGGGAAGGGACGGGACTGGGATTGAGCATGGCCTACGGCTTCGTCAAGCAGAGTAGAGGCCACATGCGGATCTACAGCGAAGTCGAACACGGGACCACGGTCAAGATCTACCTGCTGCGATCGACGGAAGAGGTTGTCGAGCCGGAGCCTTTACCGATGCCACGAGTTCCGGGCGGCTCAGAAACCATTCTCGTGGTCGAAGACGACAAGCGTGTTCAGTCCACCGTGATCGAGATGCTCACCGAACTTGGTTACGTCGTGCTGAAGGCGGATGACGCACAAGGCGCGATGGTGATCATCCGGAGCGGCGCCAGGATTGATCTGCTGTTTTCCGACGTGGTGATGCCGGGGCCGATGCGCAGCACCGAAATGGCAAAAATGGCGGTGCGTGTCTTGCCGGGCATGAAGGTGCTCTTTACTTCGGGCTACACACAGAACGCCATCGTCCATGGAGGACGGCTTGACCCGGGGGTGCATCTGCTCAGCAAGCCGTACAGCCGTGAACAGCTGGCATGGAAAATACGGCGCATGCTGGCACATCGGCCCGGTTCGGTTCGTCCCGCTGCGCGAAGTGCACCCAACGCGGGCGCGCCGCAAGTTTCCATACTTGTAGTCGACGATGACGCTGCTTCCCGCGAAGCAGTGAGCGAACTACTGTCGCAGATGGGCTACGCAGTCCGGGAGGCCGGCAATCTGGAGTGCGCCCTGCGCGAGTTGAGTGAAAGTGTGCAGATCCTTGTCACTGATATCGCGCTGCCCGACGGGTCGGGCATCGAACTCGCCCGGATTGCACTTCAGCGGGTGCCGACACTGAAAGTCATCTTTGCTTCGGGCACCGAGGCGCCGCCCGCCCACGATGTGGGCTTTGAGTTCGCCTCCGTGCGCAAACCGTTTTCGGCAGAGCAGTTGCGCGATCTCATTGAGTCGGCCCGTACGGGAGCATGATCGGCACGCGGTCAGTGGTCGTCTGTGATGCGCTCGACATGGCAGTCGCCGATTCTGTCGATCGCGTTTAGCAGTTCATTGAGCGCCAGTGGTTTCTGGACGATCTCGTCGACCTTGCCGGTGAAAGCCGGCGCGTCCTGCGGCCACACCAGTGCGATGATAGGTGGTCTTTCGATGCAGGTATCAAAGCCCTCTATCAGCAACGTGGAGGCGCCGCGAGAAAACAGCGAGACATCGACGACGATCAGTTGCGATGGTTCGAGCCAGACTTCGTGCCAGGTATCGAAGGCACGCGCCTTCGACCGCCCGTAACCCCGCCCGTAACCCTTCACGTCGAGCAAAACGGCTAACGAATCCCGGACCCACTTGTCGTGCCCAACAATCACAATCGGTCCGGATACCGGCGCTGGTTTCGGTACGCCATGGGCGGCTGACCTGCGCAGCCGGCACTCGCTGCGCAGCCACTCCAGTCGAGACAGATAATAGCGATCCTGCGCCCTCGCAAGCCCAGCGGGGGACGTCGCTGGATCGTCCTCAAGGCGTTCCAGGTCCTGCGTCGCTCTTTTCAGCTCGGCCACCGCAGTACCGAATGCGAGCGCGTCGTCGGGCTTCAGCATGGAGATTTCACGTGAGATACATAAGGAAGGACATAGGGGCGCCACGCCTTCAGACGATCAGTCGTGAGAAATTGGCAATTATTCCGGAAGCTTTTCCGGACCTTGCGAATTCGAAGCCAAGCCTTCAGGCCCGGAGCACAAATATTAATTCTGAATTCGATGGGAAACGAATTAAAAGAAAATATGGGGCTCCGGCCACAATAGAGCATGCATCGCGATGCGAACCGTGGAGATAGTGAGGTTGGGTATGGATAACAGGATGGCTTATCGCGAATAGTCAGACCATCATTGGGAGAATGGCCGGCAGCCGCCCGGCGCTCCCGTCGCTACATCGCGTTCTCATGAAGCCGTGCAAACGCGTTCGTGGTCTCGCTGGGCGATCGCGCGCCGGGCCTCGAAGAGGCCACAGCGCGGACATTCATAGCCGTAGGGAGGCATGACTGCCACACCTCCGCCGCTGGCTCTCAGAGCAGTGGGTCCTCCGATCCACTACGCGCGACAGGCGATCCGCTCGCGCTCCAGTACGGGCGTCTGTTGTAGTAGTCATGCAATTGCGTACCCCACGAAACGTCGGCCATCGAAGGCCAGTGATCCTTGTCGAAGCCGGGGTCGTCCTTGATGCGCTGGGCCGTCTGGTCGACGCGGAAACATTTTTCGGCAGTGTCCAGCGTCAGCGCGCTCCACGGGATCGCGTGAAGGGTGGTTCCCATACCGAGAAATCCGCCTTCGGACAGCACGGCGTAAGCAACGCGGGCGCTTCGCACATCAAGCATGATGTCGGAGATCTTGCCCACGTGTTCGCCGTCGGACGAATAAACCTTGTTGCCGTCGAGCGTGGCGGCGGCCATGACTTCAGGGCCCGGCCCATCGCCGGTACCGCCTCCGGTGATCTTGGCGCCAGCGTTGGGCGAGAGGGGATCAGAGGTAGTCATTTCGTGCTCCAACGTGGTTAGAGGCGATCACTGAACAGCATCCCGCATGCCGCGCAATCCCATTTCACGCAAACACTCCGTTTGACAGCCAGTTCCTCGCAGTGCGCGCTCAGGCACAGAGGGTGCGCTCTCGTTGGCATACTTCAAGGAGCGGGCAATGCTTTACTACGCGATCGTTTTCTTCGTGATAGCCATCATCGCAGCTGTCTTCGGGTTTGGTGGGATTGCCGCAGGCGCGGCGAGTATCGCCAAAATTCTGTTCGTCATTTTCGTGATCCTCTTTCTGGCGAGCTTGCTGTTCGGACTTACCAGGCGTTAAAGAATCAGCGCCTCGAGTCATGGGTCCGCATCGCATTCTGTTCTTCCGGCACGCAGAGAAAGGTACGAAACGGGTCCGGCAAAGACGATGCCGCGGCGCTTATGGCCGATGTGCAGCTCGCCTGATCAAAAGCCCAGAATTCCGCGCGCTGCGTCGACGGACAGGGGCCTGCGCATGCGCTCGCTCATGAGCGCCATCTCGCGATCGTAGCCGCAGGCGAGTGCGGCCCGAAGGCGGTCGGACTCAGCGTAGAGGACTCCAAAGCGATCGTCCCCGGCGTGGCCGGCAATCACCAGATCGTCCCAATGTCCGGCATGCCCAAGATAGTCGACGCGCTTGTCGTAGTGCTGGGTCCAGAAGAACGGCACGCCGTCGTAGCTTGCCGTCTGGCCCAGCATGTTGAGCGCCGCGATGCGTCCTTGTTGCTGTGCAACGCGCCAATGTTCGATGCGTGTGTGCTGGGGCGTTTCCAACGCGCTGCTGAGCGTGAATCGCGCGATATCTCCCGCCGCGTAGGTTTCGCCGCAGACCCGCATCGTCGCATCCACATCGAGTCCGCCGTCTTCGCCGATCTCGGCGCCGCTGACAAAGTGCGTAGCCGGGCGCACGCCAATGCCTACGATCACGGCCTTCGCGCCCAGCGCGCTGCCGTCGTCGAGTTCGACCGCTTCGACCTCGCGCGCGCCGCTGAAGCGCAGCGCCTTCGCGCGCCGAAACACCACGCCGTGGGATTCGTGCCAGTCGCGGAACATCCCGCCGATACGCTCGCCAAGCACGCGTTGCAGCGGCACACCTGCGGGGGACACGATGGTGACTTCGACGCCGCGTCTACGCAATGCCGAGGCCGTTTCCAGGCCGATGAAGCTGTCACCCAGCACCACGGCGCGCTCGGTTGGCGCGAGCGCGTGGAGTATGGCTGTGGCGTCTGCCAGGTTGCGCAGCGTGAACAGGTTGCCAAGTTCGGCGCCCGGTATATCGGGTCGTTTTGCCACCGAGCCGCTTGCGATGAGCACGGCGTCGAAGGTATGCATGTCGCCATCGGCTAGTGTGACGTGTCTCGTCTGGACGTCGCAGTGTTTGACCGCTCTGTGCTCGACGCGCAAGCGCTTGTCGTGGGCCACGCTTTCGGGCAGGATCGGCGGGACCTCGTCGGGCGTCATCTCGCCGGCGGGCACGAATTTGCTGAGACAGGTACGGTCGTAGGGCACTTGCGGCTCGGCGGCGAATATCGTCACCTCGCCCGCGAATTCGCTTTCCAGCAGCGTGGCGACGGCCGCTGCGCCCGCCGCACCGCCGCCGATCACCGCGAAACGACGGGCGGACCTGGCGTGCGCGGAGGGCGTGCGAGGCGCGGCGGCACGCTGTGGCGTGAGTTCGACGAGGACGGCGTCCCCTTCGATACGCACGGGGTACGACGTCAGCCCCTCCAGTGCAGGCGGTTCGAGACACGCGCCGCTTTCGATCGAGAACACGCCCTTGTGCCATGGGCACACGATGCGGCCTGCGCAAAGCGCCCCCTGTTCGAGTGGCGCGCCCGCATGCGGGCAGTCCGCGCTGAATGCGCGGATGCGATCGCCCGCGTTCACGAGCAGCACGGCGATCCCTTCCAGCTCGATGCGCCGCATGGCCGTCGGCGGCACGGCTGCCACATGCATTGCCTTGATCCATCCAGCCATAGCGTGCTCCGGTCTCTTCTGTGGGACCCCAAGCGCAATCGATGTGCCGCGAGACGCGTGCGCCAATGCCGCGCCAAGGCGCGAGCGGCGCCGGCGCAACGCTGCGAAAAGGTTCGACTGAGGCATCGGCGAAGGCGTGGACGAGAACGGTACGTACGCATCGACATTGCGACCCCGGGTGTCGAAGGCCGCGCAGGCGCCGGTATAGGGGCGGTCGGCGCAGGCATCCGGCGTGCGCTGCAGGGGATGAGACTGCGCCGCTCGAGCGCGAAATGCGTGCGCATGCAGTCTGGCCTTTGCTGCGTACGCCACGATGGAACTTCGGGTGGCATGACGCAATGTCACGCCAATACCATGGAGTTCGAATGATCGGGGTCATTATTCCTGCGCACAACGAAGCGGGCCTGATCGCCGCGTGTCTTGCCTCGGTGCGGTGCGCCGCGACGCATCCTTCGCTGCGAGGCGAAGCGGTTCGGCCGCTCGTGGTGCTCGACGCCTGCACGGACGCATCGGCTGAGATCGTCTCGGACTTCGGGTTCGAGGCCCTATGCATAGAAGCGCGCAACGTTGGCGTCGCCCGCGCTGCCGGTGCTGAGGCCTTGCTCTCCTGCGGCGCGCGCTGGCTGGCCTTCACCGACGCGGACAGTCACGTGGCGCCCGACTGGCTTGCCGCGCAGCTCGCGCTTGCCGCGGACGCCGTGTGCGGGCCCGTGAGCGTGGACGACTGGAGCGCGCTGGCGCCTTGCGCCCGCGCGACCTGGGAACGGCGCTACCGCGACGCGGACGGGCATCGCCACATTCATGGCGCAAACCTGGGCGTCGCGGCGCACGCGTATTTGCGCGCTGGCGGTTTTCCGCCGCTTGCCTGCAGCGAAGACGTCGCGCTGGTCGATCTGCTGATCGCGACAGGCGCCACGCTCGCGTGGAGCGCGGCGCCGCGCGTGGTGACCAGCGGGCGGCGCGACGCGCGTACGCGCGGCGGCTTCGGCGACACGCTCGCCGCGTGGGCGGACGGCGTGGACGATAGCGAGCAGTCGGTTGCGCCTTGAGTCTCAGCGTGTCTTCACGCGCGTTCGCGGCGCGCGACACTGAGCCGATCGCGGCTCCAGACATCGAGCAGGAAATCCGTGTCTTCGATCTGAACGACCGCATGCAGCGCGGCGTTTGCCGCCGCCTGCGCGAAGATGCCGTGCACCTGGGCGCTTTGCAGCATCCACGTCTCGCCGCCGTGACGCCAGTGGCAGCATGCCAGCGTGCCATCGGCGGCGAGCGAGGAGGCGGCTAGCGTGGCGAGCGAAGTGCAGTCGCTTGCGTTCAGGTAGTACGCGAATTCGCTCATCACGATCAAGTCGAACTGTCCGGCGGGCCAATCGCGCGGCATGGCGAGCGCGTGCACGTCCACGTTCGCGAACGCGGCAACGCGCTCTTGTGCCGCGGCGACGGCGCGAGGCGAGAAGTCGGCGCAAACCAGATGCTCGCAACGCCGCGCCAGGTCGGCGGACAAGGCTCCGATTGCGCAAGCCGGCTCGAAGGCCATGCGATAACGCTCGCGCGGCAGCGACGCGAGCAGCAGCGCGCGCTTGCGCGCCTCGTACCAGCTGTCGCGGTAGTGCCATGGATCGGGGTTCGCGGCGAACTTGCTGTCGAAATAGCTGGCGAGCGATGTGGGGGGACGGTCCATCGTTATCCTTGCGATCGCGGGTTTTAGCGCTGCCGCCAGTCTTCGCCGGACTCGAGGACCGTGCCGGCGAGCGCAGCACAGCGGCGGCGCCCAGGTGTGCACGCAAACACCGTTCCGCAACCCGCGCGCCCGCGGCGGCGCGCCATGGCAACGGGCCGAGCCGGAACGCCAATTGCGCGGGAGAGGCGTTGGACAAGCCGTGTCGGCAAGGGATCCATCATGAAACAGAAGCCGGCGGAAGTACGCACGCCGCGGGTGCGAAAAGGACAGATGATGCAAGGTCTGTCGCGCGAGGCGTTTCGGGCGCGTTTTATGGCCCGCTATCACGATCCCGCGTTTCGTGCCGAAGACGCCGCGCTCGCGCGCCTCGAAACGATTGCCTGGGATGCCTATAGCGAAGGACGCAAGGCGCCGCTGACCGCGAAGGCGGGAGAGGGTTACGCCGACCCCGACTATGACCTCTCCACCGAATGGCGCCTCACGCACCAGCGTCTTGAAGCCGCGCAGCGGCGCCAGCGGGCGAGCGGCACGCGCTCCCGCGTGATCGTGGTGAATGCGTCGTCGCGCAATGACTATACGTGCCCGGGAGAGATGTCGAAGAGTTTTCGACTCGCGCAACTCTGCGAGCATGAACTGACGCAGGCCGGCATCGAAGCCGACATGCTCGACCTCTCGCGCCTCGCCGCCGAACCCGACCTCCACATTTATCCGTGCAAGGCCTGCGTTTCCACGGCAATGCCGCTATGCCACTGGCCGTGCAGCTGCTATCCGAACCATTCGCTCGGTCAGGTCAACGACTGGATGGCGGAGATTTACGAGCGCTTCGCGGCCTGCCACGGCGCGATTTTCGTGACGCCGGTGTACTGGTATCAGGTGAGTAGCCCGCTCAAGCTGATGATGGACCGGCTCGTATGCGCGGACGGCGGCAATCCCGATCCCTCCTCGACTCACGGCAAGCATCCGGACGAAGCGAAAGCGCTTGAACTGGCGGGCTGGCATTATCCCAGGCATCTTGCGGGACGAGCGTACGGCGCGATCGTGCATGGCGATGTGGCAGGCATCGAGGACACTCGCCGCGCGCTTGCCGACTGGCTCGACTGGATGGGATGGGTCGACGCGGGCGCGTCGGCGCGCATCGATCGCATGGTGGGCTACTACGAACCCTACGCGAGCTCACATGACGCACTCGACGCCGACGTGCGCTTCCAGCAGGAGGTGGCCAATGTGGCGCGCGCGGTGGGAAAAGCGGTGGTCGCGCTCCGCGCGGGCAAGCTGCATCGCGCCGACGAAGGTATCGAGCCGCCGCGTGCGAAATGAATCTGATCGGCATTGCACGGCCATATGCAGTTGTAGAAGCTACGTGCAAGCGCTGCAAGCGATACGATCCGGGGCACCACCGCGCCATATCACGTGCATGCCATTGGGCGTCTGGAGCCCAAAAGGAGAAACGATGTCGATTGCTCTGCCTCACGACATGAGCGACGGCGCGCCGCGGCTGATTGTGGTTTCGCCACATCTGGACGACGCGGTGCTCGGCTGCGCAGGTCTCATCGCAAGGTGCCCTGGTTCGATCGTTTGCACGGTGTTCGCGGGCGAACCCGCCACGCCGATGCATACGCAATGGGATGAAGCCAGCGGCTTTGCCGATGCGCACGAAGCCGTGCGCGTGCGCAAGCGGGAGGACGAGCGCGCGCTTGCGCTGTGTGGCGCGACGCCGTTGTGGCTGGATTTTCTGGATGGACAGTACGGCGCGACGCCCGACGTCGCGGACGTTGCGCACGCGTTGGCCGAGCAGTTCGCGCGTTTCGGCGCCTGGCTGCCCGTGTGCCCGTTCGGCCTGTGGCATTCCGATCATCAACTCGTGGGCGCCGCGTGCCGTTCGCTGCTGCAAACGGAGCGCATTAAACGATATATCGCCTATGAGGACGCGATTTACCGCGCAATGCCCGGTGTGCTCGATGCAGGCTTCCAGCGCCTCGAAGCAGAGCGCTTGCGGGTGAGCCCGATGCGCGCGCAGGCGTTCGGCCGGTATCCGGCTCGGCGGCTCGCGGCGATCAAGCGGCGCGCAGTGGGGGCGTATCCGAGCCAGATGCGTGCATTTGGGCCGTTTCCGGCGGATGTGGAGCGGCCCGAGCGTTACTGGCAGGTGGAGCGGCCTGCATTGCCCACGTAGGCACAGCGCCTCCACTACCAATCTGAAGCCGACGTGTCCGCGTGCTCGACGGCCCCCCGCGGCGCGCGATCGCCACGGTTTTTTTCTGCCTCCCGCACGGCCGCGCGCATGCGCAGCACGCGCGCAGCAACGGGCCGTCGGCGGCGCAGGGCCCAGCCTATGCCCCGCCAAAGCTCACGAAGATCCTCGCCTGGCCGTCCCGCACGGCACGCGCCGCCGAGTGCCCGCCACGTCGCCGTCAGCGCTTCGCCACAGGGCAGACGCAGCCACGCAACGAGCGCCGCATTGCGCGCCAGCATTCGGCGGCGCAGCGCGCTGTCACGCGCGAGCGAAGGCCGATGGTGCACGTCGAGCTCGCTCGCATAAGCAATATCGTGGCCGCCTTGCAAGACATCGAGCGAAAGCAATGCTTCCTCGCCGCCGATGAAAAGACGCGGTTCATAACCGCCCAGCGCGTTGAAGAGCGCGGTGCGGAACACGCATGCACCTGCCATGAAGCCGACCAGATTCGGCAGAGGATGAGCCGCATGCGCCAATGGGCTCGCGGCCATCAATGCGCAGGCTGGATCGAGTGTGTCTTCCTCACCCACGTGCACGGACGCCGTGAGCACGCCAATGCGCGCATGGCGGTCCAGCAATTCGACAGCGCGCGTAAGCGACCCCGGCTGCCAGTCGGTGTCGTCGTCACTGAACGCCACATAGTCCGTCGTCACGCGGGCGGCGCCCGCATTGCGCGCGGCTGCGCCGAGGTTGGCTTCGCAGCGCAGCACGCGCAAACCCGGATACGTCTGCGCGAGCAGGTTTGGCGTGCCGTCGGTCGAGCCGTTATCCACCACGATGACTTCGGGCCGCTCCGGCAGACGCAACAGCGAGGCGACCGTGCGCATGACTTCGGCGCGCCGGTTGTGCGTGAGCACGACCACGCTGATGCGCCGGTTCAGGAAGAAGAGACCTTGCATACCTGCGTCTCCACACGGTTCGTCTTCGCCGCTGCCGCGGCGGTGCTCGCGAGCAAGCCTCGTGGATCAGCGCTTGCGATCTCGCGCTGGAAATACGCGATGGTCGCGCTCAAGCCGGCATCGAACGATGTGTGCGGCGACCAGCCGAGCAGCGCGCGCGCGCGTTCGATGGAAGGGCAACGGCGGCACGGATCGTCCACGGGCAGCGGCGCAAAGGCGATCTCCGAGCTCGACTGCGCGGCGGCGATCACGCGGCGGGCCGTGTCGAGCATCGAGATTTCCTGCGGGTTGCCGATATTCACGGGGCCGTCCGGGGGCGTTGCGCGACTCATCAGCAGTACGAGGGCGTCGATCAGATCGTCCACGTAGCAGAAACAGCGCGTTTGCGATCCGTCGCCATAGACGGTCAGCGGCTCGCCGCCCAGCGCCTGCATGACGAAGTTCGAGATGACGCGGCCGTCGCGGGGATGCATGCGCGGTCCGTACGTATTGAAGATCCGCGCAATGCGAATGTCGAGGCCATGCTGGCGCATGTAGTCCATGCACAGCGTTTCGGCGCAGCGCTTGCCTTCGTCGTAGCACGAGCGCGGGCCAATGGGATTCACGTGGCCCCAGTAGTCCTCGGTTTGCGGATGGCGGCGCGCGTCGCCGTAGACTTCGCTGGTGGAGGCCTGCAGCAGTTTCGCCCGCACGCGCTTGGCGAGCCCGAGCATGTTGATCGCGCCGTGCACGCTCGTCTTGGTCGTTTGCACCGGATCGTGCTGGTAGTGCACCGGCGAGGCGGGGCAGGCGAGGTTGTAGATCTCGTCCACTTCCACGTAGAGCGGAAAGGTGACGTCGTGGCGCATCAGTTCAAAGTTGGCGTTGTCGAGCAGATGCGCCACGTTGCGCTTGGAGCCGGTATAGAAGTTATCGACGCACAGCACGTCGTGGCCCAGCGCCACTAGCCGCTCGCACAAATGCGAGCCGAGAAAGCCTGCGCCGCCGGTGACGAGAATGCGTTTGCGGATGAGTTCTTTCACGTTTGCCGTCCTTTGAAAAGCGCTGCAAGCCACGCGTTTACGCGGTCACTTCTCGCAACGCGAGATCCCAGTCGTGCGCGAAGCGATCGATGGAAAAGCGTTCGAGCGCGCCGCGCCGCGCGCCTTCGCCGAGGCGCCGTGCGAGTGCAGGATCCCGGATGAGCGTGCGCATGCAGTCGACCAGGCGATCGATGCGCGTATCGACGAAGCCGTTCTCGCCGTCGCGTATCACGCTTGCGAGTTCCGTCGTGGCGAGCCCGACAATGGGCAGTCCGACCATCATCGCCTCGACAATGGCCAGACCGAGGCTGGTCCAGCGGATCGGATTGAAGAAGAAGCGGTAGCGCGATACGAACTGCGCGAGCTCGACATTCGAAATCTCGCCGATGCCGCCGAGGCTTTGCGCCTCCATGCCCACGAGATCGAGCGGCACCTTGTGACGAACCTGCGCGAACACGTCCGCGCCGAGCCGCCGCCCCCGTTCGCGCAGATGATTGACGACGACGATGCCGCGCGGCGTCGTGCCCGTGTAGCGCGCGCCTTCAGGCACGAGCACGCCATGCTCGATCACGCGCGTGGGCGTCGCGCCGCTGTCCCACATGAGCGCGTTGAACGGCGTGACGTGCACGAGCAACGCGCCGCCGTCGTCTACCCAGTGCCGCTGCGCAAACGGCGCCTCCTGCGGCGGGTCGTGCTCGATATACACGCGCGGCAAGCGGCGCTGCGCGTCGCTCAGCAGATCGAACCGGTCATGCTCCCAATGGCTGCGCTGCTGGTACACGACTACGTCGAACTCATTCGAGGCGACGTCCTCGGCAACGACCTCATGGACGTTCGCGCCCCAGGGAAGCATACCCGCGCGGCCCGCGTAGCCCGACGGGCGCCCCGGTTTGGTCACGACATGGAAGTCGTGCGGCGCCTGCGTAAGGTAATAAAGATAGTTGCCGTGTACGTGCCAGGTGAGCACACGCAAGGGCCGCGTGTTTCGCATCAGCATGGCGGGGTCCTCCTCATCGGCATGGGGGCAACGCTTCCCCGGGCTGCGAAGCCGGGCATGCGGTGGGTATCGAGCAAGTGCGCTTGCGCAACGGCCGCGACCTGCTCCGCGCTCACGTTGAGCGCGCAAGGGTGGCCATACGGGCAGGCGTGGAACGAGCAGGGGCGGCAAGCGGGCCAGTCGGCGAGCACGCGGTGCCGGGCGCGGTCGAGCGGCGCCCAGCGCCGCGTGTCGCTGCCTGAGGCGACGACCACGCTCGGCGTGCGCATGGCGGCCGCCACATGCGAAATGCCCGTGTCGTTGCAGAGCACGAGCCGGGCCTGGCGCACGAGCGCCGCCAGCGCACCGAGCGTGGTTTCGCCCGCGAGATGATGAGCCGTCTGCGTCATGCCGCCCAGTACGCTCGCGGTCAACTCGCGTTCGCCCGCGGTGCCGGTCACGGCGATCTGCCAGCCGTCGAAGGCGAGCGCGTCGGCAACGGCGGCAAAGCGCTGGGCCGGCCAGCGCCGCGAGGGCAGCTGCGCACCCGGATGCACGAGCACGAGCCGCCCGGGGTCGAGTCCAAAGCGCTCGACGAGGTCGTCGCGCGCAGCGTAGTCCGCGTCGTAGAGCGGAAACCAGAGGGTGTCGTCGCGCAGCGCATGGCCTCGCGCGCCCAGCGCGTGCATCAGCGCGAGGTAGCGCTGCGGCTCGGGCAGCGCGTCGGGCCACGGCAGGTAACAGCCGGGCGGCGGCGCTTCGCCGGGCTGGCTAAAGCCTCCGAGCGCGCGCGCGCCGAACTCGTCGACCAGCGCGTTTGCCACACCTCCGCTGCCATGGAGCTGGATCGCGAGATCGAAGCGGCGCATGCGCATCGCGTCGAGAAACGCAGGCAGGCCGCGCTCGTCCTCGGCCTGTTCGGGAAAGCCGCGCGCGCCGGGAAAGACAATGTGCTCATCGACCAGCGTGGGGTAGCGCGCCACGAAATCGGCTGACCACGGCAGACCGACGAGGGCGATGTGCGCGCGGGGGCAGGCTGCACGCAACGCGCGCAACGCGGGCACGCTGCAGAGCATGTCGCCGAGCTGCAGCGCGCGGAAGATCACGATGCGGCGGGGGGCGAGGGCGTCGAGCAGAGTCGGCATGGGCACATCCGTTAGAGGAACCACACGCGGTAACTGGCGGCTCCCTGGAGCCGCCAGAAAATCGAAAGAAACGGAATCCACAGCGACGTCCAGATCATTTCGGCTACATGGAGCGCGTCGCGACGCGTACCGCGCAAGCGGCGTACGCAGAACGCAGCGGTGCAGGCGATCCATGCGGCGAACGCAGCCAGGGCGACCCTCGGCTGACCCCAGGCGAGAGAAGCTAGCAGCACGAGTACGCTGATCAGCACCACGTAGTAAAGGAGCGGCGGCCCCGCCCCGATGCGCTCGCGATACAGCGCCGGATGCTTGCGGAACAACAGCGCCTCGAAGCGGCTCTTGCGCTGCTGCGCGAGACTCACACCCCAGCGCGCGGGACGCACAGGGTGCACGACCACGGCATCGTCGGCGCGTACTACACTCGCGCCCGCCTGCAGCAATGCGAACTGCAGGTCCGAATCCTCGCGCCACGCCGCTGTGAAGCGCTCGTCGAAGCCGCCGATCTGCGAGAGCGTCGCGCGCTGCACGAACGCATTGGCCGTAGCGAATTCGGCGTGCGCAAGGCCGCTTGCGTCGCGCTCATAATCGCTCGGTGCCACGCCCAGCGGTACGACGATGCGGCCCGCGGCGGCTTGCGCGTGCGCGAGCGCGGCGAGCCCCGCGCGCAGCCAGCCGGGGTCGGCAATCGTGTCGTCGTCGGTGAACGCGATGAGCGGCGCGCGCGCCGCGCGCCAGCCCGCATTGCGCGCCGCGGCCGGCCCTTGGGTGGCGCGCACCGGCACGTAACGGATCGCCAGCCCGCGGGGGGCTTGCATCGCCGCCATGCGTTCCACCGTCGCGCGCGTCTCGTCGTCCGGTCCGTCGTCGCAGACGACGATTTCATAGTCGTCAGGCGAGAGATCCTGCGCGCACAGCGCGGTGAGGCACTGTCCGAGCAGCGTCGCGCGATGGTACGTCGGCACGACCACGGCAATGCGCAGGTGTTCGAGCGATGCGCCCGCATAGCCATCGAACTGGGGCTCCTCCGCGCCGATGGGCCGCGGCTCGCGCAACTCGACGTCGGCGGGTCTCATGCGCGTGCCTCGCTCTTGCGCACGAGGAAGGGGCCGATCACGAGCGCATCGAGCGGCGAGGTCCAGAACGATTCGAGCGCGTCGCGCGGCGAGTTGACCATCGGCTCGCCGCGGGTGTTGAACGACGTGTTGACGAGCACCGGCACGCCGGTGCGCCGTTCGAACGCCGCGATCAGGTCGTAGTAGAGCGGATGCTGGTCGCGGTTTACGGTCTGGATGCGCGCGGTGCCGTCCACGTGGCGCACGGCGGGAATGCGTTCGGCCTTCCCGGGCTGCACGTCGAAGATGAACAGCATGAACGGCGCGCGCCTCGCGCCCACGAACCATTGCGCGGCGCGCTCTTCCAGCACGACCGGCGCGACCGGCCGAAAGTCCTCGCGGTCCTTGATCTCGTTGAGCTTCGCCTGCATGCCGGGATCGACGGGCGAAGCGAGTATCGAACGAGCGCCGAGCGCACGCGGGCCGAACTCCGTGCGGCCCTGATACCAGCCGATCACATCGCCGTCGGCGAGCAGTTGCGCGGCTTCCTCGGCGATGTTGTCGAGCCGCCGGTAGGGCGTTTTCGACCAGCGCAGGAACTGCTCGATGGTCTCGTCGTCGAACGCCGGCCCGAGGTAGGCGTGGTCCATCTGCCAGCGGCGTTCCGCGCGTTCGCCTGCGGCTTGCGCCGCTTCGCTGCGCAAGCGGTAGTCGGTCCAGAGCGCCGCGCCGAGCGCGGTGCCTGCGTCGCCCGCGGCGGGCTGCACCCAGATGTCGTCGAACGGGCCGTTATCTCGCACATACGAGTTCATCACGCAGTTCAGCGCTACGCCGCCCGCCATGCACAGCTTCGGCAGTCCCGTGCGCGTATGGAGCCAGCGCGCCATCTCCAGCACCGTTTCTTGCAGCACGAGTTGCAGCGAGGCGGCGATATCGAAATGCCGCTGCTCAAGCGGGCCGCCTCGTTCGCGCGGCACGCCGAAGCGGTCCACGAGGTGCGGGTCGGCGACGGTGTAATGGCCATTGCCGTTGTACTGCACGATTTCGCGGAACTGATCGGCATAGGCCGGTTCGCCAAACGAGGCGAGTGCCATGACCTTGTACTCGTCGGAGGAATGCAGGAAGCCGAGCCAGCCTGTCACGGCTTCGTAGAGGAGTCCGAGCGAATGCGGCAACTCCACCTGGGTGATGCGCTTGTACTTGCCGTCGCGAAATTCGCCGAGGCTCGTGGTGACGCCTTCGCCGCGACCGTCCATGGTCAGAACGGCGCATGCGTCGAAGGGGCTTGCGAGAAACGCGCTCGCTTCGTGAGCGAGGTGGTGCTCGACGTTATGCCAGACGAAGCCGTTCTCGCGGTCGACGCCCGCAAAGCGCTTGCGCAGATGATGCGGCGCGCCGTCCAGCAATTGCGCCTTCGCGTTCACGATATAGCTGAGAAAGAGCGGGTCCCATGGCGACGCGTTGGCTTCCATGCGCGCGCGCGAGGGGTCGAGCGGCAACGCGATGGTCGCGCCGGGCCGGGTCGGCATATCCGGAAAGAGAGCCGGGTCGTAGGAGTAGGCAACGTGATCGACGTCGGCTAGCGTGATGCCGGCTTCCCTGAGGCAGGCGTCGATGGCGTCGAAGGGCAGTTGCCATGTCGAGAACGGCACGGGACGCTTGGCGTGCTTGACGTGCGTGAAGCGCTCGTCTTCGGCGGCGGCGATTACCACGCCGTCATGGACCAGCGCCGCGGCGCTGTCGTGATAAACGGCATTGATTCCGAGTGTGTACATGAACGGGCTCCCGTTGCGGGCGGTGGGTTGCAGGGGTCAGGCGGGCTGTGGCACGAGCGCGCCGGCTTCCTCGAGCAGTTCGCGCGCCGCTCGCGCGACGTCGCCCGGGGGCACGCCGCGCAGGCAGGCGTGGTGGCCTTCGGGGCACTCGCCGCGATAGCACCATCGGCACGCCACGTCGCGATAGAGCAGGCGGTGCGGCGTCATCCACGGCGAGTGCTGCGGATTCGTGAGCGCGTAGAGATCGACCACGGGTTTGCCGAGCGCGGCGGCCAGATGCGCCGGTCCGCTGTTGTTGGCGATGAGCAGTGAAGCCTGGTCGAGCAATGCGATCAATTCGGCGAGCGTGAGCGCTCCCGCGAGATCGACCAGACGCGTGCTGCCCGGAGAACGCGAGAAACGCATCACGTCGCGCGTCAACGCGCTTTCCCCGAGGCTTCCGGTGAGCAGGAACGGGCAACGCACTGTGGGCGCGAGCAGATCGAGCGCTTCGGCGAAGAGCGCCGGGGGATACCGCCGCGAAGGCGCGCTCGCGCCCGCATGCACGACGATGCAAGGCTCGGCCGGATCGACGCCATACATGCGCAGCTTCTGCGCGAGCGTGATGCGCGCGGCGGGGTCCACGCTCATGCGCAGGCGTGAATCGGCCGGGTCGGCGAGATCGGCGCCCACGCTGCGCACGAGCGCGAGCTGCCGCTCGACTTCGTGGCGCACGTCCGTCTGCGGCTCGCGCTCCGGCAGCCAGTTAGTCAGCAATGCGTAAGGATTCTCGCGGCAATGCGCGAGACGCCGCTCGATCCCCGCGAAGAAGCACAGCGTGGCGGCCGGCAGCGGATTCTGGCTGTAGACCGTGAAGATCGCCGCGGCGTCGAAGCGTCCGGCGCGCACGCGCGCGAGCACGGCGTCTTCGTTGCCCGCGCCGTCGGCGGGTCCTTTGGCTGATCCGTGAGCGCCGTTGGCCCACGGCGCGTCGTATTCGATGACGTCGTCCACGTCGGGCAGATAGGGCGCCATGGCCGCGCCTGCGGCCGAAGTCAGCAGCGTGATATGACGGCCCGGCGCGCTTTCGCGCAGCGCGTGCATTGCGGGCGTGGTCATCAGCACGTCGCCTAGTTGATCGAGGCGCACGCAGAGAATGCGCTGGACCTCGGCCCCCCAGGGCTCGCTTGCAGGCTGGCGGCGGGGCGAGCGCGCGTGCGCATCGCGCGGCGCGATCGCAAAGGCGGTTCCGTTCATCGCAGCGCCTCCTCCTGTGCACCGTGGCGCGTTGCCGCCCGCACGCGCCGCTCGTGCTCGTAACGCTCCACGATCACCTGCGCCGCCTCATGCAGATCCGCAACGATCGCGTAGGGCAGGCGCGCCGGCGCGCTTTGCCACTCGGTCTCGTTGCCGCAATCGGCGAGGATCGCGCGGCAACCTGCGCGATTGCCCGCTTCCACGTCGTCGAGGATGTCGCCGACCATCCAGCTGCGCGCGAGGTCGATGCCATGCTCGCGGCTCGCGCGCAGCAGCATGCCGGGCGCAGGCTTGCGACAGGTGCAGTTGCACGCATAGGGCGCCACATGGCCGAGCGGGTCGTGCGGGCACCAGTACGCAGCCTGCAGCGTGGCGCCGCAGCCGGCGAACATGCGGCGCAATTGCGCCTCCACGTCGCCGAGCGCCGCGTGCGCGAAGCGCCCCAGCGCAACGCCGCGCTGGTTGCTCACCACGAATAGCGGTAGTGGCGTTCGCGCGAGCAGCGTGAGCGCCTGCGCGGCGCCCGGGGCAAAACGCATACGCGAGGGCTCGACGTTGTACGGCACGTCTTCGAGCAGCGTGCCGTCCTTGTCCAGGAACACCGCTGGGCGGGTAGCGAGCAACCCGCGGGGCCCGGTGGTTCGGTTCAGCATACGGTTCGCTCCTCAACCCACGGCGCGCAGCACGCGGCCCTGGGTGCTTTCCCTCGCGTCCTCGCGCGTGTCGAGGCGCACTCCGGCAAGCTGCGCATAGACGTCTTCGAGTTCGAGACCGATCTGCCGCCACGTGAAGTACGTCTGGGCTCGCTTGCGTCCCGCTTCGCCCATCGCGCGGGCGTGCGCGGGGTCGCCATGAATGGCGAACAGGCGCTCGGCGAGCGCCTGGGGGTCGCGCGGCGGCACGAGCCAGCCCGTTTCGCCGTGACGCACCGAATGGCGAATACCACCCACATCCGCCCCGATTACGGGCGTGGCGCACGCCATTGCCTCCACGGGTGTGATGCCGAACGGCTCGTACCACGGCGTGGTCACGAAGACGTCGGCGGCGCTATAGAAGTCGCGCAACTGCGAGCGCTCGCGGCGGCCCACGAAGGTCACGCGCGGCTCGATCCCGCAGCGGTGCGCAATGCCGCGCAGGCGGGCGATCTCGGGTGTGGCGATTTCGTTGGGCGTTTGCGCGTCGCCGCCCACGACGTAGAGCCGGGCTTTCACGCCGTGGCGCGCCTCGAGCGCGGCCACACCGCGCACGACGTTGTCGATGCCCTTGCGCTCCACGAGGCGGCCGAGTTGCAGCACGCAGAATTCGCCGGCGGGCCAGCCCAGTCGGCGGCGCGCCTGCCGGCGGTCCACGGGCGAGAACTCGTCGGGATCGAAGCCGCAGGCAATGACGGCAATCCGCGCGGGGTCGGCGCGATAGTGCTCGACGAGATCGGCTTCATCGGCCGGACACTCGGCAACGATACAGTCCGCGCGTCGCACGAGCTCGTCTTCGATCGCGAAGCGCTCATCGGGAAAGCCGTCGTTCGCACCCTGGTGGAGGCGCCGCACGCGTCCGAGCGCATGGAACGTCATGACGAGCGGCACATGAAGCGCGTCCTTGACCGCGAGCGCCGCCAGGCCCGACATGAAGAAGTTGGCGTGAATGACGTCGTAGGGACGCCTTTCGGCGCGGCAAAAGTCCACGAGAAACTCGGCGAACCGGGGCATGTGGGGCAGCAGTAGTTCCTTGGGCAGCTGCATGGGCGGCCCGGCGGGGACGTGAATCACGCGTACGCCGTCCATCTCCAGAATGGGCGGCAGCAAGGCGCGGTCGCGCCGCGTGAAGACGTCGACCTGATGTCCGGCGCGCTGGAGTTGACGCGCGACATGCGCGACGTAGATGTTCTGTCCGCCGGTATCGACGCCGCCCGCCACGGCGAGCGGCGACGCGTGTTCACTGACGAGTGCGATTTTCATGACGTGTCCTCGCGAGAAGTGGATGGCGAGCTGTGTGTCGCGTTCAAAGGGGGCGCGGAAAGAACTGCTCGAATGTTGCACCCGGTGCAACGGCGTAAGCGCATTTGCTGTGCCGTTGATTGGAAGTGCACAGGGACCGGGAGCAGCGCGGTGCGCGAACCCCGCGTGTATTGCTCGAAACGGGCATCTGTGGATCTTCCGCATCGGCGCCGCTCAGCCGTGACGAATGCCGGAACGCATCTGCCAAAGAGGCGACGCGCTTTTACACCAGGCGGCAAGACGTTTCGACAACGCCCCGGGCGTTGCCGGCGGGCTGCGCGCCGCGGGAGCGTCGATTGCGCAACGATCCGCTTCAGTATCGCTTTGGGGGCAGCCACGCGATGAATGGAGCAACGCCCAGCCGGCGCGCCGTACGCTCGCGCATCCTGCGCACGCTCGGCGAAGCGCTGTGGCGGCACCGCAGCGCGAGCGCAGCGGCGGCGTCATTGATGATTCTGGCGCGCCTCGGTGCCATTTCGGTGCCGATCGCACTCAAGCATTTGATCGACGATCTCGGCCACATTCACTCGTTGACGGCGCTGCCGGCGCTGCTCGCGATCGTCTATGCCCTGCTGCGCTTCCTGTCGGACGCGCTCGGCGAGGCACGCGATGTGGCGTTCAGCATCGTCGTGCAACGCGCAGTGGCCACGCTGCGCGAACGCACGTTCGCTCAGCTGCACCGGCTGGGCGCGCGCTTTCATGCGCAGCGCGAAACGGGTGCGATCGTGCGGGACGTCCAGAAGGGCGCGGACGGTCTGGGCTTCCTGCTGGGCACCGCGCTCTTTTCAGTGCTGCCCACGATGTTCGAAATCGCCGTGGTCGTGGCGATCGTCGCGTCGCACTACGACAACGCCTTTGTGCTCGCCATCGCCGGGACCTTTGCGTGCTATGGGACATGGACCGCGATTTACACCCGCCGCCGGCTCGCTTTCCAGCGCGCGGTGAACTCGCTGGAGGCGCAGGCGGACGGCCGGCTCGTCGACAGCCTGCTCAATCACGACACGGTGAAGTACTTTTCGACGGAGCAGCACGAAGTCGCTCGGCTGCGCACCGTGCTCGACGACTGGGTCCTCGCGCGCACGGCGAATCAGCGCGCGCTGACCGTGCTGCACGTGGGCCAGAGCGGCGTGGTGGCGGCAGGTATTGCGGCGGTGATGGTGATCGCCGTGCAGAACGTGCTGACTCGCGCGATGACGGTGGGCGACCTCATCCTCATCAACGCGTACATCATTCAGGTGTGCGCACCGCTCAATACACTCGGCTTCGTGTTTCGCGAGGCCAACGATGCGTTCGTCGATGTCGAGCGGCTCTTCGCCATCCTCTGTGTGCGCGGCACGCCGGGCGAGGATGAGGACATGCCCGGAGCGCGCGCGCTGGTCGTGCGCGAAGGCGAGGTGGCATTCCGGCACGTCGATTTCGGCTACGACGCGGGGCGGCCCGTGCTGCACGATGTGGGGTTCCTGGCCGAGCCAGGGCGCACCGTTGCCGTGGTGGGCGGCAGCGGCTCAGGTAAATCCACGCTGATCCGGCTGCTGTTCCGCTTCTATCAGCCTCAGCGCGGGACCATCTCCATCGACGGCCACGATATTGCGCACGCCACGCAGTCCAGCCTGCGCGAAGCGATCGGAATCGTGCCGCAAGACACGGTGCTGTTCAACGAGACCATCGCGTACAACATCGCCTACGGCCAGCCCGACGCCACCCGGGCGGATGTCGTGCGCGCCGCGCGCGCGGCCCAGCTCGACGAGTTGATCGAGCGTCTGCCCGACCACTACGAAACGCGTGTGGGCGAGCGCGGCGTGCGCCTGTCGGGCGGAGAGCGGCAGCGCATCGCAATCGCACGCGCGATTCTCAAGAACCCGCGCATCATGGTGTTCGACGAAGCGACCTCGGCGCTCGACACGCGCTCGGAGCGAGCGATCCAGAACGAGCTGCAGCGCCTCGCCCACGGGCGCACGACGATCGTGATCGCGCATCGTCTTTCGACGATCGTCGACGCGGATCTGATCCTCGTGATGGAGCACGGCCGAATCGTCGAACAGGGGCGGCACGACGCGCTGCTCGCCCGCCAGGGCGTGTACGCGAAGATGTGGGCGATGCAATGGCAGCAGGACGATCTCGAGCACGCCGAGCGGCGGCTCGTGACGACGCCCGTTAACGTGGCGAACCTGCTTGCACGGGTGGCCGAGCGTGTTCGTGATTCGCTGGGCGAAGCGGCGGCGCGGCTCGTCACGCAACCCGACGACGGGCTCTATGCCACTGTCGCGAACGGCGACGCGTTGCTGGTGGCCCTCACGCTGCTGGTGGAGAACGAAGTGCAGAATGCGGCGTCGATCGCGGCTTCTGTTACCTCGGCAGGGGCCACGCGAGAAACGCGCGGCGTGCAACTGGCCGCGCGGCGCAGCGCCAATACGGTTTTGCTCGGCGTGGCAGGCGGCGCGCGGCCCGCACCGATCGACGACAGCGCCCTCGCGCGTATCGAAGCGCTGCTGCGCAAGGCGGGCGCGAGTCTCACGCTAGATCCCGAAGGCCGCCGCGTGCGCTACGCCGTGGCGCTGCCGCTGCATGCGCTGCTGCCCGAGCGCACCGCGGAGCGCGGCGGCGAACTCGCTGGACTGCGCATAGCCGTGCTCGACGACGAAGAGCAAACGCGCGATGCGCTGGAAGCTGCGCTCACATTGCATGGGGCGATCGTGCAGCTCGAAAGCAGCGGTGCGCGATGGCTCGCCGGGTTGCGCGAGACGCCGCGCGCCAGGTGGCCAGATGTACTGCTGTGCGACTTGCAGCTAGACGGCGAAGACGGAACGCAAATCGTCGCAGCGCTACGAGACATGGAAGCGCGCGGCGACTATGCAGGCAAAGCGCTTCCTGCCATCGCCATGACGGGCCAGGTTGCGCGCGCCGATTCCCCCGGCGAAGAACGCAGCCTGTTCGCCGCGCGGCTCACCAAGCCAGTTGCGGTGCCGGCGCTGCTCGCCGCGATCGTCGCGGCAACGCAAGGCGGTAACGAAAGCGCCGGCGCCGGCCACTGACTCCGGCCCGCCGTCTAGATGAGCGGCGTGCCGCCCGTCACCGCAACAGTGGCGCCAGAGATGTAGCTGCCCTCGTGCGACGCGAGCAGCACATACGCACCGGCTAGCTCCGCAGGTTGCCCTGGCCGCCCCATTGGCGTCGCCTTGCCGAAGTCGCGCACGTCTTCGGCCGGCATGGTCGACGGAATGAGCGGTGTCCAGATCGGCCCCGGCGCGACGCAGTTCACACGGATGCCGCGCCCGGCCACGAGTTGGGCGAGACCGCCGGTGAAGTTCTGGATCGCGCCCTTCGTGGCGGCATAGGCGAGCAGTGTGGGCTTGGGCTTGTCCGCGTTGATCGACGCGGTATTGATGATGGCAGCGCCCGGCTGCATGAGCGCGACCGCCTCGCGTGAAATGCGGAACATGGCGCCGATATTGGTATCGAAGGTGCGATCCCATTCCTCGTCGCTGATCGATTCGATCGACTCGTGCGTCATCTGGTACGCGGCGTTGTTCACGAGTATGTCGAGCTTGCCCAGCTCGCGCGCGGTCTTGCTCACGAGCTCGCGGCACCACGCACGGTCGCGGATGTCGCCGGGCAGAAGGAGCGCGCGGCGTCCGGCGTCTTCCACCCAGCGCGCCGTTTCCTTCGCATCGTCGTGCTCGTCGTAGTACGCGATGGCCACGTCGGCGCCCTCGCGCGCAAACGCGATGCATATCGCGCGGCCAATGCCGCTGTCGCCGCCCGTGACGAGGGCGACCTTGCCGGCAAGCCGTCCCGACCCGCGATAACTCTTTTCACCGTGATCGGGTTGCGGGTCCATAGGTGCGGTGCGCCCGGGCGTGCGGTCCTGCTGCTGATCGGGCATGGGCGGGGCGGGGCGATGTTCGTTCATGGTCCTTACCTCTTCGAAATGACGTTGCATGTTTTCTGCGTACCGCGCGAAGCGCAAGACATATGCCGCACGCCCCGCGAGGCTCCGGTCAGCCGGCGGGCTTGAGCACGACCTTGGTCCAGCCATCGTTGCGCGCGTCGAACTGCTGGTAAGCATCGGGCGCTTGCCCGAGCGGTAAGGTATGCGAAATGATCTGTGAGGGCCGCGCCTTGTCTGCCGCGATGAGATCGCGCAGCTTGCGGTTATACGCCTTCACGTTGGCCTGACCCGTGGCGATGTGCTGTCCCTTCATCCACAACTGGCCGAAGTCGAAAGCCAACTGCCCCTTCTTCGCCAACTCGTCCTGCGCGCCCGGATCCTTCGGCACGAATACGCCCACCACGCCGATGCCGCCCGTCGGCCGCACAGCCTTCACGAGATTGTTCATCGTCAGGTTCGGCACTTCGCGGCCGTGACAGGTGCATTGATACCCCACGCACTCGCAGCCGCGGTCGGCCCCTTCTCCGCCGGTCATTTCGACGATGCGCTGCGCGGAGTTGCCGTCGCTGTCGTCGATGGGAATCGCGCCGAGCTTTTCCGCCAGTTGCAAACGGTCCGGGTGGATATCGACGACCATGATTTTGCTTGCGCCCTGGACCTGGGCCGAGAGCGCCGCCATGAGACCGACGGGTCCCGCACCATAAATGGCGACACTGTCGCCGGGCTGCACGCCCGCGAGCACGGTCGCATGCCAGCCGGTCGGGAAGATGTCGGACAGGAGGACGTAGTCGTTCTCCTTTTCCTCGGCATCGGGCGGCAGGCGCAGGCAGTTGAAGTCGCCGAACGGCACGCGCAGCAGTTCGGCCTGACCGCCGCTGTATGGACCCATGTCGGCGAAGCCGTACGCCGCGCCCGCCATGCCCGGATTGGCCGTCAGGCAAAAGCCGGTGAGCCCGCGCTCGCAGTTCTTGCAGAACCCGCAGCCGATGTTGAATGGCATGCAGACGCGGTCGCCCACCTTCACGCGCACGACGGCGGAACCCACCTCGATCACCACGCCCAGATTTTCGTGGCCAAGGATGCGGCCGGTTTCCATGCTGGTGCGTCCCTCGTACATATGGAGGTCGGAGCCGCAGATATTGGTGCTGGTGATCTTGACGAGCACGTCGGTAGGGCGCTCTATCTTTGCGTCCGGCATAGCTTTGACGGTGACTTTACGCGGACCTTCGTAGACGACAGCTTTCACGTGACTCTCCTCGGGAAGCGCGCGCTGCGCGCAGTTGGCCTGGCGCACGCGGTGTTTCGCCTCATCGCGAATGCGTGCACCCGTTGCAGGCGCATTGACCGTTCCCATGAGCCGGCGGCCAGGGATGTCAAGCGGCAGCGGTGGGCGCGAGGGCTCCGACGCCGCCGCCGGCCCCCCCCCGGTGCGAAGCGGCCTCCAGGCACAACCGGTGCGCACACAGCCGGACCACGTCGCCACGGCGAGCCTGATCGAGAACTGGATCGACCGGACCGAAGAGCGCTCTAATTTCTGTTCGGGACGACGCGCCATACTGAAAGGAGGTCGACAATGGAAGATGAATCCGGTACGCGCCCCGCGCAATCGCCTGAACGCACGAGACAGGAGAAGCGCGACGAGAGCGAGAAGAGCAAGCACGAAACGTCTGAGAACGAGTTGCCGTCCACCCAGGAAAAGAATCCCATACCACCGGGAACGACGCAGAAGACGTCCTGAAATTGCGTGCCCCGCGCGCTGATCGCGGGCCATGGGCGTGGTCACGCAGAACGCCTTTGCAGGCGTAATCGAGGCGGCCGGGTGCGATGGTTGCGCCCTCGCGGACGTCCGCCAGTCGACGTATCCTTTTCAGGGAGAGTGAGATGGCAAAGCCGCATTCCATGCTAATCACGGCAGCGACGGTGCTTTCGATCGCGTTAGCGCCCGGCGTAGCTGCCGCGCAGACGAGCGCGCCCGACGCGTCAGCGAGCGGGAGCACATCGAAGGCGCAACGCAAGGAAGCACGCAAGCAGGCGCGAGCGCAAAGAAACGCGGAACTGAAGAAGCTCGAAGAAAACGGATATAACCCGGCTGCGGGAAACGATCCAAATTATCCGAACGATATTCAGAACGCCGAAAGAAAGGCGGCGACGCCTGGTAGCGCGAGCCAATAGATGACACTCGTGGCGTGGACGTGGTCCTGCGCCCCAGGTCACATTTCGGCGCTCACGGGGCGCGTGGTCGTTTCGCACTGCACACCGAAAGGTTCGCCAAATTCGGCGAGCAAGGCTTCGAAGTGCGCGGGTTCGAGCGGCGAGGGCGGCCCGAGCCGCGGCTTCAACTGCGCGAGTGCCCGCCCGTATCGCTCGAATGTGGCGAAATCGCGTGGGTAGCGCTCGCTATCGACGCCCGCGAAGCGCCCCTCGTGAGCGGCGTGGGCGAGCAGCGCTCGCCAGCGCGAGATCGGCGCGAGCCCGATGCTTTGCGTGCCGTGGGAGAACAGCGTCATGTCGATGTCCTCGAATGCGGGCGTGCTGTCGAGGAAGCGCTGCAGGGCGTCGGCCGAGGGCTCGACACCGAACAGCAGCCAGAACGGTATGGCGTGAATCTCGAGCGTCGTGAGGGGATCCATCAGCATGAAAGAGTCGACGAGAAGGCGGCGCGTCTCGATCACGCTTTCCTGATACCAGCGCCGATAAACAGCCGCGGTCGCGAAGCTCAGCGCTTCGGGTTCCTCAAACCGGATCTCGACGATGCGCCATTGCATTGGCCCGGCCAGCTCGGCGAGATCGTCGCGCAGAACGGCGTCGAAGCCCCACTCGGCTTCCGGGGCACGCGCGTCGGGAGCCGGGGGGTCCCACCGTGTGCGCACGCTGCCGTAGTGCGCGAGAAACGCGCGCACGCGCTCGCCGCCGTGCAGATATTCGTCTTCGCTCGCGCCGCCCGTGGCGCCGAACTGGAACACCGAACGCTTGCTCGTGCGGGTGACCGCCCAATCGCGCGTGCAGTTGACCACGTAGAGGGTCCCGCCGCGTTCCAGATTGCCGAGCAGGAACTCGCGAAACGCGAGCGGCAGGCGTCGAAACTTGAGCCGGAAATAGCGCATGCCATGCAACATCAGACGGTCCTGGTTGGGATCGTGCATATGATGAACGGCAATGCGATCGTCGGCGGCGAGCAGGGCTTCCGTGATGCGCCGGCTCGTGTCGAAGCCCCGCTGGGCATCATCGGGATCGCTGAACGGCGCGCGGACCGGGCATAGAAAGGTTTGCGGCAGCCAGGGTGCGCGCAGCGCGGCCGCGAGATGGATCATCGCACCGTTCGACGACCCGATAAACGCGCAGCGGCGGGGGACTTGCGGATAAAGGTCGGCAAGCCACTGCGCAATGCGTTCGACGTCGAGGCTCTTCGCGCGGCGAGGATCGATGCCCTCGCTCATGCCGCCGACGATATAGGCCCATTCGCGCTGGCGTTTCGGCAGCGCATTGATTGCGGGCATGAGGCGGTCGAGCAGGGGCGACTGGCTGGGGCTCGAAAAACGTCTTCCGTGCAACATGCTCGCCAGTGCCTGGGCCATGGCGGCGGCGGAATCGAAACGGGCGATGCCCGGCGGCGGCTTGTTCATTGAAGTGCTCCCTTGCTAAACGCCAACGGCACCGGCCTTGAGAAACGGTGTGATCGCAAACGCGAACGCATTGGGCGCGGCGTAATTGAGTGTGTGCGTGCCGCCTTCTATCGTCATCAGCCTGCCGTGCTGCAGTTTGCGCGCGGCCTCCGCGCCCCACCCGAGCGGCGCGACGGGGTCGCGCGTGCCCACGACGACAAGTGCGGGCGCAGCGATGCGCGGGAGCCGCTCGTCGACGGGCTCACGCACCAGCATGCGCATGGTGGCAAACGCGCGCCACAATCCCGCCTTCGCGTAGTCGATCCGGCCGGCCTTCGCCGGCGTGTGGGGACGCTCGCGCAGTCCGTTGATCCAGTCGCGCCACGCCTGGCGCGGCAGCGAGCGGGCGCGAGGGTCCGGTGTGGGTGCTTGCAGAACGAGGCGATCCACCGCCTGCGGGTAGCGCACTGCGAAATCGGCGAGGACCTGGCAGCCGAAGGAGTTGCCCACGAACATCGCTCGTTTCACGCCGCATGCGTTGAGCCACAAATGCAGCGCATCGGCGAGTTGCGCGAGGCTCAGCGCGTCGCGCCTCCGCGCGAGCGGGCTTTCGCCGAAGCCGGGCAGGTCGGGCGCGAACACGTCAAAGTCGCGCTTGAGCGCGTACGCGAGCGGTTCCATGTAACGGCTCGAGACGACGAGGCCGTGGACCAGCACCACTGGCAATCGGCGGGGCGCGTGCGCGTGGCAGCGTGCGACTCGATAGAACATGCGGTATGGCCCAGCCTGCACGAAGGCGCCTTCGATGCCGCGGCGGCGGCTGCCTCGGTCGATGGCAGCGGTTTGCTTGAGCCTGCGCCAGGCAAGCGTCATCGACACGAGGGCGACAACGCAGACGCACGACAGGCCGATGAGAAAAATGAGCACGGCAGCACGCTCCTGTGCGCTCACCGCTTGCGGGCGCCGAGCGCTATCGCAGTGACAACAGCAAACCGTGTTCCACCAGGATCAGGACCGGGAGCCCAGCACGTCGTCGAGAAAACGCAACACGTGAGCATGACCTCCGCGCTCCCATGCATTGACGTGCGAGGCGCCCGCTATGATCGCAAAGCGCCGGGGCGCCCGGACGGCCGTGAAGAGCCGTGAGAATTGCGCTGGGGGAACGACGTGGTCAGCGTCGCCGCCGTAAATGAGGATGGGGGCGCGCACGCTGCCGATCTTGGCGAGATTGTCATAGCGGTCGCGCACGAGCCACCGCATGGGAACGATGCGCGGCAGCCAGCGCATGCGCACGGCGGCGACATCGGCGACGCTGGTGAACGGGGCTTCGAGCAACAGCGCGGCGAGAGGGCGTTCGGTCGCGATCTGCACTGCCACGGCCGAGCCGAGCGAATAACCATGGAGGACGACGTCGCGCGAGTGCCGCGCGGCGAATGCGATGGCAGCGCGGCCGTCGGCGTAGAGCCCCGCTTCGCTGGGATGCCCGGGCGCGCCGCCGTAACCACGATAGCCCGCAAGCAGGACGCCGTAGCCTGCGTCGAGCAGCGCATGCGCGATGTGCGTTCGCTGGGTGAGGTCCTCTCCGTTGCCATGAAAGAGTACGACCGTGGCGCGGACGGGGTCCGCCGGTGCCGCGTGGCCGCAAACCAGTTCGTTGCCGTCGGCGGTATGCACGCGCACGTGGCGGATGCGGCCCTGCGCGTCGGGGCGTAGCGGCCCGCGCTGCAGCCGCTCCGACGGGTAGATCAGACGGCCTTGCAGCCAGTACAGCAAGGCCATGGCGCAACCGTAGATCAGTAAGGCGGCGGCAACAGCGAGGGCGATGTATAGCGGTGCGGTCATGGTCTCGTTCAGCGCGCACCGAACATTCCCGCGGCTTCGCCACGATGTCCGGAAAGAACGGATTTCGTACAAAAAGCTAATTCAGGGTTCGACCTATAATTCACTGCTCCAGAAACCGAAGTCAGACTTCTGCAAACGTCCTTTCGATAAATGCGCATAGGTGTGAGCAATGGCTTATTCACTGATCTATCGCGGATTCACAATCGACTTTGCGCCATTTTCGGTTGACGGTCATACATTCGGTGCGCAGTGGACGCTAACGCCCAGCGATCCGCATAGGCCTCTCGGCATTCCCATCTCAAGTGGTGATCTGCAGATGCGGGGTGCTCCGGGCGAAATGGCGGCGCTTGCAAGGCTGCAAGCGATTGACTGGATTGACCGCAACCATCGGGGTGGTCCTTGCCGCTAAGGCGCTACCAGAAAGACATTCGCGCCCGCCTGGGACGGTTGCCCTTAAGGATGGATTTACGGACACGCGTCCATTCTGTACTTGCGAGCCACCGCTGGAATATGCTCATACAAGCCACATACGAGCGTTTCGCCGCCAGGACGAGTGACACCATGAGTACTGAAATGGTTGTGCAAAGGCTCACAATTCGGGCTGCCCCGGGCAAGCTCAGAATCATCCCGGTGTGGCGATGCCTGGCACAGAGCGGTGCCAGGGTCGTTCGCTGGAATGTCCATGCCGATCGCAATGACGGCATGGATTTCATGACAGTCGACATTATCGAAGCCGATCCGTCGCGTACGGAAGACATCGCGATTGCGCTCGGAAAAGTACCTCTCGAAATGACAGTCACTGCGCTCAATTTGACAGTGCTGTCCACTCCCGAATCAGCCCATGACCGTGGGCCGCGGAAAGATTAATCGCACGCGACGCGCAGAGCCGGATAGGCATCGAAGTGACGAATACGACGGATTCACGCTCGATGTGGCAGTCGATGCCGACGTTGTCAGGGGCGTCTCACAGACACTCGCAGGTTCTCGCGCCGCTCAGCCGCGCAGGGCGGGAATCGATACTTACCGATGATGCAGATCTGGGCGCCGGGTCGGGCTGCACGCCATTCAGCCGGAGAAAATATTCTTCGCGGCGTTCCTTCATTAAAACCAGGTCGGTTCGCAAGGCGGTTCGAATCTCGGTCGACCACGCTGCCGCGTGGTGGTCCGTGCCGCGTTCGACCTCGGAAAGGCGCTCCATGCACGCCTTGATCTCCGCATCGATATTCAGCAGGGCTACCAGCAGGTCGTCGGTCGTGCAAACCATCTTTTGTCCCCCTCATCATGGTCAACTCGATGATGCATTGCATCAATGTTAAATCGAGGAGATAGAAATGATGCCTGGGGAATACACCAAATCTCGCGCCGCTGTAGCCGCCCGGAGCGCGAGTCTCGCTCGCAATATTTACTAAAATTACGGTAGCCACTCACGAAGAAATGGGTCGCGGGAGATGACATGGCAAGTTCCCAGCCTGAAGGCGGCTCGCTCGAGAGAGAATATGACCTTGCCCTGGAAATCCTCGACGCGAGGTCTGCTGCACTCGAGCGCGCCATACGCCGCCATTCGGTCGATTCGGCTCAGGCCCACGAAGCGCGCAAAGCCTACGATCTCGCCAGGGTAATTTTGCTCTCGTGCGAACTTCGGCTACGAAGCCGGGGGATAGTCCGGCAAACGACGCGTCGTCGTCCGATCACCGTCATCGTTTTCAGCGAGTCGGAACTGCTCAGGAAATCGTTGACGGTATTGCTTCGCGCGGAGGGCTACCACGCGATTTCAGCGACCACGCTCCTCGAGCTGCGAAGCGTGATGGCGGCGCAGGAAGCCGGCGCGATTGTCATTTACCGGGAGCGCGGGGCGTCGCACGCCCCACTCACTATCGACGGCATGGCCAGTGCCGCGCCGTGGGTGCCGACCTTCATGCTGCAGTGCGGCAAGCGGATGTCGACTGCGGAGACATCCGCCGACGCCCGTATCCGTGAAGTTGGCTCGATCCACGAACTGGTCTCCGGGCTGGACGCAACCCTTGTGAGCGGCGGCGGCACTGAGAAGCTCCTGCGGTAGGGAATCGTCGAGATGCGGCGCGTCGTAGTGCTCGCGCTCGTACCCGAACGATCCCGCGTGACGCATGACTTCGGACAGCGTCGCGTCCCGGCTGTGCCGCACTGACGTGCCAGACACAGTGACAGGTCCCCATGAAATATCTCCCCCGAATTGCCGCACTCGCCGGCCTCGCCATCGCAGTCTGGCTTGTCTGGCACGCCGATGCGCGAGCGGTGCTCAGTTTGATGCGCGCAGCCGGCGGCGGGCTCGCGCTTGCAGGGATCGCTCATGTTCTGCCGATGCTCGCCAATGCAAGGAACTGGCAAATGTTGATGCGCGGTGCGAGACGTCCAACGCTGTCGGGCGTCCTGCGCCTCGTCTGGATTCGGGAGTCGGTGAACGGTACGTTGCCCGTTGCGCGTGTCGGCGGTGAAGTCGTGACGCTCCGCATGATGTGCAAATGGGGCATGCAGCCGGCCCCGGCGATGGCGAGCCTCGTCGTCGATCTTCAGCTAACGCTGATCAGCGAGATGCTCTTTGCTATTGCAGCCATCGGCTATCTGATCGCACATGCGGGTGCCGGGGCGTTGCACCTCGCTGCGCGACTCGGAGGAGGTATCGCCATACTGGCCGTCCTGCTCCTCGCGTTTTTGTTCGTGCAGCGCATGAGTCCGTTCGCTCGCCTGACGAAACTGTTCAATCGCATCACGAGCGGCAAGTTCCGTTCGCTCGTCGGCGAGTCGGTGCGCATCGATCAGTCGATCAGCGATCTCTGGCGTCAGCGCGGCATGATCATTCGTTATCTGCTCATCTGGCAGTCACTTCAATGCATCGCAACCGCGCTGGAACTCTGGCTCGCGCTCTATTTTCTCGGGGCGAAAGGAAGCTTTCTGCAAGCGATCGCACTCCAGTCGCTCATCCAGGCGCTCAGTAGTGTCGCGTTCTTTGTGCCTGGCGGACTCGGTGTTCAGGAGGGGGGATTCTTGCTGATCGGGACGGTACTCGGCTTCAATCCGCAGACTTGCCTCGCACTTGCGGGTGCGCGAAGGCTTCGTGACATCATCGTCTTTGTGCCCGGGCTCGTCGCATGGCAAGTCGCGGAATGGCGCGACAAGCGACGCGCGCCGGCCAGTTCCGCAACAGGCGGAGAGACAGCGAACTCCGGCCAAAGCGCTTCCGGTCGTAAGGCGCAGTAGAAGGACCGAAGCGCGCGCCACTTCCAGATTGCTTCACGACGCCCGGGGCGCAATCGCGGCCTGCGATCTTCTCAGGTCTCGTATTTGAAGGACACGGAGACTCGGGTCCGATATTCAACGACCTTGCCGTCTTCGATCTTGATGTCGAGTTTGCAGACTTCGGCGATTCGCAGGTCACGCAACGACGCGGCTGCGGTTTCCACTGCATTTTTTGCGGCTTCCTCCCAGGAAGTTGTGCTCGTGCCGATGATTTCCGTCACCTTATAGACGCTGGAATCCGTGCTTTTGCTCATGGTCTTTCTCCGTGTTGAGAGGGGCGATGGACTTGCCACGCGCATTCCGCGTGCCTCGCGGATATGCTGGCAGACACGTTCCATGGCCGCTGCACGGCAAGCTGGCGCTCGCTTCGAGATATCCTTCGGCAGCTTCCAGGGGGCGGCGGAAGAAGGGCGGGCATGCGTTTTGCGCACGTAGCGCGCCGCAGTCAGTGCATGGAGACGGATACAGTGAGCAGACCGCCCGCGATCCGGGAATATCGCGTCAAAGACCGAGCAGTCAGGAGCGCCTGATGGACGATGAGACCAAAATTATGCCGATCGTGCGTACTGGCGTTCCCGGCCTGGACGATGTTCTGGCGGGAGGGCTGACTCAGGGAAACCTTTTCCTTCTCGAAGGCAGCCCCGGCACGGGGAAGACGACCATCGCCCTGCGGTTTCTGCTTGAAGGTGCCGAGGCGGGCGATCAGGGCCTTTACATCACACTGTCCGAAACGGAGCGGGAATTGCGCGACGGCGCCGCGTCCCACGGTTGGCAACTGGGCGATCGCGTCGCCGTGTTCGAAGTGGTGCCCCCGGAGAGCCTGCTCGATGCGGATCAGCAGCAGAGTCTGCTGTACTCGTCCGATCTCGAGCTCGGCGAGACGACTCGCCTGATCTTTGACGCTTTCGAGCGAGTACGGCCCAGGCGGGTCGTCCTGGACAGCCTCTCGGAAATCCGTCTGCTCGCGCAGAGCTCGCTGCGTTACCGCCGCCAGGTGCTCGCCATCAAGCATTACTTCTCACGACAAGGAGCGACCGTCCTGCTGCTCGACGACCTGACTGCAGATGCCGCAGACAAAACCGTACATAGCGTCGCCCACGGCGTCATCAAGCTCGAAGAACTTGCCCCCGACTATGGAGCCGAGCGGCGCAGGTTGAGGATTTCGAAGTACCGGGGGCAGGCGTTCCGTGGTGGGTATCACGACTTCACCATCAAACGCGGAGGTGTTTCCGTGTTTCCCCGGCTCGTTGCTGCGGAACATCGCACCAGGTTTGCGCGCGAGCAAATGACGAGCGGCGTGGCGGAACTCGATGCGCTTCTCGGCGGCGGCATCGAACAGGGCTCGAGCACCCTGGTGTTAGGACCGGCCGGCACCGGCAAAAGCATTTTTGTGCTTCAGTTCATTTCGGCTGCGGTCGCTCGAGGCGAAAAGGCGGCACTGTTCGCCTTCGACGAAGAACTTGGACTGTTCTTTGACCGGACCCGCGCGTTGGGTTTCGACCTTGAAGCGATGTGCGAAACCGGCCGGTTGCATGTCGAACAGGTCGATGCCGCGGAACTCTCGCCTGGCGAGTTTGCCCAGCGCGTCCGCGATTGCGTTGACCACGCCGAGGCCAAAACGGTGGCCATCGACAGTCTCAACGGTTACCAGGCCGCCATGCCGCAGGAGAACGCGCTCGTCCTTCATATCCACGAATTGCTGCAATACCTCAACAGGCAAGGCGCGACGACTTTCCTGACGGTAGCGCAGCATGGGCTCGTTGGCGACATGAAAGCGCCCGTCGACGTCACGTACCTTGCCGACACGGTCATCCTGCTGCGGTACTTCGAGGCGCTGGGAAGCGTGCGGCGGGCGGTGTCGATCATCAAGAAACGCACCGGCCGTCACGAAGAGACGATCCGGGAATTTCGCATTGGGCGATTCGGTCTGAACGTCGGGGCACCGCTCGACAGTTTCCAGGGCATCCTGCGCGGTGTACCCACGTTTGTGGGTAACTCAGGGCCGCTTATGCCGACGGGCGCCGCTGGTAATGAAAGCACCTGATTTCAATCGCTGTCCCGCACTGGTTTTTACACCTATTGGGCGAGACGCTGTGGTTGCCACGGCTCTCCTGAAAGAGGCAGGCGCTCTTGCGCTCGTATGTCGCGATTTCGAGCATTTCGTCGCCATGCTGGACGAGGGAATCTGTTGCGCGATCGTGACCGACGAGGGCCTGCGAGACGCCGACCTCAAGCCACTCGGAAACTGGGTGTCAGCGCAGCCCACATGGTCCGACTTTCCGTTCATCATCCTTACGCAGCGCCGAGGCGCGCCCGATCAGGACCCCGAACTGAGCCGACTCGCGGCGACGCTGGGAAACGCGACATTCATCGAGCGCCCGTTTCATCCGCGGACGTTCGTCAGCGCGGTTGGCACAGCACTGCGCGGCCGGGCGCGGCAATTCGAAGCGCGCCTGCGTATCGATGAACTGCGCGAAAGCGAAGCGCGCCTGCACACCGCCCTGACAGCAGGGAAACTGGGCTCATGGGAACTGGACCTGTCGACATTTGCACTGGTGGTTTCGCCTGCGTGTCGCGCGATTTTCGGGCATGCGTCAGGCGCGCCTTTCACGTACTCCGATCTCCTTGCCGGCATCAGGCGAGACGACAGGCCCCGGATGACCGACGCAATCGACTGCAGCCTGGCAACCGGCTGCGATTTCGCACTCGAGCTCTGTACGCTCTGGCCGGACGGGACGGTTCATTGGGCGGACATGCGCGCGCGGCTGGTTCGAGATGGCACTCGAAAGACCGCACGGCTCGTCGGGGTGATATCCGATATCACCATGCGCAAGGCAGCGGAAGACAGCCTGCAACAGGCCAACGACATGCTCGAGGCGAGGGTTGCCCAGCGCACTGCGGAGCTCGAGCGCAGCCACCGACTCGTGCTGGACGAGATGCGGCAGCGCGAGCGCGCAGAGGAGCTGTTGCGCCAGGTGCAGAAGATGGAAATGATCGGGCAGTTGACGGGCGGAGTTGCCCACGATTTCAACAATCTGCTGATGGCCATCATGGCCAATCTCGAACTGCTGCGCAAGCAGCCGCAGGACGCCATTCGAGCAACGCGACTGATCGACGGCGCGCTTAGGGGAGCCCAGCGTGGCGCCGCTCTTACGCAGCGCCTTCTGGCCTTCGCGCGGCAGCAGGATCTCAAGGTCGAGCCGACCCACCTCCCGACCGTGGTTCGGGGGATGACCGATCTTCTGGAGCGGTCGATAGGGCCGCGAGTGGCGCTCGAGCTGAAATTGCCGGAGGGGATTCCGCTTACCCTTGCCGATGGGAATCAGGTCGAACTCGCGATCCTGAATCTGGTCGTCAACGCCCGCGACGCGATGCCTGAGGGAGGGACGTTGTCAATAGCGGTCGATGACGTGCAAACGTGGGGCGACAACGGACTGCCCGCGGGCGAATATGTCCGAATCATCGTCGCTGATACCGGGAAAGGCATGGATGCGGACACCCTTGCGAAAGCAACCGAGCCGTTCTTTACAACGAAGGAACTCGGCAAGGGAACAGGGTTGGGTCTTTCCATGATTCACGGACTCGCGCTGCAGCTAAACGGTGCCCTGCGCCTCGAGAGCGAAGCAGGACGAGGCACGCGGGTAGAGTTATGGCTGCCCGTTACCTCGCAACGTGTCACGACGTCTGATCTGCAGCACGATGCGCAGCCCGAGGGCAGCGTAATCGATCCGATCCAGGCGAGCATTCTTCTCGTCGATGACGATGCCCTGATCGCAACGAGCACCGCGTACCTCCTTCAGGATATGGGACATGAGGTGATCGAAGCCGACTCGGGCGCCGCCGCACTCGAGATCCTGAAGGCGGGACGCAGGATCGATCTCCTGCTCACCGACTATTCGATGCCACGGATGACGGGCCTGGAGCTGGCGCTGGCCGCACGCGAGTTGCGCCCGACACTCCCTGTGATCCTGGCTACCGGCTACGCAGAGCTTCCACAGGGAGCCGACGTCGGAATTCAGAGGCTTCGTAAGCCGTATCAGCAACATCAGCTCGTCGCGGAGATAGCGAAGGCCCTCACCAAGGCCAGGGCCTTCGGGTAGGGGTCCGACGGCAGTCTCCAGGCAGTATTGATTGACTGCCGCTACCGACGCCGTATTGCTGGACGAGCAGGCGGCAACCTGCTTGACGCTACGTAGGTCCTCCGCGTCAGCGACTACATCGAACTGCACCCTCGTTGAGCGAATCTCGCCTTCATTGACGATCGATGCTACGCCTGCCCATTCGGTTCGATTGTCCCGCGCGTCCCCGCGATGCCGGTGGTCAACGCATGGTGTTCACTTCTCGCACGCAACCGCGGCGTGCACGTAGCGGAACCTCGAAGCCTATTGCACGAGGAATCGAAGCGCTTCGGCGTGGAGCTCCGGGGTCGCCGCTGCGATGACCGTGCCATCGAAACGTCTATCGACTGGACGACCTGACCATGTCGTCACGACGCCGCCCGCGCCCTGGACGACAGGTATCAGCGCCATGACGTCAAACATTTCCAGTTCAGCTTCCACAACAAGGTCAACGTGTCCGGAGGCTAGCAACGCGTAGCCGTAACAGTCGGTGCCGAACCGCGTGACTGAAACAGCGCGCGACAGGGTTGAAAAGGCCGTTGACGCCTTGCCCGCGAACGTTTGGGGGTCGGTTGCGCAGAGCCGCGCATCTCGCAGTTGCCTACACGCACTGACCTCGCACGGTACCCCATTGAGAACGGTGCGATTGCCGTTGCCGATCCAGCGCTCGCAGAGTACGGGGACTTCAATCATGCCGTAACGGGGACGTCGCCCTTCAAGCACTGCTACGAGTGTGCCGAACAGCGGCAGACCTGCCACGAAGCTTTTCGTCCCGTCGATGGGGTCGATCACCCAGGTTATGCCATCCCCAACGTCTCCGCCTTCCTCCTCCCCCACAATATTGTGCGAAGGATACCGAGACAGGATGCGTTCCCGAAGCTGTCGCTCAATCTCGCGGTCCGCCACCGTGACGGGCGTATCGTCGGACTTTGCGGTAACGTCGAGCTGTGTCCTGAAATACTTCAGGGAAACGGCTCGCGCCTCATCTCCGAGCAGTTCGAGAAGCGCGCAGGCGTCCGTCGGCAACATGTTCGATTCCTTTACAGCCCAGCAACGCCTGGACGCTGTCCGCCGTGCATGCCTGGCACGCGAGGACGGTGCATTGCGAAGCTCCCTGCCGGCTTGAACGCGCCTCGGGACGTCGCGCAGGAAGGTGATTCGTACGCTACTCATGTTGACGCAAGCCCGCATACTGAATGCCAGCCGTTCGTACAGTTCGCTTTCTAGCTTCGTAGTGAGACCACGGCCGCGAAGGCTGTCCGATCTTTTTCTTGAGCCGGAGATCGCGAACTAATGAACGGCATCGATAGGTGAAGTATGTGAGTCATACCGTTCACCCTAACCTCGGTGAACGTCTGCGCATATTCTGTTCCTGCCGCCGTTCATTCGGGCACCCGTGTCACAGGCGGAGACGAATATCCACGGACAGCCCGCCCCCTTACGTTTCGTATTGCTGACTATTCTGACCGGGGGGATGCCTGGTAAACCAGGTATGCCGGATGAGACGGCGGTGTCCGATTTCTACCCTGAGACCGTCGTACAAGGCGGCCAGCAATACGGCGCCGACTTTCCGTTGTTCGTCGCTGTGGATGATCGTCAGTAAGGCACGCTGCTTACGTATACGCCAGACCGCCTCGTGGATATGGCGGTCCGCAAGTATCAGGGCTTGTAGCTCAGTCTCGTCGTCCATCGCAGCTTACCCGTTGCCCCCCGTAACCGGCTGGAAGATTTTTGTTTCCCATGCCCCTCTCGTCTGGTCACGCGTGAGCGGTCATGTCGTCCCAGGTGACGCTGGAGTCCGGGCTATCTCCGCCTTGTCGACGCAGGACATTCGTCAGATCCCTGCGACGGCAGGCGCGGCTCGCGTTTTCACGCTCATCCCGATTTGAGATCCGTGGTACTTGTCTTGTCGATACATCGTTCATTCAACAAGTCGGCATCCGGTCACGTTGCCCTCGCGCCGGCGACACTCGTCATTCCCTGGCCGTTTGTTCTCGTTGCGGGTTCACGCGCCTCGCGCTTTTCGACGCTGCGTCGGCGATCACATCGACTTTGCCCTGTGCAACCTCGATCGCGGACTGCCCGGTGGTCCCGAGTGCCCCATAGAGCGCATTGGCCACGGTGATCGCCGAGCTGAGTGCTGCCACTGCTGCCTCGGAACCGGCTGGCGCATTTCGGGTGGCTTCTTCGAAGAGCGTGCCGCGCGCCGGTCACCGTTTTCGCATGATCGTTTCGAGCAGGAATTCGCCTTCATCCGTTATACGCGGACGCGGCATACCGGTGGCGAGGCTCTCGAGTGCTACGAGCTGTTGCTCGAGCAGTGTGTCGAGTTCCTCGCGGCCCATGTCGATCTGGTCCGGCGATGACTTGACCAGCATGAGCGTCGCAAATTCGTGAGGGCTCAGCACTTACGTCTCCTGGATTCTCGAACGAGCGGTCTTGCCGCCCTGATAGTTGTCCGCCGAAACGACATCTGACCGCGCACACCTCCTCGTGTGGCGTGTGATCGACCTCCGCGTGACATGCGCGAGGCGAGCTGGTAGTGCGCCAGTCGGATCGCTCTTTTTGGCCGGAAGTAGCTTGCTGGTGGCTCATAGGAGCATATGCCAGCCGACACCTGTCGAGTATCAGGGAGGCGTGTCCGTAAATGCATCCTTATGGACAACGTTTCCCTCACGGGCTGAGCGCGCGGAGCGCTCGCCCACACGACACATTTGTAAGGTCAGGTGCGCGAAATGCTGGGACACTCAGCGCATCAAGCGGGATTGTTATGACGGTATTTGGGGGAGAAAAACCATGGGTAAGCCCGATCGCGCCGAAGACGCACTTCAAATTGTGGGCTACGAGGTGGTTTGCCGACAGAGGATCAATGCGATGGGCCAATATGTCGGAGACCTAAGGATAAGGCGAAAGGCTGATGGGAAGTTGATCTACCCGTTCGACGGCTGTCTCGTTCCTGGGCCATTCGCAACTGCCGACGAAGCCCGACTCGCCGTGCGCGAACTCGCCAAAGAGTTTGTGCGGCTTGATGTCGAGCGTCCCGAGGATTGATGACGCATCGCTGGAGTGGTCGACATCCAGAGATTGTTCGGTCTCGGTCTCCCCGAGGCTCATGCAGCGAGCTTGGCCGACGGAAGCCATGAAAAAGCGGTTTCGACCAACACCGGAGCCAGCGGCTGTTCCGGGCATGAGCGATGCGGAATCGGGCCTGGGCGCGATGCCGCGTCCCCGAGCGGAAGAGAGCCCCGATGAGCACTCAGACCTCATGGAAAACACGACGCTGGGCGCTGCTGCGCTGAACGCGCGGCTAGACCTCGCGGCGCGACAACGCGAGTGCGTAATACTAGGCCCGGGAGGAAATGCGCGATGAAGGAATCGCCCGTAGTGGTCACTGTGCGACGGGAGGATCCCGCTACGCGCGACGCAGGCTTACTGCTCGACGAACTGAGCGCCATGGTCGCGCTGTACTGCGGTGATGGCGCCCAATCCCGATTCAACGAGCAGGATGCGATGACGCCGCGCGGCGCCTTTGTCATTGCCCGTACCACCGACGGCCAGGCGATAGGCTGTGGGGCCCTGCGCCGTTTCTCGTTTGAAGTGGCGGAGTTCAAGCGGATATACCGGCGCGCCGAATTCCATGGAGCCGGCGCTGCGATTCTGCGATATCTCGAAGAACTCGCCGCCGCAATGGACTTTCGCCGGGTCATCTTGCAGACACGTGAGGCGAACCGGCGCGCAATCGCCTTTTATCGGCGCCACGGTTACCAACGCATCGACCCGTACGGCGAATACACGACCATGAGCGACGCTCGATGCTTCGGCAAAGCGCTTCCAGTCAAACCGCAGCCTTGAGCGGCATCGCTTCTTCGCGGTGATCCCTCGCATTTGCGCCGTGTTTGAAGCATCGTCACCGGGCGGCATCTCAAAGCGGCATATCGAGGTGCGAGAGCATCAGTGTCTTGTCGCCGGTGCTCTTCACCCCGGCGGCCTCGAGCTTTGCATCGAGCTCGGCCTTGCGCGACGCGATACGCCGGCCCAGCGCTTCGAGGTCCAGATTACTGCGGCGCAAGAGCGGGAATAGCTCTTTCTCCTCTTCTTCGACATGGTGGCGAACCAGGTCGGCCAGCACACGGAACGTCGCGTCGAAACCAGCATGCGCGGGTGTCAGCGTGGTGAAGCGCTGGATGAGCGTTTTCACGAGGTAGTGCTCGACTCGAGCCTCGTCCACATCAAGCGCCTCTGTGGGTAGTGCTTCGCTCGCTGCGGGGTAGAGCAACTCTTCCTCAAGCATCGTATGCACGGCGAGTTGCTCGCACGCTCGCTTGGCGATCGTGAAGCGCGCATCTTCGGTGGCCTCGCCGGCACCCCGGTAGGCATCGAAAAGTTTATCGACGGCGCGGTGGTCGGCGATCAGCAGCGCGAGCGCGTCGTTGGTCTGTTTCGGTTCGTTCATGACAGGTCTCCACGGGACATGCCCGTGTTGCGCACCGCGCGTACCCAGCTCCCGGTCTCTCGATGAAGGCAGGCCGCACGCGCCGCGGCACGCACCGTGCGCGACGGCCCATGCGCGGTCCATATGGGCCCCGCGACCGTTCAACGACCCAAGGATGTCAACCATGAAACTCCTTTTCGCTATTCTCGGTTTGGCCATGGCATGCAGTCTTCCGCTCGCGGCCACAGCACAAGAATCCCAAGCGGCTTCCGCCACCGCGGCAAATCCGCTGCCGGATGTGGATCGCGATTTCGTTCAGGCGGCATCGATGTCTGGATCGACGGAAATCGACGCCGCGAAGCTCGCCATGCATAACACGAAGAACAAGGACGTGCACAAATTTGCAGAGCACATGATCGCCGATCATATGAAGCTTGCAGCGCAATTAAAGCTCGCGGCGCCGCACGGTGTCACGGTGCCGAAGGACAATTCCGATACGTCGATTCTCGATTCGTTACGGCCGCTCAAGGATGCGCAATTTGACAGTGCATACGCGCAGAAGGTGGGGGTAGAAGGCCACAAGGAAGCGGTGGCCGCGTTCCAGAAGGAAATCAGCGACGGCAAGAACGACAGCCTGAAGGCGGCGGCGCGCAAGGCGTTGCCAACCATCGAAGAACATTACCGGATGGCCCAGGCGCTGGCCCAGAAAGTCGGTACGCATTCCTGAGTGAACGGCTTTGTCCAGGGGGCAGCCGTTGCAGCAGGAAACATTGCGCCGGTGCGCGCGAGGCCTTCTGTTGACCCCGCGCAGCACCGGTTGGGAGCGGGGCGTGTGTCCCTCGCACGGGCCCCCGCCGCATGCCCTTACGAGGTGGTGCCCTCGAACGCGTTACTCCAGGCCATTAAGTCCCGGTTCAGGCGGCTTTCGATACCGCTAACGCAATCGACGATCGCGCCAAGCATGATCTCGTTGATGTGCCGCCAGTAGGCTGCAGTCTTTACTGTGCCCGCTAAAGCATAGCCTGCGTTCAAGCGCCATGCGTCAAATGGCGAACGTTCGCTAGCCGATTCGATTGCGATTGCGCGCTGCTCATCCAGGGTTGTACTGAACGCATGGCTATTCAGTTCTGCGATGCGGCCAGCGGTCTCAACACACAGGCGTGCCAGCTCGTTCATTTCCGTGCCCAGGGACGTAACTCGTTCAGGCGCGTTGCCTGGGCCTGCGTCGGGTAGTGCGATCGGTGGTTCAATCATCATCGGCTCCGATTTGAGGTTTGACCGGGCAGATAGGGTTCCGCGGTCTTGCTGCATCGCCGCATTGCTTGTTCCCGATTCGGCCGGTGGTTCGCACCGAAGGGCGGCACGCACGGCTGCGCGCTGCCTCGGCGCAGAATTACGCTCCGGCGTTGGCGGCACGGCTATTGCTCCTCGTGCCCAAACAAGGCAATCCGACCGAGGCAAGCCGTGGCAAAGAATCACGCAAATTCAGGAAAGCCGGGCCGCAAAAGTACTGCGCGCGCGAGCGGCATATCGCCGACTGACCTCGGGCCTTGCGGCCTGCGCTATGTCGATGACTCGCATCGCGGGTACACGCGCGAGCGGATCGACGGAGCGTTCGTCTACTTCGATACGCGAGGCAAGCGCATCAAGGACGCTGCCGAGATTCGCCGTATCAACGCATTGGCGGTTCCGCCTGCCTATACCGATGTGTGGATCTGCCCGGATGGGCGTGGCCACTTGCAGGCGACGGGCCGTGACGCGCGGGGTCGCAAGCAGTACCGCTATCACCCGCATTGGCGTGAAACACGGGACGCGACCAAGTACGAGCGCTTGCTGGGGTTCGGCACCGCGCTGCCGAAACTGCGCGCCCGGCTGGCGCGCGATCTCGCGCTCGACGGCATGCCGCGAAACAAAGTGCTGGCGACCGTCGTGCGCCTGCTCGATAGCACACTGATTCGCGTGGGCAGCGAGGAGTACGCGCGGGAGAACCGCTCGTACGGCCTGACCACGATGCGCAAGCGGCATCTGGAAGTGTCGTCTGACCGGCTGCGCTTCCGGTTTCGCGGCAAGAGCGGCATCGAGCACGACGTCGCGGTCAGCGACGCACGGGTTGCGCGCATCGTCAGGCGCTGTATGGAACTGCCGGGCCAGGACCTCTTTCAGTATCTCGATGCCGATGGCGCGCGGTATTCTGTCACCTCCTCGGACATCAACGACTATTTGCATGAGGTCACCGGCGCCGATTTCACCGCAAAAGACTACCGCACGTGGGCGGGCAGCGTGTTTGCGCTTGCGGCGCTGCGCAAGCTGGAGTGGCAAACGGCGACGCAGGCGCGCAAGCACGTCGCCGACACCGTCAAGCAGATCTCCCAGGTGCTGCGCAATACGCCGGCGGTTTGCCGCAAGTGCTATATCCATCCGGCCGTGATCGAAGCATTCGAGGCGGGCGCCCTCGCGCAGGCGCTACCCGCAGTGCGCCTGCGCGGACTGAAGGCAGACGAGGCGGCGCTCATCGTCTTTCTGAAGCGCGACGCGAAGCGGCGGACGCGTGAGATGTCGCGCCGCGATCGCGCTGGCGAGTCAAGCGACGCGAGCCTCGTCCGCCTGCTCGCGCAAACGAGCCGTAAAGTACGCGCGAAGGGGGCGAAGGACCGCGCTAATGGCGGCGCGACAAAGACACAGAAACCGGAAACGAGCAAGACAGCGTCGCGGCACGTGCGCTCTGCCGCCTCGACTCGATTCGCGCGTGCCGACACCGTTGCATGACGCGGCTCGTCAACGTTTGCCAGCAAGCGCGTGTGCGAGACGCAGTGCCTCGACGATCTGCGCGCGCGCTTTGTCGCGCGCCTCGACGTTCGGCGCCCGTAGCGCGTACGAAGGGTGCCAGGTTGCCACGATGACGAGATCGCCGATGCGACCCGCGTGTTCCATGTAGGCCTTCAGCCGCGCGTTCGGGTCGCGCAAAATCGCGCGCAAGGCGGTTGCGCCGAGCGCGACCACGACCTTCGGCCTGATTTGCGCAAGTTCCCGTTCGAGCCAGTATGCGCAGGCTTCCACCTCGCGCTGGGCAGGCGTCTTGTGCAGGCGGCGCTTGCCGCGCAGTTCCCATTTGAAGTGCTTAACCGCATTGGTCACATAGACGGCCTTCCGTTCGATGCCCGCCTCTGCGAGCGCGGTGTCGAGCAGCGCGCCTGCCGGGCCGACGAACGGCAGACCCGCGCGGTCCTCGCTGTCGCCGGGTTGCTCGCCGACGAGCATCAGCGTGGCGCGGGCGTTGCCCGCGCCCGGCACCCCGTGGGTGGCGTCTTTCCACAACGTGCAGCGCCGGCATGCTTCCAGCGAATCGGGTTCCTGATGAGGATCGGCCTGCGGGGTAACGGTGCGGCGCGCGGGGTGCGATTCGTCGCGATCCCGATGGCCGTGCGGTGTGCGCGATGTCACTGCGTTGCCTCGCGCACGGCGAGAGCGCTGACTGGAACGAAACGCGGACTGGCCAGTTTCATCGTTGCTCCCCAAACGGTGGGCGACGCGCGCGACAACGCGAATCGCTATTGCGGTCCAGGAGGATGCGCAACTGGCGTACCGCGCGGGCGGCAGCCAGGGCACGCTCCTTGCGCCCACAGGACAGCACCCGAGCGAACGAAGGCGAGGGAGCAAAAAGCGCGGCTCAAAAATCCGAAGGGAGTTTGATGATCCGGCGATTCCATACAGCGACGCGCCATAAGCGGACGTTGCCCGTGAGCGCCGTCGTTCCGGAATGAGCGATGTGCAGGAAAACGTGGAGACATGCGATGGGTATCGAACAGCACGTCGTCTCATTTCTGACCTCCGTGGGGCGCAAACTCGCCACCGCGGAGTCATGCACGGGCGGACTGATGGCCGCCACGCTGGCTGCCGTGCCGGGAAGCGGTGGGTGCCTGGACGTCGGGTTCGTCGCGTATTCGCCCACGGGAAAGGCCGGTTTCCTCGGCGTGCGCGAAGAGACGATGGAGCGTTACGGGCTCACGAGCGAAGAGGTCGCGCGCGAAATGGCCGAAGGAGCGCTGGCGGCGGATGGGTGCAGCGCGGATGTAGCCGTCTCCAATACCGGGGTTGCCGACGCGGTCTGCGACGGCAATGGGCCGCCGGCCGGCACCCAGTGCTTCGGCTGGTCCTGGCGTCTTGAAGATGGGCGATGCGTGACCTTCACCGAAACCGAGCGCTTTGTGGGATCGCGCAACGAGATTCGCGCCGCGGCCGCTCAATACGCGTTCTCGCGTATTGAGCATTACTTCAACCAGCTTCCTCAGCAATCCGTATAGTCGCGACGTGGCGGCGTTTCTTGCGCGCAACCAAACCGGGTCATCAGCCGGCGAGCGTCGAAAGGGGCTTCGGTCTTCTGATCGTTGTCGAAATAGCAGTACACGTCGCGCGGCTTGCGCTCAGATGCACCGAGTTCCGGAGCGATGAGTCGCGCGTGCGCGGCGGATTTCCCCTCGCTCCATGCTCTGAAGCGGGCTTCCCATTTGTCCAGCGACGCGTCGCTGTAGGCGCCCGCATATCTTCCGGTCGAGCCATGCAGCCGCGCGTAGGTGAAGTCGGCCGTGGCGTCCTCGGCATACGGCCACGGCTCGGTGGAGTCGGACACCACGAGCGCGACCCGATAGCGTCGTAGCAGATCCACGAACGCAGGGACAACGAAACTCGCATGACGGATTTCGATGGCGTGGCGCATGGTCCGGTTCTGGTCGATGGTGAGCCACGGAGCCTTCACCCGCGCGTCGTGGCGCCTCGCCAGACGCAGTGCGGCTTCCGTGTCGGGCGGCAGCAGTGCGAGGAAGCGTTCGAGGCGCTCGACATGGAAGGTGTAATTTGGCGGGAACTGCCAGAGTAAAGGCCCCAACTTGTCGTTCAGTGCGAGCAACCCTTGCGCAAAGAAGTTCGCGCAGGCAACGGTTGCTGTTTCGTCGCGGAAGCGCAGCATGTGTGTGAGGTAGCGCGCGCCCTTGATGCTGAAGACGAAACCTTCCGGCGTTTCGTCGCGCCAGTGCTCGAACGATGCCGGCGATTGCAGACTGTAGTGCGTGCCGTTAATTTCGATGGTCTGCACGGCGCGCGACGCGAAGTCGAGCTCGCGCTTTTGCGGCCAGCCGGGCGGATAGAACGTGCCGCGCCAACCATCATAGCGCCAGCCGGAAATGCCGATCCGCACTTTGCCCATGATGGTTTCCTCTTCGATCTTGCGAACGGGAGCGCTGCCGCGGTTCATTCCAGTCGGGTGTTTGCTGACACTCAGCACAGCCTGTTCCCGCGCACCCCACGAAGACCTGACAGGTACGAGTCATGCGTAATGGCGGCCGCGGCGTCGTCACAACGAAAGCGGCTCGCTCTCTCGCAACACTCAGGCGCCAGGTGCGAACGCGCTCATGTCTGTGCCTCGCTCAAGAAGCCCTTGAGCATGCCGAGCGTATCCGCGTCCTCGACTGACTTGTCGGTGCGCCAACGCAGCATCCGGGGAAAGCGCACTGCGATGCCCGACTTATGCCGCGAGCTTGCCTGAATTCCTTCGAAGCCGATCTCGAACACCAGGGTTGGTGTGACGCCGTGCACCGGTCCGAACTTCTCAATTGTCGTCTTGCGCACGATTGCATCGACTTTGCGGATTTCTTCGTCGGTGAGTCCTGAGTACGCCTTGGCGAACGGCACCAGCGTGCGCACGCCGTCTGCTTCGTCCCAGACCGCAAACGTGTAGTCCGTGAAGAGGCTCGCCCGCCGGCCGTGACCACGTTGGGCGTACAGCAGCACGGCGTCGATCGAAAACGGCTCGATCTTCCATTTCCACCACGTACCCGATGCCTTGGTACGTCCGACGCCGTACATCGATGTCCGCTGTTTCAGCATCAACCCTTCGACGCTGCGCGCGCGGCTCTCCTCGCGCAATTGCCGGATCGCGTTCCAGTCTTCGGCGGCCACGACCGGCGATACGCGCAGCAATTCGGTCGCGGGCGATTGCGACAACGACTGGACAAGCGCGTCGAGTCGCGCGCGTCGTATTTCGAGCGGTTGCGTGCGCAGATCGCGACCCTCGGCTTCGAGCAGGTCGTATGCGACCATCGCGGCGGGCGACTCGCTGAGCACCTTTCTGGTCAGCGACTTGCGCGTGATACGCGGCTGCAGACGCGCGAATGGCAATGGTGCACTCGCCCCCGGTTCCCACGCGAGAATTTCCCCGTCTATGACCGAGCCGTTCGGCAACGCAGCAGCCATCGCCTCCAGCTCCGGAAAACGTTCGGTTACGAGGTCTTCGCCCCGCGACCAGATCCAGACGCGTCCTGCGCGTTTGACGAGTTGTGCGCGAATGCCGTCCCATTTCCATTCGAAGATCCAGTCCGCGGTCGGGCCGAGCGTTGTGGGGTCGGCCTGCAACGGATGCGCGAGAAAGAACGGATAGGGCAAGCCGATGTCGGTGGCTTGCGGCGTGTCGGTGTCGTCGCCATCGGCCGAAGCGGTGATTAGCCGGAGATACCCGGCGGCTGTCGGTGTCTTGTGCGAATGCGTCCAACCGACGAAGCGCTGCGCGATGCGTTTGTGGTCGACGCCCGCGACCTGCGCGAGCGCGCGCACGACGAGCTGCCGTGAGACGCCGACGCGAAAACCGCCGCCGATGAGCTTGGTGAGCAAAAACCGCTCGCTCCAGTTCAGTTCGTCCCAGTAGGCGGTCAAACGCTCGCGTACGGCGTCCGGCTCGCTGCCTCGCAACGTCAGCAGGCGCTGCCCGACCCATTGCGCCAGACCCAGTTCCGATTCACGCGACGCTGGCGGCAGCACGTGCGCGATCGTCTCTGCGAGGTCGCCGACTGCCTGATATGACTCGTCGAACAGCCATTGCGGCAGGCCGGCGCAATCGCGTGCGCATTCGATCAGCATTCGCGTAGGCACCGACTGGCGAGGCTTGCCCCCTGCGAGGAAATACGCCGCCCACGCCGCGTCTTCAGGTTCGGCGCCGGAAAAATAGGCAACCAATGCTTCGAGCTTGTCGTTGGTGGACGTCGTCGCGTCGAGCGCTGCGTAGAGTGCCGCAAACCGTTTCATTTCGGCGCGTCCTCCGTCGTGGCGGCATCGGCGTCTGCCTCGATCGCGTCGCCGCCATATTCGGTTGCGAAGGTGCCGGCATCGAATCCATGTTCGAGAAGCCATCGCACCATCGGCTCGATGTAACCGTGCGTGACGATCACGCGCTCAGCGCCAGTTGCTTTGATGGCATCGTTGAGACCGGGCCAGTCCGCATGATCCGACAAGACGAATCCCCGGTCGACTCCGCGCCTGCGTCTCGCACCGCGCAAACGCATCCAGCCAGATGCCAATGCGTCGCGATGCTCGCCGAAACGCCGTGTCCACGCGCTGCCTTTCGCGGAGGGCGGCGCAATGATCAGCGCGTTTCTGAATGCGGCCTTGTCGTGCATCGGGATTTCGCCGACGCGTCGCGTCGCGGGCAAGTCGACTGCCGCATCACGATAGATTCGATTCAACGTTTCGACGGCGCCGTGGCAGAAGATCGGGCCGATGCCAGGGTCCACGCCGGCGAGCACACGCTGCCCTTTGCCGAAGGAATAGCAAAACAGCACTGACGCCAGCCCTTGGGCCGCGTTATGCCGCCACCAGGCGTTGATGCCGTCGAATACGGCATGCGACGGTTCCCACCGGTAGACAGGCAAGCCGAAAGTCGATTCCGTGATGAACGTGTCGCACCGGACCGGTTCGAACGGCGTGCATGTCGGGTCCGGTTCGATCTTGTAGTCGCCCGATGCGACCCATACACGCCCGGCATGCTCGAGCCGCACCTGGGCCGAGCCGAGCACGTGTCCTGCCGGATGCAGTGACACGCGCACGCCATTGACTTCGATCTGTTCGCCGTACGGCAAACCCTGCACTGCGATACCTGGCAATCGGGTCTGCAGTACGCCGAGTCCCGCTTGTGCCGTCAGGTAGTGGCGATGACCAACGCGTCCATGGTCAGCGTGCGCATGAGTAATGATCGCCCGTTCGACCGGCTGCCATGGATCGATGTAAAACGCCCCCGGCGGGCAGTACAGTCCCTCAGGAAGGGCAATGATCAAATCGGAGGAGGTATTCATGTCGTTGGGCTCGTCGCTCGCGACGATCGTGGAGCCTATGAGTGGGTTCACAAAGCTGGAGCCAGACATGTTCCCGGATCACTGCAGAATGCCGGCGCGGGCGCCACGCAGGGCGAACTGTTGCCGGCACGCGCGATGCGCTCAAGGCGATATTAACTGCGGAGATAGTCATGAGCGAGCAAAGAAACGCTGGAGAATGCGGCCAACCGGCGCTGCTGGAGTGCGGCGGGGTCGAATCACCGGGCGTGGGACTCGACGCACGCCTGAATTGACTTCAACGCCGGAGTTTTAAGCGTTGGCGCGGGGCTTCAAAAAATCTTCGCGCGGGGCCTTCAAAAATGCGCGGCGAGTCGATACAATGGCGACCCTTCGAGCCCACGAGGCGAGAAGAGACGGGATCTTTACGCGTCCCGAGTTGTATTGGATTGCCGACGTGGTGAAATTGGTAGACACGCTATCTTGAGGGGGTAGTGGCGAAAGCTGTGCGAGTTCGAGTCTCGCCGTCGGCACCAAAACTGAATCGAGTATCGTGCGCGGGACCTGCGTGGTGATACTGGAACGAATTGCATTCGCGCGCTTCTGCTGCGAATGGCCCAAGAGAGCCGGCTGATAAGCCGGCTTTTTATTTTGCGGGCAATCATAAGGACTCCAGCATAGTTCCAGGCGAGCGCGCGGGAGTGCTTGCGAGGATGCGTGCGCCGCGTATATAATCGCCGCTCTTCGAGCAGGTCCGCAAGCTGACCTGTTCGATTCTGCGTCATCCCACTGGCGCAGAAGCCGTTCTGCATGGGGGTATAGCTCAGCTGGGAGAGCGCTTGCATGGCATGCAAGAGGTCAGCGGTTCGATCCCGCTTACCTCCACCAACAGAACGCGTGGCCTTCGAGCACGTTGCTTCATCATCCTGATTCACTTCCCCGCATCGCATCGAAATTCGCGCAGCCATTTTCAATGGATTGCATTCGCGCGCACTGTCACAGCGGTAACGCATGCGTCGACAGAATCTCCTTGAGCACCATGAAGCTGCGAACCTGCCGCACGCCCGGCAAGTACAACAACTGCTCCGCATGCAGCTGGTTGAAGCTTTCGTTGTCGCGCGTGCGCACCAGCATGAAGTAATCGAACTCGCCGGTCACGACGTGGCATTCCACACAGCCTGAAACCTTCTGGGCCGCTTTCTCGAATGCGGCGAACGCCTCGGGCGTCGAGCGGTCGAGCACGAAGCCGATCACGACCAGCATGCCTGCGCCGAGCGCCTTCGGATCGAGCAGCGCGACGATTCCGCGTATCAGCCCTAACTCCTTGAGCCGTTCCACACGCCGCAGGCACGCGGGCGCACTGAGCTTCACCCTGGCCGCGAGGCTGACATTGGAAATCGATGCGTCCTGCTGCAAATGCCTGAGGATCGCGCGATCGATGCGATCCAATGCAGGCGGCTCATTCGGCGTAGCGGGAGAGTGTCTGGTTAATTTCATTGCGTCGTTTAACCGTTTTGCACATTAAAAGTTTTTCGAAGTCAAAACGAATGCTTTAAACGTAGGCCGTCGATATTTTTTTAGCAAGCTCATTTCGCGGCATCGCGCCTAACATTTCTCCATCGGATTGCGCGTTCCAGGCGCGTACCGACCGTTGACCACGCCCCGCATGAGCCGACCTCCCGGAGATATTCGATGAACCTCCAGCGTTTTCCCCGTTATCCACTCACTTTCGGACCCACGCCCATCCAGCCGCTCAAGCGCCTGAGCCAGCACCTCGGCGGCAAGGTCGAGCTCTACGCGAAGCGCGAGGACTGCAACAGCGGACTCGCGTTCGGCGGCAACAAGACGCGCAAGCTCGAGTACCTGATTCCCGACGCGCTCGCTCAAGGTTGCGACACGCTAGTCTCGATCGGCGGCATCCAGTCGAACCAGACGCGTCAGGTTGCAGCCGTCGCTGCGCATCTCGGCATGAAGTGCGTGCTGGTCCAGGAGAACTGGGTCAACTATTCCGATGCCGTCTACGACCGCGTAGGCAACATCCAGATGTCACGCATGATGGGCGCGGACGTGCGGCTCGTGCCAGACGGTTTCGACATCGGCATTCGACCGAGTTGGGAGGAGGCGCTAGAGAGCGTGCGCGCGGCGGGTGGCAAACCGTATGCGATACCGGCGGGCTGCTCGGAGCATCCGCTCGGCGGCCTCGGTTTCGTGGGCTTTGCCGAGGAGGTGCGGGCGCAGGAGGCGCAATTGGGCTTCAAGTTCGACTACATCGTCGTGTGCTCGGTGACGGGCAGCACGCAGGCGGGCATGGTGGTCGGCTTCGCGGCGGACGGCCGGGCGGACCGCGTGATCGGCATCGACGCTTCGGCTACGCCGGAGAAGACCCACGCGCAAATCACGCGCATCGCACGTCATACCGCCGGGCTCGTCGATCTCAACCGCGATATCAGCGACAAGGACGTGATTCTCGACACACGTTACGGCGGCCCTGAGTACGGGCTGCCGAACGAAGGCACGCTGGAGGCGATTCGTTTGTGCGCGCGGTTGGAGGGCGTGCTGACCGACCCCGTGTACGAGGGCAAGTCGATGCACGGCATGATCGACAAAGTGCGCCGTGGCGAATTCGAGCCGGGGTCGAAGGTGCTGTACGCGCATCTGGGCGGCGTGCCGGCTTTGAGCGCTTACAGCTTTATTTTCCGCGACGGCTGAGTTCAAACGCGGTTCGCTGGCGCGCGAGGCGGACGCCACGGTCTTTGACTTTGATCACGGTGTGCATCCGACCAGCACCAACGAGCGAAGAACCTGACGTTGTTGAAAGGCGTTACGACATGAGGCCGTAAACGGTTCGATGTTTGCGGCGTTGGCGACCGTCAGCGAAATGACGCCGTAACGTGAAGCGCTTCACGCATAAGGCGTGCTGTGTAGTGTTTGATTAACGCGGTGGGTGCCACCACAATCATAAAGTCAGGTCGGGAACAAGCGCCGAGTGACTCACGGACTGACGGGCGGCTCCCTCCGCGTTTGCCCCCGGGGGGCACGTAGCGTATCCGCACTCCGGCTTCCGGATTGGAAGCGAAAATGGCTACCGTTCGGGACACTTCCAGATTCAGCCTTTTCCTGCACACCGGAATGGTCGCCCTGGCGTATTTCGCCGGTGCAAAGCTAGGCCTTTCCTATGCGGTAGTGGGCGGCGCAATCTCACTCGTATGGCCTTCCAGCGGCATCGCACTCGTTGCGCTGCTCGCACTCGGCATCGAAGTCGCCCCGGGTATTGCCGTCGGGTCCTTCCTCGCCAACGTGTCGAGCGGCGTGCCTGCTGCCGTGGCCGCGGCGATAAGCATCGGCTCCATGGCTGGACCGTTGACGGCAGCGCTATTGCTCAACCGCGCGACACGATTCCGGATCACCCTTGCGCGCATCAACGATGTATTGGCCTTCATCGCCCTCGCTGCGGTGGCGAGTACGGGGGTCAGTGCGCTGATCGGCACGACCGCCCTGCTGGGAGGGGGACTCGTGCCTGCCGCCCGGTACGCCGCAGCCTTTCTGAAATGGTGGCTCGGCGACATGATGGGGGTTCTCGTCGTGGCGCCGGCCCTGTTCAGCCTCCTCACGTATTCAAACCCTGTGCGATCCGCACAGCGGATCATGGAAGCGTGCGGACTGATTGCTGCGACCTTTTGGGTGAGCTACCTCATCTTCGGTGCCCCGCAACTTGCCGGACACGGCTACTACCCGGCAGCGCTCGCGATCTTTCCATTCATTATCTGGGCGGCGCTGCGCTTCGATCGCGTTGGCGCGAGCATCGTCACGCTAGTGGTCTCGGTCGTGGCTATCTGGGGCACTACCCACGGTACGGGGCCCTTTGCCGCCGAATCTCCTGTGGACAGCCTGGTGAGGTGGTGCGCCTTCGCGAACGTCGTGGCGGTGACGGGACTGTTGCTGGCGGCGGCACGCGCTCAGGAACAGGGCGCCCATGATCTGCTGCAGGCGGCCCACATCGAACTCGAGCGACGCGTGGTGGAGCGCACCGAAGACCTCGCGAAGGCGAACAACGAGCTAAAAGATGAGATGCAGCGACGCCGTTTGCTGGAGGGCGAGCTGATCCGGATCGGCGATCAGCAGCAGAGACTCATCGGCCAGGAACTGCACGACGGACTTGGGCAACACCTGACCAGCCTGGGACTGTACTGCGCGGCGTTGAATCAGAAACTGCAGACCCAGGGCCACCCGGCCGCCGCTGACGCCGCTACCGTCGTCGGCCTCGTGAAGCAGGCGTCCCTGATGACCCGCAGGATCGCCCACGGCCTCGATCCGGTCGCGATGGAATACGGCGGACTTGCGGACGCACTGCAAGCGCTGGCGGAGACGGCTGGCGCGCTCGATGGCGTAGATTGCAAGCTGCGGATCGCGCCGGATGTGGACTTGCTGGACCCGCTGCTGCAGATCAACCTGTACCGAGCCGCACAGGAAGCCGTCAACAACGCGCTGAAATATTGTCGTGGCCACCGCATCTGGATCGACCTCGAGCGGGCGGGCGGTCTGCAGACGCTCTCGATCAGCGACGATGGGGTAGGCATCGGCCCTGAGGAAATGGAGCGTGCCGCGGGTCTTGGACTGCACAACCTGCGCCACCGGGCGAGCCTTCTGGGCGGCTCCTGCACCGTGACCCGCAACGGCTTGGGCGGCACCACCGTCGCCATTAGCTATCCGCTACCGGAGGGTACTGGCCGTGCAGAGGAAATGCGCTAGCCCAGGCCGTGCGACTCAAATCCTGATCGTGGATGACCACCCCATCATCCGGGACGGGATGACGCTCTTGCTCAATCTGCAGGAGGATCTGCACGTCTGCGGTGCAGCGGGCAGCGCAGACGAAGCGCTCGCGGCGATGAAGTGTCTGCCCGACATGGCCATTGTGGACATCAGCCTGCAGACGGACTCCGGCCTCGAGCTGGTCAAGACGCTGCGGCACCGTTATCCGGATCTGGCAATCCTTGTCCTTAGCATGCACGACGAAAGCCTGTTTGCCGAACGCGCACTGCGGTCCGGGGCAAACGGGTATCTCATGAAACTCGAGGCCACGGAGCATGTCGTGAGCGCTATCCGCGAAGTGCTGGCGGGCAATATCTACATGAGCGCCGCCATGCACGAGAAGCTGGCGCGGGCGCTTGCCGTCCCACACAAAAAGGCCGAGAGCCAAATTGCGAACCTTTCGGAACGGGAATTCGAAGTTCTGCACCTGATCGGACTCGGCTTCAGCACCCGCGATATCGCAGAGAAGCTGAACCGGAGCGTGAAGACCATCGAAGCGCACCAGGCCAATATCAAGGAAAAGCTGAACATCCGTAGCGGCAAGGAGCTGACGCGCTTCGCCATTCAGTGGATCGAGAGCCAATAGGGCTGAGCCAGCCCGCCGAATAAGGCAATCCCCTAGCCTCTTTTAGGACAGGTGCCTGGTCCATGCACATGGAGTCGGCGCATACAGTCTTATCTACCCAACGCCGACGCTCTGTCGCCGGGCGTTTGCCGAAGCCGTGCAGCAGCAAGCGCATGGCGATGCGAGCCTGCGCGACGCTCGCTGTCGCAGCGCTCGAGCGCCGATAGTTTGCATATGTTCAACCCAGTCGTGCTCAAGGCAAGGAGGTTCGCCTTGAGCAAGATCTCGTTCGTTGCAGGAGGAATCATGAAATACCTTGCTCAAACTGTCGTTATCCTTACTATCGCGGCTGCTCCGGTGCTCTCGCTCGCACAGTCGAACGGCCCCGTGACAACTGAACAAGTTCGCGCCGAACTCGTCCAGCTCGAACAGGCTGGCTATCACGTCGGTGACGGCGACAATGCAAGCTATCCAGCCGATATCCAGGCTGCCGAAGCGCGCGTGGCTGCGCAGAACGGCGGGAGCAGTTACGGCGGGATGGTCAGCGGATCGTCAGCGTCTGGCGCGCCCGCGGCGGCCATTCCCGGTTTGAAGCCGGTTTACTTCGGTCAGTAAGACAGTGCGTCGACGCACTGTCCTGAGTGGTCTCACAGCACGTCGCACCAATGCATCACACGTTACGCGAAAGCCCCTCTTCCGAATCGAGAGGGGCTTTTTGATTGCTTCGCGTGGTTTGGGGGAGAGAAGGCGAGGATCATCTAGGCGAGCAGCAGCAAGGCATCCGCGAGCGAGAGTACCGTGGTGCGCGAATCGAATGCGGTGGAGAACAGGTGTTCATGTACCACCGGATCTGGGTCATAGCAGCAATCCTTGACCGTATACAGGCGGTAGTCCGCGTCGCTCGCATACGCGACCGACGACAGCACAACACCGGTCGATGCGATGCCGACCATAATCAGCGAATCGACACCTTGTGCGAGAAGTCGTGCCTGCAAGTCGGTGCCGAAGAACACGCTGGCCCGGTGTGCAACGATGACGGGTTCGCAAGCCTGCCGCCCTAACTCCGGCGGGATATGGTCGTCGACAAAGAGACCGAGTTGCTTGATTCCCTGCCCATTCTTGTTCAATGGGCTGACTTCCGGATAGCCCGGGCTGAAGCGGAGGTTGGCGAAATAAACGCTGACGCCTTTGGTTCGCGCCGCGTCGCAGAGCTTGCGCGTATTGGCAAGCAAGGCCGGCGCGACCGATGGGAAGAGCCCGAGAATGTCGGTCTGATAGTGCATGACGAGAAGCGCGGTTTGGGCCGGCGCGATTGGCGGAATCGACTCCATTCACAGTTCTCCTGTCTTTCGACACGCGGTTCATATTCACAACGCGAGAACGTCGAACGCGGAGAAGCGTGTGTTGCGAACGCGACGTTCCACTGCCGTGCAAATAGTACTTTATGTTGTCGCGCATGGTTAGCCATGCAGACGAAGTATCGTCTGCATGTCGGTTTGAGTCGGTCCGCATTTTCGCCCGCAACAATTGCCGCCCCTGTCTGAGGGGACCGCCTTCCTGCCTTCTGAGCGATTCGGGCGCGCCAAGGTTGCTCAATGGCTCAGCTTCGAGCAGTACTACATCGAACCGGTCATCGGCTCCTTGCGTTTCTGGACATTGACGGGGCGGTTAAAGCGTAATGCTGCGATGGTCCCAGACAAACAGGAGACCGCCACGAAGGCGCTGCGAGCCCTCGATCGGTCCCTGACGGATGCGACCTTCCTGGTCGGTGACGGCCTGTCCATTGCCGACATATCGATCTACGCATATACCCACCTGGCAGGCGATATCGGTATCGACCTGCCAGCCTACCGTGCACTCGCTGCCTGGCTGTCGCGCGTCGCTGCCGAGATTGGTCCCAACACTCCCGTGCATCCTTACACCATCGATCCGCACGCCATCGTGCGTGACTAGAGGGCGCGCGAAGTTGCGAGCTGACGAATCGCGCGTCCAGCGATTGAGCGTTTGGTCTGCTTGGGAAATCGGACACCTGAGCGACCGCATCATCCGAAATCCCGCCGTTGGCGCACGGGGATAAAATCAGGATCCGACCGAATTCGACCTTCGAGCCGTTTCGCAGTGATACCGCCGATCAGGATATTGGAAGCAGACAACTCGCCTCGCAAACCCACATGAAAACGTCCATATTGGCCGTTCTGTTGTGCCTGTCTACGGCAATTGCACACGCCGCGGGAATAAAGTTCGCGCAGATTCCGGCTGATGCCGCCGGTCCGGCGTTAAAAGCGATCGTGTGGACACCGTGTGCTGAGCCTGCCCAGGAGGTGCCGATCGGTCCATATGTCCTGAAGGGGCGGCGCGACTGTCCGACCGTTGGCGAAAAGCTTCCCCTCGTGGTCATTTCGCACGGCTATGGCGGATCGTACCTTGGCCACAGAGACCTTGCCGAGACGCTGGCCGAGGCGGGCTTTGTCGTGGCGGCAATCAATCATCCAGGCGATACATTCTCTGACATGACCCGGGCCGACGATATGTCTGTGTTCGTCGAGCGACCGACCGACATCAAGCGTCTTATCGATTACATGTTGAGCACCGCCCCCGACGCAGCCAGAATCGACCCGCAACGGATAGGCTTTTTTGGCTTTTCGCGCGGCGGCTACACGGGCCTGGTGTTGGCCGGCGGCAACCCGGATTTCCCGCACGCCGATATTACGTGCCCGGACCCGGGCGCCCCGATTTGCAAACAGGTTCGAAGTGGAGTGGTGTCCACCGAACACCTGACGCATGACGCACGGATCAAAGCCTTTGTGCTGGCGGACCCGTTCAATGCATTCCCAACCGCGGCGAGCCTGAAGAATGTGCAAGCGCCCATTCAGCTTTGGGCTTCCCAGTTCGGTGGCGCCGGCGTGCTGCCGCGCAACGCCGACGCACTCGCCAGGACCCTTCCTCACAGGCCTGAATATCACATTGTTTCCAGCGCGGCGCATTTTGCTTTTCTTGCTCCGTGTCCTGCGGCAATGAAGAACAATGAGCCGGACCTCTGCGCCGATGCGAACGGCTTCAACCGGATAGTCTTTCACAAGCAGTTTGACGAAATGGTGCTCACGTTTTTTCAAGCGAATCTTCGGTAGATCCCAGCATGGTCCGGCGGACCGCACGTACCGGATGAGGCCGGCAGCGAGCGTCCATTGCACCTTGATAGTTGCCGTTCGCGCGTGCTGGCAACCAGAACGCGCCGGCCGCATACAAACTCGCAACGCGCCGCGATATACGTTGCGATGCCGTTCGAGCTGGCGCAGCCTTAAATGCAACTGTTCGGCCATTGCCACCTGCCTGTCCGTTCAAGTCGCGGTCGGCCACTTTCGCCATTTCGACGCAGGCCATATGCGACGATGCCAATACTCACCACATCTGCGCCTCGCCATGCCATCATCCAGCGCCACACGAACGACATCGCTTGCGCTGAACAGCGTGGCCACCATACTGGCTTCGATGTTTTGCTTCGCTGTAGTGGATGCACTGGCGAAGACAGTCGCGCTGCAATATCCAGCAAATGAAGTCACCTTCTTCCGGATGCTCTTCGGTCTGGTGCCGGCAGTCGCGATGTGCTGCCGTGGGCGTCTTTCGATAACTGAGCGCCTGGCCAACATCGACATCAAAGGGCAGACTGCACGTGCGCTGACGCTCCTCGGCGCCTCAGGACTTTTCTTTGCCGGCTTGCCTTACGTCCCATTGGGAGAAGCGGTTGCACTCGCGTATTCGGAAACGCTAATCGTCATCCTGCTCGCGCCTTTGGTTTTGCGAGAGCGATTGACGGGAAGTGGAGTCGCCGCGGCGCTCGTCGGATTCTGCGGTGTGCTGCTCGTGGTGCGCCCGGGTGGCGGTCAGTCGAGCTGGCTCGGTCCAGTGTTCCTTCTCCTCAGTGCTTTCTTCGGCGCGCTGTCCATCGTCCAGATCAAACGCATACGATCTACCGACGACTCGGTGACGACGGTTCTGTTTTTCACCCTCGTAGGGACGGTCGTTACCGGTCTTACTGTCGTGTTCAACTGGCGCACCCCATCTGTGAAGGCGCTCTTGATCATGGCACTTCTTGGCGCGTTCGCGACCGCAGGTCAGATCTTGATGACGGTCGCTTTTCGCCAGGCGGACGTCGGGAAGCTCGCACCGTATAACTACACGAGCATCGTCTGGGCGGCGCTATTCGGTTACGTCATCTGGGGCGAGATGCTTCAGCCGCTGTCACTGGTGGGAATTGCACTCATCGTCGGCAGCGCCATTTCGGTCTCGGTCAGCCGGAAAGACAAGGAAGGACCGCTCGCCTGACGTGTCATCCGCCGGCGTTCGGCCGGGAGGTATGACGTAGGGTAGACACTCAACGCTGCCGATGGAGACTTTCGTTGACCGCATGCGAGCCATCGGCAAAGCCACCATCCTCGGACACCTCACCGGTATCGACGGTCTCCGGTGCCGCGCCCGTTTCTGCAGGCGGCAGCGGTCCGGCCGCGTCGTCGCCGAGCAAGGGGCGCTCGGGGTGCACGAACAGCCATAGCAGCGCACCGCAGGCGGCCGCCGCGCCGATCACGATCATGCCGCTTGCCCAGCTGTGCGTCACCTTGACGATCAACGCCAGCGTCATGGGGCCCGCGACGTTCGAGAGGGCGCCCCACACGTTCGTCCAGCCCGACATGACACCGGCGAACGCGCGCCCGAGATCCTGCGTGGCCGACCACACGACCACCTGCACGAATCCCACCGCGGCAAAAGAGAGGCACAGCAAGCCGATGACCATCGCCATCGATTCCGCGCGCGAGGCCGCCGTCAATGCGAGCGCGCTCACGACGAATCCGGTCATTGCAACGGGCGTGCGCGCCCGATAGATCGAGCCGGTTTTTCGAAGCAGCCAGTCGCTGAATGCCCCCGCGACGAATACCGCCACGAACACGGCAACCCAGGGCAACGACGCGTACAGACCCATCGCCTTGAGCGATAGCCCGCGCGCACGCATGAGATAGGTCGGCAGCCACGTCGTGTAGAAGCTCTGGATCAGCACCAGCAGGAAGTACTGGACACCGAAGATCCAGAAGCGCGGCTGCTTCAGGCAGCGCCTGAGCGCACCCCTGGCTGCCACGCGCTCGGGTGGCTGGCCGGCGGCGATGTACTCGACTTCCGCCTTTGTGATGAGTGGGTGCGCCGCCGGCGTGTCGCGGTAGCCGAACCACCAGATCGCGCCGAGCAGCAGGCCCAGCGCGCCGAATCCGAAGAAAACGGCGTGCCAGCCGAACCGGGCGATGGTCCACGCCGTGAGCGGCGCCGAAACGATCGGGCCAAGATAGAGCCCGGCGAGCAGCAGGGCATTGCCTTTCGCACGCTCGCTGGCCGGAACCCAGCGCTTGAGCGCGACGACACTGCTCGACCAGTCCGCAGACTGCGCCCCGCCCAGCACGAGGCGGCATCCGAAGAGCCAGGCGAACGAGGTGCCCAGCGGCGTGGCGAGCATCATGAGCGACCAGAGCGTGCTCGTGCCGAACAGCACCTTGCGCGACCCGAAGCGCTCGGCAGCACGGCCGGCCGGTATCTGCCCGATTGCATACGCCCAGAAGTAGATCGTGAGAATCATCGACATCTCGACGATCGACAGGCCCAGTTCATTCTGGATCGTCGGGGCCGCGACAGCCATGGCCGTGCGGTCGAGCGTCATCACGAACGTCAGTGGCGCAACGAGCATTGCCACGATCTTCCAGCGGAGATGGTTCACGGTGTGCAACATCCCTTGTATGAAAAACCGCGAATTACGCCTCGCGGTCGGCGTGATCGGGATCGGCGGCGTCGAACCCTTGCGGATCGCGCTCGGCCCACTGATGCGCCCAGGCCAGCAGCGGCTGCAATGCGGCCAGGAGCTTCCTGCCTTCGGCTGTCATGCGGTAACCGCCATCGCCATGCGCGACGAGACCGGACGCCCGCAATTCCGCGAGCCGCGTATTGAGCAGGCGGGCATTGGTGTCGCACGCTTCCTGGAGTGCGCGAAACGTCAGCGCCTCGCCGCGAAGTTCCCACAGTATCCGCAGTGCGGTACGCCGCCCGAGCAGGTCCAGCACGACCATGATTGGCCGTCCGGTGGTCGAGCCGCGTACAGGTTGTCCTGGCCGTGGAATTTTCATGCTTTACTTTTTAAAGCATCGAGTCCGCACTGTCAACCGGCGACCGCGGAGCAGGCGCTGCGCCAATCCGGCGCTACGCGCGATGTGAAAAGCGCTGGCCGAGTTCGCGCAACCAGGCCAGAAAGGTGTTGATCGCAGGATCGTCGAGGCGTGCTTCGCGGACATAGCTGCAATAGCGCCATGCCGGCAGGGCGGGGCCGTCGAACGGGAAGACGAGACGGCCCTCTTTGACGTCGAGCGCGACGAGCGCGGTAGGTCCCATTGCGATCCCCAGGCCGTCGATGGCGGCTTGCAGGGTCAAATAAAAGTGATCGAGTTGCTGGGAATGGCGCGTGGCAAGCCCGGGGTGGCCGCTCGCGGCAAGCCATTCCGCCCAAAGGCCGGGATAGGTCGCCGTGTGAAGCAGGGTGTGGTGCGCGAGGTCCGAAACACGGCGTATCGGATGAGACTCCAGTACCTTGGGCGAGCACACCGGGAGCCGGACTTCCGATAAAAACTCCTTGACCGCATAGCCCGCCGATTTTTGCTCGCTGCCGCGAATCGCCACGTCGCATTCGTCGCCGAGCTTTTCGATTGGCTCGTCCGAAGTCGTCAGCCGGACCTCCACTGCCGGATGGGTCAGCTGGAAGCTGGAAAGTTGCGGCAATAGCCAGCGCAACGCGAACGTCGTCGGCGCGTTAACCCTCACGATCTGCGCGCGCGTGGCCCGAAGCTGCTCACTGGTGGCCAGCGCGATGCGATCCAGCGCCGCCGATACCTCGGCCAGGTACGCGCGCCCCGATGCAGTCAAGACGACCCTGCGGCCGCGACGCTCGAACAGGTCGAGCCCAAGCCAGTCCTCCAGTTGCCGAACCTGTCGACTAACGGCCCCGTGTGTGACGCAAAGCTCCTCGGCCGCCACGGAAAAACTCTCCGCGCGGGCGGCGGCTTCGAATACGCGCAGGGCGTTCAACGGCGGCAGACGACGCGACATCGACCGGGTTCCTATGTGACTTTTTCTGACAAGTCCCGTGAGTTTACATCGCTTTTCGTGGCACCAGTGTCGCCTTATATTGAGCCTCCTTTGCAGCAGCTCCGGTTCTGGATCTGTTCGATTAACTCACCAGGGAGAATCTCGCATGTCGAATGTCGTCGTGGTCGGCGCGCAGTGGGGCGATGAGGGAAAGGGCCGGATCGTCGACTGGCTCGCGGAGAAGGCGGATATCGTCGTCCGTTACAACGGTGGCCACAACGCCGGTCACACGCTCGTGGTGGACGGCCGGACCTACAAGCTGGCGCTGCTGCCCAGCGGCGTCGTGCGGGGGAAGCTAGGCCTGATCGGCAATGGCGTCGCGCTCGATCCCGAGGCGCTGCTCGCGGAGATCGACCGCATGGCGGCGCTGGGTATCCGCGTCACGCCGGAGGTGTTGCAGATCGCCGAGACGGCCGCGCTGGTGCTGCCGGTGCATCGCGCGCTCGACGCTGCCCAGGAACGGATGCGTGCGAAGCCGCTCGGCACCACCTTGCGCGGCATTGGGCCGGCGTACGAGGATAAGGTTGGGCGCCGCGGCCTGCGCGTGTGCGACCTGGCCGAACCGGACCTGCTGGCCGAGAAGCTCGACGTTCTGCTCGAGCACCACAACGCCTGGCTTCGCGGCTCGGGCCAGGCGCCATTCCCGCGCGAGCCGATGCTGAGCGGCCTGCTTGCCATGGCGCCGCGCATCCTGCCGTTCGTGGGCCGCGTCTGGGAACAGCTCGACCACGCCCATTCGTCGGGCAAGCGCGTCGTGTTCGAAGGCTCGCAGGCGATCATGCTCGACGTGGATTGGGGCAGCTACCCCTATGTGACGTCGTCGAGCACCATCGCCGCGGGCGCGGCCAGCGGGACCGGCATCGCGCCTTCGCAACTGGGGCGGGTGCTTGGCGTCAGCAAGGTCTATGCGACGCGCGTCGGCGAAGGCCCGTTCACGTCGGAACTGGACGGCGCGCTCGGCGACGTGCTCCGGCAGCGCGGCGGCGAGTACGGGGTCAACACCGGCCGCCCGCGACGCTGCGGCTGGCTGGACACCGTGCAGCTGCGTCAAAGCTGCAAGGTCGCAGGCATCAACCAGCTCGCGCTGACCAAGCTCGATGTGCTCGATGGCTTCGAGTCGGTGCAGCTCTGTGTGGGCTACATGCTCGATGGGGCGCGCATCGACTACATGCCATCCACGAACGCCGAGCAGCAGCGTCTGCAGCCGGTTCTCAGGCGCTTCGACGGCTGGGCCGGTTCGACCCGGGGCGTGCGCTCCTATGGCGACCTGCCGCCACAGGCAGCGGCGCTGATCGAAGCGATCCAGAACGAAGTCGGCGTGCCCGCGGCGATGGTCACCACCGGCCCTGAACGCGACGATGCGATTGTCCTGCAATCCCCATTCGCGTAATGCCCGAATATCGGCCTAACCTTCGCTGTCCATCCTTGAACGGACCTCGGCGGCGGAAAGGTCGCGCTGATGGGTGGCAATCTGCCAGGTGTTTCCCCACGGATCTCTGACCATCGCGCGCCTGTCGCCATATGGCAGATCGGCAGGAATCTCGAGCGAGACCGCATTCGCCGCGATCGCTCGCTGGTAGGTCGAATCGGTGTCCTGAACGTAGACGTACAGAAATGCCGGCATCGGCTCGCGAAGACCGTCTGCGCCGCTAACCATCACGACGGAATCGCCGATCCTGATCTCGGCAGGCAACCCATGGCGAAATGCGCCTTGTGCCTGAAACACCGTCTTGATGAAGGCGACCAGGTTCTCCGCATCGCGTACGACAATTCGGGGCGTAACGGTGTGCCATCCATCGGGCTGAAAATTGGCCATGTCGGGCAGCCTCGCAAGAGATTCGCCCGGGCATTCTGCGCCGGGTGCCCGATTGGCGCTAGCCGCGTTTGCGCAGCGGCTCGAGCAAGCCCTTCAGGCCGTTATGGTCCAGTTCCTGCATCAGCGCGAGCAGCCGGCCGATCTCGCCCGGCGGGAACCCTTCGCGGGCGAACCAGTTGAGGTAATGCCCCGGCAGGTCGGCGATGAGCCGGCCCTTGTATTTGCCGAAGGGCATGGCGAAGGTGACGAGGCGTTCGAGGTCTTGGGCTTGCATGACGGTATTGTGCACGGCCTGGCGTTCGCGCGCGAATGCTACGAATGCAAACGTGGCAGGCGCTGTCGGCATCGACTGACTTCGCTGCCTGAATTTCCTGGCAATTTGACCCGCGGCCCGCGCCGTTCCTCACGGCGTCCCGTTCGCGCAATGCACTGCAAACCCGAGCCGTTCGGCAAGCCGTTCGAAATATGCAGCAACAGCCGGCAAATGCGGATGCTCGAACGGCGTGCCGAACCAGCGGTTCACCGACAATCCAATGGGAATATCGGCAAGCGAGAATTGCGCGCCGGCGACGAACGCGCCGGTCGCCTGCAGCCGCGCGTCGAGAACGCGCATATGCCGGGTCCAGCTCTCGATGGAAAGGGCAATTTCGCCGGCCGCCTGGTGAGCCGGCGACGCTCTGACCAAGGCGAGAAATGCATAGCTCCACGAACGGTTCAGGTCGGTCGCCTGCCAGTCCATCCATTGATCGACGCGAGCCCGCTCGCACGCATCGGCAGGATAGAGATGCGCGCCGCCATAGCGGGACGCCAGATAGCGGATGATGGTGTTCGACTCCCACAGCACGAAATCGCCGTCCCTGATGACCGGCACGAGCGCGTTGGGATTCAATGCGAGGAACTCCGGCGTATGCGTCGAGCGAAAGCCCGAGCCCCAATCCTCGCGCTCGAAGGGCAGGTTTAATTCGACACAGGTCCAGAGCACCTTGCGAACGTTGATGGACGATGCCTTGCCGAGGATGTTGAGCATATCGAAAGGAAAGAAGAGGGAGCCGCGCCCGTGCACGATACGTCATGCATGTGGCCGCGGCCATGTACAGTTCCCCGAACATGCGCCGCTGCAGTTCCCGGCAACGCTTGCAATCCGCACGCAACCGGTGCATGGTTCAACGACTTTCCCCGGCTCGAACCAGGAGACTCGACGATGCCGCTCGCGCTATATGGTCATCCGTTTTCCTCGTACACGCAGAAAGTGCTCATCGCGCTGTATGAGAACGACACACCTTTCGAGTTCCGCGGCGTCGGTCCGGATTCCCCCGAGCATACGGCGCAGTGGCTGCGACGCTGGCCGCTGCGCAAGTTTCCGGTGCTCGTGGACGGCGAGCGCAACGTTGCGGAAACCAGCATCATCATCGAATACCTGCAGCTCGCGCATCCCGGGCCGGTGCGCCTGCTGCCTGCCGATCCCGTGTCCGCGCTCGACGTGCGCTTTCTGGACCGCTTCTTCGACCTGCATGTCATGACGCCCGTGCAGCGCGCCGTGGATGGCGCGTTGACCGGCGATCCGGCGCGGCGCGACGAAGGGCGCGCCTTTGCCGAGGAAAAACTCGAGCTCGCTTATGCATGGCTCGAAGGCCACCTCGCGGGCAAGACGTGGGCAGCGGGCGAGGACTATACGATGGCGGACTGCGCCGGGTCTTCATCGCTTTTCTATGCTGACTGGACGCATCGCGTCGCCCCGACCTATCCCGTCCTGCGCGCCTATCGCGAGCGCCTGCTCGCGCGGCCTTCGTTCGCGCGGGCCGTGAACGAGGCGCGGCCATATCGTCCGCTCTTTCCGCTCGGCGCACCGGATCGCGATTGAAGCGATTCGTTCAGGGATGCGAAGTAAGCGCGGCACCATTGTGAAAGAGGCTTGCACGATGCCATGCAAGCCTCTTTCGTGTTACAGACACTAGATCAACCCACCGAAGGCTCACCTTCGCCGGACTGCTTGCCCGGGCGGTCGGCTGGCGACTGCTTGCGCGACTTGTCATCGCGCTCGGGCATGGCGCTGCGCTGGTCGTCGCTGTGCTCGGTGTGTTTCTGCTGGTTTTCGTTCGCTTTGCTGGCGCCCTGTTCATGGCGCTTCGGGTTGCTGGCGGTCATCGTTCCTCTCCCATTCCGGTAGGTCCGCCAGATCCCGCAAGGCTCGCGCCCGGCGCGCGAATACGTTCTACGCGCTTTCACGCTCCTTGAGCCGTTTGCGGTGCGCGGCCACTTTGGCGCGATTCCCGCAGATCGCCATGCTGCACCAGCGGCGCGCGTGCCCGCGCGTGTGGTCGGCGAACAGGAGGGTGCATTTCGGGCCTTCGCAGGCTTTCACGTGCGTGAAGTCCTGCTCGCCGACGAGTTTCGCCAGCGCCTCGGCAATGGGCATCAAGAGCGATTCCGGCGTTTTCCAGCGGCGACTCACGCGGTATTCGAACGTCGCCGCGCCGTCACTGCCGACCGCAACGACTTCGCCATAGCGGTCGTCACGCGCGAGCAGATCGTTGAGCGGCGCGAGTTCGCCCAGATCGGCGGCGGCGAGCGGCCGGCCTTTTCTGTCTCGCACGAAGGACCTGAACCATTCACGTAGCGCGCGCGCCTCGCCCGCGACGGTGTCGAACCCGGCCGCGGTGAACTGCGCGCGCAGCGCAGCAAGCGCCGGCGCGGGGACCATGCCCGCCTGTGCGAGCCAGGACAGCAAACCTTCGCCGTCGGCGATCCAGTCGATGGGAACGTCCACCGGTGTGGCAACCGAGTTCAGGAAGTCGAGCCCAGGCGCGTCGGCCACGAATATCGCCGGTATGGGGCGGTAGTCCATTTTCTTGCTGCAAAAGGGTAATCAGGGTGCATTCAGTGTAACCGTCAAAATCGTTCTTGACAAGTTACATCACGGATTAGTAACCTCTAAAACACGACCAACACGGTTACATAAGGAGCGAAGCATGTCTCACGGTAAAGCGAGCTTTTCCGTTCATCTCTGGAGGAACCCATGACTGCCATTGCCTACCGCCGCGCCGATGTCGACGGCTACAACGTGTTCTACCGGGAAGCCGGGCGCGTCGGCGCGCCGAAGCTCCTGCTGTTGCACGGCTTTCCGAGCGCCGGCCACATGTTCCGCGACCTCATTCCGAAGCTGGCCGGCCGCTTTCATATCGTCGCGCCGGATCTGCCGGGCTTCGGTCAATCGGACTTGCCGGACCGAGAGGAATTCGCATACACGTTCGAGAATATTGCGAAGGTGATGGCGCGCTTCACCGAGCGCATCGGCTTCGACCGGTTCGCGGTGTACGTATTCGACTACGGCGCGCCCACGGGCTTTCGCCTCGCGCTTGCGCATCCCGAGCGCATCACGGCGATCATTTCGCAAAACGGCAACGCCTACGAGGAAGGCCTGAGTGACGGCTGGAATCCGATTCGCGCTTACTGGCAGGACGCGTCGCCGGCCAACCGAGAGGCACTGCGTGCGCTGCTCTCGCGCGAAGCGACGATCTGGCAATACACGCACGGCGTGCCCGATGCGTCGGCGGTGTCGCCGGACGGCTATTCGCTCGATGACTACTATATGAACCGCCCCGGCGCGCACGAGATCCAGCTCGACTTGTTCCGCGACTACCGGAACAACGTTGCGCTCTACCCTGAATTTCAGGCGTATTTCCGCACGCATCGGCCGCCGTTTCTCGCCGTGTGGGGTAAGAACGATCCGTTCTTCCTGCCGCCCGGCGCGCAGGCGTACAAGCGCGACTTGCCGCTAGCCGTGGTGCGCTTTTTCGACACCGGCCACTTCGCGCTGGAAACGCACGCCGACGAGATTGCCACCGCGATCAGGGAATTTCTCGAATGATGGGGACTCCTGATTGTTTGTGCGAAACGAACATCGGCCCGATGAGCGAAGGGCTTCGGGGCATTTGCAAACATGGCGGTTTTAATGCTTTAGTTAAGCTGCGGTTACACAGCCATGGCCTTCATTCATGTTGCATTGGATGTCTTGTGCCGACAACGGCACCAATTTCACGCTGAGGTCGTTCCGGAGCAAGCGACTAATATAGGAATACCGATTACCCGGTGCGTGAAGGAGTTGCAAACATGAAAAAGCTTGCGCTTATGTTGCTTCCTGTTCCGCTCACCATGTTGGCTCCGGTCGCTCACGCGCAAAGCAGCGTTACCCTGTACGGCGTGATCGACGAAGCCTTTCAGTTCGTCCACAACGCCGACGCTCAGGGCAACAATCTGTATCGGATGCAAGGTGGCAATCTGCAAGGGTCCCGCTGGGGCTTGAAGGGAACGGAAGATCTGGGCGGCGGCCTGAAAGCGATCTTCCAACTGGAAAGCGGATTCGACATCAATAGCGGCAAGATGGGCAACTACAACGGCAATACCTTGCTATTTGGCCGTCAAGCCTTCGTAGGATTGACGCACCAGCAGTATGGAACGCTGACACTGGGTCGCCAGTACGACCCGGTCGTCGACATGGTCCAGCCGCTTACCGCAGACAATTACTGGGGCAGCACCTTCACCACGCCGGGCGACGTGGACAACAACGACAACAGCTCTCGTACGAACAATGCGATCAAGTATCTCTCGCCGCAATTCGCGGGCTTCCAGATCGAAGGCATGTATGCGTTCGGCGGCGTCGCGGGCGCGACAGGTTCGCAGCAGACCTGGTCGGCCGCGGCGAGCTATGTGACTGGCTCATTCAGCATCGCGGCGGGCTACGTCCGCATGACTAACGCCAACTCCACGATTCCTCGCACCGGTTGGACCAGCACCTCGGACGGCACCTTCGACGGCGGTTTTCAGAACCTCGCCTATGAAACCGCCAAGTGGGTCGGCATTGGTTCCGTTGCCCTGCAATACGTGGCCGGACCGTTTACGTTCGGCGGCCGGTATAGCAACGCGCAGTACAAGGCGGACTCGCAATCGCTTTTCCCATCCAACCAGCGCTACAACGTCGCTGCCGGTTTCGTGAACTACGCGGTTACGCCTGCGTCGCTCATCGGTATTGGCTATACGTGGACGCACAGCGCGGGCGACACCTCGGCGACCTATAACCAGGTCTCGCTGGGCGGCGACTACAACCTCTCCAAGCGTACCGACGTGTACCTCGTCGGCGCGTGGCAGCACGCCAACGGCACGCAGCGCGTACCGACCGCAACGGGTTCCATCCTGACCACCGCGGTCGCTTCCGTGGCGGACTATGGGCTGAACGGCAACTCGAGTTCGCAAATCATGGTGAGCCTCGGCATCCGCCACAAGTTCTGAGTCACTGCAGCCATTCTTCTACGCCCGCCGCACCGCATGGCCGTTCCGGCCGTGCGCCGGCGGGCGCTTCATGGCGCCTGCCTGTCCCTATGGGGGACGGTAGGACCATGGTCTGATTGTCTTCGCCGTGCCGCTCCCACATCATTGAACAGACCACTGCGCCGGTTGCACGGCGCGGTGTTCGTCCCGCATTCGGGCGTCGTGCCGAAGGCACGACTGTCATTGTCCAATCTCCCGCCGATAGCAGCAGGCGTAATCGGCGCGATCTCGCACGCGCTCAAGGAGTTGATATGGATACCTATATAAATTGTCGGACCGGCGCCCTGTGCGCCGCCGTGCTGCTTTTGATGAGTGCCGCGCAGGCAACGCCTATTGCGTATCCCGCGAAGGGGCAGAGCGCGCAGCAACAGCACTCGGACGAATCGGCATGCTACTCGTGGGCCAGGAGCAACACGGGCATTGACCCGAAACAGGTCGCGTCGACGCCACCGCCGCCTTCGGGGCCGGCTGTGGGCGGCGGCCAGCGTGTCCAGGGCGCGGCGCGCGGCGCGGCGGGCGGCGCGGTGATCGGCGCGATCACCGGCGATGCGGGCAGGGGCGCGGCAGTGGGCGCGGCGGCCGGCACGATGGTGGGCGGCTCACGCGCGCGGCAGGAACGGCGTGCCCAGCAGGCCAATGCGCAGCAACAGCAGCAGGGCGCGATCGACACGTTCAACCGCGCGTTTGCCGCGTGCATGCAAGGGCGCGGCTACACGGTGCAGTAGCGCCTGCGAAGCGCGTTGTGGTTTCGGGCGGCGTAAGACCAAGGTCCGATTTGTCCTGTGCGCGGCCTCTGAGACTATGTAACTGAACGATGACCAACGATGTGCGAGCAACGTCTCATTCTCGCGTGAGCTTTGATCCGCATGCGTGAGTGCCGTGTCCGGGCTGTAAAAACTGAATGGAGGACAACAATGAAGCGACGGATTTTTGTGCTTACGGCGGCGACCGCGGCTGGGCTCGCTGTTGCGGGTTGCAGCACGACCACGAGCAGTGGGACGAGCGGCGCGACCGACGCGGCAAAACGCCAGGAGATCGATGCGGCCGTGGACGGCACGATGTCCCGGCTGTTCTCGACCGTCCCGGGTTCGCAGGAACTCGTTTCCAAGTCGCAAGGTGTGCTGGTCTTTCCTTCGGTCGGCAAGGCAGCGTTCATTATTGGCGGCTCATACGGCCAGGGTGCGTTGCGCGTAGGTGGATCGACAGTCGGGTACTACAGCACGGCGGCCGCTTCGTTCGGTTTGCAGGCAGGGGTTCAGTCCACAGCCGTGATCTTTCTCTTCATGACGCAGGACTCGCTCGACAAGTTCCGCAACTCGAAGGGCTGGTCAGTTGGCGGCGATGTTGCCGTAGCGCTCGTCAAGGTCGGTGCGAATGGACAGATCGACACGCGAACCGCAACGGCGCCGGTGCAGGCGATCGTGATGACCAATACGGGCATCATGGCCGATGCGTCGGTCGCTGGCACGAAGGTGACGAAGCTCGATCTGTAACAGGAGGTCGCGATGTCGTACCTCAAATGGGTTGTTTCAGCCGTCATCGTTGCCGCGGCGCAGCTTGCCGCGGCTCAGGGCCAAACGACGGCCAACGTGACGCACGAGCCGGGCAAGGCAACCGTCACCGGCATGCACAAGGTGACGGCGACCATCACGAAGATCGACGCCGATACCCGCACCGTCACGCTCAAGCGTCACGACGGCAAGCTGGTCGAAGCCGAACTGGGACCGGAAGTCAGAAACTTCGATCAACTAAAGGTCGGCGATGTCGTGACGATGACCTATAAGGAATCACTCACGCTGAGCCTGAAGAAGGGAGGCGACGGCGAGACCTCGGTGCAGGAAACGCCGCAGGTCGAGCGTGCGGCTGCCGGCGAGAAGCCCGGCGGCATGGTGGGCCGTGAGGTGAAAGTCACGGCGAATGTCGTAGCGGTCGACACCAAGACGAAAACGGTCACCCTGATGGGCCCCGAAGGGGGAACGATGGATCTGCGGGTCGAGGATCCCCAGCAGCTTGCAAACGTGCAGGTCGGCGATCAGGTCGAGGCAGTGTATACGGAAGCGTTCGCCGTATCCGTCAAGCCTGCACCACACAAGTAAGTCGCGCATGGAGAAGCCGCTTGCGCTCAGGATGCCGGTCGGCGCGCACGGCGGCGCCGCTCTGGCTGTCCTCACCGGTAACCGAACGCTAAGTCAAATGAACACCGTGACACGATCCGTGGCCGTCGTCGACGACGAGGAGTCGGTCGGGCGAGCGATCCAGCGCCTGTTGAAGTCGGTCGGCATCGACTCCGACGTGTACACGAGCGGCGAGGCATTTCTCGACGCCCTGGCGGCCGCGGCGCCTCACGCGCCCGTGTGCGTGGTCCTCGATATCCAGATGCCCGGCATCAACGGTATCGAGGTACAGCGTCGGCTGGGTGGCACCGGCATCCAGTGCATCGTGATTACGGCGCACGACGATGCGCGCGTGCGCGAGCAGGCACAGGCAGCCGGCGCGGTTGCGTACCTGCGCAAGCCGTTCGACGACTCCGCGCTCATCGGCGCGGTCCATGCGGTGCTAGGCGTGCCGCCGCCGGGCTGACGCCCCGCATGCCGAATCGGTACAGCGACGATGAATCGACCACGCCACGACCGGATTCAGGGAGGCCCCGCAATGAAGCGCGCTGAGCTTCTCGTTTGCCACGACTGCGATCTCATGCAGCGCGGCGCGCCTTGCCCGCCGGGGGGCACCCTGCGCTGCCTGCGCTGCAACGCCGAACTGGAAAGGAATCTGCCGGAAAGCCTCGGCCGTGCGCTCGCGTTCGCGTTGGGCGCACTCGTGCTGTTCGTCATTTCCAACCTGTATCCGATCGTCGGACTCTCGGTGAACGGCAATCTCGTACGCACGACGCTGTGGCATTCGGTCGAGATTCTCTATCTCGACGGCATGTGGCCCATCGCGGCGCTGGTGTTCGCCACGACGATCCTCATGCCTGGCCTGCAGGTCGTGTGTCTGCTCGCCCTCCTCGTGCCGCTCGCGATCGACCGCGCGCCGTGGCAGGCGCCGCTCCTGTTCCGCGCAATGTACATCGCACGGCCGTGGGGCATGACCGAGGTGCTGATACTCGGCCTGCTGGTCGCGCTCGTGAAGCTGTCCCATATCGCAACGGTCGTGACGGGTGTCGCGTTGTGGTCGTTCGGCGCGTTGATGCTGGTGCTCGCGGGCGCGAGCGCGGCGTTCGACGCGCGCCAGTTCTGGTCGCGCGTGGCGCGGGCAACGCAACCGGCCAACGCGGTCAGGGTGCTCGACACGCCCAGCGTGACGACGCACTACGCGTCGGGCGAGGCGGCCAGAGCGCGAGGCGAGCGCGCCGCAGGCCCGCTCACGGGCGCCGCGTGCGGCATCGCGCGCTGCCATGCGTGCGGAATGCTCGCGCGCATGCCGGCGGCCGCGCATGCGGCGACGTGCCCGCGCTGCGGCAGCGCGCTGCACATGCGCAAGGTCGCGAGCCTGTCGCGCACGTGGGCGCTGCTGGTTGCGGCGATGGTGCTGTACGTACCGGCGAATGTGCTGCCCGTCATGGACACGAGTTCGCTGTTCGGCTCGCAGAAGGACACGATCATGAGCGGTGTGGTGTATCTGTGGGTGTCGGGTTCGTGGCCGCTCGCGCTGCTCGTGTTCATTGCCAGCATCGCCGTGCCCATGCTGAAGATCCTGGGGCTTTCGTATCTGACGTGGACCACGCAGCGCCGCTGGACATGGCTGCCCGAGCAACGCACGCGCATCTACCGGCTGATCGAGCTGGTCGGCCGCTGGTCGATGCTCGACATCTACGTGATCACGATGCTCGTCGCGCTGGTGCAGTTCAACGCGCTCGCCACGATCAAGGCGGGGCCCGCCGCGATCGCTTTCGGTGCCGTCGTGATCCTCACCATGTTCGCCGCGAACATGTTCGACCCGCGTCTCATCTGGGACGCGATGGAGCACGAAAATGGCAGCACCCGGTAACGACGATTCCTTGCCGGACCTGCCCGAGGCGAAGCCGGCGCGCGGCTCGCGCTGGCGCATGCAGATTGTCTGGCTCGTGCCGATCGTCGCGGTGCTCATTGGCGGCTGGCTCGCTGCCAAGGCGATCATCGAGGAAGGGCCGACGATCACGATCAGCTTCAAGACCGGCGACGGCCTCGAGGCCGGCAAGACGAAGATCAAGTACAAGGACGTCGATATCGGCGTGGTGAAGGCGGTCACGCTCTCGCCCGATCACAAGCGTGTGATCGCGACTGGCGAACTCGTGAAGGACGCGGCGAGCATGCTCGTCGACAACACGCGCTTCTGGGTCGTGCGCCCGCGCATTTCCGGCGGTACGGTTTCGGGCCTGAGCACGCTGCTCTCGGGCTCTTTTGTCGGCATGGACGAAGGCAACTCCAGCAAAGCGCGCCACGACTTCGTGGGACTCGAAGTCCCGCCTGCGATCCCGAGCGACATCCCGGGGCGCGAATTCGTGCTGCACAGCGTGAACATGGGCTCGCTCGATGTCGGCTCGCCGGTGTTCTTCCGCCGTCTTCAGGTCGGACAGATTGCTTCCTATGAAATGGACCCGAACGGCAAGGGCGTGACGCTGCGCGTGTTCGTGAACGCGCCCTACGACAGGTTCGTGCGCAGCGACACGCGCTTCTGGCATGCGAGTGGACTCGACGTCTCGCTCAGCCCGGACGGCGTGCAGATCAACACGCAGTCGGTGGTGTCGCTGCTCATCGGCGGCGTGGCGTTCGAAACGCCCGACGCCGACGCCGGCGGTGAACCGCCCGAGGCCGACGCAGACTCGAAGTTCGAGCTTTACGCCACGCACGCCGACTCGATGAAGGAGCATGACCGCATTGTCGACACCTACGTCGTGACCTTCTACGACTCCGTGCGCGGGCTCACAGTGGGCGCGCCGGTCGATTTCCGCGGCGTCGTGATTGGCGAGGTCACACGTATCTACACGCGCTTCGACCCGGTGAAGAAACAGTTCAGCATTCCTGTTGAAATCAATCTGTATCCGGAGCGCTTTACGTCGCGCTTCGAGAAAGGCCAGCCGGCCGGACGCCTCACTTCGCAACCGCGCCAGCTTGCCGAGTTCCTGGTTGCCAGCGGCTTCCGGTTCCAGCTGCGCTCGGGTAATCCTCTCACAGGACAGCTCTACGTCGCCTTCGACGTCTTCCCGGACGCTGCGAAGGCTAAGATCGACTGGTCGAGAACGCCGCCCGAGATGCCGACGGTGCCGCGCACGTTGCAGTCGCTGCAGGATTCGCTCACGCGACTGCTCGCGAAGCTCAACGGTATTCCGTTCGAGGCCATCGGCGCGAGTGCGCAGCGCACGCTGCAAAGTGCGAACGACGTGGTGGCGAAGCTCGGCACCGAAGTCGTGCCGCAGGCGCACGACACGCTTTCGGCGGCAAGATCCACGCTCAACTCGGCCACCGATGCCTTGCAGCCCGACTCGCAGCTCCAGCAGAACACGAGCGACGCCATGCGTGAACTGGCCCGCACCGCCGCGTCCGTGCGCATGCTTACGGATTATCTCGAGCGCCATCCCGAGGCCGTGGTGCAGGGCAAACCTGGAGGCAAGCAGTGAACCGCCGCAACCTGACTCTGCCTGCCGTTCTCGCCGTTGCGATGGCGTGTCTCGCCGGGTGCTCCTCGCCGTCGCCTACGTTCTATGCGTTGCGCGCCGATGATGCGAGCGCCGCGACGGCCAGCACATCGCCCGCCGTGCCGACAAGCGCCGCTGCACTCGATGTCGTCGTCGGTCCCGTGACTGTGCCCGACATGGTGGACCGGCCGCAAATCGTCACGCGCAATCCGGACAACACGATCCAGATGAACGAGTTCGCGCGCTGGGCCACGCCGCTCAAACTGGACGTTGGGCGCGTCGTTGCCGCGGACCTTGCACAGCGGCTCGGGACGGCGCACGTCTCGACGTTCGATGGCGCGGCCACCCCGCCGGTCTGGCGCGTTCGCGTCGATATCACGCGCATCGACAGCGTACTGGGAGACTCGGTGACGATCGACGCGCAATGGGTCGTGCGGCCGCCGGGTCACCAGGCGCTGACGCTCGGGCACACCGTAGCGCACGAGCAGGTGACGAGCCAGGACTACGGCGCGCTCGTCGACGCGCACGATCGCGCACTCGCCACCATCAGCGCCGACATTGCCGCCGCGATTCGCGCGGAGCATGCAACAGTTGGCAGTGCGACGGAGTGAGCACGCCACGCGGGATCTCATGAAGACGTTGCGTTGTGCGTGGCTCGCACTGAGCGCGGCGCTGGCGCTGGCGGGCCACGATGCGTCGGGCAGCGTGCCGCGCAACGAGGACACACCGGCGGGACTTTTCGCAGTGCTCGATTACGTTGTCGCGCCCCCCGAGCCGAGGTCCGCGCAGAGCGCGGTGGCATTGCGCGAGGCCGGCGTCGAGCAGGAGACGATCAAGGCGCGCATCGTCGAAGCCTGGTTCTACCGGCTGCGTGCGGACCCGGCCGTGGCGGTCGCCGTGCCCGGCGGCATGGCGGGCCTCGAAGCCCGGCTGCGCGACGACGCGGCGCGCGAGCGCCTGATCCGCGGCGGCATCGCGCGCCTGACGCCACAAGACCGCCTGGCGTACCTCACGCTGCTCGCGAAATACATGGGACGCGCGGCGCGCGGCAATTGCCAGGGCATGGCGAGCGTGCAGGACCTTGCTCAGGGCATTTCGATCGGCAGCATGAGCGATGCCGACACGGCCGAATACTTCTCGTTGCTTTATCGCGTGGTGATCCGATCCCTGCTCGCCGCGCCAGTCAGGCTGCCCACGCCCGTGGCATACGAGCGGGCGTTGCGGCATCTCGACGATGCGGTCAACGCGGCCCTCGCTGGCGATCCGCAGTCCGTGGCGCGGCTCGAGCGCGTCACGAATGGCGGCCCTGGCGCCACGATGGCCGACGTCTGCTGGGCGAGCGCGGTGCTCATGCGCTCGACGGCGGCGATGAGCGCACCCGATCGCGACGCGCTGCTGCTCTACATGCTCGGTGAAGACGCGCCGGCGCGAGCGTCGGCCCCCGAGCCCGCGCGCGCACCGTGAAACGCAGTGGCGCAGCGCCAGTGCCGAGTGTCACGGCGCAGCCTTCGACCAGCCCGGGCCCGGATCGAAGGATGTCATCGCTTCGGCTTTTGCCGCGCCATCCGGGCCGAGATCGCGCTCGTAGACCTGGCCGTCGTGGCTGACCATGAAGGTCTTGATACCCGTGTCGCCGTACCGCACCGGCCACGCAACGACGCCAAAGCCGCCGAACAGCTTGTTGTCGACCATGTAGTTATATGCGCCGCCGGGCGCGTGCGGACCCTGCGAGGTCAGCAGCTTGTAGTGGTAGCCGTAGTAACCGGCGTTTTCGGCGTTGCGCGCGCCGGCCTTGAGGAATGCGACGCCTAGCGGGCTCGGCGCGGCGTCGGGATCGGTCGGCCAGTACAGGCCGTCATGCTTGCCCGGCGAACTCGCGAGCTTGCTGGCGTAGACCAGCATGTCGCTGCCGTCGTGATAGGTCTGCGCATATTCGCGTTGCGCGTCGTAGACCGCGAGCATCGTCTGCATCACGGCAAGCTCGTTGCGGCCAATGCGGCGCACGCGCATTTCCTCGACACCGGCGTGCGTGTCGAAGTGCCAGCCCTGGGCGGTCTTGACGAGCGGGACCGGAAAGGTCCAGCCGTCGTCGCCAACGGCGATCATCGCGTGATTTGCATCGGTATCCTGAATGGTGTGCGAAGTCTGCCATTCACTCAGGAACTTGTCGCGGATCTGAGCGCCGACCGGCGGGATGAGCTGGCGGAAATCTGCGCCGAAGAGCGTGCGCAGTTCCGCCTCGTCGTTGCCGGCCACGGCGTCGCCGAACGCGGCCATCGCCGCGTCGGGCGTAGCGAAGGTGTTTTGCCCGGCGGCCGCGCAAGGCCGCGGCGCGAATACCAGCAGTGCGATGGCGATCGCCGCCGCGAGTACTGCCGATGCAGCCGGACGGAGAAACTCATGTCTGTTCATGGCCGTTCTCCCTAGCGTCTGCCGCCGCCACGACCGCCGCCACCGCCGCGCATACCGCCGCCGCCGCTCGGACGATTGAACCCTGAAGACTGCATGCTGGAGCGGCCGCGACTCGCGTCGCGCTGGGTGGCGCCGCCGCCGCCCACACCCTGGAAGGCGCCATCGCGGCCGCCGCCGCCGTAGCTCCCTCCACCGCCGCCGCCAAACCCGCCGCCTGCCCCGGTGCTCACGCGATTGCTCCCGCCGGCATTGTTAGCCATGCCGCCGCGATTGCCGCCGGCACCGTTATTGCCAAGGTCTCCGCGATTGCCACCCGCTCCGTTGTCGGCGAGGTTCGCGCGATTGCCGACGCTCGCGTTGTTGCCCGCGCCGCCGCGATTGCCGGGATTGCCCTGATTCCCGCGGTTGCCATTGCCCAGGCCCTGGCCGCCTGCACCGCCGCCCGTGCGGTTGCCGGCGCGGTCCGCCACGCTGGCGCCGTTCTGGCCATTCTGGCCATTGCGGCCGCGATAGTCGCGGCGGCCGTCGGCGCCTGCCACGTTGTTGCCGAATTTCTCGCGCGTGGCGTTGTCACGGTATGCGACGCCCTGGCGGTGGCTGGCATCGTGCTGCCACTTGCCTCCCTGGACCTTGGTGCTGTCGAAGTTGCGATTGACGTTGCGCGCCTTGTCCACGTTGATGTTGACGTCGCCGCCGCCCCAGTTGCAGTTGCCGAAGATCGCGCCCGCGGCGGCGAGCCCGACGCCCCACGCGAAGCCGGTCATCAGTGCGCCGCCGGGATAGTAAGCAGGATAGGGTGGCCAGGCGTACGGCGGGTAAGCCGGGTAGCTCCACGCGCCGTACACGACCGTGGGGTTGTACGCGGGTACATAGATCACCTCGGGCTTGGCAGGCTCGATCTTCACGATGGTCTGGCCGCCTTGCGCGGGCGGCTGCTCGACCACGACCTTTTGCTGCTCGTTGCTCTTGAGGTTGCCCGAGTCCTGTGCGCGTGCACGCAGGCGCTGCACGGCGGCGAGCACATCCTTTTCCTGGGCGAGGAACGCGTCACCGAGTTTCTGGGTCCAGTCGAGCTTGTCGTTCATCGGCTCGAGCGCCTGCGGGAACGCGACGAGCGACTTCACGCTCGTGTCCCATGGCTGGTCCTGCACGGCCTTCACGGCTTCGTCGCCCTTCAGCTTCGGGTGCTCCTTGACCCAGCGGGCCGCGTGCACGATTTCGAGCGGGTAAGTCGATGCCATCAGGACTTGCGCCAGCACCGAATCGGGATAGAGCGCAATGGGCGCGACCAGCGCCTCCAGCTCCTCGGGTTTGTAGGGGGCGGGCTGCGGCGCGTCTTGCGCGCGCACCGCCTGAGCGCCTGCCAGGAGCAACGCGAGCACGAGCAGGCAGAGGGTGTACGTGCGTTGTTTGATCCATGAGGTCATGGCCGATCCTTCCAATTGTTTGCTCAACCGGAGTGCGGGACGGATAGCGACAACGTGAAGGGGCGAGCGCGTGCGCGCATTCTAGTTCGAGTGTGGCGAGGCGGAGAGCCCCACGGTTATAGTCCGGCAAGCCACGCTGTGCTGGCAATCGGACCAGAGTCCTATTGACACCGCAATGGCGGCGCAATGATGCTATTCACTCGTCGAGGCTGGCAGCGCCGACACCTGGAGATCCCAAATGAAAATGCGTCTTGCTGTGCCGTGTGCGACGGTGCTCCTGCTTTGTGCGCCCGCCTTCATGTCTGAAGTATTTGCGCAAGCGGGAACGATGGGTACCAGGCAGATGCGGGACGTGCAGCGCAAAGCGGAGCACAAGGCCCGCTCGAACCAGTCCCGGCAACATGGTCAGCAAAATACGACGCAACATCATGCGGCGAGTGCAGCCGCGCCAGCTTCGGCGCCTTGATCGACAACGGCGTTTACCGAGCTGTCACGCGCCGGACGTGTGAGGGATTCTGCAGGCCATTTCGCGCGTTTCCAGATCGAAATAATGGTGGCGACTATTTCATAAAAAACAGAATAGATAATGCCACGCGACAAACTGCACGATCGCCATTCGTATTGAATAGAGATGATTTCGCGAGCCAATTACAAATTAAAGAAAACGTTCGCAAATATTCCCGGTAAATAGTCAGTGTATATAGTCCGGTGCAAGCGCATTCAAGGCCTTAGCGCCTGATTAGCGTTATATGCGGAAAAAGTTATCGAAAACAATTGCGCGCGGAACGAATCATCGGCAATTTCTTTCATATAATTAACGCGCGGTGAAAGCGTACAGCGAAGCGGTTCCGCAATCATGATCCCATCCGTTCTTTTCTTCAATGACTGACTCATTCTCCGCCCATGCCGGAGCGTTCTTCGATAATCAAAAGTAAGCTGCAGTCATCATTGGGGCGCAGTTTGCACCGCAAAACGGCCGGAATGCCGGTGCTCGTCAAATCCGCCCCGCCTGGGCGCTGAAGCGTTTGAAACGATTCGCAGGCTGCCGGAGCAGGGCAGCGTAGCCGGAGGACACCGTGATCAGGGCAGACATGGGGAACGAAAAACTAAAACTGAACAGACCGAGAGCCGAACACGCAGCGGCCGGCCTGCTGGCGTGGCTCGACAGAATCAAGCCGCGCACTCTGCCGAACGGCAACGCACTGGCCGCGCGCAACACCGGCCACGCGTCGGCGCAGGCCACACAGGCCATTGCGCAAAGTCTGCACAGCGTTCTCGAAGTCGTGCCCGCGGCGGCGCTCTTGATCGACGAAGCGGGCAGCGTCGCATGGGCCAATGGCATGGCCACCCACGTGCTCGGCTATGCCCTGGGCGAATTGATCGGCATGCGCATCGAAAACGTGCTCGTCGCCTGGCGAAGAGACGCACGCCCCGTATCGTTCGGCGCACTGAAGTCCGCGCAAGGGTTGCCGCATAGCGTGACGCGCGTGGCCATCGCGCGCGCGAAGAACGGCGCCGATATCGACGTGCATGTGAGCGCTTCGGCATCGCTCGCCGCCGGACCTGCGGCGCGCATGGTGGTCGTCATCGAACCGGAAAGGCGCGACACGACGCTCGCGGAGTCCGGCAGCGAACCGCGCCGGTTGCGTCGGGAACGGGCGTCCGAAGTGGGCGACATGGCCGCCGCGCTCGCGCACGAAGTCGATCAGCCGCTCACGGCCATTCTCAGCAACGCACAGGCCGCGCAACGGTTTCTCGCCCAGAGCCCGCCGGCCATGAGCGACTTGCGGGAGCTGCTTGGCGAGGTCGTGTCCGACAGCACGCGTGCGCACGCGATCATCCGCAAGATGCGCCAGTCCGCGCGCTGCGAGCCGCCCGAGCTGTGCCCCGTCGATGTCGGCAGCCTCGTGCGCGACGTGGTGCGCCTGCTGCGCCGCGAGACGGAAACCTGTGGCGCGGCAGTGGGCGCGCGCATCGAAGACGGGCTGCCGCAAGTGCACGGCGATGCGGTTCAACTGCAGCAGGTGCTCGTCAATTTGCTCCTGAATGCGCTCGATGCGGTGCACGACTGCCACGCGGAAGATCGCAGGGTGTGCATCTTCGTGACGGCAAGCGAGGATCGCGGCAAGGTGCGCCTCGCGATCCGCGATCATGGGCCGGGTGTCGATGCCGATCGGCTCGTCACGCTGTTCAAGCCGTTCATGACGTCCAAGCCCCACGGGCTGGGCCTTGGCCTCTCCATCAGCCGCACCATCGTCATGGCGCACGGCGGCCAGCTATGGGCCGAGCGCAACGCCGATCGCGGCCTGACGTTCCATATCGAACTTCCCGCGGAGGGCGCGTGCGTGCAGACGACCACGCGTTTTTCACCATGAACTCGCCAGTTTCCATCGTGTTCGTTGTGGACGACGACGAGCACGTTCGCAACGCACTATGCCGCTTGTTGCGATCCGGCGGCTACACGGCACAGGCATACGGCAGCGCCAGCGCCTTCCTCGACGGCGCGGACCTGACGAGCGCGCCTGCCTGCCTTCTGCTCGATCTCCAGTTGCCCGACCTGAGCGGCATTGAATTGCAGCAGCGGCTCGAGGGCAGGGTGCCGATCGTCTTCGTTTCGGGCCATGGCGACATGGATACGGCGGTGCGCGCGATGAAGGCGGGCGCATCGGATTTCCTGACGAAGCCGATCGACGCGCAGGTGCTATTCGAAGCCACGTCGCGCGCGCTCGAACGCGCAGGCCAGCTATACGAACAACGTGAGCAGCGCGCGGAGATCCAGCGCCGGGTGGAAAAACTCACGCCGCGCGAGCGCGAGGTCATGGCGCTCGTGGTGACGGGCCGGCCGAACAAGCTCGTGGCCGACGAACTGGGCGCGGCGGAGAAAACGATCAAGATTCACCGGGCGCGCGTCATGGAGAAGATGAAGGCGAACTCGCTTGCCGATCTGGTGCGCCTCATGACCACGTTCGATGCCGACGCGCCTGACTTGCACCCGCTTCCGCATACGGGCTGAGGGACCAGGGGATTAAGGGACTAAAGGACTAAAGGACCACACGGCAGGGCACGCGCGCCGTCGTCCCGTCACTTCAGATCAAATGGCTATTGCGCCAGTCGCGCGGCGTCATGCCGAAGCGCGCGCTGAACCAGTTCGTGAACGAGCCCTGCTGGGCGTAGCCGAGCAGGGCGGACACACGTCCGATGGGATAGCGCGGGTTGCTCATGTAGCGCACGGCAAGTTCGCCCCGCACTTCCTCCACGAGCCGCGTGAAGCTCGTATTGGCGACGCCGAGCTGACGTTGCATCGTGCGCACGCTCAGCCGCAGATGCGCGGCCACCCCTTCGACGCTGGCCTGCTCGAGCGGCAGCAGCAGGTAGATCGCCTTGCGCACCTCGAGTGCCGTGGAATCGACGCCCGTTGCGTTGAGCGATTCGGCGAGGCTTTCCGCGTAGCGCACCAGTTCCGGGTCGGCGGCGGGGTTCGGGTAGTCGAGGTCGGCGGCCGCGCATACGATGCCGTTGAAGTCGCTGCCGAATTCCAGCGGGCAGCCGAAAAAACGCCGATGAAACGTGAGGCTGGGCGGCGCCTGGTGAACGAAGTGCACCGCGCGCGGTTTCCAGTGCTCGCCCAGCAGCGCGCTGGAGTGACGCGCGAGCACGCCCACTGCGAGTTCGATGGCCTGGTATGTGGGGGTGCCCGGATCGACGACCAGTTCCTCGCGGATCGTGACGGTTGCGCCCGTGTCTTCGACAAAGATCGCGAGCGCTTCGTTGAGCAGATGCCGGTATTCGGCGGTGGCGAGCAGCACCTCGCGCAGCGTGCGCTTGTGCGCGAGCAGAATGTTGACCACGCCAGTGCCGAACTTGTGGCGCGTCTCGGCCATTTGCAGCGCGAACGTCGGGCACGCGGCCTTTTCCGCCGAACGCTCCAGCAACCGGCACGCAGCGGCGGCGGGGACGCGTTGGTCGGGAGTTGCGAGCGCCGCGGCGTCCACGCCCGCGTCGTGGGCAAGCTCGACCGGGTTCAATCCCACGCGCTTTGCCACGTCGAAATAACCGCTCAGCGAGACCGAGCTCAGCGTGGTTTCCATTGTCGTGTCTCCTCTTTGTTGCGGCCTCGCCGCGCCTTTTCAGCCCGTCAAACATGGGCTTGCGCTTATCTCGGTGTTAACGCCTGGTGGCGCGAAAAGCTAAAACGATGGCGCGCAATCAGAAAAGTGTAGCGCAGGATTGCCGTATCGTGCATCTCAACGGATCAGCCAGGTTCCGAGCGTTATTTCAGGCTTCCGGCCACGTTGCCAAACGTTGAAATACCGTCCCCATATTGGAGAACACGATGCAATTCCTCGACGATTCGCTGCACCCCGAGAACCAGGACAAGGTTGTCATCACCACCGCGCCGTATGGTCCGGAATGGATGCCCGAAGACTTCCCGGAAGACATTCCGGTGACGATGGAAGAACAGATCCAGAAGGCCGTGGATTGCTACAACGCGGGCGCAACGGTGCTGCACCTGCATGTGCGCGAACTCGACGGCAAGGGCTCCAAACGCCTCTCGAAGTTCAACGAGCTGATCGCAGGCGTGCGCGCCGCGGTGCCGGACATGATCATCCAGGTGGGCGGCTCGATCTCGTTCGCGCCGGAAGACGAGGGCGAAGCGGCGAAGTGGCTCTCGGACGACACGCGTCACATGCTGGCCGACCTCGAGCCGAAGCCGGACCAGGTGACCGTGGCGATCAACACCACGCAGATGAACATCATGGAGCTGCTCTACCCGGAATACCTGGCGGGCACCTCGCTCTCCAACCCGGCGTTCATGGCCGCGTATAGCGAAATGACGGTGCCGGCCGGCCCGGCATGGGTGGAGGAGCATCTGCGCCGTCTGCAGGCTTCGGGCATTCAGCCGCACTTCCAGCTCACGGGCATCCACGCGCTCGAAACGCTCGATCGCCTCGTGCGCAAGGGCGCGTACAAGGGGCCGCTGAATCTCACGTGGATCGGCATCGGCGGCGGCTTCGACGGCCCGAACCCGTTCAACTTCTTCAACTTCGTGCACCGTGCGCCCGATGGCTGCACCGTCACCGCCGAGTCGCTGCTCAAGAACGTGCTGCCGTTCAACATGATGGCGATGTCCATGGGCCTGCACCCGCGTTGCGGCATTGAAGATACGATCATCGACCAGCACGGCAAGCGCTTCACGTCCGTGCAGCAGATCGAGCAATGCGTGCGCGTGGCGCGCGAACTGGGCCGTGAGATTGCCACGGGCAAGGAAGCGCGTGATATCTATCGCATCGGCGTGCACTACGAGACGGTCGACGAAGCGCTCGCGGCCAACGGCATGGCGCCGAACCGCGTGGCCGGCGTGAAGAACCTGCCGCTGCGCGCGGCGTAATGGCAGTGGGGCCCGGCGCGGGCATAGGCTTGTGCCGGGCCTCGAAGCGGGGGTTTGGCGCTTGCGTCGTACCTGCTGAAACTGAGAGAACAACGGAACCCGACGAAGAGCGGGCTACCACGGAGACAACCCATGCTCACGCATGCCGAGCCCACCGCGGGCGAATTGACGAAGACCGGGACGAACGTACGCGCATATGCGTGGGTGGTGTTCGCCTTGACGGTCGGGCTGCTGCTTTCCGACTACATGTCGCGGCAGGTCCTGAATGCGGTTTTTCCGCTGCTCAAGACCGCATGGAGTCTTTCGGACACGCAGCTCGGCTCGCTGAGCAGCGTGGTGGCACTGATGGTGGGCGTGCTCACGTTTCCGCTGTCGGTGCTCGCCGACCGCTGGGGCCGCGTGAAGAGCATCGTCCTGATGGCGGCGTTGTGGAGTATCGCGACGCTTGGTTGCGCGCTCTCGACGAACTACGGCGAAATGCTGCTAGCACGCGCCTTCGTCGGCATCGGCGAAGCGGCTTATGGCAGCGTGGGGATTGCCGTTGTCCTCAGTATTTTTCCGGTGCGCCTGCGTTCCACGATTACGGGCGCATTCATGGCGGGTGGCGCCTTCGGCTCGGTGCTGGGCATGGCGCTGGGCGGTGCGGTGGCTGCGCAGCATGGCTGGCGCGCGGCGTTTGGCGCGATGGCAGCCATGGGGATCGTGCTGGTCGTGATCTATCGCATCGTCGTCACGGAGAAGCGCATTGCCTCGCTGCAGCCGGCGAGCGTGAGCCGCGAGGCGAATGGCCTCGGGATGCGCATGAGCCTGCGCGCGCTGCTCAAGGGCCTGTTTTCCACGCGCTCCGTGGTGTGCGCGTATGTGGGCAGCGGCGTGCATCTGCTCGTGCCGGCGGCCGTGTGGAGCTGGCTGCCGAGCTTCCTGAACCGCTACTACGGCATGGCCACCGGCAAAGCGGCCGGGACCGCCGCAGTGTTCGTGCTCGTGACGGGCGTTGGCATGGTGGTGTGCGGCAATCTCGCGGACCGCTTCAGCAAGGATAACGGCGCGCGCAAATGGAGCATCGCGATAGCGTACTGCCTGATCTGTTTCACGCTGCTCGCGGTCGGCTTGCGCATGCCGGCCGGCCCGGCGCAACTGGTTCTGATCGGCGCGGCCATGTTCTTCTGTGCAGGCGCAGCTGGCCCCTCGGGCGCGATGGTGGCGAACCTCACGCCGCCCTCGATCCATGCCTCGGCGTTCGCCACGCTTACGCTGGCGAACAACCTGCTCGGCCTCGCGCCCGCCGCGGTGCTCACGGGCATTGCCGCCGACCATATCGGCCTGCTTGGCGCGCTGCAACTCGTACCGTTTGCGCCGCTCGTGGCGGCAGTGGTTTTCCTGATCGGCAAGCGCAACTACACCGTCGATCTGGATCGTGTGAATGCCCTGCGCGAAGAAGCCGGTGGTCACACACAACGATGAAATTGAACAGGCAGTTCGAGTCGGCTTGACTGAGTTCGAGTCGACGCGTTTGAGTAAAGGATAGGAGATTGAACATGGCGAAAGCAGTGCGCTTCCACGAAACCGGCGGTCCCGAAGTCTTGCGCTACGAGAGCGTCGAAGTGGGCGATCCCGGCCCCGGACAGGTCCGCCTGCGCCATGAGGCAGTCGGCCTGAATTTCGCGGATACCTACTTCCGCTCCGGCCTGTACCCCGTTCCGCTACCCGCCGGCATGGGCGTGGAAGCCGCGGGCGTGGTCGAGGCCGTGGGCCCCGAAGTGAGCAACGTGGCGGTGGGCGAGCGCGTGACCTACACCGGCTTCATCAACACGCTCGGCGCGTACAGCACCGAACGCCTGATTCCGGCGGCCCCGCTCATCAAGCTGCCCGACGCGATCGCATGCGAAACGGCGGCCGGCATGACCATGCGAGGCCTCACCTCGTCGTACCTGATGCGCCGCATTCACGACTTCAAGGCCGGCGACACGATCCTGCTGCATGCCGCGGCGGGCGGTGTCGGTCTGATCGTCTCGCAGTGGGCGAAGCTGCTGGGCCTCACGGTGATCGGCACGGTGTCGAACGAGGCGAAGGGCGAAGTGGCGCGCGCGCATGGCTGCGACCACATCGTGTACTACGGCCGCGAAGATGTCGCGAAGCGCGTGCGCGAACTGACGAACGGCGCGGGCGTGAACGTGGTGTTCGACAGCGTGGGCAAGGATACCTTCGAGGCGTCGCTCGACTCGCTCAAGCGCCGCGGCCTGATGGTTTGCGTCGGCACGGCTTCCGGTCCGATTCCGCCGTTCAATCCGCAGATCCTCGCGATGAAGGGCTCGCTCTATCTCACGCGCCCGGCGTTGGCGGACTATATTGCGGACCCCGCGGAGAAGAACGAGCTGGCCGGCGAGCTGTTCGGGCACGTCGCTGCGGGCCGCATCAAGATCGAACTGAACCAGCGTTACGCGCTGGAAGACGCGGTGCAGGCGCATCGCGACCTCGAAGCACGCAAGACGACGGGGTCGTCGGTCTTCGTCATCTGAGGAGCGCAGCATGCAAGTCGAACAATTGACCTATGCCATCGGCGCGGAACTGACCGGCGTGAATCTCGCCGATGCCGTTCACGACGACGCGCTCTTCGCCGAGATTCGCGCGGCGCTGCTCAAGCACCGCGTGCTGTTCCTGCGCGACCAGAACATCACGCGCACCGAACACGTGGCGTTTGCGCGCCGCTTCGGCGAGCTGGAGGATCATCCGGTGGCGGGCAGCGACCCTGAGCATCCCGGCCTCGTGCGCATCTACAAGAATCCGGAGCAGCCGAACGATCGCTACGAAAACGCGTGGCACGCGGACGCCACGTGGCGCGAGGCGCCGCAGTTCGGCGCGGTGCTGCGCTGCGTGGAGTGCCCGCCCCTGGGCGGCGACACGATGTGGGCGAACATGGCGCTCGCCTACGATAAGCTGCCGGAACACGTGAAGGCGCAGATCGCCGGGCTGTATGCCCGCCATAGTATCGAGGCGAGCTTCGGCGCGGCCATGCCGATCGAGAAGCGCCACGCCTTGAAGGCGCAGTTTCCCGATGCGGAGCACCCGGTGGTGCGCACGCATCCGGAGACCGGTGAGAAAGTGCTGTTCGTGAGCGCATTCACGACGCACTTCACGAACTATCACACGCCTGAGCGCGTGCGCTTCGGGCAGGACGCCAATCCGGGCGCGGGCGACCTGCTGCGCTATCTCGTGAGCCAGGCCTATATTCCGGAGTACCAAGTACGCTGGCGCTGGAAGCCGAACAGCATCGCGATCTGGGACAACCGCAGCACCCAGCACTATGCGGTGATGGACTACCCGCCGTGCCACCGCAAGATGGAACGCGCCGGCATTATTGGCGATAAGCCGTACTGAAGCGCGCAGGAGACCTTGACGAATGACGCTGAAGACCACACCGACCATGCTGATGGTCCCGGGGTTGCGCGACCACGTGGCGGAGCACTGGCAAACGCTGCTGCAGCACAAGCTGCGCAACGCGGTCTCGGTGCCGCCGCTCGAGCACGACAAGCTCAGTTGCGCGGCGCGCGTAGCGGCGCTCGACGCGGCGCTCGCGAAGATCGACGGTCCCGTCATTCTCGTGGCACACAGTGCGGGCGTGATGATCACGGTGCATTGGGCGCAGCAGCACAGCCGCAAGATTCACGGCGCGCTGCTGGCCGCGCCGGCCGACCTCGAAACGCCGCTGCCGCCGGGTTACCCGCCATTCGAAGCACTGGCCGAGCACGGCTGGAACCCGATTCCGCGCAAGCCGCTGCCGTTTCCGAGCATCGTGGGCGCGAGCCGCAACGATCCGCTCGCGCGCTTCGAGCGCGTGGAGGCCATGGCGAAGGACTGGGGCAGCAGCCTTGTCGACCTGGGCGAAGTCGGTCATCTGAATCCCGCAGCGGGTTTCGGCGAATGGCCCATGGCGGAGATGTTGATTCATGAACTTGTCTGATCAAAAGTGGGCGGCGCAGGCGAGTCGCGACGCGGGCGAGCCACCCGTGCTGACGATCGAAGCCTTCTTCGACTTCATCTGCCCGTGGTGCCTGATCGGCAAGCGCAATCTGGACGAAGCGCTCGCGCGTTTCGCAAATTCGCGGCCCGACGTGCGTGTGCGTGTGCAGTGGCGCTCACACCAATTGCTGCCGTGGACGCCGCTCGAAGGCATGCCGTATCAGATGTTCTATCGCGACCGCCTGGGCAGCGACGAAGCGGTGGCCGCGAGGCGCGCGCAGGTGCAGCGCGCGGGGCGCGGCGCGGGTGTCGAGTTCGCATTCGATCGCATCGAAGTGCTGCCGAACACCGCGGCCGCGCACGACCTCGTCACGTTTGCCGCGAGCCGCGGCACGCGCGAACAGAGCGCGGTGCTGATCGACCGCGTGCTCGAGGCGTACTTCATGGAAGGCCAGAACATCGGCGATTACGCGGTGCTCGAGCGTCTGGGGCTCGAATGCGGCCTCGAGCGTGAGCGCCTGGCGGCTCACATTGCCGCATCGAAGCGCCTCGCGGACCCGACCGGTCAGCGCGCGCCGTACGCCGATCCACAGGTGAACGGCGTGCCGTATTTCGTGTTCAACAAGGGGTATTCGCTCTCGGGCGTGTACTCGCCGGTCGCGATGGCCGGCACGATGGCGCTGGCGGTCGCGCACTGAGGCGAGTTGAAGAAAGTCGAGGGGAACGGGGATGACACGTGAAGTACCGGTCGGCACGGCCGACGAACTTGCGCCGGGCGAGCGCAAGCTGGTTTTCGTCGACGGCCGCAGCATCGTTTTGTTCAATATCGAAGGACAGCTGCACGCGATCGACAATTCGTGCCCCCACAACGGCGCTTCGCTCGCGAGTGGCCCGCTCGAAGGATGCATGGTGCGCTGCCCGGCGCATGGACTGCGCTTCGACGTGCGCAGCGGCTGTATGCCGGGCGCGGGCGGGCTGAAGGTCACGACATTTCCTGTGCGGACTGCGCAAGGAAAGCTGCTGGTGAGTGTCATGGAAACGCCGGCTCCGAGCCAGGCATAGCCACGGCATCGCACTCAAGAACCGCATACGTACCGAAGTCACTTAGGATAGCAAACCATGCAAGGTCTGATGATGGAGCAGCCGCCTCATGCAGATCGTGGATCGCCGCAAGGACGTCATGTAATCCCCACCAGGCAACAACAAAAGGCGCCGGGACCACCCGGCAGCCACACACACGGAGAGAGGCAATGAAATTGAAGTTCGGCAGCGTGGCAGCGCTGGTCCTGTTCGCCAGCGCGGCGCATGCGCAATCGTCGGTCACGCTTTATGGCGTGGTCGACACCGGTGTGCTGTACCAGAGCACTTCGGCCGCAAACTTTTCGGGGACTGCGAAGAATCTGGGGAGCGTCTGGCAACTCAAGGACGGCGGCATCTTTTCGAGTATCTGGGGTTTGAAGGGGACCGAGGACATCGGCGGCGGCTACAAGATCAACTTCAAGCTGCAAGGGTCGTTCACGTCGAACAACGGCAAGCCGGGCCTGTCCGACACGCCGGGTGTAACGGCGCTCTTCAACCAGATCACGACCATCGGCGGATCGGGTTGGTTCGGTTCGATCGACGCAGGCCGGCAGATCATCCCGATGATCTACGCGATGGCGGACACGGACGTACGCGGCGCGCAGTACTTCGGCAGTATTCTCACCGCGTGGCTGGGCCTCAATCAGGCCGCCGGCTGGCCGGGCACAAGCACGAATGCGCCGATCGGCGCGCTCTATGACAGCAACGCGATCGTCTATAACTCGCCAAAGTTCTATGGCGCATCGCTCGCACTGGAATACGCGCCGGGTGGTGTGCCGGGGCAGTTCCAGGGCGGCACGCGCGAGTCGGCCGTGCTCAAGTACTCGAACTACGGCCTGAACCTGGCTGGCGTTTACTACAGCGGGCACGACACCAACCCGTACGCGGGCACCTATCCGACGACGCCGGCCGCGCCGGCAACGGGCCGCAACAACAACAACTTCTATTACGTCGGCGCGATGTACACGATCAGCGGATTCTCGATATCCGGCTCGTTCAGTTCGTCCAATTCGTCCAGCCTGTTCACCAAAGCCACCTATAACTTCGAAATGATCTCGGCCGGCCTGGGTTACCAGTTCAGCCCGGTCTTCAAAGTCACTTCGGGCTACTACTATTTGAAGGACCGCAACAACTCGGCGAATCATTCGAGCGAAGTCGCCGTGGGCGCCGAATACAACCTCTCGAAGGCGACCAGGGCCTACGCCCAGGTCGGCTACGTCAGCAACAAGGGGACCATGAACCAGACGATCATCTACGGAGCGCCGGTCGCGCCGGGCCAGTCGACGACGGCGGCGATGGTGGGTATTCGTCACGCGTTCTGATCCTCATAAACTCAAGAAAGAACGGAGCAATTCATGAAGAGAACTACGGTAGCCGGATTGGCGATCGCGACGCTCGTCGCGGCGGCTTCCATGAGTGCGTGGGCGCAGGGTGACGCGAGCGCGGCTGCGGGGGCGCAGGCGGCGTCGACAACGGCTGCTCCTGGCGCGGCAGTTCCCACGGACAGGCAGGCGAATCGTGCCATGCGCCGCAAGGTGTATGCGGCCATCGGGAAGGACAAGTCGATCAACGCGGGCAACATCAGCGTCGGGGCCAGGGGTGGCGCGATTACGCTGAACGGGACCGTTTCGGACACCGCGCAGATCGCCAGGGTCGAGGAGATCGCGAAGGGCGTTCCCGGCGTGGCGTCGGTGACCAACAAGCTGACGGTCAAGAAGTCTTTCGGCGGCATGTAAGCCGCCACAAGAGGCGCGGAGTGCGGCGAGGCCGGGAGTCCCCCTGGTCGCGCCGCGCTTCGCCCAGCAGCACAGAGGTGGAATTCAGCCGGCCTCTTTCTGCTACTCCGGACTGCCAACAACAATCCGGAGCGTCGATCAGACTCGTGTGCAGGCGCGAGTCTGGAGGCGTGAGTTCGACGTTAGAGTCGGAGCGTTTTATCGCCGTTTCGCGGATGCGGAACGGCGATTTTTTTATCCGGCCACCGCCCGCACCACCATCACGACGCCCGCCGCGATCGCAGCCGCGCCAATCCCGCGCGCGACTCTTGTGCCGCCCGGGATCCACCGCTCCGCTGCGATCGCCGCCGCGACCAGCGCCATCGCAGGCCGATCCATCACGCCTGCCGCAAGCAGCGCCGCCATCAAATTTCCGCAGCAGCACAGGCAATGCCGGCCGAGCCTCAAACCGTGCCGCAGCGCGGCCTGCACGTCGAGCCGCGCATGCCCGCACGACGGCAAGTTCCCGCAGCACGCAAGCCAACGCGCTTTCCACGCAGAGAACTGCAACACGCCCGCCATCACGACGACGACACCGGCCACGGCTGGCGCGGTGTGCGCCAATGCAGGCGCTTCGACGGCTAGCGCGGTGAGTTGCGCCCCCGCCGCGAACACGAGCACTCCAACCACGAGCCACACAAAGAAGTAACCCACCCCAGCCATCACCGTCATCCCACCCGCACGCGCCGCGCGTGCGTCGCCCAGCGCCTCGAAATATCGCCACAAAGCGGGCGTGACCGCAGGCAACATCATCGCGACCATCATCACATTCCACATGCCGGCAAACGATACGGCGGCGTCGAACCAGGTGCGTCCGCACATGGGCGTCCAGAGCGTGGACATCGTCCAGCCGCCGGGCATCGGCGTGCCGCCCATCGCCTGCATCGAAGCGCACCAGACGAACGTTGCCGCCGCGCTCGCCGCGAAGACCAGCGACGCAACGCCGAAGAAAATCGCGCGCGGTATACCGCCGCAGGGCCGTACCGTCATGCCGACGTTATCCATGATGCGCCTCAGCTCTGTGCGTACTCGTCATGCCGGTGCCACCAGATGCCGGCCTCGTTACGTCCCTTCGGCGCGCGGTCGAGCCACTGGTACATGCCCCACACGCCATCGAGACCGCGCGCATAGGTCGAGTACGTGTGATAGACCACGCCGTCCTCGAGCACGAATGCGCTCAGGCCAGGACGGTCGCGCGTATAGGTCGCCGCGTCGGTGCCGCAACTCGCCGCGAACTCGGCGACGGGCGCGGGCGGCGGATTCATGTCCATGGCGTGGCCGCTGCGCGCATAGTTGTATTCGATGTCGCCCGCGCGCTGCTGCGCCGTGGTGAACGCCACGTTGAAATCGAAGTTGAAGTCGTTGCCGCTCGACGAGGCCCACGGAAAATGCCATCCCATGCGCTTGCGGTAGGCGAGCAGCTTCGCGAGCGGCGCGCGCGACACCGCCATGAGCCGCACGTCGTGATTCGCGAGATGTACCGCGATGCCGTCGAAACCATCCGCAATCGAGGAACACGACGGACAGCCCGCCGCATAGTCCGGCCCGAACATGAAGTGATAAACGAGCAGTTGCGAGCGCCCCTTGAAGAGATCGGCGAGCGTGGCAACGAGCAGTTGCGAGCGCCCCTTGAAGAGATCGGCGAGCGTGGCACCGCCCTCTTCGGTTTCGAAGCGATACATCTTGTCGACGCGCACCCAGGGCAGCGCCTGGCGTTGCTGCGCCAATGCGTCGCCGCGGCGCGTATGTTCTTTCTCGGCGGCGAGCAGTGCGATGCGCGCCGCAAGCCAGTCTTCGCGCGTTCCTGTGGTATGGGTTGCCATTGCCTGGTCCTCCTATGGATTCACTATGGTGGCGGCGCGCTGTACGCATCGCCATGCCGTTCGATCGATGATTCATTTGATCGCCGTGTTAGATTAGGTCCGGACCGAGAAGGAGGGGGAGTGACAAGTGTGGCGGGATTCCCATGACCATGGATTCGCTGATCACGGCTGCCGCGCGCGCGCTCGCGGCCGGTGATCCGCTCGGCGCGCTGAACCGGGTCGCGTTGCGCGACGACGCCCCCGCGCTCGCGCTGCGCGGCATCGCCATGGCGCAGCTCGGCGACTTCGCGCGCGCCAAAGCGCTGCTGCGCAGCGCGGCGCGCGGCTTCGGCGCGCGCGAGGCCGTCGCTCGCGCGCGCTGCGTCGTCGCCGAGGCCGAAATCGCGCTCGCTTCGCGCGAGCTCGGCTGGCCGACCGATACGCTCGCTGCGGCGCGGCAAACGCTCGAAGCCCATGGCGACCGCCTCAATGCCGCGCACGCGCGCTACCTGGAAATTCGCCGTTTGCTGCTGATCGGCCGGCTCGACGAGGCTGGGGGCATGCTTTCCGAAGTCGATCCCGCGCCGTTGCCGCCCGCTTTGCGCGCGGCGCATGAGCTGATCGCCGCCGGCATTGCCATGCGGCGCATTCAAACGCAAGCGGCGCGGCAAGCGCTCCGCGCGGCCGCGCGCGCCGCGCGTGAGGCGGGCATCGCGGCGCTGAGCGCCGAGATCGAGAGCGCAGCGCTGCTGTTGACTTCACCGGCGGCGCGCCTCATCGCGCGCGGTGAAGAGCGGGTGTTGCTGCTGGAAGACGTCGAGGCGCTGCTCGCCTCGAAGGCCCTCGTCGTGGACGCGTGCCGCTACGTCGCGCGCGAGGGTCCAACCGTCATCGAACTCGCAAGACGGCCAGTGCTGTTCGTGCTCGCCCGCGCGCTTGCGCAGGCGTGGCCCGCCGACGTGCCGCGCGATGCGCTCATCGCCCGCGCCTTTCGCACGAAGCACGCCGACGAAACGCACCGTGCCCGCCTGCGCGTGGAAATCGGCCGCTTGCGCACGCTGATGCGCGACGTGGCCGAGATCGGCGCGACCCAGCAGGGCTTCGCGCTGGCGCCGCGCCACGCGAGCGAAGTGGTGGTACTGGCGCGGCCCGTGGAAGAAAAGCACGCCGCCGTGCTGGCTTTTCTCGCCGATGGGCAATCGTGGTCGAGTTCGGCGCTGGCGCTCGCGCTCGGCGCGAGCCAGCGCACGGTGCAGCGCGCGCTCGATTCGCTCGCGGCGGCGGACAAGGTGCAGTCGTTCGGCTACGGCCGCGCGCGCCGCTGGACCACGCCGCCCGTCCCCGGATTCGCGACGACCTTGTTACTCCCCGCCCCGCTGCCAGGCGATTAGGATGAACGCCTGTCCCTTCATTCAACGAGGAAACCATGAAACGAACGACTGCCGAAATCGTCCGCGAGTACGGCCCTTTCCCCGGCATCGAGAAGGTGGGCGGGGTCACGTACGACGGCAAACAGGTGTGGTTCGCCGTCGGCGAGCGCATCGCGTCGCTCGATCCGCAGAGCGGCCAGACGCAGCGCTCGATCGACATCGCGGCGCACGCGGGCACGGCTTTCGACGGCCGGCATCTGTTTCAGATCGCCGAGGATCGCATCCACAAGATCGACCCCGAAACGGGCCGCGTGCTCGCGACGATTCCCGCGCCCGGAGGCGGCGGCGACTCGGGGCTCGCGTGGGCGGACGGGACGCTCTGGGTCGGGGTGTATCGCGAGCGCAAGATCCATCAGGTCGATCCGCAGACGGGCGCGATCCTGCGCACGCTCGAATCGAGCCGCTTCGTCACGGGCGTGACGTGGGTGGACGGTGAACTGTGGCACGGCACCTGGGAAGGCGACGAGAGCGATTTGCGGCGTATCGATCCGGGCACGGGCGAACTGCTGGAACAGCTCGACATGCCGCCCGGCACCGCCGTTTCGGGGCTGGAGTCCGATGGCGGCGAGCAGTTTTTCTGCGGCGGCGGGAATAGTGGGAAGATTCGCGCGGTGCGGCGTCCGAAGCGCGAGGGCTAGGCGAGCGGGCGCGCGAAACGCTTGAACGCACCCGCTCGCACGCAACGCTCAGAACGTATAGGTCACCTTGCCAAACGCCGTGCGCCCCAGCGTGTTGTACCCGTATGCGGTCACGTACTGCCGGTTGAACACGTTCGCCAGCGTGGCCGATAGCGCGAGATGCGCATTGACCTTGTACGTCGCGCGCAGGCTCACCGTCGTCCATGAAGGCAGGTAGATCGTGTTGAGCTGGTCGTCGAACGTCGAGCCGTTATACAGCAGCGAAACGCCGGTGCTGAGCGCGTGGAGCTGGAACTCGTCCCACGTGTGATCCACGCTCAGGCTCACCGTCTGGCGCGGGCGGCGATTGAGCCAGGTCTGGTCGGTCACGTCCTGCGGATTCAGAATCCCCACCGTGAGGCTCACCGGCGTGTACTGGCCGAGCGTGCCCTTGTACGAGAGGTCGAGACCTTGAATGTGCGCGCGGCCCACGTTCACGGGCAGGAAGGTCTGCGAGTTGTACGTGATGAGATCGTGCACGCGCGTGTCGTACACGGCCGCCGTGAACGTGCCGATGGACGTGGTGGCATCGAGCGCGGCTTCGACCGAGTCGCTGCGCTCGGGCAGCAGGTTGGGATTCGAGTAGCCCGGATAGTAGAGGTCGTTGAACGTCGGCAGGCGGAACGCATTGCCGTACGAAACGCGCGCCGTGTAGACCGGCGTGATGGCCCACGAGAGCGCGACATTGCCCGTATTCACCGATTGCCCCTGCACGATTTCGTGCCGCCCCGCCAGAAACAGCGTGACGGGTCCGAGCGTGGTCGACTGATGCATCGACACGGCCGAATCGTTGCGCGCGGGCAGCCCGCCCGGCACGTCCACGGGCAGGAACGCCAGCTCGCGGGTGTAGTCGTAGGCGAGCTTGGTCTCGCCGTCGAGCGGCATGCCGAAGAGCGTGTGGCCCCTTTCCTGATGCGTGATCGAGGTGGAGGTGGAAAAGCGCGTCGAGTCGATTTCGTCGGTCGGGATCGTCGGGTCGTTCGAATAGAGGAACTGACGGTCCGTCGCGTAGCCCACCGACTGGTCGAGCTGCGTGGTCGGCGTGATGTCGAGGTGGAACGCGAGACCGGTCGTGAGCTGCGTGTCGCGCTGCCGGTCGTTGCCTCCCGCGTTGTCGTAGGAGAGATCGGAGCGGTGGTAGAGCGCGAAGGTCGAGATCGACCAGTTGTCGTGCGCGTAGCCAAGGCGCGCGTCGAGGTTCTGCGCGTGGTATGGATTGCGGCCGTCTTCGTGGCCGTAGGCCCCGGTCTGCGTCGCGTCGATGCCCGCCGTGTTGTAGTCGTGCAGGCCCAACGAGTAGGTGAGGCCGCTCAGTGCGGAAAGCGGCCCTGTCGAGCCGATCGAGCCCGAGGTGCGCACCTGCGAGTCGAAGGTCTTGTTCGAGCCGCCGCCGAACGAGACGGTGGTCTGGTTCGGCTGGTTCGACGCATGGCGCGTGAAGAGCTGCACGACGCCGCCCATGGCGTCCGCGCCGAACGAGGCGGCCGCGGGGCCCGAGATCACCTCGACGCGGTCGAACGAGGCAGTCGCAAGATCGGCCCATTCTGCCGTGCCCGTGGTGACGGAGCCTATGCGTATGCCGTCGATGAACACGGCCACCTGGTCGGCCGACGAGCCGCGAATGCTGACCCCCGTGTACGACCCCGGGCCGCCGGTCTGCGAGACGGTGACACCCGGCAGCGTGGCGAGCGCCTGCGCGATGCTGGGGTCGACGGGGGACACGCGCTCGAGGTCCTGGCGCGTAAGCACCTGGGTGGTTGCATAGCGCTGATCGAACGATTGTGGCAGATGCTGCGCGTCGCCCACGACGAGGATATTGGGCAGCGTGGTGTCGCCGCCGGCTTGCTGCGGCGCCTGGGCGGACGATGCATTGGCGGCGTCGGCGGCATGCGCGGTTTGCCACGCCCAGGCGAGCGCGGCGGAAGTCAATACGAATTGGCGAAACTTCATGATGCGGTGGCTGGAAACAGCTCCTGAAATACGGGCTGTCCGTGCAACGGGCGATCGCCACGCGGGCGGTGCTTGCGCATTGGGGATCCCCGCCCGCTGCGGCTGCTGGACTCGGTTGATGGCAGGTCTCCTGGCTCGCGGGTCGACATCCGCAGCCGGCCTTCCCGGTTTCCCAGTGGCCTTCTCTGGCATGGACTCGCCGCTTACAGTTGCGGGGGCAGCCGCAGTCTTGCACTGCGTTCCCTTTTGATCCCGTCGCCGGGAACCATCAGGGCGCAAGGGTAAGGGCCGCGCAATCGGTGCGTCAACCTTTGACGAGCGTCGTGTGGCAAAAACACCCGGTTTGGCTGCTCCCGCAACTTACGCTATCCTTGCGGCTGTTTTTCGCGCGTAGGCGCTGCACAAGCGAAACGCAGCAGGGAAGCCGGTGAGAATCCGGCGCGGTCGCGCCACTGTGACCGGCGGTCAATCGAGCCAGAAGTCAGACCTCGCTACGTCCTCGCCGCATCGAGCGGGGGCGGACGGCGCTCGTCCACGCAATCCCACCTACACAAACAAGACGACTCATGAACAAGAACATTCTCGCCGTCCTGGGTGGGACGGCATTGGCATTCACCGGCGCTGGCGCCTCGGCGCAGCAGGTCACGTTGTACGGTGAGATGGACGCGAGCGTCGACTATGTCAGCGACGTTGGCGGCCGCACCCAATATCGTGCAGGCTCGGGTCTTGTCGACGGCAGCTTCTGGGGCCTGCAGGGCACTGAGGACCTCGGCGGCGGCAACGCCGCGATCTTTCGCCTCGAGCGCGGCTTCTCGGCCACCTCTGGCGAAGCCTTCAACGACCATCCGTTCTACGTTGGTCTGCAATCCGAACGACTCGGCACGATCACGCTAGGCCGCCAGTACGACACGATGCACGACTACTTCGCCCCGTTCACGCTAACGGGCGGCGCGGGCGGCACGGCATTCGCGCATCCGTTCGACAACGACAACGCCAACAATTCGTGGCTCGCCTCGAACGCCGTGAAGTACGCGAGCGCAACGTACGGTGGTTTCAGCGCCGGCGCGATGTACGCGTTTTCGAACGAGGCGGGGCGCTTCGCGCAAAATCGCGCTTACGGCTTCGGCGTCCATTACGAAGGCGGCCCGTTCAGCGCAGGCGTGGCGTGGATGCACATCAACGGACGCGGCGCCTCTTCGGTGGGTGCGTACGATACATCGGTGCTGCCGGGTGCGGGCCTCGTGCCGACCGAGGTCGCGGTGCAGCGCGAAGACACCATCGGCGCGGGCATGAGCTACGCGCTGGGAGACGTCACGCTTGGCGCGGCCTGGTCGCGTTCCATTCATACCGGTGTCAGCGAGGCCGACGGCGGCGCGCCCTTGCCTTCGATCGCATTCAGCAATTACGAAGTGAATGCGCTATGGCAGGTGACGCCAGCGTTCTCGCTCGCGGGCATGTATGCCTATACGGGCGCGACCTCCGCGCATTGGCATCAAGGCGCGCTGCAGGCCGGCTATCAACTGTCCAAACGCACGGACGTTTATACCGAGGCGATCTATCAGCGCGCGTCGTCCGGTGCGCTTGCGATGATCAACACCTGCGACCCGTCGGGCGGCCGCAACCAGGTGCTCGTGGCCGCGGGCATCCGGCATCGCTTCTGATGCGTAAAAAAGGCCCCGAACCGTTGCGATTCGGGGCCTTTATACTGCGTGGCTACATCACGAAGCCGAGAGCTTCACCGAAACGCCGGTCGAAGAATAAACGGGCGTGGCCTTGAAGCCATCGACCGTGACGGTCGCGAATTTCACCGATGCGCCGCTGCCGTCGATCACGTCGATCGTGTCGCCCGCTTTCGGCGTATAGCCGTTCACGAACTTCACATGCAGCGTGCCGCCCGCCACCGTGAGCTGGCCGCCCACACGCAGGCGTCCGCCGCCGTTGCCGTCGATATCGAGTTCGAGCGTCGTGCCGTCGAGCTGCGTGTACTTGCCCGCCACCGTCAACGGTGCGCTCGTCGCCACGGTCACGCCGCCGCCGGACCCGACGTACACGTCGCCGTTGCCGAAGGCCGTGGTCGACGCTGCAGCGAGCATGCCGCCGCTCACCTGTGAGCCGCCCGTGTAGCTGTTATTGCCCGCAAGCGTGAGCGTGCCGCTGCCCTGCAGCGTGAGCTTGCCCGAGCCGGCGATGTCGTTGCGCCAGGTGTCGGCGGCGTTGAAGCCGCCCTGGGTCGCGTCCATCGCCACGATCACATTGCCGTTGAACGCACCATAACCATCTGCAGCACTAAACATGTTCAGACGGCCCCAGCCCTCGGCGTCGTCCATGACCGGATAGCCCGAGACGACTTCGGTCGTCTTCAGCACGATGCGGCGCTGGTCGGCGCTCAGGTACGGGAAGCGCGTTTCGAGCAGTACCTCGGCGCCCTTGGGCACGACGGGCGGCGCTTCGGTGGATTCGATCTGGCTGAAACCGAACGTCATGCGGCGCGCGAACTCCGACTTGTTGGTCGCATAGTCGGCAAAGCGGTCGGTCGCGGTCGTGGACGAATGCGCGAAGGCGGGGAAGGTCGTGGCGCTCGTGCCGGTGGCCTGTTCGAGCGCGCTGTGCGCCTGCGTATAGGCCGCGCTCTTGAGCGTGGCGTTCGCGGGATCGTAGAGATTCGCGGCAGTGGCGGCCAGCGCGAACATGCGGCCGCCGATCACGTCGAGCGGCGAATGCATGCCCGCGAGAATGCGGTTTTCGCCGAGCTCGAGGCCGCGGCTCGCCATTTCCTGGTAACGCTCGGGCACGAGGTACGCCATGGTCATCGCGTCGCGCATGGCTTCGGCTTCGTGGCCGCTGATGAAGCCGCCGTCTGTGGACGGCGTCGTGCTGATGGCCGGCACGAGCGTGGGGTCGACCACGACGCTCGTGCTCCAGCGGAACGGCCGCGCGTATTTGTAGAAGCGCTTGGCGGGCTCGGTGGAAGCATTGTTGCCCATCGTGTTGAGCAGGTCGACCACCTTGCCGAAGGTTGCGTTGCTCGTGCTGCCCACGCCCGTGTTGTTGCCCGAGTCGCTGTAGAGCGTCGTGGTCGCGTCCGCGGGAATCGACGTGATGCTCGTCGTCTGCTGCGCAGCCGAGCGCCAGGCGGCGGTGAGCGGCCCCATGCCGTCGGTCACGCTGTAGCCCTTGCCGCGGCGATCGTCGTAGTAGGCCGCGTCGGCCTGCGCCTGGCTGCGCTGGGTCGTCGCGGTCACGACATACTGGATGTTCGCGCTCAGCACGGTGCTGTTGAGGATCGTGCCGTTGGGCGTGCCGTCGGTGGGGACGCCCGTCCACGTCGACTGCACGACCGCGGGGAATGTGCCGTTGGCGGGCGCGGAGACGCCCGCGTCCACCAGCTGCGTGAGCGGCTGCCAGAGATCGAGAAAGCGCGCCACCACGCGCACGCCCGCATTCGTCGCGAGCGTGGCGTAACGCGCGTCGCCGCGCTGGTTGGTCGCGATGTTGTCGACAAAAGCCGGTACGTCGGGAATCGGTGCGTTGTCCACGAAGCCGGGGTCGGCTGGCGGCGCGGGAATCGCGGCGGTGGTGGCGGGATCGCTATTGCCGCCTCCACAGGCGGTCAGCGCGGCAACGCTGGTAAGCACTGCCAGGTAGACCGGCAGTGCAATTCGGTGGCGTGATGCGGGCATGCTGAGGGCTCCGTCGTCGTGATTGATGCTGTGTGGTTATTTCTACTGACGGCGGCGAATTATGCTTACCCTCGATTACTCCCTAATTACCAATTTATTACGCAGATGTTAAACGGGAATGGAAATGAAGTGCGTAGAAGTATTTCGCGGCGTCCATTTACGGCTGCGCCTCGAGATAACCGACCCGCACGGGCGGCACGAACCACGCAAGACACAGGCCGGCCAGCGCGGCCACGGCAGCGACGATCAGGCCCATGTGGATCGAATCCACGAGCGCGCTGCGCGCCGAGTTCATCATCGCGTCGCCGGCATGCCCGGAGCTCACGAGGCGGCTGATCAGCGCGGCCTGGTCGGCGCGGTCGACGAGCAATTCGGGACTCGCAAACGACCTGAACCATTGCGTCGCCTGATACGAGTCGAGTGAGCGATTCACGCCCATGGTGTAGACGTGGCCGAGCAACGCGCCCGTCATCGCCGTGCCCAGCATGCCGCCGAATGTGCGCAGCGATTGCAGCATCGCCGTGGCGGCGCCGAGATGGTCGCGCGAGACGATCTGCTGCGAGCAGACCGTGAGGCTCGTGCCCACGAGGCCCAGCCCCAGGCCGCTCGCGCCCATGCACGCCATCCACACGAGATGCGGCTCGTTGCCTCGCAGCACCACCACCGCGAGGCTCGCGAATGCCGCCAACGCGAAGCCGACGTAAAGGATCGCATTGGCGCGCCGGATGCGCGTGACCACGCGATTGTTCACGAAACTGCCGACAGTTGTGCCGAGCAGCAGCGGCGTGATCAGCATGCCCGAAGCGCGCGGCGACATCGCATAGCCGCCCTGGAACAGCAGCGGCACGTAGAAAACGAGCGAGAACAATGCAAATCCGCCGAGCACCGACATTGCAAAGAGCGGGCCGAGTTTGCGGTCGAGCAGCATGTCAACGGGGATGATCGGATAGCCCATGCGCTTTTCCCAGAAGAAAAGCGTCAGCGAACAGACCACCACGATCGCGGCCAGCACGATCGTCGAAGTCGTCCAGCCTTGCCTCGGCAGAAGCTCGATGCCGAGCTGCAGCGCGCCGAACGTGACGGCGACGACGCAAGCGCCGAGCCAGTCGAGACGCAGCCGCGCGCCTTCGCGGGCATGGTGCAGATGCGGCAGGAAAGCATTCACGAAGAAGAGCGCCGCCACGCCCACCGGCACGTTGACGAAGAACACGAGGCGCCAGCTGCCGTGCTGGGTCAGCATGCCCCCGAGCGTGGGTCCCACCACGTTCGCCAGGCCAAACGCCGAGGAGACAAATACCAGCCAGCGCAGGCGTAGCCGCGGATCGGGGAATAGGTCGGCGACGGTCGCGAATACCGTCCCCATCATGATGCCGCCGCCGATGCCCTGCAGGCCGCGCGCGAGTACGAGAAACAGCATGTTGGTCGCGATCCCGCAGAGCACCGAGGCGAGGGTAAAGAGAAGGATTGCTGCCAGCATGAAGGGCTTGCGGCCGAACAGATCGCCCAGACGCCCGAAGATCGGAATCGTGATGACCGACGCCAGCATGTAGGCCGTCGCGACCCATGCATAGAGTTCGAAGCCCTTGAGCTCCGCGACGATGCGCGGCAATGCGGTGCCGACGATGGTTTGGTCGAGCGCGATCAGCATCGAAACCGAAGCGACGCCGAGCATCGCCAATACCGACTCGCGAAACGGCAACAGTTGCCGTCCTTGATCGTGAAGCCCAATGCTCGTGGCCATGTAACGCTCCTTACTGCTGCGACGCGGCTAATCTGCTATGCGGCGCCCGGCAAAAAATGAATGGGTCGGGCCCGCGCGTGCGACCTTCGTGCGTTGTGCAATGATGGTACGCCCGCATACGCGAATGTCACGGGACGAACACGTCATCGACGAAGTTATTCCACACGACCCGCGCGAGACAGGGGAGATGCGAAGCGTTTGCCAACGTTTCGCGGCTCGTCGCTCTGCAAATCGATTTCGCCCGGCATGGAGTAAATCGGCGAGTCCGTTGTTTGCCTTCATGTCGAATGAGATTCGACCAAAACGGAGGGGACGTCATGAACGCTGCAATTCGACTCGTTTTGCGGGCAGCGGCAAGCGTTGCGGCCACGCTTTCCCTGGCCGCTCTATGCGCCGCGTCGGCGAGTGACGCGGGATCGTTTCGCAGCGATGACGAAGCCTCGTTTCTCTCAGAGAACGATGCGGCCATGACGAAGATGATGGCCGGGATGGCGGCCAGGCCGACAGGCGATACCGATCGAGATTTCGTCGCAACAATGATTCCCCATCACCAGGGTGCCATCGACATGGCCATGGCGGAATTGCGGCACGGACACAACGAACAGCTACGCAGGATCGCCCAGGAGATCGTGGTCGAGCAACAGCAGGAGATCGTTGCCATGCGTCTCGCGGTGCATGACCCGAACACGCCGCCGGCGCCGATGTCCCACTGACCCGCTCGCATCAAGACGCAGGAGACAATGTCATGAAATACAACGCCATGCTTGGTGCGGCCCTGACTGCCGCTGCGCTCGCCGCCACGACACTCGCCGAGGCGGGGCAGGTCCCCGGCTCGCTAGCGGCGGCCGATATTGCGGTGAGCCATCGGGACCGGGTTTATTCGTCTGATCAGTTTTCGAATACCGTGTCGATCATCGATCCGGCGGCCAATCGTCTGGTCGGTGTCATCCGCCTCGGGGAGCCGACCCCGGCCAATTTCAGCCCGCTCTATCACGGTCAGTTGCTCGTGCATGGGATGGGCTTTTCGCCCGATCATCGCACATTGGCCATCGTCTCCATCGGCTCGAACTCGGTATCCTTCATCGATACGCAAACCAATGCGGTCAAGCACGTGACCTATGTGGGCCGCTCCCCGCACGAGGCATTTTTCACGCCCGACGGCAACGAGGTGTGGGTGACCGTGCGCGGCGAGAACTATGTCGATGTGCTCGACGCCAAGACCTTCGAAGAGAAGACGCGCATTGTCGTGCCGGCCGGGCCGGGCATGCAGATCTTCTCGCCCGATGGAAAGTACGGGTATATCTGTTCGTCCTTCAACCCGGAAACCGACGTCGTTTCGGTCGCCGATCACAAGATCGTGGCCCGCGTCACGCAGGCGAGCCCGTTCTGCCCGAACATCGCGGCGACGCCGGATGGCCGGCAGGTCTGGTTCACGTTGAAGGATGTGGGCAAGACGCAGGTATTCGACGCCCGGCCGCCGTTTGCGCTGCTGAAAACGCTCGACACGGGGCCGATCACCAATCACGTGAACATCGTGCAGAACGCCCACGGGATGTTTGCGTACGTGACGGTGGGCGGCCTGAACCAGATCAAGGTGTTCCGCACCGACGACTTTTCGCAGGTAGCGACGATTGCGGTCGGCAGCCTGCCGCACGGCATCTGGCCGTCCGGCGACGGCACGCGTGTCTACGTGGGCCTCGAAAACGGCGATGCGATGACGGCAATCGACACGCTGACCAACACGGTCATCGCTACGGTTGCGGTCGGCCAGGCGCCGCAAGCCGTGGCGTATGTACCCGACGCCGTGCCGGATGGCGACGGCACGGCCAACACGCAGCCGCTCGGCGCGGCGGGGGAGGCCACGCATGTCATGCTGATCCCGGTGGGTGGCGCCGCAGCCGACCATGGCGCTGCGCCGACTTCGGTAGCGTTGTTCGACCAGGGAGTGCTGCAGGTGCTGCAGGCGGCGGTGACGGGATTGCAGGCGGGCCAGCCGTATTTCCTCGGACTTTCGGACCACGCCGACGGCAGTGGCAAAATCGACGTCCTCGCAAGCTTCAAGGCCAACCCGGCCGGCTCCGCAATCGTCAACACGCTGGGCCAGATTCGACAAGTCGTCGCGCCTGGCACGCCCGGCGTGTCCGACCGCCGACGATATCTCGTGATCGCGCCGAGCGTGGGCGGTGCGCCCGGACCCGTAGTGCAGGTGCAAGCCTTGTGAGGATCCCGGGCATCGTCCCGGTCATTTCGAATTCCTTAGTAAAAACTTGCGGCTCGTGGGCGACACTGTTTGTTTGCCCACGTACGCAGGCGCCTGACGCTTGACGCCTGCCTCTGCGGGAAGCTAACTGACGGTGATCGGCACCCGAAAGCGAGGTGAAGAAGTGAGCGCTTCCCGCAATCTGGCTAACAGCCAGCTTACCGTCCTGTTCCTGATCCTTCTGGTGCATGGCACGGCCCACGCCGCCGACGATCGTGCGGTGTCGGCCGCCTCACCCGGCTTCGAGCCGAGCGAGCTTTCGACAGACTGCATCGACCGGGAATATCGCGGGAAAAATGCCAAACTGGGTCTCGACTACACCGACCTGATCAACAACTGCGGTGCATCGGTCATCATCACGTGGCAGTCGTTCAACAACGGCGCGCCGCAAACGGAAGGCGGCGGGGGAATGGGGCAATCGGCATGCATACCGCCGGGCGGTACCATCACCACCGCATCGCGCGAGCGGCTCGGCACGGCGAGTGAGAACCTGCCGGTTAGCGTCGTGACCTGCCAGTGACGGCGGCGCAGCCGGTTCAGCCGGAAATGGCTCTCACCCTCCGCGAGGCAACATCTATTCGCTGGCACTTCTTTTCTTCCAGCCACTGCAACGACTTCTCGACGACGTCGGCAGGCACCTCGTCGAATGTGGTGTTGCGGATCAAGGTTTCGCTCGCGGCAATGTCGTTGAATTCCCCCAGCGTCTTTTGCACGGAGGTCAGTTCCTTGATGGTGCGATCGTGGTCGCCTTTGATGACGGGTTGAAAAAACTCGAGCAGATAGCGCAGCTTTTTGCCGGCCTTGCGCACGTCATGCAGACTTTCCTCGTGGCCAGCCTCGCTTCGCGCGGCGCGTCTGCTGCGTTTTCGAAGCGTGCGCTGCGCCATACGGACCCGTTGCCTGGCAAACGCGCGGATTGGAAGATCACTGCAACGCGACTGCAGCGTGGTTTGCGCGCGAAGCACCGCGTCGTTCAGAAATGCTTCGACGGCTTCGCTCTTGATCATGGCCTGGCTATGCGCCACCGCTTGCGCGCGTTTCTCGCGCGCGGCGGTCACCAGCAGTTCGATGGATGCGTCTGACTTCTGCGCGGTTTCGAGGAGGTCGCCGGCGATGTCCCAGTCGCGCGTTCCGCCCGCTACGGCGGCCAGACGCTTGAATTCTTCGCTGGCTTGCGCGGTGGCTTCCTCACCGAGCCAGGGCGAGTACGCCCAATACAATGCGCGAAGCTTTCTGAAGGCCACCCGAAGCTGATGAAATGCTTCGGGGTCGACGCCTGTCGACAGGGCTTTCGTCCTTTGCACCGCTTCGGTGACCACTGGCATGGCCAATGATGAGAAGGTGCTGGCGATGGAGGTCTTGCTGGTGAGTGACGCATCGGAGCGTCGCCGATCGATTCTGAAGCGAGTGCGCGGCCGTGGTAAAGGCCAGTCACCGTCCATATCCATTCGAGCCTCGAGTCTGACGAAAACAGGTTGCCCCAAACCATACCATACGGCCGGTTGGCAACCTGATCTTCGTGACGATTTGATGAAGTGTGCAAATTCTGACAAGTTGACAGCCTTTGCGTCGCCAGCAGGTTGACCTTCTGATTTTCTGTATTACGATGCTTACCTACGTCAGGCGTTGCCGTGCGGATGCATCGAGAAGCGCCTCCCGGGAACGAAGTGGGAGTTCGAGTTGAAGAAACGGGCCACCGTGATCTGCCGTAGAGGTAAGCGAATTCTCCTGGTAGCACGCAGTCAGTCGAAGTGGGCACTACCGGGTGGCATGTTGAAGCGCGGTGAGCATCTTACGCAGGCCGCGCTTCGAGAACTCAAGGAGGAGACGCGGCTCCTGGGCAAGTCGGCCAGGTACCTGTTCGACATTCGCGGCAAGCAGAAACACCATCACGTGTTCTCCTGTGAAATACCCAGGCAGGCCAAGGCACGGCCGAGCAGCGAGATAGCCAGGTGTCGATGGGTCCACCTCGACGACATCCCGCGCCTGCTCACCAGCGGCCCGACGAACGATATCGTGCGGCTGATCAACCAGCGGCGCAGGAAGTAACACCACGGCCCTCGTGGTGACGGATTGAACGCCCACGGCGTTCAATCCCGATGCATCTGCCTTCCTCAGGCAGCTATCCCAAGCCCAACATCTTCAACGCTTCGCGCCCATCACGCGTTTTCGTCGCCTTTGGCCGGACGCCCCGTCTTGACGGTTTCAAGTGCTTCGATCGCAGCCAGCAGTCGCTTCTGCGGCGCCGCTTCGAGCAATTGAAGGCCGGCGCGCAATAGTTCGCTCTTTCTCACCGCAACGCCGGCCTCCAGGCACTTGCGTTTGAGGAGCGCGATGCGCTGGTAGTCCGTCTTGGGCATCGTGAAGCTGTCGCGCACGACCTTATCTTTCTTCACGCGCTTGGCCTTGACCTTTTCCGCGGGTGCGGCTGCAGGTGCAGGCGCCGGTGCGGCGCCGTTAGCGGGCTTCGCAGGCGCTTTGGGCACGGCCTTCCTGCGCCTGGACTTAACCGCCGTTTCCGCTGGCGCTGCCGCAGCGGGCTTTGCCGTTTCGCTTTGCGCATCCGCGGCTGCCTCGGTTGCCGCGGACTTCGGGAAGTGGAACGCCTTCCTGGTGGGTTTGCGTGTGGTCGCTACAGTCATGTCGATCTCCGGTCTGAAAACGGTATAAACAGTATATCCGGTTTATTGCGACATTCCACTCTGTCGCGAGCCACCTTCGAACCTGCTCAGTGAGTCCTTGCTAACACGTCTTCTGAATGGTGACGCCGGCATCCATAAGCTCTCTTTTGCGATCGATTCCAGTGTCACCCAATCGTCACATTGCGAACGTAACGTCCAGCGCATCAAGAACGATTTGAAGGAGTACGGGATGAGAGTCAGTCTCTTTGCGATTGTCATTCTCGCGCTGGGCTCGGGCATCGCCCAGGCTGCGGATATCACGGGCGCCGGCAGCACCTTCGCTGCGCCGATCTACACGAAATGGGCGGACGCGTATCAGAAGTCGGGCGGCGGCAAGGTGAATTACCAGGGCATTGGCTCGTCGGGCGGCATCAAGCAGATTCAGGCCAAGACCGTCGATTTCGCGGGCTCGGACGCTCCGCTGAAGGATGACCAGTTGGCGAAGGACGGCCTGTTCCAGTTCCCGACGGTGGTCGGGGGCGTCGTGCCGGCGATCAATGTGCCGGGCGTAAAGCCGGGCGAGATCACCCTGTCGGGCCCGGTACTCGGCGACATCTACCTCGGCAAGATCAAGAAGTGGAACGACCCGGCCATCGTCGCCCTGAACCCGAAGGTCAAGCTGCCTGATCTCGACATCGCCGTGGTGCGCCGCGCCGACGGCTCGGGCACCAGCTTCATCTGGACGAACTACCTCTCGAAGGTCAGCCCCGAGTGGAAGAGCAAGGTCGGCGAAGGCACGACCGTGAACTGGCCGACGGGTACGGGCGGCAAGGGCAACGACGGGGTGGCCGCTTTCGTGCAGCGTCTGCCGGGCGCGATCGGCTACGTCGAATGGGCGTACGCCAAGCAGAACCACATGGTCTACGCCGCGATGAAGAACGAAGCGGGCACGGTCGTTCAGCCGAGTACCGAAACGTTCAAGGCAGCGGCCGCTGGCGCGGACTGGAAGAAGTCGTTCTACCAGATCCTCACGAACGAGCCGGGCAAGGACGCGTGGCCGGTGGTCGGCGCGACCTTCGTGCTGCTGCATACGGCACAGGACAAGCCTGAGCAGGGCAAGGAAACGCTCAAGTTCTTCGACTGGGCTTTCAAGAACGGCTCGTCCGCCGCCGATAGCCTCGACTACATCTCGCTGCCCGAGTCGGTCGTCAGCGAGATCAAGTCGCAGTGGAAGGAGAAGGTCAAGGACGCGAGCGGCAAGCCGATCGTACCTTGATCGGAAACGCAATCCAGGTGCGCGCATGCATTGCGCGCGCTTGCCTCTCCTGCCACTCAGAGCGTTCGAGGCTTCACGAGCCTAGTGTGCGTCGCTGCGCGAACCCCGAAGATTTTCGCGCACGCGCCGCGCGACCAGCACGCTCAGGTAATTCATGATGCGCGCGCCGTCGCTGAATGCCGCCCAGGTTTCGGGTACAGGCTGTCGAATTCATTCGCCGGCAGGCGCGATCTCCAGGCGATAACCCACACCGTAAATCGAGCGGATCATGTCCTGCTCGGGCCGGATCGACTGGATTTTGCGCCGCAGGTTCTTGACGTGCGAGTCGATCGTGCGGTCGGCCACGACGCGGTGATCGTCGTATAGCGCACGCAGAAGAAAGTCGCGCGCGTAAATGCGGCCCGGGCCCGAATGCAGCAACGCGAGCAAACGAAATTCGATGGGTGTGAGGTGCAGATCCCGACCATCCAGGCGCGCGGCGTGTTGCGCGACATCGATCGAAAACGGCGAGGCCACGGTGCCTTCCGCTTCCTGGTGCGCCCGCGCAAGCAGTTCGGCCCGGCGCAGGATCGCCTTGACGCGCGCGACGACTTCACGCGGACTGAACGGCTTGCACACGTAGTCGTCGGCACCCAGTTCGAGCCCGAGCAAACGGTCGATTTCGTCCACGCGCGCCGTGATGATCATCACGGGAATGGCGGAGAACGTGCGCAGTTCGCGGCACACGTCGAGACCGCTGCGCCCGGGCAGCATCAGGTCGAGCAGCACCATCGACGGTTGGTGTTCGCGCACGTACGGCACGACCTCGCGGCCGTCCGCCAGGATCGTCGTGGCGAAATCCTCTTTCGCGAGATAGTCGGCGAGCAGGGCCGCGAGCTTCGGCTCGTCTTCGACGACGAGGATGGACGGCCGCATGGTCGGATCAATCATGATGCGTGTGCAGGCGAGGAAGTTGGACCAGGATCCGCAGCCCGCCGAGCGGCGAGCGCGATGCCTCGATCGTGCCGCCGTGTTGCTCCACGATGCGCTTGCACAATGCGAGCCCGAGACCCGCGCCGCCGCTTTGACGGCTGCGCGATGGATCGACGCGGAAAAACCGGTCGAACAGATGCGGCAGTAGCGGCGCAGGAACCGGCGGAAACGAATCTTGAACGTCGACATGGATGTCGTTGTCGTTCGACGTGACCGAGAGCCTCACGCGGCCGCCGGCGTTGGTGTAGCGCAGGGCATTTTCCAGCAGGTTTTTCCACAGCTGCGTGAGGCGATAAGGATCGCCCGAGAGCGTGGCGTGAGCGGCGTCGGGATCGAAATCCAGCGTGATGTCCTTGGCGGCGAGGCGCTCGCGAAATACGTCGCATGCGGCCTCCACGATGGGTACGAGGTCGAGCGGCACTTTTTCGAACGAAAGCTGGCCGATGTCAGCCAGCGAAAGTTCATAGAGATCGTCGATCAACTGGCTGAGCATCGCTACTTCGGACTGCAGAGAAGTGATGGTCGCCGCGTCGGGCCGGCGCACGCCGTCCTCGATCGCCTCGAGTTCGCCGCGCAGCACCGAGAGGGGCGTACGCAACTCATGCGAAATGTCGGCGATAAAGTCGCGCCGGTCGCTTTCGGCTTTTTCGAGCGACGCCGCAAGCCGGTTGAAATCGCTCGCGAGCATCTGCAATTCGTCGCTGCCTTTGGCCGGCACGCGTGTGGCATAGTCGCCGCCCGCGAGGCGATGCGTGGCCGTGACGATCCGCTTGATCGGTGTGAGCAGCGTGCGCGCGAGGATGATCGACATGGCGGCGGAGAGCAACGCCGTAAAGCCCACGATGATCCACGTCACCTGCAGCTGGCGGTCCTTGAAGCGCTGCTCCGCCTGATTGATGAGCGAGGTGGGTCCCCCCAACGCGATCCAGCCGACCGTTTGACCCTTGACGCGCAGCGGATGGCGCACGGCGTCGGGCGGCGGGGGCGGGCCCGCGCTCGTGACGAGTTTCATGTTCGCGTCGTAAAGCGTGTAGGGCGGGCGAAACGGCCGCGAGTGCCCGGCAAGGCCGGGGCCGAAGGGGCCACCGTTGCCGTCGCTGCCGTGGAAGCCGCCCGGCGCATCGGGCGGGCGGCCGTCTTCCGGCGGCGCGCCTGGCGGCGGCCCGCCGTCGAATGGAGGCCGGTCTGGCGCGGTCTCGCGAGCGAAATCCCAATTGCCATGCTGGGCGTACGAGGCTTCGAGTTCCTGCTGGAGCGCCGCCAGTTCGCTTGCACTTTGCTCCTGCAGAAAATCCACGAAGCCGAATTCGAAACTCGTCCGGATCGCGACGCCCATGGCCACGGCGGCGAGCACGCAGGCCGAAAGAATCGCGAGGAAGAGCTTGGAGGTGACGCTGACTTTCATGACGGGTTCAGCAGGGAGCAATAAAGGCGAGTGCGAATTTATTCGGCACTATTTTCGCCCGAAGCGTACCGTAAGGTGTACGTGGCCCGTCCGAATCCACACTTTCTCCAGATTTCCCTTCTTTTTCCTGCACCGTTGTTCCGTATGATCCGCTGCAGATCGAAGCGCATCCCTGCGTTCGTGCGCGGGATCGGAATGGAAGACGCGCATCTCAGAGGAAGGGACAGGTCGATGGACATTCACGTGCTGCTTGTCGAGCCCGATCAGGCGTATCGGGACGACCTGCGTACTTATTTGCAGCGGCAGCAGATCGCGGTGTCGGTGCTGTATGGTGTCGAGCGGCTGGAGCAGCGTCTCGCGCGAGAAACGCCCTCGCTCATCATTCTGCGGCACGATGCGCTCAAGATCGACGGCATTGCAGCGCTGCGCACGCTGCGTGAACGCGGATGGCTGACGCCCGCCATCATCGTGAGCCAGTCCGCCGACGTGGCCGACAAGGTGCTCGCCTTCGAATTCGGCGCCCACGACTACATGGTCGATCCGTTCGACCCGCGCGAACTGCTCGCACGTCTGCACCATGCATTGCGTTGCAAGATCGATTACCCCGCGTCGCCGCGCAGGGAGACGAAGTACGTCTTCGACGGATTCGAACTCGACGCCATCGATAATCAACTGTTCAGGGACGGCCTCAAGATTCCTGCCCCGCCGCTGGTGCTCGCCGTGCTCGCGGTGTTCGCTGCGAACCGCCTGCGGCCGCTTTCGCGCGAGCGCATCGTGAGCATGATCGATCGCAATTCGTCGCTTCACGCGCGCAGCGTCGACGTTGTCGTCTTCCGTCTGCGCAAGCTGCTTGGCCTGTCGCCTTGCGGCCGCCAATATATTCAAACGCGTTACAGGGATGGTTATGTTTTTTGCCCTGACGACGCGCTTGCCGATCTGGACCTCGCTGCCAGCGTAAGCGCGGCAGTCAATCCGCGCTGACATTGACCGCGACATCGACCCGATGCGCGCCCCCGCCGAGGATGACGCCGCGCAGGAGCGACACGTCGGTGTAATCGCGGCCGATGGCGAGCGTGACGTGGCCCTGGTCGGCGAGCACGTCATTGGTCGGATCGAGGTCGATCCAGCCGGCAGAGGGCGCAGACGGCACCGAAGGCACGTAGAGCGACACCCACGCATGCGAGGCGTCCGCGCCGATCATCGGTTGGGCGCCTTCAGGCGGGTCATTGCGCAGATAGCCGCTCACGTAGCGCACGGCTAGCCCGATCGAGCGCAAGCAGCCGATCATTACCTGGGCGAAATCCTGACACACGCCATGGCGCAGTTCGAAGGCGCGCGCGGCGGGCGTGTCGAACGACGTTGCCGAGGGGCGGTACGCGAAATCGGCGTGGATGCGATGCATCAGGTCGATCGCGCCGGCCAGAACCGGGGCGTCGGGCCCAAAACTCTCCAGCGCGTAGGCGCGCAATTCCGGCAGCAACGCGATATTCGGCGAGGCGAAACAAAATTCGGACTCCGCATGGAAGGCGTCCCCCGCCGTGTAATGCAGCATGTGCGCGACGTCTTCCCAGGCCGGCGTGCCGTCTGCGTCGAGCGTCGCGTAGCGCGGCGAGAGCAGCACGCTCGTTTCGCTCGTCATCTGCAGATAGTCGTGCGGCGCGTCGAACGAGAAGTAGAGCACCTCGTTGCCGAAGGCGTCGCGGCGGCTCGTCTGATACGACGGTGCGGGTTCGATACGCTCGCGGTGCGCGAGCACGCGCTGCCAGGGAAGGTCGAGCGGGCGGATGGTCGCGAGATGCTGGGCGGTCTCGACGAGCGTCGAATAGCGGTAGGTCGTGCGGTGCGTGACCGCGAGGCGGGTGCCGTTCATGACCAGACCTGCGCGGCGAGCGGCACGGCGTGGCTGAACCAGCGCGCGCTGATCTCGTTCGACATCGCGGCCATACGCTCGGCGAGACTGTCGCACAGTGCGGTGAGCGCGGGGTATCGGCCGTCCTCGCCGGGCTCGCAGAGCGCCTCCAGCGTCGGCAGTGCCTCGATGGGCGCGAGCTGCGAGGCGAATGGCTCGCGCTTCGGGCCGCGCGCCGCCTGGGCGATTTCGTCGAGTCGCGCGCGCAGCCGCGCGTAGACGCCGTAGAGGCCGCGCGGATTGGTCGGGTCGGTCACGATCACGTCGAGCAGGGCCGGCACTTCGAGTCGCCCCGGATACAGCGAGCGATACGTGAGCGTGCTGTCGAACAGTTGCAGCAGCACGTCGAAGCCCGCGGGCGTGGCGAGCGTGCGTTCGTGCGCGGCGATGCGAAGCATGGTGGCCAACGCGGCCACGCGCTCGATATGGCGCCCCGCGAACAGCAGGCGCCAGGCTTCGTCGCGGGTCATGCGGTCGCCCTGGCAGCCGCTGATGGCGCTCAACTGTGTTGCGAGTGCATCGAGCGCGCCCATCAGCGCCATGCGGTCGTACGGCGTGGGACGTCGGAATTCGATCGCCGCACCCTGACGCGCGGCCGCAGGCACGAGTGAAAGCGCCTGAAGCGCATCGCGGAAGTCGTTGCGCGAGGCAAGCACGGTACGCCAGTGATCGTTCGACAGCCGGCCGCGAATCTCACCGCACGCATACGCCTGGCTCGCGAGCGTGCGGCCGATGCCCGTTGCGCCGGCATTTTCATGCAGATTGGCCACGAGTGAGCGCTCGAAGTCGTCGAGGCTGCGCCGGGCTTCGCTGACTGTGGCGGGCACGAGTCCGTTGGCGGCGGCCAGTTCGACGAAGGTGCCGAACAACTCTTCGGCGTCGCTGCCTTCGAGCGAGCCGAGAATCAGCCGGCACAGGCGCACGCCGTTTTCGGCGCGCTCGCCGTAACGCCCCGCCCAGAACAGGTTCTCCGCCGAGCGGCTCGGCACGCGGCGGCGCTCGCGGCGCAACTCGCCGGGCTTGATGGGGCTCGGCAGGAGCGTGAAGGTCGAACCGGGCTGGCTCGACAGCACCCAGGTATCCACGCTGCTGCCGCCCATCTGCATCGATACGGATTCCTGATGTTCGGCCGCGAGGCGCGTGAAGCCGCCAGGCAGCACGCGCCAGCCGCATTCCTGATCGGCAATCGCGTAGACGCGCAGCCCGGCGGGCCGCGCGCCGAGCATGCCCGCGCCGGTCTCGTAGCGCGGCGTATAGCTGTAGCGCAGCGGCTGCTGGACCGTGAAGGCGTCGGGCAACTGCTCGATGCGCTCGCGCCAGTCGGCGAGCGTTTGCACGCTGGCGGCCAGTCCGGGCGGCGCGGACGACCCGTTCGCCGCGCCGGGCCACGTCGGCACGAGCAGCGCCTCGGGCACCTGCGCGAGCGCGTCGCGCCAGGCCGCGTCTTCGCCGCACCACCAGGTCGCGATGCCGGGCAGCGCAAGCTCCTCGCCGAGCAGCGCCCGGGCGATGCCGGGCATGAAGCCGTGCAGCGCGGGCGATTCGACGAAGCCCGCGCCGGGCACGTTCGAGACCATCACGTTGCCCGCGCGCATGACCTGTAGCAGTCCCGGTACGCCAATGGTCGAGTCGGCGCGAAGCTCGACCGGGTCGCAAAACGTATCGTCGAGGCGGCGCAGCACGGCGTGCACGCGCTCCAGCCCGTCCAGCGTCTTCAGGTACAGCATGTCGTCGCGCACCGTGAGGTCCTTGCCCTCGACGAGCGTGAGGCCGAGGTAGCGCGCGAGGAACACGTGCTCGAAGTAAGTCTCGCTGAACGGCCCCGGCGTGAGCAGCACGATATGCGCGGACGTGCCGCTCACGCTGCGCTCGTCGGCGCTCATGATCGCGCGTGCGGCCGCCGCGAGCGTGGCGATGAGCTGCGAATAGGACGGTGCGAGACGATGCACCCGCATGGTGCGAAACGGCTCGGCGAAGAGGCTCGAGACGATGAGCCGGTTTTCCAGCAGATAGCCGAGCCCCGAGGGCGCTTCCGTGCGGTGCGAGACGACGGTCCACTGACCTTCGGGCGAGCGCGCGAGGTCGAGCGCGACGATCTGCAAGTACTGGCGGTCGGCCGGCACGAAGCCTTTCACCGCACGCAGATAGCCCGGGTGGCCGAACACCAGCGCGGGCGGCAGCAGGCCGCGCGCGAGCAGCGTTTGCGGCCCGTAGATATCGGCGACGATCTCGTTGAGCAGGCGCGCGCGCTGCGCGGCGCCGCGCTCGATCTGCGCCCATTCGGCTTCGTCGATGATGAACGGCAGCACGTCGAGCGCCCACGGGCGCGGGCCGCCCGCGTCCGCATAGACGTTATAGGTGATGTCGTTCTCTCGCACCTGGCGCGCGACCGACGCCGCGGCGCCGTCGAAACCCGCCACGCCCGGCTTGCCGAGCTGCCCGAAGAACTGCCGCCACGGCTCGCGCAGCTCGCCTTGCGCCGTCTGCAGCTCGTCCCAGTGACCGGCGCGCACCGGCAGCGTGCGCAGCGGCGCGCCCGCCGGGTCGTCGCTGGCGGAGGAATCGAACGGCAGGGTGGATTGGGTCGGCAAGATCGTGGGTCGGGGCAGCGCGCCTCGCTCGCGAGGCACGCCTTCGGTTAGGGCGCTTGACGGGTTATCGGCCGCAATCAGCCGCAGCGTAGATCCAGTGTGAACGGAAACTCGAGGCTGCGCTCGGGGGGCGCCACTTCCACGGGCCCCGGCGTGTGGCCGGTCGTGAAGAAGCGCGCGCGCCGCCGGCTCTCGGCCTCGTAGGCGTTGACCGGAAACGTCTGATAACTGCGGCCGCCCGGATGCGCAACATGATACTGGCATCCGCCGATCGCGCGCGCACTCCAGGTGTCGACGATATCGATCGTGAGCGGCGCGTGCACGCCGATGGTCGGATGCAGCGACGCCGCCTGTTGCCACGCGCGAAACCGCACGCCCGCCACGCTCTCGCTTACGCGTCCGGTCGGCTGAAGCGGCAGCGCGCGGCCGTTCACGCTCACGACGTGGCGGTTTTCGTTGATGCCGAGCACCCGCACTTCGAGCCGCTCGACCGACGAATCGACATAGCGCACCGTCGTGCCGGCTCCGCCTTCTTCGCCCATCACGTGCCACGGTTCGAGCGCATGGCGCACCGAGAGCGCAATGCCGCTCGTCTGCAGCTCGCCGACCAGCGGGAAGCGGAATTCGAAGTGCGGCGCGAACCAGGCGGGATCGAGCGCGAATCCCGCTGCGGACGTTTCGGCGAGCACGTCGTCGAAATCCATCTGCACGAAGGTCGAGAGCATGAAGCGGTCGTGCAGCCCGGTGCCCCAGCGCGTGAGGCGCTGCGTGTACGGCGTCTTCCAGAAGCGCGCGACGAGCGCACGCAGCAGCAGTTGCTGTGCGAGGCTCATGCGCGCGTGCGGCGGCATTTCGAAGCCGCGCAGCTCGAGCAGGCCGAGGCGGCCGGTCGGGCCGTCGGGCGAGTAGAGCTTGTCGATGCAGAACTCGGCGCGATGCGTGTTGCCGGTCACGTCGATGAGGATGTTGCGCAGCGTGCGGTCGATGAGCCAGGGCGGCACGCGCGGGCCATCGTCGAAGGGGCTTCCGAAGCCGCGCAGCAGATCGACCTGGCGCTGGATCTCGGCGAACGCGACTTCCAGTTCGTAGACCTGATCGTTGCGCGCTTCGTCCACGCGCGGCGCCTGGCTCGTCGGACCGATGAAGAGGCCCGAAAACAGGTACGACAGCGAGGGATGGTTGTGCCAGTAGGCCACGAGGCTCGCAAGCAGGTCGGGGCGGCGCAGGAACGGGCTGTCGGCGGGCGTGGCGCCGCCGAGCACGAGGTGATTGCCCCCGCCGGTGCCGGTGTGCCGGCCGTCGAGCATGAACTTCTCGGTGGAAAGCAGCGTTTCGTGCGCGGCCTGATAAAGGAATTCGGTGCGCTCGACCAGTTCGTCCCAGTTCGACGACGGGTGGATGTTCACCTCGATCACGCCGGGGTCGGGCGTGACCTGGAGCATCTTCAGGCGCGCGTCGCGCGGCGGCGGATAGCCTTCGATCACGACGGGCAGCGCCAGCTCGGCGGCGGTGGTTTCGACGGCGGCCAGCAGATCGAGGTAATCGTCGAGTTCGGCGAGCGGCGGCATGAACACGTGAAGCTGGCCTTGCGCGCGGCCAAAGGAGGCGGCTTCGGCTTTTGGCCCGGCGGCGCGCGCGGGGTCGCGTGCTTCGACGCACAGCGCGGTGCGGTGGATCCAGGCGGCGGATTCGCCGCGCTCGGGGTAGCGGTTTGTTTCGGGTCCGTTCGCGCTTCCCGTGCCCCCCACCTGACGCGATCGCGCGCTGGCATCGAAGCCTGTCTCGTACTGCATGCGAAGCTCGGCGGCACTGCGCAGCGGCGCCGGGGCGGCGAACGGATCGCGGGAATGCTGCCACGGGTAGTCGCCCTCTGCGACCCACGGCAGCGAATCGAGCGGCAGACGGTAGCCCATCGGCGAGTCGCCGGGGAGGAGGTACATCCGCGCGTCGCGGAAGAACCACGGGCCGCTCACCCAGCGCGGGCCCTGCAGGGCGGGTTGGGCCGCAGGCAGCTCGCCGCGCTCGCACGCGAGCGGCAGCACGTAGCCGGTGACGGTATCGAGGCCCGCGTCGAACACGCGGCGCAGCCGCATGCGTTCCAGCTCGTCGTCGAGGCGCGAGTCGAACGGATCGACGTTCACGGGCAGCCGGCGCTCGCGCCACAGGTAATACCAGGTGTCCTCGTAGCCGGGCTGCACGTGTTGTGGATCGACCGCGAGCTTCGCCGCGAGGTGTTCGATGAAGCGCTGCGCGTCCTGGGCCGTGTGGTGGGTCGGCGAGCGCTCGTCGGCGAAGAGCGCGGGATCGCGCCAGCACGGTTCGCCGTCCGCGCGCCAGAAGAGCGAAAGCGCCCAGCGCGGCAACTGCTCGCCCGGATACCACTTGCCCTGGCCGATATGCAGAAAGCCCAGCGCGCCATAGTGCGCGCGCAGCTTGTCCATCAGCGCGATGGCGTAGCGGCGCTTGGTCGGGCCGAGCGCATCGGTGTTCCATTCGGGCGCGTCGCGGTCGCCCGTCGCCACGAAGGTCGGCTCGCCGCCCATCGTGAGGCGCACGTCCTGGTTGGCGAGCGCGGCGTCCACCTGGACACCCATGGCGTGCATGTCGGCCCATTGCGCTTCGGTGTAGGGCTTCGTCACACGCGGCGTTTCGAGCACGCGCGAGATCGACATCGAATGCGAAAACTCGACTTCGCATTCGTCGAGCGCGCCGGAGATCGGCGCCGCGCTGCCGGGCTCCGGCGTGCACGCCACCGGAATATGGCCTTCGCCCGCGAGCAGGCCCGAGGTCGGATCGAGCCCTATCCAGCCCGCGCCCGGCAGATAGACTTCGCACCAGGCGTGCAGATCGGTGAAGTCGGCCTCGGCGCCGCGCGGGCCGTCGATCGCCTTGACGTCGGGCGTGAGTTGCAGCAGATAGCCCGACACGAAGCGCGCCGCGAGCCCGAGCTGACGCAGCGTCTGCACGAGCAGCCAGCCCGTGTCGCGGCACGAGCCGGAGCCTTTCTCCAGCGTTTCCTCGGGCGTCTGCACACCCGGCTCCATGCGGATCAGATAGCCGATCTCGCGTTGCAGGCGCTGGTTCAGATCGACGAGGAAGTCGATGGTCACGCGCGGCGTGCGATCGATCGTCTCGACGAACGCGGCGAAGCGCGGTGTCGGCTCGCTGTGCGCGAGATACGGCGCCAGCTCCGCGGCCAGCTCGGGCGCGTACGTGAACGGGAAGCGCTCGGCGCTCGGTTCGAGAAAGAAGTCGAACGGGTTGTAGACCGCCATTTCCGCAACCAGATCGATCGTGACGCGGAATTCGCGCGTCGGCTCGGGAAACGCGAGCCGCGCCTGATAGTTGGCGAACGGGTCCTGCTGCCAGTTGACGAAATGACCGGCGGGTTCCACGCGCATCGAGTACGAAAGGATAGGCGTGCGGCAGTGCGGCGCGGGGCGCAGGCGCACCACGTGTGGCGCGAGACGCACGAGCCGGTCATAGCGATACTGCGTGACATGGTTTAACGCGACACGGATGGACACACCCGACTCCTCGATCGACGTGGATGGAACGGCTGAAAAGGCGCACGGCGCAGCGCGCCTATGATGCGCATGGCGCGAGTGCAGGATGTGACAGCGGCGGCCACGCGAGTGCGAGGCACGCGGCGTGCTGCGCGAGGCACAGCGGAACGCGCGGACATCACGGGAATGCGGCAATGAAGACCTTTCACTGCGATCACTGCAATCAGCTGGTGTTTTTCGAAAACGAGCGCTGCGAGCGATGCGAGGCGCGCCTCGGCTATGTGCCGCAGACGGGGGAGATGCACGCGTTCGAGGATGCGGGCGAAGGCCGCTGGCGCAGCCTGAATGCGCAGGCCCACGGCGCGCGCTTTCGCCAGTGCCACAACTACGCAGTCGAAAAGGTCTGCAACGGCATGATTCCGGCCGATTGCGACGACACGCTTTGCCGCGCCTGCCAGTTCACGCGCACGATTCCCGACCTCTCGCGGCCCGAGAACCGCCTTTACTGGTATCGCCTCGAGACGGCCAAGCGGCGCCTGCTCTACACGCTGGGGGCGCTCGGCCTGCCGCTCGTCACGCGCGCCGAAGACCCGGAACACGGCCTGCAATTCGAGTTTCTCGAAGAGACGGGCGACGGCCAGCGCATCATGACGGGCCACGATCACGGGCTCATCACGATGAACATCGCCGAGGCCGACGACGCGCATCGCGAGCGCACGCGCATTTCGCTGCACGAGCCGTATCGCACCTTGCTGGGGCATTTTCGCCACGAGGTCGGCCACTACTATTTCGATCGTCTCATCGCGCAGGAGTCGACGGGGCGTTGGCTCGAACCGTTTCGCCGCCGCTTCGGCGACGAGCGCGCCGACTATGCCGCCGCGCTCGCCGCGCACTACGCCGACGGCCCCGCGTCCGACTGGGCCGAGCGCCACGTGAGCGCCTATGCGTCGGTGCATCCGTGGGAGGACTGGGCCGAGACGTGGGCGCATTACCTGCATATCGTCGATACGCTCGATACGGCCACGGCCTGCGGCCTCGCGCTGCTGCCCGAAAGCCCCGACGAGCCCACGCTGGTCGACCAGACGCCGGTGGACGAGGCGAGCTTCGACAGCCTGCTGGCGCGCTGGTTTCCGCTCACCTACGCGCTCAACAGCCTGAACCGCAGCCTCGGCATGCCCGACGGCTACCCGTTCGCGCTGGCTTCGCCCGTCATCGACAAATTGCGCTTCGTTCATCGCGTGATCTCGGCTTCGTCTTCGCGGTCGTGAGCGTCCACGCGCCGCGCGAGTTCGTTGAGGCGCCGGCTCAGCGCTCCAGCACCCAGGTGTCCTTCGTGCCGCCGCCCTGCGAGGAATTGACCACGAGCGAGCCCTCGCGCAGCGCGACCCGCGTGAGCCCGCCCGGCACCATGCGCACTTCCTTGCCCGAGAGCACGAACGGACGCAGGTCGATGTGGCGCGGCGCGACGCCCGTTTCGACCCACGTCGGGCAGGTGGAAAGCGAGAGCGTGGGCTGCGCGATGTACTTGTCCGGGTTCGCGACCAGCGCCGCGCGAAACGCCTCGATCTCGGCGCGCGTGGCAGCGGGACCGATCAGCATGCCGTAGCCGCCCGCGCCGTGCGTTTCCTTCACGACCAGCTCCGGCAGATGGTCGAGCACGTAGCGCAGGTCGTCGGCCTTGCGGCACATCCACGTGGGCACGTTCTTGAGCAGCGGCTCCTCGCCCAGATAGAAGCGCACCATGTCCGGCACGTAGGGGTAGATCGACTTGTCGTCGGCGACGCCCGTGCCCACCGCGTTGCACAGCGTCACGTTGCCCTTGCGGTAGACGTTCATGAGGCCCGCCGCGCCGAGCGCCGAATCGGACCGGAAAACGTGCGGATCGAGAAAGTCGTCGTCCACGCGCCGGTAGATCACGTCCACGCGCTGCGGGCCCTTCGTGGTGCGCATATAGAGGTGATCGTTCTCGACGAACAGGTCCTGGCCTTCCACGAGCTCGATGCCCATTTGCTGCGCGAGGAACGCGTGCTCGAAGTAGGCCGAGTTGTACATGCCGGGCGTGAGCAGCACGACCGTCGGATTGTCGGTGCCGGACGGCGCGGCGGCGCGCAGCGTGTCGAGCAGCAGGTCGGGGTAGTGCGCAACGGGCGCCACGCGATTGCGCACGAACAGATCGGGAAAGAGCCGCATCATCATCTTGCGGTTTTCCAGCATGTACGAGACGCCGGAGGGCACGCGCAGGTTGTCCTCGAGCACGTAGAACTCGCCCTCGCCGGCGCGCACGATGTCGATGCCCGCGATATGCGCATAGATGTCGTGCGCGACGTGCACGCCCTGCATCTCGGGGCGGTATTGCGCGTTGCGCAGGATCTGGTCGGCTGGCACGATGCCGCGCTTGACGATCTCCTGCTCGTGATAGATGTCGTGGATGAAGCGGTTGAGTGCGTTCACGCGCTGGCGCAGGCCGCGCTCGAGCGTGTTCCACTCCTGGCGCTGGAAGATGCGCGGGATCACGTCGAACGGAATCGTGCGCTCGGTGCCCGCACCCGTTATGTCCTTTTCGCCATAAACGGCGAAGGTGATGCCCACACGCCGGAAGATGGCATCGGCTTCGGCGCGCTTCTTGAGCATCTGCTGCTCGCTCTGCCTGCGCATCCAGGCGAAGAATTCGCGGTAGTGGGCGCGCGGCTCGCCGACCTGCGCAAACGCCGTGGCGGCAAGTCCGCGAACGTCGAAATCCCCGTACTCGAACATCTCGTTGAAGGCTGTTGGCTTCATGTGCGTTTTTTCCGTTCGCTGCCTTTTTGCGCGCGATTGTTCGTGTTTATTCGTGCCGGGCTGGGTAGGGGCAATGCAACTTCCATGCCGAATGCCGCGGCACGACATGCTCGATGTTGGTGCGCGGCGACGCTCAGAACTCCATATCGAGTTCGTCGATGTCCTCCGTTTCCGACTGGGCCGCCGCGATCCATTCGGCGACGTACGGCTGCTTGAGCACGCGCATGCAGTAGTCGCCGATGTCGGGGTCGATCGGCACGTCATAGGTGAGCAGGCGCGTGACGACAGGCGCATACATCGCATCCGCCGCGCCGATCTCGCCGAAGAGCCAGGGGCCGCCGTACTTCTGCAGGCATTCGCGCCAGATAGTCACGATGCGCGCGATGTCGTCCTGCGCGCGCGACCAGACGCGAAAGTTCGGAAAGTGGCCGCGCAGGTTCATCGGCAGGGCGGAGCGCAAGGCGCTGAAGCCCGAATGCATTTCCCCGCACACCGAGCGGCAGTGCGCGCGCGCCGTGCGGTCCGCGGGCAGCAGCTGCGCCTGCGGCTGGATCTCGTTGAGGTATTCGCAGATGGCGAGCGTATCCCAGACCGTGATGCCGTCGTGGCGCAGGCAAGGGACGAGGATCGAAGGCGAGAGCAGCAGCAGTTCGGCGCGCGTGGCCGCGTCGTCGAGCGGCACCGTCACCGTGTCGAATTCGAGTCCGGCGAGTCTGGCAAGCAGCCAGCCGCGCATGGACCACGACGAATAGTTCCGGCTGCTGATCGTCAGGGTCGTATTCGTCTGACTCATCGAGTGCTCCTGAACGGTGAGGACATGGCGGCCAACAGTGCGACGCGCAGGAACCCGCATGCACCGAATGCGCGCATCGCACCTGCATGCACCGCTCGCGCCGATTCGACGCACTACATTGCAGCATGCAGGAAGGCGCAACCGCCGCTTTGGGCGAAGCGCCCGCGCGCCTGGCCGTGCAGGTGCAAGCACTGTGCCAATGAACGCTTCTGGCATACGTATTGCCTGCTTCGCTTCGCGTTCAAAACAATCGAGAGCTGCGCCCATGAACCTGCTCGCCTATCTTGCCTACCAGACGATCGCGGACTTGACGAGGTTCGGGCGCGCCGGCGCGTCGTTTTCGCGCGCGGCGCTCGCGGCGTGGCCTGCGCTCGCGTGCGGATTCGACGCGCGCTATCTCGACGCCTGGTGGGAGCAGATCGAGCTTGCCGGGCTCTCGCACGCACGGCCGCCGTTCGAAATCGATGGGGTGGAGGTGGATGGCGTGCGCACGCCGGTGACGGAAGCCGTCGTCAAGCGCACGCCGTTCGCCTCGCTGCTGCACTTTCGCAAGGACGTCGCCACGCCACAGCCGCGCGTGCTGCTCGTCGCGCCGATGTCGGGGCACTTCGCGACGCTGCTGCGCGGGACCGTGCGCACCATGCTCGCCGACCACGACGTCTATATCACCGACTGGCACAACCCGCGCGACGTGCCCTTGTCGGCGGGGCGTTTCGGTTTTGACGAATACGTCGAGCACGTCATGTCCTTCATTCGGAGAGTCGGCCCCGATGCGCATCTGGTGGCGATCTGCCAGCCGACGGTCGCGGCGCTCGCGGCAGTATCGCTGATGGCCGCCGACAACGATCCCGCGCAGCCCGCGAGCATGACGCTGATGGCGGGACCGATCGATTGCCGCGTGAATCCCACCAAGGTCAACGAACTCGCCAACAGCAAGCCGATCAAGTGGTTCGAGCGCAATCTCATCAGCGCGGTGCCAGGCGGTTTTCCGGGCGCGCAGCGGCGTGTATATCCGGGCTTCGTGCAGCTCAGCGCGTTCATGTCGATGAACCTCCAGCGCCATCTCGCTTCGTTCGAGGAGATGCGCCACGAGCGGGCGAAGGGCGACCCCACGAGAGCGGATGCGCTCAACGTGTTCTATCGCGAGTATTTCGCCACGTCCGATCTCACGGCCGAGTTCTACCTGGAAACGGTCAGCTCGGTGTTTCAGGAATACGCCCTGCCGTTAGGCAAGCTCAAGGTGGGCGAGCGTCTCGTGGAACCGCACGCGATCCGCCGCACCGCGCTGCTCACGATCGAAGGCGAGAAGGACGATATCTGCGCGGTTGGCCAGACTGTGGCCGCCCATGACCTGTGCCGGGGGCTGCGCCCCTATATGAAGACGCATCATGTGCAGACGGGCGTGGGTCATTACGGCGTATTCAACGGCCGTCGCTGGGACACGCAGATCTATCCGCTGGTGCGTTCGACCATTCACGACCACGAGCCGCGCGCGCGGCGCGTCGCGGCGCCGGAGGCGATGAGCGACGATCGGGTGACCCTGCGCGCGCTGCTCGATGCCGACGCGCATGCGGCAACGGCAATCAGCCGCGCCGCCGCAACGTAGCCCGACCAGGTCGAGCGCCCTAGATTGCGGGGCTCGCCTGCCAGGGTGTCGGCGCGGGCACGGCGCAGGGCGCTTCCACATCGATCGACTTGAAGTCGGCGGGGCTCACGATTTCGAGGTACTCCATGTCGGGCGAGTAGTCGAAGAGGTAGTGGGCGATGCCCGGCGCCTGATGCACGCAGTCGCCCGCTTCGACGAGCGTTTCCTTGTCGCCGTACATGAAGCGCGCCCAGCCCTTGAGCATGATGACGATATGAAACTCTGCCTCATGCCGGTGCCAGCCCGTGCCCTGTTCCGGCGCAAGATTTGCTCGGACGAGTTGCGCAACCACCTTGCCATGCGTGGCCCTGGCGATGCCCAGGTCGCGATAGACAAAGAAGTCGCGCAGCCCGCCGCCCGTGAATGAAGTGTCCTGCGGCTTGACGTGCGAAAAGTCAGTAGCGAGTGCGGTTTGCATGGCAGGTCTCCGGAGCGCAGCGGTTGAAGGGGCAACGGGTTCGGCAAGCACGACGCGTTCCATCGTGAAGCCATTGGCGATAGCGTGCGCCAACGGCACGTGGAGCGTTATATCGATTCCGTTATCCATCACATAATGAATCGACATTTCGGCCTCGATTTTGACTGACCACTATTTGACCTTTCCATTCCCTGTTCCGGAGACCACATGGCAACAAGATTCGCTCGCACGTCAGTGCGCTCACTGCGTCTCGTGGCTACGCTGTTCGCCACGCTCGGCGCCTGGGTCGCGTTCGGCCCCACTGCCGCCGCAGCGGCCCCGATGGGCGTCGCGTTCGTCTACCTCGGCAACCCCGGCGACGCAGGCTGGACCTACGCGCATGAGCAGGGCGTGAAGGCGATCGAAGCGAAGTTCGGCGACAAGATCAAGGTCACGCGTGTGGAGAACGTGCCCGAATCGGCCGACTCGGAGCGCGTGTTTCGCGATCTCGCGAACAAGGGCAACAAGATTATCGTAGGCTCGAGTTTTGGCTTTCAGGACTTCGAACTTAAGACCGCAAAGGATTATCCCGACGTCGTCTTCGAGCATGCGACGGGGTACAAGAAGGCCGCGAACTTCGCGACCTATGACGTGCGCACGTACCAGAGCGCATATCTGGCCGGCCTCGTTGGCGGCTATACGACGAAGACGAATACGCTCGGCTTCGTCGCCTCGGTGCCGGTGCCCGAAGTAGTGCGCAACATCAACGCCTTCACGATGGGCGCGCGTTCGGTCAATCCGAATGCGAAGGTCAAGGTCATCTGGATCAATAGCTGGTTCGATCCGGGTAAGGAGAAACAGGCCGCCGAAACGTTGATCGGCCAGGGCGCGGACGTGCTGATCCAGAACACCGATTCGACGGCGACGATGCAGACGGCAGAGCAGAAGAAAGTGCACGCGTTCGGATGGGACTCCGACATGAAGAAGTTCGGGCCGAATGCCCAGTTGGGGGCTTGCGTGAGTTACTGGGGCGTCTATTACTCTCACCTGATCGACCAGGTGCAAGCCGGCACGTGGAGCAACACGCCGACGTGGTGGGGCCTCAAGGAAAAAGCCATCGACCTCGCCGACATCAACACCGCAACCGTCTCGCCTGCCGCGCAAAAGGCGCTTGCGCAAAAGCGCGACGACATCATCGCCGGCAAATTCGATCCGTTCGCCGGCCCGATCAAGGATCAGAGCGGTGCGATCAAGGTGGCGGCGGGCACGTCGCTGCCCGACGCCGAGTTGCTGCGGCTGAACTGGTTCGTGCAGGGCGTGGACGGCGCGTTGCCGAAATGAAATTGCCCGCAAGGAGGAGACAAGCTTTGAGCTTGACCATTTCCCCACAACAGAACGCTTCTGAATTCCCCGAGCAAGGGCTCGCGCCGACGCGCGAACAGATCGTCCGCCATTTGCGGCACGCAAGCGTAGTCGCGGAACGCGCGACGCAGTTGGGCCATCACCCGTTTGGCGCCATTCTCGTCGGACCCGATCAGGAATCGGTTCTCATCGAACAGGGCAATGTCGATACCGTCAATCATGCGGAAGCCGTGCTCGCGCGCGTCGCCGCGCTCAACTTCACGCCGCAGTACTTGTGGAGTTGCACGCTCTATACGACGGTCGAGCCGTGCTGCATGTGCGCGGGCACGGCCTATTGGGCGAACATCGGGCGCGTGGTGTTCGGCATGACGGAAAAGCGGTTGCTGCAGGCCACGGGCGACCACGCGGAGAATCCGACGATGAGCGTGTCGTCGCGCTATGTTTTCGATCATTGCCAGAAGCGCGTTGACCTGATCGGGCCCGTTGCCGAGGTCGAGGAAGAAGTGATGCAGGTGCAGCGCAGGTTTTGGGAACACGCTTGAGCCAGAATTTCTGGTCGTAATCATGCGAAATTGCTCTTTAAGTCACCTGACCTATCCTTAACCTACCGGCGTCCATTTGAACAGGAGAAACGCAAATGAAAGCTCGGCGCATCTTTGCAGCCCTGTTGGCTCTATCGCTAGTGCTGGCGCTGCCAGCCACCGCAAGTTACGCATGCGACGGTACGGGTTATAACCAGCCAGGCTCTGGAAAATGAAGCGGTTATGTAATTAGCCGCGTGACTGCGCTTGCCTGGAAAACCGCCACCAAAAATCTTTTTTGCACCGCCGCATCGGGTATGCTCATCCCATCCATCTCATTGAATGAGAGAGAAAGAGGGGAGCGAAGACATGCGGCGCGTGGTGTTCAACCAGAAGGGTGGCGTAGGCAAGTCAACAATCGTTTGTAATCTCGCTGCGATCAGCGCGATTGAGGGTCGGCGTACGCTTGTCATCGACCTCGACGCGCAGTCAAATTCGAGCCAGTACCTGCTCGGCGCGGCTTGCGCCGACGCGAAGCCCAACGTCGCCGACTTCTTCGAAACCGCGCTGACCTTCAGCTTCCGGCCGGTCGAGGTCACGTCGTTCATTCATTCGTCACCCTTCGAGAATCTCGACGTGATGCCCGCGCATCCCGATCTCGACACGCTGCATGGGAAGCTCGAGTCGCGCTACAAGATCTACAAGCTGCGCGACGCGCTCAAAGAACTCGACATGTACGATGCGATCTACATCGACACGCCGCCTGCGCTGAACTTCTACACGCGCTCCGCGCTGATCGCGGTCGAGCGCTGCCTCATTCCATTCGACTGCGACGACTTCTCGCGCCGCGCACTCTATACGCTGCTCGAGAACGTGAAAGAAATTCAGCAGGACCACAATGCGGCGCTCACGGTCGAAGGCATCGTCATCAACCAGTTCCAGCCGCGCGCGAGCCTGCCGCAGAAACTCGTGGACGAACTCGTCGATGAAGGGCTGCCGGTGCTGTCGTCGCGGCTGTCTTCTTCGGTGAAGATTCGCGAATCGCATCAGCAGGCCAAGCCCGTCGTCCACCTCGATCCGGCGCACAAACTCACGCGCGAATTCGTCGCGCTCCATCAGGAATTGAGCGGGGCTTGAAAGGCAAGCGCGGACATCACCGGTTTACGCCCTCGGCGGAGTGTGCAAGTATCCCTCGCAGCGAGTCGCACCGAGACTCTTGCTCTCTTGCGAGGTTCAGAATGGACTGGAGGTTCTGGAAGGCAGAGAAGCGCCAGGAAGAGGCGCGCAACTGGCCCACCAATACGCATGAATCGATACGCCAACTCCTGAGCATGTACCAGGGCGTCGGCGCGCCGCCGTTTGCGAACTGGGCCGCGCCCGGCATCGCATTCGCACCCGAAGTCGAAGCGATCGCCCAAAATGGGGTCAAGGGCTATCAGCTCGCTCTCTGGTTCTGGCTCTTTGCCGAGAAGCACGGCACCATCGCGGCGAGAATGGCGCGCGAAACGTTCTGCCTGCTCGCCGACGCGGCGCAGCCGTCGTCGGGAGACGCGATCGATGCGCTCCTCGATCAGGAAAACCGCCTCGCGCATGCCGTCGAGACGGTTTCCGCCGAGCAGCGCGCGTTCAGGCTCGAAGGCCTGAGCGTCGAATTGCCGATGGAATTCTTTCTGGCCACCGGCACGTTGAGGCTCAGGCCCGACTCGCCTTATGCCGGGGATGAGTCCGCCTCCCTGCAAGGCAACGACTACAAGCTGGCGGACTGCTTTCGCCACGCGACCGCTGAAGCGCTGTCCGTTTTCCGCCCGATGATCCAGGCGGTCGAATTCGACGCGAAAACGCTGCCCAACTGGAAATGGAGCGCCCGGCCGGGTGCGGCCGAGCGGCATCTGCAGCGGCGCTACAGCAATCCGCTCTTTCCGCTGCACCGGCAGATGGTGACGGCCCACGACGTGCACGAGGCGCGTCTCGCCGACAACCTGGCGCTGCAGGATATTCGCAACGAACTCAATGACGTGCGCCGCGCATTCTTCGAAAAGCCGGAACTGCCGTTGAACTGGCTCGCGTACCTCGAAAGCTACCGGGACGAGGTGGACAGGCTCGATGAGCGCCGCCTCGTCGCGGGTGGGCAGAACGCGGCGCTCGGCGAAGCGATCGCGGCGCTGCGTGCCGACGTTCTGGCGCCGTGGCGCGCCGAGATTCAGAAGAATCGGCACAGCCTCGCCACGCTCGAGCAGGAGGAAGCGCGCAGGGCCGAACGGCGCTCACTGCTGTACGGCTGCGACTGGACCGCGCAATTGCTCAGTCACGGCTCGCTAATCCCGCCGGACGAAGTCGTTCCCGCTTTGCTGAGCGAATCTCCCGCGGAGTTGGAGAAGGCGGTGACCGGCCTGCAGTCGGATCCACGTCTGCACGAAACGTTGGCCCACTGCCGGGCCGTTGCGCATCGGCTCGTGAACGAGCTGCGCGCGGCAGGTCACAACTTTCCCGATATGACCGACAAGCTGCGCATTCTGGACGGCACGTTCGACGCTCCGCTGAACGGCCAGCACGAACGGCCGCTCGACGGCGCGCCGGGAGAGGTGACGGCCTGAGGCTAGAGGCGGGCACCCGGTCGATTCGCTAACGTCAGGTTTTCAGCCGGTAGCCCGTCTTGAAGATCCACGCGGTGATCGCGAGGAACAGCGCGAGAAAGGCGGCTGTCATGCCGAGACTCACGCCGACGTCGACGTCCGCGAGCCCGTAGAAGCTCCAGCGGAAACCGCTGATGAGATAGACGATCGGGTTGAAGAGCGTGATCACCTTCCACGCCGTCGGCAGCATGTCGACCGAGTAGAAGGCGCCGCCGAGGAACGTGAGCGGCGTGATGACCAGGAGCGGCACGATCTGCAGTTTCTCGAAGTTGTCCGCCCAGATGCCGATGATGAAACCGAGCAGGCTGAACGTGACCGCGGTGAGCAGCAGGAACAGCGCCATCCACACGGGATGCTGGATCTGGATCGGCACGAAGAGCGCCGCGGTCGCGAGGATGATGAGCCCGAGCACGACCGACTTCGTCGCCGCCGCGCCGACATAGCTGACCACGATTTCGAGGTAGGACACGGGCGCCGAGAGCAGCTCGTAGATCGTACCCGTGAAGCGCGGGAAGTAGATGCCGAACGACGCGTTCGAGATGCTCTGCGAGAGCAGCGACAGCATGATCAGGCCCGGCACGATGAACGCGCCGTAGCTGACACCGTTCACTTCCTTGATGCGCGAACCGATTGCAGAGCCGAATACGATGAAGTAGAGCGAAGTCGAAATGACCGGCGCGACAATGCTCTGCATCAGCGTGCGCCGCGTGCGCGCCATTTCGAACCGGTAAATGGCGCGAATTGCGTAATGGTTCATCGGGAAGTTACCTGTCCTTTGCCGTCTTCTGCGACCGAATCTGGCGTGGGCCGTGAAACGGCCGCCGGGTCTTTATGGACGAGACTCACGAAGATGTCCTCCAGTGAACTCTGGCTCGTTTTCAGGTCCGTGAATCCGATGCCGGCCTCGTTCAGATTCTTGAGCAGCGTTGTGATGATGTCGTTGCGTTCGTTTTCGCTGTCGTAGGTGTAGGTGAGTTCGGCGCCGCCGTCGGCCAGCTCCAGTCCCCACGCGGCGAGGCCGTCCGGAATCGCGCTCAGCGGGGCGTCGAGCTGCAGCGTCAGCTGTTTGCGACCGAGCTTGCGCATGAGCACGTCCTTGCGCTCGACGAGCATGATCTTCCCAGCGTTGATCACGCCGATGCGGTCGGCCATCTCCTCCGCCTCGTCGATGTAGTGCGTCGTCAGGATGATCGTTACGCCATTCGCCTTGAGCCCGCGCACGAGTTCCCACATGTCGCGGCGCAGCTCGACGTCCACACCCGCCGTCGGCTCGTCCAGAAACAGCACTTGCGGCTCGTGCGCGAGCGCCTTCGCGATCAGCACGCGCCGCTTCATGCCGCCCGAGAGCGTCATGATCTTGTTGTTCCGCTTCTCCCACAGCGAGAGGTCGCGCAGCACGCGCTCGACATACGCGGGATTGGGCGGCTTGCCGAACAGGCCGCGGCTGAACGATACGGTGGCCCAGACCGTTTCGAACGCGTCGGTCGTCAGCTCCTGAGGCACGAGGCCGATCAGCGAGCGCGCGGCACGGTAGTCGGTGAGGATATCGTGACCGGCCACGCGCACACTGCCTTCGCTCGCATTGACGATGCCGCAGACGATGCTGATCAGCGTCGTCTTGCCGGCGCCATTCGGCCCCAGCAGCGCGAAGATTTCGCCCCGTGCAATGTCGAGATTGATGTTCGTGAGCGCCCGGAGTCCCGATGCATAGACTTTCGAGAGATTCTCGATGGAGAGGATCGTTTGCATGTGCGTGACATTACCAGAAGCCGGTAAAAGACACCGCGCGGACCCACGCGGGACATCGGACATCGCCAGGGAAAACCCTCGCATGTCATTCCCATTCGTTGGGAATCGTATTTTTGATTTCCGGGAGTGACGTGGCATGCTGAGTGCATCAATTCAGCCTTCGTCATTCAGGTGAAACAGGAACCCGGTGTTACCGGCGCAGAGCGCCTGCTACTGGTGCTTTCGGCACTCGCGAGCCGCGGCAAGGCGATGTCCGCGAAGGACATGCTCGCGGCCACGGGGCTCGCGCAAAGCACACTCTACCGTCAGGTCGCGGTGCTCAAGCGCTGGGGCTTCGTGACCGAAGACGCCGGCTACTACGCGCCGGGCCCCATCAGTCTGCAGCTTGCGCTCGGCTTCGACGTCAATTCCCTGCTCGTCGAATCGAGCCGCGAAGGCATGCTGCAACTCGCACGGACCTCGCAGGAGAGTGTCGGCCTCGTCGTCGCCGTGAACGACCAGGTGGTCTGCCTCGAAATGGTCGAAAGCACGCATTCGCTGCGCTGCTCGTTCGAGAAGGGACGCGCAGTGCCGCTCAAGGCCGGGGCGTCGGCGAGGTCATTGCTCGCGTTCATGCACGAAAAGGCGCGCGGCGAGACGCTCGACCGTCTCTTCGCCGGCGACGCGCCGGGCCGCGCCGCCATGGAAGCGGAACTGGAGCAGATTCGCGCGCGCGGCTACGCGGTGAGCGAAAGCGAAGTCGACCCTGGCGTATGGGGCGTGAGTGCGCCTGTGTTCCGGCGCGTTGCACGGGGCGCGGGCGCCAACGCGTCGATCACCTTGATGGCGCCGTCGTCGCGCGTGGCGGGCCGCGAGCTGCAGCTCGCCGACTGGACCTTGCGCACCGCGCACACCATTTCCGCCCGTCTGCAAACCGATTGACCGCAACGAACGAAGCCAAAGAACGAAGCCCAAAACCGCAGCGTCCCGAGAAACCACACAGGAGTCCAACATGAAACTGCATAAACTGCTGTCCGCCACGTGCGTCGCCCTCGCCATGTTCGCGGCCGCCGCTCCCGGCACCGCGAGCGCGCAAGCGCAGAACGTCCTCCAGGTCGCGACCGATGCGACGTTCCCGCCGATGGAGTTCACGGAAAACGGTCAGCGCACCGGGTTCGACGTCGACCTGATGAACGCGCTCGCCAAGGCAATGGGCAAGCAGGTCCAGTGGACCGACATCGACTTCAAGGGGCTGATTCCGGGTCTGATCGCGCACCGCTTCGACGCCGCGATTTCCGGTATCTACATCACGCCTGAACGCAGCCAGGTGGTGGACTTCACGCAGCCGTATTTCGCGGGCGGCCTCGTCGCGCTCGTGAAGGCGGACTCGCCCATCAAGACGCTCGCCGATCTCGAGGGCAAGAAGGTCTCGGTTCAGGTCGGCACGAAGTCGGTGAACTTCTTGCGCGACAACTACCCGAAGGTCACACGCGTCGAGGTCGAGAAGAACCAGGAAATGTTCGATCTGGTCGGCATTGGCCGCGCGGATGCCGCCGTGACGGGCAAGCCCGCCGCGTATCAGTTCGCCCGCACGCGCGCAGGATTTCGCGTGCTCGACACCGAGCTGACGAAGGAAGCCTATGGCATTGCCGTGCGCAAGGACGAACCGCAGCTGCGCGATGCGCTGAACGCTGCGCTGGCGAAGATCAAGGCGGACGGCACCTACGCCCAGATCGTGAACAAGTGGTTCGGCACGGGTTCGAAGTGAACCGGCGGATCTGATCCATGCAACTCGACTTCTCTCCGGCTATCGCCGGTTGGGCCGACATCGCACACGGCGCGCTGGTCACGGTGGAAGTGACCGCCGCGGCGCTCGTGCTCAGCTGCATGCTCGGCCTCCTGATCGGCATCGGCCGGCTCGCGCCGCAACGGCGGCTCGTGTACGGCTTCTGCACGGGCTACCTCGTGTTCTTTCGCGGTACGCCGCTGCTCGTGCAGCTGTTCCTGCTGTTCTTCGGACTGCCGCAATTCAATATCCTGCTGCCGGCGTTCGTCTGCGGCATGCTCGGGCTCGGGCTCTATTCGGCCGCGTATGTCTCGGAGATCGTGCGCGGCGCGATCCAGTCCGTCGATCGCGGGCAGATGGAAGCCGCACGGTCGATCGGCATGTCGTCGGCGCAGGCCATGCGCGCGATCATCCTGCCGCAGGCCGTGGTGCGCATGATTCCGCCGCTCGGCAACGAATTCATCGCGCTCATCAAGAATTCCGCGCTGGTCTCGCTGCTGACGATCGACGACCTGATGCATGAAGGCCAGAAGATCATCAGCGTTTCGTATCGCTCGCTGGAGGTGTATCTCGTGATCGCGCTCGTTTATCTCGTGCTGACACAGACGACCAACTATGCGCTGCATCGCGTCGAGCGCCGCCTGCGCGCGGGAGGGATGGTGCAATGAGCGCGCAACTGAATCCGATCGTCAGCATTCGCGGACTCAAGAAGTCGTTTGGTTCGCACCTCGTGCTCAACGGCATCGACTTCGATATTCAGCCGCAACAAGTCGTCGTGGTGATCGGCCCGAGCGGTTCGGGCAAGAGCACGTTTCTGCGCTGCTGCAATGGCCTCGAGCAGCCCGAGGGCGGCACCGTCGATATCTGCGGTCATCGACTCGTGGAAAACGGCGCGATGCTCAAGGACCGCGCGCTCAATGCGCTGCGTACCGAAGTCGGCATGGTGTTCCAGTCGTTCAACCTGTTTCCGCACCTCTCGGTGCTGCACAACATCACGGTTGGGCCGCGCATGTTGCGCGGGGCATCGAAGGCGCAGGCCGAATCCGCCGCGCTTGCGCTGCTCGAGAAAGTCGGGCTCGCGCATAAGGCGCATGTGATGCCGGCGAGCCTTTCCGGTGGCCAGAAGCAGCGTGTCGCCATTGCGCGGGCGCTCGCCATGCAGCCCCGCGTGATGTTGTTCGACGAGCCGACTTCCGCGCTCGACCCTGAGCTGGTTGGCGAGGTGCTGCAGGTCATGAAGCTGCTGGCTTCCGAGGGCATGACGATGGTGGTCGTCACGCACGAAATGGGCTTCGCGAAGGAAGTGGCCGACGTCGTGGTGGTGATGGACGGCGGCGAGATCGTCGAGGCGGGGCCGCCTTCGACGATCTTCACCGCGCCGGCACAGCCGCGCACGCGCAGTTTTCTGCAAGCGGTGTTGTCGCGCACATGAACCGGTCGTCCGCACCCGAAGGCTGCGCAGGTGCAAAGGTGACGCTGCTGCGCGGCGTCGAACTTGTGCCCGCGCCCTGGAAAAACGGCGGCGGCGTGACGCGCGAAATCGCGACGGGTTGCGCAACGGGCGCGCTGCCCGATGGGTTCGCTTGGCGCGCGAGTCTCGCGGATATCGCGCAAGCCGGGCCGTTTTCGTGCTTCGAGGGCATAGACCGCACGCTCGTGTTGATCGACGGTGCCGCCTTGCAGTTGAACGAGGCGCGCGCAGGAGAACAAGAGCCTCATGCCACGCATACGCTGGAACGCGCGCTGGACATCGCCCGCTTTGCCGGTGAAGCCGCAATCGATGCACGGATCGCCGCTGGCCCCGTGCGCGTGTTCAACCTGATGGTGCGCCGCGAGGCCGCGCGCGGCGCGCTCGAAGTGTGGCGCGAGGCAACGCGGCGCAGCGTGCATGCGCAGACCGTGTTGCTGCATGCCGTGCAACGTCAGGCCGAGGTGAGCGTGGCGGGCGAGGGCTTCATCGCGCTCGCGCCCGGCGACACGTTGCGCGTGGACGCGGAGCAAACCGTGGAGCTCGAAACGTGCGGCGAAGGCGCGCTGCTGGTTGTCATACTCGATATCGCGCAAGCCTGATTTCATGAGCACCCTGAACCCTCCGCTTTCCATGACTAACGCGCTTTTCGCGGAACATGCGTATTTGCCCGGCGGTTGGCACCGCAATGTGCTGCTCGAATGGGACGCCACGGGCACGCTGCGCGGCGTGACGCCCGACCACGCGCAAGCGCCTCGAGGCGTCGCGCGTGCGCCGGGCCCGATCATACCTGGCATGCCTAATCTTCATTCGCATGCGTTCCAGCGCGCGATGGCCGGCCTCACCGAATATCGCGCGAATCCCACCGACAGCTTCTGGAGCTGGCGCGACCTGATGTACCGCTTTGCGGCGCGCATCATGCCCGACGATCTTGCCGCGGTCGCGAGCTGGCTCTACGTGGAAATGCTCAAGGCGGGCTACACGTCCGTCTGCGAGTTTCACTATGTGCATCACGCGCAGGACGGCCAGCATTATGCGAGCCCCGCCGAACTGGCGCAGCGTGTGGTGGACGCAGCGAGCGTGACCGGCATCGGCATGACCATGCTGCCCGTGCTCTATCAGTACAGCGGCTTCGGCGCGCAAGCGCCGCACGACGATCAGCGGCGCTTCATCAACACGCCCGACCAGTTGCTCGGCATCGTCGAGGCGCTGCGTGCGTGGCGCCCGGAGCACGGCGCGTTGCGCTATGGCGTTGCGCCGCATTCGCTGCGCGCGGTTTCGCCGGACTCGTTGCGTGCGCTGCTGGAAGGCCTGGACCACGCGCTTCCTCACGCGCCCGTGCATATTCACATCGCCGAGCAGAAGGCGGAAGTCGAGGCTTGCCTTGCAACCGAGGGCACGCGGCCCGTGCAATGGCTGCTCGATCGCTTCGATGTGAACGCGCGCTGGTGCCTTGTCCATGCGACGCATATCGATGCGCGGGAGACCGCCGCGCTCGCACAAAGCGGCGCGATTGCGGGCCTGTGCCTCACGACCGAAGCGAATCTCGGCGATGGTATTTTCCCTGCGCGCGAGTATCTCGATGCGGGCGGCGCGTTCGGCATCGGCTCGGACAGCCATATCGGCGTGGACTGGCGCGCCGAATTGCGCTTGCTCGAATACGGTCAGCGGCTCACGCGGCGCGAACGCAACGTGCTCGCGTCGCCAGAGACCGCGCAGGTGGCCGACCGTCTTGTCGACGCGGCGCTCGCGGGCGGCGCGCGCGCGACGGGGCGCGCGGTGGGCGCGCTGCAGGAGGGCGCCCGCGCGGACTGGCTCGTGCTCGACGCGCAGCATCCGAACCTCGCGCAGCAGACGTCGCAAAGCTGGCTATCGTCAGTGGTGTTCTGCGAGCACGGCGAGACGCCGGTGCGCGACGTCTATGTGGGCGGCGAGCAGGTCGTCGCCCAGCGCCGCCACCGAGACGAAACGCGCCTGTACGCCGATTATCGTAGGGCGTTGAACCATCTCCTTGCCGGCGCGTAAGTGCGCGGCCAACCGAACGGAGCTCCCATGACCGACCTCTTTACGCTCGAACGCGGCACGGCGCCGCTGCTGATCTCGATTCCCCACCTCGGCACCCAGGTTCCCGAGACGCTGCGCGACGCGTATACGGACATCGCGCTCACGGTCGCCGATACCGACTGGCATCTCGACCGGCTCTATGCGTTTGCGAAGTCGCTGGGCGCGACGATACTCGGTGCGCGGGTGTCGCGCTATGTGATCGACCTGAACCGGCCGCCCAACGACGAAAGCCTGTATCCAGGGCAGACGACGACTTCGCTGTGCCCGACCGAAACGTTCCGCGGCGAGGCGCTCTATCGCGAGGGCCGCGCGCCTGATGCGCACGAGCGGCAACGCCGCGTCGGCACCTACTGGCAGCCGTATCACGACGCGCTGCGCGCCGAGCTGCAGCGCCTGCGCGCGCAGCACGCCAACGTGCTGCTGTGGGAGGCGCACTCGATTGCGAGCGTGCTGCCGCGGCTATTCGACGGCAAGCTGCCCGATCTGAACATCGGCACGCAGGACGGGCGCACGGCGGCAGCGCCGGTGCAGGCGGCGGTCGAGCGCGCGGCGGCCGCGAGCGACTTCACGTGGATCGCGAATGGCCGCTTCAAGGGCGGCTACAACACGCGTCACTACGGCGCGCCGCAGGACGGCGTGCATGCGGTGCAACTCGAAATGTGCCAGTCGACGTACATGAGCGAGGCTGCGCCGTTCGACTACGTGCCGTCGCTAGCGCAGAAGGTCGAGCCGGTGGTGAGCGCGATGGTGAGCGGCGCGTTCGAGGCCGTGAAGGCGATGAACGCTGCTGCAGGCTGATTGCGCCGCGCGTGAGCGCGCTATTAAGCGAATCCCTACATTTCAGAAAGCCGCGGATCTCAAAGGCGATGTGCCCCGTTCCGCACCCCGCCCAGCGCGGGAAAGTACTCAGTTGCGCGGGCTACGAACGCGCTGCCGATCGTAGTATTCTCTAGCGACGCGGCCTCGGGGGGCGCTGATGTGCCATCGCGAAGCAGTCCAGACATCCACATAAAGAGGAGAGGTTGAATGAAGTTGAAGAAGCTCCTGTTCACAAGCGCGCTAGCCGTATCGGCACTCGGATTTACCGCCGTTTCCGCCCATGCGGAAGATCTGCTGGATTCGGTCAAACAGGCCGGGGTGCTCAAGATCGGTCTGGAAGGCACCTATCCCCCGTTCGATTCCCGTGACAGCAAGGGCGACCTCGTCGGCTTCGACGTGGACGTCGCGAAGGCCGTGGCGGCCAAGCTCGGGGTCAAGCCCGAGTTCATTCCCACCGAGTGGAGCGGCATTATCGCCGCGCTGCAGGCCGGCAAGTTCGACGTGATCGTCAATCAGGTGACCATTACGCCGCAACGTCAGCAGGCGCTCGACTTCAGCCAGCCCTACACGTACTCGGCCGCGCAGCTGATCCAGCGCTCCGACGACAAACGCGAATTCAAGACGCTCGACGAATTCAAGGGCGACAAGAAGCTCGGCGTGACGCTCGGCACCAACTATGACCAGATGGCGCGCGCCGTGCAGGGCATCAACGTGCAGACGTATCCCGGCGCGCCCGAGAAGCTGCGCGACCTGGCCGCGAAGCGCATCGACGCGACGATGGACGATCGCCTGATGCTGCCGTACATCATCAAGACGTCGAATCTGCCGCTGCGTCCGGGCGCCGTGTTGCCGGGCGCCGATCAGCAAATGGCCATTCCGTTCCGCAAGGGCAATCCGAAGTTCGAGAAGGCGATCAACGACGCGCTCACCTCGCTCAAGCAGGACGGCACGCTCAAGAAGATCTCCATGCAGTGGTTCGGTCAGGACGTGACGCAACCGCTCGCTCACTAACGCTACAGTCGTTTCACGACAATCGCGCCGGCCGCAATCATGGCCGGCGCGATCGCTTCAACACTCCCTCCTACCGCGCCGCCTGCGTCCTCGTGCGCATCTTCGCGACCTCTGCCGCGCCCACCGCGCCTGCCTTGTTGTTCCAGCCCGCACGAACGAACGTGAGCACATCGGCGATCTGCTTGTCGCTTAGGACATCTGCATAAGCGGGCATGGGGTACGGCGCGGGCATGCCCTGGATCACGAGATCCCCGGTGCCGTTGAGCGTGACGTTGATGAGCGACGACGCGTCCTTCTCCAGCACGTTCGGATTGCCCGCGAGCGGCGCGAACATCGGCGCGAAGCCGCGCCCGTCGGCGCCGTGGCAATGCATGCAATACGCCGTATAGACGCGCGCGCCCGCATCGTTCGCCGGACGCGAGAGCGACACTTTCGTCGCCTGCGCGTCATAGGCGTAGGCCTCTCCGCCGTCGTCGCCCTTCGCCGGCAGCGACTTCAGGTAGACGGCGATCGCGTTGACGTCCGCGTCGTTCATGCTCTGGGTGCTCTTGTTGATCACGTCGGTCATCGAGCCGAACGCCGAGGCGTGCTGGTTCGCGCCCGTCTTCAGGAACTGCGCGAGGTCCGCTACGCTCCAGCGCCCGAGGCCCGTGTTGTGCGCGCCGGTCAGGTTCGAGGCGAACCAGCCGTCGAGCAGGGCGCCCGTGAGCCAGGCGTCGCCGCTTTCGTCGAGCGCTTTCTCGTTGAAGCCGATGCCGCGCGGCGTGTGGCACGAGCCGCAATGGCCGAGACCCTGCACGAGGTACGCGCCGCGGTTCCATGCCACGTCCTTGCCCGCTTTGTCCTGGTACGCGCCCTTCTCGAGGAAGACGGCGTTCCAGATCTTGAGCGGCCAGCGCATGTTCATCGGCCACTTGATGTCGGCGTCGCGGTTGCTCTGCTTGACCGGTTGCACGCCATGCATGAAGTATGCGTAGAGCGCGGCGACGTCCTCGTCGCGCACCTTCGCATACGAGGGATAAGGCATCGCCGGATAGAGGTTGTGGCCGTCCTTGGCGACGCCCTCGCGCATGGCGCGCGCGAAGTCCGCTTGCGTGTAGCCGCCGATTCCGGTGTCCGGGTCGGGCGTGATGTTGGTCGAGTAGATGCGCCCGAGCGGCGTGTTCATCGGCAGGCCGCCTGCAAACGGCTTGCCGTGCGGCGCCGTGTGGCACGCTGCGCAGTCGCCCACGGCGGCGAGGTAGGCGCCGCGCTGGATCGTGGCGGCGTCCGCAGCGCCCGCCGCGAGGGCGGGGCGCGCAGTCACGCACGCGAATGCTGCTAGCGCGAGCGTGGCACCGGCAATGCGGCGCAAGCCGCGGGCTCGTTGGGATGCGTCAATCGTTTTCGTCATGGTTCGCTCCCTCAAGCCGAGTGCGCGGACGCGCCCGCGTTCACGAGCTGGCGGCCCACTGGCAAGTGGCGCAGACGCTTTCCGGTCGCCGCGTAGATCGCATTCGCCACGGCCGGTATGACTGCCGAGGTCCCGGGTTCGCCGATCCCGCCGGGCGCTTCGGCGCTCTTCACGAGATGCACTTCGATCACCGGTGTCTGGTCGATGCGCATGATCCGGTAGTCGGTGAAATTGGTTTGCGTGACGCGTCCGCGCTCGATCGTGATCTCGCCCCACAGCGCCGCCGTGATACCGAACACGATGCCGCCCTGGATCTGCGCCTCGATGGTCTCGGGATTCACGGCCATGCCGCAATCCACGGCGCAGACCACGCGGTTTACACGCACCTCACCGTCGTCCACCGTGACGTCCGCCACCATGCTGAGGAAACTGCCGAACGCGTGCATCACCGAAACGCCGCGTCCCTGGCCCTTCGGCATGGGTGGTCCCCAGTTCGCGGCGCGCGTGGCCACGTCGAGCACGTTGAGCGCGCGCGGCGACTTGCCGAGCAGGTTGCGGCGGTAGGTGACCGGATCGGTTTTCGCGGCCACGGCCAGTTCGTCGACGAAGCTCTCCACCACGAACGTGCCACGCGTGGGCCCCACGCCGCGCCAGAACGCAGTGGGCACCGCGTGCGGTTCCTGGCGCACGTATTCGATCAGCTGATTCGGCAGGTCGTAGGGCAGGTCGGCGGCGACTTCGACGGCGTCGGGGTCGACGCCGTGCTGGAACGCGGGGGGCGCAAAGCGCGCCATGATCGAGGAGCCCGCGATGCGATGCTGCCAGGCCACGGGCTTGCCGTTCGCGTCGAGTCCGGCCGAGAGACGGTCGTAGTAATACGGCCGGTACATGTCGTGCTGGATATCTTCTTCGCGCGTATAGAAGACCTTGACCGGCACACCGACCTGTTTGGCGATCTTGACGGCCTGGGTAATGAAATCGGTTTCGAGTCGCCGCCCGAAGCCGCCGCCAAGCAGGTGATTGTGCAGCGTGACCTGCTCGGGCTTCAGACCCGTGACGGCCACGGCCGCATCCACGGCGCGCGTGGGCACCTGGCTGCCCACCCAGATTTCGCAGCTATCGGGTTGTACGTGGACCGTGCAGTTGACCGGCTCCATCGTTGCGTGTGCAAGGAAGGGCTGCTGATAGACGGCGTCGATGCGCGTTTTTGCGGTGCCGAACCCCTGCTGCACGTCGCCGTCCTTGCGCGCGACGGCGCCTTCGCGTTGCGAGGCGCTCGCGAGATCGGCGACGATCTGCTGCATCGAAACGGTCGCGCCCGCGCCTTCGTTCCACTCGACGACGAGCGCCGCAGCGCCTCGTTTCGCGGCCCAGGTGTGCGCGCCGATCACGGCCACGGCGTTGTCGATCTTCACGACCTGCTTGACGCCGGGAACCTGCTTCGCGTGCGTGTCGTCGACCTTCGCGAGCGTGCCGCCGAACACAGGACAGTTCACGATGGCCGCGTAGACCATGTCGGGCAGGCGCACGTCGAGGCCGAAAAGCGCCGAGCCGTCCACCTTCTCCGGCGAGTCGAGGCGCTTTGTGGGCTTGCCGACCAGCGTGAAGTCTTTCGGCTCCTTGAGCGCGACCTTCTGCGGTACGGGCAGATGAGCGGCCGCATCGACGAGCTGGCCATAGGCGATGCGCCGCCCGCTCGCGTCGTGCAGCACCTCGCCCGCTTTGGCGTGGCAGGCGGCCGGATCGACTTGCCACTGCTGCGCCGCCGCCTGGATCAGAACGGTGCGCGCGGCGGCGCCCGCTTCGCGCATGGGCTGCCAGGCAAAGCGAATCGACGTCGAGCCGCCCGTGAGCTGGCCGCCCAGCAGCGGATCGGTGAAGAGCTTCGCGTTGGGCGGCGCGTGATCGATCGTGACGCTATCGAGCGGCACTTCGAGTTCTTCCGCGATCAGCATCGGAATCGAGGTGTACACGCCTTGCCCCATCTCCACCTTCGGGACGATGAGCGTGACCTTGCCCGAGCGGTCGATCTGCACGAAGGCGTTCGGCTCGAACACGCCGTCTTGCGGGGCTTCGTTGCCGTCGCCGCCTACGACCGATCGACGCGTCTGGCTGTCGCCCTGCGCGCCGGCAGAAAAGCTGATGCCGAGCAGCAGGCCGCCGCCCGCCGCCGCGCCTAGCTTGAGAAACGTGCGTCGCGAGAGTGGGCCGCTTGCGGTGACATGAAGCTTGCGTTCCGGCGCGCCGTTTTGCGCATCGAGGAGACCTTGTGACATCTCAGGCCTCCTTCGCGGCTTGCTTGATGGCCGCGCGAATGCGCGCATAGGTGCCACAGCGGCAGATGTTGCCCGCCATGGCGGCGTCGATATCCGCGTCGCTCGGGTTCGGATTCGCGGCGATGAGCGCTGTCGCCGACATCACCTGCCCCGATTGACAGTAGCCGCACTGCACGACGTCGATCTCGCGCCAGGCCTTCTGCACCTTCTGTCCGGCGGGGGTGGCGCCGATCGCCTCGATGGTGGTGATCTTGCGGCCCGCAACGGCCGCGACGGGCAGCACGCACGAGCGCGCGGCCTCACCGTCGAGATGCACCGTGCATGCGCCGCACTGCGCAATACCGCAGCCGAACTTCGTGCCGGTGAGGCCGACGATGTCGCGCAGGACCCAGAGCAGCGGCATGTCGGGCGGCGCGTCGACCGTATGAGTTTCTCCGTTGATTGTCAACGTCGTCATGGAGGGGGCTCTCCGAGAGTGGGGATTTGTCGTTCTTGATCGTGCAATCGAAGCGTCCGCGCGCTGGCTGTTTCGCCTCTGCTGCCTAATGAGCCAGCCAAAGCGATGGCCAGTGGGCGCGGCCTTTCGACAACCGCACGAGTGTAGCGCCGCCGTTAAATACGTGCAGAAATCGGTCCGTGTGGCTGCCCTGCGATGTTCGCGTCGCCAAAACGCGCCTTGACTTCCATTTAGATGATGACTACCATCTAAACAACATCGAAGCACGGAGCGCGGGTCATCATGAGGAAGTCGAAGGTAGAAACGGCGCAGACGCGGGAGCGCATCGTGGAAGTCGCCGCTGGGGCATTCAGGGCGAATGGCATCCATGCAACGGGACTCGCCGACGTAATGGCCGCCGCCGGACTTTCGCATGGCGGCTTTTACCGCCATTTCGAGTCGAAGGACCAACTGGTTGCCGAGGCGTGCGAAGTGGGGCTGGCCGGCATCGTCGAGAACCTCGTCGCCGCTGCGGATGGGGCCACGGGCGAGGACGCGTTCCGCGCTGTCGTGGACGCGTACATGTCCACCGGTCATCGCGACGCGCGAGCGAACGGTTGCCCGCTTGCCGGCATGGGCAGCGAGCTGGCGCGCGCGGACGACGCGACGCGCGCGGCGGCGTCGCGCGGGTTCGACGCGCTGGTGGACATGCTGGCGGCGCGCATGGCGACACCGGAGGAAGAGGCAGACCGCTCGCAGGCCGTTTTCGCACTCGCGGCCATGATCGGCGCGCTGACCATGGCGCGCATCATCCCCGATCCGGACGCTTCTGCGTCGCTGCTGGAAGACGTCAGGCAACACATCGAATCGATCTGAACGAAAGCTGTCGCCAGAGACTGGCGATTTTATTTGCTTACCTATGTGCATATGCACTTTCGGCGGAGAACTCATCATGCAACAGCGTAAATTTCTGATTACCGGCGCCACGGGCAAAACCGGCGTGCACGTGGTCAATAACCTGCTCGAAGCCGGACACGCGGTTCGCGCAATGGTCCGTGCGGAAGACGCGCGCAGTGCCTCGCTGCGCGCCGCCGGCGCCGAAGTCGTGGTGGGCGATCTGCTCGATCACGACGACCTGATTCGCGCCACCTCGGGCGTGACGGGCGCTTACCTGTGCTATCCCGTCAGTCCCGGGTTCATTCAGGGCACCGCGTATTTCGCGGACGCCGCGCGCCGCGCCGGTCTCGAAGTCGTCGTGGAAATGTCGCAGATCTCCGCCCGCGAGAACGCGAAGAGCCACGCCGCGCGCGATCACTGGATCGCCGAGCGCGTGCTCGACTGGTCAGGGGTGCCGACCATTCATGTTCGCCCGACCTTCTTTTCCGAATGGCTGATTTTCCCGTGGGTGCGCGACACCATCGTCAACGAAGGACTGATCACGCTGCCTTACGGAGCGGGACGCCACGCGCCGATCGCCGCCGTTGATCAGGCGCGCTTCATCGCCACGGTGCTCGCGCAGCCGTCGGGCCATATTGGCAAGCGCTACGAGCTTTGCGGGCCGGTCGAACTCGACCACCATGGCATTGCCGACGAGATCGGCAAGGTCATCGACCGGAAGATCGTTTATCGCCCGGGCACGCTCGACGAATATCGCGCACATTTGCAGAAGTACGACCTTCCCGAGTTTGCGATCCAGCATTTCATCGAAGTCGCCGTCGATTACCAGAACGGCGTGTTCAAGGGTACCGACAGCATCATCGAGCAAGTGACCGGAAAAGCGCCGCAGACGGTCGAGACGTTCATTCGCGCCCACCGCGAGCGCTTCCCGGCCTGATTTCAAACTATCACTGTCCATGACTCATTCTTTTGGAGATTCGAAATGAAGATCAGGAATTCCGTTGTGTTTGTAACCGGCGCAAGCCGTGGCCTCGGTCTGGCTTTTGCACGCGAGGCGTTGGCCCGCGGTGCCGCGAAAGTCTACGCCGGGGTGCGCAATCCGGAAGGCTTTAGCGAACCCGGCATCATTCCGGTCAAGATCGACGTGACGGATCCGGACTCCGTTACGGCGGCCGCCAAGATCGCCTCGGACGTGACGCTGCTCGTCAACAATGCAGGGATTGCGGAAATTCTCGCGTCCCCGCTTGCGGCGGAGGCGGAAGACCAGGCGCGGCGCATCTTCGAAACGAACTTTTATGGCGTCATTCGCACGACGCGCGCGTTCGAAGCCGTGCTGCCCAGCGATGGCAACGGTGGCGTAATTAACGTGCTCTCCGATGTTTCGTGGCGAGCCGTGCCGTTCCTCGCGCCGTATTCCGCTTCGAAGGCGGCGGCCTGGAGCTATACCAACAACATCCGTCTGCACTTCAGGGAACGCAAGATCGGCGTGGTCGGCGTGCATGTCGGCTTCGTGGATACCGATCTCACGAAGGATTTCGACGTGCCGAAAGCGAGTCCCGTCGATGTCGTTCGCCAGGCCTACGATGCGCTCGAAACAGGAGAGAGCGAAGTGCTCGCGGATGCGGGCAGCCGTGAACTGAAGCAATCGCTTTCGGCTGCGGTGCCGGGATATATCGACCCCGCGGTGCTGCAGGCATAGCGTGCCGTAGCAGGCCGCAAAGTGCCGGTGCTGCCGCACGCGCATGAAGACCGCGCGGCTCCGGCCCTCTATGTCGGCTGGACGTGGAGCGAAGTGCCGAGTGCGACAGGTTTCGAATCATCGTTTCGATCCACGGATGATTCGAACTGCGAAGGTTTGAATTCTTGTATCGGCAGTTAAGGCGAGCAGTTCCTCCGTTGCTTTCTCTGTGTGAGATTGCCCACACAACCCGCATTTACGGTCTTGAGCGTCGTGCCAAAACAGCTGATTGTTGAAGAGAGGGCTCCCGCCACGCGAATGTCACGAACAGGCTTTGAAGAGCAGCCGGCTGCGCAGTCTCTCATCTCTTTGAAGCGCAAGCACGCGGAGCCGCACATGTTCAACAGCACCGTACTCGAAGTCGGCATTGGTTTAGTGTTCTGCTATTTCGCGGTGAGCCTTGCCGTCAGCACCGTGACCGAGCTTTTTGCGTCGCTCTTGCAGTTGCGCGCGAAATGTCTGCTATCTGGCATCAAGCAGATCCTGAACGACCCGCAGTTCAACGGCATGGCGCGCGACCTCTACAACCACGCGCTCGTGAGCCCGCGCGACTCTGGGGACGCGACGAATGCGAGCGACCTGAAGTACAAGCCCTCTTATATTCCGTCGAAGGACTTTGCCCTCGCGATGATCGATATCCTTCGGCGCGCGCCCGGCGCGGACCAGGACATCGGTCAGTCGATTGCCACCATACAGAACCAGCAGTTAAGGGAGGTATTGCAGGCGATGTACCGCCACGCCAACCAGGATGTCGGCCAGTTTTCGGACGCGCTCGGCAAGTGGTTCGACAACGGCATGGACAGGCTCTCCGGCACCTACAAGCGCTGGTCGCAGTTCATTTCATTTGCCGTGGCGCTCGTCATCGTGATCGCACTGAACATCGATACGGTGTTTCTGTTCAGGATTCTATGGTTGCATCCCTCGCTCGCGGGTGCGTTGCACGCAAACGCGTCTTCCGGCGCGGTTTCCCTGATGAACCAGTTGCCGATCGGCTGGCAAAGGGATGGTGCCTATGCAGACGGCGTGGCCTGGATGATCGTCGGCTGGCTGCTCACGGCGAGTGCAACGTTGTTCGGCGCGCCGTTCTGGTTCGACCTGCTGCAAAACGTGACGAACCTGCGCGGAACCGGACCGTCCATCGACGCCGCCGCACGCAAAACCGCTTCGAACTGAGGGACAGCCGGCTCAATCGCCCCTCGGCAAAGTCAGTTCCGCATCGCCTAAAACAGGCTGACTACGCTGACGATGCTGCTCACGCCGGTGTCAGTGACAACACCGGCGCTGACACCAACGCCAACACTGGCGCCGGCGAGCATCGTCCCGCGGCACACCGGCGCACCGCAGCGGCAGGTGTATTCGCGCACGTTGTCTTCGCAGGCGTCGTCGGGCAATCCGAGCGCGTAGTCGATGAACAGCTCTTCGCCTGGCAGGATGTCGCGGCACGCGTCGATGAACACGTGGCCGTTGATTTCGATGGTTTCGCAGTTCGCCTGGCACGCGTGATTGAGCCAGCGCGCCCAGTTGCCGCCCTGGCCGCCGTCGATTACGCGGCCATCGGAAAGGCCGAAGAGAAACGTATGCGCGCCGTCTTCACGCAGACGATAACGCCGGGCCGCGCTACGCCAGCTCATGATCTTGCCTTTGTATTCGAAGATGCGCTCGCCGGCCCGCAGGGGACGCAACGCATAGACGCCTTTTCCATGCACCGGCGACTGCCGGACAGTCATTCGTTTGCTCATGGCCATCTTCGCGCGTTGAACGCGTGCAGTATAAGCGGCTACGATGAATGCGAGTGATGAAAATGGATATGGCCATCGACGCTGCGTATTGCGTCTTCGCACACTGCATGCACCGTATTGAAGCGGACGGCGCCCACTCTTCGCTCCTGACAAGTGTGCGCCCCACAGTTGACCTCGCGGGCAGGATCAGGGCAACATACCCGGGTTTCTTTCGCGGGTTTGCGGATCCAATTCTCGAGTGGGCATATGGCAAGCACGAATGAGCCAGGCGCAGACGCCTCGCTGACCTATCGGCTGAAGGCATTGACCAAGATCGCCGACCGCATGAGCAGTGAGATGTCGCGCGACAAGCTGGGTGTGCCGTATCCGGAGGCAAGCATCATCGCCGCGATCGGCACGTTCGGTCCGCAAACCGTGATGGATATATCGCGGCGCGCCAACCTCGACAAGAGTCAGGCGAGCCGCACGGTGGAGGCCATGCTCTCGAAGGAGATCCTCGCGCGCACGGGCAACGACAAGGATGGGCGCAGCGTCATCATTTCGCTCACCGCCGAAGGCCGCAAGATCTTCAAGAAGATCGGCCCGACCCTGGACAAGCGCGACAGCGACCTTTACCACGGGCTGAACGAGGCCGAGCGCGTTGCGTTGCGCTTCCTGCTCGACAAGATCCTCGCGTCACACGGCTGGGACGCCACGCCCTGACCGCCTCCTGATCCGTGCATGATTTTCCGGTACGCGATCAGTCATTGAATTGTCATCAAATTGCCACCACGAAGTGCAGTGCCGCCTGGTGGTGCGCCAGGCGTTAACGCTCAGTGGCACCCAAGCATAAAAGTATGGCAATGAATCGAAAAGCGCTTCAATGGATTCATGAGCATTGGCGAAACGTATCTGGACCGGGCGGGCGATCGCGCGCGCGTGCGAGTCATCGCCTTCGAAGCCGCGCATGCCTGGCCGCTATGACTGCTTCGGCGCCTGGATCATCTTCCAGCCGTTGCCGGCGGGATCGCGGAAACCCGCGTCGACGCTGCCGTAGCGGTCGACCGGCTCCTGGGTGAATTCCACGCCCAGGCCCTTCAGGCGCTCGTAACTCGCGCGGCAGTCGGCCACAGCGAGTACGAGGGGCGGCATGGTGCCCTTGGCGACCATGGCGCGCAGCGTTTGCGCGGTGGCCTCGTCGTGAACGGGCGGCCCGGGCAGGAAAAGCCCGAGCTGGAAGGACGACTGCTCCGGGTGCTGGACCGTGAGCCAGCGGTACGCGCCATTGCGCACGTCGGTATGCACACGGAATCCGAGTTTGTCGACGTAGAACTTGAGTGCCGCGTCCTGGTCGTCGACGTATAGGCCCACCACATTGATACCCTGATTCATAACACCTCCCTGGTTAGTGACCGCACTTCAGGGCCGCACTTTAGCGTTGCCCGCACGCCGCCGCTTCTCCAAAACTGCTGTCGTGAGGTCGGGGCGCTGTGCGGCTTTCAGCACACAGGCGGGCACGCGGTCGATCCCGGGCAGGCTGGCCCGCGCCTGAACGCGCACGGCGCTGGGGCTCGAGCCGGTCACGTCGCGGAACGTGCGGCCAAAGGTGCCCAAACTCTCCCAGCCGGTGGCGAAGGCGATATCCGTGATGTCGAGATCGGTGTCGCGCAGCAGGGTGGTGGCCTGCTCGATGCGCCGCGTGAGCAGGTAGCGATGCGGCGGGAGGCCGAAGGCGCGCTTGAAGGAACGCGCGAAATGCGCTTCGGATACGCCGCTGACCTCGGCCAGGCGCTTGACGGGCCAGGCCTCGTGAGAGGCGGCGTCCATGCGGTCCTTCGCGCGCAATAGACGGCGCAGCAGTGCCGGGTCGAGCAGGGGCTCGGCGTCGGGCGGTTCAGGATGCGCATGGGTGAGCGTGGGCGCATCGGCGTGCAGAGCTGCGCTAGCTGGCATGCATTCGTCTGGAGTGGGCGGCATGCCGGTAGTTTAGGCCCAACGGCGATCGATGGCCGACGATTGGCTTTCGATTGGTTGGGCCTGCCAGGCGTCGCTCACTGCGAGTCGACGAACTGGATGATCTCGCCGTTGTCGCGCTTGAGATACAGGTCGGCGCCTTTCATGCGCACTTCGTTGCACGAATACGGCATCTTGCTGCCTTTGCTGCAGATCTTGCCGTCCTCGGCTTTCCAGTCGCCGTGATCGGCAAAGCCCTTGCTCGACTTGAAGTCGTAGTCGCCGTTGTTGCCGTACTGCACATGCCACGTGCTCCCGTCGGCAATCTTGATGTCGAACGCCTTGCCCGAGAGGCGTTGCTGGATGTCGGCCGCGCGGGGGCTCGCGGAACCGTCCGGGAATGCCGCCGAGTCCGCAAAAGCCGCAGCGGGAACGATGAGCAGGAGGGCAAGCAGCTTCTTCATGGGAGGTCTCCTGAAAAGCCGGATTACTGCCTTGCTTCGAGACGTTGGAGCGGCGCGCTCGCCCGGAGGATAGCCCGATGCCAGGCGCGGAGACGGGCGTTGTGCGTCGTTCGCGTGTACGTTTTCACTATAGCGCCGGGCGCTTGCGCCAATGTGGCCTGGCGCACACAAGGCGTGTAACCGGGGCTGCACGTCGATGCCCGCGCATCGTTGCGCATGCCCCCGAGGTGCGTTGGCGGGCCGTGAAACGACTGCCCGCCACGACCTTACTTCAACCGTCCCGCGAGGAACTGCTGGAGCCGCTCGCTGCGCGGCGCATTGAGCACTTCCTTGGGGTCGCCTTGCTCTTCGATCTTACCCTTGTGCAGAAACACGACGTGATTCGACACGTTGCGCGCGAAGCCCATTTCGTGCGTGACGACGATCATGGTGCGGCCTTCCTCCGCGAGCTTCTGCATGACCTTGAGCACTTCGCCCACGAGTTCGGGGTCGAGCGCGGAGGTGGGCTCGTCGAACAGCATCACTTCGGGCTCTATCGCCAGCGCGCGGGCGATCGCCACGCGTTGCTGCTGGCCGCCGGAAAGGTGCGAGGGGTACTTGTGCTCGACACCCGCGGCCAGCCCCACCTTGTCGAGGTACTTGCGCGCGCGGGCCTCGGCATCGCTGCGGGAGAGGCCAAGCACGCTGACCGGCGCCTCGATGATGTTCTCGAGCACAGTCATGTGCGCCCAGAGATTGAAGTGCTGAAAGACCATCGAAAGGCGCGTACGCATTTTTTGAAGCTGCTTCGGATCGCTCACGCGCAGCGCGCCGCCTCGGTCGGCGCTCGTGCGGATCTCCTCGCCGTTGAGCGTGATGCGTCCCGAGCAGGGCGATTCGAGAAAGTTAATGCAACGCAGGAACGTACTCTTTCCCGAACCGCTCGATCCGATCAGGCTGATCACGTCGCCAGCCTTTGCCTTGAGCGATACGCCCTTCAAAACCTCGTTCTCGCCGAACTTCTTGTGCAGGTCGTCGACTATCAGCTTGTACATACTCGGTTCACTCCATCGGGACTGAAATTCTTAATGGCCTTGCGGCTTCAAATAGGCCAGCACACGTGTTTCGAGGCGGCGGAAACCCCAGATCAGGGCGAAGACGATGGACGCATAGAGCGCCGCCGCGATGCCGTACGCCTGGAACGTCATATAGGTGGCGGAATTCGCATCGCGCGCCACTTTCAGGATGTCGGGCACGGTCGCGGTGAACGCCAGCGTCGTCGCGTGCAGCATGAGGATCACCTCGTTGCTGTACGAAGGCAGCGCGCGTCGAAATGCCGAAGGCAGGATGATGCGCGTGTAGATTTTGGTCTTCGACATGCCGTACGCCTGGGCCGCTTCGATCTCGCCATACGCGGTCTCGCGAATCGCGCCCGCGAAAATCTCGGTGGCGTAAGCGCACTCGTTCAAGGCAAACGCCAGCAGCGTGCAATTCATGGCACTGCGAAAGAAGTCGCCAAGTACCGGATTCGCCTGCACGAAGTGCAGGCTGTAGAGACCGGTGTAGAAGAGCAGCAACTGCACATAGAGCGGCGTGCCGCGGAACACGTACGTGTAGACCCAGACCGGCCGCGAAAGCCACGGGTTGCGCGACGCGCGCGCAATGGCGAGCGGCACGGCAAGCAGGAAGCCGGCCACGATCGAGACGACCAGCAGCCAGAGCGTGATGGCGAGGCCGCTCGTGTTGAAGCCGTCGCTGTACAGATAGTTGGGCCAGTATTGACGAAGCAGTTCGATCACAGCGCTGCCCTCCGCACACCGGTCGAATAGCGCTTTTCGAGGCGGTGCAATGCCAGGTTGGAAACCGTCGTGATGGCGAGATAAATCGCGCCGGTCACGAGCGTGAAGAAGAAGAACGCCTGGGTGGCCTTGCCCGCGTCCTGAGCGGCCTTCACCACATCGGCGAGACCGATGATCGACACGAGCGCCGTGGCCTTCACGAGCACCTGCCAGTTGTTGCCGATGCCCGGCAGCGCAAAACGCATCATCTGCGGGAACAGGATGCGCGTGAACACGCGTGTGGAACTCATGCCGTAGGCGAAACCGGCTTCGATCTGCCCGCGCGGCACGGCGAGAAACGCGCCGCGGAAGGTCTCCGTGAAATACGCGCCGTAAATGAAGCCGAGCGTGATGACGCCGGCCACGAACGGGTCGATGTCGATCTGGTCCATGCCCATCATGTCGGTTACGTCGTTGAGCCAGATCTGGATGCTGTAGAACAGCAGCAGCATGAGCACGAGATCGGGCACCGCGCGAATGAGCGTGGTGTACGCCGTGCCGATGCGCGAGAGCATGCGGTTGGGCGAGAGCTTCGCGGCAGCGCCCGCAAGCCCGAGCAGAAACGCGGCGCCGAGCGAGAGCACCGCGAGCTTGATGGTTTCCCACGTGCCCGCAAGGAGCAGCGGGCCGAAGCCTTGAAAGACCATGGAAGGATGTCCTTGTTCAGGGGAGCAGCGCTCCCCCTGGTTGTTGCAGATGAAGACGGCGGCGCTTAACCGCCGTACACGTCGAAGTCGAAATACTTCGACTCGATCTTCTTGTACGTGCCGTCCTTGATCATGTCGGCGATCGTCTTGTCGATCTTCGCCTTGAGGTCGGCATCTTCCTTGCGCAGGCCGATCGCGGCGGCGCCCGTGGGGATTTCCGCGCCCGCGAATCCAAAGCCCGCGCCGCGCGGCGTCTTCAGGAAGCCGAGGTTGGCCTGCACTTCGTCTTGCAGCGCGGCGTCGAGGCGCCCCGACTGCAGATCCAGATAGACCTGGTCCTGGTTCTGGTAGGGAATCACGTTGACGCCCTTGGGCGCCCAGTTTTGCTTCGCGTAGGTCTCCTGAATCGAGCCCTGCTCGACGCCCACCGTCTTGCCTTGCAGCGAAGCGATGGTCGGCTGCAGCGGCGAGCCCTGCTTCGCGACGAGGCGCGTCGGCGTGTTGAAGAGCTTGGCCGAGAAGGCGATCTGCTGCTCGCGCTGGGGGGTGATCGTGAGCGCGGAGAGCGCGCCGTCGAACTTCCTGGCCTTGAGGCCTGGGATCATGCCGTCGAAATCCTCCTCGACCCACACGCACCTGGCGTTCAGGCGCCGGCAGATTTCGTTGCCGAGGTCGATGTCGAAACCGACCAGCTTGCCATCGGTCGCCTTCGACTCGAACGGCGCGTAGCTCGCGTCGGTGCCGAAGCGGATCGTGGACCAGTCTTTCGCATACGCGCCACCGGCGGCAAGGGCGAGGGCGACACAGAAGGCAAGTTTCTTCATGAAGTCTCCGATAGGAATGGTTGGCGTGTGCCCGGTCATGGACTGGAGGTCCGGCCCGGCAAGTTGTCTATACAATTATCGATGTGGCGAAGAGACCGGCAATCGGTGTTATCACCTGGGGATTTCACTGTGCTGCAATCGAAAGACGGCGTAATTCAGGCGTCAGAAAGCCGGAATTCGGGTATACGTGGAGCGGATTGAACTTGTATAGACAAGCTCGTTTCGGTAATCTGATTCCACCTTGTCCAGACAACTTTGACACCGCAATGAACCTCAAACTCACTCCCGGCAATCTGACCCTGTCCCAACTGCGCCAGATCGCGCGTGCCGATGAAAACGGCGGCGTGAAGCTCGAACTCGATCCGGCCAGCTTCGCGGCCATCGACGCAGGCGCGCGTGCCGTTGCCGAGATCACGGCGAAGGGCGAGCCCGCCTACGGCATCAATACGGGCTTCGGGCGTCTGGCGAGTACGCACATTCCGCGTGAGCAGCTCGAACTCCTGCAGCGCAACCTGGTGCTCTCGCACGCCGTGGGCGTGGGCGAGCCGATGTCGCGTCCGGTCGTGCGCCTCTTGATGGCGCTGAAGCTGTCGAGCCTGGGCCGCGGCCATTCGGGCATTCGCCGCGAAGTGATGGACACGCTCATCACGCTGTTCAATGCCGACGTGCTGCCCGTGATTCCGGTGAAGGGTTCCGTGGGCGCCTCCGGCGACCTCGCGCCGCTCGCGCATATGTCCTGCGTGCTGCTGGGTGTCGGCGACGTGTTCGCGAAGGGCGAGCGCATGAGCGCGGTCGAGGGCCTGCGTCTCGTCGGCCTCAAGCCGCTCGCGCTGCAGGCCAAGGAAGGTCTCGCGCTGCTCAACGGCACGCAGGCTTCGGCCGCGCTTGCGATCTACAACATGTTCGCGATCGAGGACCTGTACCGCACGGCGCTCGTCTCGGGCGCGCTCTGCGTGGACGCGGCGGCAGGTTCGGTGAAGCCGTTCGACGCGCGCATTCACGAACTGCGCGGCCATCGCGGCCAGATCGAGGCGGCCGCGGCCTATCGCACGCTGCTCGAAGGCTCGGCGATCAACCTCTCGCACCGCGACTGCGGCAAGGTCCAGGACCCGTACTCGCTGCGCTGCCAGCCGCAGGTGATGGGCGCGTGTCTCGACCAGATGCGCCACGCGGCGCAGGTGTTGCTCATCGAAGCGAACGCGGTGTCGGACAATCCGCTGATCTTCCCGGAAACGAACGAAGTGCTTTCGGGCGGCAACTTCCACGCGGAACCGGTGGCCTTCGCCGCCGACAATCTCGCGCTGGCCGCAGCCGAAATCGGCGCGCTGGCCGAGCGCCGCATCGCGCTGCTCATCGACGCCACGCTCTCGGGCCTGCCGCCTTTCCTCGTGAAGGACGGCGGGGTGAATTCGGGCTTCATGATCGCGCACGTCACGGCGGCTGCACTGGCGTCGGAAAACAAGACGCTCGCGCATCCGGCTTCGGTCGATTCGCTGCCGACCTCGGCAAACCAGGAAGACCACGTGTCGATGGCGACGTTCGCCGCGCGCAAGCTCGCCGACATCGCCGACAACACGGCCAACATCCTCGCGATCGAACTGCTCGCCGCCGCCCAGGGCGTGGACCTGCGCGCGCCGCACCACACGAGCCCGGCGCTTGCGCATGTGATGCAGTCGGTGCGTGCCGAGGTGCCGCACTACGACCTCGACCGCTACTTCGCGCCGGACATCGCCGCGATGACGAAGCTCGTGCAGAACGGTGCGATCGCCAGGCACAGCCCGCTGGCATTCGAGTCCGAGCAACAAGCGCTAGAAGCCAAATAAAAACAGTCATCCTGAATAACATCCGAGACGAAGACGTTATGAACCAACCGAACTTCACCGACCCGCGCCTCGACCCGACCCGCACGATCCGCGCGCCGCGCGGCAGCGAGAAGGTCTGCAAGACCTGGCTGGCGGAAGCCGCCTACCGGATGCTCCAGAATAATCTGGACCCCGAAGTCGCCGAGCATCCGCATGCGCTCGTGGTGTACGGCGGTATCGGCCGCGCGGCGCGCAACTGGGAGTGCTTCGACCAGATCCTCGCGTCGCTCAAGGACCTGAACGAGGACGAGACGCTGCTGATCCAGTCAGGCAAGCCCGTGGGCGTGTTCCGCACCCATGCCGACGCCCCGCGCGTGCTGCTCGCGAACTCGAACCTCGTGCCGCACTGGGCCACGTGGGAGCATTTCCATGAACTGGACCGCAAGGGCCTGATGATGTACGGCCAGATGACCGCGGGCAGCTGGATCTATATCGGCTCGCAGGGCATCGTGCAGGGCACCTACGAAACGTTCTATTCGGTCGCGAACCAGCACTTCAACGGCGACCCGAAGGGCCGGTGGATCCTCACGGGCGGCCTCGGCGGCATGGGCGGCGCACAGCCGCTCGCGGCGACGATGGCGGGCTTCTCGATGATCGCGGTGGAATGCGACGAGACCCGCATCGACTTCCGCCTGAAGACGCGCTACGTGGACCGCAAGGCCAAGACCATCGACGAGGCGCTGGCCATCGTCGAGGAAGCGAAGCAGACGGGCAAGCCGGTTTCGGTGGGCCTGCTCGGCAACGCCGCCGATGTCTTCGCCGAGTTCGTGAAGCGCGGCATCACGCCCGACTGCGTGACCGACCAGACGAGCGCGCACGACCCGATCAACGGTTACCTGCCGCAGGGCTGGACCGTGGAGCAGTGGCGTGAAGCGCAGAAGGTCGCGCCGGAAAGCATCGTGAAGGTCGCGAAGGAATCGATGGCCCACCAGGTGCGCGCGATGCTTACGCTGCAGGAGCGCGGCGCGGCCACGCTCGACTACGGCAACAACATCCGCCAGATGGCGCTCGAAATGGGCGTGGACAACGCGTTCGATTTCCCGGGCTTCGTGCCGGCATATATCCGTCCGCTGTTCTGCGAGGGCAAGGGCCCGTTCCGCTGGGTGGCGCTTTCGGGCGATCCTGAGGACATCTACAAGACGGACGCCAAGGTCAAGGAGCTGATCCCCGACGATCCGCACCTGCACAACTGGCTCGACATGGCGCGCGAGCGCATCGCGTTCCAGGGCCTGCCCGCGCGTATCTGCTGGGTGGGCGTGAAGGATCGCTACCGTCTCGGCCAGGCGTTCAACGAGATGGTCAAGAACGGCGAGCTGAAGGCGCCGGTCGTGATCGGCCGCGACCACCTCGACACCGGCTCGGTGGCGAGCCCGAACCGCGAAACGGAATCGATGAAGGACGGCTCGGACGCGGTGAGCGACTGGCCGCTGCTCAATGCGCTGCTGAACACGGCGGGCGGTGCGTCGTGGGTCTCGCTGCACCACGGCGGCGGCGTCGGCATGGGCTTTTCGCAGCACTCGGGGGTGGTGATCGTGGCGGACGGTACGCAGGCGGCGCACGAGCGTCTGGGCCGCGTGCTGCTCAACGATCCGGCCACGGGCGTGATGCGCCACGCGGATGCCGGCTACGAACTCGCGCAGCAGACCGCGCGCGAGGCAGGCCTCAAGCTGCCGATGCTCGGCCGATGAGCAATGTGACGCCGCCGTTCAAGCGCGGCGGCGTCACGCTTGCGAGTGCTCGCTCAGAGCGTTTCGGGCAGCCGGTGTGAGTCGTTGTCGACGCAACAGACTAGCACTTCGGCATCCCCGGCACCCGTGCTGAGATACACGTGCCCCACGGCGCTGTCGAAGTAGAGGCTGTCGCCGGGCGACAGCCTGAAGACGGTGCCGTTTTCAAAATGCAGTTCCAGCTCACCGCGCAGCAGGAACAGAAACTCCTCGCCGCTGTGACGGATGTAATCGGGAAACGCGTCCATCGTGCGGGCATGGATGCGTCCGCGCATCGGCACCATGCGCTTGCCGGTGAGGTCGTTGGCGATCATGCCGTACTCGTAGTTCGGGGTGTCGTAGGTCATCTGCTTGCCCGCGCGCGTGAGCGACGGCTTCATCGGGCCGGCCGCCTTGCGCTTCCTGCGCCCGAAAATCGTGTCGAAGTCCACGTTCAGCGCGTGCGCGAGCGCCGCGAACTTGTCATAGGTGAGCGCAATGTCGCCGCGCTCGGCCTTCGAAATCGTCGAGACGGCGATACCCGACAACTCCGATAGCTGCATCAACGTCAAGTCGCGCGCCTTGCGCGCCTCGCGCAGGCGCGTGCCGACGGCCGCGTGGTCGATTTCTGTTGCCGCCTGTCCGGTTGCTTTCCCGGTTGCGTGCTCAGTTGCGTGATTTCGTGCTGCGCTCTTTGCCATGGAAGGGACGGTTCCCGGTTACGGGTTTTGTCGTATACGAGAAATAATTTTTTCTCGTATATGATAACTCGCATCTCGACTCCCCTTTGAAGGAGCAGCGTCGTGGCCTCAATCGCACTGGGAAAAACGGGTCTTTCGAAGGGCCAGGTCATTGCCGCGACGACGCTGGGCACGGCGCTCGAGTACTACGACTTCGCGGTCTACAACTTTTTCGCGATCCTGCCGTGCGGCGTCGATCATGCGGGCATGCCGTTCGGACTCCAGATCGTGGGCCCGTTCCGCGGCGACATGAAGACGCTCGCGGTCTCGCAGGCGCTGGAGACGGCGTTTTCAGCGTATCCTCATCTGCGTCGCCCGCGTCCCGATCTCGCGCGCCTGACGCGAGCCAATCCGGCACTGACGTCCATTGTCACGGCGCCTCCCGTTTACAACCCGGCCGGTAGCGACGCTGCCGGTCTTTCGGCGGTATGAACATGAGCAACGATATCCAAAGACTGCAAACCAACGCACGCATGAGCCAGGTGGTGATCGCCAATGGCGTGGTGTATCTCTCGGGCCAGGTGCCCGATACCGCAGGCGCGCCGATCGACGTTCAGGCAACCGAAATCCTCACGCGTATCGACAAGCTGCTCGCATCGGCGGGCGTGGACAAAACGCGCGTGCTGACCGCGAACGTGTGGCTGAGCGACCCGAAGCATTTCGACGCGTTCAATGCCGTATGGGACGCCTGGGTTGCGCAAGGGCACGCGCCCACGCGCGCCTGCGTGCAGGCCTTGCTGATGCGACCGGGCCTCGATGTCGAAGTGGCCCTCACCGCACTCGCCTGAGTGCCTTCGAGCCAGGAACTTTACGTGATGAATTTCGATTCGGTCGTGCTTGGCGGCGGTATCGTCGGCGTCTCGGTGGCATTGCAATTGCAGCGGCGCGGCCTCTCGGTCGCGCTCGTGGACCGCAGGGCGCCAGGCAATGAAACATCGCACGGCAACGCGGGATTGATCCAGCGCGAGGGCGTCTACCCCTACGCGTTTCCGCGCGAGCTTTCCACGCTGCTGCGCTACGCGCGCAACCGCTCGACGGACGTGCGCTATCACCCGGGGGCGATGCCGAAGCTGCTGCCGTTTCTCTATCGCTACTGGCATCATTCGCGCGCCGACCGGCACGCCGAGATCGCGCGCGCCTATGCCACGCTCATCGAGCATTGCGTGATCGAGCATCGCGCGCTGATCGAGGAGGCGGGCGCACAGGCGCTGTTACGCACCAACGGCTGGATGAAGGTGTTTCGCAGCGCGGCGGCCATGGACGCCACGGTGGCCGAAGCACAGCGCTGGCAGCGCGAGTACGGCGTGGGCCACGAGGCGCTGGATAACGCTGCGCTGCGCGCCGCCGAGCCTGCGCTCAGTCACACGCTGGTGGGCGGCGTGCGCTACACCGATTCCGATTCGGTTAGCGATCCGAATGGAGTGGTGACGGCCTACGCAAAGCTATTCGAACAGCTAGGCGGCCGCGTGATGATTGGCGACGCCGCGACGCTCGAACCGTCGTGGCGTGTGATGACACAGGATGGCCCCGTGCTGGCGAAGTCGGCGGTCATCGCCATGGGGCCGTGGTCGGGCGATCTCACGGCGCGGCTGGGCTACGCGTTGCCGCTCGCCGTGAAACGCGGCTATCACATGCATTACGCGCTCACGAACGGAGCGAAGCTGAACCAGCCGGTGCTCGACGCCGAAGCGGGTTTCCTGATCACGCCCATGGTGCGCGGCACGCGCCTCACGACCGGCGTCGAACTCGGCTTTCGCGATTCGCCCAGGACGCCGGTTCAACTCGAAGCCGTGGAGCCGCTCGCGCGCGATATCTTCCCGCTCGGCGCGCGGCTCGATGCCGAGCCGTGGCTGGGCCGCCGCCCCTGCACGCCCGACATGATGCCGATCATCGGGCCCGCGCCGAAGCACGACGACCTCTGGTTCGCTTTCGGCCATGCGCACCACGGTCTGACGCTCGGCCCGGTCACGGGGCGCCTGATCGCGGAAATGATGACGGGCGCGCCGACGGTGGTGGACCCACGGCCCTTCCGCGCCGAGCGGTTCTGACGCGGCGCGCACCGGCGCACGTGTTTAGAACCGGTAGTTGAGCCCCGCGAACGCCGTGATCTCGCGGCGGCTCTCGGTGATCGGGCTGTCGGCGGCATAATGCTGAAGGCGTCCGAACGTCGCGTTCACCGAACCGACCCAGTGCTTCGAGAAGTCGTGCGTCATGTAGAACGTCATGTGCAGATCGCGAATGCCCGCGCCCGGCGAATAGGCCGGCAAGCCGGATGCCGCACTCTCATCCGGCGTCACACCGAACAGCGTGCGCGTGTAGACGCCGTTGGCCCACGTGAGCCCCGGTCCCACCGAGAACAGCCAACCCGTTAGCGGCAGCGACACATAGAGGTCCGCCGTTGCCGTCGTACCTTGCCCGTGGCCGCTGATGTCCTGATACATGGCAACTGCGCCCGTGAACGCCCACACCGTGTAGTCGGCGAAGAGGCGCAGCTTGGGGCCGTCATCGACATTGCTCAAGCCGTGCAGATGCGGGTCGTCCGACACGGTGCGCGACTGGAAGTCGAAGCTCAGCGAAGCGCCTACGTGGTAGTTTTCCGCCGAAATCACGTTCACGCCCAACACGTCCGGCCCTTGCGAGAAGAAGCGGTCGCGGTACGAGATATCGAGCGACGGGAACGGATAGAACTTCATGTGGCGCGCGCCCGGATACTCGGGCGCGAAATAGGCGCCCGGACCGATCGAGATTTTCCACGGCGAGTCGGTTGTTGCGGTACTGGACGTATCGGTATCGGCCCACGCGTGCGAGGCCAGGGTCAGCGCGGCGACGCACGCCAGCCCTTTCGTTGCTACGGATTGCTTCACGTGTTTTTCCTTCCCACTGCCGCCAGTTGGCGCAGACGCCGGGCGAGCGCCTTGGAGACGACCGGCGCGTCTTTCGCGCCGCGCGCGACTTCGCTCTCGCGCAGGAACAGGGCCGTTTCGCGCGCAACGATCTCGCGTTCGTTGTCCGAGGTGATCATGTGATACGAATCGTCGAGCCACAGCGTGCGCAGGAAGTTCGAGCCGATGCGATCGATCACGTGGCGCGGATTGCGCGGGCTCGACGTTTCGTCGTCGATCGCGTGGATCACGAGCGTGTCGTTCTCGATCGCGGGGACATCCTTGCGCGCGGCGCGCGCGAGGCGCAGCGCCTGATGCAGCGCGGGCAACGCGATCGTCGAGGGGCCGACCTCGCTGAAGTCGCTGCGCTGCATGGCGCGCGCGATCTTCTTGCGCAGCGCTTCGTTACGCACGCCGAACGGTTCGGCCTCGCGATAGCGGTAGCGGTGGCGCAGCGGCGTGAAGTATGCCCAGTCGAGCAGGAAGCGATACCACGGGATTGCCCAGCCGTCGTACGCGAGCGTGAGCGAGAGCAGGACCAGCGACTGGGCTGCGGGGCGCTTGCGAATCAGACGCAGCGCAAGCGCGCCGCCGATCGACAGCCCGCAGATCGAGACGCGCTCGTAGCGCGCCGCCAGGGCGTCGAACTCGCGCGCGGCGTTTTCGACCCATTGTTCCATCGGCAGCTGGTCGGTGCCGGCGCTATAACCGTCGATGACGGGGGCGCATACCGTGAACCCTTCGCCCTGCAGATAGCGCGCAAGGTAGCGCAGCTCGATCGGCGAGCTGGAGAGTCCATGAAGCATGAGCACGGCGTGGCCGTCGCCTTCGCAGAAAAAGCGCGTGGATTGCACGGCTGGCGCTTCGGCAGCGGCCAGCTCTATGTCGAGCGTCGCCATGTCAGCTCTCCGTGCGCAGCACGAGAAAATCGCCTGCGTGAGTGGTGAAGCGTTCGCAGTTGCAATTGACGTGCCGGTACTCGCGCCTGGGCTGCTCGTTGCGCAGACGCACGCGATGATGGCCCGGCGACAGTGCGTGCGTGAGGCGCTGCACGTCGTCGGGATGCAGCGCGTCGAAGAGCGGACCGGGCGCGACTTCGGCGGCGGCCGGCAGCGCTTGCGACATGCTCTGTCCCACGCTCGCGCGCTGGGCGGCATTGCGCTCGAGCCCCTTGATGAGGATGAAGCCTTCATGATGCTGCGCGAGATGCCGCAGCAGGCGATGCGTTTCGTCGACGGCGCGGCGCGCCAGCGCGCGCTCGTTGTCGTGGCGCAGCAGCATTTCGTAGCGGGACTGCGCGACGGAGGTGATCAACTGCGCGCGAAACTGCTCGCGCCGCAGACGCTCGATCAGCGTAATCACGATGATCGTGACGAGCGGATAGGACACCATCAGGATCACATCGCGGGTGTCGAGAAATGTAATGTAATTGTAGGGAGGCACGAACATATAGTCCGCAATGGCGAGACCCAGCACCATCACGGTCAGCGCCGGCGCGAGGCCGAGGAAGTATTCGACCAGCGAAGCGGCAATACAGAACGTCGTGCCCGGCATCATCGGGCCGAGCAGGGGATGGAGTGCGAAGCGGATGGCGCTCGCGAGCACGAGCGCGCCAGCGGCAATGCACCACCGGCGCGGGCCTCTTGGCGCCCAGAGGCGGGCGTTACGGACTTTCATGGTTTCCCGGGTCGCCCGCCGCGTGACGGGCCGTCGCGCGCGTATTGCGCATGGGCAATCGCTGACGCCTTAGTTGTGAGCAGTGCAAGGAATTCGACAGGAACGGCAAAACGGAGCAGCGGTGACCGGCCTGTCACCGTCAGCCCTCTGACGATTTTTGCGTGTCCCGGATATTACCACTGTTTACAATCATCGGATCAGTCGTGCGAGGCCGCCGGGAAACCGTGGGAGCTTTAGAAGTCAGGCTTCCACGTCGGCCAGGCTGAAGATTCCGGTCTTGTCGTTATACGAAAAGATTTCGGCGTAGCGGCCCCAGGCAATCACGGTGTCGAGCGTTTCCTCTGCGGCGTCGTCGGCAAGCAGATCCTCCAGTTCCTGCTCGAAGCGCACGCGCGGGGCGCGATGTCCAGGGCGCTCGTTGAGCACCGTGTTGATCCGCGCGGCCAGCGGCACGTTGCGCAGCAAATGTTCGGCGAACATCAGCTTGCGCTCCTGCGTACTGAATTCGTTGAAGGTCTTGCCCGCGTGCGTGAGCACCACGTCGCCTTCGCTGACCTCCGCAAAGCCGAGATACTGCAGCATTTCCGCGACCGGGAAGAGCTCGTCGACCTCCAGTTGCAGCGCTCGCGCGATTTCCGGCATGTCTGCGCGGCCGTTGTAAGGCGCGGCGGCCAATGTTTCGATCAGGCCCGCCATCAGGTTCACCGACATGCCCGGCAGCCAGCTGCCCGGTTCGAGTTCGGGTTTCGCCGGGCCGCCCGGCTGGCGCGCGGTCATTTTCGCGTAGATCTCGTCGACGAGCGCGCGGAACGCCGGGTCGAGGCGATTGCGCGGGTGCTTGAACGCCACCGGAATTTCGGCCACCACGCGGCCGGGGTTCGACGACAACACGAGAATGCGGTCGCACATGAATACCGCTTCCTCGATGTTGTGTGTGACGATCAGCACCGACTTGATCGGCAGGCGGCCTTGCGTCCACAGGTCGAGCAGGTCGGTGCGCAGCGTTTCGGCAGTGAGCACGTCGAGCGCGGAGAAGGGCTCGTCCATCAGCATCAGCGTGGGATCGACCACGAGCGCGCGTGCAAAGCCCACACGCTGGCGCATGCCGCCCGACAGCTCGCGCGGATAAGCGTTTTCGAAGCCGTCCAGACCGATCAGGTCGATCGCCGCGAGCGCGCGCTTGCGCCGCTCGTGCGGGCCGACGCCGATCGCCTCCAGTCCGGCCTCGACGTTTTCCAGCACCGTGAGCCACGGGAACAGCGCGAAGGTCTGGAACACCATCGCGACGCCTTCGGCCGGACCGCGCAGCGGTTTGCCGAGGTAGTTCACGTCGCCGCTGGTAGGCGGAATCAGGCCCGCGATGATGCGCAGCAGCGTGGACTTGCCGGAGCCCGAGCGGCCCAGCAAGCCGACGATCTCGCCTTCACGCAGCGTGACGTTCACGTCGTCGAGCACCAATTGCTCGCTCGGGTTCTTGCCGAAGCCGCGGCACACGTGCTGGACGCACATCACGTCCTGGCCGATGCGGGGCCGCGTCTGCGCCATGTCGGGAGCGATCGTTTTGAGGTTTTGCATGAGATTGATACTCAATCAAGGCGAAGACAGGACTCGGCATACGCGTACAACAGCCGATTCATGGCGAAACGAAAAGCGCGCGAAAGGGAATATTCAACTCGCGGCCACGATCAGGGAGCGCTTCGCTTTTTCAACGATGGCGAAACTTCGTGACCGGAGTTTGGCAGAACTTAGGAAAGCCGGGACTTGATGCGGCGCCACAGATTCTTCCAGGGGTGACGGCGGACAGGTTCGAGCGACAGCAGCGCTTCGTAGTGCGCGCGCGCCTCGTTGACGTGAGGCAGATGCGACAAAAGCAGACCAAAAAATCATGATGTTTCTCCGGACGTCTGGCGTGTATGGGCGAGTGCGAAGCCCGCAGACGCGGGCGCTAGCGCTCGCGAGGTTGCGCCAATGCCAAGCAGAGCAGAGATTCGATTCTGAAGGTTGAAACAACGCGATTGAAAGAAATGGGAGTCTGCGGGGCTGTTGCTGCCCGGCCTCGTGTTTATGCTTTTTTTACTTGCTTTTTGGCCTGCGTGCCCAATACAATCCGCCCCGTCATAGCAAAGGAGTCCTCCGTGGACGCATGTTCTAGTAGTGGAAGTCCGATGCCGGCCAGCGCCGGCAGCACCACCGCGAGATAGTCGCCGCAGGTTCACTCCTTCGCCGCTAACTCGCTTACGCCGGGTTAGCGCGCTTCGTTACTGACTGGTCTCAGTCGCCTTCGCGACCAGTCTGCCAGCAGCACGCTCCCTCTTGTCGATTGCCATTTGCAAGCTTGCTTGCAGGAATGGCTGCGCTTTCGCATTTCGTCCGCTTTTGAAGCGGTCAACGCGGGGGGATGATGTTCGTCTTTCTCTTTCCTGTTTTTCAGCTGCGCGCGTTGCGGGCTGTCTGCCGTCGCGCACGGGCTCTGATGGCCGCAGCGGCGCTCGCCTGCCTGCACGGCTTCGCTTTCGCGGCTGCGGTTCGCGCCACGCCCGCCGGCGCGCGCCGCCGTTCGTTGCACCTCGCACGCCGCGTCGCGCATGTGGCGGCGCGCGGCGCGCTGCGCACCGTTCACGCGGGGCATCCGCTCACGCCCACGGGTTACGTGCTTCTCGGCGCGACCGTAGCCGCAGCCGCACTGGTTTCGCTGCTGTGCGCGTCCGCTTGCGCCTGCACCTCCGAGCCGGAGCGTCCTTTATGGCGGCATTCGGGCTTCGCGTAGAAAACCTGCGCGCCGGACACAGTTTCATCAAGCTTCGCAGGCACGCTCTGCGTTGAATAGCGGCCTCGTCCGCAACTTACTACAGCCCCACAAATACTATGAAAAACATCCTCAAGAGCAGGCTGCTCGGTTCTGGCGCACCTATTACACTGAGCGCGGTTCTCTCGCTGGGCGTCGTGCCCGCCGCCTTTGCGCAGACCAGCAGCGATAATGCGTCCGCCCAACCGGCTCCGCCTGCAGCTGCTTCGTCATCGGGTGCAGCGGATCAGCAACAAGCGCCCGCTGCCGATCAGAACGCTGCCGCGCCCACGGGCCTTTGGGAACGCTCGAATCTCTTCGGCGACATGGGCGGCTTGCGGCCCTGGCTCGCCCAGTACGGCTTGTCGTTCGGCCTGCAGGAAACCAGCGAGTACATGGGCAACGTGAGCGGCGGAACGAGTCGCGGCGGCGCCTATCAAGGTGTCACTGAGTTCAGCCTCGGCATGGACACGCAAAAAGCGTTCGGCTTGCCTGGCGGCATCTTCAATGTGTCCGGCTTCCAGATTCACGGCACGAGCCTGACTTCGCGCAATCTGCAAACGCTGCAGAACGCGAGCGGCATCGAGGCCGATGCCTCGACCCGCCTGTGGGAATTGTGGTACCAGCAGACGTTGCCCGGCGGCAAGGTCGACGTGAAGGTCGGTCAGCAAAGCCTCGACCAGGAGTTCATGGTCAGCCAGTATGCAAATACGTTCATGAACGCGACGTTCGGCTGGTCGGTGGTGCCGTCCGTCGATCTGCCAGCGGGCGGCCCTGCGTATCCGCTTTCGTCGCTCGGCGTGCGCGTGCGTGCTACGCCTACGGACGCGATCACCGTGCTCGGCGGCGTATTCGACGGCAACCCGGCGCCGGGCGATGGCGACCCGCAAAAGCTCAACGCGAGCGGCACGAATTTCAACCTGGGCAATGGCGCGCTGGTGATCGGCGAAATTCAATACGCAATCAATCAGCCGCCCGCCAATAATTCGGATCCCAAACCAGGTGGCATGCCCGGTACCTACAAGCTTGGCTTCTGGTACAACAGCAACCGCTTCGCCGATCCGGCAACGGGCGTGACGGGCGTGGGCGGCCCGGTCAGCCATCGTGGCAACTACAGCATTTATGCCGTGGCGGACCAGATGGTGTGGCGTCCGAGCGCCGATAGTCCGCAGTCGGTGGGCGTGTTCGCGCGCGTGATGGGCGCGCCCGGCGACCGCAACCTGGTGGACCTCGGGATCAACGCGGGCGTGACGCTCAAGGCGCCGTTCAAGGGACGCGACAACGACGTGGCCGGCCTGGCCGTTGGCTACGCGCACATCGGCTCGCATGCGCAGGACTACGCGAGCGCCCAGGCGGTCTCGACGCCCGGCTACCCGTCGCGCGGCGCGGAGACAGTTCTGGAAGCGACTTACCAGTATCAGATCGCGCCATGGTGGCAATTGCAGGCGGATTTTCAGTACTTCTTCCGCCCGGCCGGCGGTATTCCGGACCCGCAGAACGCGTCGCGGCGTATTGGCGACGAGGCGGTGTTCGGCGTGCGTACGACAGTCGCGTTCTGATTGGAAGACGCCGCTCCTGCCGCTGGCTTGGCGGCGGCAGGAGCATGCAGGACGACGAGGCGTTGCGTGGTCTGCCCGAAAATCTGAGCGAAAGACGAGGGAAGACCCCGATTGGTCGTACTTGCGATTGAACTAGACTCCAGGGGCAAGTGCTGCGCAGCTATTCGATGCGGCACCAGTTTCCAGACGCAGATTTCGTTCCATGAAGCATCCGATCCAGGGATGGCTTTTGGGTGTCTCTCTGCTGGCGCTTGCCAGCGTCTCGGCGGCCGAACCCGCCAAGTCGGCGCACACCCAGAAGCCTGTCCAGAAGCACGTCCAAAAGCACGTCCAGAAGGACGCGAGCGGCCACGCCCCGAAACACGCCGTTGCGGCCGCACCGGCGCCGGCGGCGCCATCCGTCTCTTTGCCCGCCATTGCGAAGCGCTTCGAGTACCAGTCGCCGTTTGAACGGCAGTACGACGCGCATCTGGCGAAGACCACCGCTGCAACGCCTGGCACTCCGGATGAGACCGGCGGCGCGGTCGATGCGGCAGGCAACGGGGCGCGCACGCCCGGAGCCCAGGTTGACGGCAACGGGATCCCCAACCAGGCGCTCCATCCGCAAACGCCGCCGCTCGTCACGGTCGGCGACTGGGATCTCTCCGCCGATGCGCATCTTCCGCTGTCGCGCTCGCATGACACCGGGGCGGCGATCAGCGCCCGGCATGGGTTCTAACGCGCGAGCCGAAAATCCCCCGCCACCCGCTTCCTTACCGCCGCGAGGTAATTGGTAAGGCATAGCCGTTGTGACACGTTGCTCCCGGGAATGCGAATGAGGCGAGTCAGTAAGCTGACAACCTCAACTTCCGCAAAAAAAATCCTCCCGGACCCACGCCCCATGTCACAACGACGCCCAACCTGTTCGCGCATTCTGGGTCAGTTCCTGCTCCCCGTGCTGCTCAGCTCGACGCTGATGCTGCAGGGCTGCGCGACCACCGCGGAAAATATTGCCCTGGGTTTTGGTCTCGGCTCGGTCGGTACGATCTCCGCCCTGGGTTGCCTGCTCGCCTGCCAGATGAACGACGCGCGCTGGTAGCCGGCGCTCAGTAATACATCCAGCGCCCATACTGCGGCGACCAGTACACCCAGCGTGCCGGCGGTTGCTGGTACTGCGCGCCCCACGGTGCGGGTGGCGGGTAATAAGCGGGCCGGGGTTGAGCGTACACGGGCTGCTGCTGCGGGTATTGCTGCTGGGCGTATTGCTGCGCATATACCGGTTGCTGCTGCGCGTAGGCGGGCGGCTGCGCGTAGGCCGGCCGCTGCTGCGCATACGCCGGCTGCTGGGCATAGCCATACGGCTGGGGCGGCGGCGCGTATTGCTGGGCCTGCGGCGGGACTTGCTGCTGGACCCGTGGCTGCGCCGGTTGGTAGTAGGGCTGGGCGTAACCCTGGCCTTGCGTCGAGTAGATTTGCGCGGAGCGCGGCCGCTCCGGTTCGTCGACGGTTTCGTCGCTCGCCAGCGACTCCGGCGGCGCGACGTCGTTCTGCGCGGGCGGCGCGGCCGCAACGGGGCGATGGTTCGCACTCGCCTGCGCGTAGGCGTGCGGCTGCGGCTGCGGTTGCCGGGCGGCCGCAGCCGGCGCTGCGTTGGCTGCGTGCGCGACGGTGGCGCGCGCGTTCGTCTGCTCGGGCGCCGCCGCTGCGGCCGGAGCCGCGGCGGTGGAGTCCTGGACGTCTTGCGCCTCTTGACTCTCTCCCGCGCTGTGTTCGCTTTGCGCGCCTTGCCCATCCGCGAGCGGCTTGACCACGACCGGTACGGTCATGACCGTCGAGACCTCGCCCGCGTCGCTATACGTATGCTTGATGTCGAGGATAGGTTTCTGCGCCGCCGCGCCGGCGGCCTTCTTCGCGGGCGCTGCAGCAGGCGCCGCAGCGGGAGCCGCCGCCTGCGCCATCTCCTCCCTGGCTGCCTTGTAACCCCGGTCATAGGCTGCCTGGACTTCGCGGTCCTGCGCCGTGGCGTCTTCCTCCTTGCTATAGGCGTGAGACGCTGCCGATATTGCGCAGCCCGTTGCAAGCAATGCAATGGCCGTCGCGTGCCGTGCGGTCGTGTCCATGGAGGGACCTCTAATTCTGTTCTTTGATGATCTCATCGTACTACGCGGCTGATGACATTCAAGCGGCGGAAAACCCCCTGGGTATGCAGACGAACGCAAGCGCTTACCCCGCCGACGCTTGCGCCAGCAATCACTGCCGGAATGCGGCCACGCGGCTCTGCTTGACGTCGGTCGTGCGGCACGAAAGGAAATGCGTTTCGCGTAAAACGCGCGTGAAGCGGTCGGCGCCGACCTCCACCAGATCGCCGCGCGCAAGCTCGCGCTCGGCGAGGCGCGTGCTTTCGAGCACGATGCCCATGCCGTCGGCCGCCGCCGAAATCGCCAGCGCCGCGCGATCGAACAACGGGCGCGGCCGGTCGGTCAACGGCAGACCGTTCGCGGCGAACCGGTCGCGCCAGGTCACGCGGCTCGATGGGCTGTCGATCAGCGTGGCCTCCTGCATCAACGCTTCCACCGAGCTTGCGCTCGTAAGCAACGCGGGCGAGCACATCGGCACGCGGCTCTGGCTGTCGAGGAGGCGCAGCGCCTCCGGGGTCGGATCGATGCGGCGATTGCGCCGGATGAAGAGCGGCCGCCCGAAATACGCCTCGAGCTCCTTGACCTGATGGCTGATTGCCGACGGCGTGAGATGGAGTTCGCGTGCCGCGAGCGCGAAGCTCTGGAGCCGTGCCGCGGCTTCAAAGGCGCGCGGCAGCACGAAATACGGAACTTTGCGCATGGGGCCCGGACTCTTCTGAACGGTGGGCTTGGGAAATCGCTTCCAGGCCTGCCATCACGAATCGCGCGTAGTCCAAAACAATTGCGTCACGTTTGGTGCAAGCGGCGGCCAGAACCGCCGCTTGCACTCGCCTCGGGATGCCAGGCGAAACCGCGCATGCCAGGCGCTGCTTGCGCGCAAGTTATCGGGATTCCGAAAGAGTTGCCGATGCGCAATAGCCGAGCTGCGTCGCCGCCTTTTCGGCGAGTGCGAGGAGCGCGTTGTCCGTCGTTGGCGTGGGCGGCACGACGTAGAGATCGGCGATATCGGTCACCGGATCGCTGAACGGCGTTGGGGCGCTGCGCTGGGCGTGCAGAAAATCGCGTATTGGCGCAGGGTCCGCGAGGCCCAGAAAACGGCTGATGCTCGCGATCGTCGTATCCGCATCCTCGATGAGATTGCGATAGCCGATCGTCAGCGTCTGCTCCTTCGGGATTTCGGCGAAAAAGTCGATGATCTCGCTCACGTACTGGCCCCAGACGCGCACGCCGTCGTTGACGGACCCGATCCAGTGCTTGCGCACCAGAGAATTGGCAACCCAGCCAGGATCGCGATGAAGATGGATGAAGCGCGCGTTGGGCAGCAACTCGTGGATGAGCCTCAGGCACGATCCGGAGCGCGGCAAGCGCTCGATTGCGCCGGTGCGCCCGGAAAGAATCGTCGGATCGGCGTAAGGGGGATGCTTGTCGCCCCAGATCGGTGCCGACATGTCGAGGTCTTCACGATAGAAGCGCTCGACCCAGGCGCCGAGCGTGCGCCGGCTATAAGCGTTGAAGCGGTCGCGGCAGGCCGCGCCAAGAAGATCGGGGCGCTGGCTGTCCACATCCAGCATTTCCTTGACCAGCGCGAAAATACGGCATTCGTTGGTGAGCTGGATGTGCGGGTGCGCATTGAGAACCGAGCAGAGGAACGTCGTTCCCGAGCGGGGTGCGCCGACAATGAATAGCGGAAAAGAATGCATTCTGCCTCACCTCTGTTGCGTCCTGCGCCATGGCTTCGTTTGCATCGATCTTACCTGCCGACGCTGGCGCGAAACTGACGCCGCGATGGCCAGGGTGACAAAGCGGTTATGCCAGCCGGGCTACCGGGCAGCGTGAGAGCTAGCGCCGGGAAGGTTGATTGCGTCCACAACGAAGCCCGCATCGGCGAGCACTTCGCCAAGGTCATGGGGAAGAAAGAACTGCGGATACGAGGAGTCCGAATGCGCAGCACTTTCCGCACTGCAAGGTGAGTCATCCTGATTTCCTGCCGCGTGCGCGGCTGCGCAACTGGTCACGCTGCCCGAAAACCACGGCAATCGTCACTGCAAGCCGGTTTCTCATGACAGTTGCGCCTCGATTGCAGACTTGTCGATGACCGACCAGACCTGTGCGATTTTCCCGTCGCGCCAGGCGTAGAAGACATTTTCCGAAAACACGATGCGCCGCCCGTCGACAGGCAAGCCCAGAAAGACTTGTCGAGGCGTGCAATCAAAACGTAATCGGGTGGCAACGAGCGGCGGCTCGACGGCAAGCAGTTCGATTTCGAAGCGCAAATCGGGAATGTCGTGAACGTCCCGTTCCAGCATGGCGCGATATCCCGCGAGGCCAAGCGGGCGTTCGTTGTGAATCGCGTCCTGAGCGACGAATTCCCCGAGAGAAGCCCAATCGCGCCGGTTCAGGCAGTCGATGTAGCGCCGGTAAAGGGTGCTCAGTTGCTGTGCGTCCAATACGGTCTCCTGATCGGATGACGAAGCATACGCGATGGTAGACGAAAGCGGCATGAGGGGCCTCGAACGCGCCGTATGGGCATGCGAACCGTGCGCGCCCGGTCTCCCGCGCCCTGGCACCCTCCTTGCGCATCCTGGATGCGACGAGATCGGGAGGGCATGAGCAATGAAAGACATATCGGCACTCGCAGTGGTGCGAAGAGAGAACGCGTGCACGCTCGATGCACGCATTCTGCTCGACGAGATGAGCGCCATGCTGGCGCTCTACCGGGGGGACAGCGTGCAGTCGCAGTTCTACCTGGGCGACCTGGGTTCGGCGCGCAGCGCCTTTGTCATGGCGCGCACCATGGATGGCCTCGCGATCGGCTGCGGCGCGCTGTGCCGCTTCTCGTTCGAGGTGGCCGAATTCCAGTGCCTCTACCGTCGGCCCGAATGGCCTGGAACCGGCACGGCGATTCTTCGTTTTCTCGAGACGGTGGCGGCCGGGGCGGGCTATCGGCGCGTCATTCTTCAGGCGCGCGAAGCCAACCGGCGCGCGATCGCGTTTTATCAACGGCACGGTTACGAGCGGGCTGAGCCGTTCGCGGATTGTGCCGGTTCGAGCGACGTGCGGTGCTTCGCGAAGGCGCTCCCGCTCCGCGCGGACGAATGACGCTGCCCCTCCGCCCGCGCGACGGGAGGCACAGAGATTGCGGGAACGAGGGGTTGGGGCGCGGGCTGCGGCCCGCGCACCGCCGCAACTATCGACGAGGAGGGACGTCTTTCGATGCCGGAGGAAGCACTGTGGTTTTTGCTGATCGGCGTGCTGCTGATGTTCGTGGCGCTCGCGCGCGGCCCGATCGCGCGTCTACCGCTCACGGGCGCGATGATCTATCTGGCCGTGGGCGTGGTCGTCGGACCCGGTGTGCTCGGGCTCGTGCATGCCGACCTTGCGCAGAACGTGCGCACGCTCACCGTCGTGGCAGAAGCCGGGCTCGTGATTTCGCTGTTTTCGGTCGGCATGCACCTGCGCGTGCGGCTACGCGACCGCCTCTGGCATTTGCCGCTGCGCCTGGGCGTGCTGGCCATGGCGCTCAGTGTCGCGCTGATGTACGCGTTCGGCGTGGCGTTGGGTGCGGCCACCGGCGTGGCCCTGTTTCTTGCCGCGGCGCTCGCGCCGACCGACCCGGTGCTCGCCAACGAGCTGCGCGTTCATGAGGCCGGCGACGCCGAGCCCGTGCGATTCGCGCTCTCGGGCGAGGGCGGCCTCAACGACGGCGCGGCGATGCCGTTTGCGCTGCTCGGCCTCGCGTTGTGCGGCGTGCATGGTGTCGGCACGCAGAACGCGGCGGCATTCGCCGGGTGGGTGGCGTGGGGCATCGCGGGTGCGCTCCTCGTGGGTGCCGTGCTGGCTACGCTGTGCGTGCGCATCGTGTTCCATCTGCGTACTCGATATGGCGAAGCGGTGGGCCTCGACGGCTTCATCGCGATCGGGTTGATGTCAGTGACCTACGGCGTGGCGCTGCTGCTGCATGCGTACGCGTTCGTGGCCGTATTCGCGGCGGGCGTGGCGCTGCGCCACGAGGAACTGCGCGCAACGGGCGAGCGCCGCCCGGCAGAAGCGCTCGAAAGCGTGCAACTCGGCGAGCGCACCGAGGTCGCGAAAGACCCGCAGCGCGCGCATGCCTGGCTCGCCGAAGGCATGACGGGGTTCACACTGGAAATCGAGCGGCTGGCCGAGTTCTCGGTACTGCTGATCATTGGTTGTGTGATTTCGGCGCATTGGCGCGAGATGCTCGATCTGCGCCCCGTGCTGTGCGCACTCGTGCTGGTATTCGTTGCGCGGCCCCTGGCCGTGTTCGCGGCAATGGCGGGTTCGCACGCGGACGCGCCGCAGCGCGTGCTGATGGCGTGGATGGGCATACGCGGCGTGGGTGCGTTCTACTACGCGGTGTGGGGTATCGACGAGGCCGGCGACGTGTTGCGGCCCGTGCTGCCCGCGGCACTCGACGCGATCGTGCTGTCCGTTGTGCTGCACGGCGCGACGGCGGGCTACGTGCTCGAACGCTATTACCGGCGCCAGGAAGCGCTCGCAGCAGCGGAGCGCGGCGTGCGCGCGAGGCAAGCGTACGACTAGCCGGCGGCTGGAGCGGCACGCATCGATGTAGACCCGGGTCGTGCCGCATCCAGCCCGATGGTTACGGCACGCGCCGCTGAGAAATGTCTTCGAGCGTATTGGCGATGCGCTCGCGCTGCGCGCCGTCGCAGCGCGTGGCGATGTCGCCGAGTGAGAGCGTGCCGACCAGCTCGCGTTCGTGGTTCACCACCGGCAGCCTGCGCACCTGCGCCTCCGCCATGCGGCGCTGAACGACGTTCACGTCTTCGTCCTCGTAGCACCACTGGACGCTCGAGGTGGCCACGTGCGAGACCGTTTCCTCGCCCGTGCAACCTTGGGCAAGCCCGCGCATGGCGAGGTCGCGGTCGGTCACCATGCCGACGATCTGCTCGCCGTCGCATACCGGCAGCGCGCCGATGTCATGGTCGCGCATGAGCTCTGCGGCGTGCCGGATTGTCGTATCTGGCGCGATATGGACGACCTCGCGTGACATCACTTCGCGAACCTGGGTCATTGTCTTCTCCTTTCGTGGTTGCCGTGTCTTTTCTCATGCAAATTGCGCCGCGCGCTCGAACCGCTCGGGCGGCACGTGCGGCGGCGGATCGCCTTCGGGCAGCGTGGGCGGCGGGCGGTCGTCCGGTTGCGGCGGCAGCGGCGGGCGTTGCGGGTCGTCCAGCGGATCGGGCGGCGGCAAATGAAACGACGTCATGCAGGCGTACGGCATCGGCATGAATAACTCCTGTGGAGAGGCCATGGCGGTTGGAGGTGAGACACTTGCGCGCTACTGCGGTTTGGACACTTTCAGCTCGTTCGTTACGTAGACCACGCCGTCGAGGCCGTGGACCACGCTTTCGGCCTTGTCGCGCTGCGCCTCGTCGGGGACGGTGCCCGTGAGCGTGACGGCGCCGCGCTGGGTGGTGACGTGCACGTCGCTGGAGTTCACGCCGTCTGCGGCCATCAGCGCGGCCTTTGCGTGGGCGGTGATGAACGTATCGCTTGCCTCGCCGCCGTAACCCGGATTGCCCCCCGCGAGATTGTGCGGCGGCAACTGATTGGGCCGCGCGGCGTGCTGAGACTCGCCGCTGCCCGCCTGTGGGCTACTCTGGGAAAGCGCTAACTGCGTGCCGAGCACGGCACAGAGGCCGACGAGGCCCGCGCGCAAGGCGCATTGCAACGGGTACATGGCAGCCTCCTTCACTTTGAGAGCTACAACTTGCCTGCCGCAACAGGCGTGCCGCAGCACTCAGCGCGTCCCGAGACACGCATCGCTCTCGCAAAAGCCGGTTCGGGCACAGCCGGTGCGCATAGGCGGGGAGACCTTTTCAAAGGAGCCGGCAATGCTTTACTACGCGATCGTTTTCTTCGTGATAGCCATCATCGCGGCTGTGTTCGGGTTTGGCGGGATTGCGGCGGGCGCCGCGAGCATCGCCAAGATTCTGTTCGTCATCTTCGTGATTCTCTTTCTGGCGAGCTTGCTATTTGGCATCACGAGGCGATAAACATTCCCCGGCGGCGGTCAAGGCGCCACTTCGCCTGGGCATGCATGATGCGCGCGCCGGGGAGAAAGCGGCATGGAACCGTTGAAAATCGTGGTCATAGCCGCTTCGCGCGACGGTTTTTCTGCGCTGCGTACGCTTGCGGCCGGGCTCCCTGGCGACTTGCCGGCCGCCGTGTGCGTGGTTTTGCATATTGGCCGCCACAAAAGTACGCTGCCCGAACTGATGTCGCGCAGCGGTCCGCTGCCAGCCGCCCACGCCGCCGATGGCGAAGTGATGCAGGCGGGCCGGATTTACGTGGCGCCGCCCGACCGGCATCTGATCGTCGAGAAAGGGCGCCTTCGGCTCTCCGATGGCGCAGCCGAGAACTTCTCGCGGCCCGCCGCCGATCCCTTGTTTCGCAGCGCCGCCATGGCGTACGGCAGCAAGGTGGTCGGCGTCGTGCTGAGCGGCGATCTCGACGATGGCTCAGCGGGCCTCGCAGCGATTCGCGCGTGTGGCGGCGCGTGTCTCGTGCAGGATCCGCAGGAATGCGAAGCGTCGTCCATGCCTGCAGCGGCCCTGCGCGCGGTAGACGGCGCGGCGACGGTGGCCGGCATTCAGGACATGGCTGCCGCGATCGGCGACGCCGTGCGTGCGGCGCCATTGGCTACCCTGGCTAAGGAGCGTGCCATGAAAGCGGGCTCGCAAACTGAAGAAGAGGCGCGTGTGGCCGCGCGCGGGTTCGTTTCGCCCGAAGAACTCGACAACGTCGGCGAGCGCACGGCCCTCACATGCCCCGCGTGCGGCGGTACGCTCTGGCAGATAAAGAACGCGCGTCCACACCGTTACCGTTGTCATACGGGTCACGCGTTTTCGGAGATGTCGCTGGAGGAGGGCATCGTCAGTCACGTGGAGCGCGCACTGTGGACCGCGGCGCGCTCCGTCAGGGAGCACCTGGTGTACGCCCGCGCACGCAAGGACTGGGCTCAGCGTTCCGGCGACAGCGACTTCCTCGTAGTCGAAAGCGCGCGCGTGGCGAGGGCGCAGGAACTCGAAGCCATCATGCTTGAAGCGCTACGCGCGGTGGCGCGTACATCCGGCGTGAGCGGCTAGGACGCGTCGAGCAGATTGGTCGGCAAGCAATTCAGGAGTCCATCGATCATGAACATCACCTTTCCCGAAGGACCGGTCGAGTACGACACGGAGGAGCTTGCGCTAACCTTTGTTGCCGTGGCGGATTCCGTCCCTGTGGACTGTGCCATTACGGCCGAAGCGCTGGAAGACCGCTTCGGCGCGAGATCGCTGCGCGAGCCCGATCTGCGCCAGGCATTTCACCGCAACCGCGACGCAATCGAAGCGGCGGCCGCCCGCCTCATCGAAGAGACGGACGGCAAGCCCGTGATGCTGCACAGCGGCTATTTGCGCATGTACGGCACCGGCAGGCACTGACTACTCGTACTACTCGCTCGCGCCAGCCTTGCAGCGCGCAATCTGCTTCTTCGCCTCTTCGACCACGCGCTCCGGCGTGAAGCCGAATTTGGTCTTCAGCGCCTTGAGCGGCGCGGAGGCGCCGAACGTGTGCATCACGATCTGCGAGCCGAAGCGGCCGACGTAGCGGTCCCAGCCGAGCGTCGCCGCCTGCTCCACGGCCACGCGTGCATGGATGTGCGCAGGCAGCACCGACTCGCGGTACGCCTCGTCCTCCAGTTCGAACACGTCCCATGACGGCATTGAGACCACGCGCGCTGCGATGCCCTCCTGGTTCAGCGTCTCATAGGCGGCAATGCAAAGCGAAACTTCGCTGCCCGTGGCGAGCAGCAGGACTTCGGGCTGCTTGCCGTCGGGTGCGTCGGCTAGCACGTATGCGCCGCGCCGCACGCCTTCCGCGCTCGCATATTTTTTGCGGTCGACGGTGGGCAGCGGCTGGCGCGACAAGACCAGGCAGGCCGGTTCGCGCGAACGTGCGAGCGCTACGCGCCAGGACTCGGCGACTTCGTTGGCGTCGGCGGGGCGCAGCGTGAGCAGGCCCGGCACAGCGCGCAGCGAGGCGAGCTGTTCGATCGGCTGGTGCGTGGGCCCGTCTTCGCCGAGGCCGATCGAATCGTGCGTGAACACGAAAACGACGGGCAGCTCCATGATTGCGGCGAGCCGGATCGGCGGCTTCATGTAGTCGCTGAAAATCAGGAACGTCGACGCGAAAGGCCGTAAGCCCGAAAGCGCGAGGCCATTGGAGACCGCGCCCATGCCATGTTCGCGAATGCCGAAGTGCAGGTTGCGGCCGTCGTAGTGATCGCGCTCGAAGCTGCCCGCGCCTTCGAACTTGAGATTGGTTTTGGTCGAGGGCGCGAGGTCGGCGGCGCCGCCGATCATCCACGGCACGCGTTGCGCAATGGCGTTGAGCACCTTGCCCGACGACTCGCGCGTGGCCATGCCCTTTTCGTCGGCCTCGAAGGTGGGAATATCGGCGTCCCAGCCGTCGGGCAGCTTGCCATCGAGCATCAAGCTCAGTTCCTTCGCTAGCTCGGGGTAGCGCTTCGCGTAGTCGTCGTAGCGTTGCTTCCATGCTTCGTGCTCTGCCTTGCCACGCGCGCCCATGCCTTGCGCGAAACGTTCGTACACGCCATCGGGTACGAGGAAATGCGCGTCCTCGGGCCAGCCGTACGCGCGCTTGGCGAGGCGCACCTCGTCCTCGCCCAGCGCCTCGCCGTGCGCCGCCGCCGTGTCCTGCCGGTTCGGCGCGCCCCAGCCGATGATGCTCTTCACCACGATGAGCGTCGGCTTGCCGGTCACGGCCTGCGCTTTTTCGATGGCGGCTTCGATGGCATTCGTGTCGTTCGCGTCGTCCACGTGCAGCGTGTTCCAGTGGTAGCCGCGAAAGCGCGCTTCGACATCGTCGCTATAGGCGAGGTCGGTATGGCCCTCGATCGTGATGCGGTTGCTATCGTAGAACCAGATCAAATTCGACAGACCCAGATGGCCCGCGAGCGAAGCCGCTTCATGCGAGACGCCTTCCATCATGTCGCCGTCGCCGCACACCGTGTAGACGCGGTAGTCGAAGATCCTGGCGTCCGGGCGATTGAAGTGCTGCTCGAGCCAGCGCCCGGCCATGGCCATGCCCACGCTGTTGCCGAGCCCCTGGCCGAGCGGCCCGGTGGTCGTCTCGATACCTGTCGTCATGCGATATTCCGGGTGCCCCGGCGTCACGCTGTCGATCTGGCGGAAGTGTTTGATATCGTCGAGCGAGACCGCGGGCTTGCCCGTGAGCTTGCCATTCTCATCGAGGGCCTGCACGCCCGCGAGGTGCAGCAGCGAGTACAGCAGCATTGAAGCGTGGCCGTTCGAGAGCACGAAGCGGTCGCGATTGGGCCATAGCGGCGCGGCAGGGTCGTAACGCAGATGATGCTGCCAGATCTGGTACGCAAGCGGCGCGAGCGCCATGGGCGTGCCGGGGTGGCCGGAATTGGCCTTTTGCACGGCGTCCATCGACAGGGTTCGGATCGTGTCGATGACGAGGCGGTCGAGATCGGATGGGTCGGCTTTCGTGGGCCTGGCATTCGACGATGAGTTCGATGACATGAGCGGGGACTCCTCGGCAGGGGCGCACTGCAACCGGGCGACAGCGCGCGAAGGGATGGACGCGCAAACGCGGTGCCAGCCAACGCATGGCGGTTTGCACCGTACTCTGGATCGCGTCTGGAACCGATGGGCATAGCCTTTGCGGATTGAGACTACTCCTCTTTCCGATTACCGGCCCCGATGCGCACCACATCACAACGCAAAATTGCTCTCATCACCGGTGCGGGCGCGGGCGTGGGCCGCGCCGCTGCGCAAGCGTTCGCGCGAGCGGGCTACGACGTCGCGCTGCTGTCGCGCGAACCCGAACGGCTCGCGCGGGCCGCTGCGCAATTACAGGCAGCCTACAGTGTGCGCGCGCTCGCGGTGCCCACCGACGTCGCCGACGCACAAGCCGTCGAAGCAGCCGCGGCGCGGGTCGAGCGCGAACTGGGCGACATCGACGTCTGGGTGAACGTCGCCATGGCGACCGTTTTTGCGCCGCTCTCGTCGATCTCGCCGCACGACTTCGAGCGTGCGACCCAGGTGACGTATCTCGGCCAGGTGTACGGCACGATGGCGGCGCTCGCGCGCATGCGCACGCGCAATCGCGGCGCGATAGTCAACGTGGGGTCGGCGCTCGCCTCGCGCGCAATCCCGCTGCAATCTGCGTATTGCGGCGCGAAGTTCGCGGTGCGCGGCTTTACCGACGCCGTGCGATCGGAGCTGATTCACGATGGCCTCGACGTGCACATCTCGCTGGTCGATCTGCCCGCCATCAACACCCCGCAGTTCGACTGGGCAGCCAACCGTACCGGGCAGGAGGCGCGGCCCGTTGCGCCCGTGTATGAGCCCGAAGTCGCCGCGCGCGCCATTCTGTTTGCTGCGCAACATCGGCGGCGCACGCTCTGGCTGGGCTGGTCCACGGTGCGCGCGATCATCGCCGACCTGATCGCGCCGGGACTGCTCGACCGCTATCTCGCGCATGCAGGGTATCGCGGACAATTGACGGGCCACCCGCGCGCGCCCGACGTGCCCGACAACCTGCATGCACCCGTGCCGGGCGAGATCGGCGCGCACGGCCGCTTCGACCGTGAAGCGCGCAATGGCGGCGCGCCGCTCTTCACCGAACGCCATGTGCATGCGTTGATGGGCGGTGTGGCGATGGGTGTCTTTGGCGTGGCGATGGCATTCGCACGTTTGCGCAGGCAGGCGCGCTCACGCAGGTAATCGTTTCGCTGGCGCACGCTTGCCGCTCACGTTCGGCACGCAGGATGCGCATGCGCGCTGGTGCACCTCACCGACGTACGCGACGGCGCATCGGTGCAAGTGCTCATCGACGCTACGGTCGCGCGTTTCGGGCGCTTCGACGTGCTATATCGCGGGCGTAATCGTGTTTCTCGCGAGCGAAGACGCGCGCTTCATCACCGGTGCGAATATTCCCGTGGATGGCGGGTCGAGCGCTTCGAACGGGCAGCCGCGGCAGGCGCGAGGGCGCGCTTTGCAAGGCACGCGTTCTGCGCGCGTCGTAGTCGCATCGACAATACAAGGAGCCTGCCATGAACAGCACGCTGGACCCCGACAACGATCTTCCCGACTCCATGCCGCCGGGGCACGACACGGGCTCGCTGGGCCCGGGCGATATCCGATTCCGGCAGCGACACCCAGGGCGCGAAGCGCCACGAATTCGACCGCGACACGGAACTCGACAATCATGCGCTCGAAGCGGGCGAAGACGAAGCGCAGAGCGACACCGATAGGGCGGGCACGGGCGAACGCGCCGCGGCAGACGGCGACGAATCGCTGGAACCCGACGGCGACGTGCATCCGGATCGCATCGACGATCTGGGCGATGTTTAAACAGGTGGGCGCCCGCGATATTGCTGTCGTGCCAGGCGCCCGCATTTCTACCACATGTGTCGCCGCAGCACGGCCACTGTTACCGATGCGCCGTGTCCTTTCCGCCAGATCGGCGGCATAAATTTCCGCACTTTCACTCACTATCACGCCGCAGTTGATTCGGTGTGCGAAGTCATGCGATGCTCTCGTTGCCCGGGACCCGGCGATGCCATTGCGCATCCAGCCGGACCCGCACGCCGCAAACAAACGGCGTGAACGGGCCGGTGCGAGGAGACCAGCGAAGTGCCCCAACACCAAGGAGGCAACATGAGCACGCAGCTGCAGTCTCGCATCCACGCCGCATCGCCAAACGATGCGCATCGCATTCAAGCCAGCTTACAGTCACTCCCGCCCCGAAAGTCGCCGCAGCGTTCCCGCACTGCGATCAGCGCGGCCAGTATCGCGACGCTTTTGCTCGCCTGTGCAAACTGTTTTGCCGACACCCAGGTAGGCGCGCCGCTGCCGCCTGCGCCCGATATTCTGTACGGCGATCTGTTCGTGGCGGTGCAGACCGCTCAGATCTTCTCCGACCAGAAGACCTTCGTCGATTCGACGCCGAACACGGACCCCGCAACCATCGTTCAGCTCTACGAAACGCAGAAGAACCAACCCGGCTTCTCGTTGCAGAATTTCGTAAATCAATACTTCACGCCGCCGCCGGACCAGAGCATCACGCCGCCTGCGGGGCAGACCCTGCGCCAGCATATCGACTGGCTCTGGACCGGGCTCACGCGCACGACCACGTCGGCGCCCGACAACAGCTCGCTCGTGCCGCTGCCGAAGCCCTATGTCGTGCCGGGCGGGCGCTTCCGGGAGGGCTATTATTGGGACACGTACTTCACGATGCTCGGACTTCAGGAGTCGGGCCATGAAGATCTCGTCGACGACATGCTCGACAACTTCGCGTACATGATCAACACCTTCGGCCATATCCCGAACGGCAATCGCACCTATTATCTGAGCCGCTCGCAACCGCCGTTCTATTCGTACATGGTGGAACTCGCCGCGCAAAAGGAAGGCAACAGCGTGTACCAGAAGTACCTGCCCGCGCTGCGTAAGGAGTACGCGTACTGGATGCAGGGTGCGAGCAGCACGCCGCGTGGGCAAGCCACGCGCAATGTGGTCGTGCTGCGCGACGGCACGGTGCTCAACCGTTACTGGGACGAACTCGACACGCCGCGCGACGAGTCGTATATCGAAGACGTCCAGACCGCGCAGCAGGCCACGGGCCGCCCCGCCAACGCGGTCTACCGCGACCTGCGCGCCACCGCCGAAAGCGGCTGGGACTTCAGCTCTCGCTGGTTCGGCGACAACCAGAACCTCTGGACGGTGCGCACCACGTCGATCATTCCGGTCGACCTGAACAGCCTCCTGTTCCATCTGGAAACGACGATCGTGCGCGCCTGCACAGTCGCGCGCGATTTCGGCTGTGTGGGGCAGTTCGCCGGCTACGCCGCGCGCCGCGCCGAGGGCATCAACCGTTACCTCTGGAACAACAAGGGCTACTACGGCGACTACGACTGGCAACTCGGCAAATCGCGCGACAACCAGACACCGGCGATGATGTATCCGCTGATGGCGGGCGTGGCGTGGCCCGAGCGCGCGAAGAAGACGGCGCAGACGATGCAGAACGTGCTGCTCCAGCAGGGCGGCCTCGCCACGTCGACCTACAACACCGGCCAGCAATGGGATGCGCCGAACGGCTGGGCGCCGCTGCACTGGATCGCCATCCAGGGCCTCAAGCAATACGGGCGCAGCGATCTCGCGCAGCCAGTCGGTACGCGTTTTCTTGCCGACGTCGAGAACGTCTATAACACGCAGCAAAAGCTCGTCGAGAAATATATCGTCGAGGGCGCAGGTGAAGGCGGCGGCGGGGGCGGCGAATACCCGTTGCAGGACGGCTTTGGCTGGACCAACGGCGTGACGCTGATGCTGCTCGATATGTACGGGGGCGGTCAGTAAGTGTGAGAGCGGACCGCTTCCGGCGAGGCTACGTAGCGGTCCGTTTTAGTTTCGTTCCAGGCAATGTGATCGGAAGTCCGAAGTCCTGTCTTTCGCCGGCAGAGAACTGCGTGATTTGCCGCTGTGCGCAAAGTGCGAGCGGCGGCGCTCCGGTTCCAATGCGCGTGAGCGACATCTGCGGGAGGTACTTTTTGCCCACGAAGAAGAGACCGGTCAGGGGGTCGTCTTCTTGCGGATCGATCCGATCGGGGCGCGAGTCCAGATCGAACAGTCGCCTGACGCACGGCAGAAGCTGCCCCACGACCGGCATCAGCGACATCGGCAAGGTGACTTCGAGCGCGTAGCGGATTCTGGCCAGATTTGGACATAAGTATTCGGGCCCTGAGCGCCGGTCTGCGACTTGTGCAGCCGTATGTCTTAACAGCGCCTTTATGACTCGAACGGATTAACGTATCGGATTTGCTTCGTTGTCAGCCGGTGGCCGGATCACGTAGATTGAAGCTGTTGCTTACCTGAAAGGCATGCTGCGTGACTACCACCGCGACATTTACCGCCTCTGCGGCGTCGAACGCGTCCCACCGCTTCGACATTCTTCCCTTGAGTGCACCGCTCGGCGCGGAAGTGGTCGGCCTCGATCTCGCAGAGCCGCTGTCGCGCGAAGATTTCGCGCGCATTCATCGCGCGCACCTCGATCACCATGTGTTGGTGTTTCGCGACCAACGCATCACGCCGGAGCAGCAGGTCGAATTCAGCCGCCGCTTCGGGCCGTTGCAGATCCACGTGCTGCATCAGTTCGCGCTGGCGGGCCACCCGGAGGTGCTGATCGTCTCGAACATCGTGGAGAACGGCAAGCCCATCGGCCTTGGCGACGCGGGACACTTCTGGCATTCCGATCTTTCGTACAAGGAGAAGCCGAGCCTCGGCTCGCTGCTGCATGCACAGGAGCTGCCAACAGAGGGCGGCGACACGCTGTTCGCCAACATGCATCTCGCATGGGACACGCTGCCTGCGCATTTGCGCAGCGCCGTCGAGGGGCGACGCGCCGAGCATACCTATCTCGCGCGCTATGCGGAACTCCAGGCGCGCAGCCCGTGGCGGCCGAACCTGACAGCGGAACAGATCGCGCAGGTCAAGCCCGTTGTCCATCCCGTCGTGCGTACGCACCCGGAAACGGGCCGCAAGGCGCTGTTCGTGAGCGAGCACTTCACGACGCGCATCGTCGATCTACCGGAAGACGAAAGCCGCGCGCTACTCGACGCGCTGTTCGCACACAGCGTGCGCGCGGAGCATTGCTACCGGCACGAATGGCGCGAGCACGATCTCGTGTTCTGGGACAACCGCTCGCTCATGCACCTCGCGGCGGGCACGCCCGATCATCTGCGCCGTAAGCTCTATCGCACCACTATCGAAGGCGACACGCCGTTTTGACGCGCCAGGTACAGCACAGAAGAATAGCGAATCCATCGTATGTCGTGGGTGCCGGGCTCGCTCGAACGGCCGCGCTATGCGCAGCGGCCCGCCTCTGCACGAACCACGCGGCACATTTAGCTCCCCATTGCGGGATCGCTGACACTGTCCGCCCCCGTTTCGACCCGCCCTGCAAATCGGCGGGTTACGCCGTTCTCGGCGGCGAGCGTAAAGTCATACCAGCCATTCGATGACGTCACCGACCAGTACGGCTCGACCTGCATGCCTGGCGGAACCGCGTAGGTCCACGGACCATCGCTCCGGTAAGCGTTCGATGTGACAGTCGTATTGGTGGCGACGCTGCCTGTGTTCATGATGGTCAGATAAACGGCGTTGTTGCCCGTGTCATAGCATACGCGAACCTCAGGATTGGGCCCGCTTTTCGCTTTGGTAACGTTGCCGGTGAACTGGCGGTGCAGGCCGTTCGGGCCGAGCACCCAAAGATCATAGGCGCCCGCATCCGCAGCGGCTGGCGTCCAGATATCCGAAAGCTCCTTGCCGGCTTCCACCGTGTAGCGGTGAGGTGGTTTGTCGAGATGCAGCTTGTCGTAGACGTGAAAGACAGCGCCCGCGCTGCCAGTGTTGCTGAAGATGAGCCACACGTTGCCGTTCTTCGTGTCGACATTGGCGCTGGTGTGCAGCTGGTACGGCAGGGCACGCGACGGACGCGCCATTAGCGACTGCTTTGGCATCGTCTGGCTCGCGACCGAAGGCACCGGCACCGCGCCGAGCGCGCTTTGCTGCGCACTCTGGGCATCGGCGGCGGATTTGGTCGGTGCGGGGAGCGGCGCGACGGCCGTATCGTTTGGATTACTGAAGTTGAAGCAGGAGGTCAGGTCGCCGAATACTGTGCGACGCCACGGGCTGATGTTCGTTTCGCGCACGCCGAATCGCTGTTCGAGGAAGCGCAGCACCGAGGTATGGTCGAAGACCTGAGAGTTGACGAAGCCGCCCGTGCTCCACGGCGACACGACGAACATCGGCACCCGCGGGCCGGGTCCGTATGGCTGGCCGTCCGGTGCGAGCGGTGAAGAGTCGCCCGGCGGATTGGGAAGGGTGAAATATTCGTATTGCGTCGTGACCGTCGACTTGCCGGCATAAGTGCCGTTGCCATTCGGGGAAGGCGGGTTGGGCGCAGGCATATGGTCGAAGAAGCAGTCGTTCTCGTCGTAGTTCACGAAGAGCACGGTCTTGCTCCAGACATCGGGATTTGCCGTGAGCGTGTCGAGCAGTAACTGGAGGTAGTAAGCGCCCTGGCCTGGGGTTGACGATCCAGGGTGCTCGCTATACGCCCCCGGCGAAACGATCCAACTCACCTGCGGCATTTGTCCCGCAGCGATGTCGTTGGCGAGGGCCTGCAGGAATCCGCCATCGGGCATCGTGTTGCCGATGCCCTTATAGAGCGGCGAAAGCGCCTCCATTGCCGGTGTATAGGGTGCGTTCGGCGAACCGGAAATGGTTTCGTTGACCTTGCGAAACGCTGCGAAGCCAGCGAGCGGGTTGTCACCATAGTTATCGGGCTGGTTCTCGTAGACCTTCCAGCTCACCCCCGCGGCTTGCAGACGCTCAGCGTAGGTGGTCCAGGTCAGGCCCGTCGCCGACGGGCCGAGGCCGTCCCATCCATTGTTGTTGACGACCGCATAGTTAGAGCCGGTGGGACCGTTCGTGCCGGTCCACATGAAGATGCGGTTCGAGTTGGTGCCGCCGTGCAGCGAGCAGTGGTACGCGTCGCAGATCGTGAAGGCGTTCGCGAGGGCGAAGTGAAAGGGGAGGTCGGCGGACTGCAGATAGCCCATCGATACGTCGCCCTTCGATTTCGGCCATTGCGTCATGCGGCCGTTATCCCAGGCGCTGTGCGTGTCGGTCCACGAATGCGCGCCACCCGCAAGCAGCGCATTGCCTTTGGTGCTGTCCAGATAGAACGGTAGCACGGTGCGGCTGCCGTCGTTCTGCTGCCAGACAGTAGAGCCGCCCGGCTGTGGGATCGTGAAGCGGTCGGCGAAGCCGCGCACGCCAGGTAGCGTGCCGAAATAATGATCGAAAGAGCGGTTCTCCTGCATGAAGATCACGACGTGCTGCACGTCGTTGATCGTGCCGGTCGTGTTATTCGCGGGAATGGCGAGCGCGCGCCGGATGGCGGGCGGGAACACGCTGAACGTCGCGCCGGCCGCCGCGGCGCGCAGGAATTGACGGCGATCCAATGAAGTCATGATGTGGTGGGTTTTCTTCTACGTTGTCTTCGCGCGTAGCCGCGCGATACGAGGGCCGAACCGGGGGGCACGAACAGGCGCTTTGCGTGCAGCGCGAACCGTGCGTCGGGCCTGCGCTGGGCACGCCTTGCGCGCGGTTCGCGTGACGTTCATGGCGCGCAGTTCAACTGCGTGTTGAGCAGCGGCTGCGAGGCGGCCACGCCAAGGGCCGCGTAGCTGCCCGAGGCGGGCGCCGCCACGATCGCGACCGGCGCGCTTGCGCCACCCGCACCCGCAGCCGCAGCCGCTCGCGCGGAAGACCCGCCGTTCGAACCGGGGCCGCAGGCCGCGAGCAGCGTGCACAGCATTCCGGTGAGCAGCGCACCTGCGCTGCGGTGCAGGTGCTGTACGCCGTGCATTGCGGGAAAGCTATTCGCATTCATCGAGGAGTCTCTTACGGGAGAAGGGTGGAGAGCGGCTTGCCCGAAGCGAAGACCGTCTTTAGTTCAGCCTCAGTGACGGTGCGGTTCCAGAGCGCGAGGTCGCTGAACGACTGCACATCCGGGGGCGTAGCCGCGCACTTGCCAGGCGTGTAGGGCGGGGTGTCCTTGCACGCGTTCATGTAGTACTGGCCTGTGCCGTCCTCGTTGAGGCCGAAAGCGCCGAGGCCCGGCAGCTTCGACGCGGTCACCGTGACCGAGGCCGTGTACTTCTCTTCGCCGAGCACGGGATCAAACACGTAGCCCGTCATGGTCTTGCCGACCGTGTCGATTGCGAATGCTACGTAGGCCCACTTGTTCGCGGTGATGGTCGCAGCGTTCATGTCGTTGCGCGTTGTCCCGTCGCCGATATTGAAGCGCACGTTACAACTCGTGCCCGAACCCGGGAACAGCGCGATCGTGATACCGGGGTTGCCCCCCGAGTAGTAGTTTTTGTTCGAGAAGATTGGCGTGCCGTTGCCCGTGAGATTCTGGCAAGACGTCATGACCCAGAAGCCCATTGTGAACTGCGGCTGTTTCGTCACGTCGTTGTTCTGCACGAGCTTGTAGCCGTCGTACCCATTCGTGTCGACAACGTTCGTATCCACCTTGAGACCCTGGCCGCCAAACGGATCTGGCGTAAGCGAGCCGCCGTTCGCATCCGCCGCCCAGGGGCCGAGCGTGCTGGCCGCCATCTTGTCGGCGGCTGGCAGCGCGCCGAATGCATAGTATGTCGAGAGGCCGTTGGTCAGCGTCGTCGCGAGAGCGGGCGGCGGGGGCGGGGGCGGAGGGGGTGCCACATACTCGATCTGGATCAGCGACGCGAGCGGCGCATTGCCCGCGGCCACCACGTAGTTGAACGTATAGGCGCCGGTCGTGCTGACGCCGAGCTGGCTGTCTGTGTACGTCGTCGTGCCTGCAGGGAGCGTGGCGATCTGCTGGCCGTTGCGTAGCACCGAGATCGCGCCGCTCGAAGGCGGGGTCCAACTGAGCACCGTACTCGCATTGTCGCTGCCGGTGACACCGATGAGCTGCGACACCGGCTGCTGGCCGACCAGTTCGCCGCCATCGAGTGCATACGTCACCGCGCTCGGCAGCGCACCCCAATAGGCGAGCAGCGTGGGCGTGATGTCTGCAATGCTGGCGCGGGTATATAGGTCCGCGAGCGAGGTGGGGGCGGCCGGATTGGTGAGGCGCCCGTTGGGTTGCTGGTTGATGCCGATGAAGCTCGTCGACTCCGGCGCGAGGGGGAGGGCGTCGGTGCCACCCGCGGCATTGAGGCCGTGGCTGGTTGTCACGAGCACGAGCCAATTCTCCCCGCTGCGTTGCGACACGTCGCCGACGAGCGTGCCGACGGCACTGTCGAGTTGCGCGAGCGTGGCTGAATAATTCGACGAGTTGAGGCCCCAGTTGAGAGCGGCGTCTTCGGCGGAGTGATACTGGGCGACGACGAGCGAGTAGCCGTTGTCGATCATGCTCTTGCCTTGAGTCGTCACGCAGCTGTCGACTGAGGCGCAGTTGACCACGGTGTCGATGTAGCCGGCGTTCTGGTCGGGCGTCAGGATCGAGGCGAAACCAGGCGAATCGACGGCTGCACCCAACTTGCCCGCACCCGCGGACTTCAATATTGAGAATACGGTGGGCGCGTGCAGCGCCTGTTTTGGCGCGTCGGATTCGATCTGATGGCGGTCGGCCCAGGAGCCGGTCACGATCGTGGCCCAGCCGGGCATATCGAGATTCGGTTGCTGGCTGAGCGTGCTGTTCACGCCGCCACTATAGGCAGGCGCAATGCTCAGCTTCGCGAGGTTCGGCAGAGTGCCGCCCGCGATGCCTGCAGTGAGGGCGCTATAGGTTACGCCATCGAGCTCGATCACGAGCATCTTGTTGAGAGTGCTGCTGGCTGTGCCCGATGATCCGACCGCCGCGTCGCCTGAGAAGGTCCGGTTTGCCGCCGATTGCGTGCCCCCACCGCAACCGCCGAGCGCGGTGACGAGTGCGAGACCACATGCGGCGTATACGAATGCCTGTCTTGTCATGGTTATCCCCCTGCAAAGATTCGCCGGTGTATCCAGCGATTGAGGGCGATATTAGGCAGCAGGCAAGACGCCTATATTGCGTTCTGCGAAAGATCCCCGATTCACGTATCGGTTTTTTTTATGGGGAGGCCGATCGTCTCGGCCAACGTCGCCATGAATGTGGTGATGAGACGCGCGCCCGAACGGCTGCGCAGGTGGTAAAGATATTCGTATACGGCAGGGCATTCCGGCTCGATGGACACGGAAACGAGCGCTGAGCTGAGGGGCACCTCGCCCGCGGGCATCAGGGCGCAGCCGAGGCCGAGGCGGATCGCTTCACAGATCGCTTCGCGGCTGCCGATCTCGATGAGCGCGCGAGGCTCCACGCGGCGCTGCCCAAGCGCGGCCTCCGTTGCGGCGCGCGTGCACGAGCCCTGTTCGCGCAGCAGCAGCGTTTCGGTCGCGAGCACGTTCAAGTCGACGTTGCGCTGCCCCGCAAGCGGATGGCGAGGTTCGACCACGAGTACGAGCCGATCACTCGCGATGCGATGCAACTCGAGGCTCGCGTCGTCCACGTAATGGGATGAGACCGCGATATCGACGCGATGCTCCGCGAGCGCGTCGAGCACGGCTTGCGAATTGCCGATCTCGATGCCGATCTGGACGTGAGGATAGCGGCGACGAAATGCGGCGATGGTCGGCAGGACGTAGTAGGGGCCGGTGGTCCCGAGCCGGAAGCTGCCCGCGAACAACTCGCACTCGTTGCGCAGTACGAAGTCGATGTCGCTCTCCGCCTGCGTCATCCGGTCAATGAACGGCATGAGCGCCGCGCCGGTCTTCGTCACGTCAAGGCGGCTGCCGCGTCGATGAAAGAGTTGCACGCTGTACCGTTGCTCGAGCTGCTGGATGCGCGCTGTGACGGTAGGCTGACTTATCCCCAACCGTCGCGCGGCAGCCGTGACGCTGCCCTGTCGAACCGTTTCGTAGAATGCAGCAAGCAAAGGAGCGAGCATTTTCTGTTTTCCCAGACATTATCCGGCGGAGGGGATGCGGCATGTGGGGCGACCGTACACCACCGGTGCAGTCCCACGTTCGTGAGATACGTAAGGACTGGAAGCTTTATCCGGGGCACGCGCTACCGAGTTATGAAGTCATTTCCTTGCGGTAGCGATTTGCCGTTCGAGATACGGGGCGGGCAGCACCGGCGAACGCCAGTACGTCGTCCAAACCCATGAAATTGTCCGGCAGTTCTTCGATTTGCTCGATCGGTGGGCTATATTGCGACCATGCGTTCGCTTAATCTCTCGGCAAATGCCGGCGGGGTGTATTCCGAGCGGTCCACGTAGATGTAATCTCTCATTCGGTCGTCGACATTCTGAACGATTTCCATGGCGTCGCCAAGGCAGCTATCGAGCGGCTCCGCGTTTCTCGCTTTGAGCAAAGCTGTTGCCTTTCAGCAAAAGCCGTTAAATAAGGCCACTCAGCAACCGCTTAGTTCTATGCGTCGAAGCAGTCTTTAAAATCCATATGCGATCAAGGTCGCCGGATGTATAGCGCCGCGACGCAGCACAACCTATCCTCAACCAATCTCAACCACAACCTTGCTAGCCGCACTCCCGTCGGCGACAGCCTCATAAGCCCGCTCGGTGTCGTTCAGCGAGAAGCGCCGCGAATCCATCCGCGGCTTAAGCTGCCCCGCCTCGACAAGCCGCGTAGCCTCACCAAGCATCTCACCGTGATGCCCACGGTTCTTCCCACTCAAAAGGGGATAAAGCGTAAACACCCCCGAATAAGTCGCCTCACGAAACGACAGCGGCGCGAGCGCATGCGTGCCCCACCCAAGCGCGCTCACCACGTGCCCAAAATGCTTGACCGCGGCAAACGAAGCATCGAGCGTCTTGCCACCCACCGTGTCCACGACGAGATCAAACCCGGCACCTGCCGTATGAGCTTGAACGTACTGCTCGACGCTCAGCGCGCCGTAATCGATAGGCGTCGCACCCAGTTGCGAAATCACATCGGCATTGCGCGTGCTCCCCGTCGCGAAGACAGTCGCATCAAGCGCGCGCGCAATCTGCACGGCCACGTGGCCGACGCCACCCGCGCCGCCCTGAACCAGCACGCTCTGACCCGCCGCCAGGTGAGCGCGATCGACGATGCCCGACCACGCCGTGATGAACGCAAGCGGCAACGCGGCGGCTTCGCGCATCGAAAGATTCGCGGGCTTGCGCGCGAGGAGGTCCGCGTCGACGGCAGCGTACTCGGCCAGCGAACCTTGGATGCCGCCCACGCCGCCCGTCATGCCGTACACCTCGTCGCCGGGCGCGAAACGCGTGACGCCCGCGCCGACCGCTTCCACCACGCCTGCCATGTCGATGCCGGGCACGAGCGGCAGCGGATGCTTCGCATGATCGGCCTTCCCCGCACGAATCTTGACGTCGAGCGGATTGAGGCCCGCAGCATGAACGCGCACGAGCACCTGGCCCGTTTGCGGTTCCGGGCGATCGAGCGTGGTCAGTTCGAGCGGACTATCGTATTGGCTGAGGACGAGTGCTTTCATTGTTAGTGTGTGTGCCGTTGCGAATTGAAATGGTTAGCCACGCGAGATTCACTCAGCCCTTGTGATTCAGCTGTGAGGCAGCGTCTCGCAAAGCCGTGCGCAAGCCTTCTTCGACCACTGGGTGATAGAACGGCATCGCCAGCATGTCGTCCACGCTCAATCCCAGCTGCACGCTCCACGCGAGCAGGTGCCCGATATGTTCCGCCGCTGGCCCGAGCCATTCCGCACCCACGAAGCGCCGCGTCGCACGGTCCACGTACACGTGGCCCAAGCCGTGGTTCTTGAGCATCACGCGGCTGCGCCCCTGATCTTCGAAGCTCACGGCGCCCGTCACGAAGCGGCCTTCCACCAGTTCCCGATGTGACTTGCCAACCATGGCGATCTGCGGATCGGAAAACACGACTGCTAGCGGTGCGCGGCGCGCAACGGGTTCGACTTCGGGAAAGCGAGCCGCATTGCGGCCCGCGGCGCGGCCCTCGTCGGCGGCTTCGTGCAGCAGCGGCAGCACGTCGTTCGCGTCGCCAGCCAAAAACACCGGCGCGGTGCCGACTTGCAGCGTAGCCGCGTCGAAACGCGGCACGCCGTGCGCGTCGAGTTCGAGCGAGGTGTTTGCGAGGCCCAGCTTCGCCACGTTGGGGTTCCGGCCCGTTGCTGCCAGGACGTAATCAAACGTTGCTTCGGACTGCGTGCCATCCGCACGGGCATAGCGCAGCGTCACGCCCGCGTCGCTGCGCGTAGCCGATACCACACGCCCCTGCGTCTCGAACTGCATTTCTGCGCCGAACACGCGGTGTGCTTCGCTGATCAGACGCGGGTCCGTGAGCGGTCCCACGCTGCCGTGCGAGCCGCCGTACAACGTCACCCGCACGCCGAGCCGCGCAAGCGCCTGGCCGAGTTCCAGACCGATTACGCCCGCACCGACCACCGCCACACTGCGCGGCAAGTCCTCCCACGCGAACACGTCGTCGTTGACGATCAGCCGCTCGCCTAGTCCGGCGAGCGACTCGGGTACCGTGGGCGTCGAGCCCGTGGCGATCACGACGCTCTTTGCGCGCACCTGTATATGCTCGCCAACCTGGAGGAGCCCGTCGTCGATGAAGCGGGCGTGCCCGACCAGGCGGTCCGCTTCGGGCAGGGCGAGCGTGCTGTCAACGACGAACCCAACGAACCGGTCCCGCTCGCTGCGCACGCGCTCCATCACAGCCCGGCCGTCGATCTCCATACCGAGCGGATTCACGCCGAAACGCGGCGCCATCGTTACCGCGTGCGCCGCCTCGGCCGCCGCAATCAGCAGCTTCGAGGGCATACAGCCCACGCGCGCGCACGTCGTGCCGTAAGCGCCGCCTTCAATGATGATCGCGCTTGCACCTTCCGCCTTCGCGGCGCGGTAAGCGGAGAGTCCGGCCGTGCCGGCGCCGATGATGGCGACATCCGTTCGCAATGTTTGCATCGTGTTTCCTCGAGGGGTTCATGCATTCGTTTCCATGACCCAGTCTAGGAGGTCCACACGCGCGGGTGAATGTCGGCGCTGCTCAAGTTCATGCCCGATCGTCTCACGGGCGGCCGGGCGCGGGGCGCCGGTCAACCGGGCATGTGCTGCGCGAGCCAGTCGATCAACACGCGCACCTTCGGCGGTAAAAACCGGTTGGGCGGATAGAGCATCCACACCGGGCCGCTGTAAGCGCGCGGCTCCAGCGACCACTCAGGTAGCACACGAACGAGCAGACCGTCGCGCAGAGCATCCGCCGCGGCGAATTCGGGCAGGCTCGCAATGCCCCAGTCCGCGAGCGCCGCATCGCGCCGCGCGCCCACGTCGTTGGCGATATAGCGGCCCTTCACCTCGACGGTATTCGTCTGTGTGCCGCGCCGGAAGGTCCAGCGGTTGTCGTCGGGCGTTTCGCCGAGATAGAGGCAGTCGTGGCGGGCGAGGTCCTTTGGGTGCTTCGGCGTGCCGTGCGCGCGCAGATAGCCGGTGGACGCGCACGGCATCCACTGCAGCGTGCCGAGCCCGCGCGCCGCGAGCCCCGGCGGCGGCGTGGGCGTCGGGCGAATCACGATGTCGACGCTGTCTCGTACCGGATCGACGTCGCGGTCGGTAAAGATGAGCTGCACCGCGACCTCCTCATACGCGCGCAGGAAGCCGGAAATCAGCGGATGAATGACGCTTTGCGCAAACGAAATCGGCGCGCTGATGCTGACGCGGCCATGCGGGCGGTCGGTGAGGCGGCTGGCGGCTTGCGCCGCGCTGGCGGCGGCTTCGACCATGTCCGTACAGTGACGGTAGACTTCGGCGCCGGATTCCGTGAGCCGCAGGCTGCGCGTGGAGCGCTCCAGCAGGCGCGTGCCGAGCGCGCGTTCGAGCCGCTGCATCTGGCGGCTCACCGTGGAAGGGGTGCTGCCGAGCTGGCGGGCCGCGACCGAGAAATTACCGGCGTCGACCACACGGGCGAAGGCGGCCAGATCGGGGAGCAGGGGCAGGAGGTCAGCGGGATTCATGGCAGTCAGGGTTAAGTCATCATCTGTGCATCCAGAGCATAAATGATGTTCCGTCGAAGTGGATTATCGCCGGGGAGTCATTGCCGGACAATGTGCCCGTTCCCGGCCAATCTGCACGCTCGTTCCCCATGAATGCCCTGACCCGTTCGTCCCGCACCGTCGATCTATTGCTTGTTGCTGTCGCGCTTATCTGGGGCACGAGCTATGGCGTGGTGAAGGGTGCGCTGCTTGTCTATCCGGTGCTGGGTCTGCTCGCGCTGCGCTTTGGCACCACCTTCGTGCTGCTGTCGCCCGCGTTACACGGTCTGCGTCATGTGACGTGGCGCGAGCAGATCGGCGTGATCGGCGCAGGACTCCTGCTGCTCGGCATCTTTCTGGCCGAGACGTTTGGCGTGTCGCTCACGAACGCCTCGAACGCCGCGTTTCTCATCAGCCTGTGCGTAGTCCTCACGCCGCTCGTGGAGTGGGCGTGGCTCAAGCGCGCGCCGCGGCCGGTGGAATGGGCGGCGGCTGGCGTGTCGCTGTTTGGCGCGCTGCTCCTGACGGGCGGCCATGTGGCGGCGAGCCCCGGCGATCTGCTGGTCGTGCTGGCCGCGCTGCTGCGCGCATTGACGACCTGCGCGGTCAAGCGCGTGATGAAGTCGGGTGCCGTGCCGCCGCTCACGGTGACGGCGGTCCAGTCCGCCGTCGTTTCGATCGGCTGCGCCGCGCTCGCGTTGACTGTTGCGCCCGAACAGTGGCGGCCGTTGCCGCCCTGGCAGGGGCACGGCGTATTCTGGGGCAGCGTGATCTATCTCGTGGCGGGCTGCACGCTGTTCGCCTTCTTCGTGCAGAACTACGCCGTGAGCCGCAGCAGCCCCACGCGCGTGGCGTTGCTCATGGGCAGCGAGCCGGTGTTCGGCGCGCTCTTTGCATGCGTGTGGCTTGGTGAGCGGCTTACTTTGGCCGCGTGGATCGGCGGCATGCTGATCGTTGCCGCTTCGCTTTTCGCGCTCAAGCGGGAACCGCAGGCCGAAGCGCAGATAGAAGCGCAGGACGCCGTGAAAGCGTAGGCCGCGCCCACATCCGCAAAGCTGATATGCAATTGCGAATTAACTGGTAGGGGATCGGGACGCAGGCTGTTCCAATGGGCGTTTGGACCTTCGATGCCGCAGGAGCGAGCCTTACGATGGCGAAAACGAACAAACCCATTTTGCTCAACGCGTTCAACATGAATTGCGTGGGACACATCAATCACGGGCTGTGGACGCACCCGCGCGACCGCTCGACCGACTACCGCACGCTCGCGTACTGGACGAATCTCGCGCGTACGCTGGAGCGCGGGCTCTTCGACGGGCTTTTTCTCGCCGATATCGTGGGCGTCTACGATGTCTATCAGCGCAACGTGGACGTGACGCTGCGCGAGTCGATCCAGTTGCCGGTGAACGACCCCACGCTCGTCGTGCCGGCCATGACCGCTGTGACCGAGCATCTCGGCTTTGGCGTGACGGTGAACCTCACATACGAGCAGCCTTATTTGCTGGCGCGGCGCTTTTCGACGCTCGATCACCTCACGCAGGGCCGCATCGGCTGGAACATCGTGACGGGCTATCTGGACAGCGCGGCGCGCGCCATGGGACTCGAGCAGCAACTGCCGCACGACGAGCGCTACGACCGGGCGGACGAATACCTGGAAGTCCTCTACAAACTCTGGGAGGGCAGCTGGGAAGCGGACGCCGTGCGGCGCGACAAGGCCGCGCGTGTTTTCGCCGATCCCGCGAAGCTGCATCGCGTGGAGCATGCGGGACGTTACTACCGCGTGGACGGTTATCACCTGGCGGAACCTTCGCCGCAGCGCACGCCGGTGCTGTTCCAGGCGGGCAGTTCGGGGCGCGGGCAGCGCTTTGCGGCGCGTCACGCGGAATGCGTGTTCATTTCGCCGCCAAGCCGCGCCGCCGCGCGTGAGACAGTGCGCGCGTTGCGCGAACAATTGGTGCAAGCGGGGCGCCGGCCCGACGATGTGAAGGTCTTCGTCGGCGTGGCGGTGGTGCCGGGCTCCACTGAGCGCGAAGCGCGCGAGAAGTATGCCGACTACCGGCAATATGCGAGCCGTGAAGCGGGGTTGGCGCATTTCGCGTCGAGCACGGGTGTCGATTATTCGCAATACGATCTGGACGCGCCCGTGGATTATGCGCCGGGCAATGCGATCGAATCCGCCACGCGGACGGCGAAGCAACACGGCTGGACGCGGCGCAAGCTGCTGGAGATGTTCGAGCTGGGTGGGCGCTATCCGGCGATTGTCGGCAGCGCTTCGCAGGTGGCGGATGAACTGCAGGCGTGGATTGACGAGGCGGATGTGGATGGGTTCAACCTGAGCCGCACGGTCGTGCCCGAGAGCTACGAGGATTTCGTGGATCTCGTCGTGCCGGAGTTGCAGGCGCGTGGGCGGTATAAGACGGCGTATGCGCCGGGGACGTTGCGGGAGAAGTTGTTTGGGGGGGAGGCTACCTTGCCGCAGCGGCATGCTGGGGCGGGGTATCGGTGGGCGGGGGAAGTGGCTTGAATGGGATTTAATGGGAGAGGCCAAAGCGCCGGGGAGCCGCGAACAAAAAGCATCACGGCGCCCCGCGGCAAACCCCACCCACTCCCTTACTGCTGCGGCGCCCCCTGCCAGGCAGGCAACGTAGCCCCGTGATACACAGCAATAATCTCCGACGCCACATTAGGCTGCTGATAGCTCTCCACAAGCGCACGCACCCAACCCGCGTTAGCGTCCTTCTCATTCACGGCAATGAAGTTGCGATAAGGATTGCCAGTCACCTTCTCCTGAGCAATCCGCTCCTGCGGAATCTCGATGCCGGATTTGACGGCCCAGTCCGTATTGACAACGGCCGCATCCAGATCGCCAATCGCGCGCCCGACGATACCCGAATCAAGTTCCTTGATATGGATATTCTTCGGGTTCTTCGCGATGTCGCGTGCGGTCGGCAGCAGGCCGACGTCCTCGCGCAACGTAATGAGTCCCTGTGCCTGGAGCAGCAGCAGCGAGCGGCCTTCGTTGCTCGGATCGTTCGGCACGCCAATGGTCGCGCCCTGCGGCAGGTCTGCCACTGACTTCACCTTGCGCGAATACAGCCCGATAGGCTGCACGTAGGTAAAGCCGACCGGCACGATCTTGTAGCCGCGCGCCTTGATCTGCGCGTCCAGATACGGCTTGTGCTGGAACGAATTGGCGTCGAGGTCGTGGCTGGAAAGCGCTTCGTTGGGCTGCGTGTATTCGGAGAACGTGGTCACCTTGATCGTGAGGCCGCGCTTCGCGGCGTTGGCGGCCACCACGCGCCACACGTCCTCGTCTTCACCCGACATGATGCCAACGCGCAACGTCTGGTCTGCCGCGTGCGCGAGCGTCGCGCCCCCAATACTTACGCCCAGCGCGAGCGAAGCCAGCATCGCGCCCAGCAAGGTTCTTTTCTTCATAGAATCCATTATTCGAAGAGTTGTGGATAGGGCGATGCTAGAGAGCGCGCGGCAAGCGGACAACCAATTTTGGGAGGATTGCTTAGCTATATTCGTCGTTTTGCGGCACGCAGCGACGTGGCTAGGATGCAGCGATTCCATTCCTCACGCGAGTCTCGTTCCATGTCCACTCTCGCCGTTCCCGCTTCGGAACTCGTCGAAGCCGCCGGGCAAGCGCAAGCCCCGCAACATGCCGTGATCCGCTCCGCTCAGGACGTCTCCCGTATCGTCAACGCCGGCGCAGCGCAGGGCAGCAACGCGCGTATCGTGATCGCGATCGCACTGGGCGGTGTGTTTCTCGATGCCTACGATCTCACCTCGCTCGCCTATGGCATCAAGGATATCGCACGCGAATTCTCGCTATCGCCAGTGCAAGTCGGCTTCGTTTCGGCGGCCATTACGTTCGGCGCGATTCTCGGCGCCCTGTTCGGCGGCTATCTCACGGACCGCATCGGGCGCTACCGCGTATTCATGGCCGACATGCTGTTCTTCGTGGTGGCCGCAATCGCGGCCGGGCTCGCGCCCAACGCCTGGGTGCTGGGCGGCGCACGCTTTCTCATGGGCTTCGGGGTGGGGCTCGATCTGCCGGTCGCCATGGCGTTTCTCGCCGAGTTCTCGCGCGTGGCGGGCAAGGGCAACAAGGCGGCCAGCGTGGCGGCGTGGTGCCCCGCGTGGTACGCGGCCACGAGCACCTGCTATCTGCTCATTCTCGGCCTCTATGCGATCCTGCCCGAGCATCAGCTCGGCTGGCTCTGGCGTATCACGCTCGCGTTCGGCGCGGTGCCGGCGCTCGTCATCATTGCCGTGCGTAGCCGCTATATCAGCGAGTCGCCCGTGTGGGCCGCGAATCAGGGCGATCTGGAAGGCGCGGCGCGCATTCTCAAGCGCTCGTATGGCGTCGATGCCGTGGTCGAGCGCGGCGAAGCGCCCACGCGAGCGCCGCGTGCCGCTTCATGGCGCAACTACGGCGTGCTTTTCAACGCCACGTATCGTCGCCGCACGATTCTTGCCGCAACGATCGGCGCGGCGTCTTCTTTCGGTTACAACGCGATCATTTTCGGCCTGCCCGTGATTATCGCGAGCTTTTTCCAGCAGGGTCCGCTCACGACCATCGTTGCTTCGCTCACGCTGAACCTGTTGTTCGCTTTCGTTGGCGGGTTGATCGGCGTGCGTACCGCGCCCACCGTCGGCGCGTGGAAAATGACCGTTCTCGGTCACACGCTGCAGTTCGTCTCGCTCATCGGTCTTGCGCTGATCGGCCATCCGGGGAGCGCCTTTTTCGTTGTGGTCGCCATTCTGCTGCTGGGCGGCTATCTGTTCGGGCAGGGCTTCGGCCCCGGCTCGCATTGCATGACCTATGCTTCGCTCAGTTATCCGACCTCGCTGCGCGGCATTGGCGTGGGTTTCAATCAGACGCTCGTCCGCTCCGCTTCCACGGTGTCGCTATTCCTGTTTCCCGTGCTCGCCGCGGCGCTCGGCACGAAGGTCTTCTGGGTGATCGCCATCGCGCCGCTCGCTTCGCTGCTTGTGCTGCTCGCGATCCGGTGGGAGCCCTCGGGCTACGACATCGATAGCGAGGATTATGCGGATGAACGCGAAGAAGCTGCAATTGCAGCATAAGCAAAGAGGAATAAGTCATTTTCGTTTCGAACATGCGCATTCCATACTGAGTGCGAGGCGCGTGCTTCGGGATGTGTAGCGCCTGTTTAACGGCGACATGGCGATTGCCGCAATCGAGGTTTGAACAGGGGAAAACTAACTATGAGCCATACGACTCTTGCGGATGAGAGTGGCAAGCGCGCGGGTGAGACCGTCACCGCGCAACGCAGGCCGTTCGGGACGGAAGACTGGTGGGCGGTTGCAATCGGGCTGTTCGTGATTGCGATCGCGTATGGGCTGTTTGCTTCGGGCGGCAGTATCAAGAGCCTTGCCGTGGCGCCCGGGCGCTGGAACGACTTCGACGAGCTCGCTCGCAACCTCGCCGCGCATGCGGGAGCCTATGTCGCGCTTTTCGTGGGGTTTGCGGCCGTGTTCTCGGTGGCCATTGCGGCGCTCGGCTTGCCGGTCGCGCAATTCATTCGGGGATTCTTCGTCCTCTTCGTGGTGTCGGCGGCCATCTTCATCGTCGGCGCCTGGGCGCAGGCCGCGCGCTACAACCTTGAGCCGCCGCTCATCGCACTGGCGCTCGGGCTCATCGTGTCGAATATTTTCACTGTGCCCGCCTGGCTTGCGCCGGCGCTGCGCGTGGAGTTCTACATCAAGGTCGGGATCGTGCTGCTCGGCGCGACGCTGCCGCTCACGTTGATTGTGTGGGCGGGGCCGGTTGCCGTGGGGCAGGCTACCATCGTTTCGCTCGTCACGTTTTTCGTGATCTATGGCACGGCGCGGGCGCTGAAGATCGACCAACGCTTCGCCGCAGTGCTCGGCGTGGGCGGTGCGGTGTGCGGCGTTTCGGCCGCGATCGCGATTGCGGGCGCGGTGCGCGCGCGGCGCGAGCAGGCTTCGGTTGCGATCACGCTGGTCGTGGTGTGGGCGATCGTGATGGTGTTCGCGCTGCCGGCGCTTTCGCGTGCGTTCGGCCTGCCGACCGGTGTGGCTGGGGCGTGGATCGGCACTTCGGAGTTCGCGGACGCGGCGGGCATTGCTGCCGCCCAGGCCTACGGCGACTTTGCGCGACACGCGAGCGGCGCAGTGGCGGGTGCGCCCGATGCATCGCTGCAAGCATTCGTGTTGATGAAGGTGGTGGGCCGCGACATCTGGATCGGCATCTGGGCCTTCGTGCTGGCGATCGTGGCGACCACGCGCTGGGACCGCGAGGCCGGTGACGAAGTGCAGACCACGACGCGCGCCCGCGAAATCTGGACGCGGTTTCCCAAGTTCGTGGTCGGGTTCGTGATTGCTTCGGCGTTTGTCACGTGGGTCGCTTCGCACTACACGCTGGCCGAATACCGCAGCGCCGTAACGCCAGGCTTCGTCGCGCCGATCGTCGCGTTGCGCACGTGGGCGTTCACGTTCTGCTTTCTCAGCATCGGCCTCACGACACGCTTCGCCGCGCTTTCGTCAACGGGCGTCAGGCCGCTCGCCGCGTTCACGGTCGGTGTGGCCGTGAATGTGGTGCTCGGGTATCTGCTTTCGGTGCACCTGTTCGCGCCGTACTGGCTTGCGCTCGGAAAATGAACTTGAATGGCGCGGCGCAATCCGGGAAGCGCCCACTGTGCGGGCAGTGTGCGCACTGGGCCGAAGACCGCGCGTTGCTGGAGGCACGCATCCCCGGGTTGGCTTCGTTCGGCTCGGCTTATGGGGCGAGTGTCGGGGAGAGCCGGTTATGTCTGCGGCACGACCGTTTGACTCAACCGGAGGACCGCTGCGCGGCATTTGTTGCGCGCATCGCGTGAGGCCATTCAACGAAGCTCGGGATAGCCTTGCTGCGCGGCGGCATTCGCGATTGCTTCGATCTCGGCGTACGTCTCTCCCCTGAGTCGCGCGAATCCGCGCAGGCGCAACGTGCGTGCGCGCTCGGCGTCGGCTGCATGAGCGGCATCTAGCGCATCTCGCAGCGCCTGCGTCTGATCCTCGCCGAGCGCACGTGAGGCGATCAGCGGAAGGCCTGGGGCTGAGGCTGTCATGCCGATGGTTTGCACGCCGTCGAACCGTTCGGGGTGCGAATCGTGCAGCAATGCGAACGTGACGCAGTCGATCGCGCCCACGTCGGCCGCGCCGCTCGCCAGCGCGCGTAACGTGGCCGCGTGCGAGCCTGTCCAGAGCACCGAGGCAAAGAAGCGGCCCTCGCGGGCGAGCGGCGCGACCGCGTGGCGCAACGCGTTCATGCCGCTATGCGAATCCGCGCTGTTGCATGCGGCGCACAAGCCGCGGCACGCTTCGAGCGTTTTCGCGCCGCGTTCCCACGCCTGGGATGAAACGGCAAGCACGCTTCGATAGCGCGGGCCTTCGCAACCGGGTGCGTCGAATATCGGGGTCGCGATCAGGCGGACTTCGTTGGCGAGTCCGAGCACGCGGTACGGAAACCCGCAGGTCTGCGAGAGCAGCAAGTCCTCGCGGCGCCAGTGCGGCATGAGTTCGCCCTCCGGCGCGTTCTCGATCGTGACGTCGCCTATGTCGAACGAGCGCGCCACGATGCCCAGACTGTCGCTCAACAGCGAGCGCCACGCCGCCGCATGTTGCGGCGTCACGTTGTACATCGGCAGGCAGGCGATCCAGCGGGTCATGGGCGCATTCTACGCCGCACGCAGCTGGCGCGTCGCGCAGCGCGGTGAGATAAGCAAATGGCAATTCGTTGGTTGGTGAGGCGCCGCGCGTTCGGTATGGTGAGGACCTGCGTTGCTTTGCTCTCCGTATGGAGTGGCACCATCCTTCATCGCGGGAACTGGCGAACATGGCCGAATATTTCGACGCAGACCACGCGCGGGAAGTCGCCGCGCTCGCCACCGGGTTCACCGCACGCACGGAATGGCCCACCTGGCTGCTCATCGCCGTGATCTACGGCGGCTGGTTTGCGGTGCTCGCGTTCGTGCGCTCAGGTCTGCTCACGCTCGTGGCCGCCACGCCGTGCCTCATCGTGCTGTGCGCATGGCACATGTCGCTCCAGCACGAACTGCTGCACGGTCATCCCACCCGGTTCGCATGGCTGAACATGGCGCTGGGCTGGCCGCCGCTCGCCGTCTGGTTTCCCTATGCGGTCTACCGCGAGAGCCATATGGCGCATCATCGCGACGAAGCGTTGACCGTGCCCGGCATCGACCCCGAAACGAACTACGTGCAGCACGAGCAATGGGTCCGGCTGCCGCGCTGGCATCGCGTGCTGTGGCACGCACGCAAGAGTTTCGTGGGCCGGGTGGTGATCGGGCCGCCCATGAGCGTGGCCGCCATGCTCGCCGGCGCGGCGAAAGCGCTGCGAAGCGGTGACTGGCGAGACGTGCCGATGTGGCTCGCGCACTGCGCGGCCGTCGTGGTGCTGCTCGCGTGGGTGCAGCGTTACGCGGGCGTGCCGTGGTGGTGGTATCTCGCCGCCGTCACCTGGCCCGCGCTCGGGCTCGCGATGGTCCGCTCGCTGTACGAGCATCGCGCGGTGTCGCATCCGAAGGCGCGCATCGCCATCAACGAGGCCGGGCTCGTCATGCGCTTTCTGTATCTGAACAACAACTACCATCTCGTGCACCACGATCTGCCGCGCTTGCCGTGGTTTCAACTGGCGCGCGCCTATCGCATGCGGCGCGACGACTATCGGCACAAATGCGGCGGATTCGTGATCGAAGGTTATGCCGCGCTGCTCAGGCGTTACGCGTGGCGCGCGACGGATGCCCCCGCGCATCCGTTCGGCGACAACGCCGCGCAGTGACCTTCATTCCCGAAACCGTTTAAAGAAGCGGCGAATGTCGGCCGCGAGAAGATCGGGCTCTTCCATGGCGGCGAAATGGCCGCCGCGCGGCATGTCGGTCCATTGCGCGACATCGAACACACGCTCGAGCCACGACGGCGGCGGATGATTGATCTCCTTGGGAAAGCGCGCGAAGGCGACGGGCGGCGCCACGCGTTGCCCGGCCGCGAAGCGAAACGGCTGAAGACGGTTCTCCCAGTACATCTGCATGGATGTGCCGATGCTGCCGGTGAACCAGTACAGTGAAAGATCCGTGAGCAAGGTGTCCTTCGAGAACCGGCGCTCGATGTCACCGTCGCAGTCGCTCCATGCGCGAAACTTCTCGCCGATCCACGCGGCCAGTCCCGCGGGAGAGTCGTTGAGCGCCGCTGCCGCCGTCTGCGGCTTCGTGCTGTGCATATGCGCGTAGCCGCCCTCCAGCGCCGCCCAGTCGGTCTTCTCACGCAGATAGGCCTGTTCCGCCTCAGTGAGTGGGGCTTGCGCAGCGTCGATTACCGGTTCGTAGGAGCTGGGCAGGAAGTTCAGATGGATGCCCTCGACGGCTGGGCTGTGCCGCGCGGCGAGCGCAATGGACACGCCCGCGCCGAGGTCGCCGCCCTGCGCACCGAAACGCTCGTAGCCGAGACCGCCCATCAGCGCGGCCCACAGGTCTGCGATCTGGAGCGCGGAGGTGCCGGGCGCTCCCGGCGCGGGTGAAAAGGCAAAGCCCGGCAGCGACGGGACGACGACGTCGAACGCTTCGGCCGGGTCCGCGCCGAATGCGGCGGGGTCGCAGAGCCGGTCGAGCAGCGCATGGAATTCGACGAACGACCCCGGCCAGCCGTGCGTGATGACGAGCGGGTAGGGCTTCGGGCCCGCGCCGCGCCGATGCACGAAGTGCACGCGCTGGGCACCTGCGCCACCCGCACCCCCCACTTCAGCCATAAATTGCGGCAGCCGGTTCAGCGCGCGTTCGGCGGCGCGCCAGTCGTATTCGTCTGCCCAATACGCGACGAGCTCGCGCAGCCACGCAGTGTCGGCCCCTTGTTGCCACGCCGGCGAGGGCGTGGCGTTGGCCCAGCGCGTGGCGCGCAAACGCCGGCGCAGGTCGTCGAGTGCCTCTTCGGGAACGCGAATTTCGAATCGGTCGATATGCATGGTGGTTCATCCGTACGCTGGCAGGCCGAGGAACTGACGATTATGAGCGAATTCGCCGCAGCGCACCGGCCGCCCCCAGGGACCCTTCGAATTCCATCGATCGCTTACCAGATGTTTATCGAGCCATCAATTTAATTTATCGGCATTTGGCCGGCGCGGCAGGGCGGTGCGCCGCCTCATCCGGGCGAGGCGGCGCGGCGCAAACCCCACGGCGTCCATGGTTGCCGGTATTTTCCGCCGTCGGCTCCCGCACTCGCTTATTGGCGCCAGCGGTATTATTTGCGCAGTCCAGGTAATAGCCCTGGCTACTAGCGCGGTGGGGCCAATTCGTACCGTAGCGCCACGCTTCGAATCAGCAGCAGAGGTCCCAATGATCATCGACATTCACGGCCACTACACTACGGCGCCCGCAGCGCTGGAGGCGTGGCGCAAACGCCAGATAGCGGGCATCGCCCATCCGTCCGGGATGCCGAAGGTATCGGAGCTGAAGATCAGCGACGACGAATTGCGCGAATCGATCGAACTCAATCAGCTCAAGCTGATGCGCGAGCGCGGTCTCGATCTGACGATTTTCAGCCCGCGCGCGAGTTTCATGGCCCATCACATTGGCGACTTCGAGGTGTCGAGCACCTGGGCCGCGATCTGCAATGAGCTGTGCCACCGCGTGAGCGAGCTTTTTCCGGAGCATTTCGTGCCGGCCGCGATGCTGCCGCAAAGCCCGGGTGTCGATCCCGCCACGTGCGTGCCGGAACTCGTCAAGTGCGTGGAGCAGTACGGCAATGTAGCGGTCAACCTGAACCCCGATCCCTCGGGCGGCCACTGGACGAGCCCGCCGCTTTCCGATCGCCACTGGTACCCGATCTACGAGAAGCTCGTCGAATACGACATTCCCGCGATGATCCACGTAAGCACGAGCTGCAACGCGTGCTTCCACACCACGGGCGCGCACTACCTGAACGCGGACACGACTGCGTTCATGCAGTGCCTGACGTCGGACCTGTTCCGCGATTTCCCCACGCTGCGTTTCGTGATTCCGCACGGCGGCGGCGCGGTGCCCTATCACTGGGGACGCTTCCGCGGTCTCGCGCAGGAGCTGAAGAAACCGCCGCTCAGCGAGCATCTGCTGAATAACGTGTTCTTCGACACCTGCGTCTATCACCAGCCCGGCATCGACTTGCTCACACGCGTGATTCCCGTGGACAACATTCTGTTCGCGAGCGAAATGATCGGTGCGGTGCGCGGCATCGACCCGGAAACGGGCCACAACTACGACGACACGAAGCGCTATATCGAAGCCGCGCATGTCGATGCCGCGGATCGCTACAAGATTTACGAAGGCAACGCGCGCCGCGTGTATCCGCGCCTCGACGCGCGGCTCAAGGCAAAGGGGTTGTGAGCGCGCGCGTAGCGGCTCGCAGTCCATGCGACACCAGCGAAGCGCAAGACAAGGCGGCCTCGCTCACTCTGGACTGAAACGGAAGTCAATGACAAAGGACGATGTGAAAAGCAACGCCGCACTGGCGGGGGTCGGGTCGATGGCGACGCGTCTCCTGCTCGCGGGCCTCGCCGAGCAGTACGAGCGTGAAACGGGGCAGCGGCTGACCGTTGCGGCGATAGGCGGCGTGGAAGCCGCGCGCCGCGTGCAGGCCGGCGCGGCATTCGATTTCGCCGTGCTGGCCTCGGCGGCGATCGACCGCCTGGCGGCGGGCGGGCACCTCGTCGGTGCGCGCACGGACGTCGTGCACTCCGGCATGGCGGCGGCCGTCGCCGCCGGCGCGGCGCACCCGGATATCGACACCGAGGACGCACTGCGCGAGACGATGCTGCGCGCGGCGCGCATCGGCTATTCGACGGGGCCTAGCGGCGACCATCTGTTGCGGCTGATCGAGCGCTGGGGTGTGGCCGAAACGCTCAGGCCGCGCCTCGTGATGGCGCAGCCGGGCGTGCCGGTGGCGAGCCTGATCGCGGCCGGTGAGGTCGAGATCGGCTTTCAGCAATTGAGCGAGCTAAAGGATGTGCCGGGCGTGGAAGTGATCGGGCCGCTCCCGGCCGGGGCGCAACTCGTCACGGTCTTTTCCGCGGCGATCTGTGCGGTGTCGCAGCAGCGGCAGGCGGCAGCGGATTTCCTCGCGTTCCTCGGTTCGGCGCGCGCCGAGGCGACCAAGCGGGCGTTCGGCATGGAGCCGGCCGGCAACGCGGCGTACGGGCCGTAGCAGGGCACGAGCAAGACGGCAATAAGGGAAATAGAAGGGGCAATATAGAAGGGGCAACAAGGCGATTGGCTTGGACATTTCATGTCGCATGGTCTACGTATCCAAAGTAATTAGGCTTACTAATCAGAAAAAACAGAATCGGAGGCGTGAAAGTGAATCAGAAAAAAACCAGGACGTACGACACCAGGAGGCAAGCATGAGAAACCTGCAAACCCGACGGCTTTTCACGAGCGTGCGCGCTCGTGCCGCCTCGCTGCTCTCGCTGTTCGCGCTCTTCGCGGCGGCCACGCTCGTGGCCGCGTGCGGCAGTGGCGGTAGTGGCAGCAGTAGCGCCGATGCATCGAAAGCGCCGCTTGCAGTCGTGGCGCCCGTGGTGGATTGCTCGAAGCTTGCGTCGGTCGATATCACCGATATTGGCGGCGCGGGCAGCGCGATTACTTCGGCTAGCGTGACCACGGCGACCATCAACGGTGCTTCTGTCAACTTCTGTACCGTAAAGGGCACGCTCGCGCCTTCGAATACGTTCGAAGTGGCACTGCCGGTGAGCACGTGGACGCAGCGCTTTGCGGCGCTGGGCTGTGGAGGCCTGTGCGGCAACCTGAGCGACCCGACCCAGCAGTCGTCGTTCAGCTTCAGCTACACGTGCCCGCTCGTGCAGGAAGGCGGCTTCGTGACGGCGGCGACCGACATGGGCCACTCGGGCAACGACACGACGTGGACTACGGACCCGCAAAAACAGGCCGATTTCGCCTATCGCGGGCAGCACATCACGACGCTCACGGCGGAGAAGCTCATCAAGGCGTACTACGGCCAGACGCAGAAGTACGCGTACTTCATCGGCTGCTCGGACGGCGGCCGCGAAGCGCTGATGGCCGCCCAACGCTATCCGAACGACTATAACGGCATCATTGCGGGCGCGCCGGCTGCGCACTTCCAGATCCAGAACTCGCTGTATCACGGCTGGAGCGTGGAGTCGCAAAGCACGACCGGCGACAGCACCGGCAACGCCGTTCTGTACGCCGACAAGGCGCTCGTGCTGCACAAGGCAGTCATCGCGGCATGCGGCGGCCAGGCGGGTGTGCCCGATGGTCTGATCGCCGATCCACGCACCTGCAATTTCGATCCCGCATCGATCCAGTGTGCGCAGGGCGCGACGAACACGAGCAACTGTCTGACCGCAGCCGAAGTCGCCACCGCGAGCAAGATCTATGGCGGACCGGTCGACGCGACAACGGGTGAGCGCATGCTGGCCGGCTCCCCGCAGATGGGCTCGGAGGAGAACTGGGTCGGCGTGGAAGTGCCCACGACGAATTCGACGGCCACGCCGGTATCGGTGAAGAGCCTGTTCAGCTACATGATCGTGACGGGTGCTTATAACCTGATCTTCACGGGCTCGCCCACCATGCCGACCATCGACACCTTCGGCTACACGGATGCGAGCTTCTACCCGACCTACCTGCAGGCCAACCATCCGCTGATGGACGCGACGAACCCCGATCTATCGGCGTTCAAGAAGGCGGGCGGCAAGCTGATCCTGTGGCACGGCTGGGCGGATCAACACATTTCGCCGCTCTTCACGATCCAGTACTACGAAGCGATGCAGAACACGATGGGCGCTTCGAACGTGAGCGATTTCGCGCGCCTGTACCTCGTGCCCGGCGTGGCCCACTGCGGCGGCGGCGAAGGCTTCCCGAACATCGACCTCGTCTCGCAGATCACGGCGTGGGCCGAGCAGGGCACGGCGCCGAATGCGGTCATGACGTACCAGACCGATTCGTCGAACAACGTGACGGCCAGCCGCCCGGTTTATCCGTACCCGGCCGTCGCGCAGTTCACGGGCACCGGCGACTGGCACCTCGGTGCGAACTGGACGCAGGGCGCACCGCTGTACAACCAGCCGACGCATACCTGGACAGGCTCGAGCTTCTATGCGACGTACACGCCGACTACGCAGGGTGTTGCCGCGCCTTAACGGGTGAATTTCGGGCACACTCGTTTGATTCGACGTGGAACCGGCCAGCCCTTCGGGGCTGGTTTCGTTTTGGAAGCGATAAGTGAATCGCATGGCACATGCGGGGCAAGAGCAGCGGCTCGAACGGCGCCGCCGCCTCGAAAAGCAGCGCGTATGGAAGCGGCCCCCGGCGATGGAGCGGCAACTGAATTCCGCACGATCGTCCAGCGCGTTTGCGAATCCTTTCGGAGAACATCGATTTTGTTTATCACGCTGGATTCGATTCCAGCCCCGGCCCGCGTCGGGCAAAGCGCGGGCCGAATGCGCACGGCCTTTACGCGGCGCGGCTTCCCGGGCGGTATCGCGGTGCGAGCGTGCGGGAATCGCCCATGCGGACGGGCAAGGACGTATCCAATATGTGGTTAACCCGCACTTTCAGACGCGGGTGGGGCCATCTATCGTGCCCCCGACGGATAGCAGTTCGATGATATTCGACTCGGGCACGAGCGAGCGGCAGACCACAGAACGGACAGGAGACGACAGATGTCTGGCAGCAAAACAATCGATATCAAGGCGTTCATCGACGAACGCCACATTTCGGCCTATCAGTGGCTACTGGTGGCGCTGTGCTTCCTCGCGGTGACAGCCGATGGCATGGACGTGGCCATCATGGGCTTCGTCGCGCCCTCCATCATTCACGAGTGGGGCATTTCGCGTCCCGAGTTCGGTCTCGTCATGAGCGCGGCGCCCATCGGCCTCGTGATCGGCGCGCTGGCCGCCGGCCCGGCTTCTGACCGCGTTGGCCGCAAGTGGGTGCTGATCACCTCTGTGTTCCTCTTCGGCGTGTTCACGATCCTCACGGCGTTCACGCAGTCGCCGGTTTCGATGGCGGCGCTGCGCGTGCTGACCGGCATCGGTCTTGGCGCGGCCATGCCGAACTCCACGACGCTGCTCTCGGAGTACTCGCCGCAACGCCGCCGCGCGCTGCTCATCACGATCATGTTCACGGGCTTCAACCTCGGCTCGGCGTTGATCGGCTTCGCGGCTGGCTGGCTCGTGCCGAACCATGGCTGGCGCGCGGTGCTGATTTTCGGCGGCGCCATTCCGCTCGCACTCGTGCCGCTGCAGGCCTGGCTGCTGCCGGAATCGGCGCGTCTGCTCGCCGTGCGGGGCGCCACGAGCAAGCGCATTGCCGCGACGCTGAACCGCGTGACCGGCGCGAACTTCGCGGGCGACGAGAACTTCGTTTCGACGGAGCCGCCGCTGCCCACGCGCAAGCCGATCGGCGTGCTGTTCTCGGAAGGCTATGGCGTGATGACCATCGCGCTGTGGGTCACGTATTTCATGGGTCTGCTCGTCATCTATCTGCTGACCGGCTGGCTGCCCACGCTGATCAAGGACGCGGGCCTCTCCATCACGGTGGCGGCGAACGTCACGGCCATGTTCCAGATCGGCGGCACGATCGGCGCCGTGCTGGTGGGCTGGATCATGGACAAGGTGCGCCCGGCGCGCGTGATCAGCGCGGCGTATGTCGGCGGCGGCATCTGCGTGCTGGCGCTGGCCGGTGTGGGGGCGCTTTCCTCGTCGCTCGCGCTGCTGGTGTTTGCCGCGGGCTTCTGCATGAGCGGTGCGCAAACGGGCCTGAACGCCTACGCACCGGGCCGTTATCCGACGGTTGCGCGTGCAACGGGTGTGAGCTGGATGTTGGGCATGGGCCGCTTTGGCAGCATCTTCGGCTCGGCCATCGGCGGTGCGCTGCTGGGTCTCGGCTGGGAATTCGCTGCGATTCTCGCCATGCTCGCCGTACCGGCGGTGCTCGCGGCGCTTGCGATCCTGGTTTCGCAGCGTGCGCGTCATTCGGAACCGGCTACGCAGGTGAGCGCGGCTCACTGAGCTGGATTTAACAACAGCGCTGGACTGATCGGCGCGGCGGTGCGAATTGCACTGCCGCGCCGTTTTTTTATTTGGTGTGAGAGCGGAGGCAGCGCCTCCGCTTTAGTGCCGTTCGGCTAGTCAAATTCTGAAAGCACCCACCGTTTCGATCACGGTCTGCGCATTCCTGCCCGGCGTATGGGCCGAAATCGAAAAGTGATTCACGAGTGCGCTGTCTTGCTGCGTGAGCGCTTCGATAGGATCGAGAGCCTGCTTGATCTCGGCGATGCCGGCGCTTTGTTCGCAGAGTGGACGCCGTCTGGTCCTGGTCATTGTCTGTGTCGCCGACTCATCCGTTACTTCGTCAGGCGAACCACATACAGCCCCGTCCGGTTCGGAATGCCGGCGACGCTGTAATTCGGGCTGACGGTGAACAGCGCTCCCGGAATTGTTGGAGAATAGGTCACGCCCGCAGCCGTAACGGTCGCCAGCTCGAGTGCAGGAGTGCCCGTCACAGGCTGCGTTGTCGAGAAATTGAACGTCAGCATCCGGTTGTCAAACTGCGTGATATCGCCAGCGCCACCTTCCGTGATTTCGTAGGCGAAGGGCGTCGTGATGCCAGCGGGCACCGGGTCAGGTTTGCCGAGGCAGAGCGTCAAGGCGCGCGTAACGCCACCTGTGGGGGCCTTGAATGTCAGCGTTGCGATATTGTCATTGGAGACCATCGTCATCGCCGTGCCCGCAGCGGTACTCGGCGGGATATCGAGGCGACTGTAGCTGGCCGGACAGTTGAACGTGGTCGATTGCGGCGATGAGGCCGCGTCAGGCGCAGAGGCCGCACCTGGCGAGGATACTCCCGCGGAAGCCGACGAATCCGCCCCTGATGCTCCGCCACCGCCGCCGCTGCCTCCACCACACGCGGCCAGCAGCACGGCGGCGCTAATCAGACCCATCGAAAATTTTCGGCTCATCAACATTGTTAGCTCCTTATCGTCAGTGAATCGCACATCAGAATTGTCCCGTCACCTGAAACCCCAGCGTCACGCTCGGCGCGGGGAAGCCGCGCGGCGCGTAGACCGGCGTGCCGGCGAACACGTCATAGGTGAACGCGCCCAGGCGCGAGGGTACGGAACCCTTGAAGCCGAGGACCGCGCCCGCGAGTTGCGTCCCGGCAAGAAACGCCGTAGATGGTCCCCAAAGGCGGCCGTAGTCGAGGCCCGCATAAAGCATCTGGCCTGTTGCCCCAAGCGGATACTGGAGTTCGTTGCGCCAGTAGAAGCCCTTCTCCGCGGCCAGCATCGTTTCACCGCTGAAGCCGCGAACCGTGTAGCGGCTGCCGATGGTCAAGTCATCGATATAGTTCAGTTCGTCGTTGGTGAACTGCCCGTGCAGCGTGCCGACATAACGCAGCGTCTTACCGGCCACCGCGAACGGCACCGAGAGATTGGCGTCGAGTGTCGCCATGTGGAAATAGTACGTAGGCCCACTCGCTGTATCCGGCATCGCCCCGAGCCAGCCGATACCCTGGCGATATGCGAGCGTGCCGTCGAACTGCGCCGCGCCGAAGTAATGGCGATTGGTCAGCCCCGCCTCGATGAACGTGTTGTCGCGCTTCTGCTGTGGGATTTCGACGTCATCGATGAAGCTCGCGCCAAAGCGCTTGACTAGCTGAAACTCGACGCCCGAAACATCGTTCTGGCTACGACGAATGACGCGCTCCAGCTTCAGACCCGCTGTCTGCGCGTTTCCGCTCGAAACGAACGTCTGGTTGACCCCGGCAATTTGCTGGTAATACGTGTTCGTGTAGCCGAACAGCGTGCCAGTCCAGTAGCCCCACGGCACCGCATACGAGGCATTCCAGCCGTGTGTACCGAGGTCATGGTTGCCGAACTGCAAATCCTGGTTGTAGCCACCTGAAAGCACGTCGTTGATGCCCAGGAGGTTATAGAGCGCGAGCGACACGTTGCCGATGTAACGGCCCGTCGCTTCGCTGCCCGAGTTATCCGCCGAGACGACGAGCGACCATGGCTTCGTGCGCTTGACCGTAACCACGACATCACTCTGGCCGGGTTCGGTACCGGGCACTATCTCCATGGAGGCGTCCTGGTTCGGGACGCGCTTCATCTGCTCCAGTCCCTGTTCAAGGTCGCGCAACTGGAGGATGTCGCCGTCGCGAGCCGGAAAGGCGGTTTTCAGCGTGCCCCGTGTACTGGCGTCGGCAAACTTCAGGTTGCGGATCACGCCCGGTATGAGCGTGAATTTCATCGTCCCTTTCGAGAGGTCCTGGGTCGGCACGAGTACGCGTGTCGTGATGTAACCGTGGCTCAGGATGACGCCTTGCAGGCCCTTCGCCAGCTTATCAACGCCCTGTTTGCCGACGCATTGCCCCTCGTAGTGCCGCAGCCAGTCATGCAGGAATGCGAATGGATCGAGCGGCAACGCCGATGCACCCTTTACACGAACCACTTCAGGGAGCGTATCGGGAACCTCGAGCGTGAACGAATCGATACGAAAGCACGGCGTCTCGACGGGCAGCACGGGGTACTCCCCGACGACAGGAGCAGTCGAGCGTACAACGGGCGCGGCGACGGTCGCAGCGCGCTGCTGCGCGTCGCGCCGCTGCTCGACCTGCTGTTGCTGCGCCGCATTCGTGCGGGCTGCTACGTCGGGCGCAGTCTGCGCATAAACGGCAAGCGGTACGAGTACCGCGAGCGGCAGCACCGCAAGATTCTTCTTACTTTTCATCGTTATTCGCTGCTTTCGTTATGGTTCTTTTCGTAGCGCTTGCGGAGTTTCTCGTAACGGTTTTCGAATGGATTTGATGCGCGACATATATGCGTGACTCGACTGCGGCCACAAAACACTACTGAGCATTGGTCGAAACCGATGGAGCCTCTGCCACGCATTTCAAGGCGCGCGTCACGGGAACCGGTTCGTCCATACCGTGGTCGTCAATATGCCGAACCGCAGTCCAGCATGCGCCCCGTCCGGTATCGAGAAAGACGTCGTAGTCCTGCCCGGCTACGGGTTTGAACATTACCGCCGGCGCTGCACAGCCGCTCGTCCCACCGTAGCTGCCATAGTAGGTACTCGTTGCGAGTGCCACCGTTACCGGTTTTCCCGCGGGGACGACATACTCTCTGATCATATCCTTGGAAAACAATCCATCGACCTGCATCGATTTTCGTGGACTTGGAGGCATCCCGATCACAATGCTCCGTGATGAATATTTCCAAGAGGCAAGAAAGCCGTCACTTACCCTAACGGCCGTCGCGTCGGTTCCCGACTTGTAGCAGTCTCCCTCCCAGAATGTTGCACTTCGGTCCGGGCCATTAGAAGACAGGACTCTCATGCGTGCGGACACGGCCGGGTCATAGACCGGCGTAGCCGTATCAACGTAATGGGGAGGGGGAATAACGTAAGCGCAAGCACTTAGGCATGCTGATAGTCCAGCCAAAATGAGATGACGTTTCGTATTCGATTCAGTCATAAGAGAGATCAAGCTCAATCTACCATCTAAAATGATGGGGCCGTACTGATAGCCCCTGTTGAATATTTGCTTTAAGTTTTTCAACCAACCCTGACGAGCCAACCCGCTAGTAAGCCAGCACACACGCCGCCAATCCAGAAAATTGCGAAACAGCGAAGTGATTTAAGTAGACGTGATCGAGCTAGTTTTCCTTCTTCACTTAGGTAGAGATCAGAAAACAACGATTTTCCTTTCAGCATTCTGGCATCGAAAACTGTCTGACCAGACTGAGGGCTATTCACCATTCGAAGGAAGAAGTAGCCCGACGCAAAAAACGATACGGCAGTCAAGACCAGCAGTACGATAAAGACTGCTGCGATGACACTTGCGCAAATCTTGATAGGCAACGAGCGTATTGTGTTGAAGGTCTCGCCAAACAGCAGCGCCGCAATGACCATTACGATCAAAGCCGCGCTCGCCGCAAGAGTCCTTGTATGTACTCTCATCTTCGGTAACGTCCTCACTTGCAAATAGATTGAGTCAAACCGCTCGTGATGTTACTAATCCCCAGCGTACACGTGGTCATATTGGTAACGGACGCGGTTCCCCCTGCGACGGACGGTACGCCTTTGATCGCCACTCCGTAGGACGCGCCGGTCGCTTGACCGTTACTGTAAGTCACCGAGCCACCTACGCCAACGTCAGCAAGGGATACCGCAGTGTTCACGTTAGAGGCTACACCGCGCAAATCGGCCGCGCTCCCTTTATTGAAGCCGACAGAGCCACCAGCAGACGGGTCAAACTCATACCCCGCAGCTTGCTGAAGACAAGCCGATAACAACGGTCATTCATTTTTATTAACCCTTGAGGCCAGATGATGTCCGGCATCGCTACCAAAGGCGCGCGCGAAAGACAAAATCATCGTCTGGGCGGCAGAAAAAATCCGTCAACAATCGTTAAGCGAAATGACGATCGACAAGAATTCGGGCTAAACAAATTTCGAGTTACCTGATTCGCATTACTTACGCTTCGCTAGCGACGTGCATGTCCCGTTCTATCAGTTGTGCTGACAAGATTTTTGGACTGCGGCTCAGCATGCGGATAACGGCTTCCATGCAAACGGCTGGATATCAACGCGCGGTAGGTGTCGATTACGGCGCTCAGTTCGCCGGCCATTGGCGGGTGTGCACTCGTGGTCTCCGACGTTTTTCGATTGGGTTGGCCCGCTGACCGCTGCTTATCGGCCAGTGTTTTCGATCATGAATGGGGCGGTTCGGGGGCAAAATTCGTCGCCGCGGCGAAGGAGGGCGATAAATGGAGCGGGGTGCCGGGGAGCCACGGCTGAAACCGCACGGCATAAGGCTTGCAGCCAGGAAGGCAAAGGGTTCGAGGCATTTGAGCGGGCGTTTGCATGCACGATACCCGATGACTTCTTCGCAAGTCCCTCAAAGCAGATTCGATACGACCGTTCGAAATGCATCCCGCAGGACCTGGGCGGCTACGCCAGGCGCGCCGCCCGGAAGCGCAGCAAGCGACATAACGCATACAATTGAGCCGGACACACTCAAAATTGAACGGCGATGCGCATTCTCGTGATCGAAGACGAGCCGAAGACCGGCGCGTATCTGAAGAAGGGCTTCGAGGAATCCGGCTATGCCGTGGATGTCGCGGCGGACGGCGCGGAAGGCCTGATTCTCGCGAAAGAGGCGGCGTACGACGTGATCGTGCTCGACGTCATGCTGCCCGCGATGGACGGCTGGACGGTGCTCAAGACGCTGCGCGCCACGCACACCACGCCGGTGCTGTTCCTCACCGCGCGCGACGACATCAGCGACCGCGTGAAGGGCCTCGAGCTGGGCGCGGACGACTACCTCGTCAAGCCGTTCGCCTTCGTCGAACTGCTCGCGCGCGTGCGCACGCTGGCCCGCCGCGGCCCCCCGCGCGAGAGCGACGTGCTGCTGCTCGGCGACCTCGAAGTGGACGTCACGCGCCGGCGCGTGAAACGCGGGGCCACGCGCATCGACCTCACGCCGAAGGAGTTCTCGCTGCTGCAGCTGCTCGTGCGCCGCCAGGGCGAAGTGCTCACACGCACGCAGATCGCCTCATACGTGTGGGACATGAACTTCGACAGCGACACGAACGTCGTGGAAGTCGCCATCCGCCGCCTGCGCGCGAAGGTGGACGACGCGTTCGACGTCAAGCTGATCCACACGGTGCGCGGCGTGGGCTACGTCGCCGAAATCAAAGGGAACGCCTGATGCCGCGCATGGCTGTGCGCTCGCTCGCCACAGGCCTCGCGCTGAGTTTCGCGGGTACCACGCTCGCGGTATTCGCGCTTGTGGGCAGCACGCTTTATTTCACGCTGGACCGCGAGGTGAAGCAGCAGGACGACCTCGATATTGTGCTGATTTCGCGCCACACGCGCCGCCTCGCGCAGGAACTGCACAACGAGCACGACGTGCGCGAACATGCGGAGCGGCTCACGAGCCAGGTGCTCGGCAATCCCGCGCTTTCCATGGAAATACTCGGTACCGGCGGCGCGCAACTCGTCGAGCACAACACGGCGGGCATTGCGGACGCGGCGTTTCCAGAAGCGGCGCTCGCGCGGCGTCTCCCGCCGACGCAACGCATTACCGAAGGCGACGTGGTGGCATGGCGCAACGCGCGCGGCGTACCCGTGCGCGGACTCGCTACCGACGCCGCGCTGGCGGACGGCACGCCCGTCACCATCGTCATCGCACGCGACATGACCGATCGCTGGCAGCTGCTCGATCACTATCGCGAGCGGCTCTACGGTTTCGGCCTGGCGGGCATGCTGCTCGCGTTCCTCATGAGCTGGCTGCTTGTGCGCGAGTCGCTGCGTCCGCTGCGCGAGATGGCGGCGCGTGCGGCCACGGTCACGGTGGACCGGCTCGATACGCCCATCGAAGTCGAACGCGCGCCGAGCGAGCTCCAAGCGCTCACGAAATCGCTCAACGCCATGCTCGACCGTTTGCATGGCGGCTTCGAGCGGATGTCGCAATACACGGCGGATCTCGCGCATGACATGCGTACGCCGCTCGGCAACCTGCGCGGCGCGAACGAAGTGGCGCTCGCACGCGAGCGCACCACGGCCGAATACGAGGCGTTGCTCGAATCGAATCTGGAGGAATGCGAACGGCTTTCGCGCATGATCGAAAGCGTGATCTTTCTCGCGCGTGCGGAGCACCCGCAGTTCATGACGACACTCGCGGAGTTCGACGTGCACGATGCGCTCACGCAGATTGCCGACTACTTCGAAGGTCTCGCCGACGAAGCGGGCGTGCAAATCCGCGTGGAGGGCGAGGGCCGCCTGCGCGCGGACAAGGAGCTGTTCCGGCGCGCCGTGGGCAACCTGCTCGCCAATGCGCTGCGCTATACGCCGCGCGGTGCGGCGATCACGCTGAGCGTCGAGCAGACGCCACGGGCCGTCGAGGTCACGGTGGCCAATCCGGGCACGCCGATCGAAGCCGCGCTGATGGAACGCATTTTCGACCGCTTCTATCGCGCGGATGCGTCGCGCCATCGCGAGGCGCGTGCGGGTGCTTCGGCGGGTCTGGGGCTCGCGATCGTGCGCACGATCATGGCGCTGCACGGCGGCTCGGCGCGCGCCGAAAGCGACGCGGCAAGCACGCGGTTCATCCTGACGTTCGCCCGTTCCTAGCGCTCAGGTCGCTCAGCGCCGCGCGGTCCCAGCCGCCGCCGAGCGCCTCCAGCAGATGCACGCTCGCATCGAGCCTTCTTCCTGCGATCTGCTCCTCGTCGCGTTCGTTCGAGAGCGCGATGGTCTGCGCCGTCACGACATCGAGATAGTTCACCGCGCCCGCCTGGTAGCGGTTGGTGGTGAGCCTGAGCGAGAGTTGTGCGGCGGCGGTGGCGCGCTGCTGGCTTTGCGCTTCGCTCGCCAGCGTGTCGAGCGCGCTCAGGTTGTCTTCGACTTGCTGGAACGCCGTCAGCACGGTTTGCCGGTAGCCGGCTACTGCCGCATCGTATTGTGCGTTCGCGCCTTTGAGCGTGGCGTCGCGCCGGCCACCGTCGAAGAGTGTGCCCGCCAGTTGCGAGCCGAGCGACCAGAAGAGGCTGGGCGCGCTCAGCCACGGCGCGAAGAACGTGCTTTCGAGGCCCGCCGTCGCGGAGAGCGTGAGATCGGGATAAAAGGCCGCGCGCGCTGCGCCGATTCCTGCATTGGCCGCCGCCACACGCCGCTCGGCCGCCGCGATGTCGGGACGCCGTTCGAGCAGCGCGGAGGGCACCCCTGCGGGAATCGACGGCACGGCGGCGGGATCGACACGCGGCGGCAGACTGAACGTCGAAGCGGGCACGCCGATCAGCGTGGCGATGGCGTGCTGAAGCTGCGCGCGCTGCACGTCGATGTCGCTATCCGCCGTGCGCGCGCTCTCGAGCTGGGTTTGTGCCTGGGCGACGGCGGAGGCGTCGATCGCGCCGTCGGCGAGCTGCTGCTGCACGATGCGCAGCGCCGCCGTGTAGGCGCTCACGGTGTCGTCGAGCAGCTTCTTCTGGCGATCGAGCGAACGCAAATCGAAGTAATCCGTCGCCAGCTGGCTCGCAACCGAAAGGCGCACCGATTCGAGGTCGGCTTGCGTGGCCTGGGCGTTGGCGTGGGCCTGGGTGGTCGCGTCCTTCACGCGCCCGAACAGGTCGGGTTCCCAGCTTGCCGTGAGGCCCGTCGAGTAATCGGGAATCGTCTTGCCCGCAAGCGAATGGTCCACGAGATTCTGCGAGGTCCGGTAACGCTGCGCCGCCACACCCGCCGTGACGGTCGGCGCATAGCCCGCGCGCTGATAGTCGATCATCGCGCGCGCGGCTTCGAGATTGGCGACGGCCTGGCGCACGGTCTGGTTCGACACGTCCACGCGGGCTTCGAGCTGGTCGAGGTCGTTGTCGCCGAAGAGCGTCCACCATGGGCCGCGCGTTTGGGCGTCGGCGGGCGCGGCGACGGTCCAGCCGGGTGCCGCCGCCGGTGGCGTTGTTTGTGTCGCGAAGTGCGCAGGCACGTCCGTCGAGGGTACGCTGTAATGGGGCAACGTGGTGCACGCCGCGAGCGATGCTGCGGTGAAGGCGACGACGATCCGGCGCAGTGCAGTGAGAGGGCGTTCGAACATGATGAGCCTCGCTTACGCTTTCGCTTGCGCAGCCGTCGAGGCTGCCGCCACGCGCACGCTCTGGCCGCTCGCAATGGCGTCGCCGGGATTGTTGATGACGCGATCGGTCGGCGCGAGTCCGGTGGCGATCTCCACATGGGTGCCGAAGTCGCGGCCGATGGTCACCTTGCGCAATTGCACCATGCTCTTTGCATCCACCACCGCGACGGTCACGCCGTCCGGGCGGAACAGCAGCGCACTCACGGGCAGTTCGAGCGCCGGCGCGGCCGCCGTGAGCGCGAGGTGCACCTGCGCGTAGGCGCCGGGCATCAGCGCGCCGTCGTGATTGTCCGCATCGACTTCCACATGCAACGTGCGGCTCACGGGATCGATCACGTGCGAACTGCGCGCCACGCTGGCTTCGAAACGGCGGCCCGGATATTGCTGCGTCGTCAGCCAGACTGCCGTGCCTGGCGTGACGAGGCTCGCGTCGTCCTGAGGCACGTCCACGTACACGCGCAGCCGGTCGGTCTGCGAGAGATGGAACAGCTCGCCTGGCATCGTGGCGAGGCCGGGCGTGCCGCCCGCGGTGACGAGCGCGCCCACTTGCACGTTGCGCGCCGTAATGACGCCATCGAAAGGCGCCGTCACCTTCTGGTAGGAAACCAGCTCCTGCAGCCGCGCCACGTTGGCCTGCGCCGCCTGGAGCGTGGCCAGTTTCGCGGCGGCGTCGCTCGTTTTCGCCTGGGCGTCCTGCTCGGAGACCGATTGCGTCTGCAGCATCGTTTGCCAGCGCTGCGCCGTGCTGTTGGCGAAGCGATAGTTGGCCTGTGCGGTGGCTTCGTCGGCGCGCGCCTGCTGGAGTTGCGCATCGAGTTCGGGCGTGTCGATCTGCGCGAGCGTCTGGCCCGCCTTCACGTGCGCGCCGATATCCGTGTACCAGTGCTGCACGTACCCGCTCGTGCGCGCGTAGATCGAGGCGTCGGCCCAGGACATCACCGAGCCGGGCAGCAACAGGTCCTGCGTGGCGGGTGCGCGCGTGGGCGTGAGGGTGGAGACGATCAGCTCGCGCTGCGCCGCGACCTGCTGCGCTTGCGCCGTGCGCGCCTGGAGGCGCGGGCCGATGCCCGCCGTGAGGAGCGCCGCGGCGATGGCGAGGCAGGTCAGGCCGACGACGACAGCCGAGCGACCTCGCGTTGCGGTTCGCGCCGCGGCATCGCGTTCTTCGTGCGGTGTCTGCGATTTCATTCTGGAATCCTTATTCGACGTGAGTGGTTGTATCGGCTTGCGCATCGTTGCTGGCATCGCGCGCGGCGCGGCGTTGCGCGAGCAAGCCATGCACCATGCCGAACACGACCGGCACGAACACGAGCGTGGAAAGCGTGCCGATCGCGAGGCCGCCGATCACGGCGCGCCCGAGCGGCGCGTTCTGTTCGCCGCCATCACCGAGACCCAGCGCCATCGGCAACATGCCGATCAGCATCGCGAGCGCCGTCATGAGCACTGGGCGAAAGCGGTTGAAACCCGCATCGAGCGCGACGGCGAGCGGCTCCATGCCCGCGGCGAGCGACTCGCGCGCCGTGTTGATGACGAGAATGCTGTTGGCCGTGGCGATGCCCATGCAGAGAATCGTGCCCGTGAGCGCCGGCACGCTCAACGTGGTCTGCGTGACGAACAGCATCCACGCGATCCCGGCGAGTGACGCCGGCAGGCCGCTCACGATGATGAGCGGATCGAGCCACGACTGGAAATTCACGACCATCAGCAGGTAGACGAGCGCGACGGCGAACACGAGGCCCGCTGCGAGGCCGCTGAACGACGCGTTCATCGACTGCACCTGGCCGCGCATCACGATCGACGAGCCAGGCGGCAGTTGCGCGCGCGCGGCGTTCACGAGGCGGTTCACGTCGGAGGCGACGCCGCCCAGGTCGCGTCCCTGTGTCGACGCGAAGATGTCGAGCACGGGCTGCACGTTGTAGTGCGAGACCACGGCTTCCTGCGTGCTGCGCGAGACCGTGCCGAGCGTGCCGAGCTGGTTCTGCGGCGTGAACGTGACCGATTGCGACGTCGTCAGCGGAATATTGGCGAGTGTTTGCAGCGAATGGATATCGTATTGCGGCACCTCGGTCACGAGCGGGTAGCTCACGCCGTTCTTCGGATCGAGCCAGAAGTTGGGCGTGGTTTGCGAGCTGCCCGAGAGCGCGATGAGCAGGTTCTGCGCCACGTCGTGCTGCGTGAGGCCCGCTTGCAGGGCCTTCGTGCGATCTACGTCGACGTTGATGGTGGGCTCGTCCCCGGGCTGCTGGATGCGGGCGTCGACGAGGCCGCGCACGCCACGCATCTGGTCGAGCAGATGATTCGCCACGACGCGGTTTTGCGCGAGCTTGTTGCCGACGATCTGCACGTCGATGGGCGCAGGCAGGCCGAAGTTCAGGATCTGGCTCACGATGTCGGCGGGCAGGAACGCGAAGGTCACGCCCGGAAACGAGGCGTTGAGCACGTTGCGCAGCTTCGCGACATATTGCGCGGTGGGTTGGTGCTTCGGCGTGAGCGTGATGAGGACGTCTGCGTCTTCGGGGCCGATGGGGTCCGACGAGTCATACGTGAGGTTAATGCCGCTCACCGGCACGCCGATGTTGTCGAGCACCGCGGCCTGTTCGGCGGGCGGAATCACGCTGCGGATTTTCGCTTCGACTTCGTCGGTAATGCGGGCCGTTTCCTCGATGCGCGTGCCGGTAGGCGCGCGCAGGTGCAGGCGGATTTCGCCGGTATCGACAGCGGGGAAGAAGTCGCGGCCGGTGAACGGCACGAGCACGAGCGAGCCGAGGCACAGCGCGAGCCACAGCACCACGAATCGGCGGCGCCGCGCAATCGCCGCCTGAAGCAGCGCGCGATAGCGGTTGCGCACCGCTTCGAAGCGTCGTTCGAAGGCCGCCTGAAAGCGCGTCAACGCACCGGCGATGCCGCGCCTGGGCGCAGCGTCAGGCTTACGCGCGCGCAGCAGATACATGGCGAGCGTGGGAATCAGCGTGCGCGAGAAGAAGTACGACGCGCACATCGCGAACACCACAGCCTCGGCGAGCGGCACGAACAGATACCGCGCCACGCCCGAAAGCAGGAACATCGGCACGAACACGATGCAGATGGAGAGCGTCGAGACGAACGTCGGCACGGCGATCTCGCCGGAGCCGTTGAGAATGGCGTCGTGCAGCGGCGCGCCGCGCTCAAGATGATGCGTGATGTTTTCGATAGCGACGGTGGCGTCGTCAACGAGGATGCCGACCGCAAGCGCGAGGCCGCCGAGGGTCATGATGTTGATGGTCTCGCCGAGCGCCGCGAGCGCGATGAGCGACGTGAGCACGGCGAGCGGAATCGTCACGGCGATGATGAGCGTGGCGCGCCAGCTGCCGAGAAAGAGCAGGATCATCGCGGCGGTGAGGCAAGCCGCAATGAGCGCCTCGCGCACCACGCCCGAGATCGCCGACTTCACGAACACGGACTGATCGGAGAGCGGCGTGATCTTGAGCGCGCTCGGCAGGCCCGCGGCGATCGTCGGCAGCATGGCCTTCACCTGCTGGATGATCGTGAGCGTCGAGGCGCTGCCGGTCTTTTCGACCGTAAGGAGTGCAGCGCGTTTGCCGTCCGCGCGCACGATGTTCGTTTGCGGCGCGTAGCCGTCGATCACGTGCGCGACGTCGCGCACATACACCACGCTGCCGTTCACGGTCTTGATGGGCAGGTCGTTGAGCGCCGCGACGGTTTGCGTGCTGCCGTTCATCTCCACGTTGTATTCGCGCGAGCCGATCTTCGCCGTGCCGCCGGGCAGGATGAGGTTCTGCGCGTTCACGGCGTTGACGACGTCCGCGGGTGCAAGACCTTTGGCCTGCAACGCTTTCGGATCGAGCTGCACCATGATCTGGCGGATCTTGCCGCCATAGGGCAGCGGCACGGCCGCGCCCTGGACGGTCGCGAGCTGCGTGCGGATGAAGCTGTTGCCGAGGTCGTAAAGCGACTGCTCGGGCAAGGTCGCGCTAGAGAGGCCCAGTTGCAGAACAGGCACGGTGGAGGCGTTGTACGTGATGATGTTCGGCGGCAGCGTGCCGGGCGGCAGCACGCGCAGGATCGAAGCAGAGTTCGACGCCGCCTCGGCAATCGCGCGGTTGATGTCGGCGCCCGGGTGGAAGAACACCTTCACGACCGACACGCCGTTGAGCGACTGGGATTCGATGTGCTCGATGTCGTCCACGTCCGAAGTCAGCGCGCGCTCGTAGTTCGAGGTGATGCGGTGCGCCATGTCCTCGGCGGAGAAGCCGTTGTAGGTCCAGACGATGCTGACCACCGGGATATTGATGTTCGGAAAAATGTCCGTGGGCGTGCGCATGATGGCGAGCGGCCCGAGGATAAAGAGCAGTACGGCCAGCACGATGAACGTGTAAGGCCGTCTGAGAGCCAGTTTGACGATCCACATGACGGGGTCCGGGTTGAGGCGGGAGTGGCGAAAGTATCGGGAGGGCGCGCTTACCCGGTCCTGACCTCGACATTACGGATTTGTCATCTTTGCCGCGCAAGGACGCTAGCCGCCGGGGGCGCGCTGCGCCCAGATAACGAACTCGTAATCAGCAGGTCAGCTTTGGGTCAGCGCCGCGCGACCAGAATGCGTTCAACCTTCGCGACATTGCCGAGGGTGGCTGAGGCGGCATCCCTTCCCGATGCAGCGGCCATTCATTGAGAGGTGAACACCATGAAAGCACTCGTTTCCACATTGCTCGTTGCCTGCGCCCTGGCCGCTCCCGCTGCCGCTTTCGCACAGACCGCCACCCCCGCCGACCCGGCCAACGCGCCGGTCACGCGCGCCCAGGTGATCGACGATCTCGTGCGGTTGGAGCAGGCGGGGTATCGTCCTGTGGCCAAGGACGTCAACTACCCGGATGACATCCAGCACGCGGAGGCGATCGTGGCCCAGGAGCAGGCGCAAAAGAACCAGCAGGCCGCGCCGGGCAGCACGGCGGTCGGCGGCGTGGCGATGACGGGCAGCTCGGACGCGGGTGCGCCGGTCGTGGCCAGCGTCGGCGAGCGGTCGATTTATGCGGGCCACTGAGCGAGCCACTGGATGCTCGAACGCGGCGCAGCAGCCCCGGCGATAACGCCGGGCGCTCCCGCGCATTTCGATTCGCTTGAACAAACGTTTGCGCGAACATAATTCGCCCCATTCGCGCGCAAGAAATCGCTATTCATTTTTATTGAAGCCCCGAACCTACCCTACTAATTACGGCGGCGTTAAATCAGCCGCATCGGCAAATTCGCCACGATACCGCGCGTTTTCACGGCGCTATCTTTCCGGATCACGCAAATTCATAATGCGCTGGTAAGATACGCGCGAATTGGGATGGCCGTTCTCCATTCCGGGCTATTGGCGCGAATCTAGACCACTCGCGCTGCCGGATCAGGAGTTTGCGCCGTCAGGCCGACGGGGAGCGGCCGTCTTGCACTGCGAATAGCGCTCCATGTTTAAAAAAGCGCGTACGTTCGGTTCGTGTGTTTAATCGCAAGCGTTTGAGACTCGGGTTTCGCCTTTTGGGCGAATCGTCTGCCGCCGCTTGCTGCTGTTGCGCCTTGCGCAGACGGTCATTCCCCTCGCGGTCTAATCCCGCCGTCATGCCAATCAGGCGTATAAAACAGTCGCACATACTGGCCGAACCCGTCATGTCCACCCAGTCGACCCACCATCACCGCCTCTTTATGGCGCTGGTCGGTGTCATCAGCGCGGCGCTCAATACGGGCGCGCTCGTGGCGCTGTTGTTGCTGCGCGGACAGACCGGCGATACGCCGTACACGCGGGCGTTGACCGGGGCGTTCGCCGTGGCCGCGTTCGTCGTGTTTGCGCGCTTTCACCTGGTAGCCAGCGCGCGTCATCTCTGGTGGATGCTGGGCCGCGGCGCATGGCGCTGGTGCCGGCTGCCGGTCGCGCTCATGGTGCTGCTGTTCGCGACGCATGGCGATAGCGGCACGACGGCCCTGCGTACGCTGGTCGTCCAGTGGGCCGCCATTGCGCTGCCGCTGCAACTCGTCGGCCTGGCTGTATTGCGCGGCGTGGCCCACAGCGTCAACAACGCGCCCGGCAACCTGCGCCGCGCGGTGTTCTTCGGGATGGGCCGCGAGGCGCGCAAGCTGAACCTGCGCCTGCAGCGTTCGCCGATTCTCGGTATTCACGTGATGGGCTATTACAACGATGCGCCTGCCACGCCGCGTGACGGGGAAACGCTGCCGCCGTATCTCGGCCGCTATGAAGACGCCGCCACGCGCATCCACGCGAACGACTATGAGATCGTGTTCCTCGCGATGGGGCAGGCCGCGATGGCGCGAGCCGACGCAACGCAAGTGAAGGACATCACGGCCGACATCGTGACGCGCCTCTACGATTCGACGGCTGCGATCTATCTCGTGCCCGAGCTGCATTACCTGGAGGACGTCGCGACGACCGGAGCGGACCTGGCCGGCGTGCCGCTGCTGGCACTGCACGACGTGCCGATTCTGGGGCTCTCGCGCATGCTCAAGCGCGCGGTCGACATTGCCGGCGCGGCGTTGCTGCTCGCGCTGCTGTGGCCCGTCATGCTCGCGATCGCGCTGGTGATCCGGCTCGATTCGCCGGGCCCGGTGATGTTCAGGCAGCGCCGCAATGGCGAGCACGGCCGGGCGATCGTCGTGCACAAATTCCGCTCGATGCGCGTCGCGGCGGAGAACGAGGGCGATGCACAAGAGCAGGGCGTGCGCCAGGCCCGCAGCGGCGACGACCGGATCACGGCCGTGGGGCGCTATCTGCGCCGGACTTCGCTCGACGAGTTGCCGCAGCTCTTCAACGTGCTGGGCGGTTCGATGAGTCTCGTGGGTCCGCGTCCGCACGCGGCCGAGCACAACGAAGAGTACCGGCAGCTGATTCCCGGCTACATGCTGCGCCATAGCGTGAAGCCGGGCATTACCGGCTGGGCGCAGATCAACGGGTTGCGCGGCTTGACCGATACGCCCGACAAGATGCAGCGCCGCGTGGAGTACGACCGTTACTACATCACGCACTGGTCGCTGTGGCTCGACCTGCAGATCCTGCTGAAGACGATCCCGTCGATCGTCTCGGGCCGCAATGCGGTTTGAAGCCTGCGCCGCGCGAGACGTGGCCGAACATGAGCCGGCCGCGTCCGCATCGGCGGCCTTACGCCGCGCGCTGCTGCGTGCGCGCCATGCGCCAGTGACGCCACAGGATGGCGAAGAAGCGGCGGTCGTCCACGAGGTACCGGCGCCACAGGCGCGCGGGGTCCTGTTTGATGCGCCAGCACCATTCGAGTCCACAGCGCTGCATCCACACGGGGGCGCGTTGCTGCAGGCCGACGGCAAACTCGACGGCCGCCCCGGCGCACAGCATGAGGCCGCCCGGCAGCTTGCTCGCGTGATGCAGGGCCCAGCGTTCCTGCTTGGGCATGCCGAGGCACACGAACACGATATCGGGCGCGGCCGCGCGCACGCGCCCGGCCACCGCATCACCCTCGGGGCCGGTCGGATCGAACGTCATGGAAGGTGCGATCACCTCGACGTCGAGGCCCGGATAGTGCTGCGCGAAGCCATTCAGGAGCGTGGCTTCGTGACCCGGGCGGCCGCCGACCACCACCACTTTCCAGCCGGCTGCGTGGGCGCGCTCGCACAGGGCGGGCAACAGGTCCGCGCCGGTCACGCGTTCCGGCAGCGGCGCGCCGAACAGGCGGCTCGCCCAGACAACGGGCATGCCGTCCGCGAACAGGAAGTCGGCGGTGCGGTAGAGACGATGAAGATCGGGCTGCGTGTCGAGACGCACCACGTGGTCGACGTTCGGCGTGACCGCGACACGCGCCCGGCCGTCGCGCTGCAAGGCGGCGGTGCAAAGCACGTCGAGCGCGGTGTCGAACGACACGGCGGCGATGTTGAGACCGAACAAGGGAATGCTCGGCTTGAAGACACCCCGTGCGGCCGCCTGGGGCGCCGCTGTTATGTAAGGCGTACTCATGTTGTTTTTGTGACCCCGACGTGCGTACACGACGTGAGCCACGCACGGCGCCCGTTGAACCGGCGTCGTGCCACCCCGTCATGCGACGTACGTTATGTTTTTTTCTGGTCTCCTGGCTTTTGCCAAGGCGTTTTGGACTTCAGACGGAATCTTACTGCTGTGTCGGTGCTGCGGGTAATACAACAGTGTTTTTTTAGAGACAAAAAACGGGATGCGTCTGAAATTTCTCGGCTGGCGCCGTTGGTTGCACGCGAGCGATCGGCTACGATCGCCGCGGCCCGTCTTCCCTTTCCCATACGTAACAGACGATGATCACCGACGCCCGTGAGATTCCCGCCGGCACGACGCTGCACGCGGACCTGTGCATCGTGGGCGCCGGCGCCGCCGGCATTGCGCTCGCGCTCGCGCTGGAGAGGAGCGGGCTCGACGTAATCGTGCTGGAAAGCGGCGGCGAGGCGCCCGAGCCCGCCACCCAGCAGCTGTACGCGGGCACGGTGGCGAATGCGGCGCTTCATCCGCCGCCGGACAACTACCGCGTGCGGCGCTTCGGCGGCTCGACCACGCTGTGGGGCGGCCGCTGCATGCCGCTCGACGCGCACGACTTCGAGGCGCGCGATTACGTCGCGCACAGCGGCTGGCCGATCGCGTTCGCCGATGTGCTGCGCCACTACCCGCAAGCCAACGCACTGTGCGAAGCGGGCGAATTCGCCTATACGGCCGAAGGCGCGTTCGCGGCGCCGCCGCGCCCGATGATCGGCGGCTTTGCCAGCGACGTGTTTTCGACGCACACGCTCGAGCGCTTCAGCTGCCCGACCGATTTCGGTCAGCGTTACCGGGCGCGCCTGGCGAAAGGCGGCGTGCGTGTGCTCCAGCATGCGAACCTGTGCCGCCTGCCGATGCTGGCGGGTTCGACGCGGCGTGTCGGCGCAGCTCAGGTACGCGTGCTCAATACGAAAGACGCGACGGGCGGCGCGACGTTCGAGGTGGCCGCACGCGCCTACGTGCTCGCGGCCGGCGGTCTCGAAGTGCCGCGCCTGTTGCTCAACAGCCCCGGGCCGAGCGGCGGGGGGCTCGGCAACGCCCACGACGCGGTGGGCCGCTATTACATGAGCCATCTCGCGGGCACGATCGGCACGCTCGATCTCGCGGCGGCGCAGTCCGTGTGGCACGGCTACGAGGTGACGGAAGAGGGCATCTATTGCCGCCGCCGCCTCGCGCTGCGCCCGGAACAGCAAGACGCGCTGCGCGCGGGCAACTTCATTGCGCGCCTGCATCATCCGCGCATTCCGGACGCCGGGCACGGCAATGGCATCCTCTCCGCGCTGTATCTCGCGCGCGGCATCGTGCCCTACGAATACGCGAAGCGCCTCTACGACGGCACACCCGAAGGCTATGCGGGCTCCACGCTCGCGCACGCGAAAAACGTCGTTGCGGACGCGCCGAACACGGCGCGTTTCCTGTGGCACTGGCTGCGGCGGCGCACGCTGGCCGCGCGCAAGTTCCCCTCGGTGATCGTGCGGCCTGCGAATCTGCGTTTCTCGCTCGACTTCCATGCGGAGCAGGAGCCCAATCCGGCGAGCCGCGTCACGCTCGGCGATGAAACCGATGCACTCGGCTTGCGCCGCATCCATGTGGACTGGCGCTACACGCAGCAGGACGTCGCGACCGTGAGCCGCGCGCTCGCCGCGCTCGCGCACGAGGTCGAGCGCGCAGGCGTGGGCCGTTTCACCTACGACCCCGCGCAGGTCGAGGCCGAAATGACGCGCTACGGAGCCTATGGCGGCCATCACATCGGCACGGCGCGCATGGGGCGCGATGCGCGCACGAGCGTGGTCGATGCCGACTGCCGGCTGCACGAAGCGGACAACGTCTATGTGACGGGCGCCGCGGTGTTCCCGACTTCGGGCCAGGCGAATCCGACCTTGACCATCGTCGCGCTCGCACTGCGGCTCGCCGAACACCTCAAGGGCGCCGCCGATCTTGCCGCGCTGCCCGTTCCAATCGCAAACCCTTCCGAACCCGCGTAATGAAAGCCCGTATTCTCGTTCTTGGCGCGACCGGCTTCGTCGGCCGCCATCTGGTGAAAGCGTTGAGCCGTACCGAATGGGCCGAGCCGGTGGCCGCCTCGCGCAGGGAAGGAAGCGGCTTGCGCCGTGTCGATGCCGCGGACCCCGCGTCGCTCGCCGCCGCGCTGGCCGACGTGCACGGCGTGGTCAACTGCGTGGCGGGTGCGCCGGCGACGATCGTCGCGAATGCGCGCGCGCTGGCGGCCGCGCTGGCGGCACGCGGTGCGCCGCTGCCCGTGGTCCACTTCAGTTCGATGGCGGTGTACGGCGCCGCCGAAGGCCGTATCGACGAAGCGGCGGCGCTCGACGCCGTGAGCCCCTATGGCCATGCGAAGGTCGAGTCGGAACGACTGCTCGCTGCGCTGCCCGCGCTCACGATACTGCGCCCGGGTTGCATCTACGGAGGCGGCAGTCCGCAGTGGTCGGCGCGCATTGCACAGCTGCTGTGCGCGCGGCGCCTGGGTGACCTCGGCGCCGCCGGCGACGGTTGCAGTAATCTCGTCCACATCGACGACGTCGTGCAGGCGGCGCTGGCTGCGCTGCGCACGCCGGCTTCGGGCGCTCAGGCCTACAACCTGGCGATGGCCGAGGCGCCGCGCTGGAATGAATACTTCGTCGCCTACGCGCGAATTTTGGGGGCGACGCCCGTGGAGCGGATCGGTGCGCGGCGTCTTGCACTCGAAACGAAGCTGTGGGCGCCTGCGCTGAAGATCGCCGGGATCGCGGGGCGCAAACTGGGTGGCGTGAAGGTGCCGCCGCCGCTGCCGCCTTCGCTCGCGCGGCTGTGGCAACAGGACATCCGGCTCGACTCGCGCCGCGCGGAACAGGCATTTGGGATGACGTGGACGCCGTGGCGCGTCGCGCTGCAGGCCGAAGCGTTCATGGCGGCGTCGTCGCGCGCCGACTGAACCGGTCGGGTTAGGCGGGGTTTCGGCGCGTCGAAGGCTTCGGCTTCGACCCATCACTATAATTCGGAGTCCTGCGGATAAATTTTGGGACTTCAGTCGCTTCGACCATCGTACCCTCATCGCTACGCTTTAGTGGTGCCGGATCGCGCTTCGACGGCTATTCAGCGGCGGCGTAAAAATGCGCGCGTTGCGCTCGTCAAATCAGCGAATTGAGGCCATAAAAAAGGCCTGTTCGCGACGCAGACGTGCGCGCACGGCCCATAGAATTTGATCGTAGATCCACTCACGCAGCGTCAGGCGATCGATACCTGTCGGATCGCTCCCCCACATCGGATTTCCGGTTAATTCAGCATGACACGGCTTGCACGGCACTACGTCCCAGAACAACCGCAGCACGTTATCTTGCAGGGGCTCAAAGGGCCCGCATTCCTCGACGAAGGAGACTACCTTTACTTCCTCGCCTGCCTCGCGGACGCCGCGCGCGTCGCCGATCTGGCAGTCCACGCGTGGGTGCTGATGCCCGACGCGGTGCAGTTCCTCGTCACGCCTTCATACGAGTCGAGCGTAGCCATGGCGATGCAGGCGGTTTGCCGCCGCTATGTCGAGACATTCAACCGCCGCCATGGACGCCGCGGTGCGATGTGGCGTGGCGAGTACCGGGCAACCGTGATCGAACCCGACCGCTATTTCCTGCTCGCGAGCCAGGTCATCGATCATGCGCCGGTGCGCAACCGCCTCGTGGCCGAGCCGGGCAACTATCCGTGGTCGAGCTACACGCACCACGTCGGGCTGCGTGTCGACAGGTTCGTCAAGGATCATCCGCTCTATCGCGCGCTCGGCGATACGCCGTTCGAACGGCACGAGTCTTACCGCGACCTGGGCGCACAGCCTCTCGACGAAGCCGAGGTCAATAGCCTGATGCGGGCGACGCTCGAGGGCTGGGTGCTCGGCAGCGCTGCATACTGCGAGTGGGCGGCGCAGACAGCCAACCGGCGCTTGATGCCATTGCTGCTGCGCGACCGGCCTGCCAAGGTTCGCAGGGCCAGCGCCCACGCATGACGAGGGACGGTGGGCTAGCCGCACAGCGGGGGTGGTCGTTCGTCCTGATGGGTCGATCGTCTACGAGATCCATCCGGACGGGGATCGTTCGCCGGCCATCCGCGCACGGCGTACCTGGGTCCTGGCTACGAATACTGGCACAACATGTATGGCACGCCGGCTTCCGAACAACCGGGCACGACGCAGACATCCGTGCCGATGTTCGTGGCCGAAATCCACTTCCAGGCAGGGGTGACGGTGATCGCCAGCCGCAGTGCGGGCTGCCGATGACCGCGGATAACGAAGCCGTGTCGCCTGACGGCTAGCCGCCGAGCGCAATGATCGCCATCGTCAGCACGATCCCAAGCAGCATCATCGCGAAGCCCGCTTTCATCGCGCCCGCGCCGGTGTAGCGTCCGAGCGCGAAACCGGCGGCGAAGAGCATCGCGAGCGTGAGTATGCGTGAGATGACGAGCGCCGCTATGTGATCCCTCACGAGGATAAAGGGCAGGGCAACCGGGAACGTCGATACGACCACGAGCAGAAAAACGCTCACTGCCCCAAGAAAGTCATCGCGCTTGAATTGCGCGCGTGGTGGCAGCGTAGGCGCCGCGGCGAGGCGCGCGCGAATCAGCTCGAGTTCTTCGTCGTCGACGAGCGGTTCCAGCGCCGTCGGCAATGCGTCGCGCAACGCCCGCACGGCCGCGGCGCGGTCTGGTTCGCGTTTCACGGTCAGGGCGAGTGTCAGGCGCTGTCCGCGATCCGCGAGCGTGCGGACGAGATACATCACGGCGTCTGCGAGGCCCCAGGCGAGATTGCATCCGAGGGCGGCCAGGAACAGTTTGCGGCCGGCGTCCTCGCCCGCTGTGACCGCCTTGACGGCGCCGACGAAAGTCAACGCCATGAACAGGCCAAAGCACAGTTCGGTCACGCGCTCGACGGTGTTGAGTACGGGCTCGCGCTTTTCGGCCGCGGTTTGCTGTGTCGGGGTAGTGGTATTCATATGGCCTCTTGCAAAAAGTAGATAAGCGCTCAAGGCGTTCTCTGTCCAGGGTGCCTACTGGCAGACGATACGTCATCGCGCGCAATGGCATGCTGCGCCTCCCACCACGCGGCTAGCGCCTGTTCGAGATTGAGAAACATGCGCTCGTGTCCAAGCACGCTGCCGAGCGGCGCCTTCTCGAGCACGGCAAAGACATCGGGATTGAGGCCCACGACCCAGACTTCGATTCCGCTCTCGCGACACTTCTTCTCGGCCTCGGTCAGCATCTTCAATGCTGTGTACTCCACATCGAATACGGCCCGCATATCGAGCGCCATGACCCTGGGGCGCGTCTGGGCGAGGAGCGGCATGATCTTGTGCACGATGTTGGAGGCGTTGAGAAAGAAAATTCGTCCCTCGGGCCGCAGGAGCAGCAGTCCGGGAAAGTCCTCGTCGTCCGGGTGCTCGTCCGATACTGGACGGAATACGTTCGTGCCGCGTTTGCGCCGCAGCACGTACACAGGGGGATCGGACACCTGATGGGCGAGTGCCACCAGCGATACGACGATGGCGATCAGGATGCCTTGCAGCGTGCCGAGCAGCACGACGCCCACCAGCGCCACGACCGCCCAGACAAACTCGGTGCGCCGGATGGCGAGGATCGCGCGGAAGTCCTCCGGATTGAGCAGGCCGATCGAATAGACGATCACCACGGCAGCGAGCGTGGCATGCGGCATGAGTCCGATGACGGGCGCGAGCAGCACCATGGTGCCGAGCGTCACGGCCGCGGTGGCGAGTTCGGCCAGTTGCGAGTGCGCACCGGCCAGCCGGTTGACGGCCGTCTGGGTCGTCCCGCCGCCCGCGGGCATCGAGCCGAACAGCGCGCCCAACGCATTGCCCAGGCCCGTCGCCAGCAGTTCGCGGTTCGGCAGCGGAACGGGTTCCCCGCTGAGCGCGAATGCGCGCCCTGAAGCAATCGTTTCGGTAAAACTCATCAGGGCAATGCCCACCGCCGCCGGCCAGAGCGCGTCGATCAGGGAAAGATCGGGCATCACGAACGAAGGCAATCCGGTCGGGATCTCGCCGACGATCTCCACGCCGTACCGCTGCACGCCGGCGAAAGCGACACACGCTATGCCGAGCGCCACGGCAATGAGCGGGGCGGGGGACTTCGGATACCAGTGTTCGAGCGCGACCAGCACGGCGATCGTCAGTGCGCCCATGGCAACCGTCGCCATCGACGCATGGGGAAGCCCGGCAGCGAGCGCATATACGTTATGAAAGAACGATCCTTTCACGACGTGAATGCCAATCAGTTTCGGCAGTTGATCGAGCACGATGACGATGGCGATGCCGGCCTTGAAGCCCGTCAACACGGGCTCGGAAATGAAGTTCGCGACAAACCCCAGCCTGAGCAAGGCCGCGAGAACGAGGAAGAGGCCGACGAGCAGCGTGAGTGTGGCGGTCGCGATGACCAGTTGGGCGGTGTTGCCATCGGGCGCAACCTGACCGAGCGCGGCCGCGCTAAGAATGGCCAGCGTCGCGCTGGTGCTGACGCTCAGTGGCCTTGACGTACCGAAGAGCGCGTAGATCACCATCGGCACGAACGCCGTGTAGAGCCCGGTCTCGACGGGCAGTCCGGCAACGCTCGCGTAAGCCATCGCTTTCGGCAACACGACAGCCGCCGCCGTGACGCCCGCAACGATGTCGGGTTTGATCCACGATGTCCGGTAGTCGCGTACCCATTCGAGAACGGGAAGACGAAAGCCGGATTTGCGGTGCGACGCGGGCTGATCGCGCATGATGCTGTGGCCTCCAGGGGCAGAAACACGACCGACGCACATCTACGTCGAATGTCTCACCGATACTTCCCCGTGGGCTACTGCATTCAACATGCTGAAGCGGAAATTTGACGAATCCCATGTTGTTGATCAAGCGTCAATCGGACTTTGGTCCTACTGCTGCAAGGGCAATCGTTACGGCGGGGTATGGGCCGATGGTCCTATAGAGAAAGCACGCGAGCGGCTGCACGATTCAGTTCGTGCAGACGGAATCGTCGCCGGCCCGGCGCGGCGCCGTAACGAACCTGTCACGTGCGTCTGCCAGTGTCTGGAGAGATAGCAGCCATGCCGGCCTTTACGGCTACGCGCGCGACTGCCCAGCATATTCGTAAGCATTCCTTTCATTCAATCGAGGCGGCGGAGGTGGCTTTTGCCACCCCTTCGCGGACCAGAAGGTGATGCCATGACCGACCTAGCCAATCAATATGCGCGTTGCCAGGAGATCGGCGGCAAAGTTGCCCGGCTCCTCGCCAGGCGATCGGAACTAGCGCAAACCCAATTCAGTCAGCGTTTAGCGGATGCGACTGGGCGGCTGGTCGAAAGCGATAAACCCGCTTCGGCGAGCCCAGCATGGGCAACCGCGCTGGACCCCTGGGCCGGCTACCGCTACGCGGTGGATGTCGCCGAGCGGTCCGTGCTCTTCTGGGACACCCTGCGCCAGCGCGGCAATGGCTTCGTCGAGCAGGCCCGCAACGGTCTTCGGCCGGTCCTCCATTTCGGCCACGAACTCGTGATCGACGGCCGGAAGCTGGCGCGGCCGGTCAACTACGCGCTGGTGCGCCTGCTGCCGCCCGACGGTGTGGTCATCGACGTTAGCAAGCGTCCTTATGTGATCATCGACCCGCGTGCGGGCCACGGTCCGGGCATCGGCGGCTTCAAGGACGATTCACAGGCCGGTGTTGCGCTCAAGGCGGGCCACTCCGTGTATTTCGTCATCTTCTTTCGCGATCCGGAGCCTGGCCAGACCCTGCTCGATGTCTGTGCGGCGGAAGCGCAATTCGTCAAGAAGGTGTGCGAACTGCACCCGGACAGCCCGAAGCCGGCGATCGTCGGCAACTGCCAGGGCGGCTGGGCCGCCATGATGCTCGCGAGTTCCGACCCGGACCATACGGGGCCGCTCGTCATCAACGGCGCGCCGATGTCCTACTGGAGCGGCGCGTGGAGCGAAGGCGAGGGCGACAACCCCATGCGCTATTCCGGCGGCATGCTGGGCGGTACCTGGCTCGCGTCGCTGACGGCCGATCTCGGCAACGGCAAGTTCGACGGCGCCCATCTCGTGCAGAACTTCGAGAATCTCAATCCCGCCAACAGCCTATGGGACAAGTACTACCACCTGTTCGACAACGCCGATATCGAGCCGCCGCGCTTCCTCGACTTCGAGCGCTGGTGGGGCGGCTATTACCTGATGAACCGCGAGGAGATCGAGTGGATCACGCGCAACCTGTTCGTCGGTAACACGCTCTGGTCGGGCGAAGTTCGAGGTCTCAACGGGACGGCATTCGATCTGCGGGAAATCAAGTCGCCGATCATTCTGTTCGCTTCGCTGGGCGACAACATCACGCCGCCTCAACAGGCATTCAACTGGGTCGCCGACATTTACGGCAGCACGGAAGAAATCAAGGCGCGCGGTCAGGTGATCGTAGGACTCGTGCACCAGAGCATCGGCCACCTCGGCATTTTCGTTTCGGGCAAGGTCGCGAAGAAGGAGCATCAGCAGATCGCCTCCGTGCTCGAAGCGATCGAAGCGTTCCCGCCTGGTCTTTACGGCATGGAGATTGCCGAGCGTCGGGGCGAAGACGGAGAAACGGCATACGACGTGTCATTCCGCGAGTATCGGCTCGAAGAGATTGCCGCGCGCCTGAACCGCTTCGAGCGTAGCGACGAACAGCCGTTCGAGGCCGTCAAGCGCGTATCGGAGTTGAACCAGCGTGCGTACGAGCTGTTCCTGCAACCGTGGGTACGGATGTGGTCGAACGAAACGACAGCGAATCTGCAGCGGCAGTTTCATCCGCTTCGCGCGCAGCGCTGGGCGCTTTCGGATCTGAATCCGTGGCTCGCCTGGCTTGGGCCTGCTGCCGAGGCAGTCAGGGCAAAGCGGCATGCCGAAGTCCACGAAGAGACGCCGTTGAGGGAGTTCGAGCACTACGGTTCGGAGATGTTCAGTGCATCGCTCGACTTCTATCGCGCGATGCGCGACGCCATGACGGAGAGCGCGTTCTTTTCCTTCTACGGGAACCTGTACACCGTCGAACGCGGTGAAGAGGCGCAAGCCAGGCCCGCCGCGGCTGCCGGAGACCCCCGCGATCTGCCCTACGTGAGGGATGCGTTGGCGTCGATGACCGAAGGCGGCTACACGGAGGCGCTGGCTCGCGCCGCCTGCCTGCTCGCGCGCCGGGGCGAGCCGCTCCCGCTCGCGCGGCTCGCGCTGCGCCACGAACTCGCGAAGGATTACGCCGCTTATTTGCCTCAGCTGCCGGGCGACCAATGGCGGCGCGTGCGCGGCGAGCAGGAAATCATCGTGCGTTACGAGCCGGAACAGGCGCTCGCCACGCTGCCGCATCTGCTGGCCGACCCGCAAGACCGGGAGAAACTGCTTGAACTGGCCGAAAAGCTGCTGGACGACAAGCGCGTGCAGGAAGCCGGGCCGACCGCTGCCCAGCTCAGCATGCTCGACAAGATCCGTTCGTCGCTGCCGCTGGAACGCACACCGGCGGTACGCACAGTCGGAGCCATGCATGAGGTTCCCGAGGCGCCGGCCGCTCGCGTGGCGCCCGATCTCAAGGAGGCGTCGTGAATCGCGAATACGAAGAGTATGAGCGGCTTGTCCGCGGTCCGTCGTTGCTCGCCGGCGCGCGGGCGATAGGGTAGAACGATGGCCGACGTCATCCTCGTTCTCAATGCCGGTTCGTCGAGCATCAAGTTCAGCGCGTTCAATGCGCAGCCGGACGATCTGCCGCTTGTCATGCACGGCCAGATCGAAGGCCTGCTGTCGGCGCCGCGTTTCGTCGCGTTCGATGGGAAAAGCGTGCTGACCGGGAGTCACGATTGGGGCAATCAACCCCTCGGGCATGATGAGGCCGTTGCTCACATCGCCCAGTTCCTGCGCAGCCATCGCGACGGCAACCGCGTAGTCGCCGTCGGGCATCGCGTGGTGCATGGCGGCCGCGAGTTCTCGAAGCCCGTGGCCGTCACACCCGCTGTGCTGGACGCACTCGACAAGCTCGCGCCCCTCGCGCCGCTCCATCAGCCACATAACCTGAAGCCGATTCGTGTCATCGCCGGACGCAATCCGGAGCTGCCGCAAGTCGCCTGTTTCGACACGGCGTTTCATGCGACACAGCCTGCGCTTGCCTCGACGTTTGCGCTGCCGGCAGCGTTGACGGAGCAAGGCGTGCGGCGCTACGGCTTCCACGGGCTGTCCTATGAGTACATCGCCAGCACGCTGCCCCATGTCGCTCCTGACGCAGCGAAAGGCCGCACCGTCGTCGCGCATCTCGGCAATGGCGCGAGCATGTGTGCGATGGACGCGGGCAGGAGTGTGGCGAGCACGATGGGCTTCACCGCGCTCGATGGGCTGCCCATGGGCACGCGCAGCGGCAATCTCGATCCCGGCGCGATTCTTTACCTGCTAGACGAACTGAAAATGGATACGCGCGGCGTCGAGGACCTGCTGTACCGCCGTTCGGGTCTGCTTGGGGTATCGGGTATTTCGGGCGACATGCGTACGCTGCTGGCGAGCCACGACGCGCGCGCCGCCTTCGCCGTCGAGTTGTACGCGTATCGCATCGGACGCGAACTGGGATCGCTCGCCGCCGCGCTGCAGGGGCTCGACGCGCTGGTCTTCACCGCGGGCATCGGCGAGCACTCGCCGGAGATCCGGCGGCGGGCCTGCGAACAGGCTCGCTGGTGCGGAGTGGAAATCGACAGCAGGGCGAACGAAGCGGGCGGCCCCTGTATCAGCACGGCGTCGAGCAAGGTCTCGGTCTGGGTGATACCGACCAACGAAGAACTCATGATTGCGCGTCACACGCGTGAAGTAACGGGCGTTGCGTGACACTGCCCGGTTGCGAGGGAGAAGACGGATGAGCCAGAGCGTTCAACATCCGGGTTTTGCAGCGGCCATGGACATTTCATGCCGCGTTGAGTGAATTTTTTGTGACGCGGCTTTCGTCGCGCCGCCCGAGCGCGCCGTAGCACGGTTCACACGGGCAGCGGCGCCGGACGTGCCGCCGCATTCGCCGCGATGTCGGCGATCGCGCCGGCGCTCACGGCGTGGCTGTACAGGAAACCCTGGGCATGTGTGCAGCCGTTTTGCAGCAGGAAATCGCGATGTCCGCTGGTTTCGACGCCTTCCGCGATCAGTTCGAAATTGAGCGCCTTCGCCACGGCGATGACGGCGAGCGTGATCGCTTCCGTTTCCGTGTCCTGGCCAATCTCGCGCACGAATTCGCGGTCGATCTTGAGGCGATCGACGCGAAAGCGCTTGAGATACCCGAGGCTCGAATAACCCGTGCCGAAATCGTCGATAGCGACGCGAACGCCCATCTCCCGCAGACCGGCCAGCGTGCGCGCGGCGAGATCGGGCGTGCGCATGAGCGCGCCCTCGGTCACCTCGAGTTCCAGCAGCGCCGGCGGCAGACCCGAATCGCGCAGTGCCTCCCGCACCTGGCCCATCAGGTCGCCATGCTCGAACTGCAAGGGCGAGACGTTGACGGAGACGCGTATGGGCCGCGCCGGGTCCCGATTCCAGCGCGCTGCTTCCCGGCATGCCTCGCGCAGCACCCATTCGCCTATGCCGCGAATCAGGCCGGTTTCCTCGGCGACCGGGATGAATACGGCCGGAGACACGCTGCCGAGTTCCGCGTCGGTCCATCGCAGCAGCGCCTCGGCGCCGATCATCGTGCCCGTTGCCATATCGAATTGCGGCTGATACAGCACGGTCAATGCGCCGTTGCGGAACGCCTGGCGCAGGCGCGTCGAAATGCGCAAGCGCGAGGTCGCGGCTTCGCTCAATTCCGGGCGATAGAACTGGTACTGATTGCGGCCGTTCTGCTTGGCCAGATACATCGCGGCGTCGGCATTGCGCACCAGCGCGTCGGCATCGTCGCCGTCGGCGGGGTAGAGGCTGATGCCGATGCTGGCCTCGATGAAGAGTTCGTGGCCCGCTACCTGTATCGGTTCCGTCATCGCGGCGAGCAGTGAGTCGAGCAGCGGTTCGAGCAACGGAGCGGCGCCGTCGGCGATGACCATGAATTCGTCGCCGCCATAGCGCGCCACCGTGCCACGCTCGCCGACGACGCGCTCGATGCGCCGCGCGATCTGGGCGAGCAGCGCGTCGCCGATGCGGTGGCCGAGCGAGTCGTTGACCTCCTTGAAATTGTCGAGATCGAGGAAGATCATCGCGAGCGTCTTGCCCGCACGGCTAGCCTGCTGCAGTTCCCGGTTCACGCGCTCGTCGAAATACTTGCGGTTCGTGAGGCCGGTGAGCGCGTCGTATTCGGCCCGATGTCTCAGTTCAGCCTGTGCTGCGAGCTGCGTCGTGACGTCTTCCATCACGCAAAGGGTCGCGCTTCGGCCGTCGAAATCCGTTTGCAGCTGGAATACGTTCATCGAGCGCAACTCGCCGCTCTTCGTTCGGTGTTCCCAGATGGCTGTGCCGTCGTCGTGCCCGCGCGCGTGCGCGAACGGGGCCCCATGCAGCGCGGTCTTGTTCATGCGCAGATCGCCAAGCCTCAGCTCGAGCATCTCGCTCGCGCGGTAGCCCAGGGCTTTCGCCGCCATGTCGTTGACGGCGACGAGCCGCATGGACGCGTCGTCGACGATCCAGATCGGCAGCGGATTGAGCTGAAAGAGGCGCTTGTACTTCTTGCGGTTGACGTCCGCCGCCTGGAGCGCCTTGCGCAACGATTTCGTGATGCGCGCGTTGCGGCGAAGGAATGCCAGCAGCAGGCACGCCGCGGCCAGTCCCGACCCGAGCAGGAGCGCCGAAGCCATTTGCGAATCTCGCGACGCCCTCGTGACCGACTGGTCGAGATGCGCGTCTTCGTCCATGCGGATCTCGCCGATCTTTTGCATCGTCTGGAAAAAGCGCGCGTCGAGTTCGCCTAGCGACGGCGTATCCATCGTCACGCTGCCCGGCTTGAGCATGGAAAGCATCGCGAGCCGGTTGCTCAGGGCGCCCAGATGGCGAATCATGTCCTTCAACTCGTCGAGCAGGGCGATGCAGCGCTCGCGGCCTTCGCAGGTCCGCTGCGCCGCGTTGGCGTTGTCGATCAGTGCCGGAAGCGGATAGATGTAGGCGGCGCGCCGATAGAACGGCCGCGTGCCGATTACCGTGTAGAGCTGCTCATGCTCGTCGAGAAGTGCATTCTGCAGTTCGTCGAGATCCCGCTTGGCCGATTCGACCGCACGCTGCTGCGAAAGCGCATAGCGCTGCTCATGAGACTGCCGCAGGGCAATGGCGGTATTGAGCGCGATGGCCGACAGGATCGCAATGAGGGCCAGCGGCGCGACCAGCCGGGTTTTTTGTGCGCTCCATACGTGCAACACACGCCATAGGCCGATGAGCGCCGGCTTTGCGGCCGGATTTCCTGCGCTATCTCCCATCTTGCTGTCCTCACGCTGCATGCTCGTCACCCTGCGCCCACAATCTCTGCAATTGACATATCGACAAAGATCCGGGCAACTTGAGGGCGGCCAATCGCTATTTCGCCAGGGCCGATTTGGGGCGGATTTTGGGTCGGAAGGAGGGGGATCACGCCCAGACGCTAAAGTTTGTGTGCCGGCCGCCGAAAATCCCAGCATGGCGCACGAACAACCCAAACCACCTCAAGAGGATCCGATCCGGGCAGAAGCACGGGCGCTGGAAGGCAGCATCCGCGCGATCAGACGGGCACAGGGAAAGCGCAATCCTGAAGACTGTGTGCCGGGCAGCCCGGAATCTTTCGCGGTCATGGAAGCGTTCGTGCGTGATGTCGGACGTGTGCTTGCGCTCGATATGCTCGAACATGAAAAGAACAATGACAGCGATGTGAACGGAGCGGATTCGACTGGTTAGACAATTAGCCGTATCAAATGATAAACGTTATCAGGATTCCAGATTTACACCGGAAATAGAGGAATCGACCGGCAGGATCGGTGCATTCACAACGTCGTGGAATCGCCGCACCGTCCTGATACAACCTGTTACATTGAATCAAACGCACGCCCATCAAGCCTCCCGCGCTCCAGTGGAAGACATCCGAAAGTATTCTTTCACGGCATTTACTCATTCCGCGACTTATCTCCTCTAGGGCGCATTCGCGCCCAATTCATAATTCATATCAAGAGGTGAAGAATGAACGAGATCGGAAAGCGGTTCGGAGTCAGGGCAGTCTTCACTGCGAGCGTGCTGGCATTTGCGAGCATGGCCGCGGCAGCGCAGGATCAGGATGGCGATCACAACCAGCAATACACGCACGTTTTGCTGATCAGTGTGGACGGGATGCACGAGGCCGACCTGGAAAACTACATCAAGACGCACCCGCAATCCACCTTCGCGAAGCTCGTCAAACACGGTGTCGAGTACACCCACGCTTCGACATCCCGGCCTTCCGACTCGTATCCCGGCCTCCTCGCATTCGCAACCGGCGGCAGCCCGCTGAGCCATGGTGTCTTCTATGACGACACCTACGATGCGACGCTGTATCCGCCGGGCAGCAATTGCACGGGCACGCCTGGCACGGAGGTCACCAATTTCGAAGCGCTCGACTGGGATCTCACCCAGCTCGACGGCGGTTCGCCGCCTGCGGGGGCCACGTACGACAAGCGCAATCCGCACATCAATCCCGCAAAACTTCCACTGCGCAAGACGGCCGGCGGCGCCTGCGTGCAGGTCTGGCCGCATCTGTACATGAAGAACGGGACGAACACGATCTTCGAGGTCATTCATCAGGCCGGCATGCGCACCGCGTGGTCGGACAAGCACCCGGCCTACGAGATCGTGAATGGGCCTTCGGGGCTGGGCCTCGACGAACTCTACGCGCCCGAGATCAACTCGACCTCGCTGCAAGCCAATGGCTTCCCGAGCGCGCCCGCGACCGTCGACTGGACCGCCGACCCGATATATACCCGGGCTTATGACGGCTTCAAGGTCAAGGTCGTCTTGAACTGGATTCATGGGCTCGATCAGACCGGGACGAAGCAGGTGGGCGTACCCGCGATCTTCGGCATGAACTTTCAGGCGGTGAGCGTCGGGCAGAAGGTCACGTCCGCGATGGAAGGCACGACCACGACGCGTGGCGGCTATCTCGACGCAGCCGGCACGCCGACCGTGCCGCTCGAACAGTCGCTCGACTTCGTCGATGCCTCGCTGGGCCAGATGTACGATGCGCTCAAAGCGGGCCATCTTCTGCATTCGACGCTGTTCATCGTCGGCGGCAAACACGGCCAGTCGCCGATCGACCTCAAGAAGCTTCACATGCTGAACGGTTCGAAGAACGCCTATGCCACCGCCGACGTGAGCGATGTCGCCACCGTGCTCGGCAATGGCGGCGTGCCGGTCGCCCAGGAAACGGCCGACGACGTGTCGCTCATCTGGCTCAAGAACCACGGCGATACCGCAAAGGCGGTATCACTCCTCGACGCTGACGAGGCGAGCGGCAATTCCACTCGCATCCAGACGCTCTACCACGACACAGCGCTGAAGGCGATCTGGGGCGACCCTGCCCAGGGCCGTGTGCCTGACCTCATCATTCAGCCGATACCTGGGACGATCTACAGCAAGAGCGCGGCGAAGCTGGCAGAGCACGGCGGAATGTATACGGACGATACGAACACGCTGCTGGTGGTTTCCAATCCGAAGTTGCAGAAGAACGTCGTCGATTCGCCGGTGACCAACATGCAGGTGGCGCCGACCATCCTGAAGGCGCTCGGTCTCGACCCGCACAAGCTCGTAGCCGTTCAGCGTGAAGGCACCCATGTCCTTCCGGGCCTCCAGACCACGGGAGACGACGACTCGGGCGATCAATCGGAGCAGTAGGAGCAAGCGCGCCGACGGTCCCTTTGGGGTTGGGACCTTCGGCGTCTTCAGTGCGCTGCTGGACTGCGATCAGAACGGGAACATGCCAGCCGCGCCCTCGTTGCCATTGCCCGCTGCCGCCTGCCTGGCGGGCTGGAACTGGAAGGCACCGAACAGGTCGCCGATTGCCGGCGCGTTCGTCGGCACGTACGGGCTCGCGGGCAGCTGGACCGGGTTGGGGAGATTGTCGCGACTGCGCGCCGTGATCGGTCCCAGCGACCAGTTGCGTTCGATGAATTTCACGAGCGACACGTGATCCGAATAGTCGTGAACGACACGGCCGCCGCGCGAGTACGGTGAAACGACGATGAGAGGAATGCGCGGGCCGTCCCCGAAGAAGTCCACGGGTTGAATGTACCCTGAGTCGTAATAGCCGCCACCTTCGTCCGTCGTGATGAAGATCGCAGTGGAGGCCCACAGCGCGGGGTTCGCCTGAACGGAATCGATGATCTTGTGCACGAACCCTTCGTAAAGACCGAACTTCGAAGAGGACGGATGCCCATCGAGCAGTCCGCCGGGTTTCACGAACGACACCGCGGGTAGCGTGCCGTTTGCGATGTCGGCATACAGGTTCGGCGTGTCCTGAAGATGCGCGGCCACCAGCGACGGATTGGTCATGATCGCCGTTTCATAGAGAAACGGATTGCAGATATTGCAGTAGACACTCGTTGACGGACGGGTGATGAACGTCTTCCAGCCTTCGCCGTAGTATTTCCACGAAATATTGTTCTCGAGGAGCGTATCGGCGATCGTGCGCACCGGCGAAGGTGGAATGGTGAACGTACTCGTGTTGACGGTGCCGTCACCGTTGTAGCCAGGGTTGTAGTTGTTCAGCAGATAGTACGTGCTGGGCGCGCAGTTGGCATTGGGGTGATACGGCAAGCTGTCGAGATATTTTCGTATCGCGCCGACGCCAGGCTGCTTCGCATCTGAGCAATTGCTATAGGTCCCGCCAGAGTAGCCGTCCTGCGCGTACCAGTTGTTGGTGCCTGGCTGCGGCCGCGGGTTTTCGATCTCGTTCTGGGGCGGCGTCGCAGGATTGCCTTTGCCGTCCGTGTAATAGAGCGCGTCGGCCGTTCCGATCATGATGCTGTTCGCGCCCGTGCCGCCCATCACCGGCTGGTGATAGTTGTCGCTGATCGTGTAATGACGCGCGAGGTCCGTGAAATAGGGCATATCGCCGGTATTCACGTTATAGAACCCGAGCGCGGTCGCGCCTTCGTGGGTCGACTGATCGGTGAAGTGGGCCGCTTGCGCATTGCCATTCGATCCGGCGCCGACCGACACTTCGACCCACGCAAACAGATCCATCTTGCAGCCGCTCGGATTATCGAGGGTCGCGTTCGCGATATTGCAATCGGACTGCTGCCAGTTCTGGTAGAACCGATGCACCGGACTGTTCATGTACTGGTCGTAGTTCGGACCCACCCGCGAAATCTGATAGGGGCCGCTCTGCAGGTTGTACAGGTTCGATCCAAAGCGCGCGTCAGGCTCGTCGTTGGGGAGGCCCGTTGCGCCCGTCGTCAAATGAACGACATCGTTCGACTCAAGGGCATAGCCTTCGGCTGCCTGCGCAGCCGCCAGTGTCGCGAATGGCGGAGGATTCGCGTCGCTCGCGGCGGTCGGTGCCGAGCCGGTATTTGGCGCCGGCAGCGTCGCGTAAGGCTGTTTCGACGTCGGGCTGGCGTCGAACTGCGAGGGATTCGTGGCCTTGGCCATGTATTGCTCGGCGACCTTGTAGTTGGGTCCGGGTCCCCCGTCAGCCCGGATGATGCCTCTCGACAGAAGATTCCATATGGTTTGGCCCGAGCGCGGCTGATAAGCGCCAAACACGTGATCGAACGTTCGGTTTTCGCCCACGATGATGATGACATGCTTGATCGGCGTTGCCGTGATCGAAGATGTATTCGCGGTGGACTGGCTATCGGCAGCAGAACAATAGAGTGCCGTCGCCGCTAGCGAAACTGCCGCAAGCAAGGCAGGAACGGCAGGCCGTTGGTGTCTGGATCTCGATGTCTGGCGCATGTGTCTCTCCATTGAAGCGTTGCACTTCTTTGCATGACGGTGGGGCGGCGATTGCGTCACTTCAAATCATTACGGCGTGTTACAGGCTGGAAAGCTAGACCTTCCACATGACGTTCCGAGGGCGGCAGTAAGTCGGTTCTGTGCAGGTCACGTGACCGTGCCTACGATTTACCTTCGCGGATCTTTCGATTGATGCAGGACCCGGGCTGCGCAAGATGACAGGAGTCCTGATGAGGTGGGTGATGATGTGGGAGATGCGGGGAAGTAAGGGACCCTCCCCATCTGCACGATGAGTCGCAAGGATGCGAGTTCTTAGTGAGTCAAGCCAGGCAAGAAATGCGCGCCCATCACCGAAACGTTCACGACTGCACGGGCGTAAAGCCGTCGGGACTCCAGTCCTCGCTGCCCACGCCGTGATGGACGTAGAAGAAGCCTTCCGGATCGTAGCGATTCTTGATCGCTTTCAGCCGCGCGTAGTTGACGCCCCAAAACGCTTCACGCCAATCGCTGCGAAAAAAATCGGTCTCCGAAATATAGGAGCCGCTTTCTGGCGATAGCGCCTTGAGAATGGCCGCGGCCTTGGCTATGTTCGCGGCGTTGCGATGTGCCTGCGCCATGTCAGGCGCGGGGATGGGCAGGCCCGGAAAGGGTGGCGGGCCGCCTGTGGCGACGATCATCAGGCCGAAGGCGTCGGCGACTTTTGGGTTGGTCGCACACTGGCGCGCCTGCTCGTTCACCTCCGGCGGCGTGCCCGCGAGTCCCTTGTTGAAATGCAACTCGACGGCCTGAAACTGGGCCGCCGCCACGAAGGCGTCGACCAGCCGGCCGCGTTGCGCCGGTTCGAGAAGGGCCGCGGGCAGCCATTGCGACTCGTAGCCGTGCAGGAAGGCGGAAGCCTGCTCGCCATCGCCTTGCCACCAGCCATGGTTGTGCGCAGCGCCCGCGCGTGGGTCGGGCACGAGTCCCGGGTTGGCTTCGACGTCCCACCAGCGGCGCGATGGACCGGCGCCGACGCGAGGTCCCTGGTTGAAGGTGAAATCTGCCGGCGAGGCGCGCACCCAATCGATGACAGGCGCCCAGGCTGACTTGACCTGATGGTCGTCGAGACCCTGGCACACCATCGCCACTTCGATCTCGTCGCTGTGAAAGACGAACCGCTCGCCCCATGCAGGGTTGAACAGATGCTCCGCATAGTGATCGACCAGTCGCGCAGCGAGCCGCCGGTAAGCCTCAGGCGATGAAGTCTTGACCTTGAACCTGGCCCAGCCGAAGTTCTCGGGCAACTCATGAGTCTGCAGCGTGAGCTTCGTCACCACACCGAAACTGCCGCCGCCGCCCCCTTTGAGCGCCCAGAAAAGATCGGGCTGCTGGCATGCGTTGACCGTGCGGACAGCGCCGTCGGCGGTGACGATCTCCGCCTGGAGCAGACTCGCGGCCGCGAGTCCGTAGCGCTTCGAGTGGGACCCGAAACCGCCGCCGAGAACGAGTCCGGCAACGCCCACGGTCGTGCATCCGCCGCCCTGAACGTAGCGTCCCGCCTGCGTCGTGACGGCGGTGTAGACGTCGATCCACATGCAGCCAGCCTCTACCGTCACGGCCTGCTGTGGCGGTGACTGGCAGCCGGCCGGCACGAACGCGTCATGGAGTGCGATGCGGTTCATCCCGCGCGTCCAGACCAACAGGGAATCGGGCGCGTTCGAGCCGCCAAGGTAGCTGTGACCGCCGCCTTTCACCACCAGGCGCAAGTTGTGTCGGCGCGCGAAATCGACGCCCGCGACGACGTCCGCGGTCGAGCGGGCTGCCACCGCGTAGGCGCTTGCGTGCGCCGTCCATGCATCGAGCCAGCCGGAGACCTGGGTGGCGCCGGGATCGTCGCCGAGCGCGAACGGATTGCGCGCTTCCTCGATTCTTGCCAGACATGCTGGTGCGTGGGGCGCTTGCGCGCAGGTCTGCCAGATCGTGGTGGGTTGCAGCAAATTTCCGCCGACTGCCTGGCTCAACGCCTCCCATTCCGGCGCTTTCGGCCACGCGGGGTCGCTGGGCCGGATGCGGCCCGCACGGGCCGCAGCGGGCTGCACGCCGGCGAAACTCGAGGTAGCGCTAAGGCACGGCAAAGCGACAACCCCCTTTAGCAGGCAGCGTCGTTTCATGACGTTTCTTCTCCTCGCGACGGGTGAAACGCTTAGTTTTCCAAATTATGACGCAGCGCTGCCACAACTCGCTGAAGCGAGCGGCCGGCTTCGACGATCGCCTCGTCAATCCCGTCGAGAGCAAGCGCACTCGCGGATCGCACGGTCAGGATGGGTGTACTTCACGGTATTGCCGAGCAACGTGGCGCACGGTGCGCGCCGTCCCGCCATCGGCGTAAAGCGGTTTATTTCGCACCGGGGTGCGAGTTTTTTTCATGATATCAGCAAAGCTGCGCGCCTCATGGGCGCGCAGCATATCGCGGGCCGCGGCGCTTTTTTGCGACCGACTGTCGCCCTGGTGTGCCGTTACTGCTGGTCGGTCGGGGAAATCACACTCGGGGTCGCGAGCGAATTGTCGTTGAAAGCGCAAGCAGTTGAGGCCGGCACTGGCACTGCCCCACGATCTAGGCGTCCTGGTTTGGGTCTTTCGCCGCGCTGCGTCCCGGCACGCGCCCGAGCACCCATTGCCCGAGCAACGCAAGTGGCAACACGCCCAGCAGCCGGTGCGCCGCCCACGCTGCGAGCGCGCCGTTCACGGCGATGGCCAGTGATGCCGCCGCCGCGGCCCCCACGCTGCCGCCAAGCGGCGCGAATGCGGCGAGGCCCACGAGCAGCACGGCGACCGAGTAGAGGTTGATTCGGTACAGGACAGAAGTGTGGGCGGTCATGCCCAGCAGTTCGGGCATGGCGGTAAAGCAGGCCGCGGCGATCTGGCCGAGCGCGAGCACGCGCAGCGCCGCCGCGCCGCCGCCGAAGCCAGGCCCGAACAGGCGCAGCAAGTGTTCGGGAAAGAGCAGCATGCACAGCGCGGCGGGCAACGCGAGGCACAGCACGAGGCCAGCCGCCTGGGCCGCGCTTTTGTCGAGCCCATGCCGGTCGTTGCGCGCGAAAAGGCTCGCGAACTTCGGCGCGGCCATGCCGGTCACGCCGCTGATCAGCAGGTTGATGACGAGCGCGAGACGCCACGCCAGCGCGAAGAGCCCGGTCTCGCGCGACGAGGCGACGATGCCGAGCACGACGGCAGGCGCCGAGGTGATCAGGAGCTTCGTGAATTCCAGCGTGAAAAGCGGCAAACCCGCCTTGAGCAAGCACGGCGGTTCGGCTGGCGCTTGCGCGCCGCCGGGCACGCCGGCAAGAAAACGCCTGAGCAGAAACGCGCCGGTCAGCGCGGTGAGCGTGAAGCTGGCGGCGATCAGCATGAGCGTGCTCGCGACGCTCATGCCGTGCGTCAGTCCAAGCGGGATGGCGACGGCGCAGAAGATCGCCGGCCAGAGCCAGGAATAGATCATCTGGCTGCAGCCCACGCGTTGGAGTCCCGCAAGCGCCCCCGCCATGGCCGCGCCGAGATTTTGCGGGATGAAGGAGAGCGCGCCGAGCGCGAGCGGCCAGGCAAGCTCGGGCTTCTTCAGCACGTCGTACGCGAAGGCGAATGCGCCCGCGCCAAGCGCGATCGACATGGCCGTGGAGGCGAGCAGCACCAGCCACAGCGCGCGACGGATGGCCGGCCGCACGGCGCGCGCCTCGCCCGCCGCGAGGTCCATCGCGATCTGCCGCGTGAGCGCCTGATCGATGCCGAGGCGCCCGAACCCCGCGAGCGCCACCATCGTGCTGAACACGATATAGAAGTCGCCTGTCTGCACCACGCCCAGCATGGCGGCGATCAGCAGATGGAAACCGTAGCGGCTCGGCAGGTCGAGCAGACGCACGCCGAGGCTCACGAGCGAGCCCCGGATCATCGAGCCGCCGGTTTGGCTCGCGGGCATCTGCGCTTCGCCGGCTTCACTCATGCTGCGCCTGTGCGCCGCGCAGTATGAACAGCGTCACGCTCTGCGCGGGCAGGCTCGCGCGCAGCGTGCTGTCCTGGTAGTGCGCGTCGGGCATGCGGAACAGCTGGTTGTTTGCGAGCCGCCAGGTTTCGGCCACGCCGCTCGCCGCAAAATGATCGAGCGTGACGGCGGCATCGGCGGGGCGGTCCAGTTGCTTGTTGATGACCACGAGCGTCAACGCGTGGTCGCGCTCGCGCAAGGCGGCAAACGCGGAAACGGAGTCCGGATCGGGCGCGTTCGCGGCAATGCTGGTTGCGCCGAATGCCGCGCCGTTGCCGTCGTAGTTGCGGTAGAGCTTGAATGCCTTGTACACCGGCATCGAAGGATCGAGCGTGCCCCAGTGCGTTGCCATATCCAGCCCCTCGCGGCCGAAAATGCCGAGCACGTCGGCCTGGGCTGTCGCGCCGTTCATCAGCGTGTCGCCGCCCCAGTTGTATTCCGTAATACCGATGGGCGTGCCCGGGTAGTAGTACGTATCGACCCAATGGCGCATCAGCGGGATCAGCGCGACGACGCTGTTGATCCACGTGGGGTCCTTGTAGTTCGGGTCCCACAGGTCGCGCGTGGAGCGGTTGCGCATGAGCGCGACGGCCTGCGAGCTCGTCACGCCCGTCTCGGCGTATTCGCCGCCCTGCGGGTAGAAGTGCAGGCTGAACACGTCGACCGGATGGCCCGCCGCTTTCCATTGCGCGAGCAGCCAGGGCACGTACGGCATGCCCTGGGTTTCGCCTGTGCGGTCGGGCGTGTGATCGAGGCCGTGGTCCGCGGCGTACTGCTGGTCGAAGCCGCTGTAGAAATAGCCCTGCCAGCCCCATTCTTCCGGCGCGACGATCTGCGCGTGCGGGTCCGCCGCCTTCACGGCGCGCGAATAGACGATCGCCTTGCTGGCGATTTCGCTCGCATGGGCGCCCGTGGGGTGCACATCGCGGTGAATGAGCTGCCAGAGGCTCGGCTCGTTGTCGAGCGCGTAGTAGCGCACGCCGCCGCCGCTCGCGCCGCCGAATTGCTTGACCAGATCCGCGACGCGCGCCTGTTCGTTTTGCGGGTCGTCGGGTATCGAGGCGTCGTTCGCGTCGTTGCCGGCAATCGGCTTGCCGCCGGCCGCCACGCCGTTGCCGGCGTCGGCGTGGCCGTTCACGTCGTGATTCGGCTGCGGGCCGTATTTGGCGATCGAGAAGCTCGCGAGCGTCTCGCGCGCGGGCCCGAGTTTCGCCACGCGGCCGAGCATCGGAATGGTCACGATGGGCGTGGCGCCCGCCGCCTGGGAGAGTGCGACGAAGCGCTCGCCGAACTGATCGTTGATATCGGCGGGATTGACGGCGAGGCTCTCGAAATACCAGTCCTTGCCCGCGTTGCGTGCGTCGAGGCGCCAGTTATAGGCCGAGGCGCTGTTGCCGCCCGAGCGGTTGATGGGCGCGCGCAGGTCCTGCAAAACCGCCGTCGTGCCGAAGTTGATGCCGTAAATCAGCGGGCTGATGGGGTGCCGGCCGGCGGCGGCATCCACCGAGATGGCCACCGGCAAGGGCGTGCCCGAAGTCGCGTCGGTGCAGGCCGCCGCGCCCGTCATGAGCAGCGTGCCGACCAGCAGCGCGTGCAGGTTGGGGCGCTTGATACGCTTGTTGCGCTTAAAGCGTGGCATGGTGAACCTGCAGATCGGCATGGTCGTCGTGATCGCCGTCCAGTTCGCCCACGCGCCAGACGTACGCGAAGATCGCGAGAATGACCGCGGTCTCGCCCGGAGTGAGGGTAGGCGGATAAAAGAATGAAATGAGCAGGACGTAGACGAGATAGTCGAACAGCGCGCCGAGAAAATCGTCGTCGACCTTCTTGCGCAAGCGCCGGTAGAACACGATGCCGCGCAGCTGGAAGAACAGGATGATGAGCGCGCCGATCAGGCCGTACTCGAACACGATGCCGAGCCACGTGATGTCGGCGAGGAAGAAGAAGTGGTGAAAGTAGTCGATCAGGTTGTCCTTGCTGGTCGAACTGATCGTGCCCACACCGAAGAGCCAGCGCATCGGCTCGCTGCCGAGGAACTTCGTGGCGAGCATGATGGTGATGCGGCGCGTGTCGAAGCCCGTGCTCGCGTCGGTGCTGAAGGTCGTGGCGAGATAGCCCGCCGAGAACAGGGTGGCGAGTGCGACGGGCGCGGCGAGCAGCAGCAGAACGCGCGTGCGCATGCGCGACCAGGCGAAGGTGTTGATGACGAGCACGCCCATGATGCCGATGACCATGGCGCGCGTCTTGACGATCAGCAGCGTGACCGCGAACGCGACGACCACGCCCAGCAGATAGCCCGCATGCTTTTCGAAGAAGGCGCGCCGGTAGCAGAAGAACAGCAGGATGAGCGGGAAATACATCGACATGCGGATGCGATGGCCGCGGTTGTCGCTGCTGAAAAAGGGCGACTGGCCGATCACATACGACTCCTGGTACCAGTCCGAGGGCACCACGGCCCAGAGCACGATCAGCACGGCGAGAATGACGACGCCGAGCACGAGGAAGCCGCGCTCCAGCTCGCCGAGCGTGGGCTTGAGCGTGAGGAGCAGCGCGAGAAACGAGAAGAAGTACAGCACGGGCAGCAGTTTCACCTGCGCCGTGATGCTCGTGAAAAAACCTTCGTGGAAATAGAACATGGCGGCGAAGCTCGGCACCAGCAACAGCCACGCGAAGCTGATGAGGATTTGCCGCGTCATGGGAAAACGCGGTTCGCCGCCCAGACGCAGCACGGCGGGCAGCGAAATGACCGGCAGCGCTTTCGAGAGCGCCCAGAGCGGCACGAGCGTGCTCAGGTAATGGAAGGTCTGGCCAAAGAGCGGCAGGAGCGCGAGCAGCCACCACGTGACCCGCCACCTGGCGGGCTCGCTCGAAAAGACGGGGGCAAGCCCGGTGGTCGTGGTGGCGGTTTCCATCGCGTGTGATTCGTTTGCGCGGCCGTGGAGAGCCGTCGGGCGGTCGAGGCTCGCAGAGCAGGCTTAGTACGTCGTGGGATTGTTCGAGATCGTGTAGTCGAAGCCCCGCTGGAACGGAATGACCTTGTCGATGTACTGATCGACCCACTGGTCGACTTCGGCGATCGAGGACTTCGGCACGAAGATCGTGTCGGTGGCCTGCAGGATGACGTCCTGCGCCGGGTCGCCGCGATGCGTGAGCGCGTCGAGGTCGATCGTGCGCAGCATCGGGCGGCCATCGGGGCTGCGGCGAATCAGCACGACTTCGTTGGTGCGCGCCGTGTCGAGCAAGCCCTGCGCGGCGGCGATGGCCTGCAGCACGCTCATGCCCGTGTGCAGCGCGATTTCGCCGGGGCGCGCGACCTGGCCGGCCACATAGATTTTAGCGGCCGACTGCACGATGGCAACCGAAGCGTGCGCGTTCTTCGCCATGCCGTTGGCAGCAAGCGCCTTGTCGATGGCGTCGCCGAGCTGGGCGACCGTGAGCCCTGCCGCCGGGATCGTGCCCGCGAACGGCATGGTCAGGCCGCCGTCCGGCGCGACCGAACCGCGGAAGTTCAGCTCGGCATTGAAAGGCATGACGACCGAGAGGTCGTCGCCGGGTTCGATGCGATAGACGCCCGGCGAGGCTTGCGACCACGCGGCGAATTGCGCCCGCTGCTGGAATTGCGGCTCCACCCAGGTCTGGGTGCAGGCGGTAAGCGTTATCAGCCCGAGGACGCAGGCTGGTCGGAGTATGTTCATCGGGCGCGTGGGTGAAGCGGTGGCTTGCGGTTCCTGATCTCTTGTCAAGTAACGGCAGGAATTGCCGTTAATGAAGGGTGGAACTCGCACGATTTTTTCGCGGATGTCAGTTTAACGCGACATCCTGGATGTTTTCTTACGTATTATATGCGCCGTCGAATCTTTACTGCTGGCCTGGAACCGCACCTGTATGGTTATTACTACTAGAACAAGGCCTGAAAGGAAGGCGGCTGTTGTCGAACTGACGGTCCGGGACTATCTCAACACCTTTTTTTATTATCGCAAGGTTGCCACAGCGGTATTTCTTTCCGTTGTGGCGATCGGCGTGGCGGTTGCGCTTCTGGTGCCCATGCCTTACCGGGCGCAGTCGACTTTGCTCGTACTTCTTGCAGGATATTACGACCAGTCGAACAACCCGAATGGCGGCGCCGCGGTGCAGCCCGCCATTGGCCAGCTCGACGGCGTCGAAGCGCAGATCCTCAGCAGCCCGGAACTGCATCGCGACGTGGTGATCGCGAAACTGGGGCCGAACGCAAGCGAACAAGAAATCGACAGCCATTTGCAGGAATTCGAGCATCGGCTGCATATCGAGCAAAACGATCTCGCGAGCACCATCAACCTCACGTATTACGACGCCGATCCCAAGGAAGCAGCCGATGCGCTTTCGCGTCTGCTCGACACGTACTTCCGCCGGCGCGCGACGATTTTCACGTCCGGCCGCGTCGATTTCCTGACTGGTCAGCGCGACGAAGTCGCAAGGCAACTGAAAAAAGCCGATGCCGACCTGCTCGCGTTCCAGAAAACGCACGGCATCGTCAATATCGACGACCAGACCTCGCGCGCCGTGCTGCTCGAAAGCCAACTGGTTCAGCAAAAGCTCGAGAACGACACGTCGCTCGCGCAGCATCGCGGCGAACTGAAGTCGGAGCAGGCGTCCTCGAAGGGGGTCAAGGCCACGATCCCGATCTTCACCGACGACTCCGAGGCCGCCCATGCGCTCGACACGATGCAGCTTTCGCTGATGCAGCTCGAAGCGCGCCGCGCCGATTTCGCCTCGCGCTACATGGACAGCTCGCCGTTCGTGCAGCAGCTCGATCAGCAGATCGCCGACATGCACGCGAGCATCGCGCGACGCAAGGCGCAAATGGCCACGGCCACGCGCTACGGCCACAACGATTACTACGACGTGGTGCAAGGGCGGCTGGCCGCACTGAACGCGAGCATCGCGGGCGAAACCGCGCGCCAGCAGGCGCTCGAAGAGCAGATCAAGGACACGCGCGCGAAGCTGCGCAGCCTGAGCGACATCTCCAGCCAGATGCGCCAGCTGCAGGCAACGCGCGACATTCTGGCCGACAGCTTCAAGGACCGTTCGCGCCAGGTCGAGCTGGCGAAGATCCAGCAGGGACAGGTGAGCCAGGTGAACAGCACGAACGTGCGCGTGATCCAGGCGCCGTTCCCGCCTTCGCAGCGCAGCGTGTCGGCCAGCCTCATCATTGCGGCGAGCGTGGCGGCGGGTCTGCTGATTTCGGCGCTCGTCGTGCTCGTCATGGCGAGCCTGCGCGAGACCTTCCTGAGTCCGGAGCAGGCCGAGCGCTCTCTGCTGCTGCCGGTGCTGAACGCGCCGGTGATGCTCGGCGGCGGCGCACGCCGGCCCGGCGCCGCGGGGGCGTCGGCCGACGCGGCCAAAGCGGCCAGCCGGCCCACGCACATGGCGTATGGCCGCATGATCGCGGCCATCAACGCGAGCACGGACTCGCCCGCCAAGGTGGTCATGGCGCTCTCGTTCGGCAAGAACGATGGGCTGCTTTCGGTGATTCGCGGCCTCGCCGTCGAACTCGAGCATCGCACGACCAAGCCGGTCCTCATTCTCGACATGGCTTCCGGCGCCGACTCGCCGCTCTATGGCCCGCCGAACGCGCAGGGCCTGCTGACGTGGTCGGGACACGGCGGGCAAAGCCGTGCGGCGAGCGCGGCGCCCACGGAGATTGCGGCTTCGAGCGGCCTCGTGTTCGAAAGCGTCGAGCGGCACAACATCGTCGTCGCGCGGCCGGAGAGCGGCACGTTCCCGAGTTCGTGGCAGCAGACCACGACCCTGTTCAATACGCTGCGCGAGGCGCACGACTACATCGTCGTGCATGCGCCGCCCGCGAGCCAGTCGTTCGCCGGCATCGAAAACGCGGCGCTGGCGGACGCCACGGTCATGGCGGTGCGCGCAGAGGTGTCGCGCAAGCCCGTGGTCCTCGGCCTGAAAACGCAGCTGCTCGACGCGGGCGGCAGGCTGATCGGCATTGCGCTGACGCATCGGCGCGGCTATATCCCGAACTTCATTTACCGATTCTTCTAACATTCGGGACCTGACTGCCATGCACCAGATCAGCGCGATCCTGCCGGTGAAGACGCGGGGACGGCATTACGCCGACAATATCGGCCGTTGCGACATCCTCTTCTCGTCGCTGCGTCACTTCACGACGCCCAGGACGTTTCACCGTTTCGTCATCGTCGTGCCGCACGACGAACTCGAAGAGGTCAAGGGCTACGCGAAAGCGTGGTCCGATTTCCCCATCGAAGTGGTCGACGAATCGCTGTACATGGGCATTTTTGCGGAGTTCTCGCAGCGTCATCAGATCCGCAACTGGCACCGGCAGCAGATCATCAAGCTGAATGCACCCGAATGGATCGAGACCGAGTATTCCCTCGTGCTCGACCCCGACTGCTTCGCCACGCATCGCTTCAGCGCGGATACGCTGATTCTCGACGGTCGGGCGCTCACGCATGTTCAGCCGCGCACGGTCGAGCCGTATTACTGGGAGGCTTCGGCGAAGCTGTTGAATCTCGATCCGCAACTCGCGCGCGACGGCATCTGGTGGACGCCGGCCATCCTGTCGCGCACGTTGTGTCTGAGCCTGCAACAGCGCCTGGCGGCTTTGCACGGCACCGACTGGCGGCGCGTGCTGCTCGCCAATTACGCGCTCGACTGGACCGAATACACGCTTTACTGGCTCAACGCGGAACACGAAGGGCTGCTGGAGCAGTACCACACGGGCCCGAAACCGGGCCAGCGCGCGCTGCACGCCGACGAAAGCGTCTGGTTTGCCGACAAGATGGAAGGCTGGAGCGAGGCCCGCCACCTTGCGCCGGAAAGCGACGGCATGTTCGCCGTGGTCCAGAGCAACACGCACATCTCGCCACAGCGCGTGGTGGAGAAGCTTGCGCCGTATTTCCCGATCACGCTGCAGCCTTACGAGCGCCATGTCGACCCTGCGCTCAAGGGCGCCGAGCTTTATTCGGCCATGGCGCGCCGCGGGCTCAAGCTGTTGAACAAGCTGCGCGGCTAAGCGATCGTTGCGCCTGCAACGAATAGGAAGCGACGCCGGGCGCTTCGTTCATCGCCCCGGCTGCAGGTGGCCCCAGCTCACGAGAATGGCCTGAATGCTGCGCGCGTAGGCATCGCGCTCGTGCGGCGACTCCGAGTGGTATGCGCCAATCGCGCGCCATGTGTTGCCGTATCGCACCATCTTTTGCTTGAGCAGCCAGGCGGCCACGAAAATATTCACGCACGGGTCCGTGAGGGCGCCGTGCGGAATGCCCTCGCGCGAAAGCTCCGAAAAGTGGATCGAGTTGATCTGCGCTTGGCCGACGTCGATCGAGCCGTTCGCATTGTGATTGATGGCCGCCGCGTCGCCTTTCGATTCACGCCACGCTACGGCGCGCAGCACGAGCGGATTCACGCCCTGGTAGGCGCCGGCCTTTTCGAAGCATTCGTCGGCAGGCGGCGCGGCATGCGCGAGCGTCGCGCCGAGCGCCGCGAGGCTCATGATCGCGACCCACGCGCGCATGACTCGCGATCGTAGCTGGCGCAGGGCGTTGGTCTTCTGCTGCATGGGTCGAAGCTCCGGGTTGGGCGTCAATGCGCGACGTCACTGCGCGAGAGCGGAATCGAGTTTCTGCTCGATGTCCTTGAGATAGGCGCGCGAGGTGTCGGAGACAACGAGACGCGGCGTGGGCATGGCGCAGTGGCAATCGCGCTGACGCGTCTTCTTCTTGTTGTGCGACGACGAATGCGGCGCGGGAGCCTCGTCGTCGTCGCCGGTTGCGGGCGGCAGCATGGCGAGCGAGGGCAGCGGCGGATAGACCTTGTCGGCGGCAGGCATGGCGGCAGCGGCAACGACGGTGGCGGCGGGCGCGCTGGCGGCGGGTTGGCCCGCCCAGGCCGCGCTACCAAGGCCGAGTGCAGCGGCGAGAACGATCGGACGCATCGTGTCAGCTCCCAGCATGCATCGGTTCGATCGAGACGCTGTACGTCTGGTTCGCGCCAGCCGTCAGGTTTTCGAGCGTGGGTTTGGGCCCTCGTGCGGGCACGCCCCGCCAGATGGCCTGATTGATGTACTTGAAGTCCTCGCCCAGCGCCGTCACGCGGATCACGGTGGGCTGCTTTTGCGCGGCGGCGAGCGCGCCGGCCTTGGCGAGCACGGCGCTCAGTTGCGGGTCGTGCGCGCCGAGTGCATCGGCGGGAATGTCGAACTTCATGATGACGTTCGACTCGGCGGGTTTCCCGGTTTGCGCCGTAGTGGGCGGCTGCAGTTGCGCGCAGCCTGTCACAACCATTACGGTAAGTAAAAGCAAAACGCGCGTCACGTCCGGGTCTCCAAAAATTCGTGGCGATGTACGCGTTGTCGGCCTCGCGCGCGCGGACTTGATACCCGAGCGGCAAACGTTTGCCAAAAAGAAAGACTTCGCTCGCGCAATGCGGCTTCCCGGAAGGTTGCTCGCGCGCCATGGTGTGTTCGGGCAGGGAACTGCCTCCCCATCTGGCGGGAGGAATGCGCCGCGCGTGCGGCGAATAGGTATGAAGAATGATGAATGGCGGCGCGGCACCGGCCCGGGTGCCGCGCGCCGGCGCTCATTAATTGAGCTTGCCGAGAACCGCCGTGAACTCATCCTTGCTCAAGGCGCGCAGCGTTTGCGTGCGGATATTGCCGAGCGACCCGAGTGCGAGGCCGAACGCCATGAAGCTTTCCTCGTCGGGCGCTTCGATGACCGTGACGATGTCGTACTTCCCGAGCGTCCAGTAGATCTGCTTCATTTCACAGCCGAAAGTTTTGGCGAGTTCCGCTGCCTGACCGGCCCGTTGCGCGCTGTTCTTGACGGCGCGGATACCCTGGTCGGTGAACTGCGCAAGCACCACATAAGTCGACATGACGATTCCCCTTCGATGACATCGAAACGCGGATTACTGGCTTCCCTCGGCCGACCCTTCGGGCCGGATGTTCTGGTTATGGCGGAAAAGATTGTGCGGGTCGTATTTCGTCTTGACGGCGACGAGACGGCTCATGTTCGGACCATAGGCCGCCTCGACGCGCGAGCGTTCGTCGTCGGTGAGGAAGTTCACGTAGACGCTGCCGAGCGCATAAGGCGCGGAAGCTTCGAAGAAGCCGCGCGCCCAGGCGACGCAGCGGGCGTCGTCGGCGGGATCGCTCCAGCGGCCGTGCACGTTCATGACGTAGAGCGCGTCGCGATTCGGGTAGGCCATCGCATCGGGCGCGACGCGCAGGGTCGCGCCGCCAATTTGCCCGAAGAATATTTCGCACTCCGGCGAGGGCAGCGCGGCGATGGCGTCGATCAGCGTGTCGATGAGGCCGTCGGGCAGCGCGTCGAGATTGTGCGATTTCCAGTAGTTGCGGGCGCCCGGCGTGAGCAGCGGATCGAACGCCTGCTGCCACGCGGCATAGGGCATCGGCCCGAGATGTTCGCCACACGGTGGTCCGAAGCGCCGCACGGCCTCCACCGCGTTCGGCCCGTTTTCCGGCGGCCCCGAATAGCAGATCGCGAACACGATGACGGGCTTGCCGTGCACCTCGGGCGGCAGGAACGGCAGCGGCGGCGCGAGACGCGACACGCTCCACACGGTCAGGTCTTCGGGCATCGCTTCGGCCGCTTCGCGGTAGTGTGTCAGCGCTTCTTTCGCGGCGTCGAACGGCAGCACGACCAGTCCGCCGTAGATCTCGGGACCGACGGGGTGTAGCGCGAACTCGAACATCGTCACCACGCCGAAGTTGCCGCCGCCGCCGCGCAGCGCCCAGAAGAGGTCGGCGTTATCTTCGGCGCTCGCGCGCAGCAGGTTGCCGTCGGCGGTCACGACGTCGGCGGCGACGAGGTTGTCGACCGACATGCCGAAGCGCCGGCTTAGCCAGCCGAAGCCGCCGCCCAGCGTGAGACCCGCGACGCCCGTCGTCGAATTGATGCCGAGCGGCGTAGCGAGGCCGAATGCCTGCGCTTCGTGGTCGAAATCGTGCAGCGTGGCGCCGGGCTCCACATACGCGCGGCGTGTGGCGGGCTCGACTCTGACCGACTTCATCAGCGAGAGATCGATCACGATGCCGCCGTCGCATAGCGCACTGCCTGCGATATTGTGGCCGCCGCCGCGCACGGCGAGCGGTAGGCCGCTTTCACGCGCGAGCGCCACGGTCTGGCGCACGTCGGCGCAACCCCGGCAGCGCACGATGAGCGCGGGGCGGCGCTCGATCATCGCGTTCCAGATTTGCCGGGCTTCTTCATAGGCCGCGTCGCCGGGTTGCAGGGCTTCGCCGCGCAGCGCGCTTTTCAATGTGGCGATGGATTCGCTCGACAGGCTCGACATGGCACACCTCTCAATTCAACGGATCGGACAAACGCGCGCCAATAGCCGGACGTGCGTTTTCATGGACTGAACGGAACTGCAGGCGACCGCTTCAATTGTCGAATCAATGCGGCTGACGCACGCGCGTGACGCGGCGTGCGTCCGGTCGGGAAAGCGGGAAGGATGGGCTTTCGCAAAGGGCGGCGGGGGCCGCCTCTGGCCGGACCGCGAGGGGCCGGGCGGCGAGCGCTTTGTGACAATCTGGATTGCACCCAGGCAGCCACCGAGCCTCGTCGATTCATTAGATAACCTAAATTATGCAGCTTGATAAAAAACGTGCAATTAATTCAGATTATTGTCGCGTCTGGATTCGCTTTAATAGTTTAGCAAGCGCAATGCATGGATTCTATAATTTTCACGCGCGCGGCCTGCATGCGTGCCTGTTTTTTACCCGCCCAGCGAGAGGTTCCACCATGACGCGAAAGTACATTGACTGCAGGGAGTTTCCCAGTGAGATGAACTGCACGGTTGCTATCTCGGCGGATTCGGATTCGGAGCTTCTGGAAGCTGCCGTGCAACACGCGGTGAGCGTGCATCGTCACGCCGATTCGCCCGAACTGCGCGCGCAACTCAGCCAGCTCTTTCATGAGGGCTCGCCGCCCGAAATATCGCCACGTTCATGACGAGAAACCGGCCCGGCATGCAATGTGCCGGCCGGTGCGCCTGCCCCGCGAGGCGCACGAGAAAACGCAGCGCCGCAACGTGGCGCTCGAACAGCGCACCGCCGCGCTGCTCACGGCGCAGGCGCGCGCCGCAAGACGGGGCAAAAGGCGTGAACGCCCTCGCTACGCAGTGATTCCTTCGACATCCTGAACCGCAGCATTGCACCGCGCGTCACTCGTCGCGCACGCGCACCGGCAGCTCGGTTTTGTACTCCACGCGGCGCAGCGCCACGGAAGTGTGAATGTCACGCACGCCCTCGATCTTGGTGAGGCGCGTCATGACGAAACGCTCGATGCCCGCAATATCGCTCGCCACCACGCGCAGCATGTAGTCGAACGCGCCCGTCATCAAATAACACTCCATCACCTCGTCGTAGTTCGAGATCGCGCGCTCGAACGCGGCTAGCCGTGTCTCGTTCTTCTTCTCGATTGCCACCGACACATAGGCGTTGACGGGAAAGCCCGCTTTCTCCTGATCGAGCAGCGTGACGTACTGCGTGATGACGCCGCGCTCTTCGAGCATACGGATGCGCCGGTAGAACGGTGAAAGCGAAAGCCCGAGCGATTCCGCGAGGTCGGCGGACTTCACGTGCGCGTCGCGCTGCAGGGCGTGCAGGATGGCCACATCCACGCGGTCGAATTTCATTGGCCAGCTTTCCCTGAAAAAGTTGAATTTGCGGCGAGTGTTGCTAATTGATGAACAAAATGTGGCTCAGTTTGGCACGAATCGCCGCTATTGGCTACCTAGAATCCGCTAATACCCACAAGTCGAACAGCGGAGACACCATGAACATGCGAGCCGTCGAAACCGATCGCCAGATCGATACGGACTATCGACTCGAAGACCGCTACCTGCGCGAGGACGGCGCGGTCTTTCTCACCGGCACCCAGGCGCTCGTGCGCATCCTGATCGAACAGGCGCGCGCGGACCGCCTTGCCGGGCTGAAAACCGCGGGTCTCGTCTCCGGCTATCGCGGCTCGCCGCTCGGCGGATTCGATCAGGAACTGTGGCGCCAGAAGGCACTGCTCGCGGACTTCGACGTGCGCTTCGAGCCGGCCCTGAACGAAGACCTCGGCGCGACCATGCTGTGGGGCGCGCAGCAACTCGACGCGTTTCCCGGCAAACGCGTGGAAGGCGTGTACTCGATGTGGTACGGCAAGGGGCCGGGCGTGGACCGCACCGGCGACGTGTTCCGCAACGCCAACATGCTCGGCACCGCGCGGCACGGCGGCGTGCTGGCGGTGGCCGGCGACGACCACGCGGCGCAGTCGTCGATGTTTCCGCACCAGACGGACCACGTCTTCGAAGGCGCGATGATGCCGATTCTCTTTCCGGCGTCGGTAGAGGAATACATCGAGTACGGGCTCACCGGCTATGCGCTGTCGCGTTTCAGCGGACTGTGGGTCGGTTTCAAGGCGATTACGGAGACGGTGGAAAGCGGCCGCTCGATGCGCGTGGGCCGCGGCGTGCCGTTGCGCTTGCCCGCGGACATCGCCGTGCCGCCGCAGCGCGGCTTCAACTACGACCCGCAATTGCGCTGGCCCGCGGAGCGCGCCGAACTGGAGCGCCGCGTGCTCGAAGAGCGCCTGCCCGCCGCGCTCGCCTTCATGCGGGCGAATCCGCTCGACCGCGCGTTGCTGCGCCCCGCGCAGGCGCGCGTGGGCATCGTGACGGTGGGCAAGGCGCATGCGGACGTGCTGGCCGCGTTCGAGGCGCTGGGGCTCACGGCCGAGCGCCTCGAACAACTCGGTATCGGGCTTTATAAGGTCGGCATGATCTGGCCGCTCGAAACGGAAGGGCTCAAGGCATTTGCGCGCGGCATGCAGGCGCTTTTCGTCGTAGAGGAAAAGCGCTCGTTCGTGGAGCGGCAGATCAAGGAAGCACTCTTTAACGTGCGGGCCGACGAGCGGCCGTCCGTGCACGGCAAGACGCTCGGCGAGCGCGAGCCGCTGCTGCCCGCCGCGATGGAGTTCGCACCCGAGCAGCTCGCGCACGCACTGCAGCGGTTTTTCCGGCACGTCGAGATCGATCTGCCGTTGGTCGCTACCGGCGCGACCCATGCGCGTTCGGGTGCGCAGCGCGTGATCGCGCTCGCGCAAGCGCCGCAAGGCGAACCGCTCACCCGCAAGCCGTTCTTCTGCGCGGGCTGCCCGCACAATACGTCGACGCGTCTGCCCGACGGCTCGCATGCCGCGGCCGGTATCGGCTGCCACATCATGGCGCTCGGCGAGGCGGGCAACACGGCGACGTTTTGCCAGATGGGCGGCGAAGGCGTGCAGTGGGTCGGGATGTCGACCTTCACGGACATGCCGCATCTGTTCGTGAATCTCGGCGACGGCACCTATCAGCACTCGGGCAGCCTGGCGATCCGCCAGGCCGTGGCGGCGCGCGCGAACGTCACTTACAAGATCCTCTTCAACGATGCGGTGGCGATGACCGGCGGCCAGCCCGCCGAGGGCGGCCTCACCGTGCATCGCGTGGTGGCGCAGGTCCGGGCCGAAGGCGTGAACGAAGTCGTCGTGGTGACCGACCGGCCCGAGCAGTACGCGGGCTCGCAGGCGTTGCCTGCGGGCGTGACGCTCCTGCACCGCGACGCGCTCGATACGCTGCAACGCCGCCTGCGCGAGCAGAAGGGCGTTTCGGTGATCGTCTACGACCAGACCTGCGCCGCCGAAAAGCGCCGCCGCCGCAAGCGCGGCAAGCTGATCGATCCGCCCACGCGTGTGGTGATCAATCCGGCCGTCTGCGAAGGCTGCGGCGACTGTTCCGTGCAGTCGAACTGCATCGCGATCGAGCCGCTCGAAACGGAGCTGGGCCGCAAGCGGGCCATCAATCAATCGAGTTGCAACAAGGACACCTCGTGCGTGAAGGGCTTTTGCCCGAGCTTCGTGACGGTGGAGGGCATGGAGCCGAAGCGCCCGGACGCCGCGCGCATTCAGCGCATCGAAGCGGAACTGCGCGCCACGCTCGCACCGCCCGCGCACGTGCCGCAGGCGCTGGAGCAACACCTGCGCATGGTTGTGACGGGTGTGGGCGGCACGGGCGTCGTGACGATCGGTGCGATCCTCGCCATGGCCGCGCACCTCGAAGGGCGCGGCGCCTCGACGCTCGACTTCACGGGCCTCGCGCAAAAGAACGGCGCGGTGTTGAGCCACGTGCAGATCGCGCAGAGCCGCGGGCTCATCACCACCTCGCGTATCGGCGCGCATGCGGCCAACGTGCTGCTGGGCTGCGACGCCGTGGTGGCGGCATCGTCGGGCGCGCTCTCGCGCCTGCCGGGCAGCGGCGCGCGCGCGATCGTGAACGAGCGCATCAACGCGACCGCCGACTTCGTGCGCGACGGCGATCTGCCCGTGAGCAAAGCCGTGCATCAGGCGGCGATCGAGAGCGCGATGGGCGCGGACGGCACGGTGTTCTGGGACTGCACGGCGGCGGCAGAAGCGATTTTCGGCGACGCCATCGCTTCGAACATGATGATGGTGGGCTACGCGTACCAGTCGGGGCTCGTGCCGCTGAGCGAAGCATCGATCCTGGAGGCAATCGGGCTCAATGGCGCGGCCGTGAAGATGAATGAACGCGCGTTCCTTTGGGGTCGTTTGATCGCACAGGACGCTCGCGCGCTCGAACGCGTGACGGGAGCGGACATAGCGGTCGCTGACACGCCGTTCGATCTCGCTCGCTTCGTGGCCGAGCGCGAGCACGATCTCACGCTGTACCAGAACGGCGCCTATGCGAAGCGCTATCGCGCGCTGGTCGATGCCGTCGCGCAGGCAGAGCGCGCGATCGAAGGGGCGAGCGGTGCGCTTGCGCAAGCGGCGGCACGCCAATACTTCAAGGTGCTCGCCTACAAGGACGAGTACGAGGTTGCGCGCCTGCACACCGATGGCGGCTTCGGCGCGTACCTGTCCGCGTTGTTCGATGGCACGGCGGCCAGGAAGACGTTCCACATGGCGCCGCCGCTCCTCACGCGCCGCGATGCGCAAACCGGGCGCCGCAACAAGATCGCGCTGCGCGGCGTGTGGGCCGAGCCGCTGCTGCGCGTACTCAAGCACGGCAAGGCGCTGCGCGGCACGGCGCTCGATCCGTTTGCACGGCAGCGCGACCGCGTGATCGAGCGCGCGATGATCGGCGAATTCGAGGAAGACGTGCGCCTCGTGCTCGGCAAACTGACGCAGCAGACGCTGGCGGCAGCCGTCGGCCTGCTTGGCGTGCCGGGTGCGGTGCGAGGCTTCGGTATCGTCAAGGAGCGCAATTACGAGCGTTCGCGCGGCGTGCGCGAAAAGTATCGCGCGGAACTGGCTGGCGAGACGGTTTGAAAGATCGGATAACGAATCGATAACCAACGGAGAAGACTCAAATGGTTGTGCAGGACAAGACGTTTTTCATCACGGGCGGCGGTTCTGGACTCGGCGCGGCGGTGGGCCGACACCTGCTCGAACGCGGCGCGAATGTTGTGTTCGGCGATATCGACGTAACCCGTGCGCGTGACGCGGCGGCGCTCGGCGGCGAGCATGCACTGGCCGTCGAGGTGGATGTGACGCTGGCGGCAAGCGTCGAGGCGGCGATCGCGCTTGCCATCCAGCGCTTCGGTGCGCTGCATGGCGTGGTCAACTGCGCGGGGATCGCGCCGGCGCAGCGCATCGTCGGAAAAGACGGCGCGCATTCGCTCGATCTGTTCGCGAAGGTCGTGAGCGTCAACCTCATCGGCACCTTCAACGTGATGCGCCTCGCCGCCGTGGCGATGGCGAACAATACGCCGGATGCCGGCGGCGAGCGCGGCGTGATCGTCAATACGGCTTCGGTAGCCGCGTACGATGGCCAGATCGGGCAGTCGGCCTATGCGGCTTCGAAGGGTGGTGTCGTTTCACTTACGTTGCCGGCGGCGCGCGAACTGGCGCGCAACGGTATTCGCGTGGTGACCGTCGCCCCCGGCATCTTCGAAACGCCGATGCTGCTCGCCATGCCCGCCGAAGTGCAGCAGGCGCTGGGCGCGGGCGTGCCGTTTCCGCAGCGTCTTGGCCAGCCCGCGGAGTTCGCGGCGCTCGTCGAGCATATCGTCGGCAACCGCTATCTGAACGGCGAGGTGATCCGGCTCGATGGCGCGTTGCGGATGGCGCCGCGCTGATACCCGTTTTGTGTGGGGCCGGCCGCTGCGGGCACGTTTAAGACCACGTATCGTAGAATCGGAACCATCGACTCACGATATTCGAAAAGCACATGGCCAAGGACGTGACCTTGCGGCAGTTCCGCTACTTCGTGGCGGCGGCGCAGAACGGGCAGTTTTCGATGGCGGCGGCGTCCGAGCATGTCTCGCAGTCGGCGATCACCAATGCGGTGCTCGCGCTCGAGGAGGCGCTCGGCACGCGGCTCTTCGTGCGCTTGCCCCAGGGCGTGGAACTGACGCCAGACGGGCAGGACTTCCTCAATCACGCGCGCCACGTGCTGGAGTCGGTGCGCGACGCACTGCACAAGGCGCCGTTTCGCGCGCACAGCTTGCGCGGCACGGTGCGCATGGCCGCCTCCTATACGCTGCTCGGCTACTTCCTGCCAGAACTGCTCGCGCGGTTTCGGGCGACCTATCCCGAGATCGAGATCGATCTGCACGATCTGGACCGGCCGGCCATCGAGGAGGCGGTGCTCGCGGGCAAAGTCGACCTTGGCGTGGCGTTGCTTTCCAATGTGGAGCGGCGCGCGCGCTTCGGTCACCACTTGCTGATGCGTTCGCGCCGCCAGTTGTGGGCCGCGCCGACGCATCCGCTCGCGCAGATGGGCACCGTCACGCTGCGCGACATCGCGCGTTACCCCTATATCCAGCTCACGGTGGACGAGGGCGAGGCCTCGACGCTGCGCTACTGGAAAAAGCGCCGCGTTGCGCCGAATATCGCGTTTCGCACGAGTTCGATGGAGGCGCTGCGCGGGCTCGTGGCGCATGGCTTCGGCGTGACGATACTCTCGGACATGGTGTTCAGGCCGTGGTCGCTGGAGGGCAAGCGCATCGACGCTTGCGCCATCGAGGATGCCATTCCGCAGATGGAAGCGGGCATGTTGTGGCATCCTGGTGCCGTGCTCAGCGATCCGGCGCGAGCGATGCAGCAGTTTTTGATTCACGCTTGCGGGAATTGAAGGGGGCGGCCGCGCTCCTCCACTCACCGTACCTGGGTAAAAACAAGGAAGCGTCATGTCGGCTGTGTCGGCGTTCAAGCTCGTGCTCCTTTCGCTCATCGCCATCATCGCGCTCGAGTTGCTCGCCAAACGCCTGCGCCTGCCGCCCGCTGCCGCGCTGCTGGTCGGCGGCGCCGCCATGGCCTTCGCGCCCGGCCTGCCGCCGGTCGTGATAGACCCGGACCTCGTCCTCATCGTGTTTCTGCCGCCCTTGCTCATGGACGGCGCCTACTTCTTCGTCTGGTCCGACTTCAAGCGTCACCTCGCGCCCATCCTGCTCTTCGCCATCGGCGCGGTGGCATTCACGACGTGGGCCGTTGGCGTGGTCGCGCATTGGGCCGTTCCGTCACTGCCTTGGGCCGCATGTTTCGCACTGGGCGCGGTGGTCTCGCCGCCCGATGCGGTCGCCGCGAAAGCCGTGCTCGAGCGGCTCGCGCTGCCGCGCCGGCTGATGGTGCTGCTCGAAGGCGAGAGCCTGCTCAACGACGCCGCCGGTCTCGTGCTGTTTCGCTTCGCCGTCGCGGCGGCATTGACGGGCGTATTCAGCGAGCCGAATGCGGCGCTCAGTTTCGTCGGGCTCGCGCTGGGCGGCATTGTGGTCGGCGCTGTCGTGGGCTATGTCGTCGTGTGCCTGCTGCGTCAGCTCCAGGACGAGTATCTGATCATCACCGCCTCCGTGCTGGCAGGCTGGATCGCCTATATCGCGGGGGACATGCTGGGCGTTTCGAGTGTGATCGCCACGGTCACGTGCGGCATGCAGCTAGGCTGGCATCAGCACGAAATCTTTTCGGCCACGGTGCGCAGCCGCGGCACGGCGTTCTGGCAGGTCATGGTCTTCGTGCTCGAGGCGCTGGTTTTCGTGCTGATCGGCCTCTCGCTGCGTGGGGTCATGCTGCGCCTCGGCGGGACGGGCAATGCTGTCGCGCTGCTCGGTCCCGCTGCAATGGCCGTTGTGATCGCCGTTGTCGTCTCGCGCTGCGTGTGGACGTATGGCATCGAGATCGTCAGGACCGCGCTGCACCGGATGTTACCGACCCGCGTAAAAGCGGCGGACTTTCGAGGCGCAACGGTGGTGAGCTGGGCCGGTATGCGCGGTGTGGTCACGCTGGCCATTGCGCTTGCGCTGCCGGAAGCGATGCCGGGCCGCGATCTCATTCTCTTCGCCGCATTTGCCGTCATTCTGTTCACGGTGCTGCTGCAAGGCACGACCATCGGGCCGCTCATCAAGCTGATCAGGCCTGCGAACGATACGGAAGGGGAGGAACCCTACCTCAACGAGCCGCAGGCATGGGCGCGCCTCGAAGCCGCCCAGCTAGCGGCAATCACGCCGCTCGTCCATGGGCCGGACGGCAGCGTGATCCACCCGCGGCTGCTGGAGCAGTACACGTATCGTGCGAACCTGACGCGCAATTTTGCAAACGCCGAGAGCTATCCGCAGGAGATGCGTGCCTCGCACTACGATGTCGTGCTGGCCGCCGTGGAGGCCGGACGCGCGGAGCTGTTGAAGCTGCACCGTGCCGGCCTGATCCACGACGAACTACTGCGCGTGCTCGAACGCGATCTCGATCTGGAGGAGCTTTCGGCGCGTCACGGGAGGGGGTGATGCTTCCCCTCGCGTTCTTCAGGCGTGCACGACGAGTGGCGCAAACAGGTGCGAGAGGTCGCGCTGCTGGTCGAGACTCCAGAGAAAACCTAGCGCATCGTCGGCGCGCGCCTTGCCGATCACTGGCACCGCGTTCTTGCGGAACTTCGCCTCGAAGTCGCCGCGCTGCATCGGCCGCGTGGCGAAGCCCGGAATGTCGTCCGCGCGCTTCGACACGGTTTGTCCGTCCGTGAGCGTGGCGCTTACGATGGTCGCGTAATATTTCGGATAGAGCCGGGTCAGTTCGGGATCCTCTACAACCTTGATCCTTTGCATGAACGCGCGGATCTTCGGGTCATGGAGCGCTTCGGTGCGATAGCTCGCCAGGCTGATATCGCCGTCGAACATGGCGCGCGCGGTCACGTAGGGCAGGCTGTGATCGGCAGTCTCGCTCGTTTCGGGGGCCCATTTCTGCGGGTCCATGCCTGCCGAGAAGTAGCCTTCGTGCGAGGTGCGAATCTCCATGCTGACGATACGATCGAGGTCGCCCACTTGTTTCGCCACGTCGATGCCGGCAGCAATCGCCGTTTGCGTGAGCGCCTGCGCAGGGTAGAACTTCACGGCACAGTCGTTGATGCGAAACGGCCGGCCTTTGCCGCCGAAGCTCGCCGTGTCGATGCTGAATGGGCCGGATACCTGCTTGAACAGCCCTGCGTTTCCCTCGAAGATCGGCGCGGGGCCCGTGAGTCCGTCGCGCGCGAGGGCGGCCGAGAACACCGCGTTGCGTGCGGCGTCGGCATCGGCGAGACCCTTCCAGTTCGACATGGTCTGCACACGCGTCTGGTTCAGCGCGAGGTGGCCGTTGAGCGCGAGGTTGACCGCTTCGGCCAGTTGCCGCTCGTCGAGCTTCATGAGCTTGCCCGCCGCGAGCGCGGCCGCTGGCAGGCTGAAGACGGGGTGATCCCAGCCGCGCGAACTGATCGAAGCGGCGTCCATGAGGCGGCAATCGATCTCGTAGGCGAGGGCGATGGCGACGATCAGATCGCGGCCATTCGCACCTTCGGCCTCGGCCTGGGCGAGACATGCGGCGATGTTGTCGCTCGGGTGGCCGATTTCCTTGCCCGCATAGACGTCGTTGAGGTCGTAATAGCGGATGGCCGCACCGTTCGCGAAGGTCGCGAGGTCGGGCGACGTGCGCCGCTGCGTGCCGAGCACGGTTGCGCCCCGGCCGTCGCCGCTCGCGTAGTTGAGCGCAACCTGGCGCGCGATGCCCACGGGTTTCTCGCCGAGCGCGGCGATGCCGCAGCCCAGCGCGTCGGCGGAGTGGGTCTTGACCGCCTCGATCGTACCGGCATCGAGATCGTCGTAGTCAAGCGCGGCGGCGTAAGCCGCAAGCCGCTGCGCGATCGTGGCCGAAGCCGATGCGGAAGCGACCTTCTGAGCGCGCGCCGCGCCGATGCCGCCGAATGTGCCCGCGCCCGCGGCGAGCGCCGTGAGCGACGCCATGAATGCACGCCGTTGCATGCGGTGTCTCCTTGTTCTTTGTTCGTTTCAGGGAAGAATGCGCATCAAACGAGCAGCAGCAGCGCCGCGCCGAACACCACGGTGCCGAGCAGGAACGTCATGACCGTGAAGCCCAGCACGCGCTGCACGCCGATGCCCGCCATCGCGACCACGGGCGCGGCCCAGAAGGGCTGCATCATGTTCGAGACCTGCTCGCCCATGGCGACGGCCATGGTGGTTGCGGGCATCGAAGCATGCAGCGCGATCGCCGCGGGCACGACGAACGGGCCCTGCACGGCCCAGTGGCCGCCGCCGCTCGGAATGAAGAACGTGACGATGAGCGAGCACACATAGCTCCAGAACGGCAGCGTGTGCGTGTTCGAGATCGCGATGAAGAAGTGCGAGATCACGTTGGGCAGGCCCGTGGCGTCCATCATGCCCATCACGCCGCCGTAGAGCGGGTATTGCAGCATCATCGAGCCGGTTTGTTTGGCGGCGTTCTTGACCGCATCCGCGTAAGCGAGTGGATAGCCATGCAGGATCACGCCCGCGATGAACATCACGAAGATCACGGCGTTCACGCCGGAGAACGCTTCGATGTGCTCGATGTGCGCGAGCACGAGGAACGTCACGCCCACGAGGCCGATGAATGCGCTGCCGATCCACGAGTATTCGAGCCACTTCGCGAAGCTCAGCTTGCCTTCGGGACGCTTGCGCGGTTCCGGGTCGGGGTTCTTCTCGATGTCGAGCACGACGGCGTCTTCATCGCGCGGCTTGAGCAGTGCGAGCACGATGGGCGTGGCGACCAGCATCACGACCACGGGTACGAGGTTGAACGCCGTGAACACGGTGTCGTTGAACGGCAGCACTTCGCCCGTGAGCTTTTGCACGACGTTCATCGCGCTGCCCGGCGTGGACTGCGCGAGTGCGATGGAGCTGGAAATGCCGCTCGCCCACACCACCCAGCCCGAAAAGCCCGCGGCGACGATCCACGCGAAGTCCACGTGCATACGCTTGGCCACTTCGCGCGCGAGCAGCGCGCTCACCACGAGACCGAGGCCCCAGTTGAAGAACGAGGCCACGGCTACTAGCAGGAAGGTGAGCGCCGCTGCCTGCACCGGCGTGCGGGCGATGCCCACGAGCGCCTTGAACACGCGCTGCACGGGCGCGGCGTGAGCGAAGGCGTGGCCGGTGACGAGGACGAGCGTGATCTGGAAGGCGAACGTGAGGATATTGAAGAAGCCCTTGTACCACCCGACCACGAGCGTGTTGAGCGTCGCATGCGGGGCGAACATCGCCGAGAGCGCGGCCACGACCGCGGTGATGAGAATCGCGAGCACGAACGGGTCGGGAATGGTGCGCTCGAACAGGCTGATCGTCGCGTCGGTAAAGCGTGTCTTGCGTACGGGTGCGGCGGTAGCGGTGGACTTCACGTTTCGTCTCCTGGTGCTGAAAGTGGCCGCACGTACCTGGCGCGCGGCTGTTTGTATCGGGGGGCGCAGTGGCGCTAGTTCATCGGGCGAAGCCGTAGAGTTCGGCGGGGTTGTCGACGAGAATCCGCTTGCGCGCCGCTTCGTCGTCGACCCACGCGCCGAGCAGATCGAAGATCGCGGCGGTGTCGGGCTTGTGCGCCTCCGTCACGTGCGGCCAGTCGCTGCCCCACACGGTGCGCTCCGGCAGCAGCGCGGACCATGCGCGTGCTGTGTCGGCGAGGTCGGCGTAGCCGCCTGCGAGGCCCACTTGCGAATCGAGGTAGGCGCCCGAGAGCTTGACCCATACGCGCCCCGAAGCGGCCAGACGGCGCACCACACCATACGCGCGGTGCGCGGTGCCCGCGGGCAGGGGCAGGCGCGCGAGGTGGTCGAACACCATCTTGCAGGGCAGGCGAGTGAGCAAGGCTTCGTGCTCGACAATCTGGTCGGCGGTCCAGTGCAACTGCACATGCCAGCCGAGTTCGGCAATGCGCTGCGCAAGCGGCTCGACCATGTCGAAGGTCACGACCGCCTGATGCGGCGTGTACAACGTGAAGCGGATGCCGCGTATGCCGCCGCGGTCGAGCATGTCGAGTTCGGCGTCGCTCACTTCGGGGCGCAGGACGGCTACGCCGCGGGCATTGTCGATGCCCAACTGGCGGATCGCGTCGAGCGTCACGCAGTTATCGGTGCCGTAGGGCCGCGGCGTGACGATTACGGTACGTTGCGTGCCGGTGCGTTCCTGTACGCGTCGATAGTCCTCGACCGTCGCGCGATCGACGATATGCGCGCCGTTGCCGGGCGAGGCCGCAAAGCGGCGATCGTAGATGTGGATGTGCGAATCGCACGCGAAGGCGGGCGCCGCTATGCGCGCCCTGGGGGCGTCGATGGTATGGACATGCTGCTCACGCTCCATCGCGTTGTCTCCTTGTTTGCCGCGCGCACCCAAAGGCATGGATGCGCGCGGATGCGGCTTTGTGTATTCAGAGCACGGCGTGCTCGTTTCTCAATCGTTCGATATCGGCATCGCTCCAGCCGGCCTCGCGCAGCACCACATCGGAGTGCTCGCCGAAGGCGGGCGCGGCGATCGGGTCCGGCGCAGGCGTCGCGCCGAAGCGAATCGGCTCGCGAAAGCCGCGATACGCGCCCACGCCGGGATAGTCGTAGCGCGTGACCATCTCCTCTGCGAGCACCTGGGGATCGTCGAACATGTCTTCGACGGTGCGCGCCGCCGCGCAGGGCACCGCCTCGCCAAAATGCGCTTCCCATTCGAGCGCGCTGCGCGCCTGCAACGCGGCGTGCAGTTGCGGCACGATCTCGTCGCGATGCTCGGCACGTTTGCGCACCGAATCGTAACGCTCGTTCTGCGCGAGTGCAGCGAGCCCGGTTTTTTCGCAGAGCGCCTGCCAGAAATGCGGCGTGTTCGCGGAGATGTAGAGCCAGCCTTCGCGCGTGGGATGAATACCGGTGATGCCGCCCGAACGCATGTCGCGGCCAACGTCCTTCGGCTCGTCGTCGGCCCAGATCATGCGCGCGGACTGCATGGTGAGCGCGCTGCGCAGCAGCGAAACGCCCACGTACTGGCCCGCGCCGCTGCGCTCGCGCTCGAACAGCGCGGAGGATACGCCCGCTGCGACGAGCGCGGCGGCGTAGTAGTCGACCACCGAGCCGTAAAGAATCTCGGGCGGGCCATCGCTCTTGCCCTGCAGCGCGCACATGCCCGTCATGGTTTGCAGCACCTGGTCGTAGCCGGCCTTGTCCTTGTTCGGGCCCTGGTCGCCGTAGCCGGTGACTGCGCAGTAGATGAGCCGCGGGTTCACTTCGCGCAGTTGTTCCCAGGCAATGCCGAGCCGTGCCGGCACGCCGGGGCGAAAGTTGTGCACGAGCACGTCGGCCTGTTCGACGAGGCGTAACAGCACCTCCTGCGCGCGGGATTGTTTCAGGTCGAGCACGAGCCCGCGTTTGCCGCGATTGACGCCGAGAAAGGCGCGGCTCTCGGCCTGGAGCGTGGACGGATACTTGCGCAGATTGTCGCCCGTGGGCGGCTCGATCTTGATGACGTCCGCGCCCTGGTCGGCGAGCAGGGTGCAGCCATACGGGCCCGCGATATAGGCGCTCAGGTCGAGCACGCGCACGCCCGCGAGCGGGCCGCGCGGCGCTGCATTCGATGCGGCAGGCTGGCTCATTGGCGCACCCCGCTCGACGTTGCGGATGCAATGAGTCCAAGCCGTTCGGCGCTCTGCACGAGGGCACGGGCGCGCTCGACGAAAGGCGCGTCGATCATCTTGCCGTCCACGACATAAGCGCCCACGCCGTCGCGTTCGGCGTTGCGCGCCGCTTCCACCACGCGCAGCGCGTGGGCGATTTCCTCTTCGGAAGGGCGGAACACGTCGTTGGCGAGCGCGATCTGGCTCGGGTGGATGCAGCTCTTGCCGAGAAAGCCTAGCGAGCGGGCCAGTTCGGCTTCGGCGCGAAACCCTTCGGCATCCTTGATATTCGCGAAAGCCGAGTCGTAGGCGAATACGCCTGCTTCGCCCGCGGCTAGCCGCAGACTGAACATGGCTTGCTGAATGGCCGCCGGGTCGCGCCGCGCGATGCCGAGCGGCTCGAACAGGTCGCCAAGACCCAGTTGAAGGCCCGCCACGCGTGCATGCGCGGAGGCGAGCGTCGCCGCTTCACGCAGCGCGCGCGGCGATTCGACGTTGAGCAACAGCTTCACGGGGCGGCTCACGCCATTGGCGCGCTCCGCGCGCTCGATCGCGGCAGCGGCGGCGCACACGTCGTCGGCGGATTCGGGTTTCGGCAGATTCACGTAATCGAGGCCCGGTTGAACCACGGCGACGATATCGTCGGCGAACCACGGCGTGTCGAGCGCGTTCACGCGCACGATCAGCACCTTGCCGCGCTCGCGTACGGCGGGCGACACGAGTAGCGTGCGCAGCGCCTCACGCGCTTCGGGTTTACGCGCAGGGGCAACCGAGTCTTCCAGGTCGAACGACAACGCGTCCGCGGCGCTGCCGAGCGCCTTTTCGAACAGCTCCGGGCGCGATGCCGGCACGAACAACTTGCTTCTCATCTCCATGCGTTCCGTATAGATCACCACTGAAGGGCAGTCTACGATCGGCAACGATTTAGATAAACTATGCGAATCTATCTTTAAACCATAGAGAAGCTACGTTTATGGACACCGGTTTCCTGAGTAACCTGCTGCTGGTGGTGGAGAGCGGGTCGATGGCGGAGGCCGCGCGGCGCGTGGGCGTGACGCCCGCCGCGATCGCGCAGCAAATCCAGGCGCTGGAGCGCGAACTGGGCGTGGCGCTCGTCATGCGCGCGGGCCGCACGGTCATTCCCACGGAGGCGGGCCAGCGCGTGGTGGAACGCGCCCGCTCGCTCGTGCGGGGTTTCGACGAGTTGAAAGCGCTGGCGCAGGAGCAGGAAATGGGCGGCGAGCTGCGCGTGGGGACCATCACGTCGGCGCTGCTGAGCGTGCTGCCCGACGTGCTGGCGCGCTTCGCCGCGGCTTTCCCGCAGGTCAAGCTGCTGATACGCGCGGGCACCTCGATGGAACTCTTCGAGGCCTTGCAGCGCGGCGAGGTGGACGTGGCGATTTGCCTGCATCCCGCCTTCGCGCTGCCGAAGACGTACGACTGGCATCTGCTGCGCGAGGAGCCCATCGTCGTGCTCGCGCCGGCGAAGTTCGCGCGCGCCGATCCGCACGACCTGCTGCGCCGCGAGCCGTTCATTCGCTACGATCGCGCGCTGGGCGGCGGCAAGCAGGCCGACCAATATTTGCGCCGTGCGAAGATCGCGCCGCGTGAACTGTTCGAACTGAACTCGCTGATGGCGATAGCGCTGATGGTGGATCGCGGTCTTGGCGTCTCGCTTGTGCCCGATATCGGCACGCCGCTTACGAAGGGCTTGCGGCTCGCGCGTCTGCCGTTGGCCGAGGCAACCGAGCCGCGACGCTTCGGCATTCTGTGGTCGCGCGCTTCCGCACGCAGCCGCTTGATTCGCGGGATGATCGAATGTTCCGGCGAGGCGCTGCGCAGGTGAGGGCGCGCGGGCTCTATACGATAAGGATGGCGAAGCGTTGGCCATTCCATCGGCGAATCTTCGTAGTGAATCCGGGCTTCGTGAACGCCGAGATTCTTGAGCGCATCGTGCTGCATGCGCATGAAGGGAATGGGGCCGCAAATGTAGTAGTCGGCGTCGGGTTGCAGGATCGCCTGCTTGATCTGCTTGATGGCTTCCTCCTCCCTGGCGTCCGCTGCGATCAGCGCGCGCGAAGTGATCGAATGCGGGCGCGTCGTTGACAGATCCTGTTTGCGGCAAGCTCGAATTCAACGAGGTGCGGCGGCCGATTTATCCGTTGGATGCAATTTGACCGCCGCAATACGAATACTCAGTAGTCCCTGTTAAATCTCCTTGTTAGTAGCCCTGCACCCAATGCCCCGGAATCCACACCCACTGATTGCCTTCCCAGCGGTAGTGTCCCTTGGACCAGGCATAGCCCTCGGCGGGTGCGGGTGGCGGCGTCTCGACGCGCGGCACCGGCTCCGGTGGGTGGGCCGGCTCCACGATACATGCGCAAAGCAGGGCGGCGCAGGCGACCAGGGTCACGGGGTGCAGTAGTCTTATCTTCATGGCGGGAGTCCTCCACTGACTGAAATTGGTTGGTTATCCGAACGGCTGGCCAGGCTCGCCGCGTAGCGGCATCCGGGTCCACGTAAAGCGGTGCGCCGTCGTGTTTCGCTGTTCCAACCGTTCATGCCCTTATCAAACCCGTAGTCGCATTTTTTGTGCCCGAATCTCCGAATAACGTCGACGCCGTGCGCTGTGGATCGAGCCCGAGGCTCTCCGCGGCCGCGCCCGCGATCAATGCATCGAGTGAGGCGGTGGGCTTGAGGTCGCGCGCCTCGTAGAGATCCGCGCTGCGCAGCCCCGGCCAGTCGGCCTGTACGCGTCCGCCCGCCACGGCGCCGCCCACCAGCATCGCCGCCGAAGCCTGACCGTGGTCGGTGCCGCCCGTGCCGTTCGCCGCGGCCGTGCGGCCGAACTCGGTCGCGACGAGCACCGTGGTCTTGTCCCACGCGGGGCCGAGTCCGTCGCGCAGCGAGGCGAGCATCGTGTCGAGCGCTTTTAGCTGATTCGCGAGCCGCGCGTTCTGTGCGCTGTGCGTGTCCCATCCGCCGGTTTCGATCATGGCGATGCGCGGGCCATCGGGGCGCGCGAGGAAGCTCGCCGCAAGCTTGCCGACGCTCGCGGGGTCCTGGCGGGCGCTTACGTCGCCCGCGAGTCCGCGTGCGTTCATCGCCGAAGTCCAGAGCGCGCGCAACTGCGGATCGCCGTCGTAAAGCGCGGAAACGCGCGTGAGCAGATCGTCGGATGCGCTGGGCAGCGCCGAGGGCGCGTACGAACTCACCTGCACCGTGCCGCGCAGCGCGAGCGGCACGGTAGGCGCGAACGCAATGGCATTTTCGCGCGAGGCAGGCAGCATGGCGGCGAGCCGGTTGAGCCAGCCGTCCTTGACCTGGTAGGGCGCGCGGCCGCCGGTTTCCAGCACGTTCTGTCCGTCGAAGTGGGAGCGGTCGCGATACGGCGAAGCGATCGCATGCACGAAGAGCGCCTGCTTCTCGCCATACATCTGCGCCATCTGCACGAGCGACGGATGCAGCGCGAACGTGCCGTCGAGTTTCGCGGCCTTGTCGATGTCGATGGCGAGCGGGCCGCGCAGCGTGGCGTAGGCCGGCTCCGCGTAGGGCACGACGATGTTCAGCCCATCGGCCGCGCCGCGCTGGATCACGAACACGAAGCGGCGCTCGGTCTCGACGCTGGCGAACACGATCTGCGGCGCGACGAGCATCGCGCCCGCGCCGGCGGCGGCGATGCGCAGGAAATGGCGGCGGGAAACCATGGCGGTTATCTCCTCAGGAAATCGGGCGAGACGAGCAGCAAGGCGATCGCAGTCGACGCGCTTTCGGCATGCGCGACCGCGGTGGCGGTGGGCGCGCTGAGCGTGGCGCCCATGAGCGTGTTGCCGAGCGTGCGCGGGTCGAGCCGGTCGCCCACGCGCGCCGAGAAGCGCTGCGCGACTTCCACGCGGCGCACGAGCGCATCGGGCGCGGCCCAGCTTGCCGCGATGTCGTCGTAGCCGGCGGGCGAGCCTGGCCGCCACACCGGCTGGCCGAGTTGCGTGAGCAGCGGCGCGGCGTTGATCTCGCCGGCGTCGCCGGGTTCGCGCCAGCCGAGACCGCGCATCGACGAAACGGTCCACTCCCACGGTGTCTTGAACTTCGCGTCGACGGGTGCCCACGCCTGCGGCGCTTCAACGAGCGCGCGATACACGGTGGGCAGATCGCCGCCGCTTTGCTCGAAGGCGAGTGCGAGACGCTCGGTAAGTGCGGGCGGCGGATTGTCGGCGACGAAGTGGCGGGCGAGCTGGAACGCAATATGGCGGCTCGTGGCGCTCGCGTGCGCGAGGTCGTTGAGGATGGCAAGCGCCTGCTGCTCGCCCAGTTGATCGTAGCGCTTGCCCATCACGGTGCGCGTGCCCGGCTCGTGCAGCGCGGGGCGAAACACGAAGCTGCCGGGCGCGGCATTGCCGGGCTGCGGCCCGCGTAAACCCGCCACGCTCCGGCCCGTCAGCGCACGTGCGAATTCGGTCACGTCGTCCTGCGTGTAGCCGGTGCGCACGCCGAGCGTGTGCAGCTCCATGATCTCGCGTGCGAGGTTCTCGTTGAGGCCGCGCTTGTGCGCGGGGTCGCGTTGATCGGCGCGCAGCGCGGCGCGGCTGTCGGGCCCAACGGAGCGCGTCTGATCGAGAAAGAGCTGCATGGCAGGGTGCTGCTCGACGGCGACCAGCATGTCCGCGAAATTACCGAGCACGTGCGGCCGGATCGCTTCCATTTCGAATGCGCCCGCAATGCCTGCAATCAATGCCTTGTCCACCGATACGGCGAAGTGGTTCGACCAGAAGTGCACGAGCCGTTCGACGAACGGCGTGTCGCTCTGCAAGGCGCTCGTGAGGCGCGCGTTGACCGCGCTGCGGTAGATGCCCACGCTCTCGCGGCGGATCGCCTGATTGACTGCGCGGCGTGCGGCTTGTTGCGCGTTCCCTTGTGCGTTCGTCTCCGAAGCCGCGCTTGCTGCCGCATTGCCCGCCATACCTTGCTGGCGTTCTTCCCCGAAGCGCGCAGCGAGCGCCAGCGCGCCGGGCTCGTTGCGCCATGCCGCGGGCAGCGGTTCGTATGCCTGGAACTGGCCGAGCAGCCAGCCTCGAGGGTTGGCGGGCGGCGTCTCGTCGGCGCGCGCGCCGAGGCCGAAGCGGTTCATGGCGATCGCGCCGGCGCGGGCATTCGAAAGGCTTTCCATGCGCGGTCCTTGTGCTCGATGGAGCGTTGCGTATTCCCGTTAAACGCTCATCGCACGCGGTATCCGTCGCTGGTCCGCCAAATACTTTACTGGGCGCCGCTCGCCTCGCTTACCGCCTTCTGCGGCTGCTTTTGCTGCTGCGCCGGTAGCCGCCACTGGCCGCGCTTTTCGAGCCCTTCGACGAACTTCACGCGTTCTTCGGGCGTGAGCGTCGCCGCGAAATCGACCACGCCGCGTTCGATTTGCGCGCGCAACGCGCTGTCGGCGGTGCGCGTGCGCGTGAGCGCGGCGTCGATGGCGTTGCGGTCGAGTTGCGGCGCGGCGAGCAGGTCGAGCACCTCGCGCCGACCGTCGCGTCCGTCGCGCGCGTACTGGCTGCCTTCGCGGCGCGAGGACTTGAGCGCCTGGGCGAACTGCTGCTGGCGTTCCGGCGAAAGCGCTTCGGCGGCGAAGCGCAACGCCACGCGCTGCGTCGCCTGCGCCTGCGGCTCACTGCGTACGGCGAACCAGCGCCACGCACCGCCCGCAATTGCGCCGAGCAGAAAAACGTTCAGGACGACCGAGCCGACGAGCAGCGTTTTCCATGAGCAGCCGTTCATTCGTCACTCCCTTCGGCGCCAGGGTTGAGGTTCGATTCGCTCCAGTCCGAACTGGTCCCCCCGAAGCTCGTGCTGAGATACGTCTCGTGGGGGGCGGCGGGCGCCGTGCCGCCGAGCACGACGAACGATATCGTCAGCGCGCCTGCAAGCGCGCCCGCGAGGCCCACGCCCGCGAACGCCGCGCCGGACCACCAGAAGCTGCGGCGCTTCGCGGCGGCAACGGGCTTCACCGGTGCGCCCGCAACGATCTGCTCGAAGAGCGCGCGCCCCGGCGGCGCCACCATGTCGCGGGAGAGCCAGCTGTCGAGCGCCATGGCTTCGTCGAGCGCCGCGTTGGCTTCGGTGCGATGCGCGCGGGCCCATTCGAGCGCGTCTTCGCGCTCGTGCTGCGGCCAGCGTTGCGGGTCGGCGCCATAAGCCGCGACGAGCATGTGGAATCGTTCGGGTGTCATACGGAGTCCTTACCGGCGGCTTCGCCGGCCAGTTGTGCGCGCAGGGTGCGCCGGGCGCGCGCCAGCAGGCTTTCGAGCGCGTCCACCGAAATCTCCATCAGGCTGGCTGCTTCGAGGTTCGAAAGCTCCTGATAGTAAGTGAGTACGAGCGCTTCGCGCTGGCGCACGGGCAACGCCGCGAGTGCGGTGCGCACGCGCTCGTCGCGCGTGCGCGCTTCGATCTGCTGGTCGGGCGAGCCCGCGGGATCGGGTGCCGGCTCGCTCACGGCGTGCACGTCTTCTACGGTCTCTTCGCGCCGTCCGCGCAAGCGGTCGTAGCAGAGGTTGAGCGCCACGCGATGCAGCCATGTATCGAATTTCGCTTCGCCCGTGCGCCAGGTGGGCGCCTGCTTCCAGATCCGCACGAACGCTTCCTGAGCGACGTCTTCGGCTTCGCTGTGGTCGCCGAGCATGCGTGTGGCGAGTGCGATGAGGCGCGGCAGCTTGCTCGCGACGAGCGCGCGCACGGCAAGCGGATCACGCGCGCCGACACGCGCGACGAGTTCCGCGTCCGGATCGCGTTCGTTCAAGGCCTTCCCGGCCTTGTCGGTCTGCAACGATGGAACCGCAGGCGAACCCGCTGCCGCGCCGTCATAGTCGTTTCCCAGTTTGAAGTCGGGCACTCAGGCCTGATGCCGCTCGAGCGGCACTATGCCCAGTGGCCCGGAATCCATCGCCAGTTCGGGCCGTCCTCGACCCAGTGCCCCGGCACCCAGTTGTACCCCGAGCGGGCTTCTTCCCAGTGGCCCGGTTCCCAGACGTACACGCCCCGGTCCCAGCGCCAGTGGCCGGACTGCCACACGTAACCCTGGCGCGCCGGGAGAGCCGCTTCTTCCCGCGGCGGAGGCGGCGGCGACGTCGGCGCGACCATCACGGGCTGCTGCGGCGGCTCATTGGGCTCGACGACCATGGGCTGCCGTGGCGCCTCATTCGGCTCGACGACCACGGGCTGTGCGAGCGCGGCCGTTGCGGTGGAGGCGAGCAGAGCGGCGGCAAGTGACGAACGCAGTGGTTTGCGGGTCATGATTTCTCTCCCTTGATGCAGAGGGGCCAACAGCCCCTATAAGGACTTAAACGGCGCCGCGGGGAAAATCCGTCGCGGACCATTTATTCACCATGCAATTTCCGCGCTCAGCGGCGAATTTACCGGTCTCGAGAGGGGTTGCTTGACAACTGCAATTTCCGAACCCGAAAGACTTACATTAAGGGTTTCTACCTAATATGAATCGCCACAAAATTGTTAAATTTCTGTCTTAGAATGGACACTCGAGATCGACTGCGGCGATGCAACATTAGTTTTCAAACCATAGGAATACAGCCGCAAGTCAGGCCATCGGGGGTTGGCGCTTTAATTAGTAAGACTAACCAAGGAGTATGAGCTGATGTCCGTTTCCGCACCCGAACAATTCCGCGCGAACTACCAGGCTGGCGTCGCAGCGTTCTTTGCGCTCACGAAGCCCGTTGTCGAGGGCGTGCAGGCCGTGATCGACCTCAACGTCCAGGCCAGCAAGGCTGCCATCGCAGAAAGCGAAGCGACGCTCAAGGGCGCCCTCGAAAGCGGCAATCCCGCCGAGTTCCTGACGCAGCAAATTGGTGCGTCGCAGCAAGCCGCCGCCAAGGCCCTGTCGTACGGCCGCCATCTCGTCGACATCGCGACGACGACCCAAAACGAGTTGATTCAAGCCGCCCAGGCGCAATCGGGCGAAAACGAGCAGCGTTTCAAGGACTTCTCCGAAGGCCTGACGCAAAACGCGCCCGTGGGCGTGGAGCCGTTCGTCGCGGCCATGAACTCGACCTTCGCCGCCGTCAACAACGCCGCCGAAACGCTGCGCGGCGTGACCCGCCAGGCCATCGAAACGGCCCAGAGCGGTTTCCAGAACGTCGTGGCTTCCGCCCAGGAAGTCGCGCCGGTCGCGGTCCAGCCGGTTGCCGCCAAGGCCAGCCCGGCCAAGGCCTGATTCGCGTTCCTGCCCGCCGGCAATACGCCACTGCGCGTCGAACACGCGTCTTCGTCGTGAATGAACGACGAAGGCGCGGCGTTTGCCGGCTCAGCTTTCCAGACATCGATTTTTCAGCGCATTTGCAGAGCAGGAGCTCAACATGACTGACATTGTGATCGTTTCGGCCGCACGTACGGCAGTAGGCAAATTCGGCGGTTCGCTCGCGAAGGTGGCGGCGCCCGACCTGGGCGCGATCGTCATCAAGGCCGCGCTCGAGCGCGCGGGTGTGAAGCCCGAGCAGGTGAGCGACGTGATCATGGGTCAGGTGCTGACGGCCGGTTCGGGCCAGAACGTGGCGCGCCAGGCATCGATCAAGGCGGGCCTGCCCGCGGCCGTTCCCGCCATGACGATCAACAAGGTGTGCGGCTCGGGCCTGAAGGCGGTGATGCTCGCGGCCAACGCGATCATCGCGGGCGATTCGGACATCGTCGTGGCCGGCGGCCAGGAGAACATGAGCGCCGCGCCGCACGTGCTGCCGGGCTCGCGCGACGGCTTCCGCATGGGCGACGCGAAGCTCATCGACAGCATGATCGTCGACGGCCTGTGGGACGTGTACAACCAGTACCACATGGGCGTGACGGCGGAAAACGTCGCGAAGGAATACGGCATCACGCGCGAAGAACAGGACGCGTTTGCGGCGCTCTCGCAGAACAAGGCGGAAGCCGCGCAGAAGGCGGGCCGTTTCGACGAAGAGATCGTCTCGGTGGAAATTCCGCAGCGCAAGGGTGAGCCGCTGCAGTTCAGGACCGACGAATTCGTGCGCCACGGCGTGACGGCCGAATCGCTCGCGGGCCTGAAGCCGGCGTTCAACAAGGAAGGCACGGTGACGGCGGCGAACGCGTCGGGCATCAACGACGGCGCAGCCGCGGTCGTGGTGATGTCGGCGAAGAAGGCCGAGGCGCTGGGCCTCACGCCGCTCGCGCGCATCAAGGCGTACGCCAGCGGCGGCGTCGATCCGAAGGTGATGGGCATGGGCCCGGTGCCGGCGTCGAAGCGGGCGCTGGAGCGCGCGGGCTGGTCGGTGAACGACCTCGATCTCATGGAGATCAACGAGGCGTTCGCGGCGCAGGCGCTGGCCGTGAACAAGCAGATGGGCTGGGACACGTCGAAGATCAACGTGAACGGCGGGGCGATTGCAATCGGTCACCCGATCGGCGCGTCGGGCTGCCGGATTCTCGTGACGCTGCTGCATGAAATGCAGCGCCGCGACGCGAAGCGCGGCCTGGCCTCGCTGTGCATCGGCGGCGGCATGGGCGTGGCGCTCGCGCTCGAGCGCGCTTGATTCCAGCTTGATCCCGCTTTCAAGGCGGGAAGCCGGGTAGCAACCAGGCAGCAAGCGGCTCGTCGCGCGAGAAGCAGCGGCGAGCCGCCAGTAGCAGCAACCACGCGCAATACTAGAAATTGATCAGAAGCCGCGCGGCATTCGCCTGTCTTTTTCCTGGGTGGAAGGATGAAGCCGGGCAACGGTGTATGTGGCGCCTGCACGCGTAGCGCGTAACGCCACGGTTTTAATGACGCTCAACTCTCGCGGATATATAGGATGACTAATCGTATTGCATTGGTGACAGGTGGCATGGGCGGCCTTGGCGAGGCCATCAGCGTGAAACTGCACGACGCGGGTTATCGCGTCGTGGTGACGCACTCGCCCGATAACGCAGGCGCGAAGGACTGGCTGGCGCGCATGAAGGAGACCGACCGCGAATTTCACGCCTACGGCATGGACGTCGCGGACTATGATTCGTGCCAGCGCGGCGCGAAGAAGATCCAGAGCGAGATCGGCCCTGTCGATATTCTCGTGAACAACGCGGGCATCACGCGCGACATGACCTTCCGCAAGCTCGACAAGGTCAATTGGGACGCCGTGCTGCGCACGAATCTCGACTCGATCTTCAATATTTCGAAGCCGCTGTGCGACAGCATGGTCGAGCGCGCCTGGGGCCGCATCATCAACATTTCGTCGGTGAACGGTTCGAAGGGTTCGGTCGGCCAGACCAACTACGCCGCGGCGAAGGCCGGCATGCACGGCTTCACGAAGTCGCTCGCGCTGGAAGTGGCCCGCAAGGGCGTGACCGTGAACACCATTTCGCCGGGCTACCTCGCCACGAAGATGGTGACCGCCATTCCTCAGGACATTCTCGACTCGAAGATTCTGCCGCAGATCCCGATGGGCCGCCTCGGCAACCCGGGTGAAGTCGCGGCGCTCGTGCTGTTCCTGTGTTCGGACGAAGCGGGCTTCGTGACGGGCGCAAATATTCCTATCAACGGCGGACAGCATATGCAATAAAGCTATGCTAAACATGTATCTCGCATGAATGATGTCAGGCGACTTTCGCCTGGGCGATGCGCGATGCATGCGGCAGCGGTAATCCATACCGACCGCCGCATTGCAAGGCACGTGTAAAGCGTGCCCTGCAATGCGGCGGTTTTGCATGGTGCCGCCGGGTTTGCGGGGCACGAACGCAGTAAAGCGTGCCGCTATAATTGGCCACCCCACGCGTGACCGGAGACCGGCCTTTGTCGAGCATTGCGAAACTGCTGTCCATCCTCGAACTCTTTTCCGAGGCGCGGCCTTTTCTTTCCGCCGAACAGGTGGCGGCCGAACTGCAATGCTCGGTGCCGACCGCTTACCGCTATCTGCGCGAACTCGTCGATACGGGCATGCTGCTGCGCTTCGTGGGCGGCGAATACGGCCTCGGCCCGCGCATCATCACGCTCGACTACCATTTGCGCATTTCCGATCCGCTGTTGAAAGCGGGGCAGCCGGTCATGCGCGAGCTGGCGGAGCAATCGGGCTTCGACGCCGTCATGTCGCGCTGGTACGGCAACGAGCTCGTCGATACGCACCGCGAATCGCACGACGCCGCATTCGACCTGCGCTATGGACGTGGCCGTCCGCGTCCGCTCTTTCTTGGCGCCGCGCCCAAGGCGATCCTTTCGACCTTTCCCAAGGCGAAACTCGCCGCGTTGTTCGAGCAGTACCCCGAAGACATCGCGGCCAGCGGACTCGGCGGCTCGCTCGAAGAATTCCGCGCGAGCCTGCTCAAGATCCGCCGCGCGGGCTTCTATCTCTCGAAGGGCGAACTCGAAGCGGGCATGTCCGCCGTCGCTTCGCCGCTGTTCACCGACGCATCGGGCGAAGCCGTGGCCGCGCTCGCGCTCGTCGTGCCCGAGCAGCGCCTCGCGTTCTTCAACCTCGAGCGCGTGGTCGAGGCCGTGAAGGAAGCCGCCGCACGCATTTCCACGCGCGTGCGTGCATTGATCGAGGCATAAGACGGCGCGGCGTCACGCTACGCCCATACGCGCCGCCATCTCCCGCTCCCACACCGCGCGCGGCCGGAAGCCCGGCAACGTGCTCGCATGGCGCTCGACCTCGGCGAGCAACGCGTCGTCGGGCAGCGTAAAGTCCACGGCGACACGCATGGGCTGATCCACGTACCACGGCGTGTCGATGAAGATCTCCAGCCGGTTGCCCTCCGGGTCGCGCGCGTAGAACGAGATCGCATTGCCGTGCGTGACCGGAACGATCTCCTCCATCCCTTCCTCCACGAAGCGCCGGTGAAAGTGCTTGAGCGTGGCGAGGCTGTCCGCCTCCAGTGAAATCTGGTTGATCGGATTGAACGCCAACCGCTCGGGCCTGCCGCTCGCCAGCACGATCTGGTGATGCACACGGGGATCGCGGCTGAGAAAGACGAGGCTGACCGTGCCGCGCGGCGAGGGCAGCGTGCCGCGGTCCGTGACCGTGAATTCGAGCACCCGCGTATAGAAGTCTTCGACCTTCGCCATGTCGCTCACGTAAAAACCCATGTGGCTGAGCGTGAGGCCGGTTCGTCTGGTGGTTGGTTCGGTGTTCGGCAGAGTCATGCTGTCTCCAGTGATAGTGATAAACCCTGATACAAATCACGTTGTACTGTGCGTTTTACGTAGTGTATTCTCAAAATACGATAAAAGCACAAGAAATACGCGCCCCCATTTTTCACCGAATACCCTCTTTCTCATTGGAGCATCATGAAACTCGCCAGCTTTTCCACCCATGAAGGTTCGTCGTTCGGCGTCGTGCGCGACGGCGCGGTGTACGACCTCAAGAAGCGCCTGGGCGGCCGCTATGCCGACCTCAAGTCGTTGATCGCCGCCGGTGCATTCGCCGAAGCGGAACGGGCCGCGAACGAAGGCCAGGGCGACTATCCGCTCGCCGAAGTCACGCTCGAGCCCGTCATTGCGAATCCGCAGCAGATCTTCTGTGTGGGCCTGAACTACGCGGAGCACGTGAAGGAGACCAACCGCGAGACCACCGAGCAGCCCGTGATCTTCATGCGGCTGCCGGCTTCGCAGGTGGGCGCCGGCGAGCCCATGCTGCGTCCGCGCGAGTCCACGCAGTTCGACTATGAAGGCGAAATCGCCGTGATCATCGGCGAGGGCGGGCGGCGCATCGCCGAGGCCGACGCATGGCGTCATATCGCGGGCTACAGCTGCTACAACGACGGCTCGGTGCGCGACTGGCAACGCCACACGGGCCAGTGGGGACCGGGCAAGAACTTCTACCGCACGGGTGCGTTCGGCCCGTGGATGGTCACGAGCGACGAGATCGAGCCGAACGCGCTGATGACGCTCGTCACGCGTCTGAACGGCCAGGAAGTGCAGCGCGCGACCACGCAGATGCTGATTCACGGCATTGCGAAGCAGATCGCGTATCTCTCCACCTTCACGCCGCTGTTCCCCGGCGATGTGATCGTGACCGGCACGCCCGGCGGCGTGGGCGCGAAGCGCAATCCGCCGCTTTTCATGAAGCATGGCGACGTGGTGGAAGTCGAGGTGGATCGCATCGGCACACTCAGGAACCCCGTCGCGGACGAAGCGTAAGCAGCAGGACGCCGCCCGCGCGATGCGGGCGGCGCAGTCATCCACGTAGTTTTCACTCAGTTAGCCACGGATCAGGTGAATGGGATGAAGGATGTCGTAGACAATTCGGTATGCAAATCAAATTCGGAGCCAGACTATGACGTCGCGATTATCGGCTTCGGGCCGACCGGCGCGACGCTCGCCAATCTGCTCACGCTGCGCGGCCTGAAAGTCGTGGTGTTCGAGCGCGACAAGGACGTGTTCCAGCTGCCGCGCGCCGTGCACTTCGACGGCGAATGCATGCGCGTGTTTCAGACGGCGGGAATCGCGCAGACACTGCTGCCCAATTTGTTCGTCGGCCCCGGCATGAAGTTCCTGAATGCGCGCGGCGAGCTGATGATCGACTGGACACGGCCGGGCGGCATCGGCCCGCAAGGCTGGTGCGCAAGCTACAAATTCCATCAGCCGGATCTCGAACGGGCGTTGCGTGCGCAACTATCCGCGCGCGGCGGCGCCGACGTGCACCTGCGTCACGAAGTGTTCGCGCTCGACGAATGCGACGACCACGTGCGCATCCGTTTCGAAGATACGGCGCAAGGGCGCCTTGCGCACGCCACGGCGCGCTACGTGGTCGGTTGCGACGGAGCGCGCTCGACCGTGCGCCGCTTCATCGGCACCGAGCTGGCCGACCTGAAATCACATGAGCGCTGGGTCGTGGTGGACGTGCTGCTGGAGGGCGAGCGCGCCGATCTCGGCGACTACTCGATCCAGTACTGCGACCCCGCGCGGCCGACCACATACACGCGTGGGCCGCACAACCGCCGCCGCTGGGAAATCATGGTGATGCCGGGCGACGACGAGCGCCGCATCGGCACGCCGGAATGGATCTGGGAGCGGCTCGCGCGTTGGATCACGCCGGCGCACGCGCAACTCGAACGCTCGGCGATCTACACGTTCCATTCGGTGATCGCGCAGGGCTGGCGGCGCGGCAGGCTGCTGATCGCGGGCGACGCCGCGCATCAGACGCCGCCGTTCATGGGGCAGGGCATGGCCGCGGGCATACGCGACGCCTCGAACCTCGCATGGAAGCTCGCCGACGTGATCGACGGCGCGCTGCCCGACGCGCTGCTCGACACCTACGAGAGCGAGCGCGAGCCGCACGCGCGCACGTTCATCGAAACGGCGGTGCAGCTAGGCGGCGTGATCCAGGCCACCGACAGCGACGCCGTTGCCGCGCGCGACCGCGAGGTGACGGCGGCGATTCGCGAATTTCGCACGCCCCAGCCGCGTCTGGGTCCGGGCTGGCACGCCGGTGCGGCGGGCGGCGATATCGGGCCGCAACCCGTGTTCGAAGACGGCTCGCGCCTCGACGACGCCGTCGGTTATCGCTTCGCGCTGATCGTCGACGAAGCGCTTGTGCAACACGCGCAGAACGCGCTGACGAACGCAGCCCAACGTGAGCGCGTGGCGATCGTGCCGGCCAAGCGGGAGCCGCTGCGCGCCTGGCTTGCGGACGCCGGCGCGCGCGCCGTGCTGCTGCGGCCAGACCGCTACGTCTGCGGCGTCGCGCACGACGCGAGCGACGTGGAAGCGCTGCTCGCACGTGCAGGCGTTGCGTGCGCGCTGCAGCGACGCGAGGCCGCTTGACCCAAGGCCCGGGCAGTCCGCAATGCAACGCGGCTGCCCGGGCCGATGATTTTGAAGAAGTGGCGCAGGACGAAGATCCGCTAGCAGAAACACAAGCGCCGCCAGGTCCATCAACAAGGAGAGCATATGGAGACGACACCCTCCCTGCCAGCGTCGCACGCCGCGCCGCCTGGCCTGACCCGCGCCCAATGGAAGATGATCCTCATTGCGAGTCTGGGCGGCTCGCTGGAGTTCTATGATTTCGTGATTTACGGCTTTTTCGCGCATTCGATCGCCGCGCAATTCTTCCCGGCGAGCGACCCGCTCGTGAGCATGCTGCTCACGTTTTCGGTGCTCGCGATCGGCTATATCATCCGGCCGCTCGGCGGCATCGTGCTCAGCAGCCTGGGCGACCGCATCGGGCGGCGGCCCGTGTTCGTGGGCTCGATCGTCGTCGTGACGCTCGCGACGATCTGCATCGGCCTCTTGCCCAATTACGCGCACTGGGGCGTTGCCGCGCCCGTTGCGCTGATCGGCCTGCGCGTGCTGCAAGGCTTTTGCGTGGGCGGCGAAATGCCCGGCGCGATCACCTACGCGGTGGAAGCGGCGCCGCGCCGCGCGGGCCTCGCGGCCGGCGTGATCGTCTGCGCGATCAATACGGGCGTGATGCTCGCGACGATCGTCAATCTCGTCGTGCAGTCCGCGCTCACCCCCGCCGACGCCGCGAGCTACGGCTGGCGCATTGCGTTCCTCGTGGGCGGCCTGTTCGGGATCGTTTCGTATCTGCTGCGACGCAATCTCGACGAGTCGCCCGAATTCCGGCAAATGCAGGGCGCCGTGGTGAAGCAGCCGTTTCGCGAAACGCTGCGCCACCATCGCGGCGCGGTGGTGGGCGGCGCGCTTTCGATTGCGGTGATGGCGGGCTTCAACGGCGTGCTCTACGGCCACATGCCCGCGTATCTGATCGAAACGTTGAAATACGCGCCGCGTGAGGCCGCGCTCGCCCAGAATGCGTACTTGCTCGTGAGTTCGGTGGGGCTGCTCGCGGCGGCCTGGGCTGGCGACTTCGTGCCGCGCCGGTACTTGCTGCGTGTGTCTTGCGTGCTGCTCGCCGCGCTCGCCTGGCCGTTCTATACGGCGCTCGCGGCGCACAGCGTGAACGTGGTCGTCCTGTTCGTGTTCGCCGCGCTGGTGTTCTCGCTCGCAAGCGGCACGTGGGCCGCGGTTCTCGCCGACCTCTTTCCGGTGCAGGTGCGCTTTAGCGGCATCGCACTCGCCTACAACGTTTCGGTGGTCGTGTTCAGCGGGTTTGCGCCGTTGCTCTGCGCGGCGTTCGTGCGCATGAGCGGGTCGCCGGCCGCGCCAGCGTGGTACGTGATCGGCTCGGCGCTGGTCGCGCTGCTGGCGAACCTCGGGCTGCACGCTTCGTCGCGCTCGCGGGTCGAGCGCCCGGCGGCAGCCGCAGGTTAGGCGTGCGCGTGGCTCAAAGAAAGCCTTCGGGCGTTTCGAACTCGGAATCGTCGACGTCGATTTCGATCGAGCACGCGCCCTCGGTGGCCGGCGGCACCTGCCGTGCTTCGAAGCGCTCGCGCACGCGCTCGCGAATGCGCTGCTGGATCATGCGCCGGCGCGCCGTGTCCATCTCGGCGTAGCGGTCGAGTTGCGTGCGCGAGAAGCGCAGCGTGGCGGCGCAGCGCGCGTCGAGCGTGGTGTCGCGGTGCGAGTCCACGACCCACGAAAGCTGGATAACCATCGTCTCGCCCTCGTCGATGAGGCTGACCGCCGGCCGCTTGGGCGATTCGAAAATACTTGCGACAGCGATCTGGATCTCCTCCAGACGCTGGTCGAAATCGAAGGTGTTCATAGGGGCTCCCGTCTCGATGGCCGTTTTTGCGCGCGCTTTTGCGTGCGCTTTCGCGTGACTTCACAGCGCGCATCGGGCGTTCCAGCCGTGCCTGGGCACGGCCGATGCGCTACGCGGCAAGCGGCAGGCGAAGGCGCGAATCGGATCGAGCGCAGGCGAATGGCACGACGCGTGCGCGCTCGGTCAGGAACTTCCACTCATCGAAGCCTGCAAGGAGAGAGCCATGTCTATGATCGTTGCGAGCCGCTTCACGACCCTGCACGAAGCGGAAGTGGCCGTCGACAAGCTGCATTCGAACGGCTTTGTCGGCGAGGATGTCGCCTCGTTCTTCGTGAACCCGAGCGGCCAGCACGCGCGCTTTCCGGTGGGCGGCGACGAGTTCGTCGACCCGGGCGCGCGCGGCACGTCGCTGGGCGCGGCGACGGGGGCTGCGGGAGGCGCGGTGATCGGGCTCGTGCTCGGCGTGCTGATCTCGTACGTCGTATTCCACTCGCTGGTGGTGCTGGCGGTGGCCGCCGGCGTCGGCGCCTATGTGGGCACGCTCGCGGGCGCGCTATGGCAGACGAGGGGTGGCGGCAAGGCGCGCCAGCCCGACGTCGGCCACGAGCCCGATGGCACGCCGAAGGCCCGCGAGTCCGGCGTGCTGGTGGCCGTGCATGTGAGCTCCGGCACCGAGCACACGGCGGCGCAGGTACTGAGCGCGGCGGGCGGCGTGGAGATCGAGCGCGCCGACGGACGTTGGCAGCAAGGTCATTGGGCCGACTTCGACCCCACCCGCAGCGTCGAGCCGCTGCGCGAATGAGCGGAGGCGCGTTGCGCTGACAAGGAGGCAATCATGAAGCATCACGAGACGCCGGACGACGACGGTACGAACGTCAAGAGCCCGCAGCACGAAGGCAGCGAGCCGCTCGCGCGGCGTCATCCGCACGAGCCGCGCTCGGTGGGCCGCCAGGGGCATAGCGACGTGGAGAGCGGCCAGGAGGACACGGACCGCCGGGGCGGCGATGCGTACCAGGAGCGCACGCAGAACGACGAGCCCGTGAACCGCAATTCGCGCGAGGGGCGGCGCTGACTTCGTTCATGCCATACGGCCGCCCCTGAGTGCTGCGTTTTACTTCGGCGAAACGTCGATGTCGCCGAAGTATTTGTGCGCGAGCGATGTGACCGTGCCGTCGGACTCGAGCTTTGCAATGGCCGCGTTCAGGCGCTCGCGCAAGGCTGTATCGCCCTTGCGGATGCCGAACGCCACGCCGCTGCCGAGAATCTTGTCGTCGCGTACGGCTTCGCCCACGAACGCGAAACCCTTTCCTTCGGGTTGCGAAAGAAAGCCCTTCTGGCCCGCTGGCGCGAGCACGAGCGTTGCATCGAGACGCCCCGCGCCGAGATCCGCGTAAATCTGGTTCTGGTCCTGATAGGGCACGACGCTCACGCCGGCCGGCTCCCAGTGCACCTTGGCATAGGTTTCCTGAATCGACGATTGCAGCACGCCGACGCGTTTGCCCTTGAGCGACGCGGCAGTCGCGACAAGCCCGCTGTCACTGCGCGCAATCAGGCGGCTCGGCACGCGATAGATCACCGTGGTGAAGTCGATGGCCTCGCGGCGCTTTTCGGTGGCGTTCATCGCCGAGTTGATGGCGTCGAACTTGCGGCCCTGAAGCGCGGGAATCAGGCCGTCGAACGAGGTTTCGACCCATTTGCAGGTCATGCCCGCCTTGGCGCACACGGCATTGCCGATGTCGATGTCAAAGCCTTGCAGCGTGCCGTCCGCGGCTTTGGTTTCGAACGGCGGATACTGCGCCTCGACGCCGAAGCGCAACAGGTTCGTATCGGCGAATGCCGATGCGGGGCCGAGTACGCCGCACACGCATGCCAGCGCGAGGAGCGCGTTGAGTCGCTTCATGGTGATCTCCTTGCCGATCAGGTTCGTTGTGTTTCGAATGGGGTGCGCTAGATCGCGCAAAGGCGGCGGGCGCCTTCGAGCAATGTTTCGTCATCCTTGGCGAAGCTCAGGCGGATGATGCCTTCGTCGGTGCCGTCGGTGTAGAACGCCGAGAGCGGAATCGTCGCCACGCGGGCGTCGCGGATGAGTCGCAGCACGAAGTCGCTGTCGCGCTCGTCGGAGAAAGACCGGAAGCGCGCGAGCATGAAAAAGCTGCCTTCGCTCGGCAGCAGTTCGAAGCGCGAGGCTGCCAGCGCGCGCGCGAGCAGGTCGCGCTTGTGCTGGTAGAAGGCCGCCAGACCCAGATAGGTCTTCGGCTCGGCAAGCGCCTGCGCGAACGCGTACTGCATGGGCGTGTCGGCGGAAAAGACCATGAACTGGTGGACCTTGCGGATCTCGTCCATCAGTTCTGCGGGGGCAAGGCAATAGCCCACGCGCCAGCCCGTGACGTGATAAGACTTGCCGAACGACGATACGATCACGCTGCGCTCGGCCAGCTCGCGATAGCGAGCCATGCTCCGGTGCGGCGCGCCGTCGAAGACCACGTGCTCGTACACCTCGTCGGAGAGAATCACGATGTCGGTATTGCGAGTGAGCGCCGTGAGCCGCGCGATGTCGTCCTCGCCGAAGATCGTGGCCGTGGGATTGTGCGGCGTGTTCACGATGATCATGCGCGTGCGCGGCGTGATGGCCGCGCTCACGGCGTCCCAGTCCACGCGGAAATGCGGCTGCGCGAGCTTGATCGCCACGGGCAGCGCGCCCTGCAGGCGCACGATGGGCGCATAGCTGTCGAACGCGGGCTCGAAGTAGATGACTTCGTCGCCGGGATGCACGAGCGCACTGATCGTCGAGTAGAGGCCTTCGCTCGCGCTCGCGAGCACGGTCACCTCGCTCGACGGGTCGTAGTGCGCGCCATGGAGCGTCTCGAACTTCGCGGCGAGCGCTTCGCGCAAGTCGGCCAGGCCCGCCATCGGCGCGTACTGGTTGTGGCCCGCGCGCATGGCGGCGGCCACGTCATCCACGAGTTTCGCGCTCGGGTCGAAATTCGGTGCGCCTTGCGAGAGGTTCAGCGCCTGATGCTCGGCGGCAAGCTGGCCAATTACCGTGAAAATCGTCGTGCCTACATCGGGCAGCTTCGAGCGGGCCTGCGCGGCGCTCTGCATGGTCGGTCTCCCTTCGGGCGGCGCGCGGCCGCATGGTGTGTCAAATGCGAGGTTGCCGGAAGATCGGGCCTTGCGCGGAGCGCTTCATTACGCCGAAAGAGCAGCCCGCATGCAATCGATTAATTCTCATGGCCGCCATGCGCCGCCCTCATGGCGCGCTACGGCGTCGAGCGGTCCCGGCCCATCCAGTCGCTGAACAGCTGCACCTTGTTCTGCTGGGCCACACATTCGGGGTACACGAAATAGTAGCGCGAGCCCGTGGGTACGGCGAGGTCGAAGGGCATGACGAGGCGGCGTATCTCGACATCCTCGCGGACGAGCGTGCGATCGGTGATGGCGACGCCGAACCCCTGCATGGCGGCAGTGGCCGCGAGATCGAGCGATTCGAACGTGGGGCCGAGATCGGCATCGACTTTCTTCGCGCCCGCGCGCGCGAGCCACAGGCGCCAGTCAGCGTGGTCGCGCGTGGGGTGCAGCAGGGTCTGGTGCGCGAGGTCGTCGGGCTTGACGAGCGGGCGGCGCGAGAGCACCTCGGGCGTGCAGACGGGCGTGAGGTATTCGTCGAAGAGCGGCACCGCATGCACGTCGGCGCCGGGCGACGAACCGTAGATGATCGCCGCGTCGAACGGCTCGGCCTGGAAGTCGACTTCGTGCCCCCAGGTGGTCGTGATCTGGATCTGCAGGTCGGGGTGCTCGTTCTGGAAGCGCATGATGCGCGGCAGCATCCAGCGCATCACGCAGGTCGGGACCTTGAGCGCAAGCTCGGTGCGCTGGCGCGTGAGGCGCTGCGAGGCTTCTTCGATACGCCCGAAGCCGTCGCGCACGGCCGGCAGCAGTTGCTCGCCTTCGGCGGTGAGCGTGAGACCTTTGGACGAGCGGCGAAAGAGCGGCAGGCCGTAGTACTGCTCGAGCGCGAGGATCTGCCGGCTGACTGCGCCCTGTGTGAGGCAAAGGTGCTCGGCCGCGCGCGTAAAGCTGCCGTAGCGGGCGACCGTTTCGAAAATCTGCAGGGCGTTGAGCGGGGGAAGGCGTCTCATGGCGGTCGTTGGGCGGCCGGGCGAGTGCGCGCAGCCGGCGGGAATCGAGCCGCTATGATACGACGGCCGCCCGCTTCAATCGTCCGCGCCGCCTGCGCTCTGTGCCCGGCTCGCCGCGCGTGCCGTGTCGATCGTGGCACGTGCGCCGAACAAAGCGCGTATGCCGGGCCCGGAGAGGAACATGGCCTCTGCGTTGTGGCCCGCACCCCGCACCTCGAACCACGTATGGCGCAACTGCGGGTGCCGCGCGCGCAGGTAGGCGTAACAGGTTAGGGCTCGCGCGAGCCGGTGAGGCCCCTGCGCGCTGGCCGCGCACGAGCGGTCGAGCGCCGCGTGCGCGGGGTCGCAATCGCGCTCGCCTGCCAGATACACCACTTCCCGCCCGATGTAGCGGCGCTCGAGCGTGGCGGCATCGTGCATGGCCGCCGCATAGCGCGGGAGCTTGCACATGCCGTACTTCCAGTCGTCGACGTCGGGGCATGCGGTGCGATCCGCAGGGGCGAAGCTTCCATCAGGTTGCGGTCGCAACGAATCGAAATACACCCAGGAAGAGGGATTCGCGATCACGAAGCGCAGCGGCACGCCGCGTTGGGCGCATTGCTCGGGCGCGGTGCTCAGGATGGCATAGCGATGCGCGACCTGGGCGCCGCCCGAGTGAAGCTGCCATAGAACATCTTGCGGCCGGGCGGCGCGTACTCGGTGAGCATCGAGGCGGCGGTGGCGAACTCGCCGCCCACCGACAGCCCTTGCAGGATGCGCGCGAGCAGCACGATGAGCGGCGCGGCGATGCCGATCGCTGCATAGCCGGGCATGTACGCCGATTTCGTGCGCGCCTGCGAAGCCCATGGCGTGCAGTTGCGCGTGGTCGACGAGGTGCCGCGCATGGTCACCGCGATCAACCTCGTGGCCGCGGGCGGCGGCGTGACGCTCGTGCCGGCCTCCATGCGGCGCTACCAGCAGGAGAGCGTGCGCTACTGCCGCGTGGCCGGGGACGAGGCGTTTCGCGCGCCGCTGCATCTCGTGACGAAACCCGCGGTGCACAATCCGGCGGTGGAGCGGTTCCGCGAAACCGTGTTCGCGTTTGCGGAGCGCTCGCGCGAGGGCCGCTGAGGCCTCCAAATATTTTCGTTGCGCCCCTTTCGGATTGCGCCGACCTGCCGTTAACCCGTATGCCTCGATACGGGCGTGAGGCGCAATCACAAGAGCAAAACGAATAGACAGTGGCAACGAGAATCATCGAAGGAGCGGCAGTGCGTGCCGCCGCCGGGCGCGAGGCGCCCATCGCTGGCCGGCCGGCGGCGCTGCGCCCGCTCATCAAACTGCGCGAGCACAAGGCGCGGGTCATGCTGCTCGCTGTCGCGGCGGGCTGTGTCGTCGCGTTCGCGTCGTGGCTGGGCGACCAGCTGCGGCCCGCGCTCGAAGCGCGCGAGCGCAACGAACTGAGCGAGGAAGCGGCCGAGGAGCTGCGCGCAGCCGTTGCGCCCTGCGTGCCCAGCGCGGGGCACAGCCATACCTCGTGGTGCGGCGCCGTGAGGATTGTGCCGCCACCGCCAGGACCCGTCACGCCGCTTCCGCTCATCGCGGGTGCGCCCGCGGCGTTCTGCACGGCCAACGGCAGCCCGTCCTGCTGATCGCCTTTACGCGCGCCGACGTGACGGCATCACCCCGGCGCGTCGCTCGCCAACGCCTCACACGTCTCGAACAACAACGCGCGCGCCCACTGATGCCCTGGCGAGCGATGCGTGCGCTCGTGCCACGCGAGCGTCTTGGTGAACCCCGGTATCGCCAGCGGCGGCTCGACCACGGCGAGCCCCGGTGCGTTCTTCACGAGCCGTGACGGCACGACCGCGATCAGATCGCTCGTCAGCAAGAGATCGGGCAGCACGAGAAAGCTGTTCACCGACACCGTCACGCGACGTGCGCGCCCCACGCGCGCCAGCGCCTCGTCCGTGACGCCGCTCAGGCTTCCACCCTCATACGACACCAGCGCATGATCGAGCGCGCAAAAGCGCTCCAGCGTGAGCCGCCGCTGGGCGGCGGGGTGATCCGCGCGCATCACGCATACGTAACGCTCGTCGAAGAGGCGCCGCGCATGCAGATCGGCAGGCGCGGTCTCCGGTGTGATCAGGGCCAGATCCACGTCGCCGCTTTCGAGTTGCGCCTGCAGACGCTCGTGCTGTACCGGCACGATCACGGCGCGCACGCCGGGCGCCGTTTCCCGCAGCCGCGCGAGATACGGCACGACGACTGCGCGCAGCGCGTAGTCGGTCGAAGCGAGGGTGAGCGTCATCTCGGCCTCGGCTGGCACGAAGGCCTGCGGCTGCAGCATCTGCTCGATTTCGCTCAACACCTGTTTGAGCGGCGCGGCCAGTTGTAGTGCGCGTTCGGTCGGCACGATGCCACGTTGCGAGCGCACGAACAGCGGATCGCCGAAACTCTCACGCAGACGCGTCAGCATCGCGCTCACGGCTGGCTGCGTGAGTGACAGACGCTGCGCGGCGCGCGTGACGTTGCGTTCGTCGAGCAGGGCGTCAAGCGCCCGCAAGAGATTCAGATCGAGCATTCTGATATCAACATGGTTTATGGCCGAAATAATGAGTCGCGATTGGATTTATTTCAGCATAGCCCGCATGATTTCTCGTGTCCACCGCACCGAAACCGACAGCATCGAAAGGTAACGAACATGAACGAGATTTTCTGGCCCGAAGACTACTTGCCCGGCACGACCGATAACTTCTGTTCCAACGAAGTGATCGTGGCGGGCCTCTCCACCGCCGACGTCTGGCCGTTACTCAACAACGCGACCGTGTGGCCGAGCTATAACAGCAATTCCGCGGATGTCGGCTTCCACGACGGCCTGGGGCCCGAGCTGAGCGAGGGCGCGCGTTTTCAGTTCAAGACCTTCGGCTTTCCGGTGCAGGCCAAAGTGACCGAGCACGTGCCGCCAGCCGCAGGCCAGCCCGCGCGCTTGGCGTGGCACGGCTGGGCCGAGGGCGACGCACAAACGCGTCTGGATGTGATTCACGCCTGGCTGATCGAAGACCTTTCCGGCGGGCGCGTGCGTGTGCTCACGCAGGAATCGCAGAAGGGCAAACCGGCTGTGACGCTGGCGAAAACGCGCCCGAATCTGATGATCAACGGGCACCAGGACTGGCTCGACGGCCTCGTCGACGCCGCGCGCAAGGCGAAGGGAGCACGGCCATGAAGGCCGCCGTGGTGCGTGCGCCGGGCGGGCTCGATCGCATCGAGCTGCGCGATATCGCCGAGCCCGGCGCGCCGGGCGCCGGCGAGATCCGCGTGGAGCTTCACGCTACGTCGCTCAATTTTCACGACCTGCTGGTCGCCAACGGCGCGATCCCTACAGCAGATGGCCGCGTGCTGATGTCCGATGGCGCAGGCGTGGTGTCGGCGGTCGGCGCGGTCGTGACGGAGTTCAAGCGCGGCGACCATGTCGTGTCGTGCTTCTTTCCGCAATGGGCGGACGGGTTGCCGTGGCAGGCCGTGGGCAACTTCGCGCAGACGCCCGGCGACGGCGCGGATGGCTTCGCGACTTTGCACGCCGTGCGGCCCGCGAGCGCCTTCACGCTCGCGCCGCGCGGCTGGACCTACGCCGACGCAGCCACGATTACGACAGCTGGACTCACCGCATGGCGCGCGCTGGTGGTCGACGGCGGCCTGAAGGCCGGCGACACCGTGCTGACGCTCGGCACCGGCGGCGTGTCGATCGCGGCGTTGCAGATCGCGCGGATGATGGGCGCTTCGGTCATCGTCACGTCATCGTCGGACGAGAAGCTGGCGCGTGCGAAAGCGCTGGGCGCCGACCAGGTGGTCAACTACCGGCAACACGAAAAGTGGGGCGCGCTCGTGCGCGACATGACGGGCGGCAAGGGCGTGGATCACGTGATCGAAGTCGGCGGTCCGGGTACGCTCGCCCAGTCGATCGACGCGGTGCGCGTGGGCGGCCACATCGCGCTGATCGGCGTGTTGACCGGACGCGAAGGCACGGTGCCGACCTCCTTGCTGATGGCGAAGCAGGCGCGCCTGCAGGGCTTGATCGTGGGCAGCCGGCGCCAGCAGCAAGAGTACGTCGCGGCGCTCGACCAGGCTGGCATTCGCCCGGTGCTCGACCGGACGTTCGGGCTGGACGAACTGGCCGATGCGTTTCGTCATCAGCAGGCCGGGGCGCATTTCGGCAAGGTCTGCGCGGCATGGTGAAGTCAATACGGCGCCGCTGTGATGCCGAGTCTTCGCTCGCCATGAAAATTGATTTGCATAACGAAGTAAATAAGGAAGCATCCGATGCACAATGTTTCGGTTCTTTACAAGACATCGCGAAGTGTTATAAATAAATAGCACACGAAAGAAACACGAACGAATCGGCCAGCCGATCAGCAACCACGAGAGCCGGGTACGTTCCATGCTCAGGAGCCCCACCATGCCGCTTTCCCGTCGTCGCTTCATGATCCTTGCCGCCTCCGTGGCTTCCACGGCGGCGCTTTCCAGCGAATCCCGCGCCGACGCTCCGGTGCTCTCCGAGAGCGATCCGACCGCCATGGCGCTCGGCTACAAAACCGACGCGAGCAAAGTCGACAAGACGAAGTTCCCGCGCTTCCAGGCGGGGCAGACCTGCGCGAACTGCCAGCTGTTTCAGGGCAAGCCGGGCGCGCCGAATGGTCCGTGCGCGACCTATGGCGGCAAGATCGTCGACGCCAAAGGCTGGTGCAATGCCTACGTGAAGAAAGCTTGAGTCATGCCCCGAGAGGGGTATGCTACAAGCCATCGAGCAATGCGTTTCGGGAGGCGCCATGAAGGCGGTGTGCCCGCTGCACGGGCCAACGACCATCGTCGGGACGAACGCATACGGGTTTCCGGTATATGCGTGTTGCCGCGACGACATTCCCTTTGTCATGCCGCCGGACGCCTGTACGCGCGAGCCGGTGGGCTCCGGAAATGAGCCGGCGCCGAAACGCCGGCAACCTCCGGCAGACAAGGAACCACGCTGAAGAAACCGATCGCCGCGCACACGGAACGCGCTTCCCACGCGTTCCGTGTGCGTTGCGTCGATATCAGGTCGCCGGTGCGCTCAGCGACGTGTTGTACGTAGTGCCCGCGATCACCACATTGGTCAGCGTGATGCCGCTCACGTTGCTCGCGAAGACCGGCCCCGGCGCGGCCGTCGCCGATGTCGAAGGCGTGGTCGGTACCGCCCCCGCGCACACCGGGTTGCCGAGGTTGCAGTTCGAGATCGTGACGCCGCTGATCGGACTCACGCTCGGCACCGGCAGTGGACCGTTGTAATCGACCGCTTCGGGGCCCTGCATGACGATCGCCTGGAAGCACGAGTTCGACCCGGCGACGAAGCCCGAGGGCATCGAGTAGGACACCGCCCCCGACACGTTGCTTGCGTTCACGTTCGTGATGTTGATGTTGCTGATCACGGACGGACTCCAGCGCACCGAGTCGCCGGACGGGCTGTAATCGCAGTCGAACGTGATCAGGCCGCCCTGGCCCGTCGACGGGTTCGTCGCGAGACCGGTCGTGCCCGTGCCCGTGATCTTGCTGATCGCAGCCCCCAGCGAGCCGCCGCCGTATTTCCCCGCGAGGTTCACGCCATTGGCGAGCGTCACGCCGTTGATCCAGACGTTGTTGATGAAGCCGCCGCGATTCATGTTGCTCTTGAAGCGCAGCGCGATATTGAGCGGGTTGCTCGCCCAGTTCTCGTTTTGCATCGTCAGGTTGCGGGCGTAGACGTTGCGCACGCCCGCGCTCATTTCGCTGCCGATCGTCAGGCCGCCGTGGCCGCTTTGCATCGTGCAGTTCTGCACGACGATGTTCTGCATCGGGCCGTACCCGGTGTCGAGATACTTGCCGGACTTGATCGCGATGCAGTCGTCGCCGGTGTTGAACTGAACGTTTTGCACCAGCACGTGATTGCACGCGTCCGGATCGAAACCGTCGTTGTTCGGTCCGACGCTATCGGCAAACACGCCGTCGATGACCACGTTCGTGCAATCGGTGGGATGGTGCTGCCAGAAGGGCGTGTTCTGCGTGTGGTAGTTCTGCAGATAGACGTTGGTGCAGCCGATGAACTCGATCATGCACGGACGCAGATAGTGACCGTTGCCGAATATGCGGTTCTCGACGGGCACGCGCAGCTCGGACAGCGCGGGCAGATAGTTCTGGTCCTGGTTCCAGCCCGTGCCCGTGAGGAGGGTCATCAGCGACGTCGTCACGCCGTACGGGTTCGTAAAGGAGACGTTCGCCTGCGGGTTCTGGATCTGGCCAGCGGGGAGGCTCGTTAGCGCGACGTTGTTCGGATTCACATAGGCCTGAGAAGGCGTCGATGAACCGGCGCAGCCGTAGGTGTTGCTGCTTCCCTTGTAGGTCCACCAGCACGAGGTCGGCGGCTGGGTGCTCAACTGCATCGGCGTCATCGCCTGACCGTTCAGCACGCAGGTGTTGTCGTCGGCGGTCACGGCGACGTTGGTCTGGCGGAAGGCATAAATCGGCGAGCCGAAATTCAGGCAGTCGTTCGCCTGCCAGCGCGTGTGGTACAGATTGCCGTTGGCCGTCTTGTACGGGCCGTTTTTCGCATAGTCCGCAGGATTCGGGCTGAAATAGATCGTGCAGCCCGATTCCAGGTGGAGGTTCACATGGCTCAGCAACACGATCGGACCGCCGCAGTACCAGTTGCCGGCCGGCACCACCACGCGGCCGCCACCGGCGCGGCTCGCGTCGACAATCGCGGCATTGATCGCCGTGCATGAGTCGTATTGCGTGCCCGTGTAGTCGCACGGCACCATCACGCCCGAGCCGGGGCTCTGCAGATCGCTGGTCGGATGCGCGGTCTGTTCCGTGCCGCCCGTCACCCATGGAATCTTGCCGCCCGGCCACGCGGTCGACGTAATCAGCGCGGTGGGCGGCAGTGTGCGCGCACCGTAGCTCGTCACGTGAAAGTCGGCGCGCGAGAACAGCGACCGATCGACATGGGCAAGTCTCCTGATGATCGCCGTGGCCTGGCCGTCCGGGCCCCAGATCGGGTCGCCGGCGGCGTGCCCGGGCGGCTGCGGAATCTTGCCTCCGAATGCGGCAGGCGTGGGAAATATGGAATCGGCTGCTGCCGCTGCGCGGCTGGCGGCGAGGAGGCTTGCGCCTGCGGACGCGCCGGCGAAGGCCATGAACGCGCGCCGTTTGGGCGAGGCGGGCGCATGGTTGCGGGCTGTTGAGGGCTGGGGATCGTCCTGGTCATATATTGCCATTTGATTCGTTCTCCTATGTTGTCTCGCTGGATTGTTTTGCTGAAGAAAGCGTGGCTCGACTACGGCGGCGATTGGGCGGCGATTGGGCGGCGATTGGGCCGCGTGGCGACGCTAATGCGAACGGGAGAGGCACGGTTACAGCGGCGAGATCGAACAGGAGCGGCTGACTCGATCACCATGGATATTGTTGTCAGACGACATGGAAATCGTCAATCAGATTTATCCAGGGGGTGTACCTGGGTCTATGGGATATGCCTTGTGCCTGCGGATAGCTTACGGTTTCGTAAATTTGTCAGACGAGCGGGGCGTCGCCGGTGGGAACATTAAACGCTTCTCTGGAACCGCGCCCTCTTTGTATAGGCGTGTATCTACGGGGCGCATGCGTACATGCGCATACAAAACCGCCGTTCAAGGAAACGAGCGAGACACATCGGCGCGTTCCAATACGCCTGCGGAACATCGGGCGATACGCCGGGTCGGGCCGCAAGGTTCATTCATTCGTCGCAAGCGACGCGCGCGACGGCAAAGAGAGGATTTTCAGTTATGGGTTCGTTGAGCATCTGGCATTGGATGATCGTCCTGCTGATCGTGGCACTGGTTTTCGGTACGAACAAGCTACGGAACATCGGAGGCGATCTGGGCGTCGCGGTGAAGGGATTCAAGGAAGGCATGGCGCAAGGCGAAACGCCTGAGCGGCAGCATGCATTGCAGCAAAGCGATGCCGTCGATACGGAAGCAAAGGACGTGACCCGCTCGAGCAACGCACGCTAGTCACGCGCGATGGCGGCCTCGAGCAGACAGCCAAACTCCGATGCGAATTCGACCGAGACGCGTGCATGCACGGCGCCTTGTTTGTCGAAGAATCGCTGAGTCCCGTCGAGCGTGAACACGCCTTCGTGCCAGATGTTGGGGTGGATATAGAGACCCTGGCGTCCGTCGAAGCGGAAGCACACGAACCTCTCCGGCGTAATATCGTCGCCCGGCAATGCCAGCGGAACATAGAATGGGCGACGATCGAGCGGAAAGAACAGTTGCCCGCCGTCGGGGTGATAGTTCGCATGCCATAACAACATGCGTTCCGGTACGGTAGCGCTGTCTTCGCGTGCGTCGTCTGGCTGCGTTGCGTACGCGAGAACATAATTGCCGCCAACCGCTTCGTTGCGCCCGTAGAGAATGTCGCCGCGCCATTCGCTGACGAACGTGCCTTCGGTCGTGCCCGCTTCATCGCCGGTTCCCGGGTCGATCGGTCTAGACCCCAGGGCGGGCCACTGGACGATTTCCACCTGGCAGGCGTGCGGGTCGTCCACCAGCTTGCCATAGCCGTTCAGCGTTGCCGGAGTCGCGTCGACCACGGGCATCGCCACTCGCCGCAGGCCTCGCGGGAGGGCGGGATTGAGGTAGTCGATCTCTATGCTCATTTCGAATCTCCCCAGACTTATAAGAGGGCGGGCGGCTAGCCACGACCGCAACGGCACCGAGCTTAGAGTGCGTACCTGTGGCAGTCAAATTAATGCCGGTGCTATATTTTCGCATTGAGATTGATGGGGCGAGGTTCAAGGTGGCGATGCGCTATTTCCAGCTCAGGGCGTTCGATGCAGTCGTGCGCGAGGGCGGTTTTTCGAAGGCGGCGAATCTTCTCGGTCTGATGCAGCCGGCCATCACGGCGCAGATCCGCAATCTCGAAGAGGATTGCAAGCAGGCGCTCTTTATCCGCACGAATGAGGGCGTTCAACCCACCGATGCCGCTAAGCCGCTCTTTGAATTGACCCGCCAGATGTTTGCGGCGGAAGAGCAGATCGAGGACATGGTGAGCCGGGCGACGAGGTTCCAGCACGGCAGCCTCAAACTCGCCGCCGACGGGCCACAGGTGGTGCTTCAGGTGGTGGCCGCCTTTCGTGCGCAATACCCCGATATCGAAATTTCAGTCTCGTTCGGAAGTCAGCGCGAGGTCTGGGATGATCTGCTCGCGTATCGGGTCGACGCGGTGGTCATCGGCAATGCCAGGAGCGATGCGCGTGTGGCGTCGATCCCCGTCGCGCGTCAGGGCATGCGGGTGCTCGTACCGGGGCATCATCCGCTCGCCGCGGCCAAAAGCGTGTCGCTCGGCGATCTCGCGGCGTATGCCGTGATTCGCCGGGAGGCGGGTTCCAATACCCAGCGTCTGGTCGACGAAGCCTTGCGAGGCGCAGGGATTTCGCTCCCGACGGCGATGAAACTCGGTAGCCGCGAGGCCGTTCTGGAAGCGGTCCGGAAAGGCCTCGGCATCGGATTCGTGCTCGAGCGCGAGATTCCCGAGGGCGCGCATTGCGTCGCCATCCCGGTGGAGGAGCTGCGCGACTGCAATATCGATTCGGTGGCCTGCCTTCACAGCCAACGCAAGCGAGGCATCGTGCAGACCTTCCTGGGCGTGGCGGCGGCATCAGCGGTCGTATAGTGCGACGGCGCGATGCGAGCGCCTTCGGAGCGGGTGTTTGCGTGGAGGTGCAATATGGACGGCGGCCGGCGCGTCCCTGCGCGGCAATGTCAGGAGTAGGTCATGAAATCGAATCTGCGATGCGCCGTGTTTGCGTCTTTTCTGTTGACCGCCGCTGGCGTGGCGCATGCCCAAACGGAAAATGCGCCAACGGACGCGTCGATGGCGCCGGGCACGACCCAGGCGGCGCCCAGCGAGAAGAAGGCGGACCGCGCGCTTGCCCGTGCCGTGCGACGTGCGTTGTCGAGGGCGCAGGGATTCAACGTGTCCGGCGTTTTCGTTCGCGCGCGCAGCGGCGCTGTGACGCTGAGCGGCACGGTTCGCACCGGCGACCAGATTCGCCAGGCGGAAGAGGTTGCGCGTTCGGTGCAAGGCGTGAATTCGGTGTCGAACAAGCTAACGCTCTTTCACGGCGGCAACGGCTGAGTCCCCCGCGTTGGCATTCGCGCGCTGATTGTGCCGGATGTGCAGATCAGCGCGCGGCCCTTTCAAGCCGGGATTCCTGCGAGCGCGATCACGACGACAAAGACACCAAGCGGCACAAGGTGCGAGAAGTCGCGATGACGCAGAACGGTCAAAACCGCTGCCGCAATGATTAGCGCCCCGAGCGCCAGCCCAATCATGCGAGTTGCCGGTAGCGCAATCAGAACGGCGGATAGCATTTCCAGTGCGCCGGTCAAACGGCCCCACCAGCGCGGGTAACCCCACCGGGCGTAATCGCTTTGCGATGCGGACGTGCCAATCGCGTTGAATAGACCGGCGCCAAAGAAGCCGGCGGCGAGAAGCCAGATCGAAACCGTGTGGATCATTTCAGCGCCCTCCCATCATCATCGAAATTGCGGTGAGGACCATCAGCACGGCCGTTGCGCCATGCATGCCGAAGGCGCTTTTGGTGGAGCCTTTCGCGGCAAGAATGAGCAGCATGTCGCCAATGGGGATGACGGCTTCCACGAGCAGGACGATGCCGATCCCAAGTGGCGTGCCCAACACCATGAACGCCAGGACCGCCAGTCCCGACGCAATGTCGCGCACGCCCTTGAGGCGAAGCCACCAGGCTGTATTGGCGCCGTTTTCTGGAAGCGGCAGACCGAAACTGCGAGTCGCAGACATTGGCCTGACAAGATATTGGGTGCCGATCGCGATAATCGCGAGGGCGAGGAACAGCGCCAGTCCGAACGAAAGCCAATGCATTGCTGTGTCCTGTGCTTCGTGGTGTAGTGACGGAATATAATCTAGCAATGCTAGATTTTCAAGCTTCCGTATCATCACGGGCATGTGGACTATTCGGGGCAGGAGGTGAAAAGTTGAGTATCGCCGAGCGCAAGGGCAGGCAACGGGCCGAGCGCGAGTCCCGCATTGTCGCGGCAGCGCGCCTGATTGCAGAGCGCGACGGATGGGATGCCGTCACGGTTCGCCGCCTCGCCGAAGAGATCGAATATAGCCAGCCGGTCCTGTACTCGCATTTCGAGAACAGGGATGCGATCGTTTCAGCCGTTGCACTCGAGGGCTTTCAGGAACTCACGGTGGCACTTCGGGAAGCGGCGCATGGAGCGGCGGGGCAAGAAAACGCCCTCGAGCGTGTCGCCATGGCCTATCTTGGCTTTGCCGTGCGGTGTCCCGCGCTCTACGAGGCGATGTTCACGCTCCCGACCGATCTGCGGTTTGCAGATGCTGAGACCCGACCGGAACTGCGGGCCGGTTTCGAAGCGATCGCGTCGGTCGTCGCGCCGTTCAGTGCCGATGTCGAAAACGTGTCCGAGACCTTTTGGGCAGCCCTGCACGGGCTCGCCGAACTCGAACGTTCAGGCCGAATCCGGCCCGGTGCGCGGGTCGAACGCATCATGCTGGTCGTCCGGGCGGTCATTGCTGCCCGAAACAGCTCGCTCGACTCCCACTCATAAGCCAGCACCTCGGCGAACCAAATAAAAATGGCGCCGCAGGCATTCAGCCTGCGGCGCCATTGTCCGGCGCTACGGCGCAGATCTGGAACAACAGTCCCGCGCCGTACTCCAGCATCACACTTACATCGTCACCGTATCGGCCACTTCCTTGAAGTCGGCGATCTGGTCGAAGTTCATGTATTGGTAGATCTTGTCGCCGTTGGCGTTGAGCACGCCCATATCGGCCATGTACTCTTCCTTGGTCGGGATCTTGCCCAGACGCGAGCAGATCGCCGCCAGTTCCGCCGAGCCGAGGTACACGTTCGTGTTCTTGCCCAGACGGTTCGGGAAGTTACGCGTCGAGGTCGACATGACCGTTGCACCTTCGCGCACCTGTGCCTGGTTACCCATGCACAGCGAGCAGCCCGGCATTTCGGTACGCGCGCCAGCCGTGCCGAACACGCCGTAGTGGCCTTCTTCGGTCAGCTGCTTCTGGTCCATCTTGGTCGGCGGCGCGACCCACAGCTTGACCGGAATGTCGCGCTTGCCTTCGAGCAGCTTCGACGCGGCACGGAAGTGACCGATGTTGGTCATGCACGAGCCGATGAACACTTCGTCGATCTTGGCGCCGGCAACGTCCGACAGCGTCTTCACGTCGTCCGGATCGTTCGGGCAGGCCACGATCGGCTCATGCACGTCGGCCAGGTCGATTTCGATGACGGCGGCGTACTCGGCGTCCGCATCCGGTTGCAGCAGTTGCGGGTCGGCCAGCCACGCTTCCATCGCCTTGATGCGGCGCTGCAGGCTGCGCGGGTCCTGGTAGCCCTGGGCGATCATCCACTTCAGCAGCGTGATGTTGCTGTTGAGGTATTCGATGATCGGTTCCTTGTTCAGATGCACCGTGCAACCGGCGGCCGAACGTTCAGCGGAAGCATCCGACAGTTCGAACGCTTGCTCGACCTTCAGGTCGGGCAGACCTTCGATTTCGAGAATGCGGCCCGAGAAGATGTTCTTCTTGCCTTGCTTGGCAACCGTCAGCGAGCCTTGCTTGATCGCCCACAGCGGGATGGCGTTCACGAGGTCACGCAGCGTGACGCCCGGCTGCATCTTGCCCTTGAAGCGCACGAGCACCGATTCCGGCATGTCCAGCGGCATCGTGCCGGTGGCCGCCGCGAAGGCGACCAGACCCGAGCCCGCCGGGAAGCTGATGCCGATCGGGAAGCGCGTGTGCGAGTCGCCGCCGGTGCCGACGGTGTCGGGCAGCAGCATGCGGTTCAGCCACGAGTGGATCACACCGTCGCCCGGACGCAGCGCGATACCGCCACGGTTGCTGATGAAGTTCGGCAGCGTCTGGTGCGTCTTCACGTCCACCGGCTTCGGATAAGCGGCGGTGTGGCAGAACGACTGCATGACGAGGTCGGCCGAGAAGCCGAGGCACGCCAGGTCCTTCAGTTCGTCGCGGGTCATCGGACCGGTCGTATCTTGCGAGCCGACCGAGGTCATCTTCGGTTCGCAGTACGTGCCCGGGCGCACGCCCTGGCCTTCCGGCAGACCGCATGCGCGGCCAACCATCTTCTGCGCGAGCGAGAAGCCCTTGCCGGTATCGGCCGGGTTTTGCGGCAGGCGGAACAGCGTCGACGGCGCGAGGCCCAGCGCTTCACGCGCCTTGGCGGTCAGGCCGCGGCCGATGATCAGCGGAATGCGGCCGCCGGCGCGCACTTCGTCGAACAGCACGTCGGACTTGACCTGGAATTCGGCGATGACTGCGCCGTTCTTGAGCGCACGGCCTTCGTACGGGCGCAGTTCGACCACGTCGCCCATTTCCATTTGCGACACGTCGAGTTCGATCGGCAGGGCGCCGGCGTCTTCCATCGTGTTGTAGAAGATCGGGGCGATCTTGCCGCCGAGGCACACGCCGCCGAAGCGCTTGTTGGGGATGAAGGGGATGTCTTCGCCCGTGAACCACAGCACCGAGTTGGTGGCCGACTTGCGCGAGGAGCCCGTGCCGACCACGTCGCCCACGTAGGCGACCAGGTGGCCCTTTTCCTTCAGCGATTCGATGAACCTGACCGGGCCGCGCTTGCCGTCTTCTTCCGGCGTGATGCCGGGACGCGCGTTCTTCAGCATCGCCAGCGCGTGCAGCGGGATGTCCGGGCGGGTGGTCGCGTCCGGGGCCGGCGAGAGGTCGTCGGTGTTGGTTTCGCCCGTCACCTTGAACACGGTGATGGTCAGGCTTTGCGGCACTTCCGGGCGGCTCGTGAACCATTCGGCGTCGGCCCAGCTTTGCAGCACTGCCTTGGCGTTGGCGTTGCCGTTGTCGGCCAGTTCCTTGACGTCATGGAACTGGTCGAACATCAGCAGGGTTTTCTTCAGCGCTTCAGCAGCCACGGTGCCCACTTCGGCGTCGGAGAGCAGCGCGATCAGCGGGGCGATGTTGTAGCCCCCCAGCATCGTGCCGAGCAGTTCGGTCGCGCGAGCGCGCGAGATCAGTGCGCAGGCGGTTTCGCCCTTGGCCACGGCGGCCAGGAACCCGGCCTTCACACGGGCGGCTTCGTCGACGCCTGCCGGCACGCGGTTGGTGATCAGGTCGAGCAGCGTCTGCTCTTCGCCAGCGGGAGGATTCGTCAGCAGTTCCACCAGTTCGGCGGTCTGCTGAGCCGTGAGCGGCAGGGGGGGAATGCCGAGCGCGGCGCGCGCGGCTACGTGAGCGCGAAAGTTTTCAAGCATTGGGGGACCTACTGGTATTGCGTTTGAAGGCGAAGGCTTTTCAGGCACTCCGAGGCTTTTCCAGGCACTGCTTTGGCCGGGATTTTAAGCGCAATACGATATAACGTCAAATGTCTTATGTCTTATATAAGAGTTGGTCGCAAAGCCGATGCCCCCGTGAAAAAGCCTGAAATTTTCGCTCAGGGCTTGCGGCCAAACGCTTCCCGAAGCTTTCCCTTGGCTTTCGCGAGCGTGTCGCGCCGCGACTTGGGCAGGTTTCTGCCTGCGCGGTTGATGTAGAAGTTCAGCATCGACATGGCCGACTGAAATGGCGTGCCCTTGCGCCGCCGGCTGTGCAGCGACGACTCCTTGAGCGAGAGGGCGATCGCTTCGGCGCTGCCGGACTTGAATACGCCGGACTCGATGTCCATGGCGTCGCTCGTCTCGTTCACGTGCTTCGACCATTTTTTCGGGGCGCCGCTCGTGGCGCGTTTCGTGTGCGCTTTCGCGGCGCTCGCGTGGGCATGACGCTGCCGCGCGGGGCGCCCGCCCTTGCGTCGCGTAGCAGGATGCTGGCTCGTGCTCATGACTTCTCCCTCTCCATCAGACGACTCACCCGCTGCGCAAATGCAATACCGCCCGCAAGGGAAGTCAGGCCCGGCACGCCCTATGCGGCGCCGCGGGTGTGGACGCGCGCGGCGTGAGGTTAGCGGCAGGTGCGCGTCGAACCGGCAAGGGAGGCAGTCGATCATGAAGTCAACTCCACGCTATCAAGTGAACGTCTGCGGAGGCGATTTCCAGCATGTCCGGGAATGTTTTCGCGAATGGAAAACCGAAACGCTTATCTACCGCAAGGACCAGAAGATGTTCGAGGGACGCAACGAAGTGCGTCCGCTGGAAAAGCGCGACTACGACAACACGGAACAGGCGCGCAAGGCGCTGCAGAACGCCTGCAGTCCGCATGACCGCTATGCGCTGGCTGCCGAAGTGAGCAATGGCGAGCGCGATATGTGGATCGTGATGGCGGCTTATCGGGAATGAAGCCTTTCGGGAATGCAGGATGAGCGCAGGACCGGCGCAATACGCAGCGCGCCAGCGAAAAGGTGAATGGTGGGACAGACGGGAAGCGGGGTAGAAGAATTACAAGCGTGGCGCGCGGAATTGCAATTGGCGCGCACAAGGGAGGGATCGGATGAAAAGCACTGCGAAATCGGGTGCCAATCTGGACAGGCCGCGCGCCCGTTTGTGGCTCCATTCGTGGCCGCGTGTTTGGCTGCTCGGCGCGGCCGCACTGGCGCTTGGCTGTACGGCTTGCAAACGTGCAGACGAAGGGGCGCGCCCGCAAACCCAGGATTCTTCGAGTAGCCAGATGTCGGCGCCAGCCGGCGCGCAACCGACGCCGGCGAGCGGTCCGAAATCATGAACAGGATGCCTCGCATCCACACCCTTTAAGGAGCGGATGATGGGTCTTTCAACCCAAAACCCCAGGCCGGACGAGGCCAGCGCAACCGACGACGAACTCGCCGCCGGCAAGCAGCCGACGCAGGAGAAACCCCCACGGGGTGCGCCGGGCAGCTTCGATCAACCGGAACCACGGCCTGAGTTCATGCCGCGCGAGGGCGGGCCGCATCCGGAGCAGACGGCCGAGGTGCCGCTCGGCCATCACGGCCGGGCGGAGCCGCCGGGGTCGTTCGGACACAACAGCGCGCCCGTGAAAAGAAAGGGCGGTTAGAGGTGCAAGCAGAGGTGGGATGCCCGGCGCGGAAAGCCCGCTAAGGCGCCAGCATCCACGCCGTGATGCCGTGCGCGACTTCGCTTTCGATGCCGTTGAAGCCGTGATACGCGTACGCCCCGCACGGGTCGCCCCGCGAAGTTCCGCCGGAGACGAGCATCAGCTTCGTTCCCGGTGATTGCGTGAGCTTCTGCATGAGCGTGTCCGTTTCGGACACCGGACACACCTTGCAGGCGTCGTCCTTGTTGTGCACCACGAGCACGGGAATTTTGAGTGCCGAGAGCTTCATGCCCGTGACCGGGTCGCCGCCCCGATTTTCGCGCAGGATGGTCGAGGTGAGTACGATGCCGTTCGGGCCAGCGCTGGGGTTGCTGTCATTCGCAAGAGCAATCGCGATGGCCGCGACCGACTGCGTGCCGCGGCTCGTGCCGACGAGCCAGACCGGCACGTGTAATTGTTCACGCAACCATGCGATCACGGCGCGAGCGTCCTCGGCATGTTCCGGCGTGAGGCGAAAACCGTCCAGGTAGGGCGGTGATTGCCGGTCGCTCGGCGCGTCGATGACTGCCACAGCAACGCCGTCGCCCACGAACAGCATGCGGCTGCGCACGAGAAAATTGTTGGCGCCCCAGCCGAAGTTTCCCTGCGGGTCCAGTTGCAGGCCGCCATGCCCGCCCGCGTAAAGTATCGCGGCCGCCTTCGGCGCTGCGGGCGCAATGAAAAGGAAGCGTTGGGTGACGCCGGGCCTCGTGGGTATGTCGACGACCTTGGGCGCGCTTTGCGCGCGGGCCGGCAAGGACGACGCCGCGAGCACGAACGCCAGCGTCAATGCCGACGCCAGCGGCGCGGCGCGCAGCCATTGCGAAGCCATGCGCACGCTCATGGCCGCGTGACCCGGCTCAGCGCCCCGCGAGCATGCGCCCGCCGAGCCCGATCAGCACGACGCCCACCACCGAGTCGAGCGCGGCTTTGCGCCGGACGAGGAAGTGGCGCACCGTGGGATGCGAGGCGAGCAGGGCCATCGAGCAATACCAGGCGCACGAGATGAGGATCGCGATCACGACGACCGCCACTTCGAGCCAGCGCGGCGCGGCAGCGGGCACCATCAACGCGAAAATGCTGCCGTAGAACGCAATGGCCTTGGGATTCGTCATGCTGACGACGTAGCCCTTCTTCGCGGCGGCCCAACCCGAAGCGCCCGCCTGCGCGGCAACCTGCAAGGGCTGTCGTGCGGTGAGGAGCATCTTCGCGCCGAGCCAGATCAGGTAGGCCGCGCCTGCGATGCGCAGCCCGGTGCCGATCCAGGCCACATGGGAGACGATCAGGCTTAGGCCCGCGATGGCGATCCATGCCCATGTGCCGGACGCGGCGGCGAGACCGAGGCCGGTCGCGAGGCCCGCGCGCCGCGAGGCCACCGCCGTGCAGGTGACGATGACGAAGTTCGGCCCCGGGCTGGCGACGCTCAGCAACAGGACGCCCGAAAGCGCGAGCAGGACATTGAAATAGTTCACGAAGGCAGGTTCCCCGGCAGGTTCGATGCGCCCTCAATCGGCGCATCGTGGAGGTTGTCATGATACTCCGTGCGCTCACGCGCCCTTCATCAAGCGCCAAAGCGTCGTGCGGCCTATGCCGAGCGCGCGGCTGGCGGCTGCGCGATTGCCGCCGTGCGCGGTGAGTGCGCGCTCGACGTCTTCCCGCGTGACCGGCCTGGCGGCGTCGCGCCGCGCGCCGTTCGAGGCAATCGCCGCGCGCCGCGGCGCATCGTTCTGCGCGAATTCCGGGAATACATCGTATAACGAAATATCCGCGGACGCGTCGCCGGTTTCGTCGGCGAGGAAGATGGCCGCGCGCGCGAGCAGATTCTCGAGCTCGCGCACATTCCCGGGCCACGAATATCTCGCGAAGTATGGTGCGAACAGCGTGAGCACGCGCTCGATCGCGGCGGCACGCAAGGCGTAGCGATCGGCCATACGTTCGAGCAGATGGCGCGCGAGCGCGGCAATGTCCTCCCGGCGTTCGCGCAAGGGCGGCAACGGAATATGCAGCAGATTGAGCCGGAAATACAGGTCGGCGCGGAAGGCGCCTTCCTGCACCAGCGCGCGCAAGTCGCGGTGCGTGGCGGCAATCACGCGCACGTCAACGGGCGTAGCGCGGCTGGCGCCCAGTTTCATCACCTCGCGCTCCTGGAGCACGCGCAGCAGGCGGCTTTGCAGCGCGGGCGGCATCTCGCCAATTTCGTCGAGAAAGATCGTGCCCGTATGCGCGATTTCGACGAGGCCCGGTTTGCCGCCGCGCCGCGCGCCCGTGAACGCGCCTTCCTCGTGGCCGAACAGCTCGCTTTCGATCAGCCCCTCGGGCAGCGCCGCGCAGTTGAAGGCAACGAATGGATTGCCGCGCCGGCGGCTCGCGTTATGGATGCCCTGCGCGACGAGTTCCTTGCCCGTGCCGCTTTCGCCCGTGAGGAGCACGGTGGCGTCGTGCGCGGCGCTCATGGCCGCGAGGCGCTGCACGCGCGCCATGGCGGGCGCAACGCCGACCAGGTCGTCCAGTTCGTAGCGCGCCACGAGGTGCCGCGGCCGCTGGGTCGTGCGCAGCGACCGGTCGATGCGCTGCGCGACGAGCGCATCCTGCGCCGTGACCACCGCGCCCGAGCGCGCACCTTGCTCGACGATCGGCACGCAGCTCACGATCAGCGAGCGGCCGCCGATCTGCTCGATGCGTTCATCGACCGCCGCATCGCCGCCGGCCACTTCGTGCAGTAGCGGGCCCACCGAGCGGACCAGTTGCGCGCTCACATCGCGCGCGCGGTCGAGACCGAGCAGATCGAGCATGGCTGGATTGACCGCTTCGAGCTGACCGGCTTCGTCGAAAGCGGCCACGCCGTCGCGCAGGTGCGCGACGATCGTGTTCAGGCGCACGCGCTTGGACTCCTTCTGGCGGCTCACGCGGGCCAGTTCCACGGAGCGCTCGAATGCCTCGCGCACCGCGCCCAGCGAGTACAGGAACACGCTTTCGAGCCCCGCCGCCTGGGCGAGATCGCAAGCCATGCCGGGGCCGATGATGACGCGGCAGCCCTCGGCGGCGAGCGCCGTGACGGCGTCGTGCACTTCGTCCACCGTGCGATAGGCGCACTGCGTGAGCCGCAGGTTGAGCCACGCGCCGAGGTCGGCGAGTTCGTGCGAGACGCTCTCGTGCAGGATCAGCCCGATCGGCGCGCCGGGCCAGGTGGCGTTCGCGTGCGTGATGCCGGCCAGCACATCGAAGCCGTTCACCTTCACCATGACCACGGGCACGCTCAGGTTGTCGCGCAGGTACGCGCCGTTGGACCCGGCGGCGAGCACCACGTCGACGGTGCCGGCTTCGATATAGGGCTGCAGCGCCGTGACGGCGTCGCCATAGCCTTCGCGCACGTTGAAGAAGCGCGCCTCGCTGGCATAGCGCGGCGCAACGGTTTCGCAGAGATTGCGCAGCCGGCTGATGCTCACGAGCGCGATGCTCGGGCGGCTGGCGGCCTGGGACAGGCTGGAGGGAGGCACGGCGCAATCCTTGGTACGGAATTGGGTGTTCGGAAACGTTTCATGAAACGTTCCATAGATTGTGGCATGAAACACCGGTCGTACGCTGGGGTTGCCTAAAGTATTGTTTTATATGGTTTGCGCCCAGTTTCCGCTCGTTGGCACACGTCGTGCGATTGTCTGAGCCATCTCAAAACCCACTGAACGGAGTCATCGCGATGACCACTTCCACTGCAGCACGCCGCGCCGCGTTCCGCGCCAAGGTCAACGAGCGCCGCGGCCTGCTCGTGCCGGGCGCCTTCAACGCCATGAGCGCCCGCGTGATCGAGGACGCCGGCTTCGAAGCGCTCTACCTCACGGGCGCGGGCGTCACAAACATGTCGTTCGGCCTGCCCGATCTCGGCTTCATCGGCTTGAGCGACATTGCCGAGCACACGGCGCGCGTGCGCGACGCGGTCAACCTGCCGCTCATCGTCGATGCCGACACGGGCTTCGGCAACGCGCTCAATGTGCGCCAGACCGTGCGCACGCTCGAGCGCAGCGGCGCCGACGCGATCCAGTTCGAAGACCAGGTGATGCCGAAGAAGTGCGGCCACTTCGCTAACAAGGAAGTGATCGGCGCGAGCGAGATGGTGGGCAAGATCCGCGCCGCCGTGGATGCGCGCGAAGATGGCAACCTGCTCATCATGGCGCGCACCGACGCGGCCGCCGTGCACGGCATCGAAGACGCGATCGCGCGCGGCCACGCGTTCATCGAGGCGGGCGCGGACATTCTCTTTATCGAAGCCACGGAAAAGCTCGAAGACATCGAGCGCCTGCCCAAACTCATCGACGCGCCGCAACTCATCAACATCGTGATTGGCGGCAAGACGCCGGTGCAGTCGCGCGAGGCGCTGGCGGGCCTTGGCTACGCGCTGGTGCTGTACGCGAACGCGGCGCTGCAGGGCGCCGTGGTCGGCATGCAGCGCGCGCTCGGGCAATTGCGCACGAACGGCCGGCTCGACGAAGACGCGACGATCGTCGCGCCGTTCGCCGAGCGTCAGCGCCTCGTGAACAAGCCGCTCTTCGACCGGCTCGATCGCGAGTACGCACCGAAGGACTGAACGCCACAGCGCACAATTTGCAAAACAAGAGGAGGAGACACGCATGTCGAACGACACGGATTTCGGAGTCCGAATCGAAAACCAGCCGGCAGAAACAGCACCGATCGCGCGGCCGCGCATCCGTTCGATCGTCGGGGGCCTGGCCGGCAACCTGATCGAGTGGTACGACTTTCTGGCGTACAGCATCTTTTCGATTTACTTCGCGAAGTCGTTTTTCCCGAGCGACAAGCCGACCGTGCAGCTCATGAACACGGCGGCCATCGCGGCCGTGGGTTACGTTGCGAGGCCGCTCGGCAGCTGGCTCGTGGGCTTCTACGCCGACCGCCACGGGCGCAAGTCGGCTCTCACGTGGTCGGTCACGGCCATGTGCATCGGCTCGCTGATGATCGCGCTCACGCCCGGCTACGCGAGCATCGGGGTGCTCGCGCCTGTCGTGCTGATCGCGGCGCGCCTGCTCCAGGGCCTGAGCATGGGCGGCGAGTACGGCACCAGTGCGACTTACCTCAGCGAGATCGCGCCCGCCAACCGGCGCGGCTTCTATCTTGGCTTTTTGCAGGTGAGCGTGGTGGCCGGCCAACTCGTTGCGCTCGCACTCATGCTCGTCATGCAGAACCTGCTGATGACGGCCGGGCAGATCGAGCGTTGGGGCTGGCGCGTGCCGTTTCTGCTGGGTGGCGCGCTCGCGCTGTTCGCGCTTTATATGCGCCGCAACGTGACGGAGACCGAAGCGTTCGAGCGTGGCCGGCGTGAGGCCGGTCCGCCCGTGCTCAAGCAACTGCTGTTGCACTGGCGGCAGATTCTGCTCGCTATCGGCATGACTGTGGGCGGCACGGTGGGCTTCTATACGTTCACGATTTACATGCAGAAGTACCTCGTGAACACCGTGGGCCTTTCGAAGGAGATGTCGACGCTCGTCTCCACCGGCGCGCTGCTGCTGTATATGCCGCTCCAGCCGCTCTTCGGGCTCGCCTCCGACGTGTTCGGCCGCCGCCCGGTGCTGATCTGCTTTGGCCTGTCGACCACGCTGTTTTCCGTGCCGCTTTTCACGGCGCTCAGTCACACGCGGGATCCGCTGGTGGCGTTCCTGTTGTCGTTCGCCGGCCTCGTGATGTTGAGCGGATTCACCTCGGTGCACATGCTCGCGAAAACGGAGCTGTTCCCTACGCGCATCCGCGCGCTCGCGGTGGGACTGCCGTACGCGCTCACCACGGCGATTCTCGGCGGCACGACGGAGTTTGTCGCGCTGCGCTTCAAGGCGAGCGGCCACGAGCAGTACTTTTACTGGTACGTCACGGCCTGCGCGGCGATTTCGCTGATCGTGTATCTGCGCATGCCGGAAACGCGCGGGCGCCCGGCGAGTTCCGCGTGATGCGAGTCAATCGGCACGGCGCCTCACGAAGCGCTGCTCCGTGACCTTCGTGCCCCACTGGTCGCCTTCGGACGCCTGCGCGAGGTGAAAGCCGAACGACTGGTACAGATGCCGCGCGGCGTCGAGGCCCTTGAAGGTCCACAGGTAGGTCTCGGCGTAGTGCGCATCGACGAACTGCATCGCGTTGGTCATCAACTGCCGGCCGATGCCGGTACCGCGCAGTGAGTCGTCGACGATGAACCAGCGCAGGTGAGCGACACCTGCCTTGCCGCTCTCGTTCCCGTCGATGGCAAGCGAAGCGAGGACGCGATCGCGCTCCACCGCGAGCCAGAGCGCCTTGCCAACGGCTGGCAAGGCGCCGGTGAAGTCGGCGAGTTCCGTGGCCACCTTCTTCTCGAAGTACGAGCCGAAGCCCCAGTTCGCGGCGTAGAACCGCGCGTGCAGGCTCGCAATGTCGCCAATGCAGCCGGGCCGGTAGCCTTCCACGATCTGCACGCCCGCCGCCGGCGCTGTTGCGCGGGTCTCGTTGGGGTTGTCGTGCGCGAGCGCGTCGGCGTAGAGCGCGAGCGCACGCACGAGCGTCTGCTGGTCGGCAGGAACGAGCCTGCGCAGCGCATTGGAAACCTGATCCGTGGCGAAGCGGTCGATCTTCGCGCGCAGCTTCTGGCCTGCCGCGCTCAGGGTCAACTCGGTAGAGCGCGCGTCATCGTCGGCGGTCTTGCGTTTGACGAGACCGGCCGCCTCGAGCCGCGCGACCTGGCGGCTCGTGTTCGACTTGTCGAGCCGCAGGATGTCGCCGAGCGCCCGTGCATTGATGCCCGGCTGCGCGCCGATCTCGATGATGGCGTATACGGCGGATGGGGCGAGATCGCTGTCGGCGAGCGTGGTGCGCATGAAGCCCAGCTCGCGCACGAGCCGCCGCGAGAACTCGCGCAGTTCGAGGATGGTCGTCTCGCGAGGCTGCGCGGGCACGTCGACAAAATCCATGATGGTCTCCGTTATGGTCTGCACGGTCTTCATGCAAATGGTTGCGACTCGCAACCATTTGGACTCAATATAGGCGTGCCCGACGGATAAGGCAAGTTCGCCACGCGGCCGGGAAATCGCCGTTCGACCCTTCCATTGGCTCAGGCGCCAGAGGAACGCCAATTGCGAGAGGCCAAAGTCTCCACCGAACGCCGCGCAGCCATGCTCAAGGAACGCCTCAACCCGTACGGAAACGCGCCGAAAGAGCAGGCGCGCAAGCAGGACGACGACGCCGGCCAGCGCGCACTGGTGCTCGGCTCGCTCGGCGTGGTGTTCGGCGACATCGGCACGAGCCCAATCTACGCGCTGCGCGAAGCCGTGCAGACGGCGCATTCCTCGGCCCAGCCGGTGGTGATGGGCGTGCTCTCCATGATCCTGTGGGCGGTGCTGATCGTGGTCGTGCTCAAGTACGCCTGCTTCGTCATGCGCGCCGACAACGAGGGTGAGGGCGGCATCGTTGCGCTCACGGCGCTGGTGTGCGCCGGATTCGCGAAGGCGGGGCGGCCCGCGCCGCGTCTGCTCGTGCTCGCGGGTCTCGTCGGTGCGGCGATGTTTTACGGCGACTCGATGATCACGCCTGCCATTTCGGTGCTTTCCGCGGTGGAAGGGCTCAAGGAAATCAATCCCGCATTCGACAGCGCCGTGCTGCCGGTTTCATTGGCGATTCTGGTGGCGCTCTTCCTGTTCCAGGCGCGCGGCACCGCCGTGGTCGGGCGCACCTTCGGGCCCGTCATGGCGCTCTGGTTCCTGAGCCTCGGCGCGGTGGGCGTTTATCACATCGTGCTCTATCCGGCGATTCTCGCCGCGGCGTCGCCGGTCTGGGCCGTGCGGCTCGCGCTCGCGCATCCGGGGCTCGCCTTCGGCGTGCTCGCTGCCGTAATTCTTGCGTTGACGGGCGCCGAGGCGCTCTACGCCGACATTGGCCACTTCGGCACGCGCTCCATTCGCATTGCGTTCTTTTGCGTCGTGCTGCCGGCGATCGTCGCGGGCTATTTCGGCCAGGCCGCGACCGTGCTGTTCGAGCCGGGCGGCGCCAGCCAGCCGTTCTTTCGCTCGATGCCGCATTGGGCGCTCATTCCGGCGGTCGGCATCGCCATGCTTGCCACTATCATCGCTTCGCAAGCGGTGATCTCGGGCGCGTTTTCCATGACGAGCCAGGCCATCGAGTTGGGCTTCCTGCCGCGCATGCGCACGATCGAAACCTCGAGCACGCGGCGCGGCCAGATCTATGTTCCGGCAGTCAACGCGGGTTTGCTCGTGGCCGTGGTGTTTCTCGTGCTGTTCTTTCGCAGCTCCGAGCGGCTCACGTCCGCGTATGGCCTCGCCGTGGCGATGACGATGGTGACCACGTCGATGCAAATGCTATCTGTATGTCGCGAAGTATGGGGCTGGCCGCGCGTCGCCACATGGCTGGCATGTGTGCCGCTGCTGATCGTGGACGGCATGCTGCTTGCCGCGAGCTTGCCGAAAATTCCCACCGGTGGCTGGTTCCCGGTTTCCGTGGGCGCATTGCTGTTCATCATGATGAGTACCTGGCACCGTGGCCGCGAACTGGAGGCGCGTCATGCGGCACGCGGCGAATCGGTGGACGTCTTTTTGCGTGGTATCTGCACTGCCGATCCGAAGCCGCCTCGCGTGCCGGGCACGGCCGTGTATCCGGGCAACGCACCCGGCATGACGCCGGCCGCGCTCGCGAGCAACGTGCGCCACAATCACGTCCTGCATCGCACGGTGATCGTGTTCGCCAATGTTTCGGAGTCCGCACCGCAGGCTGACGATGAAACGCGCATCGAAGCGCGCGACCTCGGCGCGGGTTGCTGGGAGATCGTCGCGCATCATGGCTTCGTCGAGCGGCCCAATCTGCCGCGGCTTTTGGCATCGCTGCAAGGCAGGTTGGGCGATTGGCGTTTCGACCCGCAACAGACCACGTTCTACTTGCCGCGCGACGAGGTGCTGCGCGAGCAAGCCCAGCAGGACGTGAGCCGCTGGCGTGCGCGGCTCTTCGCGTTCATGTCGTACCACTGCACTTCGAGCGCCGAGTATTACGGTCTGGCTCCCGCGCATGTGGTCGAGCTGGGCGTGCAGGTGGCGCTGTGAGCATGACGCCGGCCGGCGCCGTCATGCCGTGCCCGCCGCCGCCGAAAGGGTGGAGATGATCTCGGCGTTGAAGGCAGGTATATCGTCGGGCTTGCGGCTCGTAATGAAGTTGCCGTCGTGGACCATGGTCTCGTCGACCCACTTGCCGCCCGCATTGCGGATATCGTCCTGAAGCGAGGGCCAGCTCGTCATGGTGTGTCCCTTGACGATACCAGCTGAGACCGGCAGCCAACCACCATGGCAGATCACGGCAATCGTCTTATGCGCGTCGTTGGCCGCACGCACGAACGCCTGCGCCTCCGGAATCAGGCGGATGGCATCAGAGTTCACCACGCCGCCGGGCAATACGACCGCGTCGTAGTCATCCGCCTTCGCGCTGCCGAAGGTGCGGTCCACCTTGATCTTGCTGCCTTTGTCGACGTGACGAAAACCCTGAATTTCACCGCTTTTCTGCGATATCACGTCCACGTGCGCCCCCGCTTCCTTCAATGCGCGGCGCGGCTCGGTAAGTTCGACTTCCTCGAATCCGTCCATGGCAAGGATTGCGACCTTGCAGTTGTCGAGCAGATTGGCCATTGCGATTTCCTCCTTGAGTGAGACCGTCTGAGACCGTTTGCAACCAATCTCAACTGTAGCAAGGCGGATGCCGCGCGGTGCGTGAAACCTCGAATCAGAGCAAACGGCGCGCAGCCGGATTCGACTCTGCGGCGGCATGGCGCTTGCGGAACAACGGTCAGGCGTGGTGCGCCGCCGGTTCGCCACGTAGCAGTTCCATCCACAATCCTCAAGGAGAGCGAAATGAATGGATCGATCAAACAATTGCTGGCTGGGGTCATCATCGCAACGTGTTCGGCAGCGGCGCTCGCGCAGGGCGCAGGCGGGGGAGCCGGCGGGGGAGCCGGTGGCGCCGGCGGCGGTAGCAATGGTGTCGGCGCGGGCGGCGGCACGACGGGCGCGGCGGGCATCAATACGGCGCGTCCGCCGGGCAGCACCGCAGGCACCCGTTATAACAATAGCGGCTATGGCGCGCCCGGCACTACAGCGACCGGCGGCGGCCAGGGAACGGGGACTGGCGCGGCGCCTGCGCCTGCCACGGGAACCCCTCAAAGCATGCCGTATAACAACGACAACGGTAACGGCAATGGCGGGATGAGCACGCAGCCTGGCGGAAGCCAATAAGGGCGCGGTAGGTAGTCAAACTGGCTAAAGAAGAAGAATCGGGGTGTAGTGCGAAGGGCGAGCGACGCAGCGTGCGTCGCCCGCCCTTTTTAGGGCTGCATCTTGTCAGGCGAGCGGTCAGTCGATCTGCTTGTTGCCGGTTTCCTCGAACATTGAAACGGCGATGAGCGAAATCAGCACGCAGCCGATCATGTACCACGCGGGCGCCATCTTGTTGCCCGTCACATGGATGAGCCAGCCGGCCACGAGCTGAGCCGTGCCGCCGAACACGGAAACCGCAATCGCGTATGCACTCGACATATAGCCTGCCCGCAGATGTTTCGGAAAGTTTTCCGGCATCAGCGCGTAAGCGGGCGCAGAGCCCATCGTATAGCAGAGCATGAGCACGACGAGCGCGGCGAGCACGACCGGCAGCGACGGAAAGTGCGTCATGAACCAGAACGCCGGATAGAGCAGCAGGATCAACGCGACGCGTCCGATCACCGTGAGCGGCTTGCGGCGGCCCATGCGGTCCGACCACGCGCCGTAGATCGGGCACATCACGAGCGAGATCGTGCTGGACGCCACGCCCGCGAGGATCGACATTTTGGGTGGCAGTCCCAGGTACTGGATGCAGTAGGTCGGCATGTAGTACATCATCACGTAGGTCGAAACCGACATGCCCATGATCGCGAAGATCGTGAGAAACCAGTTGCGCACGTACAGGCCGCGCTTCGGGTCGTCGCGGTCCGCGATCACGCGCTGCGCGGGCGGCTCTTCGCGAATGTGCCGGCGCAGATAGATGCCGACCGGCGCGATGAGCGTGCCGAGCAAGAACGGAATGCGCCATCCCCAGCTATGCATCGTTTCCGCGGAGAGCAGAAAGCCGAGGCTCGCCGCGAGGCCCGAGCCGAGCAGCGCCGCCGCGCCCTGGCTCGCGAGCTGCCAGCTCGCGCGAAACCCGCGGCTTGCCTGGCCGCCCATTTCGAGGAGGGTGGCGGTGGCCGCGCCGAACTCGCCGCCCTGCGCGAAACCCTGGACGAGGCGGGCAACCACGATCAAGAGCGGCGCGGCCAGGCCGATCTGCGCATAGGTCGGTGCAAGACCGATGGACGCGGAATCCACCGCCATCAGCAGGATGGTGAGCGTGAGCGCCGGCTTGCGGCCCGCGCGGTCCGCGTAGCGGCCGAGCACGATGCCGCCGAGCGGGCGCATCACGAAACCCACGGCGAACACCGCGAACGCGAGCAAGAGCGACGTGACCTGGCTGTCGGCCGGAAAGAACTGATGGCCGATCGTGAGCGCGAAATAGCTATAGACCGTGAAGTCGAAGAATTCGAGCAGGTTGCCGATCACCGCCGCGAGAACGATCTTGCGCTGGTAGCCCGGCGAGAGCGGCGCTTCTTCGGCTGTTTCCAGAAGCGGTTCGGTGGCGGCGTTCATGCACGCTCCTTGCTGAGGAAGCGTTCGACGAGGCGCGTCCAGAACGCTGCGCCAATGGTCAGATTGTCGTCGTTGAAGTCGTAGCGCGCATTGTGCAGCATCGGGCGGCCTTCGCCATTGCCAAGGCGTACGAAACAACCGGGCCGCTGCTGCAGGTAGTACGCGAAGTCCTCGCTGCCGGCGATCGGCGGGAAGGGCGCGATGACGTGCTCCGGCCCGACCAGTTCCTCGGCGACCTGGCGTGCGAATTCGGTTTCGGCTTCGCTGTTGATCAGCACCGGATAACCGCGGATGAATTCGATGTCCACCGTCGCACCGTAGCTTTGCGCCTGCGCTTGCACGAGCGCGCGAATGCGTGCCTCGAGCGTCGCGCGCACCTCGGGCGAGAACGAGCGCACGCTCATTTCGAGCACGGCGTCTTCGGGGATCACGTTCGGCGCGTGGCCCGAACGGAACGCGCCGACGGTCACGACCGCGGCTTCGTTGGGGTCGACGTTGCGCGACACCACCGACTGCAGGGCCATCACGATGCTGCTGCCCACGAGCACCGGGTCGACGGCCAGATGCGGGCGCGCCGCGTGGCCGCCCTTGCCGTGAACGCGCAGCTTGACGGTGTCGCACGCGGCCATGAGCGGGCCGGCGCGAAAGCCGAAGGTGCCGGTGGGCACGCCCGGATGATTGTGCAGCCCGAAGATGGCTTCGCAGGGGAAGCGCTCGAACAGGCCGTCGGCGATCATGCGCTCGGCGCCGCTGTCCGAACCGGCTTCCTCGGCGGGCTGAAAAATCAGGTGGACGGTGCCGTCGAAATTGCGCGTTTTCGCGAGCTGGCGCGCGGCGCCGAGCAGCACGGTAGTGTGGCCGTCGTGGCCGCACGCGTGCATCTTGCCCGCGTGGATGCTCGCGTAGTCGAGGCCGGTCAGCTCCTGGACCGGCAGGGCGTCCATGTCGGCGCGCACGCCTACGGTGCGCGTGCTCGTGCCGGCCTTGAGCGCCGCCACGACGCCGTGCCCGCCCACATGGCGCGTGACTTCGTAGCCCCAGGACTCGAGCTTGTCGGCGACGAAACACGACGTGTCGGCTTCCTCGTACGACAGCTCGGGGTGCTTGTGGAGGTGATGACGGATTTCGTCGAGTTCCGATCGGGCTTCGGCCAGGTCGGCGACTTCGCAGTAGTGGTGCTCGCTCACGGGGACTCCCCTTATTGGAATGGGTTTTGGGCAAAAGCCAAAGGCCGAGTATTGCATCGACGAAAAACTCGACCCATGACGGAAAAGCACCGAAAATGTTGACTTATAGTCAACGATAGATTGTCGCGGCGCAGCATGGCAAGGCGCGCGGAAGGAGCAATGCAGTGCGGGGAAAGGCAGATTGGGAAGATGCGGCGCGAGGCGCGATCGACGAGATCGGCGAGCGCCCGCTGCGCTATCTGGCCGAAATCGCAGCCGCAGGCGGCGTGCGCATGGCCGCCGAGGCGCTCGGCATCAACGCCTCGGTCATCAGCAGGCAGGTGGCGGCGCTGGAGCGCCGGTTGCGCTTTCCGCTGATCGAGCGGCGCGGGCGCAGTGTGGCCGTGACCGAGATCGGTCAGGTGCTGGTGGACCACTATCGCGACGGGCAGCGCCGTCAGCGCGATCTGGCCGCGCGCCTGGAGGAGTACCGGCACCTGCGGCGCGGCCGCGTGGCGCTGGGTGTGGGCGAGGGCTTCATCGGCAATCTGATCGCGCGGGCGTTGCAGCGTTTTTCGATGACGTACCCGGACATTCTCGTGGAGATTCGCTCGGGGCCGACGCCGGTCGTGCTGTCGCTCGTGCGCGACGACGTCGTCGATATCGGCCTGTGCACACGCACCTCCGACGACCCTGCCATGCGCATTCATCCCTTCGCGTCGCGGCCGCTTTGCGCGCTCGTCGCACCCTCGCACCGCTTTGCGAAGATGCACAAGGTGGCGCCCGCCGAACTCGCCAGCGAGCGCCTGATCTTCATGACCGAGTCGTTCGGTGTGCAGCACTTCGTGCAGTCGCTGTTCGAAGATGCGCGTCTGAACGTGATGCCGGCGTATCGCGTGGATCTGTTCAACACGGCGCAGACGCTCGCGGCCGCTGGTCTTGGCGTGGCGTTCATGTCGTCGATCACGGCGCGCCGCGGCATCGATCTGGGCGAATTGGTGGCCGTGCCGATCGATCATCCGATCGCGGCGGGCTTTTCGAGCCAGATGGTCACACGCGTGGGCCGCAGGCTCTCACCTGCTGCCGATCACCTGAGGAAGCAGCTTGCGCAGAGTTTTCTGGAGTCGGCGGCGAAGTAGTCGAAAGACGTGGCGCGAGCGGCGATTTAGTTGCCGGTGTCCTGCACCGACGGCGTATCCCCAATCCGCAACACCGCATCGCGTTTGGCGAGCAAATGCTGCCGCAGTATCGCCGCGAGCCGCTTGCCGTCGCGCGCATCGAGCGCCGCCAGCATTTCGCCGTGCTCATGGATCGCGCGGTCCCACTTGGCGGTTTCGAAGTTCGAGCGGAACCGCAGCGCCTGCAAACGGCGATTCACCGCGATATACGTCTGCCGCAGCGCCGAATTGCGCGCCGCTTCGTTGATCTTGTCGTGAATCGCCTGATTGCGGCTGTAGTAACCGGCCAGATCGTTCTGCGCGCGGCAGGCGAGCATCGCGTAGTGCAGCGCCTTGATCTCGGCGATCTCAGCCGCGGTGATCCGCTCGCAAGCCAGTTCGCCTGAAAACGCTTCGAGTCCGCTCATGAGTTCGAAGGTCTCGCGCAGTTCCGCCTCCGACATCTTCGAGACCGAGGCGCCGCGATTCGGCGAAATCTCGATCAGCCCTTCGGACGCGAGCACCTTCAGCGCCTCGCGCAGCGGTGTGCGCGAAATGCCCAGCGTTTCGCACAGCTCGCGCTCGTTGAGCTTGCGCCCGGCCTCGAGCGCGCCTTCCACGATGAACCGCCGCAGATGGTCGACGACGGTGTCATGGAGTTGCTGGCGCGGAATGGGCGGCAGTTCCGGGCTGGTCGCAGAGGGGTTCAGGTTCGGGTTTTGCATGCAAAAGGCATTTCCATCGATTTCCAGCGAATTCTAGCCCAAGGACAGGACCCCAAAGAAGCTAGCTGTGCCTGGGGTAAACCACGTCAGAATTGTCTGTCTGCACATGAACTGGCTGGATTATAGTTTTTTGAATGCAAAATTCAAAACAGGAGCGATTGCATGTTGAAGCTCGATTTCCATCCCGCTGGTCGCCATTTCCTGCAGATTCCCGGGCCGAGCCCGGTGCCCGATCGCATCCTGCGCGCGATGAGCTATCCGACCATCGACCATCGCGGCCCCGAGTTCGCCGTGCTCGGGCTCAAGGTGCTGGACGGCATCAAGAAGATCTTCAAGACGCAGCAGCCGGTGGTGATTTACCCGGCCTCCGGCACGGGCGCGTGGGAAGCCGCGCTCACCAACACGCTGAGCCCCGGCGACACGGTGCTGATGTTCGAGACGGGCCATTTCGCGACGTTGTGGAAGCAAATGGCCGAACGCCTGGGCCTGAAGCCGGAATTTCTCGGCCTGCCCGGCATCGAGGGCTGGCGGCGCGGCGTGCAGGCCGACATGATCGAAAAGCGTTTGCGCGAGGACGCGCAGCACGCCATCAAGGCGGTGTGCGTGGTGCATAACGAGACCTCGACCGGCGTGACCTCGGACATCGCCGCGGTGCGCCGCGCGATCGATGCCGCCGGGCACCCGGCGCTGCTGCTCGTCGACACGATTTCCGGTCTCGCCAGCGCTGACTATCGCCATGACGAATGGGGCGTGGACGTGACCGTCTCCGGCTCGCAGAAGGGTCTCATGCTGCCGCCGGGCATCAGCTTCAACGCGGTTTCGGCGAAGGCGCTGGCCGCGAGCGAGCACGCGAAGCTGCCGCGCAGCTTCTGGGGCTGGACCGAGATCATCGAGATGAACAAGAGCGGCTACTGGCCGTACACGCCCAACACGAACCTGCTCTACGGCCTTTCCGAAGCGCTCGATATGCTGCAGGACGAAGGGCTCGACAACGTGTTCGCGCGGCATCAGCGGCTGGGCGAGGCGTGCCGGCGGGCGGTGCGCGCGTGGGGCCTCGAGATCCAGTGCGCCGATCCCGCCGTCTACAGTCCCGTGCTCACGGGCGTGATGATGCCCGAAGGCGTGGATGCGGATGCCGTGCGCAAGATCATCTACGAGCGCTTCGATCTCTCGCTCGGCACGGGCCTCGGCAAGGTCAAAGGGCGCATGTTCCGCATCGGGCATCTGGGCGACTGCAACGATCTCACGCTGCTGGCGGCATTGGCCGGCTGCGAGATGGGCCTGCGCATTGCGGGCGTGCCCCTGAAGGACAGCGGCTTGCCAGCCGCGATGGACTATCTCGCGGCGCAACCCAACGTGGTGTCGCTGAAAGCCGCCTGAAACAAGCACTTTTTCACATGCCGCGCACGGGGCGCGGCATGCGAGGCCGATTCCGGGCGATGCAAGATCGTTCCCATGCCGGACGCCACTTCGAGAAGGGCGATGCGGCCGACAGAACCAGCAACGGAGACTGACGATGAAACGGTATCGATTGACGAGCGCGAGCAGCATCGTGCTGATCATGCTCTGCATCATGTACTTCATCACCTACCTCGACCGTGTGAACGTGAGCACGGCGGCGGCGGGCTTCGGCAAGGAGTTCCAGCTTTCGCATACCGAAGTGGGACTGGTTTTTTCGGCGTTTGCGTATCCGTACCTGCTGTTTCAGATCATCGGCGGCTGGGTGAGCGACCGCTTCGGCGCGCGGCGCACGCTGCGTTTCTGCGGTGCGCTGTGGGGCGTGGCCACGGTTCTCACCGGCATGGCGGGCGGCCTCGCCACGCTGCTCGCCGCGCGCCTGTTGCTCGGCTTCGGCGAGGGCGCGACGTTTCCCGCCTCGACCTCGGCCATGTCGCGCTGGGTCGCGAAAGAGCGGCGCGGCTTCGCGCAGGGCATCACGCACTCCGCCTCGCGCATCGGCAATGCCGTGGCGCCAGCGGTGGTCGTGCTGGTGATGGCGCGCTACGGCTGGCGCGAATCGTTTTATGTTTGCGGCGCGCTCAGCCTGCTGTGGGTGGTGGTGTGGGCGTTCACCTTCACCGAACATCCGAAGGATCACCCGCGCATTACCGAGGCCGAGCTCGCGATCCTGCCGCCGCCCAAGCCGCGCGCGACCGGCCTGCCGTGGATGGCGCTCTTCAGGCGCATGATTCCGGTGACGATCGTCTACTTCTGCTACGGCTGGACGCTGTGGCTTTTCCTTAGCTGGATCCCGCAATACTTCCTGCACAACTATCACCTGCAGTTGGGCAAGTCGGCGATCTTCGCCTCGGTGGTGTTCCTCGCGGGCGTGGTGGGCGACACGCTCGGCGGCCTCGTGACCGACTGGCTCTTTCAGCGCACGGGCAACCTCAAGCGCGCGCGCAGCTGGATGGTCTCGGTGTGCATGCTGATCACGCTGATCGTGCTCGTGCCGCTGATGTTCGTGCACGACCCGGTCATTTCCATGGCGTGCCTCGCGGCGGGCTTCTTCTTCGCCGAAATGACGATCGGGCCGATGTGGGCGATTCCCATGGATATCGCGCCGGAATTCTCGGGCACGGCGAGCGGCATGATGAACACGGGCTCGGCGCTGGCCGCGATCATCTCGCCCGTGGTGGGCGGCTTTCTGATCGACCGCTTCGGCAACTGGGACCTGCCGTTCGTGGGCAGCATGGTGCTGATGGGGTGCGGCGTGATCCTCGCGTTCCGCATGCAGCCGGAGAGCCGCTTCGAGCTGGGCACGAAGGCTGACGAACCCGCAGGTTCTCATCAAGGAGTGTGAACGGCGATGGAAGGCGCACGCACCTCGGGCATGCTGGTCAAGCCGGTTCATCTCGTTCCTTCGAGCGCGGGCCACGGCTCGCCGCTCGCGCGGCGTCTGCGTGAAGCACTGCGCGGCGACGTGTTGTTCGACGCCGCAAGCCGCGGCCGTTACGCAACCGACGCCTCGATCTATCAGATCATGCCCATCGGCGTGGTCGTGCCACGCGATCAGGACGACTTGCGCGCCGCGCTGGAAGTGGCGCGCCTCGCGCACGCTCCCGTGCTGGCGCGCGGCGCGGGTACGAGCCAGTGCGGGCAGACGGTGGGCGAAGCGCTCGTGATCGACACGTCGAAGTGGCTCAACAACGTCGTCGAGTTCGACGCCGATGCGCGCACGGTGACGGTCGAACCGGGCGTCGTGCTCGATCATCTGAACGCGTGGCTCAAGCCGCACGGGTTGTGGTTTCCCGTGGATGTGTCGACGGCGGCGCAGTGCACGATCGGCGGCATGGCGGGCAACAACTCGTGCGGCTCGCGTTCGATCGAATACGGCAACATGGTGCACAACGTGCTCGGCATCGACGCGATTCTCGCGGATGGCACCGAAGCGCGCTTCCAGTCGCTGAACATGCCGCACGAAGGCGTGCGGCTGGCGGCGCTGCTCGAAGGCGTACAGCGTATCGCCACGCGCGAGCGCGGCGAGATCGCGGAACGCATGCCGAAGGTGCTGCGCCGTGTGGCCGGCTACAACATCGACCTGTTCGATTGCCAGAACCCGCTCGCCTATACCGACGACGGCGTGGCGAATCTCGCGCATCTGCTCGTGGGCTCCGAAGGCACGCTCGCGTTCAGCCGGCAGATCACGCTGAAGCTCGCGCCGTTGCCCGCGCACAAAACGCTGGGCGTGGTGAGTTTTCCCACCTTCTGGCAGGCGATGGACTCGGCGCAGCACATCGTCAAGCTCAAGCCGACTGCGGTCGAGCTGGTCGATCGCACGATGATCGAACTCGCGCTCGGCAATCCGGGCTTCAAGCCGGTGATCGAAAAGGCGCTGGTGGGCATGCCCGATGCGATCCTGCTGGTCGAGTTCGCGGGCGACGAGCGCGACGCCCAGCTGCGCCGCCTCGATGACCTGGTCCAGCTGATGGGCGATCAAGGCCTGCGGGACTCGGTCGTGAAGATGACCGATGCGAACGAGCAAAAGGCGCTATGGGAAGTGCGCAAGGCGGGCCTGAACATCATGATGAGCATGAAGGGCGACGGCAAGCCCGTCTCGTTCATCGAGGACTGCGCCGTGCCGCTCGAACATCTCGCGGAGTACACGAGCCGCCTGACCGAAATCTTCCATCGGCACGGCACCGAAGGCACGTGGTACGCGCACGCGAGCGTCGGCACGCTGCACGTGCGGCCGATACTCGACATGCGCCGCGACGGTGCGGCGAAAATGCGCGCGATAGGCAAGCAGGCTGCGGAACTCGTGCGCGAGTACAAGGGTGCGTTTTCGGGCGAGCATGGCGATGGTCTGTGCCGCGGCGAATGGATTGCCTGGCAGTACGGACCGAAGATCAACGCCGCATTCTCGGAAATCAAGCAGCTGTTCGATCCTGAGAACCGCTTCAATCCCGACAAGATCGTGCGGCCACCGAAGATGGACGACGCGACGCTGTTCCGCTTCGCGCCGGGATATCGCGAGCGCCAGATGCGCCCGATGCTCGACTGGTCGGCGTGGGACGTGGGCCGCGATCCGCTAACGGGTGTAGAAACGCCGCCCGGCAGCGGCGACGACCTGACCGGCGGCCTCGCGAAGGCCGTGGAGATGTGCAACAACAACGGCCACTGCCGCAAGTTCGACGCGGGCACGATGTGCCCGAGCTACCGCGTGACGAAAGACGAGAAGCACGTGACGCGTGGCCGCGCGAATACGTTGCGGCTCGCGATTTCGGGGCAGTTGGGCGAGGACGGACTCGCAAGCGACGACGTCAAGGACACGCTCGACCTGTGTGTATCGTGCAAGGGCTGCAAGCGCGACTGTCCGACCGGCGTGGACATGGCGAAGCTGAAAATCGAGGCGCGCGCGGCATGGAATACGAAGCACGGCCTGAAGCTGCGCGAGAAGATGATTGCGTATTTACCGCGCTATGCGCGGCGCGCGGCGCAAGCCGGCGGCCTTGCGGCGGCAGCCGAGCGTATCCCGGTGGTCTCCGCGTGGGCAAAGCGCATGCTCGGCTTCGCGCCGCAACGCTCGCTGCCGCAGTTGCGGCCTTCGTTCCTTGCGGAGGTCGCGGCCGCAAAGCCCGACGCAGCAGCGGCAACGAAGGAAGTGGTGCTGTTCGTCGACACCTTCAACGACAACTTCGAGCCCGAAAACGCCCGCGCCGCGCAACGTGTGCTCGAAGCGGCCGGCTATTTCGTGCACTTCAACGTGCGCGGCGAAGAGCGGCCGCTCTGCTGTGGCCGCACCTTCCTCGCCGCGGGACTGGTCGACGAGGCAAAGCGCGAGGCGCGGCGCCTGCTCGATACGCTGATGCCGTTCGTGGCCCGCGGCGTGTCGATCGTCGGGCTCGAACCTTCGTGCCTGCTCTCGATGCGCGACGAATTCCTGCAATACGGCTACGGCAACGAAGCGCGGGAGTTGTCGGCCGCGGCGTTCCTGTTCGAGGAATTCCTCGTGCGCGAGAAAGGCGCGGGCCGCTTCGATCTGACGTTGCACGAACTCGATGCGCCACGCGCGTGGGTGCACGGCCACTGCCACCAGAAAGCATTCGACGCCTTCCGCCCCGTGCTCACGGTGCTGGGCTGGATTCCGGGCCTCGATGTGAAGCCGATCGAATCGTCATGCTGCGGGATGGCGGGCAGCTTCGGCTACGAAGCGGAGCACTACGAAGCTTCGCTGGCGATGGCCGAGCTGGCGCTGTTGCCCGCCGTGCGCAAGGCGGATCGCGCCGATCTCGTCGTGGCGGATGGCACGAGTTGCCGCCACCAGATCCACGACGGCGCAAACGCCACGGCGCTGCACGTGGCGCGGGTGCTGGAAATGGCGCTGCGCTAGGTCGCCAGCGTCCTCGTGCCCTGGCGCGCGCACACGGCATCCACGGCGTGCAGCATCTTGCCGAAGAACGCATCGGCGAATTGCGAATCGAGCCAGCGCACGATCAGCGCGATCTTGCGCTCGGGCTCGATCCACATGAACGAACTGCCCGCGCCGACGCCGAACCAGCTCGACTCGGGCACGCTCGGGAACATGCGCCGCCCCGTGTTGAGCCACACCAGCGAGCCGTAGAACGGCGCGAGCGGGCAGGGCGTGCGCATACGCGCGATCCATTCGCGCGAGAGTACGCGGCGGCCGGATACGACGCCGTCGTCGAGCAGCATTTGCGCGACCTTCAACTGATCGTTTGCGCTCACCGACATGCCGCCGCCCCAATGCGAGCCGCCCGGCACCGACTGCACGCGTCTGCCGCCCTGATCGATCCACGCGTCGTCGTAACCGACCCATTGCCAGTTCTCGCTCGCGCCGACGGGCCTCATGATCGTCTCGCGAAAGACTTCGGGTAACGAACGACCGAACAGGCACAGGAGCGCGAACGAAAGCTGGTTGATGCGCACGTCGTTGTATTCCCAATACGTGCCGGGTGCGCGTAACGGGCGCAAGTCGCCTTTTTTCCCGTCGGGCGGCTCGCCGAACGTAACGGCGCGATAGTGATCGGCCTGATCGGTAAGGCCGAAGCACGTGCCTTGCCATTCGCTCGTCTGTTGCAGTAGATGCGTCCACGTGACCTGCGCATTGTGGTCATCGTCGAAGCCGATGCCGGGCGCGCGCACGTGGACGGGCTCGTCGGGATCGGGCAGCAGGCCGCGATCGTGCGCCACGCCCGCGAGCAGCGCCAGATACGTCTTGGCGATGCTGAAGGTCAGATCGGGCCGATCGGGCGCGCCCCATTGCGCGAGCGGGCGCCCGTTCACAGCAACCGCGCCGGACACAGGGCCGCGATCGTGAATGGGGCCCAGCAAGCAGTTCCACGGCGGCGGGTCGTTCACGTGCACGCCGAAGTTGCCATCGGCATTGCGGTCCCATGCCGATTCGTGATCGACGGAAAACTGGATGGCGTCCTGAACTTCCTGCGGCAAATCGTGTTGCATACGAGCGTGTTTCCTGTTGGTGTTCTTGTGCGGGCCGCTTCAACGGGCGTCGAGGCGCATGCAGGCCCAGATCAGCGTAGCGAGGCTCAACACGGCCGCGAACATCAGCCAGAGCCCCGGCGCGAGATTGTTGCCGGTCGCCGCAATGAGCGCGGCCACGGCGAGCGGCGTGAAGCCGCCGAACACGGTCGTGCCGACGTTATAGGCGAGCGCCATGCCCGTGGTGCGCGTGCGTGCGGGGAAGAAGCTGGCCATGAGCGCCGGAATCGAGGCGAAATAGGTGACCTTCAGCACCGCGATCCAGACCACGGCCGCCAGCAGCGAGGGCAGCGAAGGATGGGCGGTGACGAACATGAACGCGGGATAGACGGTGAGCAGGAACAGCACGCCCGCCGCGAACATGATGCGCGTGCGGCCCACCTTGTCCGACCAGTGGCCCACGATCGGCGTGAGCACGATGGCGATCAGGCCGGCCACGAGCGTGGCGATGAACCCCGACGAAGGTGCGAGGCCGAGCTGCCGCGCGGCATAGGTCGGCATGTAGAGCAGCACGTATTGGGCCGAGGTAGTCAGGATCAGCACGCCGATCGATGCGATCACGCGCGCCTTCTGCGTGGCGAACAGTTCGCGCACGGGCGACTCGGCTTTTTCGATACGCTCGAATTCGGGCGTTTCGTCCATGCGTCGGCGGATATAAAGGCCCACGGGACCGATCAGCACACCGAACAGGAACGGAATGCGCCAGCCCCAGCCTTCGAGCTGCGGCTGCGTGAGCATGCCCGTGAGCACCGCGCCGAACAGGGAGACGAGCAGCGTGCTCGCGCCCTGGCTCGAGAACTGCCAGCTCGACATGAAACCGCTGCGCTGCGGCGCGTGCTCGATCAGGAAGGCAGTGGAACTGCCGAACTCGCCGCCCGCCGAAAAGCCTTGCAGAAGACGCGAGGCAAAAATGCCGATGGGCGCGAGGATGCCGATCGTCGCGTAGGTGGGCATCAGCGCGACCATGCCGGTGCCGATCGTCATCATCGCAATGGAGAGCGTGAGCGACGCCTTGCGGCCCTTGCGGTCGCTGTATGAGCCGAGCACGAGCGCGCCGACCGGCCGCGCGAGGTACGAGAGCGCGAATGTGCCGAGCGTGAGCAGCAGCGACATCGTTGCGTTGTGAACGGGGAAGAAGAGCTTGGAGAGCGTCGAGGCGAAGTAGCCGTACGCCAGCAGGTCGTAGAACTCGAGCGCGTTGCCGATCGAAGTCGCGACGATGAGCCGCGAGACGTTCTTGCCTGACGTGCCTTGAGCAGGCTCTGACCAGGGCTCGCTGCCGTGCGCGGGTAGGGATTCGATGCTCATTGCGACGTCCTCATGCAAGCGTGGTGGGATGCGGTGCGGGGTTGGACGCGCCGGCCTCTCTTGCGCCGAGGTCCCAGAAGAGGCCAGCCATGATGCGCAGCCCGTCGCGCACGACCGGGCCGAGCAGGTGCTCGTTCGGCGCGTGCTGCGAGCAGCCCGGATACGAATGCGGGACCCACAGCGTGGGCATGCCGAGCACCTCGGCGAATACGTCGTTGGGCAGCGTGCCGCCGAGATTCGGCAGCAGCACGGGGTCGGCTCCCATGGTCTCGCGCAGCGAGCGCAGCGCCCATTGCACCCAGGCGTTGTCGGGATCGACGCGCGTGGCCGGTGCGCCGCGTTCCACTTCGAGTTCGATCATCTCGAAGCCGTGCGCATCGAGGTGCGCGCGCACGATCCGTTCTAGGTCCTGCCAGTTCGTGCCCACGACGAAGCGGATCTGCATGTACGCGATGGCGTGCGGCGGAATCGCGTTCACGGGCTTCTCGGGGTTGCCCGTGCGGAACGCGAGCACTTCCAGATTGTTCCAGCCGAACACGCGCTCGGTGGGCGTGAGGCCCGGCTCGCCGTAGTCGCGATCGACCTCGGGCTCGCCCGGATTGCCGCCCACGCGAATATCGGCGAGCGCGCGGCGCACGGATTCCGGAATCGGCGGCGGGCGCAGGCCATCGACGAGGATCTTGCCGTGCGCATCGACCATGGAAGCGATCGCATTCGCGAGCACGACGCCCGGATTGCGCAGCAGGCCGCCCCAGTTGCCCGAATGATGACTGCCTTCGCGCAGCGTGAGTTCGAGCTTGAAATTGACGAGGCCGCGCGAGCCGAGAAAGATTGTCGGACGGTGCGCGCTCAGGCGCGGTCCGTCGGAGGCGATCAGCACGTCGGCGGCGAGTTCGTCGCGCAACCGCATGCACAGTTCGTGCAGGCCCGGCGAGCCGACTTCCTCGCCCGTTTCGAACAGCAGCTTGAGGTTGAAGCCGAGTTTGCCGCCGCGCGCGTCGAGCACGGCCTCGAGCGCCGCGAGGTTGATGCTGTGCTGGCCTTTGTTGTCGGCGGTGCCGCGGCCGTACCAGCGCTCGCCGTCGACGGTTACGTCCCATGGCGTGAGGCCCGAGCGCCATTGCGCGTCGTAGCCGCGTACCACGTCGCCGTGGCCGTAGCTGAGCGCGGTGGGCAGCGCATCGTCTTCGTGGCGGTGAGCAATCAGGAACGGGCCCCCGCCGTTGGCGGGATTCTCGACGACCCGGCAGGTGAAACCCCATTGGGTGAGCAGCGGCGTGAGTTCCTCGTCCAGATAGGCGCGCAAACGGCCGCCGCTCTCCGGCTCCTGGCTCTCGGTGCGAAACGCCACGCGGCGGCGCAGGTCGTTCAGGAAGCGGCCTGAATCGTATTGATCGACTGCAGTTTGAATGGCGGTGTCACGGGTCAACGCGCGTCTCCCTCTGTTCGATGGCGTTTGATGACGTCGACCGATCCTGCAACCACCGATATTTCTGCACAATTACAATATTTGTGATCTATCTTTGCCGAAACGGCAAAGCGGACGAGACCGCGCTCATCGACATGGACAACACCGCACTGCGCTATTTTCTGGAAGTGGCCCGCAGCGGCTCGCTGAGCAAGGCGTCCGAGCGGCTCTACGTTGCCGTGTCGGCGCTCAGCCGGCAGATCGCCCGGCTCGAAGAGGAGCTCGGCACGCCGTTATTCGAACGGCGCCCGCGCGGCATGGTGCTGAGCGAGGCGGGGCGCATGCTGGCCGAGCACGCTCGGCGCAGCCTGCTCGAAACGGAGCGCGTGGTCGGCGAGATTCGCGGGCTGAGCGAGGGCGGCCGCGCGACCATCCGCGTTGCGAGTTCCGAAGGCCTCGCGCCGGATTTTCTGCCACAGGTATTTGCTCACTTTCTCCGGAGCCATCCGCAAACGCATTTTCAGCTGGACGTGTCGGCGCCTTCTGTTGCAACGCAGCGCGTGCGCGAGGGCACAGCCGATATTGCGCTGTGCTTCAGCGTCGCGCCCGAGAAGGAGATTGCCGTGCACTGTTCGCAGCGCGCGCCGATCTTCGCGCTCATGCGGCGCGATCATCCGCTGGCGGCGCGCGAGTCGCTGTCGTTGCGCGATCTGATCCCCTGGCCGGTCGCCATGAACAGCCAGGGCGTGACGATTCGCCAGCTCCTCGACATCGCGTGCAGCCTCGAAGGGCTGATCTTCGAGCCGGTGTTCGTCAGCAACTATCATGTGGCGTTGCAACGATTCGTACGCCTCACCGATGCCGTGACGTTCACCGGCTTTCTGACCGTGCGCGGCCGTCTCGAGGTGGAGGGGCTGGCCGCCGTGCCGCTCACGAACCCGGAACTGCATCAGCGCACGCTGCAGATCCAGACGATGGCGGGCCGCACGCTGCCGCAAACCATGCAGGCCTTTCTCGACCTGCTCACGCGCGCGATCGACGACGATGAGCTTGCGTGCGGCTGATTTCGCCTACGCGGTAAGCCTCGCGGCGAGCCGGCGCATGCCGGCGAAAACGGCGTCGGCTACATCTGCGGGGAAATCGGCGGGGATCTGCGCCGCGACCGCTTCGATCACGCGCGGCGTTTGCGCTGCCACCTGCGCGAGCATCGCTTCGACATCCGCCGCGGCGAATCCCACGCGCTGGCCTTGCGCGATCCAGTGGCGCGGATAGATCTCCTCGACGCGATAGTGCCGGTTGCGTCCGCGCACGGCCATCGCAAGGCTCACGCGCTGCGGCGCAATATGATTGCGGCCCCGGCCGACGACCGGATGCGCGCTGAGCACGTCGTAGAGCGGCGTGGCGGCGTACTGGCTGCCGGGCAGCAGCGCAATGCTGTAGTTCTTCGCGTGGCCGTCCGTGGCCGCGAGCAGCCAGAAGATGAGCTGCGTGACGAAGAAGTTGCGGCGATCGGCCGTGGCCTGCACGGAGCCGTCCAGCACCTGCATGATCGCGTCGATGCCGGGGCCGCCGTCGGCTTCGTATTTGGCGAGGCCGGACGTGCCGGTGGCCTGGCACAGATCCTCCTGCGGCAGGCGCACGATCCACCTGGCGTCGCTCGCAAGACGCCGGTCGAAACGCTCCACGATCAGTGCCTTCGCGTCCTCGAATTGCGCGATTTCGCACGGCGCGACGGGCAAACCGTAGCCCGCGACGATTTGCGTGCACAGCCACTCGTTTTCCACCGAGGTGCGCATGTCGGCGCGCATGTTGCCGACGAGGCCGAGCGGCAGCTTCAGGATGTGCGTGGTCGGCGTGCTGCCCTGCGGAAGCAGCCACTGCCCGCCATGCCGCAGCAGTGCGGTCTTTTCCTGCGCCCCGGCGATCGACAGCCGCAGGCTGTCCACGGCTTCGTGCTCGCCCGCATGCGGCGTGGCGGTGGTTTCGCGCAGCAGTTGCGCGATGTCGCCTTCGCTCAGGGCGCGCCCCTTGATGCTCTTCAGGCCGGTGGGCGCTTCGCCAGCTGGAAGGATCTGCAGCGCGCCCACGCAATCGCGGCCGAGCGCGGCGAGCAGCTCGAACGACGAGGTGCCGCCGGTCTGGTAGCGCGCGGCGATGCGTCTGCGGATGCGGTCGCTGTCCGGCAGCAGATTGTCGAAATAGTCCGCGACGATCTGGCCGCGGTAGGGCTGGTTGCCGGGCGTGAATGGCAGCGAGAGCGAAAGGGGGCGGCCTTGCTCGTCGTCGAGCCAGCTGTCGAGGTAGACGAGGCGTTCGTTGCCGCGCACGTTCTCCCAGTAGCCCACCGGGAGGCCGTTCATCCACAGGTCGAGCCGGTTGGGCAGGCGGGGGCGTGTGCTCACCAGTCCTCCCTCGGCTTGCGGCGGCCGGCGGACTGGCGCTGCGGCGCGGCCTCCGCCGGCGTGGCGCGGGTGCGTTTGCGGGCGGCCGGGGGTTTGGCCGCGCTCGGCATCCTGGCTGCAGCCGCAGGTGCTTTGGCCGGGCGGGGCGCGGCTTTCGCCGCGACAGGCGAGGCCTTGGCTTCGGGCGCGCCGAGCTTGATTTCGACGTCGACGAGGCGCAAGACCCGCACGAGCCGCTCGACGCTCGCGGCTTCGGGATTCGCCTCGAACGCGGCATAGCTCTGCTGCGAGATGCCGAGCCGCGCGGCGATGTCTTTCTGGGTGAGGCCGGCCTTCTTGCGGAAGCCGACGAGAATCGGGCGCAGCTGGCTCAGGGTCTTGAGAGGGTAGTCCACGGCAACTCCGGGCGGCGAAATGCCGATGCAGACGGCCGAGGCAAACGGAAACGCGCGGCGCAGTCGAATACAGTCTATACCCTGTAAAGTAAAAATACAAATCACAGGCTGTAATTTAAAAATACAGTCTACAGGTTGTATTCGCTGCCGGGCGAGGGCGGCGGTAGGTGCATGACACGCCAGTAAATGTGCAACTAACTGTCAATCGCCGCGCAACCCCGCCCTAGCCGCTTCGCGGCCAGGGCAGTCTGCTTGCAGGCGTCCGGGCCCGTCTTCCCTTTTATCAGGACTCCGATCAGCGTTCGGCGCCATGCATCGGCTCGCCGAGCACGAACGGTCCGCCCTGATACTGCTGCGCAGCGTCGCCGAGCTCGGCGTTCGGCGCGGTCGCCGGGAAGCGTTCGGCGTACGGCGCCGAGCTGTCGCGCGGGCGGTAGCCGAGGAATCCCGCCTTGCCGTTGTCCCACCAGCTCGCCGGATTGTCCGACACGCCATAGACGATCGCATGACCCACGCGGTTGGTGAACAGCGAGCAGCGCACGAGTTCGATGAAGTCGCGATAGCTCAGGAACGTCACGAGCATGCGTGCGTTCTTCGGTTCTTCGAACGACGAACCGATGCGCAGGCAGACCGTCTCCATGCCGAAGCGATCGAAGTAATAGCGCGACAGCGATTCGCCGAAGCATTTCGTCACGCCGTACAGGCTGTCCGGCCGGTGCGCGGCATCGGTATCGAGCACGCTCGTGACGGGATGGAAGCCCGTGACGTGATTGGAGCTGGCGTAGACGATGCGCTTGACGCCGTGCTTGCGCGCGGCTTCATAGAGATTGTACGTGCCGCGAATGTTGGCTTCGAGTAGATCGTCGAATGGCGCGTCGATGGAGATGCCGCCCAGGTGCACGATCGCATCCACGCCCTCGACGAGTTGCATGACCGCCGCGCGATCCGAGAGGTCGGCGCGGCGCGTTTCCTCGTGTGCCGCCGCCTCGCCCGGCTCCGTGATGTCGCTGACGCGAACGATCTCGGCCCAGTTCGCGAGCGCGCCGCGCAACTGACGGCCCAGATTGCCGCCCGCGCCGGTAAGAAGAAGGCGGCCGAACGGTTTGGCTGCAAGTGGGTGTTGCGACATCAGGGCTCCCTGGAGATTATTTTGGTATTGAAAACGCGAGGAAAACGTTTTCCAAATATAGCCATCGGCAGTCGCAGCGTCAATGGAGGAATACCTGCGGCGAATACCGGGGTTCACCCCAGGTCCGTTTCTGCGACAATGCTCGCCGTCGATCCTCCCTGGCGTTGCCGATCTATGAAAAGTGGTTCCCCGACGATTCGCGATGTCGCCGCCATGGCCGGCGTTTCGGTCGCGACGGTATCGAAGTACGTGAACGGCACCCAGCGCTTTTCGCCGGCGGTGGAAGCGAAGGTCAAGGACGCCATCGCGCTGCTCGGCTACCGCTCCAATCCGCTGGCGCGCTCGATGATCACGGGGCGCACGCGCACCATCGGCATCGCCATTCTGGACATCGCGAACCCGCACTTCACGAACGTGGTCAAGGGCGCGAACCGCGTGGCGCTCCAGCACGACTACACGCTGCTTCTCGTGGACGCCGAAGAGAATCTGGCCCGCGAACGCTCGCTCATCGAAGCGCTCGCGCCGCGCGTGGACGGGCTCATCGTCAGCTCGCGGGCTTCCGAGGAAATCGCCCGGTGGACGATGAATCTGGGCAAGCCGGTCGTCATGCTCAGGACCGTGCGCGGGCTCGACATGCCCACCGTCGGTTTCGACAACCGGCTCGCGACGTCTATGCTGGTGCGTCATCTGCTCAATCTCGGGCACCGGCATATCGCCTATCTGGGCTTCGCCGCGGCGACCATCAACGACGAGCGTATTGCCGGCGCCACCGAGGCGCTGGCCGAGGCCGGCCTCACGCTCGATGTCTACGAAACGCACGCGCCGACCGCCCAGGCGGGCGAGCACGCCTGCTCGCGGGTGATGCTCGGCCCGAAACGCCCGCAGGCGGTGATCTGCTACAACGACCTCATTGCGCTCGGCTTCATGAAGGAGGCCAGGTCGCTCGGCTTTCGCGTGCCGCAGGACGTCTCGGTTGCCGGCATCGACAACGTGCCCTATGGCGAATACGTCGAGCCGCGCCTGACCACGATCGACGGGCAGAGCGAGCGCATGGGCGAACTGGCCATGCAAAAGCTCATCGACGTCCTGGCCGGCCGCGCCGATGTCGAGCAGGTCGTGCTCGAACCCCGCCTCGTCGTGCGCGACTCGACCGTCGCCTGTCGCTGATTCCCTGATCGCTGTAGATCCCCCGCGCTGGCCGCCAGACAACGGCCGGCGGCCTTGCCACGCCTGTTTCCGATACGCCAACTGGGCCACGCCAACCCTGCTTCGCTCCGCGTAACTACCTACTAGCCATTTTGAAGGGAACGCATTAAATTTCGAGAAAACGTTTTCCAGAAATGGCACGCGAAGAACAAAAGGAGATCGGAAAATGGCGGAGAACAGGCGCCGGTCGAAGTGCGCTGTGGTCGGGGTGGCGATTGCCGGCGCCCGCCCCCGCCTTTGCGTCGTCCTTCACGCAGGCATCACCCACCACCGGTTCTGAGACACCCGGTTGGCCAGCGAATCAGCCCAAACACGGCTCGAAAACAACTCTTCCATTCTTGGGGCAAGCAATGAAAAAGACCTTTCGCAACTCACAGGGTGCACGCACCGCGAAGACCGCAATGACCGTTCTGGCGGCGGCGCTCGCGCTCACCGCAGGCGCTGCGCACGCGCGCGTGTTCCGTGTCGCCGACGTGCACAGCGACACCTTCCCGACCAACATGGCGCTCAAGCACATGGGCGAGGAAATTTCGCAGGCCACGGGCGGCAAGGATTCGATCAAGGTGTTCGGCAACAGCGCACTCGGTTCGGAGAACGATACGATCGATCAGGTGCGTATCGGCGCGCTCGACATGGTGCGCGCCAATGGCGCCGCGTTCAACGAGATCGTGCCGGAATCGATGATTCCTTCGCTGCCGTTCCTCTTTCGCGACATCGACCATTTCCGCAAGGTGATGTACGGCCCCGAAGGCCAGAAGATTCTCGACGCGTTCAAGGCCAAGGGCATGATTGCGCTGACCTTCTACGAGAGCGGCGCGCGCTCGATCTACGCGAAGCGTCCGATCAAGTCGCCGGCCGACATGAAGGGCCTGAAGGTGCGCGTGCAGCCGTCCGACCTCATGGTCGACGAAATCAAGGCGATGGGCGGCACGCCCACGCCGATGCCGTTCGCCGAAGTCTATACGGGCCTGAAGACGGGCCTCGTGGATGCAGCGGAAAACAACCTGCCGTCGTACGAGGAAACCAGGCACTACGAAGTGGCGCAGGTGTATTCCGAGACGGACCATGCCATGACCCCGGAGGTGCTGGTGTTCTCGAAGAAGGTATGGGACACGCTCACGCCGCAGGAGCAGGAGATCATCAAGAAGGCCGCCGCCGACTCGGTGCCGTACTACGTGAAGCTCTGGACCGCGCGCGAAGACACGGCGGGCAAGACGGTGGAGAAGGGCGGCGCGACCATCATTCCGGCCGCGCAGGTCGATCGCGCGGCCTTCGTTAAGGCCATGCAGCCGGTCTGGACGAAGTATGAAAAGACGGCCGACATGAAGAAGATCGTGGACGAAATCCAGGCGATTCACTAAAGCCCGGGGCTCCGCGTCACAAGCGGCGCGGAGCCGGAAAAACGCCGTTGTGCAGTGTGTGCCGTGCAAGGATGGATCATGACTTTCCTGAAACTCCCCAACGATTTGCTGTTTCGCCTGCTGACGATCGTTGCCTCGGTCGCGCTCGCCGCGCTGACGGTTCTCGTCTTCTACGGCGTGATCATGCGCTACGTGTTCGAGAGCGCACCCGATTTCGTCGAGCCGGTCGCGTTGCTGCTGGTAGTCACGATCGCCATGTTCGGCGCCGCGCTCAAGGTGCGCGAGCGCGGGCATATCGGTCTCGATTCGCTCGTCAAGAAGCTTTCCCCGCGGGGGCAACTGATCGCGGAGGCGTTCCAGCACCTCTGCCTGATCGCGCTTGGCGTGGCGATTTTCTTCGGCTGCCTGCAAATGGCGGACACGACCATGGATGACCACATCGCGATTCTCGGCATACCGGAAGCGGTGCGCTATGTCATACCGGTCGTGGCCGGCACCTGCATCGTGCTGTTCTCGCTCGAGCATCTTCTGGCGCTGTTCGTACGCAAGGCAAAGTAGGGCAAACATGGAACTCGCAATTCTTTCGCTCAGTTTTTTGGTGCTCCTCGCCGTTGGGGTGCCGGTTTCTTTCTCCCTCGGTCTCGCCTGCGTCAGCACGTACCTTTACGAAGGGCTGCCGGCCGCGACTGCCATGCAGTCGATGATCTCGGGCATGAACGCGTTTTCGTTTCTCGCGGTACCTTTCTTCATTTTCTCCGGCGAGCTGATGCTGCACGGCGGCATTGCCGACCGCATCCTGCGCTTCGCCCAGGCTGCAGTGGGACATTTCCGTGGCGGACTCGGCATGGCCAATGTCGTCGCGTGCACGCTGTTCGGCGGCGTTTCCGGTTCGCCTTCCGCCGATACGTCGGCGATGGGTGGCGTGGTCATTCCGCTCATGAAGCGCGAAGGCTATAGCGCGGCCTATGCCGTCAACGTGACGACGCACTCGTCGCTGGCGGGCGCGTTGATGCCCACCTCGACCAACATGATCATCTATGCGTTCGCGGCGCAAGGCATTACGGGCACGCTGAACGGCCAGCAGATGAGCGGCGTGTCGATCGGCGACCTGCTTTTCTCGGGCCTGCTGCCGGTGTTGTGGGTCATGGGCTTCGTGCTGATTGCGGCTTACTGGCAGGCGCGCCGCTTCGGCTATCCGCGCAGCGCGGACGGCTCGACCAGGCTGCAGGTGTTTCCCGGCTGGCTCGCCGTGGTGCGGGCGTTCCTCGGCGCGCTGCCTGGGCTGTTCGTGATCGCGATCATTCTCTTCTGCGTGGCGCGGGGCATTGCGACCGCCACCGAAGCGGCCGCGATTGCCGTGGTGTATTCGCTCGCGCTCACCGTGGTCGTGTATCGCTCGATGACAAAGGAGAAGCTGTTCTTCGCCCTCTCGCGTGCGGCCAAGACCACGGGCGTGGTGCTGCTGCTGATCGCGGTGTCGAACATGCTGCGCTATCAGATGGCTTATCTGGAGATTCCGGAGGCCATCGAGCGCGTGCTCGAACATGCCACGACCCTTCCCTGGCTGATGCTTCTCTACATCAACATCATTCAGGTGTTTCTGGGCACGTTCATCGACATGGCGGCGCACATCCTCATCACGACGCCGCTCTTGCTGCCGCTCGCCATGCATAGCGGCGTGGGCCCGGTGCAGTTCGGCATCATGATCCTGCTGAACTGCGCGCTGGGCCTCGTGCATCCGCCAATCGGCTCGGTGCAGTTCATCGGCTGCGCCATCGGCGACGTGTCGATCGGGGAGACGACCAAGGTCGCGTGGCCATACTATCTCGCGATTTTTAGCGCGATCAATCTGGTCACCTACTTTCCGTTCTTCTCGACGTGGCTGCCCAGCGTGATCAACGGGCATCCGGTTTTCTAGAACGACCGGCACAGGAAGAACGGAGCGGGCACTATGCGTGCCCGCTTCGCTTTTCTGCGCACGTGCTCTCAGGCCACGCGTATCACGACCTTGCCGAAATGCTTGCCGGCTTCCAGCCACGCGTAAGCTTCGGGCGCTTCCTCGAAAGCGAACACGCGATCCACCACGGGGCGAATCTGCTGCGCGGCGACGAAACGTGTGAGGTCGTCGAGCATCGTGCGGCTGCCGACCATGATGCCGTGCAGACGCTTGATACCGCCGATCACCGATAACAACCCCAATTCGGGGCCCGCGAAACTCGTCACGCCGCCGATGATCGAAACGAGCCCGCCCATCTTCGCGGCCGCCACCGAGCGCGGCAGCGTATCGCGTCCGCCCACTTCCACGACGATATCCGCGCCTTCGCCGCCCGTGAGCCGCAGCACTTCGTCCTGCCATTCGGGATGCGAACGATAGTTGATGGTCTCGCTCGCGCCGAGGGTGCGGGCGCGTTCGAGCTTCTCGTCGCTCGAAGAGGTGATGATGGTCCGCAAGCCCGCCGCGTGGGCGAGCTGCAGCCCCCAGATCGACACGCCACCGGTGCCGAGCAGCACCACGGTCGCACCGGGCCGTGCGCCGCCATCCGCGAAGATCGCGTTCCAGGCGGTGATGCCGGCGCACGAGATCGTTGCGGCCTCCTCGTAGCTCAGGTGCGCGGGAATCGAGACGAGCGAGGTTTCCTCAGCGACGAAGCGTTCGGCGAGCACCCCGTCGAATTGCGCACCGGGCGACTCGCGCACTTTCCACGGTGTGGGTGGGCCATCCACCCAATGCGGGAAGTAGGTGTTGATCACGCGGTCGCCGGGCTTGAAGCGCGTGACGGCCGCACCGACTTCGACCACTTCGCCCGCGCCGTCGGCGACGGGCACGAGCGGCGTGTCGCCAAGGCCGAGGTAATCGCCGCGCGCGAACATCAGGTCGCGATAGTTGAGCGAGGCTGCGTGAATCTTCACGACCACGTCATGCGGACCGGGCGCGCGCGGCGTGAAGTCGGTGCGCGCGAGTGCGCCATGGCCGCTGCCGGCCTTCAGTTTCCATGCGTTCATGACTGCTCCAGTACGAGTGGGAGCACCTATGATAGTGTTGCTTGCGAGGCGACATTGGTGAGATTCCGGAGCTTGGTTGTCGCCGCGGTGGATACAAAAGGAGTGGGGATATGAACGATCGCCTGAACGGCGTGGCCGAATTCGTAGACGTGGTGGACGCGGGCAGCTTCTCCGCCGCGGGCGAGCGCCTTGGCGTGACGCGCTCGGCGGTCGCGAAGATCGTCGCGCGGCTCGAACAGCGCCTGGGCGTGCGCCTGCTGCAGCGGACCACGCGCAGCTTGAGCCTCACCGACGAAGGCCACGCGTACTACGAGCAGTGCCGCCGCGTGCTGGGGGAGCTGAGCGCCGTGGAAGCCGCCTTCGATCACGGACGGCGCGAGCCTGCCGGGCGCTTGCGGATCAGCGCGCCGGTGCTGTTCGGACGCCAGTGCGTGGCGCCCGTGGTGCGGCGGCTCGTGGAGGAGCATCCGCGTCTGAATGTCGAACTCTCGTTTAGCGACCGGGTGGCCGATCTCGTCGAGGACGGCTTCGATCTGGCCGTACGCATCGGGACGCTGCCCGATCACGGCACGCTCGTCGCGCGCCGGCTTGGCGTGCAGCGCATGGGTATCTGCGCGTCGTCTGCGTATCTCGCGCAACACGGCAAGCCCGCGGACGTCGCAGCCCTCGCCACTCACACGGGCATCGCCTATGGCCGAGCGGGGCAGAGCCCGGCGTGGCGCGTGCGCGGGCCCGGCGGCGAGATCGAGGAATGCCGGCTCGCGTCGCGGCTGTGCTTCGACGACCTGCTGGCGATCGCCGATGCCGCCGCCGCCGGCGCCGGTCTCGCGTGGCTGCCGTGCTGGCTCATGAGCCCGTATTTGAGCGACGGTCGACTCGAACTCGTCATGGACAGCAAGAGCGTGATGGGCGACGAAGTGCACGTCGTGCGGCAGAAGGCGCGTCACATGCCGTCGAAGGTGCGCGTGGCGGTGGATGCGCTCGTCGCGGATATTTCGCGCATGCTCGGCGCGCAACCGGACTGACCGTGCGCAGCGCGTCTCGCACTGCCGACGCGTCATGGCGTCGTGATGATCAGTGACACTTCATCAAAGCATGAATGGCGTCCTTTGATGCGACCGCGAGGCCAGTGTCCACGCCACGCAAACTCACGCAGGCCCGACAACTGTTACTTCGCCACCGGCATCGAAAATTCCGCACCCTTTTCGGTGCTTTCCGGCCAGCGCTGCATGATCGACTTCTGCTTCGTATAGAAGCGCACGCCTTCTTCGCCATACGCGTGCATGTCGCCAAAGAGGCTGCGCTTCCAGCCGCCAAAGCCGTGCCATGCCATCGGCACCGGAATCGGCACGTTGATGCCCACCATGCCCACTTCGATCTGGCGGCCGAACTCGCGCGCCACGTGGCCGTCGCTCGTGAAGCAGGCGACGCCGTTACCGAACTCGTGATCGTTGATGAGTTCCACGGCCTCGGCGAAATCCTTCACGCGCACGCAGGCGAGCACCGGTCCGAAAATTTCTTCCTTGTAGATGCGCATCTCGGGCGTGACGTTGTCGAACAGCGTACCGCCGGTGAAGAAGCCTGCTTCGTGGCCCGGCACCTCGAGGCCGCGTCCATCCACCACGAGCTTCGCGCCTTCTTCCACACCGCTCGCGATATAGCCTTCGATGCGCTCGAGCGCCTGCTTCGTGACGATCGGGCCCATTTCCGCGTCGGCTTCCATGCCGTTCTTCACGATGAGGCTGCGTGCGCGCTCGGCGAGGCGCGGCACGATCTTGTCGGCCACATCGCCCACCAGCACGGCCACCGAGATCGCCATGCAGCGCTCGCCGGCCGACCCGTAGCCCGCGCCGATCAGCGCGTCCACGGTCTTGTCGAGATCCGCGTCGGGCATCACGACCATGTGGTTCTTCGCGCCGCCGAGCGCCTGCACGCGTTTGCCGTGCTTCGCACCGGTCTCGTAGATGTAGTTCGCGATCGGCGTGGAGCCCACGAAGCTCACGGCCTTCACGTCGCGGTGCGCGAGCAGGGCGTCGACCACGGCCTTGTCGCCTTGCACGACGTTGAACACGCCGTCGGGCAGGCCGGCTTCCGTGAGCAGACGCGCCATGAAAAGCGAAGCGGAAGGGTCGCGCTCGCTAGGCTTGAGGATGAACGTGCAGCCGGCTGCGAGCGCCACCGGGAACATCCAGCACGGCACCATGCAAGGGAAGTTGAACGGCGTGATGCCCGCCACCACGCCCAGCGGCTGGCGCACGGTCCAGTTGTCCATGCCCGTGGAAACCTGTTGGGTGTAGTCGCCCTTGAGCAGTTGCGGAATGCCGCAGGCGAATTCGATCACGTCGATACCGCGCGCCACTTCGCCCTGCGCGTCGGAGAAGACCTTGCCGTGCTCGGCCGTGATGATCGCCGCGAGTTCGTCCGCGTGACGGTTCATCAGCTCGAGGAACCGCAGCATGACGCGCGCGCGGCGAATGGGCGGCGTGTCGCGCCACTTCGGGAACGCGGCTTTCGCGCTCGTCACGGCGGCGTCCACGTCGGCGACTTCGCCCAGCACGAGGCGGCGCGCGGCGGCGCCGGTCGCGGGGTTGAAGATCGCTTGCGTGCGGTCGCCCGTGCCGCGCTCGGTCTTGCCGCCGATGAAGTGGACTACGTCTGCGGAATCGGTATAGGCCTGCATGTCATCTCCTCGTTAGGTGAGTGCGTGCCGCCAGTCTACGGAGGGTGCGGGGGCGAGGAAAGACGCTGGCGCTGAATTGATTGTTTTCAGCTGTGAACAATCACTGGCGTAGTCTGTGAAAAGTGCGCGAACGGCATGCTAGTATCGACGCGGGATTCACGAGTTTTGACGCGGACTTTTTATCGATGGATACGCAGCGAGTCGAAGCACTCTGGACGCATTTGCACTGGCTCAATGTGCTGGCCACCCAGGGCAGCTATACCGCGGCGGCGACGCGCCTGGGCGTGAGCAAGGCGGCCGTGAGCCAGCGCATCGCGGAACTGGAGCGCGTGGCGGGCGTGCCGCTTGTGCAGCGCACCACGCGCAGCGTGCGCTTCACGGAGGCGGGGCTGCGGCTCGTGGAGGACACGCGCGCGCAGTTCGACAGCATCGCCGCGAGCTTCGCGAGCGTGCGCGAGATGGCCGACGTCGCCCGCGGCACGGTGCGCGTCACTGCGCCGGTCGCCTTCGCGCGCCAGCAACTGGTGCCGCGTCTCGCGCACTTTTCGCGCACGCATCCCGAAGTGCGCGTGCAACTGGAGCTTTCCGACCGGCTCAGCTCGATTGCGACCGAAGGGTTCGATCTCGCGATTCGCCATAGCGCGCAGGTGCCGGAAACCCACGTGGCCTGGAAGCTCTGCGACACGCGCTCGGTCATCGTCGCCACGCGGCCTTACCTCAAGCAGCGAGGCACGCCGCAAACGCCCGCCGATCTGGCGCAGCACGACTGTCTGTTCTATCCGCGCCCGCTGGGGGCGGGCGTGTGGTCGTTCGAGAAAGCCGGCCGCCGCGCGGAAGGCGCGCGCGAGACGGTGACGGTAAACGGCCCGTTCTCGGCGAACAACAGCGAGGCGTTGCGCGACGCGGCGCTGGAACATCTCGGCATCGCGCTGTTGCCCGATTTCAGCGCGCAGGCCGCGCTGCAGGCCGGCAAGCTCGTCGTGCTGCTGCCCAACTGGCGCCCCGTGGGCGCGTTCGCTTCGCAATTGCACGTCGTGCGGCCGTATGGGGCGCAAGTGCCGCGAGCGGTCAAGCACTTTACGGAGTTTCTGCGGCAGACGTTCAAGGATGGCTTTCCGCTGGAGTGAGGTGGCGCACGCAGCCCTGCCGCCGCCTTCCTGATGCGGTTTTGATAGATTTTTGGTATCCACGGCGCCGGGTGCCGACGTTATGCTTGATCCAACATGGAGGCAGACGCATGGACCAGCACGAAATACCGGTGGCGGATGTGGGACGGCAATGGTACGTCGAACGCGAATGCTCGCTGGACGCCTTCGTGAACCGACTGCGCGACGACGGCAGCCCGTTGCGTTACGCCTGCGATGTGAGGCAGCGCATTCCCGTCTACGACTGCGCCGCGCTCGAAGGCGCGCTGCACGACGCGGCGCGGCGCGCGCAGTTGCAGGCGGAATGGGCGCATGTGCTGCGCGACGGCGCCGGCGTGCTGGTGCTCGAGCGCGCCTACGCGAATACGCAGCCCGTGGACGATGCCACCGCCGTGTTCGAAGCCATCATCCGGGCCGAGCGGGAGCAGGGCACGAGCGGCGCGGACCATTTCGCGAAGGCGGGCGCAAACGACCGCATCTGGAATGCGCAACAGAAGCTGTGCCTCGAAGCGCCTGCCGTGTTCGTCGACTACTTCGCAAATCTGCCGCTCATGGCCGTGTGCGAGGCGTGGCTCGGACCGTGCTATCAGATGACTTCGCAGGTCAACGTGGTGCGGCCGGGCGGCGCGGCACAGGAAGCGCACCGCGACTATCACCTGGGATTCCAGACGATCGAGCAGGCGCAGCGTTATCCGGCGCACGTGCATCATGTATCCGCTTTCCTCACGCTCCAGGGGGCGGTGGCGCACAGCGACATGCCGGTCGAGAGCGGGCCGACGAAACTCCTGCCGTACTCGCAACGCTATGCCGAGGGCTATCTTGCATGGCGGCGAGCCGATTTCCGCGCGTACTTCGAAACGCATTGCGTACAGTTGCCGCTTACCAGGGGCGACGCCCTGTTCTTCAATCCCGCGCTATTTCATGCGGCGGGCGCGAACCGCACCGCCGACGTGCAGCGCATGGCGAATCTGCTGCAGGTTTCGTCGGCAATGGGGCGCGCAATGGAAGCGCTCGACCGTGCGAGCATGTGCGAGGCGATTTATCCTGTGCTGCGCGAGTGGCGCAGGAAGGGCCTGGGCGTTGCAGACGAACTCGCGACAATGGCGGTCATCGCGTCGTGCGCCGAAGGCTATCCGTTTCCCACGAATCTCGACCGGGACCCGCCTCTGGGGGGCCTCGCGCCAGAAAGCCAGCAGGCACTCATGCAGCGCGCGCTGCATGAGGACTGGGAGCCAGGCAGATTCGCCGTGGCGTTGCGCGCGCATGACGCGCGACGCGACCCCGCGTAAGCGCGGCGATGGCGTCGTCGACCACGAGACGGTGAGGTGAGGATATTCAGGATTGCTGCCGGATCAAGTCGACGCTCCCACCTCGGCGAAGCGCGCTTCGTTCAGATCGGCAATCAGCGAGGGACCGGTCGGGCGCCAGCCTAGCCGCGCCTGGGTGAGCGCGCTCGAAGCGGGCATGTCGAGGCCGACGAACATCCCCATCCAGCCGAAATGCGCGGCTGCCTCTTCCGGCGCGATGGAAACGACCGGCAGGCCGAGCCCGCGGCCTAGCGCCTCGGCGATTTCGCGGCTCGTCACGCCTTCTTCGCCAACCGCGTTGTAGCGCGCGCCCGGTTGACCTTTTTCAACGGCGAGCCGATAAAGGCGCACGACGTCGGAGAGGTGGCCGGCCGGCCAGCGGTTCTGGCCGTCGCCCACGTAGGCGCAAACGCCTTTCTCGCGGGCGATCGCGACGAGCGGCGTAATGAGTCCCTGCCGGAACGGGTTGTGGACCTGAGGCAGCCGCACCGCGCCTACATTGAGCCCTTGTTCCAACAGTACCTGCCCAGCCAGTTCGGACGCAATGCGCGGGTTGGGATGGCCCGGATTGAAGACGTCCTCGCTGGCCAGTTCGCCTGGCTGGGCGTTGCCGATGCCCGTGCCGGACGTGATCAGTAGCGGACGATCCGAGCCGGCGAGGGCGGTGCCGAGCGCCGCAATGGCGCGCTTGTCCTTTTCGCAGTTTTCGACGAAGCGCGAAAAGTCGTGGTCGAAGGCCGTGTGGATCACGGCGTCCGCTTGCTCCGCGCCGCTGCGCAGGCTTGCCGGTTCCTCCAGCGTGCCGCGATGCACGCGTGCACCCGCCCTGGCGAGCGCCTGTGCGCCGGCTTCGGAACGGGTCATGCCGATCACTTCGTGACCGGCTTCGATGAGTTCCGGCACGAGCGCCGAGCCGATGAAGCCGGTCGCGCCAGTTAGAAAAATACGCATGGTCATCTCTCCTGGGTCATGACTGGCGTACTATCTCCAAATTCTCTATACCGTTAAAGTAGTGAGTTCATCATAGTAAGATGACTAACAGGCTTTCCATTCCGATTCATTCGGCGGGCTCGTCGACGAGTTGTGCAGCATGAGCCCCGAGTTCGACGCACTGTGGCGCGAGAACGAAGTGCTGGCACATGCAGAAGCCGACCACGTGAGCGCTTGCACCATCCCACGCTGGGTCTGATCGCGCTGGAGCAATCGGCGTTTTCCGTCGATGGCCGGCCCGACCTGCACATGATCGCCTACCAGCCGGTCGATGCCGGGCAGGCCGAGCGCATCAAGGCGCTCATCGAGCAGTCGTGACCCTGCCGCACGCATCCTGACCTCCCTCGTCCTCCTCTCTCATCGCCACACTCCGAGCGTGTCGTGGCTGCACCACAGCGGGCGCGAGGCTTGCGGGCAAAGGCCGTCCGCTGCTCGCCGTCGCGAGCGCGTTTCGCTTCGCGGCAGCGAGGCACGGGCGGATTGCCAGCGCCGCATCCAACCAGGAGACGTGTCATGGGAGACGACAATAGCCCGCATCACGGATACGACCGGCGCCGCTTTCTTGCCGGCGTAGCGGCGGTTGCCGGCAGCGTTGCATTATCGGGCTGCGGTGGCGGAGGCGGTGACGACCCGGCCGGCCAGAACGGCGACGCGCCCGCGCCCTCGGTCGGCGACGTTCCCTCGCCGGACGGCGCTGACCGTTATAGCTTGCCGCGTCCGGCGTTGCCGAATCCCGCGAGTTCGGGCATCGACTTCATCGTGCTCGTCACGATGGAAAATCGTTCCTTCGACCACTTCCTCGGCTGGGTGCCGGGCGCCGAAGGCATGCCCGCGAACCGGCAGTTCAAGGACGCGTTCGGCGCGACGCAAACGCCGTTTTCGCTCGCAGCGAATTCCGCCTATGGCTACCAGGCGTGCGCGTACCAGGACCCCAATCACAGCTACGACGGCGCGCGTACGCAACTCGCTTCGGGCGCGATGAACGGCTTTCTCCTCACGCCGGGCACGAGCCTGCATCAGGGCGACTTGCTGCCCATCGGTTACTACACTTCGGCCGATGTGCAGTTCTTCGACGCGGTCGCGAGCAGTTACACGATCGGCGACTTCTACTTCACCGGCATCCTCACCAGCACGTTTCCCAATCGCCTTTATCTGCACAGCGGCGCCACGGATCGCCTCGACGACAGTATCGACAATTCGACGCTCCCCACGATCTGGGACAGGCTCAGCGCCGCGAATATCGGCTGCAACTACTACTATCACGACGTGCCGTTCACGGCGCTTTACGGCAGGCGCCATGTCGGCATTTCGCGTCCGTTTGCGGATTTTGTCGCGCATGCCGGGACGGGTACGCTGCCGCCGTTCTGCATGGTCGATCCGGCATTCGCGGGCGAGCCGCAAGGCACTTCCGCGGACGATCATCCGCACGCGGACATCCGCAACGGCGAGGCGTTTCTCGGGCAGGTGTACGAAGCGCTGCGCACGAGTCCGACCTGGAACCGCACGCTGATGATCGTCGTGTATGACGAGTGGGGCGGCTTTCTCGAGCACGTGGTGCCGCCCACGAGGCCGATCAGCAAGAACGAGCTCGCACTCGGCAACGACGGCAAGCTGGGTTTTCGCGTGCCGCTCGCGCTGCTGGGGCCGCGCGTTCGCGCGGGCACGGTCACGCGCTATCCGTTCGACCCGAGTTCGATTCACGCGCTGCTGCAATGGCGCTTCGGCTTGCAGCCGCTCGGCGTGCGCAGCAGCGATTCGGCGACCTTCAATCTGGCCTATGCGCTCGATTTCACCGATGCGCCGCGCACAGACGCGCCTGCGTTCACGATTGCCCAAGGCACGTTCGGCGGGGAGTGCTCGGGGATCCCCGGGGTGTCGCCGTCGAATCCGGTGTCGTCGATCGATCAGTCGCAGCTCGCGACCAACCCGAACGTGGACCGCTTCGCGGACCTGCGCGCCAAGGCGGCGTCGTTAGGATTCCAGACGGGAGGTTAGCGCTGCGGGGAGGGCTGCCTGTGTCAGCGATCGCCGTGTCAGCGCACGGCGATCGATGCGGCGATCCGGACGGCGAGCTCGCCGAGCACGCGACTGAGCGCAGCGGCTTGCGCCGCCGCATCGTGACCCTCGACCGGCGCGCTTAGCGCCGCCTCCTGGCTCATTGTGGTTCGTGCGGGCTGACCCGCGAGCAGCGTCCACGCCACTTGCAGCGTGAGCGTGCCGCCCGCGCTCGCGTTGCAGTCGAGCACGGTGACGACGAGCGTGCGCGTGCCGACGGGCGCGGGCGCGTCCGGAAAAACGAATGCGCCGGGCGGCAGGCGCGGCAGCAGGTCCTGCGCGAGCGTGCTGCGCATCATCTGCCCGAGCGGCGCCCCCCAGCGGTCGTTGTCGTCGACGGCGAGCCGGTTGGGCGCGACATGCGTCACCACTTCGGGCCGGTCGAGCACGGCGGGAATATGCACCGCGCCCAGCTGCACCGGCGCCATGGCGGCGGTGGCAAGCGGCGCTTGCGCAGGCGTCGCGTTGAGCGTGACGTAACGCGTGGGTGCGCTGTGGCCACATGCGGTGATCGCGACGACGATACCCGCGAGCACGGCCGCATCTAGCAGTCGCGCGATCGAAGCCCGGCTCGCTTGGCGGCGCATCATTGGCTCTCCTCCTGCGCCTTGCCGCGCAGCAGCGCTTCGGGATGCCGGTCGAGATAGTCGGCTAGCGCGCGAACCGAGCGCGCGGTATCCGTCAGCTCGCGCAGCGCGGCGGGCAGGTCGTTCTGGCTCGAGGCGTCGGCGCCCAGCGTGCGATTGGCCGCCGCGACGGTGCGATCGGCTTCGTTCGCCGTCTCGCGCAGCTGCGCGACGAGCGGGCCGATCTTGGGCGACACCTGCGCGAGCGTCTGATCGATTTGCGCAACCGAGCGGTCGATATGCATGAGGCTGTCGCGGATCTGCGGCGAGGCGCTGATGGCGTTCACGTGCGCGGCAATGCTGCGCACTTCGTCGCCCGTTTGCTTGATCGGCAGGTCGTCGATCTTCCGGATCACCTCGCCGGCGCGCGAGGTCATGGTATCGAAATCGGCGGGGGCGACGCTCGGGATCACGGGGAGCCCGCTGTCGGCGGTGAGCGTCGCGCCCGCTGCGCCCGCAACGAAGTCGAGATTGACCTTGCGCGGCCCGACGAGCGGCGGGTCCTGCGAAAGGCGCGCGCGCAGCCCGTCGGCGACGAGGTGATCGAGCATGCCGTCGACGAGCGGCCGCCAGTTGCCGTCCGCGGGCGGCGGTGCGCCGACGATGCCAAGCTGCGACGGGTCCAGCGCGAGTTGAACCGGGGTGCTCAGCGCGCCAGTGCGCACGTCGTAGCTCAGGCGCACGCTCGTGACGGTCCCCACGGGAAAGCCGCGCAGGTCCACTTCCGAGCCGGTCTCCAGGTTGCCGACCGCGCCGTCGAAGCGCACCGCATAGCGCACCATCGGACCGTGTTCGGGCGCAAGCGGCGGCCGGCGATCGCTGCCGTCGAAGTGGTCGGCATGTTTGCCGGGACCGGGCTCCATGACGATTTCGGGTCCCGAAAGCATGGCCTTCAGCGAGGCAGGGTCGCTCAAATCCACCTTCGCGCCGCGCAGGTAAAACCGCGTGCCCGAGCGCAAATACGGATTCTCCGCCCGGTCGATCCGGAGCTTTGCTTCGACATGCTGACCATCTGGCGCGAGCGACACGTCCGAGACGGCGCCCACTTTCACGCCGTGCAGCGTGACGATCGTGTCGTCGGGCTTCATGCCGTAGGCATTGTCGAACGTCACGACAACCGTCTCGCCGTCATGGACGAGCGCGCGCAGGCCGAGCCATCCCGTCGCGCCGATGGCGGCAATCGGCACGGCCCAGATCCAGCCGGGCCAGGCGCTGCGCCGCACTTCGGCTTGCGTGCGATGGCGATGCGGGCCGCTCATGGCTTTCTCCGCCTATGCACGTCCCACATCATGCGCGGGTCGAAGCTGCGCGAGGCCAGCATCGTGAAGAAGACGACGAGTGCAAACGCCGTCGCGCCGGTGTCGGGTCTCGCCACCGCCACGCCATCGAAGTGGATCAGCGGCACGAATGCCGCGATCGTGAAGACGTCGACGTTCGACCAGCGGCCCAGTTCGTCGATCCAGCGATAAAGATGGGCCTTGGCGCGCAGGTGCCGGCGCGAATGGCGCAAGACCGAGGTGATGAACCACACCATGCCGCCGAGCTTCGCAAGGGGAATGACGATGCTCGTGCCAATGATCAGGATGCCGAACGGCCATAGTCCGACGTGAAAGAGCTGATAGACGCCGTCGATGATGCGGTGCGAGTCGTAATGCCCGAGTTGCCGCGACATGGTCATCGGATAGAAGTTGGCGGGCACGGTGAGCACGAGCGCCGCGAGCGTGAGCGCGGCCGCGCGCACCACGGCGTCCGGCTTGCGCGCGCGCAGTTTCCGGCCGCAGCGCGGGCATGGCCGGCCTTCATGCGAAATGGGCACGACGAGGTCGCACACGGGGCAGGACAGCGCGCCATGCCCGTGCGGCGCCTGTTGGTCGGGGACGATGGCGCGCCAGACGGTGCGGCGATCGAGCGAGGCGCGCGTGAGCATCGACATGAGCGCGGCAAGGATGAAACAGTAGCCGCCCGCCCCGATCGTTCCCGTGAGGTTCTGCGTGACGCGCGCATAGCCGACGAGGCAACCGGCGAGGTAGACGTCGGGCATGGCCCAGATGTCGAGCGCGATGGACCAGCGAAAGAGCGTGCCGATATGCCTGAATCGCACACCGAAGCCGACCAGTCCCAGCACGATCATGAGCAGGCCGAAGCGTCCGAACGGCAGCACGATGCCGAATGCGCCGAGCAACAGCGCGAGCGCGAGCCAGCCGTCGCGCCAGATCGACACGATGCCCGACGCGAGAACGGATGAACGATCGGCGCCGAGCATGTGCACCGTCATCAGCGGCGCGAGGTTGGCGGGGAACAGCAGGACGAAGGTCGTGATGGCGCAGGCGAGCGAAGCGGTGATGCTGCGCCCGCTGCGCCGCTCGAGCGGGTAGTGGCAGATCCTGCAGCGCGCGAGCATGCGCGGGCCGAGCGGAGGGATGTCCTCGAGGGCGCCGCATTCGGGACAGCCGATCGTCATGGGCGGAGCTCCTGACTACGCCTCGCGATGACACACGATTCGCATCAGTGAGGCGATTTCACGACCATGCGCATAAAGCGTTCCCGAGCCGGGGCTGGCTTTCAGCCTTCGGATTTATTGCGGTTCAAGACCCATGCCGCGCCGAGCGCGAAGCCGACAGCGGCGGCGAGCCCGAGCGCGGTCATGGGCTTGTCGGCGACGTTGTCGCGTGTTGCGTCGGCCGCATCGTTCAAGGCCTGTTGGGATTTGCCGTACAGCACCTTTGCCTTGCCGGCCAGGCCCATGGCGGGGTCGCGCAGCATGCGGCCGGCCAGGTGCTGCGCTTCTCCCGCGACCTCGTTCGCGATGGCGTGTGCGTGTCTCGTGTCCATGATCGTGCTCCTGTGTGCTCAGGGTGGGTCATTGAATTTGCGCGCTCCACTTGCGCAATGACGGTGGAGCAACGCGAATGCCCGCAGTGCAGCGATCGATGAAACACGGGCGAATCAGCGCTCGCGCGCAAGCATCAGCGCGGCGGTGAGCTAATCAAGGCCGGTAGGCCTGGCGAGATGCCGATCGAAGCCGGCCTGCGCGTTGCGCTGCACGCCGGGGCGACGCTTTCCGAGGTGAAAGGCACGTCGGGCCTGACTTATTTCGATGCCTGAATAGCGCGGGGCGCAGGAACATGCGATGCGAATTTAAAGGTATCCGAAGTCCGATTGGCTGAGCATGCCGGCATGCCCGATGCACCGTATCAATGGGGATGCCGCGGGTTGGAACATCGGAGTGAGTTGGGAGGGAAACGACGATGCGCAGGAAATCACGCTCATTGCGAGCGATGGCCGATAAATGGCTCTTCTTGCGGCCGGACACGCAAGTGCATGTGACGCGTGTTGCGCAGGGTGCGAGGAAGCATCGGTCGTGCGTCTATGTCAGCGCGGTCGGCGCCGTCGGCGAATCGGGCATGTTCTTCTTTCGTCACGACGACGGCAGCTGGTACATCTTTCCGCCGGACGAAGCGCGTCCGGCGCTCGGCGTCGAGGGCCGTGACGTTTGAGCGCCGAAGCAAGCTGCGACACGCCCGGCCGGCGCGCTGGCGCCGTTCACGGGCCGAACAGGCCCTGCGTTGGCAGCGACAGGTTGCCGTGATCGACGAAGCGTGTGCCGCCGCCGATGCCGCCCGCCAGGCGCCCGCGTATTTCGTAGGGAATGTTGCCGGCCTGTGCGCTGCCCGCAAAGGCGAAAGCCTGCCGGACGGCGGAGAGTGCCGGCACGGTCAGCGGCACGATGATCACCGCTTCGCCGAAGCGCGGCACGACGCCGCTTTGATCGCTTACGCCGCTCGCGAACGATTGACCGTTCAGGTCCAGTTGCAGTGACACGCCGCTAAATTCGACCGGCGTGTCGTTGGGATTCTGGATGCGCAACTTCACGTTGAAGCGCATTTCCATGCCTTCGCCCTGGAGTGGCTCCAGCCCCGCCACGTTGACCCGCAGCGGGTCTCCCGTCAACCCCGCGCAGCCGCCAAGCCAGAACAGCACACAAAGCAAGGCGCAAACAAGTCGCATTGAGCGCCTGACGTCAGGTGCTGGCATGGCGAGTACCTCGTCTGGAGAGTCTGCGGGTGCCGCTTAGTGTAGCGTCGATCCTTCGCGGATTTCGCGCTGTGCGCCCGACTGTTGCCGGCCCCCGAGTTTCGATTCGCGTGTTCGAGCGGGCGGAGTCGACCGGATCGATCCGGATTGCATGGATTCGGGCCAAACCTGGGATACGATACGTCCCCGACGCTTAAGCGATATGCGCCACACGCGGCCTGGATTCTTTCAATCTGCTTTCGCTGGTCGTCGTGCTGCTCCTGCAGGGCACGCGCCAGTTTTTTGGCATGCGTGCCGTGTGGCGGTGCAGCCGTCGCCCTCGAACGTGGTGCTGCTCGGCCTTGCGATCGTCACGTTGCCTTGCATGTCTATCGGCATGGTGATGCTCGCTCACGATCGGATACCTGGGCGCATGGAAAAACTCGCGACGATCGACGAACTGACGGGCGCCTCGGTCGACTTCAGCCGCGAGGTGCAGACCGTCCTCTATTCGCGCAACGACGGCGACGTGCAGATCATGGAGGGCCCGCAGGTTCAGTGGTTCGACACCCTCTGCAAGCGCAGTCTGGAAAGCGGGCGGCGCGTGGTCAGCAACGTCAAGGATATCCGGGGCGATTCGCGGGCGGCCTCCGAACTCGGGATTTGCACCTATGCGAGCGCACCGGTCTGCGCGCAAGGCGGCGCCGTGATCGGTACGCTATGCGCCATCAGCCGGAACATCTCGCACAACGCGCCCTGATCGACGACATGACGGAACTGCCCAACCGGCGCGCGTGGCTCGCGCCGGCAAGAGCAACTGGACATTCGGGTAAGTCTTCGGCTGCCGCTTTCAACCCCCTTTAGGGTCTTCCCTGCCATAGGTGTTTCCGCCTGTTTTTGACGACTCGACGCGCGTATTCTGGACTGCTACCTTGCCGGGCGCAGGTGCACCCGCAGCGTCGATCACGTTTGCGGCGTGCGCCGCGAGGGAATGTCCGCGCCGCAACCATGCGGGCGGTGTTTATGTTCTTGACCACCTTGATATCCAGAACCGAGGGGATCCCATGAAAAAGTTGTTTGCAGCCGTATCTATTGCCTTGATCGCCTCCACGGCCAGCGTCGGCGCCTTTGCGGCGGACACCATTCGCTTCGGTGTCGATGCAAGCTATCCGCCGTTCGAATCGAAAGCGCCGGACGGCAAACTGGTCGGCTTCGACATCGATCTCGGCAACGAGATCTGCCACCGTCTGAATGCCAAATGTGTCTGGATCGAGAACGACTTCGACGGCATGATCCCGGCGCTGAAGGCGCGCAAGTTCGACGGCGTGCTTTCGTCGATGTCCATGACCCCGGCGCGCAAAGAGCAGATCGCGTTCTCGGACAAGCTGTTCAACACGCCGACGCGTCTCGTCGCCAAGACGGGTTCGGGCATCATGCCGACCGCCGAATCGCTCAAGGGTAAGCGCGTGGGCGTGGAGCAGGGCACGATTCAGGAGGCCTACGCAAAGGCGCATTGGGCAACGGCAGGTGTTGAGGTCGTGCCTTACCAGAACCAGGACCAGGTTTATCAGGACCTGCTGGCCGGCCGCGTGGACGCCGCGCTGCAAGACGCCGTGCAGGCCGACGTGGGCTTCCTGAAGACGCCGCGCGGCAAGGGCTACAGCTTCGCGGGCGGCGACCTCGACGATCCGGCAACGCTCGGCAACGGCGCCGGCATCGGCCTGCGCAAGGAAGACGCCGCGCTCAAGACGAAGATCGACGGCGCGATCGCCAGCATCATCAAGGACGGTACGTACAAGAAGATCGAGAAGAAGTACTTCGACTTCGACGTGTATGGCAAGTGATGTGACGCGTCCAGCGTGACGTGTGCACGGCGCGAGAGCGGATGCACCGCTCTCGCGCTGCGTGTCAGCGGAGCGTGCTACGCGGCCTCGCGCAGTGCCTTCGCTTGAGTCGAGTCTTTTTTCGGTGGCGCTCCGAACATTCGCGTGTATTCGCGGCTGAACTGCGAGGCGCTCTCGTATCCCACTTCGAAGGCGGCGGCCTGTACGCTCATCGACAGCGAAAGCAGCAGTCTGCGCGCTTCCAGCAGCCGCAGCTGCTTCTGGTACTGAAGGGGCGGTAGCCCGGTCAGCGCCTTGAACTGCCGGTGGAACGCCGAAGCGCTGAGCTGGGCGACTGCCGCCAGGTCTTCCACCCGCACGGGTTCGGCAAACCGCACACGCAAGTTTTCCACCGCGCGCAGCAGGCTGTGAGAAGGGCTTTCGGTCGACGCCAGCCTCGCGATTTCCGAACCGTTCGGACCGCTTAGCAACCAGTAGCAGATCTCGCGCATCAGCATGGGATACAGCATGCCGATGGCGTCCGGCGTGTCCAGCAGGCGCACGGCGCGCAGCGCGCAATCGGCGAGGGGGCCGTCGAAGTTCGCGACGAACACGCCGCGGCTTGCGTCCGCCGCCGGCACGGGCGCAGGCGACATCTCCTTTGCCACGGCGCGCAACATGGCCAGGTCCAGCTCGAGAATCAGAACCAGGCAAGGCTTGTCCGGGCTCGCCTCGAACACGCGGCCCCGCGACGGCGTTTCCACGCCGACCACGAGCGCTTGACCGGCGCGATACTCCAGTTGTTCCCCGCCAAAACTGGCCCATTTGGCGCCCTGGGCGACGATGCACAAAGCCGGCCGCGCCGAGCGAAACGTGGGCGGCGCGGGATGGTCGGAGCGCAGGATGAGCAGTCCGTCGACAGCGGTGCTGTATGGGCTCGTGCCCGGCTGTGTTTGCGTGTAGCGCAGCAGGGCGGCGGCCAGATCGTTTGTCATGGGGGCTGGATAAGAAACGCGCGACGGAAAGTGCGCGACGGTCCATCTTAGTCAGCGAAGCAGGATTAGGCAAGAATCGGGGAGATTCGGGTATTCACTCGCCGGTGCCGTCAGGCGCAGAATCGACGCTATCCAACCCAGCGAGAGGTGCCAAATGGCAACGAACAACGGCAGTCAGTCGGGCCCGAAAATCGCGGTCGTCACCGGAGGCAGCCGAGGGATCGGTCGCGACACGGTGCTGCGGCTGGCAAGCCGCGGCGTCCATACGGTTTTCACCTACAACACCAATCGAGACGAGGCGGAGAAGGTCTCTGCCGAGATCGCGCAAGCGGGCGGCCGGGCGATTGCCCTGCAGTTGAATATCGCGAATTCGGGTGCGTTCGACGACTTCGTCGCGCGCCTGCGAGAGGCGCTTGGGACGCTCAATGCAACGGGCTTCGATTATCTGGTGAACAACGCCGGTATCTCATCGACGGCCACGCTCGCAGCGGGCACCGAAGCGGAGCTCGACGCGCAGTTCGCGGTGCATTTCAAGGGGCCGTTCCTGCTGACGCAAAAGCTGCTGCCGCTCATTCATGACGGCGGCCGGATTGTGAACATCTCCTCGGGCCTTGCGCGTTTCGCGTACCCGGGCCGCTCGATTTATGGCCCGATGAAGGCGGCTGTCGAAGCGCTCACGCGCTATATGGCGCTCGAACTCGCGCCGCGCAGGATCGCGGTCAACGTCGTGGCGCCGGGCGCCATTGCCACCGACTTCAGCGGCGGTATCGTGCGGGACAATCCTGAGGTCAACAAGGCAGTGGCGGAACATACCGCGCTGGGCCGCGTGGGATTACCGACGGACGTGGGGCCCGTGATTGCCGGTCTACTATCGGATGACTTTGGCTGGGTGAACGCGCAACGCATCGAGGTGGCTGGCGGCATTCATATCTGATTGCGCGGTTGATTTCGCGCGTTAAGGCGTGACGCTTTTGCCGGACGCGTCGACTTCGATACCCCAGTCGCCCTGTTCGAGCCAGTCGTCGCCGAGCAGTTCGGCCGGATGCTGCGTGCGGCTCTGGCCGTTGCCGCATCGCATGTCGTTGGCCGGGCAGTAGTGGTCGCAGCCCCAGCACAGGCGCTCGGGGCGCAGCGGGTGAATCGGAAACTTCTTTGCCATGATGTCGCCCCTGTACGATCTCGGACGGAACGCAATATCGAGATTGTGTTCTTTCCGCGGCACGGTGGCAGATGGCAGACTGTCGCGCCCAGGAAGGGCGGTGAAGAGGTAGAAGGCCGCGTCGCTCTCCCTGCGTGTTGTTGCCACAGGGTCATGCTATGGTCGTACGGCGTCCGGCCGATCCGGTCGCTGCGCCTGGAAGCGCTGAACACAACGACCTGCGTGCTCCTCCATGACCCGTTCGAGTCCTTTCCCGCCAAAGCGGCGCCGTGCGTGGCCGCTGATTTTGCTGTGTGCCGTCGTCATCGTCCAGGCTGCCATGGTGCTGGCGGGCTGGCTGGCATTGCGCGGCAGCTTGCCACAGCTGGACGGCACGCGTGCCGTGCCGCTCTCCGCACCGGTAACGATCGGGCGCGATGCGCTCGGCGTGCCGACGGTACAGGGCGGCACGCGTGGCGACGTTGCGTATGCGAGCGGTTTCCTTCACGCGCAGGACCGCTTCTTCCAGATGGATTTGCTGCGCCGGGTCGCCGCTGGCGAAATGGCGGCACTCATCGGCCCGGCGGCGCTGCCGCTGGACCGACGCGACCGGCCCTTGCGCTTTCGCGAGCACGCGCAGGCGGCGCTCGCCGCGCTCTCCGCCGACCAGCGGGAGCTGATCGAGCGCTACACGGCGGGTGTCAACGACGGCCTGCGTTCGCTTCGCGCGCGGCCGTTCGAATACTGGCTGTTGCGCGCGCAACCGGCGCCGTGGCGTCCCGAAGACACAGTGCTCGCGGTCTACGCGATGTACTTCGATCTTCAGTATGACCAGGTGAGGCGCGTACTCTCTCGCGCGGCGTTGCGCGAGCGCGTGCCGGCCGATCTGCTTGCGTTCCTGCTGCCTGAGACGAGCCACTGGGACGCCCCGCTCGACGGGCAGCGCCCATTGGCGCAGCCGCCGGCGGCGCTGCCCGCCGCGCCGCCGTCATGGCTCCCGTCAACGCGGTCCGCCGTCGATGCCGAACCGGAGGCCAACGTACTTGTCGCCGGCCTGCCTGGTTTCGTGAGCGGCTTCGCGGGCGGCGGGAGCGCGGTCGATTCGATGGTCGGCAGCAACGGTTTCGCGGTCGACGGCGCGCACAGCGCACACGGCGGCGCGCTGCTCGCGAGCGACATGCACCTCGGCCTGTCGTTGCCGAACATCTGGTACCGGATCTCGCTCGTCTATCCTGCGCCCGAAGGCGGCGAGCGGCGCATCACGGGCGTCAGCTTGCCGGGTACACCGTTCGTCGTGGCCGGCAGCAACGGCCATATCGCCTGGGGCTTCACGAACAGCTATGGGCGCTTCGTCGATCTGGTCGAACTTCAACGCGATCCGGCCGATCCACTGCGCTACCGCGTCCCGAGCGGCGGATGGGAGCGCGCGCAGGTGATCCACGAGCGGCTCGACGTGAACGGCGGCGCGAGCGTCGATCTGCCGGTCGTCCAAACGCGCTGGGGGCCACAGATTGTGGCCGGCGAGCGCGCGTATGCATTGCATTGGGTCGCGCAGGATCCGCAGGCGACCAACATGAACTTCATGCGGCTCGAAGGCATCACGAACGTCGCCGACGCGCTGCATGCCGCGCAGACCTTCGGCATGCCGACGCAGAACTTCATGGTGGCCGACGCGCAAGGCCATATCGGCTGGACGCTCGCCGGGCCGCTGCCGCGCTTCGCGGATGCCAATGCGGACGCTGAAGTGGACGGTCAGGCGGCCGCGCTCGCGAGCATGCCGTACCTCTCCGGGACGTACGCCGGCTGGCAAGGGTATCGGACGCCCGATGCGTATCCCGTGCGCGTCGATCCGCCGGCCGGCCGCATCTGGACCGCGAATAACCGTACCCTGCCGCTGGAGGAAGTGGCGCAGATCGGCGACGCCGGCACCGATCTCGGCGCGCGCGCCACGCAGATTCGCAACGACCTCCTCGCGCTGCCGCACGCGGGCGAGCGCGACATGCTCGCGGTGCAGACCGACGATCGCGCGTTCTGGATCGAGTACTGGCGACGCGTTGCGCTCGACGCGCTCGATGCACGCGCGCTCGACGGCCATCCTCAACGCGCCGAATTCCAGCGCCTCGTTCAGGCGTGGGATGGCCGCGCCGAGGTGAATGCTGTCGGCTACCGGCTGGTGCGCGCGTTCTACGACTCGCTCTACGAAGCATGGTTCGGGGTACTTGACAAACAGATGGCCGCGATTGCGCCGGACCTCAGCTATCGCGCGGCGAACTCGCGTTACGAAGCGACGATGGAGACGCTGGCCGACCATCGCGCGTGGATACCGGGAGGCTTCGCGGACTGGCGCGCGTTCATGCTGGACCGCATCGATCACACGATCGCCCGGTTGCCCAAGGGCACCACGCTCGAAGAGGCGCGCTGGGGCGAGCGCAACCGCTCGACCATTGCGCATCCGTTCGCGCGCATGGTGCCGGCATGGCTGCCGTGGGTTCGCGGCTGGCTCAGCGCGCCGCACGACCCGCTCCCGGGCGACATCAACATGCCGCGCGTGCAGGCCCGGGCATTCGGCGCGTCCGAGCGTTTCGCGGTGTCGCCGGGGCGCGAACAGGACGGCATCTTCGAGATGCCGGGCGGGCAATCGGGCAATCCCATGTCGCCGTATTTCCTCGCGGGGCATGAAACGTGGGTGCATGGCGACGCGGCGCCGTTCTTGCCGGGCGCAGTGGTGCATACGCTGAAGCTCGTACCGGGCAGCGCGCAGCAGGCTGGAAACTGAGGGCTCTCAGCGTCATGGATGTCACGTCCCCCTCGAAATGCGGCGCGCGCAGCGGGTTAGCAGAACTCCGCTGACACCGCTAGAAGCGCTGGCTGATTCTCCCTATATCCGTTGCCCTCCTACCCTTGGTGGGGGGATTGCATCAAGCTTGGCGCCCTTGCGTCGAGGCTTTCTCTCGCCGTGATAGACATAAAACGGAATCGAATAAGGGGGCAGCCATGAGATGGCTCGATCGCATGACGGTGTTCAAAAAGCTGCTGACAGCATGCATCAGCAGATCGGTTTCGCGCCCGTGCCGGCAGGCGTGGACAACGCCGAACTCGTACGCCGCGCCATTGCGGCGAGTGTCGCGTTGGGAGACAGCGTCGCCGCGCTGATCGATTCGCTGCAACGCGAGGCCAAGAGTGCGCAGACCGAAGCCACGGTGCAATTCCAGCACATGCGCACCCTCATCGTGGCGACGCTGCTCGGTGCGGTCGCGACAGGCGCATTGCTGGCCTGGTTGATTTCGCAGCGGCTTTCGCGCCAGCTGGGCTGCGAGCCGGCTCACGCCATGGAAATCGCGGGCCGTATCGCGGCTGGCGATCTTTCGGTATCCATAGCAACGCATGCTGGCGATACGAGCAGCTTCCTGTACGCGCTCGGCGAGATGCGTGCGCAGCTAACCGGCATCGTCGCCGACATTCGCGCGGTCGCGCAAATGGACCAGGTCACGCAGCAAAACGCGGCCTTGGTCGAGCAGGCGGCTGCCGCGGCAAGCTCGATGGCCGATCAGGCGGCGCAGTTCCAGCAGGCGGTGTCGGTTTTCAGATTTGTGGGCGCTTGACGTAAAAGCGGATGCCGCAGCGATCGTTGCGGCATCGGAGCGTCATCGGGAAAGACCGCGTGCGTCGACTGGCCAGATCGCTTCCACGCGATCGCCCCGAAAGCAGAGGTCGCGTGTAAACGCCGCTGGCAACCCGTTCGGGGCGTGCAACCATGCTGCACCAGTATTGCACACGCCGTGGCCGGCCTCCGCGGAGCGCCGGCTTTTGCCGGTAGGACCAAGGTCTGATTGTCCGCATCCGCCACGGCCGCCATGATCTGCGTGTGTTGCTCGCCAGATTCGCTACTCAGGGGTGCGTGAATGGGGTCTCTGTCCAGTTTCGTGAAGCGCGCGTGGCTCGCCGCCGCGGTGCTGCTCGCGGCCGGTTGCGCCCAGCCGTGGCAAAGCATCGAACCGGGCAGCGACCAGTCTGCGTTGATCGCGCGTCTCGGGCCGCCGCGCGAAACCTATAACCTGCCGGACGGCGGCAAACGTCTCATGTGGCCGACCCAGCCGATGGGGTCGACGAACACCGTCGCCGACATCGACGCGAGCGGCAAGGTCGTGAGTGTGCGTCAGGTCATGCAGGAGAGCGAGTTCTATCGGGCGAAAGTCAACGAGTGGACACGCAACGATGTCCTGATCAATTTCGGCCGGCCCGCGGAGACGGCCTACTTTTCGCGCATGCAGCGGGAAGTCTGGTCCTACCGCTACATCGCGAACAACATCGACTACATGATGTTTCACTTCTACTTCGACGATCAGGGCATCTTGCGGCTCACGCAGAAGACGCCCGACCCAATGCGCGACCGGAACCTGAGGCGCGGGTTCTAGACCGGGTTCCGTTTAGAGGCGTGTGTGCGTAACGCCCAGGATTCGACGACTCTGCACCGCCTCGCGCGTGCGTGGCTATCGGCTGCGCTACTCGTGCTGCCTGGCGTCTTGCGCGCCATGGAGTTCAATATCTACTGAAGCTTTGCGCGAGCGCCGCTTTCGTTACCGGCTAAGGGCAGAGCAAGGGCATGGATTCGAAACTCGCGCAATGCGTGCGGCCACAAGGCGTGCCTGTTGAAAAGCTGCCAGCTGCGCGTGGCAGAACTCAGGCGGCGCAGCTAGTGGCAATACAGGTCGTTTTCCGCGTTGAACATGTCGAACGCGAGGCTGATTGCCTGATCTTTGCGCACGGTCGCCAGCCAGCGGCTACGTTGCCACTGCGCCACCGTATTGCCGACAAAGACCGCGCTTGCCGCGTCGCCCGCGCGCGTGGCGATGAACGCCGCCTGCGCAGCGATGGTTCCGGGTAGCGGGCGATAGTAGGACCAGTCCGCCTGCTTGAGCAGCGCCTCGATCACGAATTCGTCGTCGACAAGGGCGGCGCAATCGCCCGCCTGGAACGCCAGCAGCGCATCGAGCGGCCGGTCGAATCCGCGCAGGTTCGCGTGGTACTCGCGCGCTGCGCGCCGTGCATAAGGGTTGCCCTGCGATGCGCAAATCGCGTGGCCGCTCAGGTCTCGCCATGTCCGCACGTTGCCATGATCCAGCACGAGCGCCATGCCACGGCCGCTCGAATACGAAGCCGGTGCGAACGCGACCCGCGCGTCGGGCGAGAAGTCCAGGCCGGCAATGGCGGCATCGGCTTTGCCCGCCTGCAGCGCGGCACGCGCGGCGGCCGGTTGGGCCAGCAGGAACTGCACAGGCAGCCCTGCGCGGCGAGCGAGGTCCGAAGCGAGCGCCGCCGCGAACGGGTCGGGCGAGCGCAGCGCGCGGTCGACCTTGCCGACATAAAGCGCAGGCGCGGGGCGCGGGGGCACCGCCACGATCAGCACGCCGCGTGCTGCCGCGGCTGCGAAAGGCAGGTCGCTTTCGGCAAGGGCGCGTGGCAACTCGCGGTTCAGCGCCCACGCGAGCAGCGCGAGTAATGCGAGCGCTGCGAACGTGGCCGTTAGCGCGGTGGCGGGCCAGCGCAGGTGCCGCGGAATTGCCGAAGCGTCGAGCTCAGCGTTCCTAGCCATTCTGCGCGAGTCCGACGCGCCAGCGCAGCAGTTGCCGTTCGAGTATCGACAGGCCCTGATTGATCAGCAGTCCAAATATGGCGAGCAGCACGATACCTGCGTACATATCGGGAATCTGAAACGTCTCCTGCGAATTGAGCGTATAGAAGCCGAGCCCCGAACGTGCCCCGATCATTTCCGCCGCCACCAGGGCCGTAATGCTGTAGGCGCCCGCCAGACGCACGCCTGTGAGGATCTGCGGCAACGCAGCCGGCAGCACGACCTTCGTCGCGATAAAGCGCTGCGAGGCGCCCATCGAGCGCGCGCAGTCGATCAGCACGCGCTCGACCTGTTTCACGCCCGCAATGGTGTTGAGCAGCACCGGCCAGAACGCGGCCCACACGACAATGGCGATCTTCGACGACTCGCCGATGCCGAGAAACAACATGAAAACGGGAAAGAGCGCAAACGCCGACACCTGCCGCAGCAGTTGAAAGACAGGATCGACGACGCGTTCGACGCGCTTGAACCATCCCAGCAGGAAGCCGCATGCAATGCCACCGGCCACGGCAAGCAGCAAACCGCTGATGGAGCGCACGGCGCTCGCACCGATATGGGTCCACGCGTCGCCGTTTTCGAAGAGCCGCGCGATGGCGAGGGCGACTTGTGAAGGCGGGCTCAGGTAAGCCGCGTTGACCACGCCGAGTCGGGGCAGCAACTCCCACAACAGGAGGAAGGCGGCGAGCGCGAGGGAGCGCTCCACGCCTACGTATAGGCGCGCGAAAGATGAAGCTGTGCGCGCGCGCTGAACGCTGTGCGAGGATTCGCGGACCGCGCCCGGGTTGGACATCGAGTCAGACATCGAATCGGACATGATCGGCTCCCTTCAATGCATGGGTTTGCGGCTGTGCGCCGAGTCGCGTGTCGAGTTCCGTGCTGAGGCTCGCCCATGCGCGCTGACGCAGCGCGACGAACGCCGCCGAGTGACGCAGCGCGGCGTCGCGCGGGCGCGGCAGGTCGACGTCGATGATCTCTTTCACGTGTCCGGGGCCGCGCCCAAGAATGGCGATGCGATCGGAGAGAAAGATCGCCTCGTCGATGCTGTGCGTGACGAACACGACGGTCGTGGCGCTTTGCTCCCAGATCGCGAGCAGTTCCTGCTGAAGCAATTCGCGCGTCTGTGCGTCGAGCGCGCCGAACGGCTCGTCCATCAGCAGGATCTCGGGGCCATAAGCGAGCGCACGCGCGATGGCCACGCGCTGGCGCATGCCGCCGGAAAGCTGATGCGGATAGTGATCCGCGAATTCCAGCAGGCCCACGAGGCGCAAAAAGCGTTCGGCCTCGCTGCGCCGCTCGACGCGTTTCATGCCACGAATTTCGAGTCCCGCCTCCACGTTCTTGCGCACAGTGCGCCACGGAAAGAGCGCGTAGCCCTGAAACACGAAGCCGAGCTTTTGCCGCACGGCGCTCACGGGGTCGCCGTCCACGCGAATATCGCCCGAGGTTGGCAGCGTGAGGCCGGCGAGCACGTTGAGGAAGGTCGACTTGCCGCAGCCGCTCGGGCCCAAAAGCGCCATGAATTCGCCTTCGCGTACGGCGAGATCGAAGCGGTTGAGGACCGTATGGTGCGTGTCCGTTTGCGCGTTGCTATAGGTGAGGGAGAGATCGCGCGCGACGATCTTCTCGCGTAGCGCAGTTGGCGTGCTCACGAGCGTGTTCCGTTCGGCAAGGGCGTCGCGCTGGCCTGGGCCTCGTGCTTCGCGAACGGATTGAAGTCGTTCGTGTAGACATCCTTGACGTTGACCTTGCCCTTCGGGATCTTGCCTGCCGTTTCGAGGATATCGATGTAGTACTGGATGGGCGGCTCCGTGACCACGAGATCCTTCACGTAGGCATACCGCTCCACGAGCCGAACGTCGATGCCGAGCCGCTCGGCCGTCAGCTTGCGCGCTTCGTCGGGATGCGCATTGACCCAGTTGCCCGCCTTCGCGATGGCCGTGACGAAGTCGCGCACCGCCTGCGGGTGGGCACGGGCGAACGCGCCGTTCACGCTATAGGGCGCCATGCCGCCAAGGCCGTGATCCTCGTCCCAGTCGCTCCACAGCTTGCGCAGTTGCGGATCGGCCTCCGCCGAGCCGGAAAAGGGCGGATGAATGATCGCGACATCCACGTTCTTCGTGACGAGCGCCTGCTCGGACTGATTGTCGGGCACGACGAGCCAGTTCACCTTCGATACATTCACACCGTGTTGCGCCAGATACTTTTTGGTCACGAACTCCGCGCACGCGCCGAAGCTATTGAACGCTACCGTTTTGCCTTCGAAGTCCTTCGGACCGAGAATGCCCGAATCCTTGCGCACGAAATACTTCATGTGCGGCGCGTCGGGCAGTGTTTCGCCGCCTGCGGAAATGACCTTGATATCGGCGCCGCTGGCAATCGCGGAGATGACGAGCGGCACCATGCGCGTGCCGAAATCGATATCGCCGGTGCCCACGAGCGGAATGATCTGCGGCGCGGAAATCTTGCCGACATATTTGGGCCGCGTGCTCGTGTTGTCGAAGTAGCCGAGCTTGTCGGCGAGATAGACCAGGTCGAACGCGGGATTGTCGGGGTACTTGAAGTAGGTGATTTGCTGCTGCGCCGGCGCCTGTCGGGTCGTGACAGACGCGTCTTGCGCCTGCTCCCCATGCGGCTTGCAACCGCCCTGGAGTACCAGGACCGCAGCGGCGCACGCGGCAAGCAGAACGGTTCCGGCGGAGCGCCGACGGATTTTCGGGGAGAACGCCTTCATGAGCGGAGACTCGGCAACGAGCAGGGTAGTGGATTGACGATGCTCGATGATTGTCGATCTGCAACGATTCCAGGCAAACCAACGAATTATGATTTGCTTAGTTGTTCGTATCGACAATGCGTCAATCCGGCTACTCTGCAGTTGCTTCGAAATATCCGCTGCGGCGGTGGTTTTGCTTTTTGCGTTGATTGGGTGCGAAAGGGGCGGGCCGCACGCCACGCCCCTTTCGAACGCTCAAGGCAGCGAGATCGTCAAATTTGCCGATTGCGGCCCGAGCTTGATGAGTTGCGTATACGGGGCGAGCATGTGCACCGTGTTGTCGCGCAGCCAGGTGCTGAGGCCGAGCCAGGCGAGCAGACCCACCAGCGCGAACACCGCGCCGATGGACCACAGCGGCACCTCGCGTTTGAGGCGGTGCGCAACCTGATCGGGCAGCGGCCAATGCGGCGCGAAGGCCGCGCGCTTGCCCTTGATATGCGCGATCTCGTCGCCCAGGCGCGCCGTGAGATAGGCGAGCTTTTCCGGCCCTTCGAGAATGTACTTGCCCTGGAATCCGAGCAGCAGGCACATATGGAAGACCTCGAGCGACTGCAGCCGCGGCGCGCCTTGTGCGCGACATTCCTCGAGATACTGGAAGAACTTCTCGCCCGCGAGTTGCTCGCCAAAGAGCGCGAGCTGCAAGGGGCGGCGTTCCCACTCTGCGCGAATTCGGAACGACGACGCCAGCACCGATTCGTCGAGTGCGGCGCAGAACGCGAACTTGGCCGCGTACACGTCTTCGGCCGCGACGTTCAGCTTCTTCGCGCCGCGCTCGAAATCGCCCAGAAACTGCTGCACGCGCGCGCCGAATTCGCTGGCGTCGCCGGGCTCGCGGCCGTTCTTCAACAGGAACAGCATGAAGAAGCCGTCGTAGAGCAAATCGAGCAGCGAGCGCACCTGGTAAGCGGGCTCCGCGGCAGGCGCGGGGTGATTCACGGGCGGCGCCGCGTCGCCGAAAAGGGAAGGGGCGTTGCTCATGACGTCACCGCGATCAGTTCGAGTTTGAGATCGTTGATGCCCGAGGGCGCATAGACCATGGCCGACTGCGCCTGCACCATGCGCTCATAAAGCGCGCTACGCGCCTCGAACGCGAAATAGCATGCGCCGGGCCGCACGGGAATGGCGGGCGGCACCTGGGGCGTGTAGACGAGCCGCACGCCCGGCATGGCCGAGAGCACGAGCTTGTCGACGTCGTCGGGCGCGCCGACCTTGAAGCGAGCCGGCACGGCCTCGACGAGGTCGACGGCGGGCATGTCTGCCGAAACGGCGAGATAGAAGGTGGTCTTGTCGTCGATCTTGCCTGAATCGAGCCGGCCGATATGGAACGACGGACGCACTTCTTCGAGCGCAATGGCGAAGTATTGCGTGGAGATCACCGTTTCGAGCAGGTCGCGCAGTATCGTATCGAGGCGCGCAAAGCCGGGGCCGGGATCGTCGTGACGGTACGCCGGCAGGTCGGCCAGCGCGTAGCCCTTGGAGAACGTCATGAGCTGGCCCGCGAGCCGCAGCAGTTCATGAAAGAGCCGCTCGGGGTGAAGCGCCGCATGCTGATAGAGATGCGCGAGCGTGGCGAACGCGCCGCTCGCGGTATGCAGCAACCAGAACGAGGCGATGTCGCCCGAACGGAACTCGATGATGTTCTTGGTCGGCTCGCGATGAAAGCCGTAGAGCGCATTGACCTTGGCCTGCAGCGCGTCGATGAGGCGGCGCAGACGCTGGTGCAGGAGCGGCGACGCTTCGATGGCGAGACTCGGCGGCACGAAGCTTTCGTCGACCTCGAATCCCGAAGTCGCAGTGCGCCGCACGCGTGCGACGGGCACCGAGAGCAACTGATCGCGCGGCTCGCTGTGCGCGATCAGCTTGACGTTCGTTTTCAGGAACGTCACGTCGGCCTGCGCGGCGTCCGTGTAGTGATCGGCTACGCTCGCCTGCTCGCTCACGTAACGCGTGACGAAGCCGTCGTTGCGATCCGGCGCGTAGTTCGTGCCGGTTTCGCGCATCTGGTGCAGCGCCAGGTAGAACGTGAATTCGTTGATGCCCTCGGGCAGCGTGTCGAGCGCCACGGGCGGCGGCAGGTCGTCGGCCTGCGGCGCGCTGTAGAGCGTGCCGTCCGGAAACACGAGCGCGAGTTCGCTCATGCGCAGCATGTTGCTGCCCAGTGCGTCGTGGTCGAGCCGCGCGGTGCGCACGCCCCAGTTGTACGGCGCAATGGCCTGGATCGATTCGAAGAGGCGCGCTTCGTGATAGGCGTCCTGCCGCTGGAAGTGCTGAGGCCTGAGGAACAGGCCTTCTCCCCAAAGCACTTTCGAGGAATAACTCATGTTAAATCGGCTATATGCGTGATTCGGCCCGTGCCGCTCGCGCCGGCGATCGGCGGACTGAAATTGTTAAATATCCCGCTTGCTCGTTACTCTGCCTGGTGCTTTGCCCTTTATTCACCCGCAAGTCACCGACGAAAGCAGATTCAGCTGCTGCGGCGGTAATCCCTGGTCCGGCGAGATCACCGTGCCGCTCGTGACGGTCATTGCGCAGTTATGCAGGCCGACCATTATGCCGGATTTCTCGGATTTCGCAGGATCGAAGGCGAACTTCCAGCGCTGCATGGCCGGATCGCGGAATAGCGCGACGATGCCGAAGGCTTGCGCCTCGCGTGAAACCTTTTCTGTGGCGTTATATCTCTGGCCCGGAATGAGCGTCACTTCGCGCACGCCGAGCAAGTCGCTGCCCAGCGCGCTCTTTTCTTTTGCGGGGTCGGTGAACGTATCGAACGGCGCCTGCTGGAATGACGTAGGGTCCTTCAGCACGTATAGCCGCACGACGAGCGCAAGCGGCTTGCGGTCGGTCGCCGCGTTGAGGTTTTGCGCGGCAAGCAGCGTGATACCGAGGTCGCGCGGGGGTTTCTGGCTGTCCGGCACGTCGGGCTTGCCGATGCCCGCGAGTTGCAAAGCGGCCGACGCCGCACTGCCGAGCGCCGGTACGGCCGCCGCGCAGCCGGCGAGTTGCGCCGCGACGATGAGGATCGATGCGAAACGAATAACACGCGCATTCATTATTTGTTGGCCAGGCGTGAATGCCCGGGGTCCGTTAAGTGGTGATATGCGATCCGGATAATGCTATCCGCATAAAGACGCGTTTAACCCCGCGTGGCGCCGATAAGCGGTTGATTAAGTGATGCGGCAAACTTTTCCGGCTCGCTCGTGTTTTCAATTGCACGAGTGAGAAATTCTTTCCTGTGTGAATTTCTTGTGGCAGTAAACCCCGTGTCAAAGAAGCTATTTAGTGTCGGCGCATTACATTAAGAAGTTGAATTATCAAAATTTGGGCTGTACTATACCCGCGCGCTAGAGCTAAAGCAAAACTCTAGTTCCCTCCCATCGAATTAATAATTACACGCTGGTGAAAGAATGATAAACCGGGTCATTTCAAGGCTCTCCGGGGTGGTGCTGGCATGCGGGGTAATCGCGGGCTGCGCTACGCAGGACCATAATCTCGCGGCATCGCCAGACGCATTCAACAAGGCGCTAGCCGACGCCGATACCGCGGCGAAGGGCGGCGATCAGGATCGCGCGATCGCGCTTTACCAGAAACTCGCCGCTGCGGATCCCACGCGCGAAGAACCGTGGTCGCGCATCGCGCAGATCCAGTTCCAGCAGCAACACTATGGACAAGCCATCGTGGCGGCGCAGGAAGCGCTGCAGCGCGATCAGACCGACCGCGCCGCGAAGAGCGTGCTGGCCGTGGCCGGTTTGCGCGTCGCGACGCAGTCGCTTGGCGAACTGCGCCAGGATGCCTCGCTACAGGGTGATGCGAAGTCCGATGCGCAGGCGCTCGCGAAGCAGTTGCGCGACACGCTCGGCGAGGATTCGCTGTTCCCGCCCGAGCAGGCGGATAAGCCCGCGCTGAAGAAGCGCCGCATCGTTCGCCATGTGCAGAAGCCGGCGGCGAAGCCCGTTGAAACAGCCGAGGCTGCGCCGGCTGCACCGTCCGCGCCCGCAGCCCCCGCGGCTGCGGCTCCTGCGCCCGCGCCCGCCAAAGCGGCGCCGGCCAAAGCGGCGGCAAGCGGTGGTGCGTCCGATCCGTTCAGCGCACTGCGCTGAACCGCACGGCGGTGAATTGCTGACAACAGGTCTTGAACGACTCGAACAGGGGAGCCCTCGATGGCCAAGAAAGAAAGTATTCAGAAGCGCTTGCAGAAAGTGCGGCCGCCGCGCGTCCAGTTGACGTACGAAGTCGAACTCGGCGACGCGATTGAGGTGAAGGAACTGCCGTTCGTAGTCGGCGTGATGGGCGATCTCGCGGGTCAGTCGGAAGTCGAACAGCCGCGGCTGCGCGACCGCAAGTTCGTCAATATCGACCGTGACAATTTCGACGACGTCATGAAGGGCATCGAACCGCGCGCGGCGTTCCAGGTCGAGAACCGCTTGAGCGAGGCGGGCGGCAAGTTCGCCGTGGACTTGCGCTTCCGTTCGATGGCCGACTTCAATCCCGACGAAGTCGTCGCGCAGGTCGAGCCGCTGCGTCGTCTGCTCGAGGCGCGCTCGAAGCTCGCGGACCTGCGCAACAAGCTCGCCGGCAACGACAAGCTCGAAGACCTGCTGAGCGAGGTGCTGGCCAATACGCAGCAATTGCAGGCGCTCGCGGGCAACACGGGCGGCGCTGGCGAAGCGGATCGTGGCGAGCGCAACGAATCCGGCGACGGCAACGAGCAATAAGCGCGAGGGGAGATCGACATGAATCAGCAGACTGGCGCAGTTCGCGCACCGGCCCTGGAAGAAGCCAAGGCCGCGCCCTCGTTGCTCGACGAGATCGTCGAAAAGAGCAAGGTGGCCAAATCCGAATCCGAGCACGCTCGCGCGAAAGACCTCATTGGCGAGCTCGTGCATCAGGTGCTGGAAGGCACCGTGATCGTCTCGAGCAATCTTTCCGCGACGATCGATGCCCGCGTGGCCGAACTCGACCGCCTGATCTCGGCACAGCTGAGTGCCGTGATGCACGCGCCGGAATTCCAGGGGCTCGAAAGCACCTGGCGCGGCCTCGAGTATCTGTGCAAGGAAAGCAATACCGGCTCGACCATCAAGATCAAGGCGCTGCACGCGCCCAAGCGCGACATCGTGCGCGACTTCAAGACCGCCGTCGAATTCGACCAGAGCGCGCTCTTCAAGAAGATCTACGAAGAAGAGTTCGGCACGTTCGGCGGCGCGCCCTTCGGTGCGCTGATCGGCGACTACGAAGTGACGCGCCAGCCGGAAGACATGTATTTCATCGAGCAGATGTCGCATGTCGCGGCGGCGGCGCATGCGCCGTTCGTCGCATCGGCCTCGCCGGAACTGCTCGGCCTCGAGTCGTTCGCCGACCTTGGCAAGCCGCGTGATCTCGGCAAGGTGTTCGACACCGTCGAATACACAAAGTGGAAGTCGTTCCGCGACGCAGAAGATTCGCGCTACGTGGGTCTCACGCTGCCGCGCTTTCTCGGCCGCCTGCCGTTCAATCCGAAGGACGGCGCGACGGCGGAAGGCTTCAATTTCGTCGAAGACGTGGACGGCACGGATCACGCAAAATACCTGTGGTGTAACGCGGCATGGGCCTTTGCGGCGCGTTTGACCGCGGCGTTCGACGACTTCGGCTGGTGCGCGGCGATTCGCGGCGTGGAGGGCGGCGGCCTCGTGGAAGACCTGCCCACGCATACGTTCAAGACCGACGACGGCGAGATCGCGCTGAAATGCCCGACCGAAATCGCCATCACCGACCGGCGCGAAAAGGAACTGAGCGACCTCGGCTTCATTCCGCTCGTCCATTGCAAGAACTCGGACTACGCTGCGTTCTTTGCCGCACAGTCAGTGCAGAAGCCCAAAAAATATAGTACCGACAACGCGAACGCGAATGCCGTGCTTTCGGCGCAGCTGCAATACATCTTCTCGGTGTCGCGTGTGGCGCACTATCTGAAGGCGATGATGCGCGACAAGATCGGCAGCTTCGCGTCCGCGCAGAACGTCGAAGTGTTCCTGAACCGCTGGATTTCGCAGTACGTGCTGCTCGACGACAACGCCTCGCAGGAACAAAAGGCGCAGTTTCCGTTGCGCGAGGCATCGATCCAGGTCAGCGAGATTCCGGGCAAGCCGGGTTCGTACCGGTCGGTCGCGTTCCTGCGGCCGCACTTCCAGCTCGACGAACTGTCGATTTCGCTGCGGCTCGTGGCGGATCTGCCGAAGCCGGCGAATGCATAAAACCGCGCGAGCGCGCAACTGAGTTGAGCAGGAGCGGTCCGCTATCCAGCGGATCGCACCGGGAAGCAACCCGGGGGCATCGCCCTCGGGCCCGCGTTAGCAAACTACCGTAAACCACCACTCTGGGGAGTCGAGGCGTTATGAAGGACATCTATCTAAAATTCGGCAATCCGGCCATCAAGGGCGAGTCGCAGGACAAGGACCATGCTGGCTGGATCGAAATCGATTCGTGGAATCACTCGATTCTGCAGCCGCGTTCGGCAACGGCCTCGACGGCGGGCGGTCACACGGTCGAGCGCTGCGAGCATGCCGACATGCGCTTCCTGAAGGACATCGACGTGGTGAGCCCGCTGCTCTATCAGCACGCTTCGGGCGGCACGACCTTCGACGAAGTCACGATCGACTTCATGCGCTCGGACGGCGAGGGTAACCGCATCAAGTACCTCGAAATCAAGCTCAAATACGTGATCATTTCCAGCATCACGCCGGAAGTGGTCGGCGAAGGGCTGCCCACGGAGCAGTTTTCGCTGAAGTATGCGGCCGTGCAGTGGAAGTACACGCAGCAGAAGATCGGCGGCAACCAGGGCGGCAATGCGCAAGGCGCATGGAGCCTCACGAAGAACGACAAGACCTACGCGGTCTGACGCGGCGTGCGCAGGCGGCGCGCGCGATCGCGTGCAATGCCTGCGCCGGTCTCATCTGGCTGACCGACTCTATTTGAACCGATGAAGCGTTTCGAGCCAGGACTGCTTGACAAGCTCTTCGACGACGATCCGCATTCGCCGGCACCGGCGGCATTGCGGCAGTTCTCGATCGAAGAGCTCAAGGCGACCGTTGCGCGCGATCTGGAGTCGATCCTGAATTCGCGCATCGCGTTCACCGAGCACGAACTCGCGATGTTGCCCGAGTGCCGCCGTTCGATCCTGACCTACGGGCTGAACGATTTCGCTGGCTTGAGCCTCGCGAGTCATTACGACCGCGCGTTCATCTGCAAGTCGATCCAGCAGGCGATCGAGCGGCACGAGCCGCGTTTGCAGCGCGTAACGGTGACGCTCGAACTGAACGAGCGCTCGACCAACGCACTGTACTTCGCGATTCAGGCGTTGTTAGTGGTGCATCCGGCGCAAGAGCCGGTGAGTTTCGACGCGATGCTGCAGCCATCGACGCTGCAGTATTCGGTCACGCGCGCACGCGCAAAAGCATGACGCGGCCGCGACCGGCGGCGCGCGACATGGCATGACACAAAGGTAGTTTTGGGGGGCGGGAGCGTACCGATGGAAGAGCTGTTGCCGTATTACGAGCGCGAATTGTCGTTCCTGCGGCGTTATTCGCGCGAATTCGCCCAGCGCTACCCGAAGATCGCGGCCCGCCTCGCGATGACAGGCGAGCACTGCGAAGACCCGCACGTCGAGCGGATGATCGAATCGTTCGCGTTGCTCGGCGCGCGCATCAACAAGCGACTCGACGACGACTACCCGGAGTTCACCGAGGCGCTGCTGGAGGTGCTCTACCCGCATTATTTGCGCCCATTCCCCTCGTGCTCGATCGCCCAGTTCGGCGCCGCGGGCGCGCTCGGCAATCTCACCGAGCCGGCCGTGATCGAGCGCGGCACGGAACTGAAGTCCCGGCCGATCCGCGGCGTGCAATGCCGCTTTCGCACCGCCTATGACGTGACACTCGCGCCGATCCGCATTTCGGAGGCGCGCTACGTGCCGACGGCGATCGCACCGAGCGCGACCGTGCTCCCGCCGAATGCAACCGGCGTCCTGTCGATCACGTTCGAGTCGACGTCGCCGCAGTTCGACCTCTCTGCGTGGAGAAGCGGCGGGCTGCGCACGTACCTGCACGGCGAGCAGTCGTTCATCGCGGCGCTCGGCGATTGCCTCTTCGTGCACGCGATCGCCGCGTACGCCGAGCCCGAACGCAATGGCCGCTGGCGTGCGCTCTCCGCGCTGCCGTTCGCGCAAGCCGGCTTCGACGCGGCTGACGCGCTGATCGACTATCCCGCGAAATCGCACCCTGCGTACCGCTTGCTCACGGAGTATTTTGCGTTTCCGGACAAGTTCGATTTCGTGGACTTCGACCTCGCGGCAATGACCGCCGCGGCGGGCCGCTGCCAGCGACTCACGCTTCATATCGTGCTCAAGGACGTGCGCGGCGACTCGCACGTGGCACGGTTGCTCGACGCACTCGCGGCGCATCATCTGCGGCTTTTCTGCACGCCCGTGGTGAACCTCTTCAAGCAGCACGGCGAGCCGATTCGCCTCGATCATCAGGCGGTCTCGTATCCGGTGGTGGCGGAGGGCCGGCGAGCGTTCGCCTATGAAGTTTATTCGATCGACTCCGTGCAACTGGTGCGGCAACGTGCACACGAAGAAACGGTCGTCGAGTTCCGGCCTTTTTATTCGCTGCGGCATGGCGAATCGATGCGGGCCGGCCACTACTGGTTCGCCCGGCGCGACGAAGCCGTCGCGCAAAAGAGTCCGGGCTACGAAACCGAAATCTCGATCGTCGATATCGACTTCGAAGTCGATACCGAGCAAAACGAAACATTGAGCCTCGATCTGACCTGTACCAACCGCGATTTGCCCACTGCGCTCGCGACCGGGCTCGAAGGCGGCGATCTGTTTCTGGAGGGCGGCGCGATGGCGAGCAGCATCGCGCTCCTGATGCGGCCGACGCCGTGCGTGCGCTTCGAGCGCCGCCAGGCCGCGCACTGGCGGCTCATTTCGCATCTCGCGCTCAATCACGTCTCGCTCGTGAACCACGGCGCCACGACGCTCAAGGAAATGCTCGCGCTCTATGACCTGCGGCGCACGGCGGTTTCGGCGCGGCACGTGGACGGCATCGTCGACGTCGAGCAGCGCGCCGCCGTGCAATGGCTGCCCGGCAAGCCGTTCGCGACCTTTGTGCGCGGCATCGAAATCCGCCTGACCGTCGATGAGGATCACTTCGTCGGCACGAGCCTCGGAACGTTCGTACGCGTCATCGACGTGTTTTTCGGGCTTTACGTGCACATCAACAGCTTCGTGCAACTGGTCGTCGTTTCGCGGCGCACCGGCGAGGAGATCATGCGATGCAGCCCCCGCAGCGGCGAATCGATTCTGGCGTAATCGAGCGGCTGCTCGATGAGCCGCACCGCTTTGGTTTTTTCCAGGCGGTGCGCCTGCTTGAACGCTGGTTCGTCGACAAGGCCGGCGCGCGGCAGCGTGACGTGCTCCCACAGCGTATCGGCTTTCGCAACACGCTGTCGCTCGCGTTTCCTGCCAGCGAGATCGCGGGTGCCGTGTCTTATGACGCGGCTGGCGCGCCGCTGGCCGATGCCGGCCAGCGCACGGCGGCGCTCGATGCAGGCGAACTCGAACGCGTGGATCTCACGCCCGCGTTCTTCGGGCTGCTGGGCGCGCAAGGCGCGCTGCCGCTGAACTACACCGAGCAGATCGTCGCGCGCGAGCAATTGCGGCGCGACCGCGCGGCACGCGAGTTTTTCGACGTGTTCTCGAACCGCGCCACGGCGCTGTTCTATTCGGCGTGGAAAAAGTACCGGCTGCCGTTGCACTACGAACTCGATCGCGACGAACGCTATCTGCCACTGCTGCTCGCGCTTGCGGGCGTGGCCAACGACGCGTCGCGCGAGAGCCTGCAGGACGGCGGCGGCGCGCTCTTCGACGAGGCGATCGCGGGGCATGCGGTGGCCGCGCGTCATCAGCCGGTTTCCGCCGCGTATCTGCGCCAGACGCTCTCCGACTATTTCGGCGTGCCCGTGCAGGTCGAGCAGTTCGTGGGCAAGTGGTACGACGTGCCGCCCGACCAGCTTTCCATGCTCGGCCAGCGCAACGTGATGCTCGGTGCAACGGCGCTTGCGGGCGAGCGCGTCTGGCAGCGCGACATGCGTGCGCGCCTGGTGATCGGGCCGCTTTCGAAGGCCGACTATGAGGCTTTCCTGCCGGGCGCGGAACACGCGCTCGCGCTCGAACGCATGCTCACGCTGCTCGCGCGCGTGACGCTCGAATACGAGGTGCTGCTGGTGCTGCGCCGCGAGGAAGTCGGGCCGAGCCGCCTGGGCGCCGGCGCGCGTCTGGGCTGGGATGCTTTCCTTTGCACGCACGAAGCCGACCGCGAGCGCCGCGACGCACGCTACGAACTGCACGTCATTCATTGAATACACGAGACCCGAGGCCGGACCGGACGACATGAGCACGCCCCTGAAAACCCTGATCGCGAAGCTGAACACGACTTGCCGGCTGGCTACCGAGCGTGCGGCCAGTGCGTGCCTGTCGCGCGGGCACTACGAAGTGGACCTCGAACATGTGCTCCTCGCGCTGCTCGAGGAACCGGCCAGCGACCTCGTATGCGTGCTGCGTGCGTCGCGCGTCGATGCGCATGCGCTGCGTGCGGATCTGGAACGCGAACTGCAACGCCTCAAGACGGGCAACACGCGCACACCGGTGTTCTCCCCGCATCTGATCGCGCTGTTCGAGCAGGCCTGGCTGATCGCGTCGCTCGACTCGCAGATCGGGCGCATCCGTTCCGGTCATCTGCTGCTCGCGCTCTTGAGCGCGCCCGATCTTGCGCAGTTCGCGCAGCGCATATCGACGCGTTTCGCTGAGATTCCTGTCGGCGAACTCAAGCATCGTTTTGATGAAGTGACGCTCGGTTCGGTCGAGGTCGAGCCTGTCGAAGGCGCGGCAGAAGCTGGTGGCGAGGTCGGAAGCGCAACAAGTGTCGCTGCGTCGAAAACGCCCGCTCTCGACACCTACACGACTGACCTGACCCAGCGTGCGCGCGAAGGGTTTGTCGACCCGGTGATCGGGCGCGAAGCGGAGATCCGCCAGACGATCGATATCTTGATGCGCCGCCGCCAGAACAACCCGATCCTCACCGGCGAGCCGGGCGTGGGCAAGACGGCCGTGGTGGAAGGGCTCGCACTGCGCATCGCCGCGGGCGATGTGCCAGAGGCGCTGAGCGGCGTTGCGCTGCGCGTGCTGGACATGGGGTCGCTGCAGGCCGGCGCGAGCGTGAAGGGCGAGTTCGAGAACCGTCTGAAAAGCGTGATCGACGAGGTCAAGAAGAGTGCGCAGCCCATTGTGCTCTTCATCGACGAGGCGCATACGATCATCGGCGCAGGCGGTCAGGCCGGCCAGAACGATGCGGCGAACCTGCTCAAGCCCGCGCTCGCGCGTGGCGAGCTGCGCACGATCGCCGCGACGACGTGGAGCGAGTACAAGCGTTACTTCGAGAAAGATGCGGCACTGGCGCGGCGTTTTCAGGTGGTCAAGATCGAGGAGCCCGACGAAACGCTCGCGGCGGCCATGCTGCGCGGCATGGTGGGGCTCATGGAGCGCCACTTCGACGTGCGCATTCTCGACGAGGCGATTACCGAGGCCGTGCGGATTTCCCACCGGTATATCAGCGCGCGGCAACTGCCCGATAAGGCCGTGAGCGTGCTCGATACCGCGTGCGCCAGAGTGGCGCTCGCGCAGGGCGCGACGCCTGGTGCGATCGATGACGGCAAGAAGCGCATCGAACGTATCGAAGCGGAGATCGCCTCGCTCGAGCGGGAAACCGTGCATGGCGCCGAGCATGAGGGGCGCCTCGTGGCGCTGCGCGAGGCGCGGGACACTGCCGCTCGCGAACTGGCAGAAAGCGAGGCGCGCCACGCCGAGGAGCGCGAACTCGTGGCGCAGATCACGAAACTGCGTGGCCAGATCGACGCGGCGCGCGAAGACAGTACGTCATCCGAACGAATGCGCGAAGCCGATGCCGCGCGCGAATCGTTGCCGCCGCTCATCGCGCGCCTGCACGCGCTGCAGGAGAACGCGCCGATGGTGCCGCTGCAGGTCGACGCACACGTGGTGGCGGAAATCGTCGCGTCATGGACCGGGATTCCGCTGGGCCGCATGGTGAAGGACGAGATCCAGACCATGCTGAATCTTCATCCGCTGCTGGCCGAGCGCGTGATCGGCCAGGATCATGCGCTAGAAGCCATCGCGCAGCGCGTGCGCACGGCGGGCGCGAATCTGGAGGACCCGAACAAGCCACGTGGCGTCTTCATGTTCGTGGGACCGTCCGGCGTGGGCAAGACGGAGACGGCGCTCGCATTGGCCGACATTCTGTACGGCGGCGAGCGCAAGCTCATCACCATCAACATGAGCGAGTATCAGGAGGCGCACAGCGTATCGGGCCTGAAGGGCTCGCCGCCCGGCTATGTAGGCTATGGCGAGGGTGGCGTGCTGACCGAGGCGGTGCGCCGGAACCCGTATTCGGTCGTGCTGCTCGATGAAGTGGAAAAGGCCCATCCCGACGTGCTGGAAATGTTCTTTCAGGTCTTCGACAAAGGCACGATGGACGACGCCGAAGGCCGTGCGATCGACTTTCGCAATACGCTCATCATCCTCACGTCGAATGTGGGCTCGACTGCGGTCATGCAGGCCTGCCTGAACAAGTCCGTTGAAGAACTGCCTGACGCTGAAGCGCTGGCAGAGTTGCTGCGCCCGCAACTGTACAAGTCGTTCAAGCCCGCTTTCCTCGGCCGCATGAAAGTCGTGCCGTACTACCCGATTTCCGACGACGTGCTCGCGGAGATCATCGAGCTGAAGCTCGAGCGCATTCGCCGCCGCGTCGAGGCAAACCACGGCGCCACATTCGAATGGGACGAGTCACTCGTCGATGCGGTGCTTGCGCGATGTACCGAAGTCGATTCGGGCGCGCGCAACGTCGATCACATTCTGAACGGCACGCTCTTGCCGGAACTCGCACAGCAGGTTCTGGAGCGCATCGCGCAGGGCACGTCGCTCGCGCGCGTGAGCGTGCGCGCCGATGATGCGGGTGAGTTCAAGTACGCGGTGCAATGACCATGACGTTGATACGCGACCCCCATGCTTCGCTCGAAGCCCGACGCCTTAGCCCTTCTGTAGAACGCCATGTCGACTGACACGACCGCGCTGCTAGCGCCCATTAATGAAGCGTCGCCGTGCGGCGCCGACCTGCTGTTTTCGACGGATTTCGACGCGATCCAGCATGCACGCCGCTTCGATGACCCGTCGCTCGACCAGGGCGAGTGGATCACCGAGATCAAGGAAGCCGACTGGCCTTTCGTCGTCGAACGCTGCACGGCGTTGCTGCGCACGCAGACGAAGGACTTGCGGCTCGCCGTGTGGCTTACCGAGGCGCTCGCGATTCAGGAGGGCGTGCCGGGGCTCACGCAGGGCTATGCGCTCCTGAGCGGACTGGTCGAGCAGTATTGGGAGCAGGTGCATCCGCTACCGGAAGGTGACGATACCGAGTACCGCCTCGGCAATGTCGCGTGGCTTGCGGGCCGCACGGCGGAATTGCTGCGTTCGGTGCCGCTCACGCAGTCGGGTGTGGCTTTCAGCGCGATCGATTGGGATGTCGCGATGCACGTCGCGCAGGCCGTCAAGCGCGATCCGGATCACGCAGACGATATCGCGCGCGGCAAGCCTTCGGTGGAGCAGATCGACGCCTCGAAGCGGGCCACGCCGGCTTCGTTCTATCGAACGTTGCTCACGCAGTTGAAAGCATTCGAAGCCTCTCTCGCTGCGCTCGATATGGTGCTCGAGGCGCGAGCCGGTGATGCGGCGCCGAGCTTCCGGCAAGCGCGCGAGGCCAACGAGAGCGTGTATGGACTTGCGGAGCGGTTCGCGCGTGACGTGGGCGTGAACCTGAATGCGGAGGCCTTGGAGCCTGCCGTGCAGCCGGCCGCTTCGCCCGTGGCTGTCGAACGCGCGGAACCAAGCTTCAAGACACCTTTGGCCGTTGAGGACACCATGGCGAATCCGATTCGAATGCCGGTACGCGCGTACGCGGGCATACAGAGCCGTGCCGAAGCCGTTGCGCAACTGCGCGCGGTTGCTGTCTTCTTTCGCGAGACCGAACCGCATAGCCCCGCCGCCTATCTCGCGGACAAGGCGGCGGAATGGGCGGAAATGCCGCTGCACAAGTGGCTTTCGTCCGTGGTGAAAGACGATGGCACGCTCGCGCAGATTCGCGAGATGCTGGGTGTGAAGACCGATGATGCGGGTTGAGCATGAATCTCACTGAACTTGTTCAGGTCATTCAGGGCGGTCTGATCCAGCAGGACCGCCTGATCAAGACCGATATTCCAGCCTTGCCGGATAGTGCGCTCGTGCCGCGCAGGGCGGTTCTTTGTTCGGAGCTGGGGCGCGATTTCAGTGGCACGCTCGATCTGGTGTCCACGGCGGGCGACATCGAACTCAAGAAACTCATTGCGCAGCCAATGACGCTGTGGATTCAGCAAGCGGACAAGTCCTATCTTCCGGTCAACGGCTATATTCATACGGCCCGAAGGCTCGGCGCAGATGGCAGCTTCACGAGTTACCAGCTGACCTACGCCTCATGGATGCACTTTCTTAGGTTCCGCAGCGACATGCGGTACTGGCAGGACAAGAGCGCCGACGCCATCATGACGGACGTATTCAACGAGCATCCACAGGCGCGCGGCCAGTTCCAGTTCGCCTTGAGCAAGCCGCTGCCGCAACGCTCGTATTGTCGCCAGAGCGAAACCGACTGGAATTTTATTCACCGGTTGTTAGAAGAAGAGGGTCTGTTCGGCTTCTGGCGTCAGGCCAAGGACGGCAAGTCACATACGTTGGTCGTGACCGACGACATTCATTCGCTCGACGAGGTGTCGCCTAATCCGGTTACGTTCTACCGGTCCGGCACTGGCAGCGAAACGGACGCCTTTACGCAGTGGTCGGGCTCGCGCACGTTGCAAAGCACCGTGCACACGACGCGCACTTTCGACTACAAGACGCCGTCGTCCGCGGTCAATCCCAAAGGGACAACGCTGCCGACGATGGCGAACCAGGGGAATCTGCCCGAGCAAGCTGAGGTCTACGAATATACCGGTGCATATACATACTCGGACCAGACTCGTGGCGAACACCTTTCAAGAGTTCATCTGGAAGAATGGGAGTCGCGTGCCAAACGGTTCTATGCGGCGGGTGGCGTTCGCGGTATGGATGCGGGACTGCGCTTCGAACTGACCGGTCACCCGGAGCACGATCACGATCCGGCGGGCCAGCGGGAATTCGCGGCAATCAAGGTGCGCCGGTACATCGAGAACAACCTGCCGCTTTCGGACCACGAAGCGAGCTTTCCGCACAGCTTGCAGAACGAACTGGCGAGGGCCAAATCCGGGCACACCGGAGAAACTGTTACCCAGGAAGACGGTTCCGCAGGTTTTTATCTGGTCGAAGTCGAAGCGCAGCGCGTGACGGTTCCGTACCGCAGCCCGTTCGAGCACAAGAAGCCAGAAATGCACCTGGAGACGGCTATCGTCGTCGGTCCGCAGGGCGAAGAGGTCTACACGGACGAACTGAACCGGGTGAAGGTGATGTTCATCTGGGACCGGCAGAATTCCGGAGATGCGGGTGCTTCGTGTTGGGTGCGGGTCGCGCAGTCGGATACGGGCGGCGGTTACGGGAGCGTTCACGTTCCTCGGGTCGGTGAAGAAGTGCTGATCGGGTATGTGGGCGGAGATTGCGATCGGCCCATCGTCCTGCATCGCGTCTACAACGGGAGTGTCCAGCCGCAGTGGCACAGCAACGGTATTCTCTCGGGCTACCGGTCGAAGGAGTATTCGGGTTCCGGCTTTAATGAAATGGTGCTCGACGATGCGACGGGGCAGAATCGGGCGAGGTTGTACAGCAGTACGGGGAACAGTGTGCTTCATCTGGGGTATCTGATCGACCAGAGCGGAAATACGCGCGGTTCATACCTTGGATCAGGATTCGATCTGAAGACGGATTCGTACGGTGCGGTGCGTGCTTCGCAGGGGCTGTACGTCACGACGCATCCTAAACAGGCTGGCAGCCAGCAACTGGACGTGAGCGAGGCCAGACAGCAACTCATGGGCGCCAAGAGCGTGGTTGAGTCGATGTCGCAGGCTAGTGAGGCGCATCAGGCGGAGAGTCTCAGTGACGGGCACGATGCGCTCAAGTCCTTTACCGATGCGACACAGAGCAGTGCGCAGGGTGGGGCATCGTCTGGTGGTAGAACGGCTGGAGGTGGCACCGGCAATGCGAACGCGTTCAAGTCGCCTGTGATGCTGGTTGCGAGTCCGTCTGGTATTGCGCTGTCGACGCAGCAGTCAGTGCATTTGGCGAGTGATCAGCAAACTAATTTAGTGAGCGGGAAAAGCACGTTTATTGCCACCGGGAAGTCACTCGTGGCGAGCGTGGCGGAGAAAATAAGTCTCTTCGCGCAGAACGCTGGCATCAAATTGTTTGCTGGCAAGGGCCCCGTGCAGCTGCAAGCGCAGTCGGATGCAATCGAACTGGCGGCGCAGAAAGGGCTGACGGTAATTTCGGCGACCGATATGGTCACAATCTCGGCAAAGACGGGAATTTTGCTGACGAGTGGCGGCGCCTATATCCGGATCGCCGACGGCAATATCCAGATCCACGCGCCTGGGACGGTCGATGTGAAGGGGACGGCGCACAATTTCTCGGGACCGACGCGCCTGGACACGAACTTCCCGTCATGGGTAGCGGCGGACGGCAAACCAAAGCGTTCTACCTCGTTCTCGGGATAAGCGCTTCGTGGAGCGAGCAGGACGCCCTGCGCACCCACGGTGCTTTTATGAGCATAATCAGGAAACCAACAGCATGGCAGCCGACAATGGCGATACGTTGACCCCGGTCTCGCAATGGGCCTATCCCTTTCCACAGAAAAATGCGGCAGGAACAGTGGACCCGGACGCCTATCTGGCCGCACTCCAGGGCAGCGATGGCGCCTTCCCTTTGGGCTTGAACGGTCTATGGCATGGCGGGATTCATCTAGATGAGATCGGCGCGTCGCCGACGGCAGGCGAAAGCGCAATGGACCGCAGCGGCGGCGTACGGTGTATCGCGGACGGTGTGGTCGTGGCTTACCGGCTCGATAGCGACTACCAGCATTTGTCTTATCCAGACAAATCGACGGCGCTATATTCGCGAAGCTTCACCTTGGTCAAACATAGGCTGACCTTGCCCGCGGTGCCGGCGAATGCGCCGAATGCGCCTAACAATGCGTCGCATCCAACTGGCACTCCGTCGCAGACGCCCGCGAACAACCAACCGAACAAGTTGAGCACGGACCCGGCAGATTCGCTGGTCTTTTTCAGCTTATACATGCATTTGGCGCCTTGCACGGTATACAAGCATTCGGAACAGGACAAGAACAAAAAGACCTGGCCGAGTTACTACAACGCCGAACCGCTTTACACCGTCAACGAGAAGCGCGCTACCGATAAGCAAGAGAACGTCAAGGACGGGGAGCCGATCAAAGGCTCGCATGTGCATCGCGACAACCATGGCCATGTAGGCGAGAACATTGGAATTTTGCCGTCGGGCAGCAAAGTTAAACTTCAACGTCTGGCACATGCGCCGAAGAACTGGGGGCGCATTGCCAGCATCGTTTCCGGTGGCATCGTCCCGCTTGTGCCCGGAAAAGAGGCGCCGGCGGATGCGTCGCATGGCTGGGTATTTATCCCGTGGCTCGATGGCGAGATCGATCCTGCGGCCCTCGACAGCGTTTATGTGCTGCCCACGCCGGTACGCATTGGTGCCGGTGACGTGATCGGCTATCTGGGTGAATATCAGAATGTCGAGCATACGTCGACTTTGCCGCCGAGTCCGCAACGTGCGTTGCTGCATGTCGAGGTGTTCGCAGGCGACGATTTACAGGCGTTTTTAGCGCGCAGCCGCGCGCGTGCGGCGCAGTTGACGCAGGAGCCAAAGACACAACTGGTGCTGTCGAAAGGGGCGAATCTGTACGGCTGTAAGACCGATGGCGATTTTACGTTGCCCGCGAACACTGCGGTGACGGTTGCGAAAGACGCACCACAGACGGGCATGTGGACCAAGGTGCAGGCCAAGGCGGCTGGCGCCAACAGCGCAACGGATTACTGGATTTTGCGCAGTGAGCTGGCAAGCAAAGACTCACGACGCGCATGGAATTCCTTTCCGTTGTCGTTGTCGGCGGCGCCCACTGGAAGCAGCGACTACACGCGCGTTGTTAATATCGCCGGTCTGACCGAACATTTGGACGACAAGAAGAGCAAGTGGTACGAGGTCGATGCGGGCGATGCCAGTATGAAGACGGTCAAAGGGTTCGTTTGCGCATCCGGACAGCCGAATGTCTCGCTGCAGAACAAATGGGCATGGGCCGGATTTGAATTGCTGTCGTCGAATCTGACGACAGCCGATATGTACAAACGTTACCTTTACCTGAAAGGCGACAACGCAACTGCAGACGAAAAGAGCGCGTTCGAGGCGAGTTTCAACACGGCGAAAAGCGATGCGCTGATCGCAAAGCTTGATGAGATTCTGACGCCAAGGAGCGACCCGCAAGGCAAGATCGGTGGACGGAGTCTGCTCTCTGCATTGGACCTGAAATGGCGCGCGAGTCGTATCGATCATTTGGTCGTGAAATACGAGAGCGAGTGGGGCGGCCCGATGAGCAAATGGGACGCGCTCGACTCTTTTATGCATGATGGTCTGCCCTATTGGAAGACGGAGAAAGAGCGGATCAAGCTGTTGCAGATGTGGGATGCTTGCCAGGCGGCACTGAATCCCGTGTCGGCACCGAGTGTCTATCATTTGCATCCGGTGGGGATCGTGGGGAATTTCTTCGATCCCGACGCTTGTGCTTGCGGCTGCTGCGTAACGGTGACCGGAACGCGCTTCAAGAAGGATGCGAATACGTCTTGGTATGGCCCGCAGCATTCGGGTTCGATCTCGCTGGGCAACTGTCCGGCGTTGGCGACGATGCGGACCAACGGGACCCTAAGCGAGACCGAGGAAAGGATTCTGCGCGCCATGTCGCAGAATGAAGGCAAGGTGGATACGGTTCAAGCGATCGATGTAGCAATCATCAGCGCTGGGGCAATGCAGAAGACCATCCGTGGTTCGGCAAGCCAAGGCGAACTGGCCACCCAGATCGCTGCGTTTCGAGACGCGCATCCTGCTGAGTACCAACGGTATTTTGCTAATTGCGGCTGGACCGTTACCGGTTCGGGCAGCGATGCTTCGCTGGGGTACGCGCATTCGACATTTACGAGTGGCGCCCGGATCATTGGTGACGAGCTTTACACTGCGTTACGGCGCGATTGCTCCATCTCCACTTTTGGCAAGCCGGTCAACTGCCCGCCTGTCGCGTCGATGGCGCACGCTGTGTCGTCACCGCTATACCAAGAGCTGCAAATCAAGGACTTCGTCGATCGGCTTAATCAGGCTATCAACAAGACACCTAGCGGCTACGCTTATCCGATCAAGGATTATCTTCAGTCAGCGCTCGGCCGTGCGACCGTGCTGGATCAGGACGTCAACTGGCCCCGTGCAACACCAGTCAGTATGAAAACTTCGTTGGATCGCTTTTTTCAACACAATCCGCAGGCGTCGCACAATCCGGCAGAATGGGGGGCGAACAGGTCTGCATACGAAACAAGTATCCTGCAAGATTACGGGCCATCGCGCTCTATGGCGCAAGTCAACGGCGAGTCGGTCGCGCCGGGAAGATATCAGCATCTGGTCCAAGCCTTGGGAATGCCATCTTGAGAAAGAAGACTTCAAAATCTATGAAGACAAGTAACCTGCAGTTTCGAATCAGCTTAGTTTGCTTGGATGCTGTTCGTATCGGCACGGGGATTGCCACCGCTTTTCTCCTGACCAACGGCGCTGCTACGCCATCACTTGCCTCCGAAACATCGTCCACATTCCGCTTCGCTCTACCGGGTGGGGCAGCCATTCTTTACGGCAACGCATCGAACCCTCAAGCACCATTGGCCGAGCGGTCCTGGCAACAGGCAGTATTTTATTTCCCGAACGGAGCGACGTTCAGCCTGCTGCCAAGAACTGGCAAAACGAACGCTGGCGGGGCTGCAATTGAACCGCCGAGCGAGAGCGATATTTCGCCGTCCGGCCAATTTGTTGTTGTAGGGCGAGTCGAATCGGGGACGGTATCGTCTGGGCCGGGGCAAGCGGAGTCCGTTCTGAGCCGGGAGTACTGTCCTGTCATTGAGATACGCACGGGGTGTATTACCGCCGATCAAACTGGTGCGATATGCGGAGCGGGCTGGCAAGCTGGCCAGCCCGCACAGTGGGGAACGGAGGATCAAACGAACGTGATGCTGAAGCGCGATCGTCCGTCGGCGAGCAGGCTGCTGCGCTTCATCAGCGCCGGTCAGCCGGTACGATTAGTAATCGACGACGATTCCGGTGCGGACAATCTCTTGCGGTGCGATCCGCTGTCGTCCATTAATCGCGAGGCCTATCAAAAGATTGCAACTGCTTTGCATGCCGCAGGCGCGAGCAACGATGCGCGATTGATAGACGCCGCACTGTCGAATGCCAACGACGGCGCGGCACATACGTTAGAGTCTGCAGTCGCGGATGACCGGCACCGTGCGGCGACTGTGTCGGCACATAATGCAACGCTCTATACGGCACCCGATGATAGCCACGCGAGCCGCGCCTATCTAGTCCAGAACGATACGGTGACGGTATTGAAGCAGTCGCCTGCCGGGTGGGCCTATGTCGACTACGTCACAGCTTCCGGCAAGCATCTGGTTCGATGGGTCAAAGCCGACCAACTGTCGATCGAGCCCTGATGTGATCGAATAACTGAATTGAAATGCCGTGACCACTTTTTCGGGCGTATCGTGCGTAAGCGATTTATCGGAAAGACGACTCTGTCGCCTGGAAGTGTTGCCGTTTCTTGGATTCTGGCCTCAAGTTGGCATTGGAGCTTCCGCAGCGGCGGCGATGGGGTTCGCAGCGACTTGAAGGCTATATGACCTACGACTATCTGACGAAGGTATCCATAAATCGCCCCGTGACGGCGGAGGAGTGCGCGCGTCGCCTCGATATCCGCAAGCCGGCGGCAAGCGATGCGAAAGACAAGCACATGGTCTTTCGAATGAACAACATCTATTTGGACATTTGCGATACCTCATACCAGCAGGTGGGTTGGGCAACCCTGGCCTTTCTCGTCGGATTTCCCGGATTTGCCTATTTTGGCTGGCAGTTCGTGTTGTTCACTCATAGCAGCGCGATTTTCTGGACACTGGTTGTGCCGTGTGCCATAGGATGCGCGTTTTGTGCCGGCATTTTGCTGAAGGACTGCTTCAACTACCGGCACAAGACAATTCGGTTTAACAGGAAAAACCGGATGGTCTATGCCTTCCGCCATAACGGCAAGAACGGGGTCGTTGCCGTGCCTTGGGACAAAGCTTTCTTCTTCACTGACCGGCAGACGTCTTCGCCGCTCTTCGGCGGTGCGCCAACCGTCCTGAGATGTTTCGTGCTCGCCGAGGACAATAAAACCATCGTCAATACCTTCAGTTTTGGCAAACGTACGGTCAACGGGGGATCGGAGACGTCAGCGTGGGGGCGAACGTTCTTGAGCAACTTCTGGCGAACTTCGAATTCGTTCGAAAGTTTATGGAAGACGGCCCGGAATCGCTTCCACCTATCAAGGAGTACTTGCCCGAAGGACCGTCCTTGAGGGCATCGGCGAGTGTGTTGTTTTCCAATTTCAAGGCCGTTCGCAGGGCAAACGCCGCCCTTTGGCTGCTGACGACCGTGATCGCGGTTCCAATGTGCCTGATGGTGTTATTGCATTACATTGCGCAACTGACTAGTCGTGAGCCGGTGTGGCCCGAGGACGTACAACGAGCTTCGCTCCCCGGTGAACCGTCTTCGACGGTGGCGGCCCAAGTGGCGGGACGCTAAGACTCTGACGCGATGGCATTCGACGGCAACATCCGGGTTAAGACTCAGCGGCCTTTGACTGACAAGGGAGATCGTCAGGAAGGCAAAGTTCGTGGGCAACCTCCAGTCCGTGTTCGCCTGGCTTAGCTGGAAAACGTGCCGTGAGCCGGTTTTGCCAGAAGCCATCCAGCAGTCATCGAAGCTCGACACATTCGTGGCGAGCGCCACTAAAGTCGGATCAGAGAAAAATCTCAGGGAGCAAATATGACTCGCAAATTCATACTGAAAGACGACAAGACCGATCAAAACGGCGTCGTTATGGATGGCATCGAGGGGTCTTCGTTTTCCGGGAGGCCGATGGCCTATATCGGAGCACCGGTCATGTGCCACACCTGCAATACCCAAGGTGTCATCGTGTCGGATGGAACTCCGCACACGCTGACGGTAATGGGAAAACAGGTCGCTCTAGAAGGCGACCTGTGTCAGTGCCACTGTCAACCCCAGCCGAAGCTTGTGGCATCGCAAACCACGGGAACGCTTTCCGCCTGAAGTGATCTGTGGTTGTGATGATAGGCCCGAGGGCCATTCCCCCTACAACCCCGCCCGAAACTCAATCCGCCGATTCCTTGCCCGCCCATCACTCGTATCATTCGAAGCAATCGGCTGATCAGGACCCACACCAGTCGCCGTCATCTGTTGCGGCGAGATCCCCTTGCCGACGAGATACCCTTTAACAGCATCGGCACGCGCCTGGCTCAGCGCAATGTTCGACGCACGATTGCCCGCATTGTCCGTATGCCCGATGATCGCCACAGTACGCGTATTCATCTTCGCAAGCACGGCCGCCATCTGATCAAGAATCGCCCGGCCTTGCGGCGTGAGCGTCGCACTGCCCGTTTCGAATTCGATAGTGCGATTTGCGAGCGTCTGGTCGAGCAGCCCCTGTTCGGACGCGCTCACGCGCAACCCATTGCGGATCGTATAGGTCGGATTGAGCGCGGTGGCCATGTCGCTCGCGATCTGCTGGCGCGTGGCCTCGTTGCCCACCTCGCCGCGCACGTCGATCTGCGTGCCGTCGATCTTCAGTTGTCCTTTATGGATCTGCTTGAGCTGCGCGTTGAGCAGCTTCTGCACGTTATCCGACCAGTTGGGCGGCGTCGCTACGTCGCCCACTTCAATCTGATCCACGACGTTCGCCGCGCCATAGGTCTCGCGCAGACGAGCGAGCACAGCCGCGTGCGTGGCTTCGTCGGGCACCTTGCCGCCTGCCACGACCTGGCCGGGCGCCGTATCGACAGGCGCGGGCGTGGACGTGGCGGTCGAGCGGGGAACAGTATCAGCCGTAGAGGCGGCCGGGTTCGCCGCAGGAAGCTCAGTCGTGCTGACCTGCGCGCCGCTGTTGTTCACGGGCGTGACGCGAGCAGGGCTCGCATCGTCGGCCCACGCGTTCGAGCCAGCGAATCCCAACACGCCAGCCGCGAGCGCCGCAGCCATCGCCGTACGCACAGGAACGCGCGCCTGTTTATCCGCGCCGAGCATGCCCAGCCTCCCCAACGAACGCTTCCTGGAACGTGTCGATCGCAAGACGCAGCGACAGTTGCGGCTGATCGAGGTAGCTGACGAGTTTGCTGATGCCATGGTCGCTTTGTGCGTGACCGTCGATCCATTCGGGATCGTCGATATCGATGTTGTGGGCGGCGTAGGTTTGCGGATCAACCACGCTGTGCAGGGTCCGGGCCGATGCGCCGTTGAAGCCGACGATGAGCCGCTCGCGCTGCGCGATGGTGCCGATGAAGATAGCGAGCTCGAAGTCCGCCTTCGAAACGAACGGCGCGATCAGCTCCAGCCAGAATGCGGCCACGAGGCTGCGGTAGAACGGGTCGACCGGCAGCGGCAGCGTGAGGCCGCGCTCCAGATGCGAGGAGCCGCTCGTCATCACTGGTCGCAGCAGCGAGCCGAGCGCGAGCATCGCGCCGCGCAGGCGCACGGGGTGGCCGCTCGCGAGCAGCATCCGCTCGAGGCCTTCGAGCGTCTGGTGTTCGACGAAGTCGTTGAAGGTGCCGTCGTGCGGGTTGCCCACGCCGCCCACATCCACGGGAACCTGGGTTTCGCCGAGCGCATGCAGCGCGCCCGCCGGTTCGCTCGTGCCAAGGAGCGGCTGCATCTGCTGCGCGGCACGCGACCACAGCCGCGCGAAGGCGAGCGGGCTGCGCGCGAGAAAGGCGAGCGGCTGCTCGACTTCGAGCGCGGTGGCCGCGAGAAACGGAAAGCGCCGCGACGACTGGTCCTGGCTCGCCACCATGTGCCCGGCGATCGCGAGTTTGCTCTGCGAGCCGAGAAACGCGAAGTGCATGGGCTGCGCTTCGGCATAGACGATCTTCCACCGCGGATCGTCGGCGAGCAGTTCCATCGCCTGTGCGATCCAGCGGTCCAGTGTCTGCAGCAGCTGCGGATTATGAGCACTCTTGACGAAGTCGCCGCGCGACGGAATCTTGCCGAAGTACGCGATCTGCGCCTGAACGGACTGCGTCATTGCGCGGTTCCTCCTGTCTGGGTGGGGGCCGCCGATGTTGTTACGGCGGCCACGGCGGCGGGCGACGCACTCGCGCCGGCCGCAGGGTTGGCAGCCGCACTGTTCACTGTCCCGACGCTTGCGATCGAAGAGGGCAGTTGCACGCCGCTCAAACCTTGCTGCTGCGGCGCGTTACTGCTCGCAGCCGTGGGCTGCGAGGTGCTGACGATGCGCATGCTCACCGATACGGTCACGCTGCCTTGCGTCCACGTCAGGTCGAACGTGCCGTCCGGATGGCGCGTGCGCTGTGCCGAGTTGATGAGCTTCTCCAGGCCGTAACGTCCCGGCTCGTTGACGAACTGGATCGTGCGACCGTCGAACGTGGTGGCCGAGAGCGTCGCGCCCGGCGCGCCCTGAGGATTGGGCCAGACGAAGTTCGTCCACTGCGGCGGCGTGTTGCGGTAGCGCAGTTGCTGGCCGTCGATCGCGATCGTGTACTCGGTCGTGCCGCTCGACGGCTGCGGCAGAATCTGGAACACGGTCTGCGGCTCGGACGAGCCTTGTCCCGCGCCCGCCGCGCCGCCCGCAAGCGGCGCCACCCAGCGCGCGAAGCCGGTCGTGAAGTCGGGCGTGAGCGTGAGGCCCATGTCGCCCCAGGTGCGTGCGGAGAGCGTGTCGCCGCGGCGCACGGCGAGTGGCCCGAGCGTGGTGCCGACGAACTTCGAAATCGCACCGTCCGGCCCGAACATCTGGGCGATTTCGCTCGCGCCTGCCTCGATCTTCGCGCTGCCCGCAAACGGGTACTTGTTCGCGAGCGAGGCCTGGAACGGTTGGTACACCTGCGCATTCCAAACCTTGTTCACTTCCACGCTCGCAGGCTGGATCACCACGGCGTAGGCCTGCATGAGCGGGCGCACGAGCAGCGGGCGCAGCGCCTTCTTCTGCGCGTCGGTCAAGCCCGTGAGCATCTGCTCGTCGACGAACTTGAGCGAATCGGAAAGTTCGGAGCCGTTGCCGTCCAGCGTTTGCTGCATGAGCTGGCGCGCGCCCGGTCCCGGGTCGCCCTGATTCTTGATGACGTTAAGACGCGTGCGCACCTTCGAGAGCGAGTCCATGTAGCCGCCGAGCAGCGACGCGTTATCGTGCGTCACGACCATGCGGCCCAGCCCCGCGAATGCCTGGCCGATCGGACCCATCGAAGGCTCGACCGGATTGCCGTTGAGGTCGAGATTGGCCGTGGCAGTGTTGCCCGACATGCGCGAGAACCATTGCCTGACCCATCCCGTCACGCCGCTTTCCGCGCGCTTGATGCTCACGCTCGCGAGCGATGGGTTATCCCACGAGGTCTGGTCGTACGCGGTTTCGAGGATCTTGCGGATCGGCGAATCCTGCGGGTCGCCCAGGCGATTCATCGCATCGACGGCCTGGCCGAACGTGCCGAAGTCCTGCACGGCAATGCCCTGCATGAACTTCTGCCAGTTCTGCGCATACTCGGTCTTGTACATCGACACCAGCGCCTTCTGGATCTGCTCGGGGCTGCCTTCGAGCGTGAGATCGTCTTGCGCCGAGGTGTTGAGCACCCAGTCTTTCGCTTGCAGTTCCTTCGTTGCGGCGTCGCGGATCGCGGGCTGCACGTACTGGAACCACGCCTCGCGCGTGAAGGTGCCGGAAATCGCGTAACTGCCCGCAATCAGCGAGGTATTCGTGTCGCCGACGATGCGCGCCACCGTCATGGGCGCGAAACGCGTGGAGGCGCGCGCCTTGATCTCCTCGTACACGCGCTGACGCGCCGGCATGCCGCGCACCACGTGGCGCAGGTTTTCTCGCGTCTGGTCGACGAGCGCGAGGTTCGCGTCGATCATCGGCCAGTCGTCGTCGGAGACGCGCGCGAGGTAGAACGTGATCATGCGCTCGGCACTCTTGATCATCTCGTCGCGAGGCATGTTGCCGCGATTCGTTTCGAGCCAGCCACGCCAGAAGCGCGCGATCTGGTCGGTCAGGTGCGCGGCCTCGACGTGACGCTTGTCGGAGAGCATCAGGTAGGTTTTGAGCGCGTTGTAGGCGTCTTCGACGCTCGTGGGCGAGGCGGCGCTATAGAGGCCGCCCTGGCTGCCGCCCGCCATTGCCGTGTGCGCCGAGACGGGAATCGCACCCGAATCGGGCGTATGCGACATCGGCGCGAGCAGTTCGGGATGCGCGTCCACGTCCTTGAGAAACGAGGCGAGATTCTGCGAGACGGGCGTCAGCATGATCTGCCGTACGCCGCTGTAATACTCTTCGAGCAGATGCTGTTCGAGCCGGTCGCCCTGGTAGAGTCCGAGCGAAACGGCGAGCGGGCGGTCGCGACGGAACTGCTCGAGTTGCTCGATGCGGTCTTCGAGAATGTCCATGGCCTGCAGGCGCGACTGCAGGTCGTTGCGGTTCTGCTGCATGCGCTCGACATTGTCGAGATCGGCCTGCACGTTCGCCACGAGCTGCTGGTTGCCGATGGTCGACCATGTCCAGCCGCCCAGCGCGAGCGCGAGCACCGCGACGAAGCCGAAGAACGTGGCGTAGCGCAGGCGCGTCTTGGCAGGGCTCGCGAACTGCTTCACGGTTTGCCGGTCCGCGAAGATCACTTTCGAGAAGAGATCCCGCAGGAAGAAGCCGTTTTTGGAAAACGCGCTATGCGGCTTGGGCAGCCCCTCGGCGGAGAGCACGAAACGGTTGGCAATGCGCTGCGCGGCGGCGCTGCTGGTTTCGCCTTCCTGCAGCGCGCTCGTGAAATAGAAGCCGCGGAAGATCGGCTTGTACTGGAAAGGGTTGTTCTCGAACAGCGTAGCGAGGAACGCGCGCAACGCCGGCTTGATCGCCGAGAATTCGAGCGGGAAGCTCAGTTGCCCAGGCGAGAGCTGCTTGCCGCGGCTGAGCGACATCTGCGCGATGCTGATTTCCTTGAGGCCTTCGTAAAGCTCTTCGAAGCGCTCGTCGAACAGCGCGACGATATCGCGCTTCTCATCCGGCTCGTAGGGCAGGGTAGCGCCCCACACGCGGTCGTACTCCTGGCGGTCGTTGCTGCTGAAGAATTCGGTGAAGCCGGTAATCAGGTCGGCCTTCGTGAACATCACGTACACGGGCGCAAACACTTCGAGCTTTTCGGTCAGTTCCTGCACGCGCTGGCGCAGATTCTTCGCGAGGTTGATGGCGAACTCGGGGCGGTTGCCCGTGAGTTCCGCGATGCTCGCGGTGACGATGATGCCGTTGATCGGCGCTTTCGGACGATGGCGCTTGAGGAGGCCGAGAAAGCCGAGCCATTCGGTGCGGTCTTCCTCGTGGACCGAATAGCGGCCCGCTGTGTCGAGCAGGATGCCTTCGGTCGTGAAGAACCAGTCGCAGTTGCGCGTGCCGCCAATGCCGTGCACCACGGCGTCGTGCTTGTCGGCGAAGGGGAATTGCAAGCCCGAGTTCAGCACGGCGCTGCTCTTGCCGGCTGCAGGATTGCCGATGACGATGTACCACGGCAACTCATACAGCGCCGAGCCGCCCGAAAGCTGGCCGATCTTCGAGGACTTGATGGTTTTTACGGCGTCGACGAGCCGCGTGCGCAGCACATCCAGCTCCGCCTGCCTGGCAGGGGCGGGTGCGGGCTCTCCGTTATCGGTCTGCGCCTGCTGCTCCAGCATGTCGCCGAGCTTGCGGTTCGCGCGCCGCACGCGCGCGCGGCGCCAGAGCCAGAACACGAGCCAGATCGCGAACAGCGCGCCGAGCACGGCAGCGGGCCAGACCGGGCTGATTTGCAGTGCATCGGCCGCGATGAACAATGCGGCCGCGAGCGCGATCACGCCGACGACAGAGAGCGTGCGCGTGTTTGTCAACACGTTGAAGAAGCGTTGCATAAGCCGTTCAGGTCCTGGTGCCTTGGGTGCTGTTTGTCGTGGTGTGCGGTGTCGTCACGCAGCAAGAGGTTTTGCCGCCCGGCAGAATGAATGAACGCCCCATAAAACTCCCCATTTATTTCCCGCTGCGCCTCATTTAACAATTGCCGGCGCGCGACCCAGAACGAAGCCGGGTTTGTGATATTCGACGTGGCCCAGGTCCATCAATTTCCAGCGTCCGCCCCAGGTCAGGCCAACCTGCTCGGCCACCTGGCCGTATAACTGATAACCCCGCATCGCCCAGGGATCTTTTTCTGAAATGACGAGCTTGCCGTCACGCAGAAATGCGTTATCGGCCGCGAGTCCATATTGGTGATAGCTTTGGAAAGCTGCCGCGTTTGTCACATTACCGCCCATTTGCGCAAGCCTGTTTTGCCGCTCGGGGCTGCGGTAACCTTCCAGTAGTGCCATTTCATAACCGTATTGCTCGCGCATGATCTTGTAGACGAGCAATAGCCGCGTGCGGAAATCCGCATCCAGCAGATTCCAGTCGCGGCTTGCGTCGTGCAGCGCGGGCCGCACCTGCTCGACCTCCTTCGTGGCGAATACCTCGGGAGGCAGCGGCGGCGGTGGAACCAGCTGCTCGCCGTTCAGCAAGGCAGCGATTTTTTCGTCCGGCACCCGGGGCGTGTCATCGTATTGAAATAACTGATGACCGCGCAATGTAATGGCAATGAGCGGCGGCGTCGCAAGAATACCTGCGGTAATGAAAATCAGCAAGCGCCGCCTGATGAGTATATTTTTCATATCGGCCATTCTCGAATGAGAAATTTTTGCCGACTTAAAGAACTGACTACGGGCGTGAGTGGCGCTTGCTGAAGCGCGACGCATAATTAAATTATGCAATTCGAATAACGTGCTGAAAAGCGATGCGCGTACGGCGGGCAGCAGCAAGAGTGCGGCCAGTGGTACGGCAATGGCAAAATAGGCGACGAGAGCAATGGCGACCAAAAGCGAACCCGCGGAGTGGCAATTGTTTTTTGTAATGCTTGATTTTAGAATCAGCGCTGCCCGAAGTTGGGCCGCCTCGTATTATTGCGGTGAAACAGGCTCAATTCAATGAGCACAATGAGCACGATTCCAACGAGACAGTGAATGAGTGCGCCGGACAACTCTACCCCCAAGGCTGCCCCCAGCCTCCTCGCCGACACGCCAGCCAGCGTCCCGGGCGCACAACCGGGCGGCTCGCGCATCCTCGCGAATCTCGAGGGCCGCGTCGTGCCGCCGGCCGCGCCGCCTGGTACAGGTCGGCGTTCGCGCACGCCGATGCTGGTCGGGGCGCTGGCTCTGATCGGCGCCGCCGGTTTCGGCGCCTGGCACGTGGCCGAGCGCAGCGCACCAGCGAACGCCGGGACGCAGGCGGCTGCCACCGCCGTTGCACCGATAGCTGCCCCTGCAGGGGCAGCGCCAACCGTCGCGAACGCGGCGAGCGCGCATGATACGGCGTCGGCTTCGCACGCCGCCACGATCGTGAGCGACGACGAAACTGCCGACAACGCGAAGCCCGCACCTGACGCCGTTGCGTCCGCAACGGTACCCGACGATGGCCGGCTTTCGCGTGCGTTGGCCAATGGCGCGCGCGATGCCGGAGCGAGCGCACCAGCGGGCGGTGCGGCGCCGCAGGCGAGCGCGTCCGTAGACGCGAATCACAAGCATCCGGCCAAGGGCGCCGAAGCCCGCCACGAAGCGAAAAGCGCCGCGCATGCAGGGAGCGCCAAGGGTGAAACGCTGGCGAAGAAGCGACACGATGCGCGGCCAGGCGGCCAGAAGGACGATTCCGATGTCGATCTGCTAGCCGTGCTCGTTGCCCGCACCAAGCCGGGCGATGGCAAGGACGCGTCCGCGCACGCGTCGAAGCCGGCGGCTGGCAAGCTCACGCTCGCGCAGCAAGTCAAGGCGTGCGGAGAACAGGGCTTCTTCGAAGATCAGCTTTGCCGTTGGCGCGTGTGCGACGGGCATTGGGGCAAGGATCCGGCGTGCCCCGCGGCGGCGCGCGCAAGCACGGAGCATTGAGGCGTCAGCGCGCCTCTCTCGAACGCACGCACGCGCACGTCAACAAGGCCGTTCGTTCGCTGTGTACTGTGAACACCCCGGCGAGCACCCCGTTGCATCGCGAATCGTGGCCATCAGGTCATCGGGGTGCACCATCAATTCGCGCACGAGACGCAGCATCGAATACTGGTCGAGCACGGCATGCCAGCGCGACGATTGCGTGAGGTGCTGCCAGACAGCAGCCAGTATTTCCGGATCCGCATGGCGCCCGTCCCACTGGGCGCTGGCGTATTCGAGGCTCGCCGGTGCGGACAAAAGCTGCATACGGCTCGCGGCGTTGAGCATTCGCGAAACGCCGTTGGCGGGCGCGTCGCAGCAATAGAGCACGGCGTTCAGCAAGCCGCACTCGTCGAAGCCTTGCGCGCGTAGCGAGGCGCCGTGCAGTCGCACTGGCCCCTGCTGGGTCTCGAACGTATACACGACGTTTTCTTCAGCGTGCGTGAGCAGGCGCAAACCGCGCATGAGCCGCGGCAGGTCGGTCGTTGCGGATTCGACGGATGCCTTCGCTTCGACGAGCAGGCGCACGTTCCAGACGGGCACGATATCGAAGGTCTTCGCATGCAGCCGCTCGAGCAGGACCACGTCCCATTCCGTTTTGGCGCGCTCGTGCGAACCCGGTATCGAGGCCGGGACGCGCATCGAACTCACGACACGGTACGCGTGCGGGTTCTCCTGCGCCGCGTTGAGCCTTTGAGCCAGAGATTCGAGGGCTTGGATGGCCAGCGCTTCGACAGCCGCGCCGCGTCGCTGCGACGCCCGGCCTTGCGCCACGGCCGCCGGCGTACCCGGCCGCGGACCATACGCATCCAGCAATGATACGTATTGCTGCACGAGTGGGTCGGGCGCCAGGGCTTCGAGCCGGCACAAGCGCGCCAGTGCCGGACTGTTCTGCAGATCGGCCAGCGCGGGTTCGAAAGCCGAGCCCTTCGCAAGCTCCGGCGAAGCGAGAAGGTCTCGCGCGGTTTCATGGAGTCCCGCGTAATGGGCCTCGTGGTGCGCCAATGCCGCGGACGCATGCAGCCGCGCAAGCGCTTCGCGCTGCCAGGCCTCGAGGGCGCGCTGCTGTTTGGCTGGATGCGCGATCGCATTGACCGCAGCATGGATCTGCCGGCGGTCCTGATCGGCCTGGGCGGAAAGCGACGCAAATTCGCGTACGCGGGGCGCGCGGTGCCGCAGCACCATCGCCTGAAATGCCCGGTCTCCGGAATCGGCGTGCATCGCCTCCGTGATCATGGCCGCGAGCGCGTCGATGAAACGCGGCTTCAGCGTCGCGTCGGGTGCTCCGCCATGTGCGATGGCTTCACGCGCCTGTTCGATGACGCGTGCGAGAGCCGTCGCCGGATTGGCGTGACGAAGCGGCAGCGCCGAAGCCGCGGGCTCTTGCGGCAAGCGATAGCGGCGTGGGACGTCGCGAAGGATCTGTTCGAGCAGCAGAGCGGGTGAGGACATCGGCGATTGTGCAGCACGCGCGTGCGGGGCGATGAGGAAGATAGTCTCATAACCCCGCGCTACCGCTAGTGGCGGGTGTGCTGCGCCCGCGCGGCGCGTGTCTTCGCCGCCTTTTTTGCCGCGGCGGAACGGCCCGCTGCGCCCTTCGTCTGCGCAGCCTTTTTCGCGGCCGCCGACCGGCTGGCCGCGGGGCGGCGCGCCGCCGCGGTCTTCGCCTGTTTCGACGCGGCTTGTGGCGATGCGCCCTCCCGGCTCTCGCCCTTGAGCACTTGCGTCGTCGTGCGCGAGCGTTTGGCCTTCGATTCCGTGCTCGCGCGGCCCGTTTTCTCGCCGCGGCCCGCCGCGCTATCCTTTGCGGCCTTCTTGCGCGTCGCCTCGCTGGTTTTGCCTGGCGCCGGCGGTTTCAGGTCCACACCGGCGCGCCGCGCCTTCGAGAGGCCGATCGCGACAGCCTGCTTCGCGGAACGCACGCCATGCTTGCCTTCGCGCACGCGATCGAACTCCTCCTTCACGAACTCGCCGGCCTGGGTACTGGCAGATTTGCCTGCGCGCTTGTCTGCGCGCGCACGCTCGATCGTTTTCTTCTCGGGCATTTTGGCTCTCCTTAATGAGTGACCCACTTATCGCAGCAAGCACCGTTCCGCACAGGCGCAAAGCCATCAGGCCGCAACGAAAGCCGGCCGCGGAGCAGCCGCGAGGATTTCGGCAACGAAGTCGAGAAACACGCGAGTCTTGTTCGGCAGCCGCCTGCCCGATGGATGCACGCCGTGGACGGGCAACGGCGGCGGCGCGAAATCTTCCAGCACGCTGACGACCTCGCCGCTCGCCATCTCCGCTGCGAAGAGCCAGGCCGGCGCCTGAACCAGGCCCATATGGGCCAGAACGGCAGCGCGAATCTGCTCCGCGTCGCCGGTGCGGAAATTGCCGGACGGAACCTGCAGGCCCGGCCCTTCGACGTTGCCGAAACGCCATGCCCGCGGCTCGTGCAGGGGCGCGAAAACCACACAGGCATGCCGTTCGATCTCTTGTGGCCGCTCCGGGCGCCCATGCTTTTCGAGGTATTGCGGTGTCGCGACGACAACGACCGGACTCGAGGCCAGATGCCTCGAAATCATTGAGGAATCGGCAAGCGGTCCGCTTTTGACCGAAAGATCGAAACCTTCCTCGACGAGATTGACGACTCGCTCCGTTGCGGAAAGGTCCACGTGCACCTGCGGATAGCGGGAGAAAAACACCGGCAGGTGCGGCACGACATACAGCCGGCCAAAGACCGGTGGCACGGTGACGCGGATCAGCCCGCTCGGAGACAGCTGGCCGTGCCCGACGGAGGACTCGAGATCGGCGAAGTCGCCAATGATGCGCAAGCCCGCTTCATAGACCGTTTGACCGGTCTCGGTGAGTGTCATGCTGCGCGACGTGCGCCGCACCAGTTGCGCGCCGAGGTGACGCTCGAGCGACGCGATCTGCTTGCTGACCGCAGGTTGACCCACGCCGATGTCGCGGGCCGCCGCGGCGAAACTCCCGCTTTCGACGATGCGGATGAAAAGTTTGAGCGCGTCGAGCCGGTCCATTTTCCCTTCCCCAAAACTTCCTGACTGGAATGGATTCTATTCCATCTGACCGTCTTCCATGCCCTGAGTGGAATCGATATCGTCATGCCCATCGACAACGCATTCACGCAACGAAGGAGCCATGATGAGCATCGGACAACGCACAAACCTGACCGAAGTGCGGCACAGCCTGAGCGAAGACGACCGCGAGGCGGCGAGGGCCTCGATCGAGCGCACGCAGCGGCTTTTCGACGAATTCGAAGGAACGATGCGCGAGGCGTACGACGCCATGACCGCGCAGACGCCGGTCGCGGACGGCGTCGGCATGGAGAGCATCGCGAACGCGGACGCAACAGGGTGGTGGATTCGGCCGCGCGCCGCGCCTGCCCATCGCGCGATCCTGTTCCTGCACGGCGGGGCCTTTGTGCTCGGCTCTGCATCGGGCTATCGCGGTTTCGCAAGCCAGATCGCGGTGCGCGCCGGTGTCGATACCTTCGTGCTCGACTATCCGCTTGCGCCCGAGCATCCGTTTCCCGCGGCGCACGATGCCGTGCTCGCCGCGCTGCGATGGCTGGCGAACGGCGGCATACGCGAAGTCTCGCTGGTCGGCGACTCCGCGGGCGGCGCCCTTGCACTGGCGGCTCTGGGTGTGGAGGAACCGCGCACGTTGAACATTGCGAGCGTGGCCGCTTTCTCGCCGTGGGTCGATCTGGCGTTGACAGGGCCGTCGTTCAAGAGCGATGCGACCCGGGATGCCGTTCTGACGCGGCCGGTGCTCGCCAATGCCGCCGCAGCGTATCTTGGGGCTGGCGATCCCACGGATGGACGCGCGTCGCCACTGCATGCCATTCCCGGGCGCCTGCCGCCCATCGCGCTCCAGGTGGGCACGGACGAGTTGCTATTCGACGACGCGCGACGTTACGCGGCGGCTGCAGCGGAGCAGGGCGCAACGGTGCGACTGGAAATCTACGAAGGACTGCACCACGTGTTCCAGCGATCCACGCACGAGCTGTCGAGTGCGCGGTATGCGCTGGATGAAGTCGCGAGATTCATCTCGCGGTGCTGGACGCCTGACGCGTAAGTCTGCCTCAGCCCTGCTTGCGCGCCTGCCCGATGGCGCGTTCGCGTGCCGCCTGCGCTTGTTGTACGAGCCGGTAGGCGGCGTAGTACTTGTAGATATTGCGCACGTAAGTGGTCGTCTCGATCCCGATCTTCTCGCCGACCACGATCTCGACGTTGTTGAACCACTTGTCGGGCGAGAGCCCTCGGGCGGCCGCCTCCTTGCGCATCTTCGCGATCCTGGCCGGACCCGCGTTGTAGCTCGCAAACGCGAACAGGGCGCGGTCCGAGTCGGAAAAGTGCGCATCCGGGAAGTAGCGGGACATCAGGAGGTCCAGGTATTTCGCGCCGGCGTGGATGTTCGATTCTGTCACGCGGATGTCACCGACGGCCAGCTCCTTGCCGGTCGCCGGCATGAGCTGCATGATGCCGATCGCGCCAACGTGGCTGCGGGCGCTCTGGTCGAGCTGCGATTCCTGGAACCCTTGCGCGGCAAGCATCAATGGATCGAAGCGATATTGCGCGCCGTACTTCTCGAAGAGACCGACCGTTTGCGTGAAGCGCTTCAGTTCGGCGTCCTCCGTATTGCTGGTGATCTGCTTGACGCGCTGCAGTTCCTGCTGCAGACGCACTTCCGCCACGCTCTGCTGTTTCACGTAGCCAACGTAGAAGTCGGTGATGGCCTGCTGGAGTTTCGGACTCTGCTTGCGGATCGCCCAGCCGATATAGCCGGCGTCACGCACGGCCATGTCGTCATGCACCACGATGCCCGGCAGCACCTGCGCCCAGAATTTCGCCTTCCAGTCGTCGACGACGAGAATCTGGACCAGCCCGACATTGAGCATCTCCATGGCGTCCTCGTCCTCGAGCGCATCGGGCAGCAATACCAGCTTTATCGGCGGTTTGCCTTCTTTTTTGAAGCGCGCGTTCAGGGCGGTCAGACTCTCGAAGTAGCTGCTGCTCGCACGCACGTGCACGGTCTTGCCGCTCAGGTCGTCGAGTTTGGTGAGCGCGGGCGACTTCGGACCGGTGACGACCAGCTCGCGAACCGGCTTGCGGTCGCGCGGCGCGACGAAGTCGACCTGCTTGAGCCGCGTTTCGGTGACGGTCAGATTGCCGGCGGCAATGTCCCCTTTCCCGGCCAGCAGAGCGGGAAGGAGCTGGTCGCGCGTCGTCGGGATGATCACGAGCGTCAAGGGACGCTTGCCGAGGCTGCTCCGGTACGTCTTGTTCAGGTAACGCTCGAAGTCGCGCATGAGCCCGGCGGTCAGCCCTCGCTCATGACCGAGCTCGTTGAAGTAGAGGGTCCTGCTGTATGGCACCAGCACGCGGATCAGCCTGCGGTCGAGCATGGCATCGAAATCGCCGAACTTCGGCTGAATGGCGAGGTTGAGCCGGCGCGTGGCGGTGGGGGTGGGGGCCGCAGGGGGCGATGGCGCACTGGCTGGTGCAGCCGTCGCGGCCTGTGGCGCCGCGGCTTGCGCAGGCGTTCCCTGGGCAGCGAGGCAGCCTGTCGGCCGGTTGGCAATACTCGTCCCGAAAGCCAGGATGATCAGCAACGTATGAACAATGCGCATGGTGCCAGGGCCGAGTGTGACGCGCCCTCCCATCATGTCACAACCGCACGATCTGGCTATGGGCCCATGGTCCTATAGCGAAAACGAACAGCCGCTACTTTGGCGATGTCATGACGTCACAGCCGCCGTGCGTGCCAGCGCCTTTCAGGGTGAGCGTAAGCCGGCTGCCCCGGTTCGCCGTGATGATCTGCCCATAGCTCACCGTGGGAATGAACTGGATATCCGGCGCGACCGCTACAGGGGGATTCCTTGCGCCGTCGACGGTCAAGTCGAGTTCCACGGTGACCGTGTCGATTGCGACGCCCATATCCTGCTTGCGCTCGGCCTGTTCCTTCCTGAAATTGCACAGGCCCGTGAGGACCTGCTCGAGGGCGGTCGGAATATCGACCGGCTTGCCCGGTGGGATGGGCGGCGTGTTGCAGCCGACGATCGTGAATGGCAAAGCGCAAAGGACCACGTATCGGCAGGCGCGCATTGGGTTCCCCTTCGATGAGCCAAAGGACGGCTTTGTCGAAGGGTGCCATGCGTGGATGCGCAGTCAATCGGACCTATGGCCTATGCGGAAGCCCGCTTCGCCTCGTGAATCATCCGGTCAGGCGCGTCCATAGCGTTCGTATGCGGCGCGCGCGCTCGTCAAACAGATACGACGCTGCGAGCGCGATCAGGCCAGCGACGACCCCCGTCGCAATGTGTTCGAGAACATGAATGCGATAGTGGCTCGTGTGTGCGTAGGCATCGCCGATGATGGTCAGGCAGCCTACCAGCAGCGCGTTGCCATAGCGATTCGCGTACCACTTCGTTGCTGGCGTGAAGGTGAGAAGCACCGCCAGCGCGCCGGTGAACAGTCCTGTTTTGAATGCAATGGTCCAATGGGGCAGGCTCATGATGTTGCCCCAGCTCCCCGGCATGCAGGTCATGCATGCGCTGGTTGGCTGCCAGAAGCGCTGAATGAACAATTTCAGGCGGCGTTGCCATTCGCTTCCCATCACGTACTCCCAGTGCAGGGTGTGCGGCCCCGCGGAAATCGTGCATCGCTTGCGCATTGTGCTGGGGCGCACGCGATGCGCTCCTGGCAAGCGACGCCGGGAGCGCGTTACGACGGTTCAGTGCGCCATGGCGCCCGACGCCGGATGATCCATGCCCATGGCGTCGGGCTTCATCGGCTTTTTCATCTGATCATGGCTCATCGCGCCGCCTTTGCTCATTGTATCGTGCGCCATGGTGCCTTTGCCCATGGCGTCCTTCTGCATCGAGTCCTTCGACATGGCGTCGTTCGACATCGCGCCGCTTGCCTGCGCGAATGCTCCCGCGCTCATGCTCAACAGGGCGGCCGAGATGGCGATGGCTGCGAATCGGATCGTGTTCATTTGCATTGCTCCTTGCTGGGTGGAAAAAAACGTTGCCCCTTTTGCGGGCGGAAGTGAAACAGAACCGTCGCATGAAGTGGCGTATCAGGCGGCGGCCGGAAGACGTCACGAACCGCCGAACCAGTTGTAGCCCTGGTCGACCCAGTAGCCGCCTGGATACGTATTCGTGACGAAAATCTCGACGATGTGCTTGGGGTTCTTGTAGCCGAGCTTCGTCGGCATGCGCAGCTTCATCGGATAGCCATATTTCGCCGGCAGGCGCTCGCCGTCGTAGTCGAAAGCGAGCAAGGTTTGCGGATGCAGCGCCGTGGCCATGTCGATGCTTTCGTAGTAGTTGTCGGCGCAGCGAAAGCCCACGTATTGCGCGGTGAGATCCGCATCGACCCGGCGCAGGAAATGCGCGAATGGCGTGCCGCCCCAGCGGCCTATCGCGCTCCAGCCTTCGACACAGATGTGCCGTGTGATCTGCTCGGCGTGCGGCAGCGCGTACAACTCGGGCAGCGTCCAGACGCGCTGGCCCTTGACGAGCCCGCTGAGCCTGAGCCGATAGTCGTCGCCATCGACCACAGGCGCTTCGCTTTCGCTATAGAACGCGTTGAAGGGGAAGGGGCGCGTGATCTGGGCTTCGCTGTACGTGGGTGCGAGCCCGGTCGGGTCGAACAGCCATGCCTGCACGCGATCGTTGAGCCGGGAAACGGCGGTGAGGAACGTGTTGACCGAGGCGTCGTCGGTAATCGTGCAGCCTGTCAGCAGCGAGAGGCCGCCGAGCGTGAGCATGCGCTTGCCGAACAGGCGCCGTGACGGCATGTCGAGTTCGCGCCGTGCATCGGCAAGAATCGCTGCGCGGTCGATTGCGATGATCTTGCGGTCGGTCGTGTTCATCTGGAATCCTTATCGATATCGAAGGACGATGATTCAAACAGGATTGGGCGGCGCGTTCAGCGTCCGCGCAGCATGGTGAGCAGCGAGCGCGGCACGAGCGCGACCATCGTCACGTGAACGAGCACGAACGCCGCAAGCACGGACATCGCGCAAAAGTGCACGACGCGCGCGCGGTCGTATCCGCCCATCGACTCGCGCAGCAGCGGAAACTGCACCGACTTCCAGATCGCAAGGCCCGACAGCACGAGGACGACGAGATCGGCGATCGCAATCAGGTAGGCGAGTTTCTGCACGGCGTTGTACTGGCTTAGGTCAGCGTGAGAAAGTCGGCCCATGAGCGCGGCGCGCAGATCGTGCAGCACGGCGCGCGGGCTCAGCGGGAAGAACTTCGTGCGCCAGCGGCCGGTGGCGAGATTCATGGCGAGATAGACGAGGCCGTTGAAAAACAGCAGCCACATTGCCGCGAAATGCCATTGCAGTGCGCCGCCGAGCCAGCCGCCGAGCGTGATCGAGGTGGGAATGACGAAGCCCGCGAACACGGGAGACGCATCGTAAATGCGCCAGCCGGAGAACATCATGACGAGCGCCGCAAGCGCGTTGAGCCAATGCGTGACGCGCAGCCAGAGCGGCTGGATGGCGCGTGGGCGGCGCACGCTGGCTTCGAGTGCGGGCGATTCACCGATCGACGTGTGCATGGCGATTCCTCGTTAGCGCAGAGTTGACAGTGAATTCGCTGTGGCGCGCGCGCCGGTTACAGCGCGTCGGGAAAAAATCGCGAGACCGGGGGGCGGCTAAAAATAAGTCGCCGAGGCTGTAACCCAACTGGCGCGGCGAACGAACTACCCGCAACGGGCGCACGCGCTCGCGCCAAGCGAAAGAGGCACAAGGTGGGTTTGACTAGCACATGGGCGACGATGACGGAAGGGGCGACGCCCGGCGCGCGCGCCGGGGCAGCGCATGCCGTTGCGGGGAGCGAAGCGTTCGGCTACGCTCACGCGAACGGGTGCGAATATGGCGGTGCTCGTAATAATTTTGAAAGCTCTCCTTCGCAAGACCAGGCGAGCGCCATGCCCGCAAGCCCGCTAACCTACCGTCGCGATCATCCAGGACGACCTTTGCACACCGCGGATACCCGTCTCAAAGCGCTTTTCGTCAGCGGCCTGGAAGGCGACGCGCAAGCGTATCGCGACTTCCTCGAGGAACTCACGCGCCATTTGCGCGGCTACCTGCGCCGGCGCATCCCGCAGTTGCGCGACGACGTCGAGGACCTCGTACAGGAGATCCTGCTGGCGGTCCACAACGCGCGTCACACATGGCGCCCCGACGAACCGCTCACGGCCTGGGTGCACGCGATCGCCCGCTACAAGCTGATGGACTTTTTCCGCTCGCGCGCACGCCGCGACGTGCTCAACGATCCGCTCGAAGATCACACCGATCTCTTCGCCGCGCCCGACGACGAACCCGCGCAGGCGCGCCGAGATATCGGCAAGCTGCTCGAGCAATTGCCCGACAAGCAGCGCCTGCCTATCGTCCACGTGAAGCTCGAAGGGCTTTCGGTCGTGGAGACGGCGAAGCTCACGGGGCTCTCCGAATCGGCGGTCAAGGTGGGCATTCATCGCGGTTTGAAGGCGCTTGCCACGCGCATCAGGGGAGCGCGATGAAAACCGACGATCTGATCAACCTGCTCGCCGCCGGCGATGCGCGCGTGGACCGCAAAGCTGTGCTGCGCCGCTTCGCGCGGGCGCTGGCGCTCGGTTTTGCGGGCTCGGTCGTGCTGATGAGCGTGGTGTTCGGCGTGCGGCACGATCTCATGAGTGTCATGCACACGCCGATCTTCTGGGCGAAGCTCGCGTTCCCGTTGTGTGTCGCGGCCGCCGCCGCGCTCGCGGTCAGCCGCCTCGGGCGGCCGGGCCGGCGCGGCGGCTACGCGTGGGCGCTGGTCGCGCTGCCGTTCGTCGCCGTGCTGGCGGGCGCGTGGCTCGCACTGGGCGACGCGGCGCCCGCGCAACGCATACCGCTCGTGATGGGCCTCACATGGCGCACGTGCCCGTTCAATATCGTGCTGCTTTCGGTGCCGACGTTTGTGGCCGTCTTCTGGGCCGTGCGCGGTCTCGCGCCCACCCGCCTGCGCGCAGCGGGCGCGGCAGCCGGGCTCTTTGCGAGCGCGCTCGCGACCATTGCGTATTGCCTCCATTGCCCGGAGATGAGCCCGGCGTTCTGGAGCGTCTGGTATGTGATCGGCATGTTGCTGCCCGCCGGCATTGGCGCGTGGCTGGGGCCGCGGTTGCTGCGCTGGTAACGGCGCGTGAGGATCGACGCGCGTGAGTGCGCGTCACTGCTTCAGGAAGCGTTGCGCCAGGGCTTCGTACAGTGGCGGCGCGAACAGCTTCGAGACCTGGCTCGACACGAGCGCCGTTGCCATCAACGAGATCACGAGCGCGTGCCCGTCGATCATTTCGATGACGATGACGAACGCCGTGATCGGGCTCTGCGTGACGGCGGCCAGATAGCCGACCATGCCGAGCGCGATCAGCATTGGCAGCTGCATCTGCGCGAACACCATGTGCAGTGCATTGCCGATGCCGGCGCCGATCGCCAGCGACGGCGCAAAAAGGCCGCCCGGCGTGCCCGGCAGGTACGAGCCCACCATCGAGGCCATTTTCAGCACGGGATAGGCGACGCCGAGCTGTGAATGACCCTCGAGCATGCCGCGCGCTTGCGCATAGCCGCTGCCGAACAGATTGCCGCCGCTCGCCACGCCAATCACGGCGATGAATAAACCGCACACGGCGCCGAACGTCACGGGCCGTTCCTTTCGGAGAGCGAACAAACGGGCCGGCATCCATCGTTCGGTGTTGAGCAGCAGCCAGCAGAACACGCCGCCTGCGAGGCCGGTGATCACGCCGACGAGGATGACGGCGACCGCGAGCAGATCGGGCATATGACTGCCGATGGCGATCGTGCCGAAATAGACATAGTTGCCTTGCAGCGCGAGTGAGACGACGCCGGAAAAGATGATCGCCGTGATGATCACGCCGCTGGTTTTCGCCTCGAAGCTGCGCGTGAGTTCCTCGATGGCGAAGACCACGCCCGCGAGCGGTGCATTAAATGCGGCAGAAAGGCCCGCGGCGGACCCAGCGAGCGCGAGCTTGTATTCGAGGCCGACGCCGTACATGCTGCGCAGTCGCGCCGGGTAGAAACGCCGGAGGCTGTACATGAGCGCCGCGCCCACGTGGATGGTCGGCCCTTCGCGGCCAATCGTGAATCCGCCGACAATGGCGAGAAACGACAGGGCGATCTTGCCGATCAGGATGCGCAGCGTGAGCAGGCGCGGGCCGAATTTGCGCACGTCGTGCAGCGTTGCGATGACTTGCGGGATGCCGCTGCCCTCCGAACCCGGAAACCAGCGGCGCGTGGCCCATACGCAGAACGCACCGATGGCCGGCGTGATGACGAGTGGCAGCCACCGGTTGTGGCCTGTCATCTGCACAAAGAGCGAGTAACCGAAGTCGACGAGCCGCGCGTACATGACCGCGACCAGTCCCGTCGCGATGGCGCCGAGCCAGAACACGCCGAAATACAGCCAACGCCGCCGGCTGCGCAGAATCGTGCGGCTGTCTACAAGGTCGGAAACTCGCATGAGGCGGCTTGGCCAAACTCCTCTTTCCGAAGCGTTGCCGGTCGTGCCGCCACCCGGGCGGCACGACCGATCTTCAGGAGATTAGCACGCACGCGTTTTTTCGCGCCAGCCAGTTTCACCCACCTGCCTTAGCGCAGGCCCCCGCTGGCGACGATATGCTCGCCGGTCAACCATTTGGCGTCGTCCGATGCGAGGAACACGACGGCCGAGGCGATATCGTCCGGCTGACCGATGCGTCCGAGCGGCGTCTGGCTGACCGTCTGGCTTTCGAAATCCGATCCGATGACGCCGATCGCGTGTGCGCCTTCTGTCTCGATGATGCCGGGATTGATCGCATTCACGCGGATCTTGCGCGGTCCCAGTTCGCGTGCCAGCACGCCCGTGATCGCATCCACCGCGCCCTTCGTGCCGCTATAGACAGCCGTTCCCGGTGGCGTGACCGTCGTCACGACCGAACTCACGTTCACGATGCTCGCACCCTCGCCAAGATGCTTCACGGCCGCCTGCGTGGTGAGCAGCACGCCGAGCACGTTGATGTCGAACTGCTTGCGGTATTGCGCCTCCGTGAACTCTTCGATTGGCGCGAACTCGTAGACGCCCGAGTTGTTGACAAGGATGTCGAGGCGACCGTAAGTTTCGACGGCCGTGCTGATGATGCCTTGTGCGTCGGACGCCTTCGACACGTCGCCGCCGACGGAAACCGCCTTGCCGCCCGCGGCCGTAATCGCGCTCACGACCGCATCGGCGCCCGCCTTGCTGCTCGCGTAGTTCACGACCACCGAAGCGCCTTCGGCCGCGAGGGCCTTGGCGATCGCAGCGCCAATGCCTTTCGACGCGCCCGTGACGACTGCCACCTTGCCTGCAAGTTTGCCCATCATGTTCTCCTTACCGTATGTCGCAGCATCGAATGGAACCGGCGTCCTGGCTTGAATGAAGCCATCGGCCGGCGACTATTGCGAATCTAAAGGTCCGCGCCGCCGCGATAAAGCGGCCTGGCGCGAATTGACTGGCAGGATCAGCCGAACAATCGGGGCGGAGCAAAATCGGGTAAGCGGGCGCAGAAATTCCTGCGGCCTCGACCGCAAGGGCTTTTACCAGCGCTGGTGGACGTGCGGCGCTATATAGTGTTCGTAAACGTCCCGCACGCGTTGCATCGCCGCGTCGGAGAGCGGCGCGAGGTTTGCCGCCGAGACGTTCGACGCCGCCTGGGCCGCGTTCTTGCTGCCCGGAATGATGACGGAGACAGCGTCTTCCATGAGTATCCAGCGCAGGGCGAGCTGTGCCATCGAGGCGTCCACGGGTACCAGGCCGCGCAGTTCATCGACCGCCTTCAAGGCGACGTCGTACGGCACGCCCGAGAACGTTTCGCCTACGTCGAATGCCTCGCCATGACGATTGAACGCACGGTGGTCGTCTGCCGCAAAAACGGAATCCGCGGACAATTTGCCGGTGAGCATGCCGCTCGCGAGCGGCACTCGCGCGATGACCGCAACATTCTTCTTTAGCGCCTCGCGGAAAAACAGGGCGGCAGGCCGTTGGCGGAACATGTTGTAGATGATCTGCACCGAGACCACATTGGGATATTCGATCGCCTTCAGCGCTTCCTCCACCTTTTCGACCGAAACGCCGTAAAAGCGGATTTTGCCGGCGGCGACGAAGCTGTCCATCGCGTCGAATACCTCGGGGCGGTAGTAGACCTCCGTCGGCGGGCAGTGCAATTGCACGAGGTCGAGCGTGTCGACACCCAGGTTCGAAAGACTCCGGTCGATGAAGCCTTCGAGTTCGCGCTGGTTCAGATAGCCGCTGGTCACATGCGGATCGAGCCGGCGTCCGAGTTTCGTCGCCACGATCGGGCACTGGCCGCCGCGTTCGCGCAGCACGTCCCGGATAATGCGCTCCGAGCGGCCGTCGCCGTAGACGTCGGCGGTGTCGATGAACGTGACGCCGTTATCGAGCGCGGCGTTCAGCGCGGCTCTGGCGTCGTCTTCGCCGACGCTTCCCCACGAGCCGCCGATTGCCCATGCACCAAAGCCGATCTCGGACACGTTCCAGCCGGTCCGCCCAAATTTTCTCTTCGAAAGCGTCATTTGCGTGCTCCTCCTGTGGTTCGCGCAGTTGTCTGGCAGGCCTTTCAACGGCCTCTGCGCCCGTAGTGTAGCTGGCTGTCAGGAGCAGGTATCCAAGGCGCTGGAACTCAGGGCCACAATCGTGGGAAACCGCGTGTTCACCGCATCGATCGATTCTCAACGGTCCGAATAATCGAGGGGCGGGGCCGACGATCGCGCGCGCCGTCACTGCCTCGACTTCAAATCGGTTTTTCGATCGCTGCCTGGCCGTGCGGCGTCAGCGTTTGTTGCCCGTCCTTGTCGAAGCCGCTATAGGTCCAGTCCAGTTTGCCGGAAGTGGTGGCGACCGAGCGGGTCAGGCCGATGCCGTACTGAGTCAGATACGTTCGACGCGTCTTGTTCTGGACGATACCGTCCTTCGTCTGTTCGCAGTCCAGGTCGATCGCTTTGCCGGTGAACGCCGCATTGAACTGGGAAGCCGGATAGTAGCGGCTCGTGTGACAGGTCCACGTGAGCGCCCGGAAGTTGACGATCTGAACCGTCGTGCCGAACTTGAACGTCGTGGTATAGGTTTCGTCTTCCTGCGGCGCGTTGAACGCGAACTGATTGTTGTCGGCGTCGTGCGCGACGAAGGGGATGAACGCCGCCGTCTGCGCGTAGTTCGCCGTTTCCTCTTTCAGGCTGTAAATGTTGAGGTAAGAGAGGCTGAACGTTGCGGCGGCGGGCACACCATTCGCCGAGCTTTCATACACCTGCTGGACCATGCCCGTATCTTGTGCGTTGATCAGCACAGTCTTGAAGTCGCGCTCGATCCCCACCGTGCCAACATGGCCCGTTACCTTGCCGAGCACCGTCAAGACCTTGAAGGGCAGCACGTGCGTGCCCGGTGCCGGCATTTTCTCGCGAACGCTCGTGGGCAAGGAATCCACGGCAAAGTGCGCCGCGAGATAGCCGGGCTTGTCGTTGGCCATATCCTTGACCGGCACGAACTGAACACAACCTGACAATAGCGCAGCGGATGTGAAGGAAGTGCCGACGAGCAGGCGGGTCATTCTGTTTCGCATCTTTTTCTTCGATTCTTTGTCAACGGATCGGGCGCCCGTCAAACGAGCACGGCATGGCATGCTTATCGGCGCGATGCGAGCGTTCTTTAATCGAAGATCGAAGCGAGGCGGGTGGCTGCCAGCTTCAGGGCGCAAGCTAGCGGTCTTCGCCGCGCCCAAGCTGCTCGAGGTAGGTCCATGGATAGATGCCGCGTGCATGGCCGTCGCTGAACGCGAGCTGCACGCCGTAGCCCATCGGCTCGATGCCGATCAGCATCACATCCGCAGCGGCCGCGGGCGCGGCGCCGTCGAGCCGCACGCGCCGGCAGGCTGCGCACGGGCACGCCGCGCGCAGCCGGGCGTGCTTCACACGTTGTGTCTCGCCTGCCGGCCAGCGGAGCGTGAGCGCTCGCGCGACGGCGTCGTTGCGAACCTCGAGCGGCGTTTTCATGGCGCTGCGCCCGCGATCTGGCCGATAGCGATGCGCACGGCCTTGCGCACCTCGGGATCGCGGTCCTGCAGCGCGCTTTGCAGCGCGGGCAAAGACTCGCGCGTGCCCAGTTCGCCGAGCGTGAGCGCCGCTTCCTTGCGCAAGTTGCTGATCGAATGCGTGAGCAGCGTGGCGACGGCGGTGGCCGCTTGCGCATCGCGTAGCTGTCCGAGTGCGCGGGCCGCGCGCAGCCGGACCTGCCAGTAGGCGTCACCGAGCGCTTCGACAAGCGGTGCGAGTGCCGTTGCGGCACGCAGCTTGCCGAGCGTCGTCGCGGCTTCTTCGCGCACCTGCCAGGCGTCGTCGCGCAACGCCGTGAGCAGCGCGTCGAGCGTGGCCTGATCGTCCGGCGATGCGAAGCCGAGCGCGCCAACGGCGGCGCGGCGGACGTCGGGGTGCGCGTCGCCGGCGCCGAGCGCGGCGAGCGCCTTCAGCGCGCGTTCCTCCTTCAGCCAGCCGAGCACGGCGACGGCCTCGAGCCGCACGTCGGCCTCAGTGTCCGCAAGCGCATGCAGCGCGGGCTCGAAGGCATCCGCAAAGCGGAGTTCGCGCAGGCCGCGCAGCGCCGCGCGGCGCACGAACGGTTCGGGCCGCGCGGCCCACCGGCGCAGCACGTGGCCCGACGACTGCGCCTTCAATTCCGAAAGACTTTGCGCCGCGGCTTCGCGCACGTCGTCGTCGGTGTCGAGCAATGCTGCGCAGAGCGCTTCGACGACGTCGTCGTCTTCCCACGCGGCCAGCACGGCGGCGGCTTCGCGGCGCACGTCTGGAGCGGGATCGTCGCGCAGCGTGGCCACGAACGCGGGCAGCAGCGCTTCATCTTCGAGATCGGCGAGTTCGAAGAGCGCGATGCGGCGCACGGCGGGATCGGCGTCGGCGAGGCGCGCGAGCAGGGCGCTCGCTTCGGCGCTCGGGTGCTGCGGGTTCGGCAAGGTGGGAGCGGAAACGGTCATGGGAAGGGCAGTGATCTGGTGGGCGCTTGAGGGACTACGCCGCTTCGCGCAGCAACGCGAGGCAGCGGCGCTTGATGTCGATGAAGCCGGCTTCGGTCGTGCTCTCGTCGCTGCGCGGCCGCGCGAGCGGCACTGTGATATCGGCGACGAGGCGCGCGGGTCGTTGCGAGAGCATCAGGATGCGGTCGCCGAGAAACAGCGCTTCGTCGATGTCGTGCGTGACGAACACGACGGTCGTGCGTATCTGCGTCCAGATGTCGAGCAAAAGCGTTTGCATCATGCGGCGCGTTTGGGCGTCGAGTGCGCCGAAGGGCTCGTCCATCAACAAAATGCGCGGACGGTTGATCAGCACGCGCGCGATTTCCACACGCTGCTGCATGCCGCCCGACAGCTGCGCGGGATAGTGCGACTCGAATCCCGCGAGCCCCACCAGCGCGAGCAGTTCGGCCGCTTCGCGCCGACGCTCACTGGCGCCAACGCCCTTCATCTTCAGGCCGAAGGCCACGTTGTCGATCACACGCTTCCAGGGAAACAGCGTGTGCTGCTGGAATACGAGGCCGCGCTCCGGATGCGGGCGCTCGACCGCGAGACCGTCGACGGCGATTTCGCCCTGCGTGGACGGGACGTGCCCCGCGATGGCGCCGAGCAGCGTGGACTTTCCGCAGCCGGACGGCCCAAGCACGCACACGAACTCGCCGGGTGCGATCTCGACGTTCAGTGAGTCGAGCGCGGCGAAGCGCGCGTGCGGCGGCCCGACCTCCACGGTCAGCGAACGCACGTTGATGTGCCCCGCCGCGTGGGACACCGGCGCCCTGGCGCGGGCTTCAGGATGGACGGCGGCAGGCGTGTTCACTGGCGCGCTCCCCGCAGGCGGTACCACGGCGTCAGTGCGGTGCCGATGCGTTTGACGAGGAGGCTGCTGCCCATGCCGAGCACGCCGATCAGGGCCATGCCGACCACGATATCCGCGTAGTTCTGAAGCGTATAGGATTCCCAGGTGAAATAGCCTATGCCGTACTGCCCGGCGATCATTTCCGCGGTTACGAGGCAGAACCATGCGGTGCCCATGCCGATGGAAAGACCCGTGAAGATCGCAGGCGCGGCACCCGGCAACACCACTTCTGTATAGAGCGACAGCGAGCCGGTACCGAGACCCCGCGCGGTGGCGACGAGGCGGGGGTCGACGGCCTCCACGCCGTGGATCGTGTTCAGCAGGATCGGGAACAGCGCACCGATGAACGTGATGAACATCATGCTCAGTTCCGAAGAGGGAAACATCAGGATCGCGAGCGGAATCCACGCGACCGCCGGGATTGGCCGCAGCACTTCGAGCGGCGGCAGGAGCACATCTTCGAGTGCGCGATAGCGGCCGATCGCGAGTCCGAGCCCGACGCCGACCAGGGCCGCCGCGCAGAAGCCGGCCAGCACGCGCGTCAGACTCGCGGCGAGATGCATCGGCAGCTTCGGCGAATGGAGCAGCGCCCATAGCGCGGGAATGGCGTCGGCGGGCGAAGGGACATTCGCGAACGTGACGATGCCAAGCGAGAGCCGGAAATGAACGGCCAACTGCCAGGCAGCCACGAACAGCACGATCGAGCCGGCGCGCCATGCGCGGCGGCGTATCGGTGCGCTGCGCGCTGCGGCTGCAGTCAGTGCCGGTTCCCGGACGGCCTGGCGTTGCCGGGCTGCGAGGTCAAGCGTGGCAGACATGCGGACTCCTCATAAATGGCAAGTGAGCGGGCGGACAGAGCGCGACGCGTTAGCGCGAAGCGAGGGCCTGCTGGGCGCCCGTTTTTGCAGCGGCATAGTCGACGACCGCGCCCGACGTGTGCTGTGCATAGGCATCCGCGCCTGTCTTCTGCAGGAACGCGGTGACGTCGCCATGCGCGTCGCGTACGTACCAGGCGTCGGAAGCGAAGAGCTTCTGTCCGCTGTCGTGGTCCTGCACGTAGACCGCGCGCACCTTGCTGCCGGACTGTTCGAGTTTCGCGAGCGCTGCGAACCCTTCCGCCGCGTTCGCATAGTTGCGCACGTGTGCCTCGTTGGCGACCCACACCTGTGTGACCGCGAGGAAATCACGAATGGGCTTGCCGGTCAGCGCGTCGTTCGCGGCGAGCGGCTGCCGAGCGTAGTTTTTCAGCGCGGCGTCATAGTCGAGTGCCGACTCCTTGAACGCCTCGCGGATGTAGCGGTCGTCGATGAAGGTGTTCGCATCGAGATTGACATCCGTTTTCTTGAGCAGCTTCAGCGTGTCGATGGCAGTCGCCACGGCCTGGCGGTACTCCGGCTTCCAGGTGAGATCGCGCGTTTGCAGGCCGAGCGGTCCATGATAGAGATAGTCGACGGGCGCCTCGATGCCCGTCACCTTCTCGATCAGCAAACTATATTTTTCGGGATCTTCCGCAATCAGGCGGTTCGCTTCGATTGCCGCGCGCAGATAGGCGACCACCACTTCCGGGTACTTCTGCGCATAAGCGGCATCGACGAGCGCGCCGTGAAAGGTGGGCGCACGGCTTTGGGCGCCGTCGTAGATCTTGCGAGCGATGCCGCGGTACGGGAACAGGTCGGCGAACGGCACGAAGTCGGCGTGGGCGTCGATCTTGCCCGCCTTGAGGGCGCTCCCTGCCACTTCCGGCGCTTGCGTGATGATGTTCACGTCGGTATCCGGGTTCCAGCCTTGCGCTTTGATTGCGCGCAGCAGCATGCCGTGCGACGTCGAGGCGAACGGTACCGAGATCGTCTTGCCCTTGAGGTCGGCAATCGAATGCAGCGGCGAGTTGACGGGCACGACGATGCCGTTGCCGCTGCCATCGGTGCTGCCTTCGAGCACGGTGATGAAGAGGCTCTTTCGGCCCGCTTTCTGGAACGCCGCGCCATTGAGCGAACCCGGGAAATCCGCCATGGCGCCGAAGTCGAGCTTGCCGGCCACCATTTCGTTCGTGAGCGGCGCGCCGGAAGTGAAGTCCTTCCACTGCACGTCGTAGGTGACGTTCGCGTATTTGCCGGTGTGGGGCAGATACTTGTCGAGCAAGTGCAATTCGCGGATCAGGAGGCCACCCGTCGCGCAGTTGATAGTGGTGTCCTGGGTGCCGATCGCGACGCGAATCGTCTCGGCGTGTACGGTGATCGCGGCGCTCAGCAGTAGCGGGGCGGCGAAAAGGCGAAGAATCCGTTGGCGTGTTTTCATGATCTGTTTGGCGAGCAATACGGGTACCGTCGTGGGGTGACAGCGGTTAGCGCAACAGGTACGGAATGTCGACCTTGACTGCGCCGGTCGGGCAGTCGCGTTCGCAGGGCATGCAATACCAGCATTCGTCGAATTGCATATAGGCCTTACCCTTGCTCACATCGATTGCGAGCAGGTCGAGCGGGCACACATCCACGCAAACCGTGCAGCCTTTGTCGGCGATGCAGCGGTCTTCGTCGATCGTGACGGGCGCACTGCTGCGCTGGAAGATTTCGTGCGGCGTATAGGACATATTCGGATTCCCTAGTGTTCGGCGACGAGTTCCGCGGATTCGCGAATGCGTAGCTGATCGTAAGCGCCTCGATCCGCTTGCGCGAGCGGGATGATGTACGGCTCGACCGCGCGCTTTTCGCTCGTCATGCTGCCGGAAGCGTCCTTGCGCAGGTGCGTATGGCAGAACCAATCGGCGTCGTTGCGCTGCGGGTAATCGACCCGGTGGTGATACAGGCCCCAGCGGCTTTCGGTGCGGAACAGTGAGGCGCGCGCCGCCATTTCCGCGCAGTCGCGAATGGCGCGCACCTCGGCGGCGCGCATCAATTCGTGCGCATTGTTGGCCTTGATCGCTTCGATGTCTTCGGCGATCTCGTCGAAGCGCTGCAGGCCGATCTCCATCTTGCGCGTGACCTTGGGCGGCTGAAGATAGTCGTTCACCATGCGGCGCAGCTTGTATTCGACCTGGGCCGGTGCGAGTCCGTTTTCGCGTTCGAGCGGCGCGTAGATCCGTGCGCGTTCAGCGGCGATCTGGGCTTCGTCGAGGCTCGCATGCTCGCGGCCCTCCACGTATTCGGCCGCGTTGGCGCCCGCGAACCAGCCGTAGGTGAATGCGCCTAGCATGTAGTTGTGGGGCACGGCCGCCATGTCGCCTGCTGCATAGAGTCCGGGTACGGTCGTCTCCGCGCGCGCATTCACATAGACACCCGACGCGCTATGCCCGCTGCAAAAGCCGATCTCGGAAATATGCATCTCGACCATCTGGTGACGGTAGTCCGTGCCGCGGCCCGCGTGGAACCGGCCGCGGCTCGGGCGCTCGTTGGTGTGCAGGATCTGCTCGATGGTCTGGATCGTTTCCTCGGCAAGATGGTCGAGCTTCAGGAACACGGGGCCGTTTCCGCTCTGCAGCTCCTGGTAGAACTCCCACATCATCTGGCCGCTCCAGTAGTCGCATTCGATGAAGCGCTCGCCCTTGCCGTTCGCGGTGAAGCCGCCGAGCGGCCCGGTGACATATGCACAAGCCGGTCCGTTGTAGTCCTTAATAAGTGGATTGATTTGAAAGCATTCCAGATTCGCGAGGGCAGCGCCCGCGTGGTACGCCATGGCGTAGCCGTCACCCGCGTTGGTCGGATTCTCGTAAGTGCCCATCAGGTAGCCGGAGGAGGGCAGACCGAGGCGCCCCGCCGCGCCGCAGCACAGGATCACGGCTTTCGCGCGCACTACGTGGAACTGCGCCGTGCGGCAGTCGAAGCCGAGCACGCCGCTTACGCGGCCCTGCGAATCGGTCATGAGCCGCGTGGCGACGATGCGGTTCGTGATCTCGATGCGCGCCCGTTTGAGCTGCCGGTAGAGGATCTTTTTCACGTCGTGTCCTTCGGGCATGGGCAATACGTAAGCGCCCATGTGATGGACCTTCTTCACGGCATAGTCGCCGTTGCCGTCTTTTTCGAACTTCACGCCCCAGCGGTCGAGCTGCTCGATGGTCGTGAAGCTGTGTCGCGCATACGCATAGACGGCCTCCTGGTCGATAATGCCATCGTTGGCGACGGTGATTTCGCGCGTGTACTGCTCGGGTGTGGCGTGGCCGGGAATGATGGCGTTGTTCAAGCCGTCCATGCCCATCGAGATTGCGCCGCTGCGCTTGACATTGGCTTTTTCAAGCAGCAGCACCTTGAGCGCCGGGTTGCGTTCCTTGGCCTTGATTGCAGCCATTGGGCCGGCCGTGCCGCCGCCGACGACCACGATGTCGTATTCGAGCACTTCGGTATTCATAGCGCTTTCCTTCCCCTTGCACGGGTTTTTTGGCGGTCGACGCGCAGCCGGTACTGGAAGGCGTCGCCGCGGAAATACAGGTATTCGTAGTCGATGGGATTGCCGGATGCGTCGTGCGTCAGGCGTTCGATCCGCAGAACGGGGCTGCCGTCTTCCACGCGCAGGGCGCGGGCGATGTCGTCATCGGCGAGAATCGCGTCGATTGACACATCGGCATGACCGAGCGGCACGCCGCAGTCGTTCTCGAGAATCAGGAAAATGTCGCGCGTGGCGAGGTCGGCGTTGGCGAGCCGCTTGCCGAGCGCTTCCGGCACCCACGTGAGTTCTAGCGAAACCGGTTCGCGGTTGAGCATGCGCACGCGATGGATTTCCGCGACCGGCGCGCCTTCCAGAAGATTGAGCCGTTGCGCGACGTGGCGATCGGCCTTGATGATCCTGAAGCTGCGCAACTGGTTGACAATTTCGTAGCCCATCGACGACATCGCTTCCGCGAAGCCTTGCAGCGAGGTTACGTTCTGGAATGCCTTGGGCCTGGAGACGAACGTGCCCTTGCCGTGCAGCCTGAAGACCAGGCCTTCCTTTTGCAGATCGCCTAGCGCCTGGCGCACGGTGATGCGGCTGACGCCGAACAGGGCGCATAGCTCGTGTTCGGAGGGCATCTGGCTGTGCGGCGCATAGGTGCCGTTCAGGATGCGCTCTCGGAGCGTGTCCTTGATCTGGACGTAGAGCGGCTGGGGGGATAGCGCCACCAGATTTGTTCGGGGCATGGTTCGCTTGTCATAACAAGATGGATCTGCAGTCTAGTCAGGGTTCCATCTGCGACAAACTAACGAATTCTGATATGTATTTCTTTGGTGTCTGGTTTGGGTTTGCTTTGTTGTGGTTTTTTGGTGCTATCGCGGAGGGGTTGTGGTTTTTGGCGCTTTGGCTTTTTCTTGTGTTCGCGTCGGTGAACCTTACAGGGGCAACCCAGGCATACCGACGCGAAAACAAGGCACCGCAAAGTACTCATTTCACAGATGGTTTTCTACCAGCCCCCTCGAGCCAGAAACCGGCTCGCCGCTGGGCAAAGACAAATCGCCAGCGCCCGACGCGTCCCCACCCCCAATCTCCCCATTCAAAACCGCCCGAGCCCGCGCAACATCCATCGCCCCTTCCCACCTGGCGACCACGATCGTGGCCACGCCATTCCCAATCAAATTGGTCACCGCCCGAGCTTCATTGAGAAACCGATCCACCCCCAACAGCAGCACCAGCCCGGAAACCGGAATCTTATGCATCGAAGCAAGCGTAGCAGCGAGCGCAACAAACCCCGCTCCGGCCACACCAGCAGAACCCTTCGAAGTCAGCAGCAAAACGCTCAGCACGACAAGTTGATCGAACAGCGTGAGATGAATGTTCATCGCCTGGGCCACGAAGAGGGCCGCCATCGTGAGATAGATCGCCGTGCCGTCCGCGTTGAACGTATAGCCGGTCGGCAACACCATGCCGACAACAGGCCGCGAACAGCCGAGGTTCTCCATCTTGACGAGCATCTGCGGCAGCACGGCCTCGGTCGACGCCGTGCCGAACGTGATCAGGATTTCGTCGCGGATATAGCGGAGATACTTCCACAGCGAAAATCCGCAAACGCGCATGACGAGCCCGAGCACCACCACGACGAAGACAATCGACGTCACGTACAGGCAAAGCATCAGCTCGCCAAACGACGCCAGCGTGCCGAGCCCGTACTTCGCGATGGTGAACGCCATGCCGCCAAACGCGCCCACGGGCGCGACATACATGACGATCCGCACGACGCCGAACATGCCCTGCAAGAACATGTCGAGCATATCGACGAGCGGTGCGGTACGCGGGCCGAGCTTCGCCAGCGCAATGGCGAACAGCACCGAGAAAAAGATGATCGGCAAAATTTCGCCGTTCGCAAACGCGCCGACGATGCTGTTCGGCACGATGCTCATGAGGAACCCGAGCGCCGTGTGGTCGTGGGCCGCGTGCGCGTAGCTGGCGATCGCCGAGCTGTCGAGGTGCGCCGGATCGATGTTCATGCCGCTGCCCGGCTTGATCACGTTCACGACGACGAGGCCTACGAGAAGCGCAATGGTCGACGCCACCTCGAAGTAGAGCAGCGCCTTCACGCCTACGCGGCCGGCTTCGTGCAGGTCGTTCATCCGGGCAATGCCCACGACGACCGAAGCGAAGATGATCGGCGCGAGCGCCATGCGGATCAGCTTGATGAAGAGGTCGCCAAGCGGTTTGAGATCGGCTCCGATATCCGGATAGAAGTGGCCGACGAGAATGCCCGCCAGGATACCGATCAAGACTTGTATGTAGAGCTTCGAAAGATACTTTTTGAGTTTCGAGGGCCGCATGTCTGTCTCCTGAGCATGGCGCCATGCAGGTAATTTCGGGCGACCGCCAACCGCCATGCGTGCAGCGGTTGTGTTTCCGGTCGCGCTCTTTTCTTCGCTTCGGCGTCAGGCCGCGATCTTCTGCATTTCCGCAAACAGATCGGCCTTGCCCTCGAAGCCGATGCCGGGCAGGTCGGGCATCGTGATGTAGCCGTTGTCGACCTTCACGCCATCGGGGAAGCCGCCATAAGGCTGGAACAGATCGGGATACGACTCGTTGCCGCCAAGCCCGAGGCCCGCCGCGATGTTGAGCGACATCTGATGGCCGCCGTGCGGAATGCAGCGGCTCGCGGACCAGCCGTGCTGATGCAGCATCTCCAGCGTGCGCAGATATTCGACGAGGCCGTAGCTCAACGCGCAGTCGAACTGCAGCCAGTCGCGGTCGGGACGCATGCCGCCGTAGCGGATGAGGTTGCGCGCGTCCTGCATCGAGAACAGATCCTCGCCGGTCGCCATCGGTTTGTCGTAGTAGTTGCGCAGCGTGGCCTGCAATTCGAAGTCGAGCGGATCGCCCGGCTCCTCGTACCAGAACAGATCGTATTGCGAGAGCGCTTTCGCGTACTGGATCGCGGTGTCCAGATCGAAACGGCCATTGGCGTCGACGGCAAGCTTCTGGCCGTCGCCCAGCACGCTCAGGATCGAATCGATGCGGCGCAGGTCCTCGTCGAGCGACGCGCCGCCAATCTTCTTCTTCACGACCGTGTAGCCGCGGTCGATATAGCTGCGCATTTCGTCTTTGAGCTTGTTGTGGTCCTGGCCTGGGTAGTAGTAGCCGCCCGCCGCATAGACGAAGATCTTGCGGTCGGGTTGGCCATTGCCGTAGCGCTCGGCGAGCAGCTGGAAGAGCGGCTTGCCTTCGATCTTCGCCACGGCGTCCCATACCGCCATGTCGATCGTGCCGATCGCCACCGAGCGCTCGCCATGGCCGCCCGGCTTTTCGTTGGTGAACATCGTCGCCCAGATCTTGTGCGGGTCGAGGTTGTCGCCCGCGTCGTTCGCGAGCGAGGCGGGATCGGCTTCGAGAATGCGCGGGATGAAGCGCTCGCGCATCAGCGTGCCCTGGCCATAGCGGCCATTCGAGTTGAAGCCATAGCCGATGACGGGCTTGCCGTCGCGGATCACGTCGGTGACCACGGCGACGAGGCTGAGCGTCATCTTGCTGAAGTCGATATAGGCGTTGCGGATCGAGGAACTGATCGGCACGGTTTTTTCGCGGATTTCAACGATTCTCACGGGTGTCTCCTGGTGGCACGGCCAGCATGCGCGGTCGTTCTCGCGGTCGTTCGCGATTCGCTGGCTGTGGGAGACGCTAGGTTATGCGCCCGGATCGGCTCTATGATTCACTTGTTTTCACATCTTTATTAACTCACGGTGAAGAATGACCTGACCTCCTACCTGGCGTTTTTCGTTCTGCTCGGGCGTTACGGAAACCTTTCAAGCGTTGCGCGCGACATGGACATCACGCCGCCGGCGGCGACCAAACGGCTCGCGCAGCTCGAGGCGCGCCTGGGCGTGCGCCTGGTCAACCGGACCACCCGCAGCGTGAGCCTGACCGCCGAAGGCGAGACCTTTCTGCACTACGCGACGCGCATTCTTGCCGAAGTGCAGGAAATGGAAGATGTCGTGTCGTCGAGCCGCTCCGTCACGCGCGGCTTGCTGCGTGTGAACGCGACGCTCGGCTTCGGGCGCACGACGATCGCACCGCTCGTTTCGGAGTTCGCGCGGCGGCATCCGCATGTCGAAGTGCAGCTCGATGTCACCGACCGGCCGATCGACCTCGTCGAAAGCGGCGTGGATCTGGCGATCCGTTTTGGCGAGCTGCCCGACAAGCGGCTCATTGCGCGGCGCATCATGACGAACCGCCGCTTGCTGTGCGCCTCGCCGCGCTATCTGGAGACGCAGGGCACGCCCGCAACGCTGGGCGATCTCGCCAACCATCAATGCATCGTGCATCGACAGAACGACAACGCCTACGGCATATGGCGGCTCGAGCGCGATGGCGAGGCGCATGCGGTGAAGGTGCACGGCATGCTGTCGAGCAACGACGGCGATATCGTGCTCGGCTGGGCGCTCGACGGGCACGGCATTCTGCTGCGCTCGGAGTGGGACCTGGCGAAGTATCTGGAAAGCGGCCGGCTGCGCGTCGTGCTGCCCGAGTTCGTGCAGCCGCTGGCCGATTTGTTCGTGTACTACCCGAACAAGCGCAATCAGTCGGCGCGTGCGCGTGCGTTCATCGATTTTCTGGCGGAGCGGTTCAACCGGCAGCCTGCGGTGGCCGCGCCCGCGCAATCGGGCGCATAACGATTTTGTCTGCGTCCCCCGCAGACAATCCATCCGGCTGGAAAGGTAGCGGTGGTCATTACAGCCGGCCGATGTTTGCGGTAACGTGCGCGTTTGCAGAGGCGGGAACGACGCCACGAAAAGGAGAGAGACAGATGACAAAGCGAGTGATAGTGACCGGCGGTAGCGGCCTTGCCGGCAAATGGGTGGTCGAGAACCTGGTCGCGCACGGCTACGAAGTGTTGAATCTGGACCGTGTGCCCATGCCGAAGCGCACGGCGCGCACGCTGATCACGGACATCACCGACGCGGGCCAGGTTTTCAACGCGATCGCCTCGACCACGGCGCCAGTGGAATTCGCCGACGACCTGGAGCCGAAACCCATCGACGCGATCGTTCACTTCGCGGCGATTCCTCGCATCATGTTGACGACCGATAACGAGGTCTACCGCATCAATGTGATGGGGACTTACAACATTCTCGACGCCGCTGCGAAACTAGGGGTCCGCAAGGTGATCCTCGCCTCGAGCGAGACGACTTACGGTGTGGTGTTCGCCCACCGGCATCGCGATCCCGCGTACTTTCCGCTGGACGAGAACTATCCGGTGGACCCGATGGACAGCTACGCCACCTCGAAAGTGGTCAACGAAGTGACCGCGAAGGCATTCCAGGCGCGCACCGGGTCGGACATCTACTGTTTTCGCATCGGCAACGTGCTCGATCCCGAGGATTACGCGAAGTTCTCCACGTGGCTCAAGGATCCCGCGCTGCGCAAGCGTATTGCGTGGAGCTACATCGACGGGCGAGATCTCGCCAACGCGTGCCGGCTCGCCATCGAAACGGACGGCCTCGGCTTCGAGATCATGAACGTCGCGGCGGACGACGTGTCGTCCGACTTGCCGACCCAGACGTTGCTGGATCGCTACTATCCGGGCGTGCCGGTCAAGAAGGCCCTCGGCGAGTTCGAGACGCTGCTCAGCAACGAGAAGCTCAAACGCTTGCTTGGCTGGCAGCAGCAGCACTACTGGCGCGACGAGGCAAAACGCTTCAATCCGTAAGCGGCATCAGCGTCGAAAACGCGCAGGGCCAGCGAGTGCTGGCCCTGTTCACGACATCGACGCTCCCGGCGTTATGCTGCCAGCTTGAGCGCTTGCGAGAAGTCTGCAATCAGGTCGTCGATATCTTCGATGCCCGCCGAAAGCCGCAGCATGCCGTCGGAGATGCCCATCGCCTTGCGCGTTTCTGCGCCGGCTTCGAAAAAGATCGTCGGCGCGACGGGGATGATGAGCGTGCGCGTGTCGCCGAGGCCGGTCGCCTTGATCGGCAGTTCGAGCGCGTTGACGACGTCGATCATGCGTTCCGCGTTGAGCAGTTCGAACGAGAGCAGCCATGACGCGCCCTTGAAAAGCGCATGGGCAACCTCGTATTGCGGATGGCTCTTCAAGCCCGGATAGAACACCTTGCCGATGGCTTCGTGGCCTTCGAGAAACTGTGCGAGCGCGAGCGCATTGTCGCTGCTTTGCTTCACGCGCAGGGCGAGCGTTTCCGCGCCCATGGCGATGGCGTGCGCCTGCTCGGACGACAATGACGCGCCCATGTCTCGCAGGCCCTTCTTGCGGATCTGCAGGAGCCCCTGATCTTTCGGTGCCGAACGCCGATAGTCGTCGGCGATGTTCGGATACGTGCTCCAGTCGAACAGGCCCGTATCGGTCACCGCGCCGCCGAGCGCGGCGCCATGGCCCGCGATGGTCTTCGTCAACGAATTGATGACGAGGCTCGCGCCGACCGCCTTCGGCTGGAACAAGGCGGGCGAGGTAATCGTGTTGTCGACGACGTAGACGATGCCGCGCTCGCGGCACAGCTCGCCGATGCCTTGCAGGTCGGGAATCTGCGTGCCCGGATTCGCGATGGTTTCGACGAACACCATGCGCGTATTCGGCTGGATGGCGTTCTTCACGTTTTCGGCGTCGCTGGCGTCGACGGTCGTGACTTCCACGCCGAGCGTGCGCAACGTGCCGAACAGGCTGTTGGTGTTGCCGAACACATAGCGGCTCGACACGAGATGATCGCCCGCACGCAGCAGCGTGAGGAAGGTCGCCGTGATCGCGGCCATGCCGGTGCTGAAACAGACTGTGCCGGTGCCGCCTTCCAGGCTCGTGATCTTGCGCTCGAGAGCCGCCGTCGTGGGAGTGCCTTGCCGCGCGTAGTTGAAACCCCCTTTCTTCGTGCCCTGAAATACGCCGATCAGGTCCTCGACGCGCTCGAAACCGTATTGCACGGACGTATGAATCGGCTGGCGCACGCCGCCGTGCTCGGTGCCCGCGATCCTGTCGCCGTGAACGATGCCAGTGGTGAAGCCTTGCTTGCTCATTCTCACTCCGTTTCTCAAGTCGATTGCGTTTGGCACATTATCGCCTGTAACGCGTGTTGCCGGCAGGTGGGACGCACCGAACCAATCGGTCGGGCGCTAACGCAGTTCGGACTCCGACGGTTCCAGCACGCTGCGCAGCTTGCCGAGCAGCCAGTTGACCAACGCGTTGTTGTGCCGGTAGTGATTCCAGGTGGGAATCTGGCGGGCGCCGAGGATGCGTTTGAACTCATAGGACGTCGCGCCCAGCTCGATTTCCTCGAAACCTTCGCGAATGCCGAATTCGACCGTGCGAATGAACATGGCGAAGTACAAGCCGTACTCCTGGCTCCTGGCGTAGTCGAGCCCGATATAGCGGTTGACGAGGTGCCTTCCCTTGCCGATCAACTGGGTGAAGCCAATCAACTCGTCGTCCAGAAAGTACAGCAGATAATGGCTAAGGCTGCGGGTATTGGCGAAGTACTCCGGCGTGAGCTTCTCGAACTTCAACTCGGCTTTCTGCCAGGTGTTCAGATACAACTCATACACTCTGGCGACGAGGTGATCGGGCAGACCCGCGCATTCTTCATAGCGCAGTGCGGCGGCCTTTTTCAGCTTACGCTTGAGCAGGTTCCTGCGGTCGCTCTTCATGGCCTGGTAGTAGTCCGGGCCGATCGACAGCACCGGCACGGGCAGGCCTTTTGCCGCCACGAAGCCGCGCAGCGGCAAGTCCTCGGTGAAACCCTTGTACGCGAGCAGGCTCCCTTTCTTCGCAAGCGCCGTGCTGATGGCCGCGAGCGTCTCCTGCGAGACTTCGCCCTGGATGCGGCCGGCATCGACGGTCGGATGCCCGATGCAGGCCAGCTTGAAGCGGATCCAGCTCAGGCTTTGCTTCAGCCAGCCGCTGGGAAGGAGGGTGTTGAGCCGGAAATCCATCACGAAGTAGGGCGCCACGGTAACGAGCGCGCTGTCCCGGTACACGGCGAAATAACCGAAGCTGAAATCATCCAGCCGGGCCGTCTGAAAGGCCTGGTAAAACTCCGCTCCCTCCGGCTCGTCGCGCAGAAACCCCTCGGGCGGATTGGCCAGATCCTCGATATGCAGCATGGATTGCGGTCCCTTTTTTCTGTTTGCTTTGTCGACAGCCCAATGTCGGGCACCGATTGTCGGCGATCTTCGCTTTCTTGTCGATTGGCGGCGCGGCGCTCGCGGCAGGCGTCACAACTGCGAATCGAGGAGGGCGGCTGCGTGTTCGAGCAGCTTTTCCCGTAACGACCGGCGGCGCCAGTCTTCGAGCGTGATGCGTTTGGCGAGGGCAGCGTCGGCATCGAAAATGGCCGTCTGCTGGCGCGCGAAATCGCGGTCGTAGATGTTGAGATTGGCCTCGTCGTTGAGCTTGAACGAGCGGCTGTCGAAGTTGGTCGAGCCGACCGATACCAGATATTCGTCGACGACGATCAGCTTGCAGTGGAACATCGTCGGCTGATACTCGTACATCTCCACGCCGGCCGCGAGCAGGTCGCCCCAGCACGCACGCGAGGCCTCGCGCACCGTGTGAGTATCGATGCGCTTGCCCGGCGTGATGATGCGCACCTTCACGCCGCGCTTCGCCGCCTCGACGATCGCGTTGATCGTCAGCTTGTCCGGCACGAAGTACGCCGTCGACAAATGGATGGAGCGCGCCGCGGCGGTGATCGCCATGAGGTACATCAACTCCATGTCGTCGCTGCCGCCCGAGGGCGAACTGCTGAACACGTGCGCGAGGCCGTTGCCCGCGGCGTCGATCGCGGGAAAGTACTGCGGGCCGTGCAGCACATTGCCCGTCGACTTGACCCAGTTGTCCATGAAGACCGCCTGCATCTGTCCGACCGCCGGGCCTTCAATGCGAAAGTGCGTATCGCGCCAGTGCTTTTCGTCCTGCGCATGGCCGGTCCATTCGTCGGCGATGCCTACGCCGCCCGTAAAACCGATGCGTCCGTCGATCACCAGCAACTTGCGGTGCGTGCGGTCGTTCATGCGGCCGAGGCCCGTCCAGTGCGGCTTGTGATACAGGACGAGCTGGACGCCCGCCTCGCGCAGCATGCGTTGATAACGCTTGTCCATTTTGGACGAGCCGACCCAGTCGAGCAGCACGTGCACGGCGATGCCCGCGCGCGCCTTGTCGGACAGCGCGCGGGCGACTTCTTCGCCAATCGCGCCGGACCAGTAAATGAAGGTCTCGAAGGTAATGGTGTGCTGCGCCGCGCGGATGCCGGCCAGCATCGACGGAAAGATCTCGTCGCCGTTCACGAGCACCTCGAAGCGATTGCCTCCCACGACGGGCGGCCCGAGCAGCAGCCCCATCGAGCGGATGAACTGCGGACTGTCGCTCGCGTAAAGCCGGTCGATCTTGTGCTCGATCTTCTTTTCGCCGCTCGTGAGGTTCGCGATCACCAGGATGACGACGAGCGTCACCGCGACCGTCACGACAATGAGGGCAATGGTCGACATGCGTGGGCCTCGCCTCGCGGATGGTAACGATGCCCTGCTGTAGCACATTGCATGCGCAAGCAGCGCTGTCGATCAATCCGGCTCGTCGGCTCCGGCCATTTGGTCCAGATTCGCCTGCAATTTCGTGATGACGCGGTGCAAGGTCTTGATTTCGCTGGCGGTCACGCCAGCGGAGAGCTGGTTGATCCAGGGGGCCTGAAGACGCATGGCCGCTTCGAAAGCTTGCCGGCCCTCGTCGGTCAAAACGACAAGCTGCGCGCGGCGGTGGTGAGGGTTGGCCTCGAAGCGGACCAGACCGTCGTTGGCCAGGTCATTCACGATTCGTTGCACGTTTTGCCGATTGGCCCCCAGATCGCGGGCAATCCAGGCCACCGGCTGCGGCCGTTGCGCGGCCCTGATGGCGCCGAGCATTTGCCAGCGTGCGCTCGTGAGGCCGAGGCCCTCGACCAGGCGGTCGCCCGAAGTGAGCAGTCCGCTATTGAGCCGGAAGAGATCGAGCATGATGCCCGACAGGAGTTCGCCGACCGGTGTTCTCGCGAGTTCGCGCATATGGCACCCTATTTCTAAGTTGACATCATCATGTCAATTTACTATATATTTGCGATGACCGGTTGACATCATGCTTTTAGACTCTGGAGTGCACCATGCTGCAATTGCGACCGCTTGATCCTTCTTTCCCGATCGAACGTCAACTTGCCGTTGACGCCGAGCCCGTTGTGCTCGTGAACGTTTTCACACTGGATCTGGCCGATGAGGCGAAGTTTCTGGAGGCCTGGCAGGAAGACGCTGCGCTCATGAAGCAGCAAGCCGGCTTTATTTCAACGCAACTCCACCGGGCGATCGGAGAGCAACCGGCTTATATGAATTACGCAGTGTGGGAATCCACGGCGCATTTTCGGGCGGCATTCTCTGCGCCGGCGTTCCGGTCGAGTCTGGCCGCTTATCCTTCCTCGGTGATCGCGTCGCCGCATATCTTCCAGAAAGTTGCCGTGCCGGGGATTTGCGAGAGTTAGTTGTTTTGCCGTCGTTGCGGCTCGATTTCAGTCGCTGCTGGTTGCCGGCCCTTGGCCGCGTTGCGGCGAAGAGCAGGCATATCGTGGAAAGACAACGGCATGATCAATGGCTGCCGGCGGTCAGAACCGTCGAGATCACGCCGGTCGCGCTGGCAACGAGCACGTAGTCGCCGGCTACGCCGACCCAGTGGTAGCCACGCGGGGGCGCTTTCAGGCCATGCTGATTCCAGTTTTCGACCACGAAAATCCGATCACGGTATTCAGGCGGCAGGCGGTCGCCACGATGCCAGTCGCGATGCGGAATCGCACCGACCGGACGGTTGGCTCGTTCGATCGACGTAGGCGGCGGGTTGCCAGGCCGGTGTTCGGGCTGCGATGCGAACGCGGTGCCTGTCGTGGCGAGCAGGGCGGCAATAATGAAGAGTGTCGTGACTTTCGCTTTCATGGTGAATGCTCCAAATAGCGTTCAAGAAAAGAGGAAGTGAGATGAATTTTACTTAGGAATGTTGATCACTCACTAACGGATTCACTTCCACCGGATTCGCTGGCGCGACGCTCCTCATCGGCGAAGCGGTTCGACGTGCGCTTCTTGACGAGAGATTCGCCATGCGGGACAGCGCTCGGCGCTGGCAAGCGGGCCATGGCCATGAACGGCGCCATCATGAGGAGGCCGGCGATCGCGAACGTGGCGTTGAGTCGGTTGATGTACGAGTTCATGGTTTTCTCCAGGGCAAGGAAGTAAAGGATGACTAAGTTATCGATGGATTGACTCGAGCTTCGAGGGAAGCCTCGGGAAGACTGCGTCCGAATCCAAAGCTTGCATCAAGTTTACATTTCGTAAGATTTGCTTTCAAGCAATGGGAGCGAAGTTTCAGTGCGGCGTATCGCCTCACAAAATTGGAGCGCGAACCCGGCGGCGGTGGTTGCCCGAGCCGCAAGGCGCGCCGCGGCCGGGCGTGCCAGTCAATTACGGCCAGTCTGCGTTGCACAGACCAGCCGGGGTTGCAGGCTCAGAGCGGGAGGACGCGGCGCTTATGTCCCCCAGGGCGCGCGCGGCAATCGCTCGAAGTCAGGCAATGGCGCCTTCCCTGAGCCTGAACGCGGACACGGTCTCGCGAAGCGCGTGTGCCTGCTCAGCCAGCGCATACGTCGCGGCCGAAGCCTCCTCCACGAGCGCCGCGTTCTGCTGCGTGACCTCGTCCATTTGCGTGACGGCGATGTTCACCTGCTCGATGCCCGTCGACTGTTCGCGCGACGCCGTCGAAATCTCCTGCACGGTGCCGGAAACCCGCTGCACGGCTTCGACGATCTCGTCGATGATGTGACCGGCGTCGGCCACCTGGAACGATCCGCTTTCGACGTGTACTTTCGACTGCTCGATGAGCGCCTTGATCTCGCGCGCCGCGCTCGCGCTGCGCTGCGCGAGCGTGCGAACCTCGCCCGCGACAACGGCGAAACCGCGGCCTTGCTCGCCCGCACGCGCCGCTTCGACGGCGGCGTTGAGCGCAAGGATGTTGGTCTGGAACGCGATGCCGTCGATCAAGCCGATGATCTCGCCGACCTTGCTCGAACTGTCCGCGATAGATTGCATCGTGCCGACCACGCCTCGCATCACCGTGCCGCCGCGCGCCGCGGTCTGCGCCGCCGTTCCCGCGAGCGAACTGACGTGCTCCGCGTTCTGCGCGTTCATGCGTACGATCGACGTCAGCTCCTCCATGCTCGCGGCCGTTTCTTCAAGCGATGCAGCCTGCTCTTCGGTGCGCGAGGAAAGATTCTGGTTACCCGAGGCAATCTGCGCGCTCGCCGTTGCCACGCCCTCGGCGTTGGCGCGAACTTCGCTCACCACGCGTGCGAGGCTCGTCTGCATTTTCGAAAGCGCCGTGAGCAGTTCCGCGGTCTCGTCGTCGCCATGTGCATGCAGATCGGTCGACAGGTCGCCGTCGGCGACCTCGCGCGCAAAGTCCACGGCACGGCCCAGCGGGCTCGTGACAGTACGGCTGAACAGCACGCCGCCCGCCAGCGCGAGCAGGAACGCGGCCACCATCAGCACGGCGCTCACGATGGTGGCGTGCGCGGCCTGCACCGCCGCCTGGGCGGCCACTTGCGCGTTGGTGGCGGCAATGATCTGTGCGGCGCGGTCGAGCAGTTGGGCGGGCGCGCGATCGACGCCGGCGACCACGGTATCGCCCGCAACAGGATCGGCGCCGGCCGCCTTGAACGCCTCGAAGCCCTTGCGGTACCCCTGGCCCATCGCCTCATGCGCCTCGGCGAACTGCGCGACGAGCGTGTGCGCTTCGCCTTCGGGCAGCTTCGTTTCGAGCCCGGCGGCGAGATCGTTCACGGTGCGCTCGCGCTTCTGAAACGCGCTCCAGTAACGATCGAGTTTTTGCGGGTCCTTGCCACGCAGGAGTGTGTCTTTCCACTCCTGCACCTGCAGCTTGAACTCGACGAGCGTGGCCGACACCATGCGCTCGTTCGCGGCGGCGTCCTGCACGGTGGTGCGGTAGGTATCGATCGCCTGGTTGAGCGTGTGGATGCCGTAGAACGCACCCGCCGACATGAGGGTGAGCGACGCGGCGAAGGCGAGGGGAATCTTGCGGCTGAGTTTCATGGGGTTCGAATGGCTAAAAATGCAAGGCGCATGACGCGCCGACTTCCCTATTACGGCTCAAGTCTGCTGTTCTTGAGTTTTTGCGGATTACGCCGTCTTTCGTCATACGTAAGCCGTTGCGAACACCATGCGCGTGCGGCGCGGCGAATTAGAGATCGGCCTCTCCTTCAAACGCTTCGAATCGAGCCTCGGCTGTCTGGCGTGACGAGATACCGTTGAGGCGAGGGACGGTGAAGCGACGGATGCAGCGACACCCAGCTTCTCGCACTTTCCAGCGCTTCGATCTGACCGGTCTGCGAATTGCGCCGATACACGAGGCCGCTTCGGCCACTGAGGTCGATGGCCTTTACCACTTCACCCGAAGCAAGCCGGATTCGGGTGCAAGTGCAGATAGACATCGTGGATGTCCGTAGTTGGCGCATCGAGACGGCCGATCGTGAGGCAGGGCGCGGGTTTTTACAAGCGGTTATAGAATTGCGCAACGCGCAAGCAACCCCTCGACTCGAAGGAGCCAGTCTGAATGTCGCCGAACACGGATACCGAATTATTTCGCCTTCTCGCGAACAGCTATCGCCGCCTGTTGGGCGTCGCGCTCGTGCCCGAAGGCATGGGCGACACAGAGGGCGCGGCCTGGCTCTACGAACGCGCGCCGTTCGGCTTGCTTGCGCACGGCACGCAGGCGGACCCCGTATTCATGTATGGCAATCGTCGCGCGCAAGCGATCTTCGGCTACGACTGGGACGAAATCACGGCGCTGCCTTCGCGTCTTTCCGCGCAGGCGCCCGAGCGTAGCGAGCGGCAGGCATTTCTCGATTCGGTGACGCGCGAAGGCTTCGTGAAAGACTATCGCGGCATCCGCATTACGAAGTCGGGGCAGCGCTTCTGGATCGAGCGCGCGACCGTATGGCAACTGATCGACGAAACGGGTGTGCTGCACGGGCAGGCTGCGATGATTCCGCATGTTGCGCCTTGCTGATGCGGGCTTGCGCTCGCGAATCCCGCCATCATTTTGCGTTCTGCGGACCCTTGCGGTTCGCTTGCGGCGCTGTCACGGCATAGCCCGCGAGAAATACATCGATTGCCCGGTTCACGACCTCCAGCAATTTCGCGCGCGAGGCCTTGACCTCATAGCCTAGCGTCGCGATTTCGACCAACTCGGCTTCGAGAAGCGCCAGTAGATGTCGCGCCGCGACGCCTGGATCGCACGGCCGGATTGTGCCCGCCTCGATCGCGCTCGCCAGAAAGTCACGCACGTGCATCAAGCCCCGTTTTGGACCCGATTCATACAAGGCTCGGCCCACGTTCGACCGGTCGACCTCCTGGTAGCACAGGCGGCGTGTTGCGAGAAAAGAGGGCTGCAGCACGGCCGTCAGGAAGTGGACCCCAAACGCGACGAGCGACTCGCCCAGCGGCATTTCGAGCGTCAGTTGACTGAACGCATGCCGGATTTCCCTTCCGGCGCGGCTCGTCATTGTTTCAGCAAATAACGCCTCTTTCGACTCGAAATAGCTATACAGCGTCGCCTTCGACGCGCCCGAACGAGCCGCGATTTGCGTCATCGACGCCTGCTCGAAGCCGACGTCCCGGAACACTGCCAGCGCGGCTTCGATGATGGATTGACGCTTTTCTTCGGTCTTCTTTCTCATCGGGTCTCCCTTCCTCACTTGTTCTCGGGCCTGGGACGCGAGCGTCCACGCCAATACCCTCGTCCGTCATGGAATGAAACATTCGTTGCCGGGTAAGGCGATTGACAGTCATCGATCGTTCCATTATAAACCATACCGTTCAGTTTAGTTATGTGACCGGGACATTAATTCAGGGTTCGAAGTTGATGCGCAACGGGGCATCAGCCTTTCCGGGCTGCAAGACTTCAACCGCTTAGTACTACGAGTCAATGGCTTTGCGCCTTGCCTTGTTCTGGCAGGGCGCGTCAACGCACGATTCGATGGAATATATGCCACAACAGATTCATGCAAGAGAGGGATGGAACAGGAAGGGCCAACGCCTCGGCGCGGCGCTTTTCTGCTCGACCGCCATATTGATCGCCGGCTGTCAACGTCACGACGCCGGGATACCCGCTAACCCCGCCAGCCAGAGCGTCGAAGTCGGCGTCAAGACGCTCGCGCCGCAGCGCATCGTGATGACGGCCGAGCTTTCGGGCCGCCTTTCGTCTCTCAAGGTCTCGGATGTGCGGCCGCAAATCGGCGGCATCGTGCAGAAGCGGTTCTTCGTCGAGGGTTCGGACGTGAAGGCGGGGCAGGTGCTCTACCAGATCGATCCGGCCACCTACCAGGCGACGTACGATCAGGCGCGCGGCACGCTCGCGAAGGCCGAGGCAACGCTCGCTTCCGCGAAGACGAAAGCCGATCGCTACGCCCAGCTCGTGAAGATCAACGCGGTCAGCGCACAGGACAACGACGATGCGATCGCGGCCGTTCGCGAGGACGAGGCCGATGTGATCGCGGATCGCGCATCGCTCGAGTCGGCGCGTATCAATCTCGGCTACACGCGGATCACGGCGCCCATTTCGGGCCGCATCGGCGCTTCGTCGGTGACCGAAGGCGCGCTCGTGACTTCAGAGCAGACCACGGCGCTCGCCACCATTCAGGCATACGACGAGATGTACCTCGACGTCACGCGTTCGAGCGCCGACTGGCTGCGCTTGCGCAAGGCGTTTGCCTCGGGGCGGCTCAAGCGTTCGGGCACGGGCGCGGCGGTGCAGCTCGTGATGGAGGACGGCACGCAGTACGCACACGCTGGCGTGCTGCAGTTTTCGGGCATCACCGTTGACGCGACAACGGGCTCGGTGACGGTGCGCATGGTCTTCCCGAACCCGGACGGCGAACTGCTGCCCGGCATGTTCGTGCGCGCGCAGCTCGACGAGGGCGAGAGCACGAACGCGCTGCTCGTTCCGCAACTCGCGGTCACGCGCGCTTCGGACGGCAGCGCGAGCGTATGGGTCGTCGATGCGACCGGACACGCGAAGCAGGTTGCGGTACACGCGGACAGTGCCTATGCAGACCAGTGGATCGTCACGAGCGGATTGCAAGCCGGCGATCGGGTGATCGTGAGCGGACTGCAAAAGGTGCAGGCCGGCGTGGCGGTTCACGTGGCCGCGGATTCGGCCACCGCAGCCGCGGCTGCGTCTGCTGCGAAGTCGTAAGGAGGGCGCATGGCAGGTTTCTTCATTCAGCGCCCGATCCTCGCGTGGGTCGTTGCGATCGTCATCATGTTGATCGGCGCTGCGGCGACCACCACGTTGCCGATCGAGCAATATCCGACCATCGCGCCGCCTTCGGTGCAGGTCACGGCAACCTATCCGGGCGCTTCCGCCGACACGGTCGCGAAGACCGTCACGCAGGTGATCGAGCAGAAGCTTTCCGGCATCGATAACCTGCTGTACATGTCGTCGACGAGCAGCGGCGCGGGGCAGGCGACCATCAACCTGACGTTCAGGCCCGGCACCAACCCGGACATCGCGCAGGTGCAGGTCCAGAACAAGGTGACCCAGGCCACCGCCTCGCTGCCGGAGACGGTGCAGGAGCAGGGCGTGCAAGTGGCGAAGGCGTCGAGCGACTTTCTGATGATCGTCGCGCTCTCGTCGCCGGGCGGCACGCTCGATTCGATCGACCTCGGCAATGTCATCGCCACGCAGATCGAGGACCCGCTTACCCAGATCAACGGTGTGGGCGACGTCACGCTCTTTGGCGCGCAGCACGCCATGCGGATCTGGCTCGATCCCGTGAAGCTGCGCAGCTTCGGCGTCACTGCGTCCGACGTGACGACAGCGGTCACCAATCAGAACGTGCAGCTTTCCGTCGGCGAACTCGGCGGCGCGCCTGCTACGGACTCCCAGGCGATCAATGCGACGATCTCGGCGTCGAGCCTGATGACGACTGCCGACCAGTTCGGCGACATTCTGCTGCGCGTGAACAGCGACGGCTCGAAGGTTCGCCTGAAGGACGTCGCGCGCGTCGAGGTGGGCGGCGATTCATACGATACGTCCTCGCGGCTCGACGGCAAGCCGGCGGCCGCGCTGGCCGTCAAGCTCTCGACGGGTGCGAACGCCATGGCGGTTGCGAAGGCCGTGCGCGCGAAGCTCGTAGAGCTGCAGCCGCAATTGCCCAAAGACGTGGCGATTGCGTATCCGTACGACTCCACGCCGTTCGTGAAGATATCGATCGAGGAGGTCATGAAGACGCTCTTCGAAGCGGTGATCCTCGTGTTCCTCGTGATGTATCTGTTCCTGCAGAACCTGCGTGCGACGCTGATTCCGACGATCGTCGTGCCGGTTGCGCTGCTCGGCACGCTGGGCGTGATGTCGGCGATCGGCTTCTCGATCAACGTGCTCTCGATGTTCGCGATGGTGCTCGCGATCGGCCTGCTGGTGGACGACGCGATCGTCGTCGTCGAGAACGTCGAGCGCATCATGGCCGAGGAAAAGCTCGACGCGAAGGCGGCCACGAAGAAAGCGATGAGCCAGATCACCGGCGCGCTCGTAGGCGTGACGACGGTGCTGACCGCCGTCTTCATCCCGATGGCCTTCTTTTCCGGCTCGACCGGCGCGATTTATCGCCAGTTCTCTGTCACTATCGTTTCGGCGATGGTGCTTTCGGTGCTGCTCGCCATGACGCTCACGCCCGCACTCTGCGCGAGCCTGCTGAACCCGTCGGCCGTCGAACATGCGCAGAGCCGCGGCTTGCTCGGCGCGTTCAATCGCTTCTTCACGAAGAGCAACGCGCGCTACAGCACCACGCTTGCGCGCGTGGTGGCCAGGCCCGCGCGCTGGATGCTCGGCTATGCACTCATTGCGGGCGTGGTCGGCATTCTGTACGTGACGCTGCCTTCGTCGTATCTTCCGGAGGAAGATCAGGGCTCGATCATGGTGTCGATTTCGGCGCCGGTCGGCACGCCTTCTTCGAAGACGCTTCAGACCGTGGCAGCCGTCGAGCAATACTTTCTGAAGCAGCCCGCGGTAACGCACGTGATGGCCGTGAACGGTTTCAGCTTCAACGGGCAAGGGCAGAACAATGCGCTGGCGTTCGTGCAGTTGAAGGACTGGAGCCAGCGCGGGTCGAACGATAGCGCGCAGGCGGTGATCAATCGCGCGAACGCGGTCTTCGCGGGCAATCGCGATGCGCAGATCTTCGTGATGAACGAGCCCGCGATTCATGGTCTCGGCACGCAAAGCGGCCTCGACTTCGAGATCGAGGACCGCGCGGGCCAGGGGCATGACAAGCTGCTGAAGGCGCGCAACCAGTTTCTTGCGCTGGCCGCGAAGGAACCGTCGCTCGCCATGACGCGCTCGGCCGGCCTCGAAGATACGCCGCAGCTCTACGTCGATATCGACCGCGAGAGGGCGAGTGCGTTCGGGCTGTCGATCGCCGATGTCGACACGACGATTTCCACCGCGTTCGGCTCCGCGTACGTGAACAACTACATCGATACCGGGCGGATCCAGAAGGTCTACGTGCAGGCGGACGCACCGTACCGGATGATGCCGGACGACATCGGGCAATGGTATGTGCGCGCGGATTCGTCGTCGTCGAGTACTTCGTCATCCTCGAGTTCGTCGTCGAGTTCGACTTCGGCTTCAACGTCTACAACGTCCACGACGTCCACGACGACGTCGGGCTACGACGGCCAGATGGTGCCGTTCTCCGCATTCGCCACCACGCGCTGGACGTTCGGGCCGCCGCAGATCGAGCGCTACAACCGCGAACTGGCGATGCAGATGAGCGCACAGCCCGCGCCCGGTGTGAGCACCGGCCAGGCAATGGCCGCGGTCGAAAATCTCGCGAGGCAGTTGCCCACCGGATTCGGCATCGAGTGGACGGGGCAGTCGTATCAGGAAGTGCTTGCCGGTTCGCAGGCCACGTATCTGTATGCGATTTCGCTGATCGTGGTGTTCCTGTGCCTCGCGGGGCTGTACGAGAGCTGGTCGGTGCCGCTCGCGGTCATTCTCGTGGTGCCGATCGGCGTGCTTGGCGCGTTGCTGGGCGCGCATTTGCGCGGGCTGTCGAACGACGTCTATTTCAAGGTCGGGCTGCTGACGACAATCGGCCTCGCAACGAAGAACGCGATTCTGATCGTCGAATTCGCGAAGGACCTCCAGGAGCAGGGCCGTGGGCTCGTCGAGGCCACGCTCGAGGCGGCGCACCAGCGCTTGCGGCCGATCCTGATGACATCGCTGGCGTTCGTGTTCGGCGTGCTGCCGCTCGTGATCAGCACCGGCGCGGGCTCGGCCGCGCGCCATGCGATCGGAACCGGCGTCGCCGGCGGGATGATCGCGGCGACGGCGCTCGCCATCTTCTTCGTGCCCGTGTTTTTCATCGTCGTGCGCCGGCTGTTCAAGGAGCATGGCGACGGCGAAGCCGTGCAGCACGCAAAGGACCAGGAATGAAATTGAAGCTTCTGTCCGTGCTCTGTGCGGCAGCATTGAGTGCGTGTTCTCTCGACCCGGTTTATCAACGGCCCGCTGCGCCGGTCGCCACCGCCTGGCCAACGGGCGCCGCGTACGCTACGGGTGCATCGGCGGCTACGCCCTCAACATCACCTGCGGCGCCGAACGCGGCCGACGTCGGCTGGCGCGATTACTTCAAGGACCCGCGCCTGCAGGAACTGATCGCGCTCGCACTCGACCACAACCGGGACCTGCGTGTCGCGGCGCTGCAGGTGGCCGAGTACGAGGCGCAGTACCGCATCACGCGCGCGGAGCTGGCGCCGACGATCGACGCCGGCGGCTCGCTCACGAACACGCGCACCGACGGCGCGGTGAGCCACTCGAATACCGTTTCCGTCGGCACGACGTCGTGGGAAATCGACTTTTTTGGGCGGATCCGCAGCCTCAAGCGCCAGGCGCTCGAGAACTATCTGTCGACGCAGGCCTCGCGCACGAGCACGCAGCTTTCGCTCGTGGCCGATGTCGCGACCGACTATCTGCAATTGCTCTCCGATGAGACCTTGCTGAAGGTTTCGACCGACACCGCCGCGGCCGACCAGAACACCTACGACCTCACGGTGAGCATGATGAAGATCGGCAGCGCGTCGCTTCAGGACGTGCGCGAGGCGCAGACGTCGCTTGCGAGCGCACGCGCGAGCGTGGCGTCATACACGCGCGCGGTCGCGCAGGACCGCAACAATCTGATCGCCGAAATCGGCTGTCCGTTGCCCGACGACTTCGCCACGGGGCCTACTCTGCTCGAGAGCGACGCGATGTTCGCGGACGTCGATGCGGGCATCCCGTCCGACTTGCTCGCGCGACGGCCCGATATCATCGAGGCGGAACATACGCTCAAGGCGGCGAACGCGAACATCGGCGCCGCGCGCGCGGCGTTCTTTCCCAAGATCGAGCTGACGGCGAGCGCCGGCACGGCTAGCACGAGCCTCTCGCAGTTGTTCAAGGCGAGCACGGGCGCGTGGACGTTCGCGCCGACGATCACGATGCCGATCTTCGATTACGGCAGCAACAAGGCGTCGCTCGACGTTGCGAAGATCGAGAAGGATATCGACGTGGCCGACTACGAAAAGGCGATTCAGACGGCGTTCAAGGAAGTGTCGAACGCACTGGCGGGGCGCGCGACCTATGTCGATCAGGTCGCGGCGGACCGCGACTACGTGAAATCGGCGCAGGATTACTACGACCTCGCGCAGGCGCGCTACAAGACCGGCACCGACAGCTTCCTGACCGTGCTCACCGCGCAGCGCACGCTCTATACGGCACAGGAGCAACTCGTCACCGACGAGCTGGCGAAGCTCTCGAATCAGGTCACGCTGTACAAGGTGCTGGGCGGTGGCTGGTCCGCGTCGAGCGTGCCTGAGCAGGCTGCCGCAAGCGACCCGGCGCATTCCTGAAGCATGCAGTCGGAAATGCGGCCCAGGATGCAGTCCAGGCGAGTCACCCGCTAGAATTGCGATGGTCGGCGCTGCGTTGTGCAGCGGCGCTTGCGATTTCCTTGCCATTACTCGATTCAATTCACGCGTGAAGACCGCTACTCTCGAACAACTGCGTGACGGGCAACTCGCCGGCGCACGACAGCTCAAGCTCGCTTGCGGGTTGACCGAATTTCCGCGCGAAATCTTCGATCTCGCCGACACCCTCGAGGTGCTCGACCTCTCGGGCAATGCGCTCACGTCGCTGCCGGACGACCTGCCGAGGCTGCGCCGTCTGCGCATACTGTTCGCTTCGAACAACCCGTTCACCGAGTTGCCGCCTGTACTCGGCGACTGCGAATCGCTGAGCATGATCGGCTTCAAGGCGAACCGCATCCGCCGCGTTACGGGGCGCGCGCTGCCGCCGCAATTGCGCTGGCTGATCCTGACCGATAACGACATCGACGCGCTGCCGCCCGAAATCGGCGAACGTCCGAATCTGCAGAAGCTGATGCTTGCCGGCAACCGGCTGCGCTCGTTGCCCGAGACGATGGCCGCGTGCAGCCGGCTCGAGTTGCTGCGGATTTCGGCGAACCGGCTCGACGCCTTGCCCGACTGGCTGTTGCGCCTGCCGCGCCTGGCGTGGCTCGCCTACGCCGGCAATCCGCTGAACGTGGTGCGCGAGCAGGTGGCGCTGGCCGATTCGCCGGTGCCCGATATCGACTGGCATACGCTCGCACTCGGACAAACGCTCGGCGAAGGCGCATCGGGCGTGACGCATCGCGCGACGCGTCTCCTGCGCGACGGGCATCCGGTGGAGGCGGTGGCCGTCAAGCTGTTCAAGGGCGCGGTGACGAGCGACGGTTTGCCGGAGCTCGAAATGGCCGCGTGCCTGCAAGCCGGGCCGCACCCGAACCTCATCCCGGTGCTCGGCAAGATCACGGGGCATCCGCTGGGCGAGCACGGCCTCGTGATGGAACTGATCCCTCCGTCGTTCGTCAATCTCGCCGGGCCGCCGAGCCTCGACTCGTGTACGCGGGACGTCTACGCAGCCGATGTTCTGTTCGACAGGCCGGTTGCGTTGCAGATCGCACGCGGGATCGCGTCGGCGGCGCGGCATCTGCATGGGCGCGGGATCATGCACGGCGATCTCTATGCGCACAACATCCTGCACGACGGCTCAGGGCACGTATTGCTCGGCGACTTCGGCGCGGCGTCCTTTCACGATATCGACGATCGCGCACAGTCCCAGGCGCTCGAGCGCATCGAGGTGCGTGCGTTCGGCTGTCTGCTGGAAGAACTCGCGCAACGTCTGGCCGCAGAGGCTAATGAACGCGACGCCGGCTTCGATGCGCTGATTGCAGACTGTTTCGCCGAGCAGGTCGACAGGCGGCCTTCGTTCGATGAGATCGTCGAACGGCTGTCTGCCTGACGCCATGAAACGGGCGGTTTCGCTGACGCCCGAGGAATTTTCGCAAGCCGCTAAATACTCGGCGTGAAGGGCAAGAATTCTGTCCTCTTTCCCACACTCATTCGTGCAACGAGCAACTACAGTTGAATCGTTGGGGATCAGTTGCACGTTGGACCCGCCATCGCCTGATTGCCGTCCCAGGGTGTGAACGCCATGAAAAAATTCCTCAGCGCGCTATTGCTCGCTTCGGCGCCGTTCGTCGCGTGGAGCGAGACGCCATTCCTCCATTCACACAGCGCGATCGTGTATGACGTCGCGCGCCACGAAGTCCTGCTCGAAAAGAACGCCGACGAGGCCCAGCCGATCGCGTCGCTCACCAAGCTGATGACGGCGATGGTCGTGCTGGACAGCGCCCAGCCGTTGGGTGACACGGTGACCGTCGACAACGACGACATCGATCGGCTCAAGCATACGGGGTCCCGCATCCCTATCGGTGCGTCGCTCGAGCGAGGAGAAATGCTGCGTCTTGCGCTCATGGCGTCGGAGAACCGCGCTGCATCCGCGCTTTCGCATGCGTTCCCGGGCGGCCAGGCGGCGTTCATCCGGCAGATGAATGAAAAGGCGCGCGCGCTGAATATGGCCAGTACGCACTTCGACGATCCAACCGGGCTCTCGCCCGAGAATCTCTCGACGGCGCGCGATGTCGTGAAGATGGCGGACGCCGCGGCGCGCTATCCGTTGATCAGCGAATACACGACGCTTCCCCGTTACGAAGAGGCGATCGGCACGAGGACGCGGTTCTATCACAACACCGACCCGATAGTGAGCTCAGCCGACTGGGACGTGCTGGTCGCAAAGACAGGCTATATCCGCGAGGCGGGGCGCTGCATCGTGGTCGATGCGAACATGCCGAACGGGCAGGTCATGATTGCGCTGCTCGGCTCGCGAACCTCGTGGGGACGCTCTGCCGATCTCGTCACGATACGGCGATGGCTGAACGGCGACGACACGCCGGTCGTGGAACCGCGCTATTACGCAAGCGCCCGTGCGCATCATCACTATTCGATGCTCGCGCGCTCGCACGGCGTCAGGGTGCGGCTCGCATCGTACCCGAGCGCCCCGACGTCCGGTGCGCACCGGCAGAGCGTCAAACACCATGCCGGCAAGCGGGCGCACCATACGCTGGTTGCCGCGCTAGGCTAGACGGCATTCGTGTCGACCGGCGTATAAATCGCGAGTTTCAGCGCCGGATCGTCGTTCGCCTGAAACGTTGCGTACTCGTAGCGCTGCGTACCGTGCTTCGCGTGCGCCAGGACCTTCTGGCCCGATGCGCCGCTGCGCACGTCGTGCGCACTCCACCACCTCACGAATTCCTCGCTGCCTGAACGCAGGCGCTCGACCAGTTCGACGAACGCCGGGTCGCCTGCATGGAGGTCGTGGCTCGTGCGAAACAGCGCGATCATGCGGCGCGCTTCATCGGGCCAGCCCGCGCCAAAGAGCCGCCGTGCCTCCGGTTCGATGAACATGTAGATCATGATGTTGCGATCTTCCGCAGCGAGGCGATCGAAGCCAAGCAGATCGGAGGCGGCCTCGTTGCACACGAGGATGTCCCAGCGCCGGCCCGTGACGTAAGCGGGCAGACCGAGACTGGCGACGATCCGCGCAAGGGTCGGCGGCACGCTCTCGCGGGCGAAGACGCGCGCCTCGCCGCGCTGCGCGAGCGCGCGCAAATGGGCGGCTTCGGCCTTGTCGAGTCGCAGTGCCTGGGCAAGTGCATCGAGCGTCGAAGCCGAAGGGCTGACCGCGCGCCCCTGCTCGAGCCGGACATACCAGTCGACGCCGATGCCCGCGAGTTCCGCGACTTCTTCACGCCGCAGGCCGGGCGTGCGGCGGCGCCGGCCGCCGTTAAGGCCGACGTCGTCGGGGCTCAGCTTCTTGCGCCGGGAGCGCAGAAAATCGCCGAATTGGGTTTGTGTCGTGGCGGTCATCGCGTTCGCTTCGTGCAGGGTGGGTGGGACTGCGCAATCCTGGGATCGCAGCGGGCCTTGTTGCCCATTCTAAGCCTGCCAGAATCGGCTCGTTCCCCCTTCTGGAAGCGCCATGAAAGCTGCCATTCTGAAAACCCTCAACGCGCCGCTCACGATCGAACAGATACCGGACCCCACCGCCGGCACTGGCGAGGTCGTCGTGGACGTCGTTGCGGCGCCGGTGTTGTCCTATGCGCAGGAAGTGTTCAGCGGAGAACGCCGCTATCCCATCGACCTGCCGATCGTGCCTGGTTGCGGCGCGATCGGCCGGGTCCGGACCGTCGGCCCGGATGCGACGAAACTGCAACCGGGCGACTGGGTGTTCTGCGATCCGACGGTGCGCGCCCGCGACGACGCGCTCATGCCCGACATCGTGCTGCAGGGCTGGAGCGCGCGGGGCGAGGGCGGCCAGAAATTGCAGCGCTATTTTCATGACGGCCCGTTCGCGGAACAGCTTAGGGTGCCGACCGAAAACGCGGTGCGTATCGGCGACATCGATCCGGCCGACGCTGCGCGATGGTGTGCGCTCAATACGCTGCTCGTGCCTTATGGCGGGCTGCTCGCGTCCGATCTGCGGGCGGGCGAGATCCTGCTCGTGAGCGGCGCGACCGGCAACTTCGGCAGCGCGTGCGTCGCGGTCGCGCTCGCCATGGGTGCGCGGTGCGTCGTAGCCCCCGGGCGCAACGTACAGGCGCTCGACAAACTGGCGCGCAACTTCGGCGAGCGCGTGCGGACCGTGGCGCTTTCCGGCGACGAAGCAACGGACCGTGAGCGCATGCAACAGGCGGCGCCTGGGCCGATCGACTGCGTGATGGACCTGATGCCGCCATCGGTTCCGGCGACGACGGTGCGCGCCGCGGTGATGGCGGTCCGCCCATACGGGCGCGTGGTCCTGATGGGCGGGGTCGGCATGCTCGGTGGCGCCGGGCTCGAACTGCCTTATCCTTGGATCATGCGCAATGACATCACGGTGCGGGGCAAATGGATGTACCCCACGCACGCCGTGACGCTCATGACAGGTTTGATTCACGGGAGGCTGCTCGATCTGCGCCATTTCGACGTGACGGCCTTTGCGCTCGACGATGCGAACGAGGCCGTCGCGCACGCGGCGGCGAACGGGGGCCCGTTCAACATGACGGTGATTTGCCCGTAGCCTCGATTCATGCGCCTTGCGGCGATGAACGGCGCGCGCCGCTCCGTCCTGCCAGTGCGCCAAGCGCCGTCCGAGGTAATTCTTCGGTGGCGAGAGCCCACAGCGAATACGCCACGCCGCGCTGGAACAACAAGCTGACAGCACTGCGAAGCTCGCCTCTGCCGAGCGCATAGACCGAGTCAGTGACGGCCTTGGCGCCGTGCATCAGCACGCTGGCATGGCGGTAGCACCCCATCATGCAGGCGTTGCACGGTTCGCGTTGATCGGGCAGGCGGTCGAGGTCGAACACAGAGCCCATGGGCTCATGCCACGGTTCGCAACGCCAGACATCGAGATTCCAGTCGATATAAAAATACTTGCTCCCGGCGATGCACGGAATGAGTTGCTGTTCGCCGCGCACGAACCGCGCGACTTCGTCCAGTGCAGCGCCCGGGTCCATCACGCGAAAGCGCTTTTTGAGGGCCTCGATGGCACTCAATGCTTCGAGCAGTTCGTCGCGGCTGAGGTCGACGAGCTTCGAATTTTCGTCGTAAACGAGCGATGTGGAACCGAATGCGTCGCGCCTTGGGTAGGAGAACACCACGGAATCGAAGCCAAGCTGATTGAGCGTCTCGGGAAGCGCTGCGTAACGGACCAGATGGCTCACCGTAACCGTTGCGCAAACCGGGATGCCGAAAGCATGCGCCTGGGTGATGCCCTCGCGGATGCGGGCCGCAAGGCCGGGCAGGCCGCGATTGTGCTCGTGCTCGCTCATGTCCGCGCTATCGATCGAGATCAGGAGACGCTTGAGGCCGGCGTCAGCCAGCTGCTTGATGTGGCGGGGAAGGAACCAGCCGTTCGTGATCACGCCGCACTGGATGCCGGCTTTCGTGGCCGAGCCTACGAGCGATTCGATTTGCGGGTGCACCAGAGGCTCTCCGCCCTGCAGCGTCATGTAGCGAATCTTGCGTCTGCGCAGCATCGGCATCGCACGCTCGAACGCATCGGGATCGAGATAGCGGCGCGGACCTGCCATTTTCTTCTCACGAGAAAAGCCGCAGAAGTCGCATGCAGCGTTGCAAACGTTCGTCACTGAGACGTCACAGACCGCAGGCAATGGATTGCGTGGCTCGTTTGCGTCGTTGCTTACATTTGGCAAACTGCGCCACTTGATAGTCCGCTCTGTCCTGTCCATGGTGCTGGTGCCCTCACGGTTTGCCGGCTCATTGCGCTCGAACCATCATAGGTTACGCCATGCACGCGCGCCGCATCGGGTACGATTCTTATTCAAAAATAACTCCAACAAATCTTGTTTGACCGGCTAGTACGAGTCGACTTCAATCCCCATACTTGAGGGTGTCTCGTCGGAATTTCGGTTCCGGGCGAGTTTGCGAATGCTATGCACTGGCTGCAGAAGGAGGGGGAAATGGTTGACACTTCAACCACCAGGCCGCGCGTCATCGGCTTCAATCACGTCGCGCTGGAAGTCGGCGACATCGAGGAAGCGCTGGCATTCTATGGCCGCATCTTCGACTTTCAGTTGCGCGGCAAGAGCAGGACGATGGCCTTCATCGATCTTGGCGATCAATTCATCGCGTTGCAGGCGGGGCGCAAACAGCCCGCCGACGACGGCCGCCATGTCGGCCTCGTTGTCGATGACAAGGAGGCGGCGCGCGCCGCACTCAAGGCGGCGGGCGTGAAGCCGCTCGACGGTCCATTTCTGGATTTTCGCGACCCCTGGGGCAATCGCATCGAGATCGTGGGCTATGACAACATCCAGTTCACGAAGGCGCCGAACGTCCTGCGCGGCATGGGCCTGACGCACTTGACCAAGAACGAAAGCGCGAAGAAAGAACTGGCCGAAAAAGGGATGGCAGCCAGTTGATGGCCGGCTTTCGGTGATGGCCGATCGGCCGGACGGCTGCTTCGCTCAATTCGGTTGAGGTTGCGGTTCTTGTGGCGCCAGTTGCGGTTGCGGTGGTGGTTGCAGCGGCAGTTGCGGCTGTGGCTGCGGCTGCAGCAGCGGCAGCGGAGGAGGTTGCGGTGCCGTGATCGGTTCGAGACCGCTGTGCGTGATCGCGGCCGCCGCTTCCGGCGAGGACAGAAAGCGGATCAGCGCTTCTGCGCCGAAAGGATTTCTCGCTGTGGTTGCAATGCCGCCGGAGTACACCGTGTAACGTTGTACTTCCGCGGGCAGACTGCCGACCACTATTATCCCCTTCACCGGCAACAGTTCCACGACCTGTTGCAAGCCGATCTCGGCGTCGCCGTTCGCGACGACAGTGGCGACCCGCTCGGCGGAGACCATGCGGCTCCTGCTTTTCACGCGCCCGTCGAGGCCCAGCCGCGGAAACAGTTCGTTGGCGATATAGACGCCGCTCGCGCTATCCGGATAGACAATCGACTTCGCTGCAAGCAGCGTGCGGCGCAAAGCGTCGACCGTGCTGATGTCCGGTTGCGGCGCGCCCTCGCGCACCGCGAGGCCGATTGGCGAGCGTGCGAAGTCCACCTTGCTGCCGGGCACCACGTTGCCCGCGCGAACCTGGTCGTCGAGCGCATTGCTGACCACGATCAGCACGTCGGCCCACTCGCCCCGCGCAAACCGCACGGGAATCGCATTCAGGGCGTTGCCTGTTGCAGCGCCCCAGACGGTGGCCAGCGTATAGCCGCTCTCGTCCTCGAATTGCGGGCCCAGATCACGATACGCTGGCGCAAACCAGCCCGACATCATGACTTTCACCTGGTCCGCCAGACACACGCCGGGGCCCAATAACGCGAACGCGATGCACAGCGCAAGTGTGCAAAACCTCAGCTTGTGGATAGTCACGGTTGCGCCCCATCTCGATCGGCTGATCCGGCACCACGGACATGTATCGCTCCCTATTTGCAACCGCAGCGTGCAGCGAAAGCATGCGATGAAAACGCGCTATGTAAGCGCGTCGTGGATACGACCTTTTGCATCGTTTATACAACACGTTCGTTTGCACACACACTGGTTTTCTTCGCCTCTGATAGTCTTTTCCCAGCGACAGTTCGGGCGGTTATCAAACTTGACGCGTGCGATCGTGAAATTGAAAACAGGGGGGCTTATCCATGTTGCATTGGCTTTCGAACTTGATTGCCCACAATGCCGCAACGCCGGAGAAGCAGGCTTAACGCGCGCTCAGTGAATTGCGCATGGCACTCTTCCAGGCCGAACAGCGGGTTCTCGATGCGCAATTGCAGGCCGAGTACTACCGCACGCGAATTGCGTTTTGCGAGGAGGTGCTGAAGGCCGGCATCGAACAGGTGTCGGACCTGCGCAAAGGGCAACGTGAAGCGGTTACTCACGACTTGCGTCCGAACCTGAAGCTCACGACTTCCTGAGAGTCGGGCGCGGCAGAAGAAACTCCGCCGGCATGATAGAAAGCGAGTGCGGCACCAAACTTGCTCAGCCGGTATGTAGGGAACCCTACTGTCGAACAACTAGACCCTACATCAGGAGACGATCATGGATACACGTGAATACAGCCACTCCCAGGAGATCGAACAGGACGACGCCGATCCGGAAAACGAACCTTATCTGCACCCGTATCGCTCGTTATTGCATGAGCCCACCGTCGTACTGGCTGGCAACCCAAGCGACCGCGCAGACGTCGCTACGTCGGCGATACTCGGGTACAACTGACTGACTGCAACGCGTTCGCTCGTCGATTGCCGGGTCAAATAGTCGGTATTCCGAATGATTTGATCCGGCGATTCAGCTTTGGCGACTAGCGGCCGATGTGCGCCCATCCGGGCGCAGCGCACCTTTCTTTCCGGTAGTCGGCAGGACAATCGGCGCACCGCTAGACGCGCGGTAGATCGTCGATGGATTTTTCGACGTTACCGTCCGGCACTTCCAGATCGATTCCATCGATTCCGTTGGGATGCGGCACCGGCTTGATCTTCGGACCGAGAAATCTCATGCCGCCGAGCGTAAATACCGAATACACCACGGCGCCCGAGCGGATGTCGTTGGTGACGGCCGCCACTTCGGAGATGGTGGGTGTCGAGAGCCAGTCGTGTGTCTGGGGGTCGATCAGCGCCCAGCGCACGTGTGTTACGCGGTCCGTTGAGGAACTGATGCGGACACCGTCGATACCATAGGTAGCCATAGCGTCACCCTCGAGGCGAGAATCCTCTAATGGTAATCCGTTCGCTGCCCGGGTGGTAGCACGCCGGATGCCGTCCATTCGACCGCGCTCACCACACCGCCTGGCTCGTGATTGCAAACTGCTTGAACTGGGTATCGACGCGCAAGGGCGCGCCGCGCTCCGTCTTCTCGATGTGGTCGACGAGCGGCAGCCCCACGCCTTCGAGCCAGTCGGAGAGTCCCAGATCGACGGGCGTGTCGATGCGCACGAACATGCCCGCGTTGGAGGCGAGCCAATGGCTGATCAGCGCCTTGGCGCGGCAGGCATCCGGCGAATCGGGGGCGATCACGGGGCCGATCACGTGCCCGTCGCCAAAGCGGCGAAAGAGGGCGAAGCCGATCAGGTCGCCGTCGCGGTCGAGCGCGATGCCGCTCGCCTGATCGAGCAGTTTCGGCAGCATGTCCGAGCGGTCGAGGCCGCTTGCGCGCGTCGCCAGTTCGATGAGCCGGGGCCGGTCGCTCGCGCCGATCGGGCGCAGCCGCTCGCCCGCGGGCAGCGAGACGAGCGGCGGCTGAAACGCCGCGCCCTGGTGCTGGTGAATGCGGCCGATGCGCGTAAAGCCGAGCCGCTCGACGAGCGGCCAGCCCGTGTCGCTCGCGTGGAGCAGCAGCGTGCGCGAGGCGAGCGCCTGCATCCAGTGCTCGATCATGGCCCGGCCAATGCCGCGGCGCTGATGACTGGGCTTGACGATCAGCATGCCGAGCGTCGCCGCGTTGGGACCGAACAACCACGAGAAAGCCGTGCCGACGAGCGAACCGCTTTCGTCCACGGCCACGATGCCTTCGCCGATGCGGGCAGCGAAACGCCAGTCTTCGGGGCGGTGCCGCCAGCGCACCGCCGTCGACAACGCATGCGCGGCGGCCAGATCGTCGGCGGTAAATGCGCGGTAGGTAATGACGCTGTTCAGGTTTGGGTCGGACACGCCGGCCTCCGGATTCTGTATACGCGTCCCGTGACTATCGCATCGCCCGCCGTGACTGACTAGGACGATCTTCCTGTTTGGGCGCGCGCCCCGCCAGCGCCCGTGATGCAATGCAAAACGCGGGGTTGGACGGTCAATAACGCGTCGATTCTGCTGATTGGGCTTTTTTGTCGGCGAAATATGCGGTGGCAGTGGACCTACGATATTTCCCATCGAGACCAAGTCGAGGGAACCCAGTCATGGACCAGTTCGATCCCGCCGCAGTCGCTGCCTCAGTGGCCGAAAAAGCCGGCCACTTCATCGGCGGAGAGTGGGTCGTCGAAGGCGCGGCGCGCATCGGGGTCGCGCGGCCATCGGACGGCGTCGTCTATGCCTCGGCGCCGCTTGGCGACGCGCAACGGGTGGACCACGCCGTCGACAACGCGAAGCGCGCGTTTCGCACGAGCGGCTGGCCACGCATGGCGCCGCGCGAGCGCTCCCGCATCCTGCGCCGCTTCGCCGACCTGATCGCCGCCGACACCGCCACGCTCGGGCCGCTCGAGGCGCTCGGCTCGACGCGCCCCGTGCGCGACGTGTGCGCGTGGGACGTGCCGTTCACGGCGGAAGGCATCCGTTTCTATGCCGAGTTCGCCGACAAGCTCGGCGGCGAGGTCGTGGCCACCGATCACGACCATCTGGGCATGACGATCGCCGAGCCTTATGGCGTGGTCGGCGCGATCGCGCCGTGGAATTTCCCGCTCGTGATGGCGTCGTGGAAGATCGGTCCGGCGCTCGCGGCGGGCAATGCCGTGGTGCTCAAGCCTTCGGAGATGACGCCGTTCTCGGTGCTGCGTCTGGCCGAACTCGCGATCGAGGCAGGCTTTCCCCCTGGCATCTTCAACGTGGTGCAAGGCGACGGCGCGACGACCGGCGACGCACTCGTGCGCCACCCGGACATCGCGAAAGTCACGTTCACGGGATCGACGCGCGCGGGCTCGGCGATCATGGCGGCGTGCGCGCAAAGCGGCACGAAGCCGGTCACGCTGGAATTGGGCGGCAAGAGCCCGCAAATCGTCTTCGCGGATGCGCCGAAGCTCGACGAGGTCGCGCGCCGCATCGCCGGCGCGATTGCCGTCAACGCGGGGCAGGTGTGCGTGGCCGGTTCGCGCCTGCTGGTCGAGCGCACCGTCGCGGACGAACTCGTGTCGCGCATCGAGCAGGCTATCGCTGAGTTGCGCGCCGGCGCGACGTGGGCTTCGGGCACGACGCTGCCGCCCATCATTTCGGAAACCCAGGCCGCGCGCATCGAAGGCATCGTCGAGCGCAGCGTGGCCGAAGGCGCCACGCTCTACTGCGGTGGCCGCCGCGCGGACGCGCCCGTGCCCGGCGCGTTCTACCTGCCCACCATCCTCACCGGCGTGACGGCGCAAACCGAGGCGGTGCGCGCCGAGATCTTCGGCCCGGTTCTCACGGTGCAGACCTTCGACACCGAGGAAGAGGCGCTCGCGCTCGCCTCGCATCCCGAATACGGCCTGGCGGCCGGCGTGCACACCGCGGACATCGGCCGCGCGCTGCGCCTCGTGCGCGCGCTGGAGGCGGGCACCGTGTGGGTCAACCGCTACGGCCGCAGCAACGATTTCATGATCCCGACGGGCGGATACAAACGCTCGGGCATGGGCAAGGATCTCGGGCGCCAGGGTTACGAAGCGCACCTGCGTTTCAAGAGCGTGCTGATCGATACGAGAACCTGACGCCATGCTGACTGCAAAGCTGACGAATCACGCACGAAAACGCACGGTCATTCGGCTATGGCCCGCGCGATGGCGCCACCGCAGAATCTGCTGCGGCGGCCCCTGCAAACGCGTCGTTTATACCGTGCAGGCCCCACGATTCGACGCCAACCCCAAATTTTGCGCTGTTTAAATTTTCCACAGGGACGCACTTCCACCTGTTTTCGCCACTGAGCCCCAAGCGGGTTCATCACACGAAAGGATTGCCATCATGATCGATTTCGAGCCGAAGTACATCACGTTCGACTGCTACGGCACGCTGACGAAGTTCCGCATGGCCGACACGGCGCGCGAGATGTATGGCGACCGCCTCAAGGGCGCCGACCTCGAGAAGTTCGTCGCGTTCTTCGCGGGCTATCGCCGCGACGAGGTGCTCGGCGCATGGAAGCCGTACCGCGACGTGGTCGTCAATTCGGTGCGCCGCGCCTGCAAGCGCATGAACGTCGAGTTCATCGAGGCCGAAGCGGAAAAGTTCTACACCGCCGTGCCGACCTGGGGCCCGCACCCGGACGTGCCGGAAGGCCTCTCGCGCCTCGCGAAGAAGTACAAGCTCGTGATTCTCTCGAACGCTTCGGACGACCAGATCCAGAGCAATGTCGACAAACTCGGCGCGCCGTTCCACCGCGTGTTCACGGCGCAGCAGGCGCAGTCGTACAAGCCGCGCATGCAGGGCTTCGAGTACATGTTCGATCAGCTGAACTGCAACCCCGGCGACGTGCTGCACGTTTCGTCGAGCCTGCGCTACGACCTCATGACGGCGCACGACATGGGCATCGAGCACAAGGCGTTCGTCAAGCGCGGCCACGAGCCGGGCACGCCGTACTACGAGTACTACGAAGTCGAGACGATCGGCGAACTCGCTTCGCAACTGGGTCTTTGAGAAACGCGCTAGCCGAGGCCGCCCGATGAAGCTCGACTCCTACTGGCTCGACACCGCCCCTGGCGGTCTGCTCGCAAGCGAGGGACCGGTGGAAGGCCGCGTGGACGTCGCGGTGGTGGGCGGCGGCTTCACGGGGCTTTCCGCGGCGCTCGCGTTCGGCCGCCGTGGCGCGAGCGTCGCGGTGCTGGACGCGGGGCGCATGGGTGGCGGCGCGTCGGGGCGCAACGGCGGCCAGTGCAATACCGGCGTGGCGCAGGACTATGCGGCGCTGCGCGGGCAACTGGGCGTCGAGCGCGCGCAGGGTTGCTACCGCGCTTACGCGGCGGCCGTCGACACGGTCGAGCGGCTCATTCGCGAAGAGGGCATCGACTGCGATTATCTCGCTTCGGGAAAGCTCAAGCTCGCGGCGAAACCGCATCACCTCGAACACCTCGAGCGAACGGCCGAACTGATTCGCCGCGAAGTCGATCCGGACATCGAGATCATCGGCCGCGAACAAATTCGCAGCGAGGTGGAATCGGACAGCTTCCATGGCGGACTGCTCCAGAAGCACGGCGGCCAGATGCATATGGGCCGCTTTGCGGTAGGGCTCGCGAATGCCGCTGTCCGGCGCGGCGCACAGCTCTACGAGCACGCCGCCGTGACGTCCATCGCGAAAGAGAGCGGCGGCTATCGCGTGGAGTCGGCACGCGGGACGTTGCGCGCGCAACAGGTATTGATCGCCACGGGTCCATCGCGCCATGGGCCGTTCGCGTGGTACCGGCGGCGGCTTGCGCCGGTCGGCTCGTTCATCGTCGTGACCGAACCGCTGCCGCCCGCGCAGCTCATGCGGCTCTTGCCCAACCGCCGCTCGTACACGACGAGCCGCCTCATGCACAACTATTTCCGCGTGACGCCGGATTCGCGCCTGCTGTTCGGCGGCCGGGCGCGCTTCACGGCGTCGGAGCAGCCGTCCGATGCCAGGAGCGGCCGCATCCTGCAGCGCACTCTCGCGCAGCTCTTTCCGACGCTCGCGAGCGTGCAGGTCGACTACTGCTGGGGCGGGCTCGTCGATATCACCGCGGACCGCCTGCCGCGCGCGGGTCAGCACGAAGGGGTGTGGTTCTCGATGGGCTACAGCGGTCACGGCACGCAGATGTCGACGCACATGGGCCAGGTGATGGCCGAGGTGATGAGCGGCAACCCGTGTGCGAATCCGTGGCGCGATTTCGCGTGGCCCGCCATTCCGGGCCACACGGGCAAGCCGTGGTTTTTGCCGCTCGTCGGCGCGTACTACCAGATCAAAGACGCTTTTTACTGACGCTGTTTTTCACAACACACAGCCTCGATACGTCGAGCTGCGGCCCCCCCATCAGACGCGGAGAAGTTTCATGAGCACCGACAAATCGCTTGAAGACATGGCTCACCCGGGCGTGCGGCTCGATGAACTGACGAAGCGCGGCGCCTCGCGCCGCGACCTCCTTCGCGCGATGGTCGCGGGGGGCATGATGTCGATGACGGGCGCGGGCCTGCTCGCCGCGAGCGGCGCCGCCTTCGCACAGGAGAAGCCGAAGCAGGGCGGCAAGATCCGCGTGGCGACGCAGTCGTCTTCTGCGTCGGACACGCTCGATCCCGCGAAGGAGTCGGTGTCCACCGACTATGTGCGCGCAAATATGCTGTACAACGGCCTGACCGAGTACGACTCGCACCTCGGCGCGCAAATGGCGCTCGCGCAGTCGCTCGAAACGAAGGACGCGACGGTGTGGGTCGTGAAGCTGCGCAGCGGCGTGCAGTTCCATGACGGCAAGACGCTCGCGCCCGCCGACGTGGTGTACTCGCTCATGCGCCACAAGGACGCCGCGGTGGGCTCGAAGGTGAAGACGCTCGCCGATCAGTTCCAGGACGTGAAGGCCACGGGCCCGAACGAAGTGACGATCACGCTCTCGGGCGCGAACGCCGACCTGCCCGTGATCCTCGCCGACTCGCATTTCATGATCATCAAGGACGGCACGAACGACTTCAAGACGGCCGTGGGCACCGGCCCGTTCAAGCTCAAGGAGTTCTCGCCGGGCGTGCGCACGGTGGTCGTGCGCAACGAGCGCTACTGGAAGCCGGGCCTGCCGCATCTGGACGAGATCGAACTGGTCGGCATCGGCGACGAGTCGGCGCGCGTGAACGCGCTGCTCTCGGGCGACGTGCAGCTCATCAACCAGGTGAGCCCGCGCTCGACCTCGCGCGTCAAGGGCACTCCGGGCTTCGCGGTGAAGGAGACGAAGACGGGCCAGTACACCGACCTCATCATGCGCGACGAAGGCGGCGTCACGGGCAATGCCGACTTCCGCCGCGGCATGATGCACCTGTTCGACCGCGAGCAGATCCGCAACGCCGTGTTCCTCGGCTATGGCGCGATCGGCAACGACCAGCCGATCGATCCGACCAACAAGTACTACTTTGCCGGACTGCCGGAGCGCGCCTTCGATCCGCAGAAGGCCAGGTTCTACTTCCAGAAGGCAAAGCTCGGCAGCACGCCGCTGCAGATCTATGCCTCCCCGGCCGCGGACGGCTCGGTCGAAATGGCGATGCTGCTGCAGCAGGTCGCGCCACAGGCGGGCCTGAACCTGCAGGTGGTGCGCACGCCCGGCGACGGCTACTGGTCGAACCACTGGATGAAGCACCCGCTGACCTTCGGCAACATCAACGCGCGCCCGAGCGCCGATGTGATCTTCACGCAGTTTTTCAAGTCGGATGCGCCGTGGAATGAAGCGAACTGGAAGGACCCGAAGTTCGACCAGATGCTGCTGGCCGCGCGCGGCGAGCCGGACGAAGAGAAGCGCAAGAAGATCTATGGCGACATGCAAGTGCTCGTGCACAGCGACGGCGGCATCGGCATTCCGCTGTTCCTGAGCTCGCTCGACGCGCACACGACGAAGCTCAAGGGCCTCGGTTCGATTCCGATTGCCGGACTGATGGGCTTCAAGTTCGCCGAGAACGTCTGGCTCGAGGCGTAGTTCGAGGTGTGATGTGTGCGGCCGGTGTGCGCCTGGATGGGCCCCCGGCCACCGATTCCCCGCTTCATGATGTTCAGGGAGGCGACATCCGATGAAAGCTCACGCGCAACGTCTCATTGCCGCGCGTCTCGGTCTCGCACTGCTCACGTTGCTGATCGTCTCGGCAATCGTGTTCGGTCTCACGGGCCTCTTGCCCGGCGACGCCGCGCAGCAGGCCCTCGGTCAGGCGGCCACGCCCGAGCAGGTGGCCGCGCTGCGGCACCAGTTCGGCCTCGACCAGCCCGCGCTCACGCGCTATGTTCACTGGCTGCTGCAAGCCGTGACCGGCAACTTCGGCACCTCGGTGTCGAACAACCAGCCGGTGAGCGAGCTGATCGCCACGCGCCTGCCGAATTCGCTCGTGCTCGCGGGGCTCACCACGCTCGTTTCGGTGCCGCTCGCACTCGCCATCGGCATCTTTTCCGCCGTGTTCCGCGGCTCGCTGCTCGATCGCGTGCTCAACGTGCTCACGCTCTCCGCCGTGGCCGTGCCCGAATTTCTGGTCGCCACCATCGCCGTGCTGATCTTCGCGGTGAAACTGCGCTGGCTGCCCGCGCTCTCGTACCTCTCGGAGGTGGACTCGTTCGGCACGCTGTTGCGCATCTACGCGATGCCGGTCATGACGCTGTGCTGCGTGATCGTCGCGCAGATGGCGCGCATGACGCGCGCCGCCGTGATCGACCAGTTGAGCGCGCCCTATGTGGAAATGGCGCGCCTCAAAGGAGCGTCGCCCGCTCGCGTCGTGTTGCGCCACGTGCTGCCGAACACCATCGGGCCGATCGCCAATGCCGTCGCGCTGAGCCTCTCGTATCTCTTCGGCGGCGTGGTGATCGTGGAGTCGATCTTCAACTATCCGGGCCTCGCGAGCCTGATGGTCGACGCCGTGACGAACCGCGATCTGCCGCTCGTGCAGGGCTGCGTGATGGTGTTTTGCGCCGCGTATCTGGTGCTCGTGCTGATCGCGGACCTGTGTCAAATCGTATCCAACCCGAGGCTGCGTCAACGATGAACCGACCCGCCACTTCCCATGCCGCGACCGTGCTCTACGCGACGAGCGAGAGCGAGGAGCGGGCCGCCGCCGACGTCGTCAAGGACGTGCCGGGCGACGTGCCCACGCCGCCACGCTCGCCGCTGCGCCGCATGGTCGGGCGCCTCTCGGTGCTCGGCCTGATCGGCCTTGCGATCGTCGTGTTCTGGCTCGGCGTGGCCTTCATCGGGCCGCTCGTCGCGCCGTACAAGGGCGGCGCGATCACCTCCACGGAAATCTTCGGCTCGTATAGCGCGGCGCATCTGCTCGGCACCGATTTCCTGGGTCGCGACATGCTGAGCCGCGTGCTCTACGGCACGCAGTACACCGTGGGCCTCGCGCTCGCCGCCACGCTGCTCGCAAGCGGTATCGGCATATTCTTCGGACTGCTTGCGGCTGTCGCGCCGCGCTGGATCGACGAGGTGCTGAGCCGCCTGTTCGACGCACTGATCTCCATTCCGAGCAAGGTGCTCGCGCTCGTCGTGATCGCGGCGTTCGGCTCGTCGGTGCCGATGCTCATCACCGTCGCGGCGCTCGCCTATATTCCGGGCGCGTTCCGTATCTCGCGCTCGCTGGCCGTGAACCTGATGACGCTCGAATATGTGCAGGTCGCCAGAGCGCGCGGCGAAGGGCTCTTCTATATCGCCCGCGTGGAAGTGCTGCCGAACATGATCCACCCGATGCTCGCCGATTTCGGCCTGCGTTTCGTGTTCATCGTGCTGCTGCTCTCCGGCCTCTCGTTCCTCGGCCTCGGCGTGCAGCCGCCGGACGCGGACTGGGGCTCGCTCGTGCGCGAGAACATCGGCGGCCTCGCGGAAGGTGCGCCGGCCGTGCTGATGCCGGCCGTCGCCATCGCGACGCTCACGGTGGGCGTGAACCTGCTGATCGACAGCCTGCGCCGTCACGGCGGCCGTGCGCATGGAGGCGGAAAATGAACATGATCGAAGTGACGGGCCTGCGTGTGGTCGCGGGCGCGGCGCCCGATCCGGTCGTCGAGATCGTCAAGGGTGTCGACTTCACGGTGAAGAAGGGCGAAGTGCTCGCGCTGATCGGCGAGTCCGGTTCGGGCAAGACCACCATCGCGCTCTCGCTGCTCGGCCATGCGCGCGACGGCTGCGCCATTGCGGGCGGCAGCCTGAAGATCGGCGGCACCGACGTGCTCGCGCTCGACGAACGCGGCCGCCGCGCGCTGCGCGCGCGTACCGTGGCTTATGTCGCGCAGAGCGCCTCGGCGGGCTTCAACCCGGCACGCACGATCATGGATCAGGTGACCGAGCCCGCGCTGCTGCACAAGCTGATGTCGCCCGCGGCGGCGCGCGAGAAGGCGGTGAGCCTGTTCCGGGCGCTCGCGCTGCCTTCGCCCGAGACGATCGGCGAGCGCTATCCGCACCAGGTGTCCGGCGGCCAGCTGCAGCGGCTGATGGCGGCGATGGCGCTCATCACCGACCCCGCCGTGGTCGTGTTCGACGAGCCCACCACGGCGCTCGACGTGACCACGCAGATCGAAGTGCTCGCGGCCTTCCGCAAGGTCGTGAAGGAGCTGGGCACGACGGCCGTGTACGTCTCGCACGATCTCGCGGTCGTGGCGCAGATGGCCGATCGCATCGTAGTCCTGAACAATGGCGCGGTGCGCGAAAACGGCACGACGCTCCAGGTGCTCGACGCCCCCGCCGACGACTACACGCGCGCGCTGCTGGCCGCCCGCCGCCGCCCCGACCCTGGTCCGCCCGCCGTGCCGCCTGCCGCCGAAGTGCCGCTGCTCGAAGTGCGCCGTCTGAGCGCGGGCTATGGCCGGGTCGATGCGAACGGTGTGCCCGCAGTACGTGTGCTCGAGGACGTGAGCCTGCGTATTGAGCGCGGCAGCGCACTGGGCGTGATCGGCGAATCGGGCTCGGGCAAGACGACGCTCGCGCGCGTGGTGGCCGGGCTGGTCGAGCGCGCGCGCGGCGATGTGCTGCTCGACGGCGTGCCGCTGCCCGCGACGCTTTCGGCGCGCACGCCCGATCAGTACCGGCGCATCCAGATCGTGTTCCAGAACGCCGACACGGCGCTCAACCCGAGCCGCACGATCGCCGACATCCTCGCGCGGCCCATGTGCTTCTATCACGGCCTGCGCGGCGCGCGGGCGCAAAAGCGCATGCTCGAACTACTGGACCTCGTGAAACTGCCCGCCTCGATTGCGAAGCGTCAGCCGGGCGGCCTCTCGGGCGGCCAGAAGCAGCGCGTGAACCTGGCCCGCGCCCTTGCGGCCGAGCCGGCGCTCATTCTGTGCGACGAGGTGACGTCCGCGCTCGACACCGTCGTTGGCGCCGCGATTCTCGACCTGCTCGCCGAATTGCGGCGCGAACTGGGCGTCTCGTACATGTTCATCAGCCACGATATTTCGACGGTGCGCGCGATCTGCGACGACGTCGTCGTGCTGTACGGCGGCCAGTGTGTCGAGGCGGGCCAGCGCGACGTGCTGGAGGCGCCGCCTTATCACCCGTACACGGGGTTGCTCGTCGATTCGGTGCCGGCCCTGCAGCCGGGCTGGCTCGACGCCCGGCGTGCCCTGGCGGGCGCCGCGCTGCCGCCGCTCGGGGCGTCGGCCGAGGTACGCGAGCTGTGCGCGTTCCGCGCACGCTGCCCGGTGCGTATCGATGGCGCGTGCAATGTGTCGGCGCCCGTGATGAAGCGCTTGCCGAGCGGCGCGCAGATCCTTTGCCATCACACGACGGCGGAACTGGAACGGCTGCAGACCGCACAGGCTGCACAAGTCGCACAGGCGACGCAATCCAACGGGAGGGCAGCCGCATGAGCGCGCGCTTCGTGAGAGTGGCGGAAGCGGGCCGCCCGACCTTCGAGATCGAGATCGACGGCCGCGTGGCGCAGGCCGCCGAGGGCGACACGCTGATGGTCGCGCTCCTCGCCACGCAGGACGCGCTGCGCGACTGCGAGTTCGACGATGGACGCCGCGCCGGTTTCTGCCTGATGGGCGCGTGCCAGGACTGCTGGGTGTGGACCGCGCAGGGCGAGCGGTTGCGCGCCTGCACGACACCCGCGGCGCCGGGCATGTCGATCGTCACCCGCAACGTGCTTGCCGGGGAGGGCGTATGGCCGCGCGCGCAGAACTGAAGGTCGTCGTGATCGGCGCGGGACCGGCGGGCGTGCGCGCGGCGCAGACGCTGGTCGCGGCGGGCCTGCGACCCGTCGTCGTCGATGAAGGGCGGCGCGACGGCGGGCAGATTTATCGGCGTCAACCCGAAGGTTTCAAGCGCAGCTACGAAACGCTCTACGGCACCGAGGCCGAACGCGCGGCGTCGCTCCATCGCGACTTCGACGCGCTGCGCTCGCAGATCGACTATCTGCCTGACACGCTCGTCTGGAACGTCGGGCCGAAGTCTGTGCATCTCGCGAGCGGCGCACGCTACCACGAGCTGGCCTTCGACGCGCTGATCGTCTGCAGCGGCGCCACCGACCGGCTCATGCCCGTGCCGGGCTGGCATCTGGCGGGCGCATACAGCCTGGGCGGCGCGCAGGTCGCGCTGAAGTCGCAGGGCTGCGCCATCGGCGCGCGCACTGTCATGATGGGCACCGGCCCGCTGCTTTACCTCGTCGCCGCGCAGTACGTGAAAGCGGGCGCGACAGTAAGCGCGGTGCTCGATACGTCCACGCTCGGCCAGCGCCTGTGCGCGTTGCCCGATTTGCTGCAAGTGCCCGCCACGCTGCGCAAGGGCATGGCGCTCGTGCGCACGCTGCGCCGCGCGGGGGTACCGACGCATCGGGGCGTGACGCCGCTCGCGATCGAAGGCTCGCCCGAGCACGGCGTGACGGCGGTGCGCGTGAAACTCGCGAACGGCGGCGAAGCGCGCGTGGCATGCGACGCCGTGGCGCTGGGCTATCACTTGCGCTCCGAAACGCAAATTGCGGATCTCGCCGGTTGCGCGTTTCGTTTCGATCGAGCCGCGCGGCAATGGCTGCCCGAAGTCGATCAGGACGGCCGCAGCAGCGTGGCAGGCGTCTATCTGGCCGGGGACGGCGCACGCGTGCGCGGCGCCGACGCGGCCGAGCGTGCGGGCCGTCTTGCCGCTCTGGCGGCGTTGCAGGATGCGGGCGCGGTCTCACCGAATGGAGCACTTGCCGAAGTGGCGACACTGCGTGTCGAACTCGCACGCTTCACGCGCTTCGCACAAGGATTGCGCCAGGCATTTCCGTGGCCCGCGCATTTCGCGGCGACGCTGCCTGATGACACCGTCGTCTGCCGCTGCGAAGCCGTCACGGCGGGCGAATTGCGCCGCGTAGTGCGCGAGACGGGCGCGACCGAAGCGAATCGCGCGAAGGCGTTCTCACGCGTGGGGATGGGGCGCTGCCAGGGCCGCTTCTGCGCGCACGCCGGGGCCGAAGTCATCGCAGCCGAGGCGCGTGTACCGCTGGAAGCCGTGGGCCGGCTGCGCGGGCAGGCGCCTGTCAAGCCGTTGACGATGACGCTGAGCGCCGCGGTGAATGGTATCGACGAAGCGCAGGGCGGTGCGGCGGCCGCCGCGCAAACGCAGCCCGGCGCATGCCGCACAAAGGAGTTCAGCGAATGACGGATCGCGCCGACGTGATCGTGATTGGTGGCGGCATCATCGGGACGTCCACGACGTTCTTCCTGAGCCGCCGCAAGCGTTCAGTGATCCTGATCGAACGCGGGCTCACGGGCCAGCAGGCGAGCGGCGTGAACTTTGGCGGCGTGCGCCGCCAGGGACGCGCGCTCTCTCAACTCGCCATGTCCAATCGCGCGCTCGATATCTGGTATCGCGCGCAGTCGCTGCTCGGCGAGGATGTCGAGTTTCTGCCTTCGGGCCACACGCGCGTGTGCTACCACGCACACGACGCCGAATACTTTCATCGCTACGCCGGGCAGGCGCGTGCGTACGACCTCGATCTCGAAGTGCTCGAAGGCGCCGCGATGTTCAAGCGCTTCCCGTTCCTGGGCCGCGAGGTGCTGGCCGCCTCCATCTCGCCGCGCGACGGTCACGCCAATCCGCGTCTGGCCGCACCGGCGTTCGGGCGCGCCGCCGCGCGGCTCGGCGCCACTCTCGTGGAGAACACCGAGATCGTGCGCGTGGAAAAGGAAGCGGGCGGCTTTCGCGTGGAGAGCGCAACGGGCGCCGTGTGGCGCGCGGAGCAACTGCTGATTTGCGCCGGTGCATGGGCGGGAGCGCTCTCCGCGCAATTCGGCGAGCCGGTGCCGCTCGTCGCGCGCGGCCCGCAAATGGCCGTGACCGAGCCCGTGCCCTACCGCTTCATGCATTCGATGGGGGTCTACACGTCGATCAAGGAGGAGAGCGTGTACTTCCGGCAGATTCCGCGCGGCAACCTCGTGCTGGGCGGCGGCGCCCCGGGACCCGCCGATGCAGCAACGCGCCGCGCCGGCGTGCTGCCCGGCAACACCGTGCAGCAGATCGCGCAGTTCCGCCGGTTGGTTCCCGCGCTTGCGCCGCTGCATGTGATCCGCGTGTGGAGCGGCGTGGAAAGCTACCTGCCGGATTCGGAGCCGGTGATTGGCCCGAGTTCGACGACAGACGGCCTTTTCTATGCGTTCGGCTTCAGCGGCTCGGGCTTCCAGATCGGGCCGGGCGTGGGTGAAACGCTCGCGGAACTGCTCGACGCCGGCGCAACCGACATACCGCTCGAACCGTTTTCGATTGCGCGCTTCGGGCGCGCGGCGCCCGCTGCAAGCGCGCACACATCGACTGCCAGCGAGGCTTGATCATGCATGACGCGAATGCATCCGTTGCTGCGCCAGTCACGCCGCTTCGCGACGCACTGGCCTATATCGACGCGAATTTCGACAAGTCCGTGAGCCTCGCCGAACTGGCCGAGGTATCGGCGCTCAGCGTCTCGCGATTCGCGACCGTGTTTCGTGAGCAGGTCGGCCTTTCGCCATACAAGTACCTGTGCGAGGTGCGCGTGCGCCGCGCGCAGCTATTGCTGCTGGCAGGCGTGCCGGGCGCCGTGGTCGCGACGCAGGTCGGCTTCTTCGACCAGAGTCATCTGGCGCGCCATTTCAAGCGCTTTTGCGGCGTGACGCCCAGCGCCTTCCTGCAGCAGGCGAGGGCGCTCGAAGCGGCTTGAGCGCCTTCTGTCCTGTGTCGCGCGTCACAGAATGACGTAGACCTTGCGCATCGTTTTGTCGACTCCCCTCGTGCTTTGCGTGTAATGAGTAGGGGCGCTTCAGCGCTTCCGAACGATGCGCTGCTCGATCTTGCCGAGCCGCACCACGGTCACGCCCGGGCGCAACTGGCGCAGCGAAGGCATCACGAGGATGCAGTCGTCGTAGGGCGTGACTACCGGCGCGCCATCGGACCAGCCGATCACGGCGCCGGCCTCGGGAAACACTTCGAGGCCCGTGTAATCGCCAGCGAAGCGGAAGTCCATGCTCTTCGCCACCACGGGCTCGGTCACGCGCACCACGCGCATTTCCGGCGGAAGCGGTTGCAGCCAGTCCGCGGGCAGATCCGCTTGTTCCACGACACCCGAGAGCAGCAGAAAGCGCGCGGTGACATCGCGCGCCACGCTCACGGCGCTTGCTTCCCAATGCTGTCCGCACTCGATCAAGAGCGCGTTCTTCGCGCTCGCGGCGTCGCCGAAGCCTTCGTAATCGCGCATGCGGCGGCCTTCCGGGTGGCCTTCGTCGCAAATGACGGTGGCCGGTGCGCCTAGCCGCGCAGAGAGTTCGACGCCCTTGGCGAGCGGCCCCGCGACGATGAGCGGCATGCACCTCTCGTGCATCGAATGGAGGTCGAGCAGCAGATCGACGTCGTCGATCACGGGCCGCATCGCGCGGGCGCGGCGCAGTTCGTTCGATTCGCGCGTGAGGTCATCCAGCGCCTGCGCGGTCCATACGCGGTTGAAGTCCTGATCGACGAAACGCGCCGCGTCGGGGTGCGCGGGGTCGAAGCGGCGGTAGGCCTCCACGTTCGCGAACGCGAGCGTGAGCTTGCCGCGTCGTGGCCGCAGCCGCGCGTGCAGCAGCGCGTCGACGACGATCGCGCCGCACACCTCGTTGCCATGCGTGAGCGCATTGATCATCACGTGCGGGCCGGGCGCGCCCGCGTCGAACGTATGCACATAGGGGATGCCCGTCTCGCTGCGCTCGTGCACGGCGATGTCGGGAAACGCGACTTCGATCGGATAGGTGCTCATGCAAGCCCTCCCTGGCAGAGGTATTTGATGCAAAGGTAATCGTCGAGCCCGTACTTCGAGCCTTCCCGGCCATAGCCCGATTCCTTCACGCCGCCGAACGGCGCCGCTTCACTAGCGAGCGCGCCTTCGTTGATGCCGACGATGCCCGCTTCGAGCTGCCGCGCGACGCGATCGATGCGGCGCACGTCCTGGCTGTAAAAGTAGGCGGCGAGGCCGTATGGCGTGTCGTTGGCGGCGCGAATGGCCTCGGCTTCGTCGTCGAAGCGGAATAGCGGCACGACGGGACCGAAGGTTTCTTCGCAGCTTAGCTGCATGTCGGGCGTGGCGCCTGCGAGCACGGTAGGCGCGTACCAGTTCGCGCCCAGTTCGCTCAAACGCTTGCCGCCCGTGAGCACGCGTGCGCCGCGGCTCACGGCGTCGTCCACATGGCGCGCGATCTTCTCGACCGCGCGCGCATTGATCATCGGGCCGATCTGCGCGGCGGGGTCGGTCGCAGGCGCGACTTTCAACGCGGCCACGCGCGTGGCGAGCTTGTCGGCGAAGCGCTCGAATATGCCTGATTGCACGTACACGCGATTAGGGCACACGCAGGTCTGGCCGCCGTTGCGGAACTTGGCGGCCATGAGGCCTGCAACGGCAGCGTCGAGATCCGCGTCGTCGAAGACGATGAACGGCGCGTTGCCGCCCAGTTCGAGCGAGAGCTTCTTCAACGTGGCCGCCGATTCCTTCGCGAGGTGCTTGCCCACGGGCGTCGAGCCGGTGAAGGTGATCTTGCGCACGCGGGCGTCCGCGAGCCAGTCGGCGGCGGCGCTCACGCCGCGCTCGCGCGACGCGCAGATGAGGTTCAGCACGCCAGGCGGCACACCCGCCTCGTGCGCGAGCATGACGAGCGCGAGCGCGGTGAGCGGCGTATCTTCGGCGGGCTTGCCGACCACCGTGCAGCCCGCGGCGAGGGCGGGGGCGATCTTGCGCGCGATCATCGCGAGCGGGAAGTTCCAGGGCGTGATCGCCGCGACCACGCCAACGGGCTCCTTCACGGCGCTCATGCGCTTACCGCGCTGCTGCTGCGGGATGAGGTCGCCGTAGATGCGCGTGGCCTCATCGGCGAACCAGGCGACGTAGGACGCGCCATACATCGCTTCGCCGTGTCCCTCATGCAGGGGCTTGCCTTGTTCGAGCGAGATCAGTTGACCGAGTTCGTCGGCGTTCGCCACGATCAGCGCATGCCAGCGGCGCAGCACGGCGGCGCGTTCGGCGGCAAGCGTGTCGCGCCAGGCGGGGAATGCGCGGGCGGCAGCGTCGGTCGCTGCGCGTGCGTCGTTCGCATCGCTATCGGCGACGTCGGCGATCGTTTTGCCGGTCGCGGGATCGGTCACGGCGAAGCGCGTGCCGGAGGCCGAGGGCACCCATTGCCCGTCGATGAAGTTGTCGCCGCGAATCAGCGCGCTCAAGGGATAACGCGTGGTCATATGCCGGTTCCTTTCCGCACGTGCGGAAGAAAATGGATCGATGCAGGGAAATGAGCGCGCACGACGAGTGCGCCGAAGCCGCGAGGTTTCAGCGCGAAGCGCGCGCGAGAAAATGGATGCGGGACGCAGGAGCGCGAGGCGCGTGCCTCACGTCCGTTGCTCATGCTCAGGAATGCAGGTTCTGCGAGAACAGCGTTTCGAGCGGGTAGTGCGGCTTGACGAACGCCGTCTTGATGATGACGTAGCTGAAGTACTTCTCGATGCCGATATCGCGCTCCAGCAGCCCCTCGACGATGCTCTGATAATGGCTCACGCTGCGCGCGACGAACTTCAGCAGATAGTCGTAGCCGCCGCTCGCGAGATGGCACTCGACCACCTCGTCCACCTCGCGTATTGCCTTCTCGAACTTGATGAAGTCCTCGCGGCGATGGTCGGCGAGCGTGACCTCGGTGAACACCATCTGCACGTCGCCCAGCTTTTCCAGCTGGATCTGCGCGCCGTAGCCGACGATGAACCCCGCCTTCTCCAGACGTTTTACGCGGATCAGGCAGGGGCTTGGCGACAGCCCGACTGCGTCGGCCAGTTCGACATTCGTGATGCGCCCCCGCTTCTGCAGCTGCGAGAGGATGCGCAGATCGATTCGGTCCAGCTTGCAGTCGTTGCTCATCGTGATGGGGGCGGCCCTGCATGTCGAAGTGTCGAGTGATGGTATCACGCGGCGACACGGGCGCTGACCCCATTCTTTGTCCTCAATGCGGCGCGCACTTCGGGCTGCGCGAGCACGTCGTCGAGTGTTTTTTCGAGGCGCTCGAACAGCAGGTCGAACTCGCTTTCGGCGTACGAAAGCGCGGGCGCGAAGCCGAGAATGCCGTCGCCGAACGCGCGGAATACGAGGCCGTTGCCATACGCGGCGGCGGCGATGCGATCGGGCAGGCCGAGCGAGGCGTCGAAGCGCTGTTTGGTCTCCTTGTCGGCGACGAGTTCGAGCGCGCCGAGCAGACCGCGGTGACGCGAGTCGCCCACGAGCGGGTGGGCGAGCAATGCGTCGAGCCCCTGAGCGAAGCGCGGCGCGCGCGCGACGCCGTTCGCGAGCAGGCCGCCTTCGTGATAGAGGCGCATGACTTCGAGGCCGATGGCCGCGCTCACGGGGTGCGCCGAATAAGTGTGGCCATGGCCGATCACGGCGGCGGCGTCGCCATCGGCAATGCCTTGATAAAGGGCATCCGACATCAGCACGGCGCCCATCGGCGCATAGCCCGCGGTGAGGCCCTTGGCCACCGTCATCAGATCCGGCTCGACGTCTTCGGCCTGGCAGGCGAAGAGCGGACCCGTGCGGCCAAAGCCCGTGATCACCTCGTCGGCGACGAACAGAATGTCGAGCTTGCGGCACGCTTCGCGCATGGCTTTCAGCCAGCCGGCGGGCGGCACGATCACGCCACCCGAACCCTGGATCGGCTCGCAGAAAAACGCGGCGACGTTTTCGGCGCCGAGTGCCGCGACTTTCGCTTCGAGCGCGTCGACCGAAGCGGCGATGAGCGCTGCGTCGTCCGCATGCTCGCTGCGATATGCATAGGGCGACGGAATATGATGCTGCGTGGCGAGCGGCAAGTCGAAGTTGCGATGGAACGCGGGCAACGCAGTCAGCCCCGCGCCGACTGCCGACGAGCCGTGATAGCCGCGCTCCTGCGCGATGACGTGCTTTTTCGCGGGGCGGCCGGTGGCGTTGTAGTAGTGCGTGATGAAGCGCAGCGCCGAATCCACTGCATCCGAGCCGCCCAGCGTGAAGTACACGTGTTGCAGCGAAGCAGGCGCGCGCTCGACGAGCAGCGCGGCCAGTTCGATGGCGGGCTCCGAGCCGAAGTGAAAATAGCCCGTCGCGTAGGGCAGGCGCGCCATCTGTCGCGCGGCGGCTTCGACGATGCTTTGATGGCCGTAACCCGTGTTGACGCACCAGAGGCCGGAGAACGCGTCGAGTAGTTCGTTGCCCACGGCGTCCCGCAGGAACACGCCCTGGGCGGATTCGAGCACGGTCACGCCGCGCGCTTCGTGCGCACGGAAGTTCACGACGGGATGGATCAGATGTTTGCGGTCGGCTTCGATGAGCGAGCGATTCGGCATGGTTCGGTTCCCGGCTGATAAGTCAGAGGAGTGCGGCGCCTGGCCGTTGATTGGGCGTTGGCTGGCCGTTGATTCACCGTTCCATGCTACCGGGCCGATACCGGTGCGCGTTTCGCCAATTAATTCGCGAAATAGCGTGTTTGTGGCGTTTTGATCGGGGAGCGCAGCATATTGTGCTGCGCCCTCTGCGCCGTCACGAGACTCAATAGCCGCGCGTGCGGTCGATGAGGCCGAGCATCGGCAAGCCGTCGCGGTGGCGGCGGATGTTGTCGAGCACCACATCGACGGCCGTTTCGGGCCGCGTGGCGCTGGCAATGTGCGGCGTGAGGCGCACACGCGGATGCGTCCAGAACGGATGCTCCGGCGGCAGCGGCTCGGGGTCCGCGACATCGAGAATCGCATTGCGCAGTTGCGCGCGATCGAGCGCGTCTAGCAGCGCTTGCTGGTCCACTTGCGGCCCGCGTCCGACGTTGATGAACGAGGCGCCCTGCGGCAGCTTCGCGAAGAGCGAGGCGTCGAGCAGGCCGCGCGTGGCTTCGGTGAGCGGCAACAGGCAGATGAGGATATCGGTGCGCGCGAGGAAGGCGTCGAGCGCCTCGGCGCCCGCGTAGCACTCCACGCCAGGCAAGGCGCGCGGCGAGCGGCTCCAGCCCGCGCATGCAAAGCCGAAGAGGCGCAGGCGTTCGAGCACCGCGCTGCCCAGCATGCCGAGCCCCAGCACGCCAACGCGACGCGACGCGGCGGCGCGTACGGGCAGGGCGCGCCATACGCGCTGCTGCTGTTGCAGGGCGTAGTCGAACAGATCGCGATGAATGGTCAGGACCGATTGCGTCACGTACTCGACCATCCCCTCGACAATGCCCGGCTCGATCATGCGCACCACGGCGATGTGCTCCGGCACGCCGGAAAGATCGAACTGGTCGATGCCCGCGCCCACGGAGAAGATCACTTCGAGATTGGGCAGCGTACGCGCGGGGTCCTCGGGCGGTTGCCACGCCGCGAGAAAGCGCACAGCGGCGGGGTCGCCGGTATCGGGCCACAGGCGAAAAGCGATCTCGGGAGCCTTGTGCGCGAAAAGCTGTGCCCATTGCTTGCCGCGCTCGGGGTCGGCTTTGTAGAGGAGCGTCATGAGGTCGGTTTGCGCAATCAGCCTAGCGCCTGATTGACGATGGCGAATTGCAGCACGCCAGGATCGTGCGCCGGCGCGCCGTTGCGCGACATCTTCACGACCGTGTCGACGCGCGCGAGGCCGATCGATTCGAGCCAGGGGCCGAGGCCGTGTTCGTCGGGCGTATCGAGGCGCGTGAAGGCCCCCGCGTTGGCGGCGAGGCGGTTGGCGATCAGCGCTTTGGCGCGCTGCATGTGCAATCCATCGTCGGCGGCGACGGCCACCGGACCGATCGCATGGCCGCGGCCGAACGGGCGCAACAGCGCAAAGCCGAGCACCGTGTCGCCGCGCACCAGCGCGACGCCTTGGGACACATCGAGCAGCGGCGGCACGAGTGCGCTGCGGTCGAGCCCGCTCGCGCGCGAAGCGAGTTCGACGAGGCGCGGCGTATCGCCCGGTTCGAGTGGACGCAAACGCTCGCCCGGCGGCGGCTCGACAATCGGCGCCGCGAAACTGTCGCTCTGGTGCTGATGCAGCAGCCCAATCGTCGTGAAGCCGAGCTTTTCGTAGAGCGGCTGACCTGCCTCGGTGGCGTGCAGCACGGTCATGCGCGTTCCCAGCGCTTCGAGCAGGCGCTCCATCAACATCCGGCCGATGCCGCGGCCTTGCTGGTCGGCCGAGACGATCACGAGCCCGAGCGTCGCGCCATGCTCGCCCCACGGCCAGCACAGCGCCGTGCCCACCACGGTCGTGCCTTCGCGAACCACGTAGCCGTGCCCGGCCGCGGCGGCGGCGAAACGCCAGTCGTCGCTACGATGGGGCCAACGGAATTGCAGGGAAAGCGCGTGGGCGCCCTCGATGTCGGATTCGGTGAAAGTCTCGCAGACGAGGCTAGAGGACGCAGTCTGGCCGGACACGGCGGGCTCCTTGATCGAAGTTCGATGACTCACTTTGACAGGACGCGCGCGCCGGGAATAGGACGATCCTGCTGTGCGGCCGATCGAAGCCGGTTCTGAGCCCGCTGCCGAGTCCGCCCAATCAAGGTCCGCTGCCGCGGGCGGTCCGCACGGTCAAGTGGTTCGACACCGAGGTGACGCCGCGCACCGAGCGGGCCGCGTCGCCGGCCCGCGCGATCTGCGACTGGTGCGGTACCGACCCCGTCAACGAGACGACGCCCTCATGCGCCGTGACGTGGACGTTGGCGAAATTCAGTCCCGTGGTGCGCGTGAAGGCCCGGCGCACATCTCGCACCAGCGCGCTGTCCGATCTGCCCGACTGCGCGGGCGCGCCTTCCTGAGCAGACGCCTCGCCAGGCGCGCTCGCGGCCGTTTGTGCGTACGCATAGCCCGTGCAACTCGAGATGGCCACGAGGACCAGTGCGCGGGCGATTTGGCTTTTACCGTTAGTTTTCATCCTTCTTCCCTTTGCCAGGTTCTGCAGGTTCCCCAAAGTTCTGCGCCCGCCGCCGGAGCGCATCGAAAACAAGCGGCGGATCAGTACGTTGTAGGTGAAATCTTTGGCGAGGAGAAGAAGGCTGCCAGGAGGTCGCCGACAACCCATGGTGCATGCGTGGACGGCGCCTCCTGCGTAGCGCTTACTTTCCTTGAAGAAGCAGCCCGAGCGGCGCGAGCGGGCCCACCGGCAGCAGATCGAACGCGAGGATGCCGGCCTGGGCAAGCGGTAGCGTATCCAGCGTAGCCTTCACATCGTCGACCGAGCCCGAGCTCATGAGAAACACCACGCCCGGCTTGTCCTGGCGAAACCAGTACTGCTCGATTTTGTCGTCCAGGTAGAGCTTTAGCGTGGCCGGCACTTCGTGCGGCATGATCTCGTCGCGCTGCGCGGGCGTGAGTTCCTTGACGATCGATCCAATGGCGAGAACCTTCATGACAACCTCCTTGATCCATGTTTGTTGCGACTTGCAACGCGATTGAGTGTATCGTTGGGGTCTCGTCGGCTGTACTGTCACAAACGACAACTTTAGAGGCATTTACGCCATGCGCATTGCTGTCCTGGCTCTCGACGGCGTCTTCGATACCGGGCTCTCCGTCACGCTCGACGCGTTCTCGGTCGCAAACAAGCTTTCGGCCGCGGCCATGGGCGGCGTTCCGCGTTTCGACATCACGCTCGTGGGGGTGAGAAAGCGGGTGCGCTCGGCTCACGGCCTCGCGGTGCCGGTGCAAACGGTCGCGCCGGATGCGAAGCCCGATTGGGTGATCGTGCCGGCATTGGTGACGCTGTCTGCGCAGGAGCTGATGCGGTCGTTCGAGCGCCGGGACGTCGAAGAGGGCATGGCGCGTTTGCTCGAATGGCAAGCGGGGGGCGCGCGAATCGGCGCATCTTGCGTGGGGACGTTCATCCTCGCAGAGGCGGGGCTGCTCGATCACCGCGAAGCCACGACCAACTGGTCGCTCGCGCCGTTCTTCCGGCAACGCTATCCGCATGTTCAGTTGAACGAATCACGCATGCTCGTGCCTTCGGATATCGGCGTGACGGCCGGCGCGGCCATGGGGCATCTCGATCTCGCGCTCTGGCTGATCCGTTCGGCGAGCCCCGAACTCGCATCGCTCGTATCGCGCTATCTGCTGGCCGACATCCGCTCGTCGCAGGCGCCGTACATCATCCCGAATCATCTCGCGCAGGCCGATCCGCTCATTCAGCGCTTCGAGCAATGGGCGAGAAAAAATCTCAAGTCGGGATTCTCGCTGCAGGACGCCGCGAAGGCGCTGGCGACGAGCTCGCGCTCATTGCAGCGCCGCTGCCAGGAAGTGCTCGGCAAGTCGCCGCTGGCGTACTTTCAGGATTTGCGGGTCGAGCACGCGCAGTCGCTGCTGCGCAGCGGCAAGCTCGACCTGGAAAGGATCGCCGCCGAAGTCGGTTACGGCGACGGCGCGACGCTGCGCAGCCTGTTGCGACAGCGCTTGGGAAGAGGGGTGCGGGAACTGCGTTCCGACCTGTTGTGACCGTGCGGCCTTTCTATGGCGCGAGGCCGAGCACCGTGAGGTGCATCTCGCGGCGCTCGACAAAGCCCAGCGTGCGATAAATGGAAATGGCGCCGTGATTCGACGTGAGCACGTGCAGGAAGGGTGTCTCGCCGCGCGCACTGATTGCCGCCATCAGCAGCTTCATGAGGCTCGCCGCGAGCCCTTGTCCCCGGAACGCCGGGTCCACGCACACGGCGCTGATTTCGGTATGGCCTTCGATCTTCATGCGTTCGCCGGCCATGGCGACGAGCTTGCCCTCCCTGCGCACACCAAGGTAACCGCCGAATTCGATGGTGCGCGGACCGAACGGGCCCGGCTGCGTTGCGGCGGCCAGCGCGAGCATCTCCGGCACGTCTTGCCCCGTTAGCCGCGCGTACTTCAGCGCGGTGGGCGCAGGCGCTTCGCCTTGCCAAACCATTTGCAGCAGCGTGGCGTGCCGGATCAGCGCGAAGCCGTCGGGTGGCTCCACGGCATCCAGCGTGGTCAGGGCAACGGGTGCGTGCTCTTCGATCAGTCCGCGCAAGGCGTCGAACGATTCAGGCGTGGTGTCCGTCATTGCCGCAAAGGGGGCGACGGCGGGCGCATACCGCACTGCGCGCTCGTTCCCAACGGCGAGATGGCGCTGGCGGCCCGTCAGCGCGTGCCCTGGCACGTTGTCCAGCGCGGTCGTGCTGCCCGCAGGTTTCGTTGCCAGCACATCGAACATGATTCGCGCTCCGGAAAGGGATGGTGACGGTTTGCGACGGTAGTCTAGCCGAGGCGGGTTCGGCGGACCACGGCCGAACCCGCCAACTTTGGCGTCATTCCCGCCAATGCCTTTCGTCACGCACCGCTTGCCAGCGCTTCGAGCACGGTGTCCAGTTCGACATGCCCGCGAAGGATTTCATCGGCAGGCCTGGAAAAACAGATCCAGCCCTCGTTGAATCCGTCCAGCATGCGCATTCGCGGCAAGGGATGCTTCATGCCTTGCGACAGGAAGCGCGACTCCCATTCCTGCCGGTTCACCGCCACCGCGCGCACAGGCCGGCCAAGCACGCGGGCGAACGCGGAGGCGATGTCGTTCGCGCTCACACGGCGCGGGCCCTCCAGCTCGACCACGCGCGTGCCGCTCCACGTCTGCTGCAGCAGTTCGGCGGCGAGGCGGCCGACGTCTGCGGTCGCGACCATCGGCACGGCCTGGTCGAGCGGTTGCAGGTAGCTCTCGATCACGCCATGGTTGCGCGCGCTCGCGACATCCCACGCGGCGTTCTCCATGAACCAGCCGGGACGCAAGAAAGTCACCGGCACAGGCAGCGCGGCGAGCGCCTGCTCCATCAGCGAGAGTTGCGTGAGCAGATTGCTCTCTTGCGCCTGCGCACCGATGGTCGACAGACACACGACTTTCGCGGGCCGTGCGTTGTGGATCGCGGTGCAAACGGCGTCGATGACCGCGCGCGACTCCGGGAAGCCCGGCGAGGGATCGAACTGCGGAGGCAGCAGGATGAACACGCCCTGCGCGCCGCTGAATGCCGCGATCAGCGCGGCGGCGTCTTCCATGCTTGCCGTGGCCAGCTCGCATCCTCGTGCTTGCCACGACGCGGCGCGCGCAGCGTCGCGCACGACTGCCCGAACCGGTTGCCCAGAGGCCAGCAGCGCACGGGCGAGTGCGCCGCCCACTTTTCCGGTAATGCCTGTAATTGCGTACACTTGAAACCCTCCGCATGCGACGACGAATGTGTCGAAAAAGCCGAACACGATTGGCAGCGAGGTGCTGCCTGGTGCCGTTTCGGTGAGACGCATTCTGGACGCAGGGCGGCCGAAGCTAAATGCCGCGAAGGGCACTACATCAGTGACTCGGGCGCACGAATCGGATGGCCGATCCATCATCGCCAAAGGCTGCCAGGGGCCGCCGTACCGGCTGCCATTGGAACGACGACATTGAGAACAACGACACTCGAGAACATTTCCGGCGCGATCAACGTGTTTGCCGCCGTTGTCGACGCGGGGACCTTTGCCGCCGCGGCAGACGTGCTCGGCATGTCGCCGCCAGGCGTGAGCCGTGCGATTGCGAGGCTGGAGAAGCGGCTCGATATCCGGCTCTTCAATCGCACGACGCGATCGATTTCGCTCACCGAAGGCGGGCGCCGTTTCTACGAGCAGGTGGTTCCGCATCTCGCGGGGCTCGAGGAAGCGGCCATCGCGGCATCGGGCAATGCGTCGGCGGTGCGGGGTAAGCTGCGGGTGAATCTGGACCCGGTGTGCTATCGGGCGATTCTCGGCGCGGAACTCGACCGCTTCATGGACGCCCATCCCGAACTCGAGATCGAACTGATCGCGAGAGATAGTCTTGGCGACCTGGTTGCGGACGGATTCGATGTCGCGATGCGATTCGGCAAGCCACGATCCTCCACGCTGGTTGCTCGCAAGCTGCTCGATACCGCTGTCGTGACGGTCGCGGCGCCGGCCTATCTCTCGCGCTGGGGAAGACCGCTGCGCCCCGAAGATCTCGAAGGTCCCGCTCACCGGTGCCTCGAATTCCGCGACCCTGAGACAGGCAAGCCTTATCCGTGGGAGTTTCATCGCAAGCGCAAGCACGTCGTGCTAGCGACGCAAGGGCGGCTCACGGTGAACGATCCGGGCGCCTTGCTCAATGCGTGCCTGGCCGGTTCCGGTATTGCGCAAATGCTGCTTCTCGGCGCCGAGCCCCTGATTGCTGAGGGCAGGCTGGTGAATCTGTTTCCTGACTGGCCCGACGAACGCTTCCCGCTATACGTCTACTATCCGTCACGCCACTACATGCCCGCGAAAACGCGCGCATTCATCGATTTCATCGTTGCCTGGGCCGCTGGGCATTGATTGCGTCGACATCACAGCGGCACGCGTTGCCGGCAGCTCGAAAACGTGGATTCCAGCGGAGTGGAGTGATTCGCGCAGTTCTCCCCGTTGTTCCGGCAGTTGCACACGGCGGTTGCACAGAAACGATCCGGGCACCAGAGTCGTTCCCTGGTGAGCCATCCCGACCGGCCGGAAACGATTCGTGCTCAGTGCTTGCCCGGGAACGAGAACGTCGCACGCGCGCTGCCATTGCCGGCGACGTTTACACGCTGCGTCCTCGTTACCTCGTTATAGGTGGCGGTGATCGTGTAGCGTCCGGCCGGCAGTCGCACGAGCATGTACGGACCGTGCGAACGCGTGTCGAGCACCGACGTGCCGCCAGCGTTCGTTATCTGCACGTGCACGTCGGCCACATAGCTCGAACCGGGGCCGGTAAACAGCATCGAGAGCGGCCACTGGCTGCGCGCGTGCCGCAGTGCGGAAGACTCGTCGCGGCCGACCCCGCCGGAGACGAACGAGATGTCGCCTTGCTGCTCCGTTTGGGGCATGCCCGTTTGCGCGAGTGCGCTGCTTGCCATTGCGAATGCGCACATTGCAGCGAGCAGGGCCGACGCGATTCGGGGAACCTTGCGTTGCCTTTCCATCGTGGTCACTCCTTACAGTGATGTCGATCTCGCGCGCGCAGGGGCGCCGCCGCTTGCGAAGGCCTCGTAACAGATTAGCTTTTTTCGGCCCGCGATGCGTGCTGCACGCCGCGTTCACAGGCCGGCGCGCCGCATTCGCAAGCGTCATGCAAATCACATCGAATGCCGAATTTCCGTTGCGTTCGCAACAATCACATTACCGGTAGCTTGCAATTACCTGTCGGTTTGGCGCCTTTCATGCGTGTTAGCTACCGCCAGCCGGGAAAATACTGAGATAAAAGCCCGTAAGGGTACTCAATAGTTTTTATATGATTATTTGGAGTTTTGCTACATCAACCGGCGAAGCCAAAGCGGATGCATCAAAGCAAACGTTTGCGCGCTGCAACTAAACCGGTTTCCCCGCAGGAAGTCTGCCGGTGCCCGACGCGGCCGGCCGTTCTGCCAGACCTGTTTGCCGGTCTGATCAGTACTCCATAACGTATTCGAACTCTCGGAGAGACATATGAGGATCACCCGTTGGCCCACCGCCGCCGTGCTGATTGCGATGGCCGCTACCGCCCATGCCGGCGACAGCAGCAACGACGTACCTTATCCGTTGCCGATGCCATTGATGGCCATCCCCCAGAACCTCGGCGCGCACGTTCGTGCCGACCTGCTGCTCAAGCGCATGACGCAGGACGAGAAGCTCCAGTTCATCCATTCCGAATATCAGATGAGCGCCGTGCCGGGCGGCGGCGCGGGCTATATTCAGGGCGTGCCGCGTCTGGGCATTCCCGACCTCAATATGGTTGATTCCGCAACGGGCTCCGGCAGCACGAGCCAGAAGAGCACGACCTTTCCGGCGACGATCGCGCTCGCGGCAAGCTGGGACCCCTATCTCGCGCGCGACTTCGGCGCACGCATAGCCGACCAGTTGCGCGAGCAAGGATTCGGCATGGGACTGGGCGGCGGCACGAACCTCGCGCGCGAACCGCGCGGCGGGCGTCTCTTCGAGTACCTCGGCGAAGACCCCGTGCTGGCGGGCGAAATTCTGGCGGCGCGCACCATCGGTACGCAAAGCCAGCAGGTGATCGCCACGATCAAGCACTACGTCGGCAACGAACAGGAAACGGGCCGCCAGGGCGGCAACAGCCAGATCGACGAGCGCACGCTGCGCGAACTCTATCTGCTGCCGTTCGAAATCGCGGCGAAGGAAGCGCGCCCGGGCAGCGTGATGTGCAGCTACAACCGCCTGAACGGCACCTACGCATGCGAAAACACGCATGTGCTGACCGACGTGCTGAAGAAGGACTGGGGCTTCCAGGGCCAGGTGCAGTCGGACTGGGGCGCGACGCATAGCACGGCCCCGGCGATCAACGCGGGTCTCGACGAGGAAGAGGACGTGGGCCCGACGGTCTACCTCACGCCCGATCTGGTCAAACAGGCGATCGCTTCGAAGGCCGTGTCGCAGGACCGTCTGGACGACATGGTGCGGCGCAAGCTCTATGTGATGATCAGCACGGGCGTGCTGGACCATCCGGCGCAGGGCGGTGCCACGATCGACTTCGCGAAGTACAACGCGTTCACGCAGGCTGCGGAAGAACAATCCATCGTTCTCCTGAAGAATGACAACAGCCAGCTGCCGCTTTCGGCCCCGAGCCTGCACAAGATCGCGGTGATCGGCGCTCACGCCGATACGGCCGTGCTGAGCGGCGGCGGCTCGGGCAATACGCGCGATCCGGTCACGGGCAACTTCTCGGGCTGCGGCGGGCTCACGTTCGCTTCGTCCACGGGCTGCGGCTGGTGGACCAACCCGTGGCTCAAGCTCAATACGCCTATCACCCAGGCGATCCAGCAGCTCGCGCCTTCGGCGCAGGTGAGCTTCGCGGGCAACACCGACCAGACGCAGCCGTTCCGCGCCTATACGCAGCAGGAGATCACCCAGGCCGCGACGCTCGCCAGCCAGTCCGATGTCGCGATCGTCGTCGTGGCGCAGCCTGCGGGTGAGGACTTCGGCGATCTGCAAAGCCTGAGTCTCGCGAACCCGTCGAATCAGGATCAGCTCGTCGAGGCCGTTGCGAAGGCCAACCCGCGCACGATCGTGATCATCGAGAGCGGCAATCCGGTACTGATGCCGTGGAAGGACCAGGTCTCGGCAATCGTCGAGGCATGGTATCCGGGCGAGGGCGGCGGCAAGGCGATCGCGAACGTGCTGTTCGGACAGGTGAACCCTTCGGGCAAGCTGCCGGTCACGTTCCCGGTGCACGATCAGGACACGCCGACGTGGGGGACGAACGGCGCCTTCGCGACCGATCCCGTGTACTCCGAAAAACTGGACATGGGCTATCGCTGGTATGACGCGAACAACATCACGCCGCTTTACGAGTTCGGCTATGGCCTTTCGTATACGCACTTCAGCTATTCGGGGCTGACGGTGAAGCAGGGCCCGGGGCATACGCTCACAGCGTCGTTCACGGTGCGCAACGATGGCCGCGTAGCGGGTGCGGAAACGGCACAGGTCTATCTGGGCGTGAGTTATGCCGGCGAGCCGCCGCGTCGTCTGGTTGGTTTCCAGAAGGTGTTCCTGAAGCCGGGTCAGTCGCAGCCGGTGCGCGTGACGATCACCGAACGTGCACAGAGCGTTTGGGACACGACGCATAGCGACTGGGCTTATGTTGCCGGCGGCGCGGTGTATGTGGGGGCTTCGTCGCGCGATATCCGCCTGCAGAGCCGGTAAGCGAGAGGACGCACAGAGGCTGCGTTGGCGGCCTCTGTGTTCAATTCCTGAAAACGGCCGGCTCGCGAACGTTTGCGAGCCGGTACAAAATCGAATTCGCAAGTCTTTCCGTATCTATCATTCGCACACGCGAGAACGTAAATGCATACTCTCGCGAACATGAATGACTTCCGCGGGTAATCCCCATTCAATCTGAATAGGGAAAGCAGGTAGACTTACCCACCCGTCCGTGGGCCTTCCTCCGTTTGCGCGTTTTCCAGATACACGCCGTCACGCTTTACTGTGACTCTGTCTCGTAGTGCCGCGCGCACGCGACGCATGGAAGCTGAACCAAAAAGAATACTAAATCAGCCATGAGACTGATCACACGCGCAGTGAGCTGGCTTACCGAAGGCAACCGCCGCGGTCGAATCGTTGTGGTGCTCGTCCCCATGTGGATGAGTGCCGTTGCGGCGGCCGTGTTCGCTCAGCAGTCCCGTGCTGCGATAGCGTGGCTCGTCGCGGCACTCGCGTGCAGCGTTGTGCTATCGATGCTGCGCTTCTCCCAGCGACTCGCCGCTCGTTTGCGTTTGAGCGAGGAGCGTCTCAGCCTCGGGTTCGAAGGCATCAACGCTGGGCTATGGGACTGGGACCTGGTCAACGACCGTGCCTACTATTCTCGCTATCTGTATCAGCAACTCGGGTATGGCGACGGCGACCTCCCCATGGACACCCGCGCGTTCAATGCGCTCGTGCATCCTGCGGATCTGCTCCGTTTGCGCGAGACCATCATCAACCATCTGAAGCATGACAGCCTCTACGACGTCGAGTACAGGCTGCGAATGGCCGATGGTCGATATCTGTGGTGCCGGGGACGCGGCAAGGCCATACGCGACGAGAGCGGCCGGGCGACGCGCATCGTCGGTTGCCTCTTCGATATCTCCGGGTTGAAGCGCGCAGAAGCGGCCGCCGCGAAGGAAAAGAGCCTCACCGAAGCCACGCTCGCTTCGATCGACGACGGTGTGATCCGCATGGACAACCAGGCGAGCGTGACCTATTGCAACGCCGCCGCCGAGCGCATGCTCGGGCGTGCCTCGCGCGATATCTACCTGAGGCCGTTGTTCGACGTCTGTGATCTCTACGACGAGCGGTCCGGCAATATCGTCACTGCGCAATGTCTGCACAACCGTGCTGCAACGGCCGATGACGACGCGCAACGCAGACTCTCTGTGACGCGCCCGGATGGCTCGCTCCTGCCCGTGGCCTGCTCTGTGGCGACGATCCGCGATGACGAAGAGGAAATGCTGGGCACGGTGATGGTGCTTCGAGACGCGAGCACGGAGCGCAAGCATGCCGCCGAACTCGAATATCAGGCTACGCACGATCATCTGACGGGTTTGCTGAACCGCCGCGAATTCGAGCGCCGGCTTTCGAGCTTGCTCGAGAAGGCCGGGACACGCCCGCATGCGGTGATGTTCCTCGACCTCGATCAGTTCAAGGTCGTCAACGATACGTGCGGCCACGCGGCCGGCGACGAATTGATCCGCAGTGTGGGTGGTGCCCTGAAAGAGCAGCTGCGCGCTGCCCATATCCTCGCCCGCCTCGGCGGCGATGAATTCGGCGTCGTGCTGCCGGAGTGCTGCATCGACGACGCCCTGCGGGTCGCGGAGGATCTGCGGGAGGCCGTGACGGTCATCCGGCTACCCTGGGACCAGCGTTTGCTGACGACCGGCGTGAGCATCGGTGTGGTGGAGGTGGACGCCGCGCAAATCTCGACGTGGGACATCATGAAGGCGGCAGACGTCGCCTGTTATATGGCCAAGGAAAAAGGCCGCAACCGCGTGCACCAGTATTGCCTCGAAGATCAGCTCCAGTCGACCACCCATACGCAGATGGAGTGGGTGGCCCGCGTGAAGGCCGCGCTCGAGCACGACCGCTTCCGCCTCTACGCGCAACAGATCAAGTCGCTCAAGGAGGGCGGTCCCGGCGAAGAAGTGCATGTCGAGTTGCTGCTGCGCATGGTCGACGAATCGGGTGAAGTGATTCCTCCCGCGTACTTCATTGGCGCCGCCGAGCGCTTCAACTTGATGCCGCTCGTCGATCGATGGGTGATCGGCCGTGCTTTCGAAGCCATTGCGGCGGGCCATCTCGCCGCAAACGTCTGGTCGATCAACCTCTCCGGCGCGTCGCTCGGCGACGAGGACTTATTCGCGTACATCGTGCAGCAGCAGCAGCGTTGCGCAATCAGTTTCGAAAGCGTCTGCTTCGAGATCACGGAAACGGCCGTGATCACCAATCTCTCGAAAGCGATTACGCTCATGGAGAGCCTGCGAGCACTCGGCTGCCGATTCGCCCTCGACGATTTCGGCTCGGGCATGTCCTCGTTCACTTACCTCAAGCGCCTGCCCGTGGACTACCTGAAGATCGACGGCAGCTTCGTGCGCGGGATTGCCAGCAGCGACCTCGATCGGACGATCGTCCAGTCCATTCACCAGGTGGCCCATGCCGCCGGCAAGGCGACCATCGCTGAATTTGTGGAAAGCGAGGCGATCATCGGTCGCCTCAGCGGGATTGGCATCGACTACGCGCAAGGGTTTTGTGTCGGGTTGCCCCAGCCGCTTCCCGAAGGCGTCGTCGAGACCGTCGGCGCTTGTTCGACAGCGACATCACTGCGCTCGAATTCGATTGTGCTGTGACGTGCAGCTGCCGTTCCCGATTTGGTGACAGAAGGGGCGACCTGTCACGTGTGGGTACCGGTAGCTGTCGAAAATTGGCGTAGCGGACCCCAAAAATAAATATTCGAAAGTCGCTTGACGATATCCGGAATGACCCGCATAATTCGCCTCCTTCGCTGATCGCTGCGAACGAAAACGAAGCGATTAAGACGAATTGCTCTTTAAAAATTTACAGCCGATAAGTGTGGGCGCTTGATGCGGTGGCGACCTGGTCTTGTTCTTCGGAATGAAGCCGGGAGCAGCAAAAGTATCAAGAGTCTCACACTAAAGTAAGTCAGGTTTTTGAATTTATTCAGAACCTGTCAGCTTTGAGTGAGCGACCGGTCTCGAGAGAGACCGAAAACAGTAACAGGTATTGAACTGAAGAGTTTGATCCTGGCTCAGATTGAACGCTGGCGGCATGCCTTACACATGCAAGTCGAA